>DATLKN010000050.1:0-374238 GCA_035538335.1 Allostellaceae bacterium
TTCATGCCGGCGGCGACCGCCTTCGCGCCTTCGCGCACGATCGCCTGCGCCAGGACCGTCGCCGTCGTGGTGCCGTCGCCGGCCTGGTCGCTCGTCTTCGAGGCGACCTCGCGCACCATCTGCGCGCCCATGTTCTCGAACCGATCGGCGAGCTCGATCTCCTTGGCGACCGTCACGCCGTCCTTGGTGATGCGCGGCGCGCCCCAGGATTTGTCAAGCACGACGTTTCGCCCCTTGGGGCCGAGCGTGACCTTGACCGCGTTTGCGAGAATGTCGATGCCGCGCAACAGGCTGTCGCGCGCGTCGCCGTCAAATCTGACTTCTTTGGCAGCCATGGTCCCTCTCCTGTGGCTAAGCGGCTTGCTTTACGGCGGCGGCCCGATCGAGGACGCCCATGATGTCGGATTCCTTCATGATCATGAGGTCTTCGCCATCGAGCTTGACCTCGGTTCCCGACCACTTCCCGAAGAGCACGCGATCGCCGGCCTTGACATCGAGCGGGTGCAGCGTGCCGGCCTCGTCGCGCGCGCCCGGCCCGACGGCGACGACCTCGCCCTCCATCGGCTTTTCCTGCACCGTGTCGGGGATGAAGATCCCGCCGGAGGTTTTCGTTTCCGGCTCGACACGGCGGATCAGGACGCGGTCCTGCAATGGACGCAGTTTCATTTATGGTCTCCTCGGACCCGAATTTATGCGACGGTTTGGCAGTCTCGGATCGAGAGTGCCAGCGCTCGTACTCTACATGGCGCAGCGGATCAACGAATACAAGAGAAACGGCAATATTTTTTCAGTTTTCAACACGCGGCATGTTGCTCAGGCCGCTGTTTCCAATATAATTATCGTGCTTTTTCTTATCTCCTCGTCAGCAGCTGTGCCGAATTTTATCCGGACCGCGGTATGCGTGAAGTCGATCGATCCGCAGAAATCTGCGAGCGGACATGAGAGGCGGCCGTGATGCCCCGGCCCGTCAAAAGACAAGGCCCCGGTGAACAAAAAGGCTTTAGGCTCGGCCTAGGCTCAGGATAGGCTCTAAAATCAGTGTGGTGTGCTAGGTTTCCATGGCGCATCATGCGGCACGAACAGAGGCAAAAATGTCAAGTAATGGAGCAGGTTATGAGTGATATTGTCAAGCTGGAGATCTTCTCCGACTATGTCTGACCCTGGTGCTATCTCAGTACCGTGCGTATTGAAAAGCTGAAGGGCGCGTTCGAGATCGAAACCGAGCTGGTGCATTTCCCGCTGCATCCGGAGACGCCGTCGGAGGGGCGCTCGCTCGCCGATCTTTATGCCGGGCGCGGTCTCGACCCGGAAGCGTTGTACCAGCGCATGAAGGGGCTGATGGACGCCGAAGGGCTGCCCTACGGCCGGCGCACCCACACCTACAACAGCCGGCTCGCGCAGGAATTGGGCAAATGGGCCGACACCGTGCCGGGCGGCGCGGCGTTGCACGACGCGCTCTACCGCGCCTATTTCGTCGAGGCGCGCAACATCGGCGATCCCGAGATCCTGGTCGATGTCGCCGAGAAGGCGGGGCTTTCGGGCGAGGCGGCGCGCGAGGTCATCGCCTCGCGCCGCTTCAAGGACGCGGTCGACGAGGATTGGGCGAAATCGCGCGCCTACGGCGTCACCGGCGTCCCGACCTTCGTCGCCGCCCGCTATGCCGTCGTCGGCGCGCAGCCCTACGAGGTGTTGACGCAGCTGCTCGAAAACGCCGGCGCGCAGCGCCGCTGACCAAACTTCCCTGCTGTCATTGCGAGCGAAGCGAAGCAATCCCGAGGTAGGCAGGGCTCGTCCGGCCGGGATTGCTTCGTCGCTGCGCTCCTCGCAATGACGAAATCGCCGGCAGACTCGAACGAGCCTGCTCAGAAGAACACGGCCGGCGGGTTGCCGAGCAATACCTGGCCGATCGCCTCGAAATGCGCGTCGCGCGACTGGATCTGCTGCGACAGCGTGTGGATGTCGCGAAAGCGGCGCTCGAACGGGCTCTGCGGGAAGATCGCATCGACCCCGGCCGCCTTGTAGGCGTAGTCGGCGACCGCGATCGCGCTCGCAATCGCGTTGACGCCGGCGAGCCGCACCCGCGCGCGCTCGGCAATCGAGATCGGCGCCTCGGCCCCGGCCCGCTGGTAGATCTCGCCGACCGTCTCGACGAGATAGGCGCGGGCGGAGCCGAGCTTTGCTTCAGCCCGCGCCACCTCGGCCTGTACCACCGCATTGTCGGCGAGCCGCACCATGCCGCGCGGCGTCTTCTCTTGGGCGAGCGCGGCAAAGGCGTCGAGCATGCCGCGCGCGATGCCGAGCGCGACGCTCGAAATGCCGACCGAATAGAGCGTCTGCTGCGGAAAGGCGTAGAGCGCGCCGGGCTCAAGCCGCGTCTCGGGCTCTTCGCGGGTGCTCGTAAAAGCCTCGGAGACGAACAGGTCATCGACCTCGTAGGAATCCGACGCGGTGCCGCGCAGCCCGATCGTGTGCCAGGTATCGAGGAGCGTTGCCTGTTCTATCGGGAAGAGCCAGGTCAGCGCCGCCAGCCGGCCGTATTTGTTGAGGCGCGGCATGCCGTCCCTTTCGATGACGGTGCCGTGCGCGCCGATCCAGCTTGCGTGCCGGCAGCCGCTCGCGAAGTTCCACCGCCCGGTCACGCGATAGCCGCCCGGCACCGCGACCCCGCGCGACTCGTTGGGCGGGCCCCAGGCGATTGTCGAGCGCGGGTCGCCGAAGATCGCGCGCGCGATCTCGGGGTCGAGATAGGGGGCGATCAGCGCCGTGCTGTTGGCGATCGAGACGCACCACGAGACCGAGGCGTCGTGCCGCGCCAATTCCTCGAGCGCGAGGACGAGCGTCTGCGGCGCGACCTCGTCGCCGCCGCAGGAGCGCGGCAGCAGCATGCGGAAGAGCCGCGCATCGTGCAGCTGTGTGAGGAGCGGCTCCGGGATGCGCCGGGTCGCCTCGATCGTCGGCGCTGCGGCGGCGATCGCCGGCCCCAGCGCGCACGCCTTCGACAGCGCCTCGGCGTCGGTCATGTCGCCTCGCGTTCCAGGTTCGGCGGGCGGCGGGCCTTCGTCGCCTGCTCGAAGGCGTAGGCGAGGCGCAGCAGCGTCGGCTCGCTCCACGCCCGCCCGGTGAAAGTCGCGCCATAGGAGACCTCGATCCCTTCGCCGACCGCGATGAACCCGGCCGGCACCTGCACGCTCGGATAGCCGGCCTTGGCGGCGATCGCGGCGCCCTGGTTGGCGGGGAAGAGGACGGCGTCGAGCCGGTGGCGGTCGAGATAGGCGTCGAGCCCGACATCGCGCGCGCTTTTCAAATCCATCGCGCGGGCCGCCCGGTATTCGATCTCGCCGAGGTCGCCCGCAGTCTCCTCGGCGGCGAGAAAGACATCCTGGCCGAAGCGCAAGGCGCGCTCCGCATTCGCCTCGTTGAAGGCGATGATGTCGGCGAGCGTGCGCATCGGCGTGTTCCTTGCCCAGTCGCGCAGATAGGCGTTGAGGCCCGCCTTCAGCTCATAGACGAAGACGATCGGCAAGCGGCTGCGCTGGTTGAATTCGGGGCTCCAGCGGTTGCGGTTGAGGATCGCGATCTCGGCGCCGGGGCCGCCGAGCCAGGCGCGGCTCGCGATATTGCCGCGCACGACCGTGGCGCCGAGCTCCTCGATGGCGGCGATTGCTTGTTGCATGACCTGCGCCGCCGGCGCGGGGAGCGGCCCGTAATAGACGTCGTTGCCGGGGTCGGCGGGGTCGCTCGGCACGCCGATGCGGGCGCCCTTCAGCCCGTCCTTGTCGAGGAACCGGGTGTAGTCGGCGGGGCGCTGCAACGCCTCGGTCGCGGCGTCGAGCGGGTCGGGCGCGGCAAGCACATTCAACAGGATCGCCGCGTCGCGCACCGTGCGCGAAAGCGGCCCGGCGGTGTCCTGGCTCGCCGCGATCGGGATGATGCCGGCGCGGCTGATGAGGCCCACCGTCGGCTTCACGGTGACGACGCCGTTCTGGTTCGCCGGCGACAAGAGCGAGCCCGAGGTCTCGGTGCCGATCGCGGCGGCGACATAGCCGGCGGCGACCGCAACCGCCGAGCCCGACGACGAACCGCCGGGCGGGAAGAGCGGCATGCCGTTTTCGTCGAGCAGCGGGCAATAGGGGTTTCTGACCTGGCCGCCCAGCGAGCTGTAGCCGGCCGGCATGCCGACGGCGAGGATGTTGGCGAACTCGGTGAGGTTGGTCTTGCCGAGGATGACGGCGCCTGCCTCTCGCAATAATCGGACGACCGTCGCGTCGCGGTTCGCGCCGGCTTCGGCGAGCGCCAGCGACCCCGCCGTCGTCTGCTGGCCGTCCGCCGTCGCGATGTTGTCCTTGACGAGGATCGGGATTCCTTCGAGCGGCCGCCTTTTCTGCGGCTTGGCGGCATCGATCGCGGCGGCGATCGCGAGCGCTTCTCCATTCGTCTGCCGCACCGCGTTGAGCGAGGGGCCGGCGCGGTCGAAGGCCGCGATGCGCGCGAGCGCGGCCGCGGCGAGCCCGCTCGCCGTGATCCCGCCGGCAGCGAGCGCCGCCCCGAGCTCCTCGATCGTCGCTTCCTCGACGCGCATCGCTAGTGTCCCGGTTCCGAAGTTCGACGGATCAGATAAGAGGCGGTCATTGCGAGGAGCCCGCAGGGCGACGCGGCAATCCCGAAGGGGCTTGGCACTTCACTGACAAGATTGCTTCGCTGCGCTCGCAATGACAGATCCCCTTTTGATCGCACGAACTTTAGGCTCACCACACTAGCGGCCCCTCCGTGGCCCTCGCCCAGCCCCCGCCCTAACCCTCCCCCGCATGCGGGGGAGGGAATGGGAGGGGGTACGCGGGGAGAGGAAGAATCCCGCGGCGAAGCCATGGGAGGGGGCGGCACCCCGGAATGACGGTGTTGCGTGCGTAGGCGTGGCCTCCCGATTGCACCTGTGCTTCGATCAAGGCGGTGATTCGATCGAACCCGCGCTTCGATCAAAGCGCGGCGCGGCGAAGGGGGTCAAGGGGCGAGGAATGGCGGAACGGGCGGATCGCGGGCAGCGCCGGGCCGTCCGGCACAATTGGCTGATCCTCGGCGGCGCCTTTGCCACCTTCGCGCTGGCGATGGCGCTGATGCAGTCCTACCCGGTCTTTCTGCTCGCCTATATCGAGGCGTTCGGCTGGAGCCGGGCGGAGACCTCGGTCGCATTCTCCGTGGCGCAGCTCGTCGCCGGCATGGGCTCGCCGCTCGTCGGCGCGCTCGTCGACCGGCTGGGGCCGCGCCGCCTGATGCTGCTCGGCGGCGCCCTGTTGATGCTGGGGGCGGCCGGCAATTCCGCGGTCTCGGCATTGTGGCAGGTCGTCGTGCTCTATGGCGTGGTGATGACGACGGGCGCGAGCTGCCTCGGCCTCGTCGTCTTCGCACCGCTCTTGTCGCGGCATTTCGTGCGCCGGCGCGGCATGGCGGTGGCGATCCTGCAATCGGCGAACGGGTTCGGGCGGGCGGTGGCGACGCCGTCGGCGCAGCTCCTGATCTCCGGCTTCGGCTGGCGCGGCGCCTACCTCGCGGAAGGCGCGCTCGTCGCGGTATTGCTTCTGCCGCTGGCGAGCCTCTTCCGCCGGCCGGAGCCGGAATCGGGTCATGCCGCGCTGGCCCCGGCGAGCGCGGCGGCGGCCGCCGCCCGCCCGCCCTCGGCCAGCTGGTCGCTCGCGCAGGCGGCGAAGACGCGCGAGTTCTGGCTGCTTTTCGCGGTCTACCTCTTCACCGGCATCGGCAGCTTTCTCGTCTCGCTGCACCAGCTCGCCTTCGCCGTCTCGATGGGGTTCGACAAGCTGTACGCCGCGGGTGTGCTCGGCTTCGGCGCCGCGCTGTCGGTCATCGGCATCATCTTTATCGGCAGCCTGTCGGATTACATCGGCCGCGAATTGGCGGCGCTCTTTTCCTACGCGGTCTCGATCCTCGGCACCCTTTGCGCCCTCTTCATATCGGGGCCGCATGACGGCGTTCTGCTGTGGCTCTTTTCCTCGCTCTTCGGGCTGACCTGGGGGGCGCGCGGGCCCGCGATCACCGCCAAGACCGCCGACCTCTTTCCCGGCCGCCAGCTCGGGCGGATCCTCGGCGTCATCACGATCGGCAGCGGCATCGGCTCGGCGCTCGGCGCCTTGTCGGCCGGCGTCATCTTCGACCTCTCGGGCAGCTACCGGCTCGCCTTCATCCTGTCGATCGCCGCCTATTGCTGCGGCGGTCTCGCGCTCTGGGTCTTGCGACGGCCGAGGAGGAGCGCGCCCGCTAGAGATGGAGGTTGCCGCTGAACGCCAGATTGAAGGTCGCGGCGGTGACGTCGGTCGAGACGCTGATGCTGCCGGTGCCCGTAGCCTTCGAAAAGGCTCCACTCGAGGACGAATCGACGACGTAGGTGGACGTCAATTCGACCTTGTCGGTGGCATTCCCGATGTTGCAGGCCTCTCCCTGCACGTCGAGGACGAGGCTCCCTTTCGAACTCTTCGGCGGCGTCAGTGTGATCTGGGCGAAGGCGTTGCCGCAGTTGCCGCCGAAGCCGTTCGACGTCAACGATCCCGAATCGAGAACGAGTTGCGCCGAGAGATTGTAAGCGCCCAACGAGGCGCCGGCGGTCTGGCCGCCGAACACGATCTTCGACTCCCCGCTGCCCGTGGCGGTGATGCAGAACTGATTTGTATTGCAGCTCTTGCCGCTCGCGGAACCGCTCGCCCAGGACTCGACCCAGCCCTGCGTGTGAGGCAACGCGGCAGTATTCGCGCTTATGATTTGGCCGCCGGCGCCGGAGCTGAAGAGCTCGTCCTGGAAACCGGAACCGTACGACGCGCCGCTCAAACCGGAGAACCCGGCGCCTGTCACGGTGCCGTCCCCGGTCGTGGCGTTCCCCCCGCCCCAGACGCCAGACCACGTGCTCGCCGCCGTGCCGTCTCCGGTCGTGGCGGACTCCGCGCTCGCCGCCGTGCCGTCCGCGGTCGTGTCGTCGCCGGCGCCCCAGCCGGCGGCCCCCGGGCTTGCTGCCATACCGAGCGTCAGGCCGGTGCCCAAAAGCAATGCCGCAACCCGCCTGCCCGGTCGCATCGCCGCCCCCTCCATGTGCTCCGATCTACCAAAAGTAAAGAAATGCTACCGGAAATGCAAGATCAAGCCGCGAAATCGATCACCTGGCGCACCGGCGCGCCCGATTTAAGCGCCGCGAAACCCTCGTTGATTTGCCCGAGCTTCAGGCGCCCCGAGATCAGGTGATCGAGCTTCAAGCGCCCCTGCCGCCACAGCGACAACAGGCGCGGCATGTCCACCCTGAAACGGTTGCCGCCCATCGAGGTGCCCTGCAATTTGCGGTCGCGCAGGAAATCGAAGCCGTGCAGCTCGATCTTCACGCCGAGCGGCACCATGCCGATGATCGTCGCCGTGCCGCCGGCGCGCAGCATCTGGAAGGCCTGTTCGGCTGTCGTCTTGGTGCCGAGCGCCTCGAAGGAATAGTTGACGCCGCCGCCCGTCATCTCGCGGATCGCCTTCACCGGGTCGGCGTTGCTGGCGTTGAGCGTGTCGGTGGCGCCCAATTCCCGCGCCAGCTCGAGCTTCGAAGGCTGCGTGTCGATCGCGATGATGCGCTCGGCGCCGGCAAGCGCGGCGCCGTTGACGGCGGAGAGCCCGACGCCGCCGCAGCCGATGACCGCGACCGTCGAGCCGGGCTCGACCTTGGCGGCGTTGAAGACGGCGCCGACCCCGGTCATCACGCCGCAGCCGACGAGCGCGGCGCGGTCCAACGGGATGTCGGGGTCGATCTTCACGATCGCGTTCTCGTGCACCAGCATCTGCTCGGCGAAGGAGGAGAGGTTGAGGAACTGGTTCATCAGTTCCCCGCCCTTCCAGGAGAGCCGCCGCGACACGCCCGGCAGCATCTTCACTTCGGTGTTCTCGCAGAGGTTCGGGTGCCCCGTCACGCATTGCGGGCAGGTGCCGCAGAAGACCGAGAGGCAGGTGATGACGTGGTCGCCCGGCTTCACATAGCTGACGCCGTCGCCGACCGCCTCGACAACGGCCGAAGATTCGTGACCCAAGACGCAGGGCGTCGGGTGCGGATAGAGCCCCTCGATAAAATGCAGGTCGCTGTGGCACAGCCCGGCGAAGGCGGTGCGCAGCAATACCTCGCGCGGCCCCGGCTTCGCAAGCGCCACCTCCTCGATCGTCAGCGGCTGGTTCGCGGCGTGCAGAACGGCTGCTTTCATCGCCTTTCTCCTCGGTTTACTTGCAACGCGCCGGCCACGGGATTGCTTCGCTGCGCTCGCAATGACGCCCTAAAGGACTGTCATTGCGAGGAGCGGAGCGACGAAGCAATCTCGATGCCTCTATCCGTGCGCCTCTACCCCGCAAAATTGAGCCGCAAGCCCGGCTCGGGCCAGTCCATGCGGGCGAGCTGGCCGCCCGCCGACAGCGTGATGTAGGCGGTCCGCATCTCGGGCCCGCCGAAGCAGATGTTGGTGGGATACACATCCGGCATCTTGACCTGCCGCACCACCCGCCCGTCCGGTGAAATGACCGTTATGTGGCCGGTGACGAGCGTTGCGACGCAGATGTTGCCGCCGGCCTCGACGGCGAGGCTGTCGAAGCGCTGGAAGCCGGGCAGGCCGCAGACGAGCCGGCCGCCGTTGGGCGCGGGGAAGGGGTCCTTCTTGAGCCGGCCTGGGCCGAGAATGTCGAAAGCGATGAGCCGCGAGGTCTCGGTATCGGCGACATAAAGCGTCTTTTCGTCGGGCGAGAGGCCGATGCCGTTCGGGGTCAGCACCGGGTGCACCAGCTCCTCGATCTTCGAACCGTCGGGCAGCGCGTAATAGATGCCGCCGTGGTCGCGGCTGCGCTCGTAGCGCTTGCCGAGATCGGTGAAATAGAAGCCGCCCTGCCGGTCGAAGACGATGTCGTTCGGCGCCGACAGCTTATGCGCCCCGCAACGCGTGTAGAGCGTCTTGAATTCGCCGGTCTTCGGGTCGATGCGCTGGATCGAGCCGGTCTTGTAGTCCTTCGCCGGGCCGGTCGAGAGAAACCCGCCCTCGGCATATTCGTTGCCGCCGTTGTTGCAGAGATAGAGCGCGCCGTCCGGCCCCAGCGCCAATCCGTTGGGCCCGCCGCCCGTCGCCGCGAGGAGGGTTTTCCTGCCGTCGGCAGCGATCCGCGTCACCGCGCCGCCGGCGATCTCGCCGAGCACGACCGAGCCGTCCGGCATCGCCACCGGCCCTTCGGGAAACCGCAACCCGCCCGCCATGATGCCGATATCGGCCATCGCCCGCTCCTCCCTTCGCCGCCGGAGGGAATACTGTTGCCGCGCCGCGGCGAGCGTCAAGCGGCGGCGGGTGGAGCGTCTGGCATGGCCGCGGCGCGGCGACGTATAGTCCGCGCAGACCTGGACGAGGAGCCCCGATGCCGTTCGAGTTCGTGGAGCCCCTTTCGCTCGACGCGGCGCTTGCGCTCCTCGACCCCGAGGACCCCGAGGTGCGGCCGATCGCCGGCGGCACCGCCTTGATGCTGATGCTCAAATCGGGCCTCTTCCGGCCGCGCCGCCTCGTCGGCCTGCGCCGCATCGAGGACGGGCTGACCGAGATCGCGGCGAGCCCGCAGGGTGCGTTGCGCCTCGGCGCGATGCTGCGGCTCGCCGATCTCGCAGCCGCGCCGGCGGTGCGCACGGCCGCGCCGGTCATCGCCGAAAGCCTCGCGCATCATTCGAACGTGCGGGTGCGCAACGCCGCCACCCTCGGCGGCAACCTCGCGCATGCCGATCCGCATATGGATCTGCCGCCGGTGCTGATCGCGCTCGATGCCGAGATCGAGGCGGCGAGCCCGCGCGGCCGGCGCCGCCTTCCGGTCGAAAGCCTTTATCGCGGCTACCTCGAAACCGCGCTCGCGGGAGACGAGCTGATCGCTGCGCTGCTGGTGCCGCCGCAGCGCGGCCGGCGCGCCGGCTATGCCAAGGTGACGACGCGCTCGGCCGAGGACTGGCCGGCGCTCGGGCTCGCCGTCTCGCTCGCCCTCGATGGCGGCCGCGTCGCGGAGGCGCGTATCGTCATCGGCGCCGCAACCGAGGTGCCGATGCGCCTGAAGCGCGCGGAAGCGCTCCTTGCCGGCGCCGCGATCGACGACCGCTTCGTCCGCGAGGCGGGCCGGATTGCCGCCGAAGAGGCGCCCGTCGTCGCCGATTGGCGAGGCTCCGCCGCCTACAAGAAGGTGCTCGTCGAGGTGCATCTCGCGCGGCTGCTGCGCCGCGTCCTGGAGCTGGCGCAATGAGCGCGCGGCAGATCGGCCGCTCGCTGCCGCGCCTCGAGGCGCGCGCCAAGGTCACGGGCCGCGCCGAATACGTCCACAATCTGCGATTGCCCGGCATGCTTTACGGCAAGATCTTCCGGAGCATCGTGCCGCATGGCCGCATCCGCGGTGTCGACACCGCCGCGGCGCGCGCGATGCCGGGGGTCGAGCTGGTGGCGACCGCCGCCGATATCCGCACGGTTGTCGCCGACCCTTATTACGGGCCCGCCTTTCACGACCAGCCGATCCTCGCCGAGGAGAAGGTCCGGCACGTCGGCGAGCCCATTGCCGTCGTCCTCGCCCTCGACCCGAAAGCGGCCGAAGCGGCGGCGCAGGCGATCGAGGCCGAATACGACGAATTGCCGGCTGTTTACGACGAGGTCGAGGCGGCAATTTCGCCGGTGCATGTGCACGACGCGCTGAAGCCCGCCGGCACCTTCCCCGATCTCGCGCATCTGGCGGGGCGCCGCGACACCAACGTGGCGCTCGACTTTCATCTGCGGCGCGGCGACCCGGAGCGCGCCTTCGCCGAAGCGAGCCGTGTTTTTGCGCACACGTTCCGCACGCAGACGGTCATGCACACGCCATTGGAGCCGCTCGTGTCGATCGCCGATGCAAGCCCCGACGGCGTCACGATCTATACCTCCTCGCAGAGCCCTTCCTTTGTGCGCATCGAGATCGCGCGGCTGTTGCGCTGGCCCGAGAACCGGGTACGGGTCAAGACGGCGTTTCTCGGCGGCGGCTTCGGCGCCAAGGTCTATGTGAAGCTGGAGGCGCTCGTCACCGCGCTGTCATTGCTCGCCCGCCGGCCGGTCAAGATCTCGCTCGCGATGGAGGAGCAGTTCTTCACGATCACGAAGCACGCGACGACGTTCCATATCAGAAGCGCGCTCGACCGCGAGGGCCGCATCACGGCGCGCCGGTGCGAAGTTTACTGGAACGGCGGCGCCTACGCCGATATCGGCCCGCGCGTCGCGCAGAAATCGGGGTTCAGCGCCGCCGGGCCCTACGACATCGAGAATGTCTCGATCGATTCCTATGAAATCTACACGAATTTGCCGCCGGCCGGCGCATTGCGCGGCTTCGGCGTGCCGCAGCTCGTCTGGGCCTACGAAAGTCACACCGACCTGATCGCCCGCAGCCTCGGCCTCGATCCGGTCGAATTCCGCCGCCGGAACCTGTTGCGCGAGGGCCGCCCGCAGGCGACCGGCACGCTGATGCGCGATGCGCGGCTCGAGGCCGTCCTCGACCGCGTCGCGGCGCGGCTCGATTGGGGCGGCTCCTTCGCCCGCGGCGGCGGCACGAAGCGGCGCGGCCGCGGCGTCGCGATCGGCTTCAAGGCGTCGATCGCGCCGACCACCTCGGTGGCGATCGTCAATATCTCGGCCGACGGCAGTGCGACGCTCTATTGCGGCACGGTCGATATGGGGCAGGGGGCGACGACGGCGATGGCGCAGATCGTCGCCGAAACCCTCGATATCGACGCAGAGACCGTGCGCGTCCTCGCTCCCGACACCGACGTGACGCCCTACGACATGTCGACGCTCGGCTCGCGCTCGACTTATCACATGGGGCTGGCGGTCAAGCGCGCCGCCGAGGAGGCGCGCGAGCGGCTCGCCGCGCTTGCCGCCGAAGCCGGGCTGCCGCCCGGCAGCAACGTCCCGACGCCCGAAATTTTTCGCAAGAGATACGGCATGCAGGCCGGCAACGTCGTCGGCACCGGCAGCTTCGTCCCGGCCTACACCCCGCCCGACCATGCGAGCGGGCTGACCGACAATGCGACGCCCTACTGGATGGTCGGCGCCGCCGGCGCCGAGGTCGAAGTGGATACCGAAACCGGCGCCGTCACGGTATTGCGCCTCGTGCTGGCCGCCGATGCCGGGACGCCGATCAATCCGAAGATCGTCGAGACGCAGCTTTCGGGCGCGGCCATCATGCAATTGGGCTTCACGATGCAGGAGCGGATGGAGTTCGCCGACGGCCAGCTGCTGAACCCCTCTTTCGCCGAGTACAAGATCCCGGCGATTTCCGATCTGCCGGCGCGAATCGAGGTCGATCTCGTCGATGCGGCCGAGCAATCGGGTCCCTACGGTGCGAAGGGCGTCGGCGAGACCGGCACCTTCGCCGTTTCTCCGGCGATCGCCAACGCGATCCATGACGCGGTCGGCGTGCGCGTCTCGGAATTGCCGATCACTGCCGAGGCGGTCTATCGCGCGCTGCGCCTCGCCGCCGGCGACCCGCTGCCGCAGGGGTGAGCATGAGCACAATACCCGATGTCGTCCCGGCGAAGGCCGGGACCCATTCTTCCGCAAGGCCGAGGCGTCTGAGCGGGGCCGCTGTATTGCGGGCCATGCTCGGCTGGTGCAGCACGACGATGGGCCCCGGCTTTCGCCGGGGTGACGGTTGAAACATGACCAGAGTGTCCTTCACCCTCAACGGCCGTTCCGTCACAACCGAGGCGGCGGCGAGCGAAAGCCTCGTCGAGCTGTTGCGCGACCGCTTTGCGCTCTATGGCGCGCGCGAGAGCTGCGGCCAGGGGCTGTGCGGCTGCTGCACCGTCATCCTCGACGAGCGGCCGGTGTCGGGCTGCCTTTACCCGGCGGTTTTTGCCGACGGCGCGAGCGTCGTCACGATCGAAGCTCTGTCGCCGGGCGGAGGGCTCGATCCGATCCAGGAAGCCTTCATCGAGGCCGGCGCCTTCCAGTGCGGCTTTTGCACGCCGGGCTTCATCCTGATGGCGAAAGACCTGCTCGACCGCCATCCCGAACCGAGCGAGGAAGAAATCCGCCGCCAGCTGTCCGGCAATCTGTGCCGCTGCGGCGCCTACCCCGAGATCGTCGAGGCGGTGAAGCTCGCCGCCATCAAGCGGCGGACAACGAGGAGACAGACATGAACGGACGCGCCTACAGCGTGCGCTTCGAAGGCGCGAAATACGGCGTCGGCTTCGGCTCGGCCTTGGCGATCGCCATCTCCTACACGAACAACCATTCGATCCTGTGGGCGATCGTCGACGGCATCTTGGGCTGGATTTACGTGATCTTTTTCGCGCTGTTTCGGGCCTAGGCTACTCCGCGGCGGCTTGCGGCGGCATCAGATCGAGTTCCGCCGGCGCCCGCTCGAAGCGGCCGTAGCGCAGCGCCAGGGTCGGCAGCAGCACCAGGTTGAGGGCGGTCGAGGTGAACAACCCGCCCAAGATCACCAGCGCCATCGGGCCTTCGATTTCGCGCCCCGGCGCGTTCATGCCGATCGCCAGCGGCAACAGGCCGAGCCCGGTGACGAGCGAGGTCATCAAGACGGCGGCCAGCCGGTCGGCGGCGCCGCGCAATGCGGTCTCGCGGTTCCACTCGCGGCCCTCCTGCACCACTAGGTACTCGTAATGCGCCATCATCATCATCGAATTGCGCAATGTGATGCCGAAGAGGGTGACGAAGCCGACGAGCGACCCCAGTGACAGGACGCCCCCCGCGGCAAACGCCGCCGCCACGCCGCCGACGAAGGTGAACGGCAGGTTGGCCATGACGAGAGCGAGATTGCGCCAGTTGCGGGTGACGACCGACAACAGCAGCAGGATGCCGATGCCGGCGAAGGCGCTCTTCAGCGTAAGCTCGCTCTGCGCTTGCGCCTGTCCTTCGGCGGCGCCCGAAAATGCGATGTAGGTGCCGCGCGGCAAGCTCACATCGGCGGCGATCCGGCGGCGCGCCGCCGCTTCGAACGAGGCGAGGTCGCGCCCCTGCACGTCGAGCGTCACCGCCTGCAGCCGGCGGCCGCCCTGGTGCTGGATCTCATAGCGCCCGGAGGAGGCGCGGATCTCGGCGATGCGGGCGAGCGGCACATAGGTGCCGTCGGGAGCGCGCAGCGGCAGGTTGCGCAGTTCGGCGAGATTGCCCGCCTGCCGCGGTGCCAGCCTGACGACGACGTCGAACACGCGGTCGCCCTCATAGGTCTGACCGACCACGTCGCCCTGATAGGCGGTGCGCAGAACATCGAGCACTTGGACCGGGTCGAGCCCCCAGCGCTGCAGATCGGCGCGCCGCAGCCTTATCGTCAGTTGCGGCAGCCCCGGCGGCGATTGCAGCTCGACCGAGGCGGCGCCGCGAACCTGCCGCAATACCTGCGCGACCTTCTGGGCGGTCCGGTCGATGCGGCCCAGATCGTTGCCGTAGACATCGACCGCCACCGGCGAGGTGTAGCCGGAGAACGTCTCGTTGACGCGCTCGGTCAGGAACGTATTGGCGGAGATATTGATGCCTGGGAAATGCTGCAGCTGCTTCATGATTTCCGATTTGGCCGCTGTCGCCGCACTGCCCGACACCGGCTTCAGATCGACCTCGAATTCGTTCTGATGCGTGCCGTGGGTATCGCCGGCGGCGGCCAGTTCGGCGCGGCCGGCGCGCTGTGCGACGGACCCCACTATCGGCAATTTTTCGAGCGCCGCGGTCAGCCGCGCCCCCATTCGCAGCGATTCCGAGATCGAGGTCCCCGGCATCGCCGTCATGTGCACGATGAAGTGCCCTTCCTGCAGATCGGGCAGAAAGGTGGCGCCGAAGAACGGCAAGAGCACGAGCCCCCCCGCCGTCAGCAGGGCGGCCGCGGCGATCGCGAGGCGCGGCGCGGCGATGATCCGGCGCAGCCCGGCTTCATACCGCCGGCGCGTCCATTCGAGGACCGGGGGCTCGTGTTCGCGCGAGCGCTGCGGCAGCAGCAGCAATGACAAGGCGGGCGTCACCGTGACGGCAACGACGAGCGAGGCCAGCACGGCCGAGATGTAGGTGATGCCGAGCGGCGCGAAGAGGCGCCCCGCGACCCCCGACAGCGTGACGACCGGCAGGAAGACGAGGATCACCGCAAAGGTCGCATAGACGACGGCGCTGCGGACCTCGAACGTCGCGTCGAACACGACCCGGATCGGCGGCCGCGGCGTCTCGCGCCGCTTGTTCTCGCGCAGCCGGCGGGTGATGTTTTCCACCCCGATGACCGCGTCGTCGACGACCTCGCCCAATGCGATCGCGAGGCCGCCGAGTGTCATCGTGTTGAGGGTGATGCCGGATTGCTGCAACACGACGACCGCGGCGAGCAGCGACAGCGGGATCGCCGAGCAGCAAATGGCGGCGGTGCGCAGGTCGAACAGGAAAAGGAAGAGGACGGTCATCACCAGAATCGCGCCGATGACGAGCGAGACGCCGAGATTGCGCGTCGCGGCGGTGATGAAATTGGCCGGGCGGAACAGCCGGCCGTACAGCCTCACGTCGTCGCGCCGCAATGTCGGCCGCAGATCGGCGAGCGCCGCCTCGATGCCTCTCGTCACCTCGAGCGTATTGGCGCCGTACTGCTCGTCGATGTTCATCACGACGCCCGGCCGCCCCATGATCTCGGCGCCGCCGATCGCCGGCTCCGGCGCCGTCACGACCCGCGCCACATCGCCGAGCGTCACGCTGCCGCCGGCGTGCTGCGCGACGACCGTGCGCGCGATGTCGGCCGGCCGTGGCGATTGCCCTTCGGTGCGAACCGAAATGCGCTGGTTCGGCGTGCTGACGAGGCCGGCGCCGCGGATGCCGGTCGCCGCCCGCGCCGCGCGCAGCACCTGATCGAGGCCGAGCCCGAAGCGGATCAGCCGGTCCGGATCGACGAGTATCTGGGTCGAGCGCTCCTCGCCGCCGAAGATCTCGGCGCCGGCCACTCCCTTGACCGCCAGAAGGCTCGCCCGCACGGTCCATTTGGCGATCGTGCGCAGCCGCATCAGCGTGGCGGTGCGCGAGGTGAAGCCAATCACGAGCACGGTCGCGGCCGAGGAAGTCAGCGGCGTCATGGCGGGCGTCTGGACGCCGACCGGCAGCTGTGCGGCGGCCCGCGTCAACTGCTCGGAGACTAGTTGCCGGTCGCGGTAAACCTCGCTCGCGGGGTCGAAATAGACCTTGATGTCCGACAAGCCCTGGATCGAGTTCGAGGTGATCCGCTGCAGGCCCGGAACGCCGCCGATCGCGGTTTCGATCGGCCGGGTGACGAGGGTTTCGACTTCTTCCGAGGAGAGGCCCGGGGCCTCTGTCTGCACGTCCACTTGCGGCGGCGCGAATTCGGGGAAGGCGTCGTAGCTCGCATGCTCGAAGCTGTAGGCGCCGTACACGACGAGGAGGCACGCCAACGTGACGACGATGCCGCGAAAGCGCAGCGCGAAACGGATGATGTAGGCTTGCAGACCGGTCGCCGGCATTGCCCGCTACCGTCCAGGTTCCGAAATTCGAGGAGCCGAATGGGAGTCGGTCATTGCGAGGAGCCCGCAGGGCGACGCGGCAATCCCGAAGGGGCTTGGCACTTCACCGACGAGATTGCTTCGCTGCGCTCGCAATGACAGGTTCCCCCCGCCCCGCGGAGCCGGGGATCGCGCCGGGGTGACGAGAAGGTGCGTCGGTCCGTTCGAAACATGACTAATCCTCGATCGGAACCTGCGAGCGGAATTCCTCGGAGAGCAGCATCTGCGCGCCCTGCACGACGATTTCGTCGCCGGGCGGCAATCCGGTGACGATGTATCCGCCGTTCGGCCCCGGACGGTCGGGGAGGATCTCGCGCCGCACGAAGGTGCGCGGCCCGGTGCGCAGATACACCCAGGCCTTGCCTTGCAGCCATACGACCGCGGATTGCGGCACCGCCAGCCCGCCGGCGATCGGCGCAGCGGGCAGCCGGACGCGCAGGTTCATGCCGGGCAGCAGGCGGGCATCGGCCGGCGCGCTGTAGAAATAGCCGATCCCTTGCAGCCTCGGATCGGTGCTGGTGGCGGGCGACACGAAAGCGAGCCTTATGCCGGCCGCCCCGTTCGCCCATGCCGTCGCGGTCTCGGGCGGGCGCTTCAGCGTGACGCCCGGCGGCAGGATCACCTTGACGAGATATTGCCGGCGCGCGATCAGCTCGGCGACGAGCGGGGCGCCGTCGAGGAGCGCCTGGCCGAGCACGTTTCCCCAGTCCTGCCGCGCCGTTGCGCTCACCATCCCGACGCGGGCATGCGCCGTGGCGAGCGCCGCCTGGTCCACCGCGAAGCGGCCCTGCGCGCGCTGCAACTCGGCCGTCGATATGTTCTGCTGCTCGCCGTGCAGGATCTTCGCCCGCTCGAAGGCGGCGCGCGAGACGGCGAGCTTCGCTTCGGCGGTTTGCAGCTGGGTCGTCGCGTCGAGATAGCGGTTGTTCAGGGCGGTCAGGCCCGCCGCGTCGAGAACCGTGCCGTAGCCGGCGACCGTCCGCGGCATCGGCGGCGCGCTCGGGCGGGCCGTCAGGATGCCGTCGTGCTGCTGATCCGCGGCGCTGAGCGTCAAAGTGACGACGCCGTTCTTCACCTGCATCCGCGACGGCGGGTTGACCGCGCCCTTTTCCGCAGCGACGCCCGCGCGGAGCGCGAAAAAGGCGGGCAATGCCGCCGCGCAGAGGGCGGCGAGGAGGATGCGGCGCCGGTTTGTCGAAAGCGTCATGAGGCGGATCCCGGTAGCGGGCGGGACTCGACCGGCGGCACGGAAAAGGCCGCATTCGGCTCGAACAGGGGCTGCTGCACTGCATCCTCCAGGGCGCCGACCGCCTGCAGCTCGCCGACGCGCGCGTCGAACCGCGCGAGCCCGACCGTCGCGGTCTCGATCTCGGCGGTGACGAGTGTCGGCCGATCGACCTCGCCGATGCGAAACGAGGCGGCAACCTGCGCTTCGCGGCGCCGTGCCGCCGCGAGCAGCGCGTCGGCAGTGGCGAGCGCGCGCCGCGCCGCTCGGTAGCCGGCGACCGCCGTGTCGATGGCCGCGATGATGTGCGCCTGCAATAGGGTGAAGCTCGCCGCCGCTTGCCGGCGCTTCGCCGCCGCTTGCGCGATCTGCCCCTGATGCTGGTTGAAAACCGGCAGCTCGACCGCGGAGCTGATGCCGAACTTGTTGGTGCCGGCGTCGTACTCGTAGCCCGGTCCCAGGGTCAGGTTCGGGTATTGACTGGCGACCGCCAATTGCAGCTCCGACTGCGCCGCCCGGTAGCGGGCGAGGGCGGCCTCTACGTCGGTTCTGCCGGTCAGCGCCCGCCGCCGCAATTCGCCTTCGTCGAGCCCCTCGCGCAGCGGATCGCCGCGCGCGAAGGCGCCGAAGGAGACTTTCGCCCCGTCGAGCGCCGCGGCCGGCAGCCCGATGGCGGCCGCCAGCGCGGCTTTCGCCGCCGCCGCCGCCGCCTCGAAGCGGCGCAGCGCGATCGCGGTCTTGTCGCGGGCGATGCGCTCGCGCGCGACGTCGAGGGCGTTCGCTTCGCCGACCGCGAAGCGCTGTTCGAGCAGCCCCGCCAGCTGCTGCCGCAAATCGAGCCGTCGTCCGGTCAAGGCGATCCGCCGCCGCGCCGCCCAGAGATCGAGCAGCGCGGCGCGGACGCGCCCGCGCACCTGCCACCCCGCGCTCGCGAGATCCCAGCGGGCGGCGTCGGCGAGCCGCCGGGCTGCGGCGGTGCGGTATTCGCGCTTGCCGAATGTCTCGACGATCAGATTGATCATCGGTCCGATCGTCAGCGGCAGCGCGCCCGGCGTGATCGCGCCGGGGACGGCGGCGGAATCGACGGCCGCGCGCAAATCGAGGGACGGGTTCGGCCGCTGTCGCGCGGTGACGACGGCGGCGCGGGCGCCGGCGAGCCGGGCGCGGGCGACGTCGAGATCGGGGTGGTAATAGACGGCAGCGAGCGTCAAACTCGTCAGGTCCCAGCGCGCGCGTTCTCGCGGAACGGCTTTCTGCCGCAGCCCGGCGGCTATAAAGCGCAGCAGCCGCGGATTGTCGAGGCTGCGCGCCTCGAGGGCGGCCGCGTTGGCGCCGGGCGACAACAGCGCGGGGTGATAGCGCGCGCATCCGCCCGCCGGCATCGCCAGCGCGGCAAGCGCGAAAGCCACCCTCCCGACGCGCATGGCTGGCGTTCCCCCTCCCCCAAGGTCGCAAGGCGCTAATCTCGCGCCGTTGACGATGCCGTCGATCCAGCCCGGCGGCAGAGTACAGGCGAAGGCCCGCGATTGCGATTGGCCGCCGTGACGCAGGCGGCAATGGGCGGCGCCGGCTATTCGGGCGGGGCGCAGCGGCGCAAAAGACGGCGGCGCGGCGCCGGTCGTTCCTCAGCCGATGACCGCGACCCCCTGCACCTCGACGAGCATGCCGGGCCGCGCGAGGCCGGTCACGGTAATCAGCGCGCTCGCCGGGAAGTCGTCGCCGAAGATCTCCTTGCGCAATTCGACGAAGCGGTCGCCCCAGCGGTTGTCGGTGATGAAGACGGTCATCGTCACCATGTCGCCGAGCTTGCCGCCGCATTCCTGCAAGGTCGCGCCGAGCCGAGCAAAGATCTCGCGCACCTGGCCGTCGAAATCGCCGGCCAGCGACTTGCCGCCCGCGTCCTCGAGCGTCGTCTGGCCGGCCAGCCAGACGATCCTGCCGCCCTCGGTGATGACCGCCTGCGAATAGGCGCGGGCCTGCGCCCGGTCCTTCTTCAGATAGCGCCTCGGCATTTTGGTCCTCCTGCCTGTCTCCCTCGCCCCGCGTCAACGGGGACAGGGCCGAAACTCAGTCTCCCTCGCCCCGCGTCAGCGGGGAGAGGGTCGGGGTGAGGGGCTATTTCCGCAACTCCCCTTTTGACGGGGCGAGGGAATCACGGCGACCGCCGATAGCCCCGGGCGACGATGCGCAGATGGTCGCGGAAATGCGGCCGCAGTTTCTCGGTCCAGGGCGTGTTCGCCGCCGTCTTCCAGGCTGCCGAATCCGGCACCTCGGGCGAGACGAGGCGGTAGATCGCGACGTAATGGTGCCGCCCGCCGCGGCCGCGGTAGCGCGCCGCCGAGAGCGTCCCGGGCACCGCAGCCAATGCCGGGATGTGCTCCTTGTTGTACCACTCGTTGAATTCCATCTCGTGCTCGGGCGGGATGTTCATCGCGTTCAACAGCAACGCCGGCGCATCGGCGCGGGGATCGCCTGCCGCGATGATCAGCTCGCCCTCGATGCGCGAGAGCACCTCGACCCGCGACATCATCCGCTTCGTCCAGGGCGAGAAATTCTCCCCGCTGATCGCGCGGTACTCGGCGCTGTGCAATACCTCGACGCTGTCGAGTTCGTAGGTGGCGATCGACTGTTTCGGGTTTTTCGCGCCGATCCACCGCTCGCAGGCGAGAAAGCCCGGGACGCGGGCGCGCTCCGGCACGTGTTCGAGGTCGTACCAGTCGTGAAACTCGTCCTCGGCGGTGGTCGAGAAATCGATCGCCGCGATCAGCATGCCTTCGCCCATGGTTTCCTCCTGTCTTGCTGATTCGGGCTGTCATTGCGAGGCGCGCAGCGCCGCGGCAATCCCGGCGAGATTGCGTCACTTCGCTCGCAATGACAATCGCTTACCTCTACGGCCGGGCCGGAAGCGGGATATCGAGCAGCCGCGCGGCGTTGCCGCCGAGGATCGCCGCCTTCTCGGGCTCGGAGAGCCCCTGCGCCCGTTCGATGAAGCCGACCGGGTCGACTTCGCCCATATCGGCCGGGTAGTCGGTGCCGACCAGCACGTGATCGGCGCCGTATTGCGCGACGAGATATTCGAGCTGGTGGCGCGTGTAGACGAGGCTGTCGAAATAGAGCCGCTTCAGATATTCGCTCGGCATCCGCTTCAGATGCTCGCAGCAATCGGGCCGCGCCGAGGCGGCGTGGTCGATGCGCCCCGAATAGGCCGGCAGATAGCCGCCGCCATGCGCGAGGACCAGCTTCAGATTGGGACAGTCCTCGAGGACGCCGCCGAAGATCAAATGATGCACGGCGACCGTCGTGTCGAGCGGGTTGCCGATGACGTTCGCGAAATAATGCTCGAAGAAGCGGCGCGGCTCTGTGTAGCCGTCGGGATGCATGAAGACGACGAGCCCCAATTCCTCGCAGCGCGCGAAGATCCTGCGGAAGCGCTCGGCCGAGAGGTCTTCGCCCGCGACATGCGTCATGATCTCGATGCCGCGGAAGCCCAATGATTTGTGCAGCCGGTCGAGTTCGGCGAGGGCGAGGTCGGGGGCTTGCAGCGGTACCGTGCCGAGGCCCGTGAAGCGGTCGGGCCAGCGGCCGCAGATCTCGGCGATGAAGTCGTTGGTGGCGCGCGCCGCGGCGAGGCCCAGTTCCGGGTCGGCGCCGTAATAGGTTTGGCGCGGCGCCGGCGAGATCGCCTGGATGTCGATCCCCATATGGTCCATGTCGGCGATGCGCTGCTCTGCCGACATGCCCTGCACGCGGGTGCGCACGCCGTTCTGCCGGTTGATCTCCCGGCTCTTCGGGTTGGCGGCGGTTTCGAGAAACCAGCGCGACACCGCCTCGTTGCCCTCGACCATCTCGGCCGCCTTCTCGCAGCGCACATGGCAGTGGATGTCGAGCGTGAACCATTTGCCGCGGGCGTGCGCCGGCCCGGGAAAATGCCCGGGGATCGGCATGCCCGGCGGGCGGCAGGTGAACAGCATGTCTTTTCCTTTTCCCGGTCCTCTTAAAGCCTACCTCATCCTGAGCCGGCGCGAAGCGCCGCGTCGAAGGACGCACCGGCGCAAAGAAGTCATTCGAACAGCGACAGGTCGATGCAGTCCCCCATCTTGGTATAGCCGAGGTCGCTCGGATGCAGATGGTCGCCGCAATCATAGGCCGGCAGCATCGAGAGCGGATGCTCGGGGTCGCGCAGGGCCGCGTCGAAATCGACGACCGCGTCGAAAGCGCCGCCCTCGCGGATCCAGCGGTTGACGGCCTGCCGCACCGCCTCGCGCGCCGGCGTCCAGGCGCCGGGCAGGAAGGTCTCGTTCTCGAAGCCGGTCAAGGTCGCGCCGAAGATCTTGATGCCGCGGGCATGCGCCCGCAGCGCCATCTGATGGAGCCCGGCGATCATCTCGTCCGCCGTCGCCTCTTCGTCGGGCTTCGCCCAGCGGTTGCGGATGTCGTTGGTGCCGAGCATGACGATCGCGTGGCTGACGCCGGGCTGCGCCAGCACGTCGCGGTCGAAGCGCTTCAGGCCGCTGTCGCCGCGGATGTCGTGCAGGATGCGGTTGCCGCCGAGGCCCTGGTTCATGACCGCGAAGGGCCGCCCGCCGCGCGCGACGAGCCGCCGGGCGAGCTGGTCCGGCCAGCGGCAATGGGCGTCGATCGTCGAGATGTTGGCGTCGGTCAAGGAGTCGCCGAGCGCGACGATGCCGCCCGCCTCAGGGGGTGCCGCGGCATCGACGCCGCAGACGAAATACCAGTCGCCGGTGATGTTGCCGACCGGCATATCGACGGCGCGGGTGAAATCGCCGGGCGGCGAGACGTAGTTGGTCTGGCGTGCATAGCGGCCGGTGACGCCGGCGGCGGCCGACACCTCGCCGGGGATATGGAAGGTGATCGCGAGGTCCGAGAGCGGCGGGAATTCGAGCGCGACGGGGTCGCTGACGACGAACGATCCGGCCGCAATCCAGGTCGAGGGCTTGCCGCCGAAAGCGAGCGCGCGGTCGGAGCCCGGCACGATTGCCGGCCCCTTGTCGCGCAACCCCACGCGCGCGGCGCCGATGAAGAGCTTTTTGTTGCCGTGCGCGTTCGACAGGCGCACCCGCAGGCGCTCGCCGCCGAGGCTGACATGCGCGTTCATGCGAAAGGTCTGGTTGGCGAAGGCGACGCCTTCAGCCGGCGCGGGAGCTGCGGTCCAGGTCCCGACCCAATGAGCGCCCTGGGGCGTGTCGTGAGGCATGGCGCGATCGACCGATGCTGCCGCGGCGCGGCTCGCCGCCCGCCGATCCTAACGGGATCGGGGCCGCTCGATCAAAGCCTCATTGAACCAGCTCTGGAAACTCCTCTCCGCCCCTGGGGGCGGAGAGGGTAGGGTGAGGTGGGGGATGACCCGGAGCGGGTTGCCGATAACCCGCCTCACCCTCCCATCGCTCCGCGATGGGCCCCTCCCTCTCCCCCCGAAATCGGGCGGAGAGGGTTATTCTCAGGCGACGCGCTCGTAGGGGTAGCGCTTCACCTTCTCCATGTTCTTGCCTTCGATGCGGATCAGCTTCGTCGGCCCGTCGCGGCGCGGCGAATGCAGGTCGCCCTCGTTGTAGAGATAGGCTGCGCCGGGCGTCAGCGTGTAGTCCTTGACCCGCCGCGCCTTGCCGGGCTTGCCCTCGCCGGGGCGGGCGACCGGGAAATAGTCGGTCATCACGGTCTGGCCCTGCGCCTGCCCATAGATCGCCCAGGACGGCCCGTGATCGTGCGGGTTGCTGTTCTTGGCGCCGTTATAGGCGTGCGCGAGGATGCAGAAGCCGAGCTCCGGATCCTCGTAGAGCACCTTGCGCTCGGGCGTGTCGTCGGTCAGATAGCTCGCGATGAAGCGGTCGTCCTTCAGCACGTCGCGAAGCAGCGCGACGACTTTCTCGCGGCCGGCGGGGCCGGGATCGGCCTTCAGGATGTCGCGACATTTACCGGCGAATTGTTCGAGATTATAGCCCATCTACAGAATCTCCTCGGTATTTGCCCGCGCCGCGCGTTTTTGTGGGGGGCACGGGAGCGCATCGCAACTCTACTCGAAAATACCACGGCGAGATAAGACGGAAGCGAAGGTCGGGCATGAAAACGGAGAGGGACATGGACGAGGTATCGATCGAGCGGGTCGACCATATCGGCATCCGGGTGCGCGATCTCGACCGCGCGCTCGCCTTCTACCGGGTGCTGGGGTTCGCGCTGTCGCATCGCGCCACGGCCGACGATGTGGCGATCGTCAGGAATGCCCGCGGCGTCGAGCTCAACCTGATCTTCAACGCCAATGCCGGCGAACCGGCCGAGAACATCCTGATGGATTTGCCCGGCAAATATCCCGGCTACACGCATGTCGCGCTGCGCGTCGCCTCGATCCCGGCGACGATCAAAGCCCTCAAAGCCAACCGCATCGCGATCACCCAAGGCCCGGTCAAGTTCGGCGAGGACGGCAACGTCTCGGTCTTCGTGCGCGACCCCGACCGCAACGTCATCGAATTGCGCGGCCGCGACCAGGGCGAGATCGAAGGCGCGATGCCGTATGTGCCTTGACCGGGAGCGCGGGCGTCCCCGCCCGCCCGCCGCCGGCGGTCCGCGGATGGCCAGCGCTCAGCCCGACAGTTCCGGGCCTCTCGCGTGGTCGTCTATCGGCTGCTGACGGTGTCACGCCACATTGCAGTGACCTGCGGAAATTCGTGGTCCGGCAAGTACTCGCCGTCATCATAGTCGTCGGCAAGTTCCGCAGCGTCCTGCATCTCCTGGATCGCCGCAGCGCGCTCTTCCGGCGGCAATGAGTTCAACCACCTTACCGCGGCCGAAAAGGTACCGATTTCGCGATCCCGCACCTTGATCGGGTCTTCGCGGTACCATGTACCGCCTCCGATCGGCTCTCCGGCTTTGTCGTATTCGATTGCGCTTTCGCGGACGAAGAGGGTGCGCACGGCCTGCCTTTCCGGAATTTTCAACCCTGGCGGCCTTTCGGGCGGCGTCCACTTTCCATAACTTACCTCCACAGCGCAGTTATAGCCGTAGAGCTTCTCAATCCTCTGTTTCTCTGCCGATGCTGCCTTGAAATCGGCGCTGAATTCTTCTTCGGTGCAACCATTGGTTTTGCAGTAATGCTCTTGCACGATACCGGCGAGCCGGGCGGCGGCGATCCCGTTCTGCATCCGTATAAGCAAATTGTAATAATCTTTGGCCTCATGGCAGTAGACGCAAAGCGGCCTGACCTCGGTTAGAAGGGCCTTGGGAGGACCGGGAAACTCCCACACCTCGTCGGCATGAATCAAACCTCTGTTCTCGCGAGCCACGAAGCCGCAGACGGAGCAAGTTGGACAATTCTTCGGGACGAGACGATCTCTAATCTTCTTCCAGTGGCTTTTATACTTTTTCCCTAGGGCATGTCCCGCCATGAAAATTGGTTGGAACTCCATTTTCAGCTTGTTCGTCATTACCTCCGCTCCAACTCAGATCGGCCTCGAGGCGCGTCCTCTTAGCACGGAGCCCAATTAGAGGCTGCGTCTCAGGAATGGCAGATGTAAAATGGGCCATGATCAATCTCGACAAGCTCTGTGCAGAGATGGCGGCTTCGGACCGCTATCTCTCTCCTCGGGCCGCGAGGGACTGGTGGACGAAAGGCCTGTTGCCCAGGCCGCGGCGCCGAGGGCTTGGGCGGGCAAAGGGGACCGTGACGCTATGGACCGACCTGCGGGTCGTTGAGCAGGCGAAAGCCGCATACGACTTGCTCGCGCGCCATAACCGCACGTACGCCGCGATTATAGGCTTGTGGCTGTGGGGATTTCCGATCGATCTGAAACTCGTCCGAAGATCCTACCTGAAGCTGATCGATCGCCATATCGGACTGGTGGGTGGCCAGTGCCGGTTCGCTTCAGTTGATGATCTTCTGGGAAATTTCGCCGCAGAAGTCGCGCGACGAGTGGCGAAATCACAGAAGCCGCCAAGAAGCGTAGAAGAAATTAGCGATCTGGCGTATGGTGCGCTAAGTCTCTTCTATGGCCTTGAGGGAGATATCCCGGCTAGAGGTCTGGCAGCGCTCTGTGGACAGTCCCCATCCGAGGTTCAGAAACTTGCTTCTGCTACCGGCCGCGACCTCGAAGTATTAGCACGATACGTCCGCAGACGTTGGCGCGGGTGGATCTCTCTTCCGAAACAGCGCGAGACTTTGTTGGCGGCAACCGACCACGATCTCTCGCAGGCTCGTCGGGTTCTTCACCTTGCATTCGGCTGTTGCGCACGTGTGAGCCCGCCGGAGGACGAGGGCTCTGATGGAGAGTTTGGACGCGACGCCTTGATCGCGTTCGGGCGACCGATGTTGCTCATCCTCGTTCGCGTTTTGCACGAACCGATGGGCAAGAAAATGGTCAGCCTCCTTTTGCAATTTTCCCCTGTTTTCAAACGAGGGATGGATCAGCACCTCGACGTCCACAAAATCGCCAAATTAACGTTGTAAGATTGCTTCCTTCATCCAGCGATCGGAAAGTAAGCCAGAAGGGGTTGGCTGCGGATTCCTTGCAGAAGCAGCGAATGGGAGCGGCGGCGATATCGGCGCAGGACGCATTCTTCCAGCTGTAAATATCCTGCAGAAAACAGGTGGAACAGGCGGCGGGCGACCGTGATGCAGGGCTACCGCGTCCGCTCCGCCGGCCAGCGCCAGTTCTTGACTTCGGGCATGTCGTCGCCGTGCTCGGCAATATAGAGCCGGTGCTCGATGAGCTTGTCGCGCAGCCGCTGCTTGAAGTGCGCGGCGACGGCTGTAAGCCGCGGCACGCGGTCGATCACGTCCTCGGCGAGATGGAAGCGGTCGAGGTCGTTGAGCACGGTCATGTCGAAGGGCGTCGTCGTGGTGCCCTCTTCCTTGTAGCCGCGCACATGGATGTTTTTGTGGTTGGTGCGCCGGTAGGTCAGGCGGTGGATCAGCCAGGGATAGCCGTGAAAGGCGAAAATGACCGGCCGGTCGGCGGTGAAGATCGAATCGAAATCGCGGTCGGAAAGGCCGTGCGGGTGCTCGGTCGCCGGCTGCAATGTCATCAGATCGACGATGTTGACGACGCGCAGTTTCAGGTCCGGCAGTTCGCGGCGCAAGAGATCGACCGCCGCCAATGTTTCGAGCGTCGGCACGTCGCCGGCGCAGGCCATGACCGCGTCGGGCTCCACCCCCTCGTCGTTGCTCGCCCAGCTCCAGATGCCGATGCCTTCGGTCGCATGCCGGATCGCGCCCTCCATGTCGAGCCATTGCAGTTCGGGCTGCTTGCCGGCGACGATGACGTTGACGTAATTGCGGCTCCTCAGGCAGTGATCGACGACGCTGAGCAGCGTATTGGCGTCGGGCGGCAGATAGACGCGGACGATGTCCGCCTTCTTGTTGACGACATGGTCGATGAAGCCCGGGTCCTGGTGACTGAAGCCGTTGTGGTCCTGCCGCCAGACATGGCTCGTCAGCAGGTAGTTCAGCGAGGCGACCGGCCGGCGCCACTGGATCTCCTTGCAGCTCTTCAGCCATTTGGCGTGCTGGTTGAACATCGAATCGACGATGTGGATGAAGGCTTCGTAGCACGAGAAGAAGCCGTGCCGGCCGGAGAGCAGATAGCCTTCGAGCCAGCCCTGGCAGAGGTGCTCGCTCAATACCTCCATCACCCTGCCGTCGCGCGAGACGTGTTCGTCGGTCGGCAGGATCTCGGCTTCCAATACGCGGTCCGTCACCTCGAAGAGCGCCGAGAGCCGGTTCGAGGCGGTCTCGTCCGGCCCCATGACGCGGAAATTTTTGTTGTGCGCATTGCGCTTCATCACATCGCGCAGGAACGCTCCGGCGACCCGCGTCGCTTCGGCCCGATCGGCGCCGGGGCGCGGCACGGCGACGGCGTAGTCGCGGAAATCCGGCAATTCGAGTTCCTTCAATAACAGCCCGCCATTGGCGTGCGGATTGGCGCCGAGCCGCCGGTCGCCTTGCGGCGCCAGCGCCGTCAGCTCCGGGACGGGCCGGCCTTCGGCATCGAACAGCTCTTCCGGCCGATAGCTCTTCATCCATTCTTCGAGGAGCCGCAGATGCGCCGGCTTTTCGGCGAGTTCGGCGAGCGGCACCTGATGCGCGCGAAAGGTGCCCTCGACCGGCACGCCGTCGACCTCCTTTGGGCCGGTCCAGCCTTTCGGCGTCTTCAATATGATCAGCGGCCAGCGCGGCCGGGCATTCTCGCCGTTCTCGCGCGCCTTTTTCTGGATCTCGGCGATCTCTGCGAACACCCGGTCGAAGGTTTGCGCCATCAGCCGGTGCATCGCCGCCGGGTCGTGGCCCTCGACCCGGTGCGGCTCGTAGCCGTAGCCGCGCAGGAGCGCATCGAGCTCGTTCTCGGGAATGCGCGCGAGGATCGTCGGCCCGGCGATCTTGTAGCCGTTGAGGTGCAGGATCGGCAGCACCGCGCCGTCCCGCGCCGGGTTCAGGAACTTGTTCGAATGCCAGCTGGCGGCGAGCGCCCCGGTTTCCGCTTCGCCGTCGCCGACGACGCAGCAAGCGATCAGGTCCGGGTTGTCGAAAACGGCGCCGTAGGCGTGCAGCAGCGAATAGCCGAGCTCGCCTCCCTCGTTGATCGAGCCCGGCACCTCCGGGGAGGCATGGCTCGGCACGCCGCCCGGAAACGAGAATTGCGTGAAGAGGCGCTTCATCCCGGCTTCGTTCTGCGCGACGTGCGGATAAAGCTCGCTGTAGGTGCCTTCGAGCCAGGTATTGGCGTTGAGCGCCGGCGCGCCGTGCCCCGGCCCGATGACGAGCAGCACGTCGAGGCCGCGCGCCTTGACGATACGGTTCAGGTGCACATAGACGAAGTTGAGCGCGGGCGTCGTGCCCCAATGGCCGAGAAGGCGCGGCTTTATGTGCTCGAGGCGCAGCGGCTCGCGCAACAGCGGGTTGGCCATCAGGTAGATCTGGCCGACCGAGAGATAATTCGCGGCGCGCCAATAGGCGTCGATGCGGGACAGCTCCTGCGGCGCGAGCGGATGCTCGGCGATGGTGTCCGGGGCCATGGGGCAAACCCTTTCGCGGCTGCGGCGGCTTTCTCGATCAACGCCGATTACCGGGCGGGTTCCCTTGACGCGGATCAACGGGCGAGGAGGTCTCGCACATGCCGCGCGATCATCAGATCCTCGTCGGTCGGGATGACCCAGGCCGAGACGCGGCTCTTCGGCCGGGTGATCCGCGGCCCGCCGGCTTCGTTCGCGGCCGCATCCAGCGCGACGCCGAGCCATTTGGCCCCGTCGCAGACGCGCCGGCGGATCTCGGCCGCGTGCTCGCCGATGCCGGCCGTGAAGACGAGGCCGTCGAGGCCGCCCATCGTCGCGGCGAGCGCGCCCAATTCCCGCACGATGCGAAAGACGAAGAGCGCGACCGCCTCCTCGGCGCGCGGGTCGCGGCTGGCGAGCAGCGTGCGCATGTCGCCGGCGACGCCCGAGACGCCGAGGAGGCCCGAGCGGCGGTAGAGCAGATCCTCGATGGCGCCCGCGTCAAGCCCTCGCTCCCGCAGCAGGTAAAGGACGACGCCGGGGTCGAGCGCGCCGCAGCGCGTGCCCATGACGAGGCCGTCGAGCGCGGTGAAGCTCATCGTCGTATCGACGCTCTTGCCATCCTGCATCGCGCAGAGGCTGGCGCCGTTGCCGAGATGCGCGACGACGGCGCGGCCGCGGGCGATTTCGGGCGCTACGGTCGGCAGCGCCTGCGCGATGTATTCGTAGGAAAGCCCGTGAAAGCCGTAGCGCCGCACGCCCGCATCCGCGAACTCGCGCGGCAGCGCAAAGCGCGTCGTGACGGCGGGCCGGCCGTGGTGAAACGCGGTGTCGAAGGCGGCGATCTGCGGCAACCGCGGCCGAAGCGCCCGGAGGACGCGGATCGGCGCCAGATTGTGCGGCTGATGCAGCGGCGCGAGTGGCACGAGGCGCTCGAGCGATTCGAGAACCCCGCCGTCGATCAGGATGGGGGCGGCGAACGCGGTCCCGCCATGCACGATCCGGTGGCCGGCGGCGGCGATCTCGCCGCTGCCCCGGCCTTCGATCCAGGCGAGGAGGGCGGCAAGCAAATCCTCGCGGCGGCCTTGCCCGGCCGCGCCCAAATCGGGCGGCGGCAGCGCCCGCCCTTCGGCATCTGCGGCATGAAAGCGGGCCTGCCGCTCGCCGGCTTCCTCGATCTCGCCCGCCAGAACGCGGCGCAGCCCCGTATCCGCGATCCCGTAAAGCGCGAATTTGAGGCTCGACGAGCCGGCGTTGAAGCAGAGTATCTCCTGGGCCATGGCCGCGTTCCGCCGTGCCGTTGCTGCCGAGAACGCTCGCCCGCCCGGCCGGTTCAAGGCAAAGCGATGGCAAGCTGGCCGGCCGGCATTTATCATACGTCAATCCCTGCCGGGGGAGGGGAGATGCCGCGCCATCGGTTCATTGCCGCTTCGCTGCTGGCCGCCTCGTTGCTCGCGCCCGCGCCGGCCGGCGCGGCGGAGTGTGCCGGAATAGGCGCGCCGATCGAGAAGGCGATGTGCGGCGAGCCGAGGCTCGCCGCCGCGCAGGCGGCGATGCAGGTCGCCTATACGCTGCTGTGGGCGCGGCTGCCGGCCGAGCGGCAGGCGGCGCTGCGGCTCGACCAGCAGCTCTGGCGGCGCGCTCGCGCGGCGAGCTGCGGCGACAAGAAAGACGGGCCGCTCGTCCACTGCCTTCTCGACGAGACCGAAGCCCGCGGGCACATGCTCGCCGGCGAAGGGCGCAACGGCGCGGCGGACGGGATGACGCTCGAACCGGCCTTCTTTCGTGAGGCGAGAAAGGGCGCCTGGGAGATCGAGATCGCCTATCCGCAACTGCGCGGCGCCGGCGGCACGACCGTCGCGTTCAACGCCGCGGCGCGCGATTTCATACTCGCCGACAAGAAGCTGATGGCGCAGTTCCGCACCGCGGCAGCGGGCGGGAGCCTCGCCTCGGTCTCGTACGACGTGATCTATCTCGATCGGCATTTCGCGACCGTCGTCTTCTGGATCGTTTCGACGGCGCCGGGATGGGTGCACCCGTTCATCGCGCGCGAAAGCCTCGCCTTCGATCTGTCGCTCGGCCGGCCGCTCTCGCCGGCGGACCTCATTCTCGCGCCGGGCCGGGCCGTCGCCGCGATCGCGTCGATGTGCCGCGGCCTGCTCGAGCACGAGGCGCGGCAGGGCGGCTGGGAGTTTGCGCCGCGGGCCGACGCGTTGCCGGTCGTCGACGATTTCCGCAACTGGGCGCCCGGCGCCTTGGCGCTCGACGTTCTGTTCGATCCAGGCTCGCTGCCCGCTTATGCCGCCGGCCCGCGCGCCTGCCGGCTCGATTATTCTTCGATCACGCGATGGCTGAAGCGCGACGGGCCGCTGCCGCCCAAATGACCGCGCCGATGGTCGTCGTCGCGATCGTCGCCTACGGCCGCGCCGAGGAGGTGGTCCGCTGCCTCTCGGCGCTGGCGCGATCGAGCCTTGCCGCGTTCGAGGTCGTCATCGTCGAAAACGGCGGGGCGGCGGCATGGGAGGCGCTCTGCGCCGCGCTCGCCGGTTGCTTGCCCAGCGCGGCCGGCAGGCCCGCCAGAGTCGTTGCCGAACCCTGGCGTTGCGGGCCGCGCGCGCTGCGCTGGCGGCGGTTTGCGCTCGCCGGCGGGCAGCCGGTGCTGGCCGTCGAAGCGGCGGACAATCTCGGCTACGGCGGCGGCGTCAATCTGGCGCTCGCGGCGATTGCCGAGGCGCCGGGCTGGCGCGGCGTCTGGATCTTGAACCCCGACACCGAACCCGAACCCGAGGCGCTCGCCAACCTTGTCGAGTACGCCGAGGCCGGCGGCTACGGCCTCGTCGGCTGCCGGCTGGTGCTGTCGGCGGAGGGGATCGTACAGATGCGTGGCGGCACTTGGCGCCGCCTCGTCGGCCGTGGCCAGAGCCTGGGCTGGGGCGAGCCGGCCGACGCCGCGGCCGACAGCGCTGCGGTCGAAAGGCGGCTCGAATGGGTTTCGGGCGCGGCTTGCTATGCGACCCGCGACTTCGTCGAACGCGTCGGGCCGATGAACGAGGATTATTTTCTCTATTGCGAAGACGTCGACTGGTCGCTGCGCGGGCGGCTGTTTCGGCTCGGCTATGCGCACGCCGCGATCGTCCGCCACGCGGCCGGCACGGCGATCGGCTCGGCGGCGAGCATTCGCGCCCGCTCCAACCTTTCGATCTACCTCGCGCAGCGCAATGCGCTGTTGCTCGCCCGCCGGCGGTTCGCGCGGCTGTACCCGCTCGTTGTCCTCGTCATGCTCGCCTTGACGCCCGACTATCTGCTGCGCGGCGACCGGCGCAGCTTCGCGGCCGCGTGCCGCGGCTGGTGGGCCGGGCTGCGCGGCGAGACCGGCCGGCCGCGGCGTCGGCCATGAACGCCCGCATCGCGATCGCGGCCGCGCTGCTGGGGCTCAGCATCCTCGCCGGCGCCGCCGCCGCTCCGGCCTACAGGAACGGGTTTCCGGCCGATCCCCATTTCTTTCCGCTCGGCGTCTGGCTGCAGTCGCCGCGCAATGCCGCCGAGTACAAGGCGATCGGCGTCAACACCTTTGTCGGAATATCGGGCGGCGCCAGCGAGCAGGGCCTCGCCGCGCTCGCGAGCAAGGGCATGTTCGCCGCCGCGGCGCCCGACCGCGCAGTCCTCGATATGACGGACAGCCGGGTCGTCAAGGCCTGGCTGCAACCGGACGAGCCCGACAACGCGCAGCCGATCGGGCTCGGACTCTACGGCACGTGCATTGCCGCGGGCGAGGTCGTGCGGCGGACCCGCGCGATCGTGAAGCTCGACCCGGCGCGTCCGGTGATGATCAATTTCGGCCGCGGCGTCGCCGACCCGCAATGGCGTGGCCGCGGGCTCTGCAAGGGCGACATGAGTTACTACAATATAGCGAGCGAGGGGGCGGGCATCCTTTCGTTCGACATCTATCCGGTTGCCGCGGAAAGCCCGCGGGTCCGCGACAAGCTGCAATATGTCGGGCGCGGCGCGCGCCGGCTCGTCCACCTGGCGAAGCCAGGGCAGAGCGTCTGGGCGATCGTCGAAACGACGGCGCTCGCGGCGCGGCGCCCGGTGCGGCCGGACCAGCTATATGCCGAGGTGTGGATGGCGCTGATCGCCGGCGCCCGCGGCATCGTCTATTTCGTGCACGAATGGGCCGGCGGCTTTCGCGAGGACGCGATATTCCGCCATCCCGACGTCGTCGCGGAGGCGACGCGGATCGATCGCCGCATCGTCGCGCTGGCGCCGGTATTGAACAGCCCGAGCCTCGTCGGGAAGGTCGCTGTCGCCTCAGCTTCGCCGATTGCGGTGATGGCGAAGGCGCACGCAGGCGCGCTTTATCTGTTCGCCGTGGCGATGCGCGACCGTCCCGCCGAGCCTACCTTCGCTATCCGAGGAGTGGGCGAGGCCGAGGCGGTGGTGATCGGAGAGGGGCGGCGAGTGAAGCTGGAAAATGGCGCGTTTCGGGATCGCTTTGCCGGTTACGGGGTGCATCTCTATCGGATAGCCTTGAGGCGGGGGCGGAGGTGAGCCCGTGGCGGGACCGCATCGGCAGGACGCGCGACCGTCTCGCGGTCGCGGTCGTGTGGTTTCTCTGGTTTTGCGTTCTCGCCTTCGGGGCCGGGCTCTTGGCCCTGCGCTGGTATTTCGGGACCCTGCATTGGGGATGAAGCCGAGGCGTTGGTATGGAATCGGCGGTCGGGTCGCAAAATGAGCCGGTAGATCGGGCCGCGGTCGCCGATCGCGAAGAAAAGCGGGCCGTCGATGTCCTGCTGTTTTGGCTGTGGCTCGGCGCGGTGCTGCTCTCGCCGGTATGGTTCGGCGACAATACGCCGCTCGTCTGGGGCGCGCATGCGATCCTTTTCGGGCTTTTGCTCGCCGCTTTCGGGATCTCGCGCCGGCCGCTCGCAGTGCCCATCCGGCGGCTGCGCGTGCCGCTCGCCGCGCTCGCCGTCGTCGGGCTGTGGGCGGCTGTGCAGAGCGCCGGGTTCGTTCCCGAAACTTGGCGCCATCCGATCTGGCGGCTCGCCTCGGCGGCGCTCGGGGAAGATGCCGGTGGCGCGGTCAGCGTCTATCCGGAAGCCGGTCGGGTCGCCCTTCTATGGATGGCGACTGCAGCCGCAGTGTTTTTCCTCGCCGTCCAATACGGGCGCGATCCACGGCGGGCGCGCCTCGTGCTGCTCGCGGTGGCGGTCGGCGGCGGCGCGATCGCGGCCTATGGGCTGGCGGTTTACGTCACCGGCAACAAATCGGTGCTGTGGCAACCCAAGCACGCCTATCTCGACGCGCTGAGCGCGACCTTCATCAACCGCGACACTTTTGCCGCCTATGCCGGAACCGTCCTGACCGTCGCGTTCGGGTATCTCGTCGGCGAGATTGGCGGGCTGCGGCCGCTGCGTGCGTCGGGCGCGGTGCGCGCGATTGCGCTGCTGCTGCTCGGCGTCATCGTGGTCGTCGCGGCGTCGGCCCTGATCCTCGCCGGATCGCGGGCCGGCACGGCGGTCGCCGTCATCGGCGTCGGTTCGGTTTCGGTCCTGGCGGCGGCGCGGTCGCGATCCTGGCGCGGCGTGCTGGTCGTCGGCTGTGCTGGCGGCGGCCTCGCGGCGATCGGGTTCGCCGCGGCGTCCGGCAGCCTGTTGACACAGCGGCTGTTGTGGTTCGACCGCGATATGAATGCCCGCCTGGCGCTCGACCGTAGCGTCATCCACGCCATCGCGGCGCGCCCCTTTTTCGGGTATGGCTTTGGCACTTTCAAACAGGCTTATCCGCCGTTTCGCGCCCTCGCGTTGCAACAGAGCGGCCGTTGGGAATACGCCCACAACAGCTGGCTGGAAGCGCTGATGACGCTCGGGGTGCCGGTCGGCCTCCTGCTGTGGCTGATTTTCCTGTGGATGCTCGCCCGCTGTCTCGCCGGCGCGTCGCGGCGCTCAGAGGGCGCGATCTATGCGGTCATCGGCGCCGCCGTCGGCTTGCTCGCGGCCGCTCAGTCGCTGATCGATTTTCCATTCCAGGTCCAAGGCTTCGCGATCCCGCTGTTGGCGATCCTCGGGGTCGCCGTCGCGCAATCCTGGGCGAGCGGCGAGGTAATTTGACGCCGCCCCTTCGGTTGTTTCACCTGCCTTCGGCAATCATATGACGATCCGCTTGCAGTTGCCGGCTACGAAGACATATACCAACAGACGGGGGAGAGAAGGCATTCGCCTTCCGAGAACATTGCATGATGACGAGACCATTTGCTCGATCCAACCTGCGCGCCGCCGTTCTTCTCGCCAGCCTCTTGCTTTGCGGCTGTACCGGCATTGGCTACGAATCGAAGCCGATGACGTGGAGCCCCGCGAAAGACGCTAAGATCGAAGGCATGAACGCCAAGGGCGAAGAGACGCAGCCCTATCAACTCGGCGCCGGCGACAAGATCCGGGTAACGGTGTTCGGCGCCGATCGGTTGAGCGGCGTTTTCCCCGTCGAACTCAGCGGCGCCGTCGCGATGCCGCTGGTCGGCATCGTGCCGGCCGCCGGCAAGTCGCTCGACGGGGTGAAGAACGAGATCGTCAAGAGCCTCAGGGAACAAAAGCTGATGGAGAAGCCGAACGTCAGCGTCGCGATGGTCAGCGCCAGGCCATTTTACGTGCTGGGCGAGGTCGGGCGTTCGGGCTCCTTTCCGTATGTCGGCGGCACCAATATCGAGAGCGCGATCGCCACCGCCGGCGGTTTCTCATACCGTGCGCAGGAAAATTACGTGTTCCTGCGCCGAGCCGGCAGCTTTCACGAGATCAAGGTGCCGCTGCCCTCGGTGGTGCCGGTCAATCCGGGCGACATCGTGCGCGTCGGCAGCCGGGTTTTCTAGTACTGCGTCTTGAGCCCGATGCCGATTTCGTCGCGGGTGTAGCTGAAGCCGGCGAGGCTCGATTGCCGCTCGGTGATGCGATACTGGGCGATCAGGCGAAGGTTGCGATTGAGCATATAAGTCAGGCTGAGGCCGAGGCTGAGCGTCTTGTCCGCTCGATTGGTTAGGCTGTAAGTGTCGGTCTCCAAGCCGGCGACCGCGGTCCCGATCAATTGCCGCAGGATCTCGTAATCGCCCTCGAGTTGCATCGTCTTGATGTCGACCACGGCCGAGCCCCCGGTCGGCGTGGTGATCGGAGTGTCGGCGAAATCCTCCCGTCCGACCGCGGTGAAGGTCAGCAGCCGGGTCGGAAACCATTCGAGGTTGACCCCGAAGGTCGGCGCGGCGAGGCTGCCGATCAGCGCCGAATCGTATTGCCGCTGCCGGATGCCGGCGAACACGGTGCCGCGCGTCAACCGGCGGAATTCGAAATCGGTTCCGAAGACGGTGGTGTAGGTGTTGGAGTTCAAGACGCCGTCGTCGTAGTCGCGGCGCAGATACTCGCCCTCGACGAAGACCCGCGTCAGCGGCGTTACCGCGTAGCCGAGCCGTGTGGTCGTCGAGAAGGCGTTGGCGTTGAGGTCGGATTCCTTGATCAGCACGCCGCCGATGACGACGTTCTGGTAGTCCTCGCGCTGATAGCCGCCGCCGAAGGACAGGCTGAGGCGGTCCACCCGGCGTGTCGCCGAGAGCTGCTCCGACAAGATCGTATAGGCGGGCAGGCGGGCGATCGAGGTATTGGGCACCGGCGAGGCGAAGGAGGATGGGTCCTGATGGTCGTATTTGGCGCCGCTCTGCGATTCGATCTCCCAGTCGCGGCCGATTTCCTGAATGACGCCGAGCGAGGCGCCGGTGTTGGAGTTCGACAGCGATTCGTGCCCGAGGTAATGCACGAAATCGCCATAGCCGCTGGCGACGTAGCTCAGCGTGTTGCGCTGACTTTGGAAGGTGAATGCCGGGCGCAGATGCATCACGAGGTCGTCCGACGGCGCCAGCTGACTGGCAAAAACGTTGTCGTCATAGAGCATCGTGCCGGTGACCGTGGGGTAGAAGTATCCCTGCGCGGTCGGAAAGCCGAGCGCATCGTATTCGGGGCGCAGACGGGCGGTCACCCCGACCGGGCCGCCGGTCGCCAGCGGGTTCCCGTTGGGTCGCGGGATCTCCAGTTGGGTGATCCCCGGGACGAGCTGCGCCGAGGCCGGGGCGAGCCCGGCCACCAACGCCCCCATAACGCCGGCGAGCGCCGCCGCCGCCGAGCGAAGGGCGCGCTGAACCGGCGCTGCGCTAGTCGATGTCCCCCCCGACAAACGCATGCACAAACATCCTCGGAGCGGCGACGGGTGGTTCACCGCGCACGCTCGGTCGTTTGCGAGCCGCCGCGTGCGGCGACCGCCAACCCCTATTACAATATTTGGCCGGCCGCTGAATACGGCACATCGCGAAGGAATTCGCGAATCGAGTTCGTCATCGTGGGAACAGCGGGCGCCGGCGCGGCAGGCTGCGCTCGCAGCAGCGCGAGGAGGCCCGCTCGATCAGGCTCACCGGCCCCATCGGCAACCGGCCGTCCTGCCACGCGCAGCGGCCGCCGCGGTACCAGTATATGGTGCGGTACTTCATCGCGACGGCGCGGACGGTGGTGTTGGCCGACAGCCAGCATGTCTTCGACTGGCAAAAGATAACGATCGGCGTCGATTTGTCGCCGCAGGTCAGACGGTCGAGTTCGGCCGCCAGCTTCACCTGAACATCGTCCGAGAGACTGGTGCCGCGGCCGGCGCCGGGCAGCCAACTAGCCCCGGGCAGCGTCATCGACTGGTCGCCGCCGATCACGTCGATGAGGATCGGCGGGCGTCCCGCCAGTACCATCGACCACAACTCCGGCGTGGTGATGGTCTTGGCGCCGAGGACAGAGGTCGGCGTTGGCGCCTCCATGTTACTGGTCCGAATGATCGCAGCAGGAGCCAAGCCGAAATCGATCGCTTCGTCGCAGAAGCTCGATTCCGGCAGGGTCACTGGCTCGAGGACGCCGATCAGACGGGCGGGCGTCGTCGGAAATTGCGCGTCGAGCCAGGCGGTGCGGCCGCCGCGGTACCAGTAGACCTGGCGGTAGCCCAAAGCGTGTGCGCGCAGCGCCGCGTTGACGGGCAGCCAGTCGGTCTTGGAACCGCCGAAAAAGACGATCGGCGTTGCCTCGTCGCCGCAGGTGTATTGCGAAAGCCGCTCAGCGAGTTTGCGCTGCAGCGCGTCGCGCAGATCGCCGCCGAGGCCGGCGCCAGGCAGCCACAGGGCAAGCGGCAAACTCAAACCATCGACGCCGCAGGTCACCCCCGGTCGTCCGAAGCAGGAACGCGGCAAGGTGCGGACGTCGACGACGACCGGCGGGCGCCGCGCATCGATCATCGTCTTTAGTTCGGCCGTCGCGAGGGTCTGGGCGCCGACGACGTGCAGCGGTGTCGGGCCCTCAAAGCCGCCGCCCTTGAGCGCCGCTGCCGGCGGCAAGCCGTAGTCCCGCAGCTCGTTGTCAAAGCCGCCCGCGGCACGCGCCTGGGAGCCGGCGGTCGCCAGCGGTGCCGCGGTCAGCCCGAAGACAAAGCTACGCCGGTTCATCGCTTCTCCATGCTTGCCGAAGGTTGGGGATGGTGCGTCCCGTTGCATGGCTCGCCGGCATGCCCGGCGCCGACCAGCACGAGCTTGGCCCAGACCGGATAATGCCCGGCGCCGGCGGCGTCGCCGAGGCGGCGCACCGCCGCGGTGTCGAAAGCCTCGTTGTGAAAGATGTAATCGATGCGCATCCAAGGGCCGAGAATTCCCGCGCGCCGCCAAGGGCCGGGGAAAGTCGCCCCGAGCCCGAAGCCTTTTTCCTCCCAGGCGTCGCGCACCAGCGCGCGCAGCCGGCTCACCTCTCCCGTGAAGACGGTCGCATTGCCGTCGCCGGCCAGGATCAGCGGTCCCTTCTCGCGGCGCAGACGCTGCCGCAAGGCGTGATAGCCGGCGCGGTAGCGGCGCAGATCCTGATTCGGGCGCGTGACGTACATGTTGAGCAGCCGCACTGAGCGGCCCGCGACGCGGATCTCGACGGATGCGCCGGCGCTGCCGTGCTCGCTCTGGACTATCGGATAGCGCGACAGGATCAGCGTCGAGCCGAAAGCCGGAAATGCCGAGTAGCCGGCAAACCCCTGCGCGAGCAGCGCTGCGCCAAATCGCCGCGGCTCGTAGACCTTCTCGATAAAGACGATGTCGGGACGTAGCGATGCGAGAAGCCGGATCGCGCCGGCGTCGTCGGGCGGATCCTCCTCCTTGTTGAAGTTGACGACGGTCACTGTGCAGCCGGCGCGCACCGCAGCGGGACGCGGCAGATAGGCCGGGAGCACCGGGGCGAGCATCAGCGCTGTCGCCCCGAACCATGCGGCCCCCGCCAGCGGCAAGCGCGCCAGCATGCAGACAATCGAGATCCCGAGCGCAAAAAAACCCAGCTGGGGAATGAAATTTCGCGCCCAAAAATGGCCCAGCAAAAATTCCGCGGCAGCCGCCGCAAGGGCAGCGAGCGCGCTCAGCTCGCGTGGCCAGCGTCGCACCCGGTTACTCACCCCGTCCATCCGGTCTAGCGAATTTTTCAAAGCTATTGTAACACTTATTAACAGTCTATATCAAATTTGTATCAAAGTTCTTGACATATTTCCGCCTCGCGGCTAGGTTGCGCCCTGCCCGATCGGCCGACGGTGCGGCGGTGGGCCCATCATAGGAATGTTGCACACGGGAAGGTTGTCATTCGATGAGAATCCCGTGACAAGCCGTTTCCTGATATAACTTCGGGGGGCGGCCGGGTTCCGATGCCGACCGAGCGAGCGGCGGCACTCACATGAGAATGTCTGCGAAACATCTTTCGCACCCTACGGAGCACACGGATGTGAGCGATCTGGCGTTACCGGTATCAAACGGTGGCGGCGCTGCCGCGGAAGATCCCGATGATTTCCGCCTCGACGTGCGCTCGATCGTCGGAATCCTGCTGCGCCATTGGCGGCTGGTGTTGGCGGGCCCGCTCGTCACGGTGGGCATCACTTACGGCGTCCTGTCGATCATTCCGCCGCTCTACAAGTCGAATGTGGAAATCCTGGTAGCCGATCCGAGGCGCCCTTCATATGGCGTGCAAGGAAAGCCTCTGTCGATGCTCGACGTCGACTCCGCGGCGATCGAGAGCGAAATCGAGATCCTCGGGTCGCAGTCGGTGGCGATGCGGGCAGTCGAGGCGCTGCATCTCGATAACGATCCGGAATTCACCCATCCAGGGGGCTTCGCCGCGGTGCTTCGCCGATTGGGGATCGGCGCGAAAACCAAGCCGGCCGCGGGCTTGGAGCATGACCGATTGGAGGCGGCGGCGGCGGAATTGCAAAAGCATCTGACCGTCGAGCGCGTGCAGTTTTCCTACGCGCTGCGGCTGTCGGTGACCTCGGTCGAGCCGCGCAAGGCGCGCCGTATCGCTCGGGGGGTGGCGACGGCCTATCTGACTGAGCAACGGGCGGCGCGCGAACGGGCGATGACCGAGGGCAGCGCTTGGCTGCGCGGCCAGCTGGCGGCATTGCGCGGCCGCGTCCTCGAAAATGAAGCCGCCATTCAAAAGCTGAAGGCGGCGAACGGGCTCAGCGATGTCGGCACTGCCGGCAACGTCAACCAGCAACAGACTTCCGATTTGAACAACCAGCTCATTCTCGCGCGCGCCGACGTGGCGGAAAAGCGGGCCCGCTACGAACAGGCGCGGCAGGTCGTGAAGAGCGGCGGCAACTTGCAGGCAATTCCGGAGGTGCTCGCCTCGCCGGTGATCTCCCAGCTGCGCGAGCAGCAGGCCAAGCTTTCCCGCAAGGAGGCCGACCTCGCCAGCCGCTTCGGCCCCGCCTATCCGGAGCTGATCGTCGCCCGCTCGCAAATCAAGGACGTCGAGAAAGCGATCAACGCCGAGGTCGCGCGCATTCTCGACAATTTGAAAAATGCATACCAGGTCGCGCTGCAACGCGAGCAGTCGCTGGAGGCGAGCCTCAATCACGTAACGCAGCAGCACGGCAATTCGCCGGTCGTGGTGAAGCTGCACGAGCTCGAGCGGCTCGACGCTTCCGACCGTCAGCTCTATGAGGGCTTTCTCGCGGAGTTCAACAAGATTGCCGCCGGCTCGTCGCTGAACGAAACCCCTGCGCGGATCATCACTCCGGCGAGCCTGCCGACTGCCCCGGCTTTTCCACGGACCCACCTGATCCTCGCGCTGATGCTCGCGGTCGGCGGGTTCGCGGGCATCGTGCTGGCGTTTCTCGCCGAGCATCTGGCCGGCGGTTTCAAGACGAGTGCGCAAGCCGAGAACACTCTCGGCGCCCCGGTGCTCGGCATGATCTTCGAGATCCCGCGGCGCGGCCTACTGCGCCCGCGCGGTCACGACATCCTGGCCGAGATAATCGCAAAGCCGGCCTCGCGCCTCGCCGAAGGGGTGCGGGCGACGCGCATCGGTCTCGCGCTGTCGGGCAGCAGCCCGCCGAAGGTGATCCTGGTAACCTCGTCCGTGCCCGGCGAAGGCAAGACCACGGTCGCCATGCTGCTCGCCACCTCGGCAGGCTTGTCGGGACAACGTACCCTGCTCGTCGATTGCGATTTGCGCAGCAGATCGGCCTCGCGCACGATCGGCGTTGGGGCTCGTCCGGGGTTGATCGAGGTTCTCGAAGGACGGGCCGAGCTCGGCGATGCGATCACCAGCAAGACGCCTTCAGGCCTGGCGATGCTGGGCGCGGGAAACGGCGAGCTGAACCCGGCCGATCTGTTGAGTTCGCCCCGCGTCAGCGCGCTGCTCGATGAGCTACGCCAGCGCTTCGATTTCATCGTGCTCGATGCCACGCCGCTGCTGCCGGTCGTCGACGCTGCGATATTGGCGCGCCAAGCCGACCGCATCCTCTTCGTCGCGCGCTGGAGCCGCACGCAGCGCACCACGGCGTTGGAGGCGATGAAGGTCCTGGGCGCCGAGGTGCGGGAGAAGATCGGGATCGCCCTGAACCGCGTCGATCTCAGGAAACTGCGTTCCTACGGCTACGGTTATGGGCACGGCTATAATTACGGCCATGCCTACGGCAAGTTCGGCAAATATTACGAATAGCGCCGTTGACGAGCTTCAGTGTCATGCCGCCGCGCCGCCGCAATTCGTATGTGACGGCGGGCCTCGTTTGTGTCGGCCTGGGGATCGCCGGCGGCGGCGCTCTGCTGCTTTACGGCTCGCTGCGCTCGGCCGGTGCCGTCGCCGCCGGCTACGGCGTCCGCAATGGCGGCGTCGAATTGACGGGGAAAGAGCTCGATTCGGCAATTCTGCGTCTGGCGGCGCTGCCGCGGCGCGATGCCGATGAGGAAGGCGCCCTGACCTTTCTCGACTACGCGGCCGCAGACCGCGCCGCGCGGCGGCGCGACGTGGCGCGGTGGCATCGCGAATTGCTGGCGACGCGGCAGGCGGCGCGCCGCACGCTGTCTCTGTCGCCGACCCGAGCCGACATATCCCTCGTTCTCGCCGAGGTCGAATACCTGCTGCATGCGCCGCGCGAGGCGGTCGAGGCTCCGCTCGAGCTTTCTTTCGCCGCGGCGCCGCGCGAGCTGTGGATCGTCAAGCGGCGCATCGGCCTCGGCCTCCGCCTCGTGCCGGACGCATCGCCCCGCCTGCGCAACCTTATCGAGTCCGACGTCCGCCTTCTCGGAGAGCCGTTCCGCTCGCTCGACAATTATTGGGTCTTGGCGCAGGCGGCGCAGCGCGCGGGGCCGGTCGCCATCGCGCTGGTGCGCCAGATACTGGCGCGCGGCCATCCCTGGCCGTTTCAATTTTTCAACCAGGATCTCGCTCGCCTGTCGGCTCGCCAGCCGGCAGCGACGCATTGAGGCGAGCGAAGAAGGTATGTCCGGCGGATGACCACCTTTGCAGCCTCCGGGGCGCGTCCGGCCGCCGCGGCATCTGCCCGCGCCGTTGCCGCCGCCGCCGCGCCGCGATCCGCGCCGGCACGACAGCCGGCTCGGCGCCAACGCGTGCCGTTTCTGCCGGCAGTGGTGACCGTCGGTGTATTTCTGCCCGAGGCGCTCGGTCTCGTGATCTTCGGCTTTCGCTTGACACCGGGACGGGTCGTGCTGCTGGCTCTCGCCCCGGTGATGGTGTTCTCGTTCGCGCAGCTGATCGGCTCCGAGCGATACCGGTTCGTCTTTTCCGACCTCTTCATGCCGGCGGCACTGGCATGGATGATCATCGCGCTCTCCGTGACCGGAGACTTGGACATCGCGCTCAAAAGCGGCGGCGCCGCGGGGTTGGATTTCGTCGGCCCCTATCTGCTGATGCGCGGCCTGTTGTCAACGCGCGGGCAAATCCATGGCGTCGTGCGGCTCTTCTGCATTGTCGCGGCGATCGCCGGGACGCTCGGTGTGGTCGATACTTTGTCAGGCTCCTACATTCTGCACGATATGCTGGGGAAGCTGACCGGATACGCCTACTTTCAGCAGCTCGTCGTCAATCCGGTCGATTTGCACCGGCTCGGCCTGTTTCGCGCCGAGGGGATCTTCCCGCACCCGATCCTGTTCGGGGTCGTCATGTGCTATGCCCTGATCTTGACCGAGGACCTGCAGGGAAGGGCGCGGCTGTTGTGCCGGCTCGGCACCGGCTTCGGGCTGTTTCTGTCGTTGTCGTCGGCTCCCTGGATGGGGCTGATTCTCGGCCTCGCCTTGTGGGCCTATCTGCGCCTCGCGCCGTTTCCGCACCGCTGGCTGGTGCTGCTGCTCGTGGCGGCATTGGTCGGCAGCGCGGTGTTCATTTTCGTACCGAGCCCGTTCGGCTGGATTTTTCGGCATTTCACATTGCAGCCCGGCACCGCGTGGTTTCGGCTTTTGATCTGGCAGTATGCCGGGCTCGACGTCATGAATTCCCCCATCTTCGGAATCGGAGTCACGCAGGACTGGTTTCGCCCGCACTGGCTGGGCGCCTCGGTGGATTCGCTCTGGCTCGGCTCGGCGATGGGTTACGGCATTCCCGGCGCGCTGTTGATCGGGCTCGCGCTGATCGGCGCATCCTCGCTGCCGGTCGTCAGGCGGGCAGCAAACGCGGCGACGATCGGCATCCGCGAGGTGCGTCTGTCGGATGCTCTCGGCATCATCACCTTCCTGACGATATTTCTCGGTTTTACCGTCGATTATTGGGGCTCTGCGGTGATGATCGTCGGGCTGCTCGCCGGCGTGCGCGCCGCTCTTGGTCAAATCGCAGCGCCCTGACTTCCCCTATAGAGCCGCCCGACAATGGCACCTCCAGCACCTTCGATCGACGATCGCTCTCACCCGAAGCGCGCGGAACCGGTGCAGCCGCCGCTGATCTCGATCATCGTCCCGCATTACAACGACCTCGAGAATCTCGCGCGGTGCCTCGCGCATCTGCGGCAGCAGACCTGGCCCACCGCGCGCCGGGAGATCATTATCGCCGACAATAATTCGGATGGCGGCGTCGCCGCCGTCGAGGCGATCGCTCCCGATGCCCGCGTCGTTGCGGCGCGCGAGCAGGGCGCAGGCCCGGCGCGCAACGCCGCCATTGCAGTGGCCGGCGGCAGCATTCTCGCCTTCATCGATTCCGATTGCTTCGCCGCCGAGACCTGGGTTGCCGAGGGCGTGGCGGCGCTCGACCGCTTCGACTATGTCGGCGGCGATGTGCGGATCTGCGTGGCTGACCGACAGCCAACGCCGGCCGAAACCTATGAGATCGTGTTCGCCTTCGATACTAAGAAGCATCTTGAGCGGGATCATTATTCCGGGACCGGCAATTTGTTCGTGCCGAAGCCGGTCTTCGACCGCGTCGGCCGCTTTCGCAACGGCGTCTCGGAAGACATCGACTGGTGCCGGCGCGCGAATGCGCTCGGCTACCGGCTCGGTCATGCCGAAAGGGCGATTGTTCAGCACGCGGCGCGACGCGAGTGGCACGAGCTGACCCGTCGATGGGACCGCGTGATCGCCGAGATGTTCCTGTTGCGGCGGGAGGAGCCGCATTGGGTCCGCGGCTGGCTCGCCTATACCGCGCTCGTCGCTTTGTCGCCGCTGCCGCATTCGCTGCGCATCCTGCGGCACGAGCGGCTGCCGGGGCTGAGAAACAAAGTCTTCGGCCTCCTCGCCCTGTTCGGGCTGCGCGAGTACCGCGCCTTTCGCATGCTGCGATGTCTTCTGCGGTGCCGGGCGGCCGATGCGCCGCGCGGCGCATCGGTCCGGAGCGTCGAATGAGCGGCTTGCGCGCCGGCGCTAGGCCTGTGGCAAGGCCGCCGATCGCGATCCTCGGCGTGCGGATCGACAATGTGACGATCGCCGAGGCGATCGAGCGGATCGAGCGCATGGCGGTCTCGGGGCGCCCGCATTACTTCGTCACTGCGAATGTCGATTTTCTCGTTCAAGCGAGAGAAGATCCCGAGCTTCACCGCATTCTGCTCGAGGCGGACCTGGCGCTGTGCGACGGCGCTCCGATTGTGTGGGCCTCCCGCATCCTCGGCAATCCGCTGCCGGAGCGGGTTGCCGGTTCCGATCTGGTGCCGCTGCTGCTGGAGCTCGCAAGACAAAAGGGGCTTCGCGTGTTTTTTCTCGGCGCCAGCCCGGAAGCCGCGGCCGCCGCCATCGTCAATGTCGGACGGCGCCATCCGGGCCTCCTCGTGGCCGGTCACTCGCCGCCGTTCGGCGCCTTCCAGGCAGCGGACGACGATGCGATCGAGCGGCGCCTCGCCGAGGCGCGCCCGGATCTGCTGTTCGTCGCCTTCGGGTGCCCGAAACAGGAGAAATGGATCGCGGCGCATTATCGCGCTCTCGGCGTGCCGGTGTCGGGCGGCGTCGGAGCGACGATCGACTTCCTGTCGGGGCGGCGGCGCGCGCCGATGTGGATGCGGCGGGCCGGGCTCGAATGGGCATTCCGGCTATTGGCCGAGCCGCGGCGGCTGTTCGGCCGCTATTGGAAGGATTTCCGGGTTTTCGGTATCGAGCTCTCGCGGCAATACCGGCTGCTGCGCCCGCGGCGCCTCGACGATGCCGCCGAGCCGAGCGCAATCGTGGACGAAACCGAGGAGTGGCGCTGCCTGCGCCTGCCCCGACGTCTCGACCGCGGCGTGGTCGAAAGCGATCCGCTGTTGGCGCTGGAGTATTTGGCGGACGGCCGGCATTGCCTGTTGGACGCATCGGCGACCAATATCATCGACAGCACCGGCATCGGTTTTCTGCTCGCGCTCAATAAGCGGATCCGGAACACCGGGCGGGAACTGGTCCTGCTGGCGCCGAGCCGCGAGCTTCGCCGCGCGCTCGAAGCGATGCGCCTCGCAGAATTTTTTCCGGTGGCGGCGGATTTAACGACGGCGCTGCAAATGCTCGAACGCCGTGTTCCCGTGGCGGCCAAGCCGAAAGAAATCGCCCGCGCTGGGGGGCGAACCTAATGACTGCGCTGCTCGGGCTCGCGGCGCTGGCGGCGTTCGTCCTGCTTACTGCGGTGTGCCTCAGATGCTTTCCGGGGATTGCGCGCAAGGTCATGGGCGAGGATTTGCCCGACCGCGTCACGGCGCTCGACGGATTACGCGGGCTGCTCGCGCTTTCCGTCGTCATACATCACTGCATCGTCTTTCATTCTTATCTTGACGACGGGGTCTGGCGGGCGCCGCCCGGCAATTTCGAGAACCTGCTTGGGCAGGCCGCGGTCGCTTTGTTCTTCATGGTCTCCGCATATCTGTTTTGGGGCCGGGTCGTGCGCGGAGACGGTCGTCTCGACTGGGCCCGTTTCTACATCGGCCGGGCGTTTCGCCTGGCTCCGATGTATTACTTCACGGTGACCGCCTTCCTCGCGATCATCGCGGTCGAGACGGGCTTCACGTTGCGTGTGCCGCCGGCCGAGCTGGCGCGCGAGATAGGGGCCTGGCTGACCTTCGCGTTCGAGGGTGCGCCGGATGTCAACGGGCTGGATCACACATTCACGATTCTCTCGACCCTGTGGACCTTGAAGTTGGAGTGGCTGTTCTACTTCCTGCTGCCCGTTCTGGCATTGCTTTACCGCGCCACGCGCACCAGCCTCGCGGCGCTGGCCCTGCTGCTAGTGCTGTCGCAGACCGGCGGCGGGCGGGACCTGTTTTTGTTCTTTGTCGGCGGCTCCATCGCGGTTCACATACTCGAAGCGGACTCTCCTTTCGGGCGGCCGAGGACGATCTGGGCGACGGCCGGTGCGGCGGGGCTGGTCGCACTCCCCTATTTCTTTCACGACGCGCGCGGTTGGGGGCCGGCGATACTGCTGCTGCCGGTGTTTGTCGCGGCGCTGCAGGCGAGGGGCCCGTGGGCGGTATTGCGCTGGCGGCCCGTCCGCTTTCTCGGCCATATCAGCTACAGCGTCTATCTGATTCACAATCCGCTCATCTATCTGATCACCCGCGCGATCGGCGCGCCGGCCTATTCGAGCCTCGGCATGACGCAGCTGTACGGGGTGACAATCCTGATCGGCATCGCCGTGATTGCCGTCTCGACCGCGACCTACGTTATGGTCGAGGCTCTGTTCCTTCAAGTCGGGAGCGGCCGGGGCGAGATCGCGCCGACAATATTGTCGTCGATCGATCGGGCGCGCCGTTTACGGAGCGTTCGGGCGCGAAGCACGCGAAATTGACGAACATGAGCCGCCGCGCGAGAGATTGGCTTGACAGGTGCCATGCAAGCCATCAGCGCCAGTTATTTCTGCCTTTCTCACGGTGGCGTAGCTATGGCCTCCAACAGAGGAAGACCTTCTCCCCACGCATAAGGCCATAGCGCGCGACATCGGGTTCCTTAGCAACAAATTCGTCGATCCTAAATCCTGCGCTCTCGATGCGGTGGCGCACATCTTTGCCGTAAAACCGAATATGGTCGCGCTGCCCGAAAAAAAGCAGCCGATCAAGATCGTTCTTGGCCTTTGTAGTATCCTCGAACGTGTCTTCCCACCCCTCGACGAGTGGGATCATTATTATCAGCAAGCCTTGTGGCCTCAATAATCGATAAAGTTCTGGCAATGCTCGTGTATCGTCCACGTGCTCTAGTACATGAGAGCAACAAATGACCTCAAATTGTTCATCAGGAAAATCGATGGCTTCGACATTCAGTTTTATATCAGCGGATCGATCAAGCAGATCACACGAAATATAAGAATTTGGATTTCGTGCTTTGATATACGCAGCAAAGCCTGTCTCGGGGGCGAAATGGAGGACTTTCTTTCCCGAGAATAGGTCTCTGTTCTTATCGCATAACGCTAGCAATCTGTGCCGTTCCAAGGACAAGCACTTGGGGCATAGGGCGTCGGTGCAGACCCCTCGGCCCAACTCGTCACCGGCCGCTCCAAAGGCAAAGAATCTCCCTTTATAGCCGCACACCGTACATTCCCGTGGAAAGCGACCAAAGACACCCCGCGCAAATCTTAGGGCGTAGCGCAACGACCATACATAGGGCCGCAACGCCCGCGGCGATCGGAGCCTCATATCCAGTTGTCCCCCGGACTCAACGCGATTCAGAAAAGATGGACACCGTAACCGGCAAATGCATCCCGGCGAATTCGATCGCGAGATGGTCACGATGCTCGCGGTGCCTTCGCGTTGATGCGCACGAGTTCGGGCTCCTCCCACGGAACATCGTGATAGGCGGTGCGCAGATACGGGCTTTGCGGATCGCGGTGCCATTCATGCGGAAACAGCGCGATCGCGTCGCGCGTCGTGACGGCGGGCCGTTCGGCGACCGGTGCGCCGGCGGCACATGCGCAGAGCGCCGCCGCCAGATCGCGCCCCGGGCCCAGCGCCAGATGATTAATCTGCGTCGCGCGCGGGTTGATCTCGATCAGATAGGGGTGATCGGAGCCCGCTTCGAGGATGAAGTCGAGCCCGCAAAATCCGGAGATGCCGGCGAGCCGCACCACCCGCCGTGCGGTTTCCAGCATGTCCTCGTTGTCGACGATGCGCACCACCGAGGCGTTCCGGCTGGCGCTGCGCGTCATCAGCACCTCGGCGCAAAGGCTCGCGACGATCTCGCCCCGCCAGCAGGCGAGCGCGGCGTTGGCTTCCCTGCCGGCGATGAAGGCCTGAAGCGTAAGGACCGGGTTTCGCATGCGAAACCGGTGCAGGTAGAGTTCGAGATCGCGGTCGCGCAGCAGCCGCTTCATCGCGCTGAGCCGCGGCCACGCGCCGGTCATCCGCGCAAAGGCGCGCTCGGCCTCGGCGCGGTCGCGCACGATCCGGACGCCGTCCCCCGACCAGCTGTAATCGGCTTTGAGGACCGCCGGAAAGCCGAGCTGCGGCAGTGCTTCGCCAAGCTCCCGGCCGGTTGCAACGAGCCGCGCCGGCGGCGTCCGCACCTCGGCCTCTGCCGCGATCCCCGGCAGATTGCTGCGCGTCGCGATGCGCTCGTAGCCCTCGACCCGGCCCAGCGATCGCTCGATCAGGGTGCGCAGGGAGGGGGCATTGCTCTGCCGATGCAGCCGAAGGAGCTGCGCCACCGCCCCTTCGTCGCAGGGGATGATCAGGTTGGGCCCGCTCTGCTCGATGGCGGCGCGGATCGAGCGCAGCGGCGTCAAAGGGCGATAGACATGGGCGCGCTCGACCGCGCTCAGCTTATCGAGCGGGTAGTCGGAAAGCGCCAGCGCATCGACTGCGCAGCCGAGCTGCCGAAAGGCGATCGCCAGCCGCGCCGCGTTCGGCCAGCGCAAGGTATGAAAGATCAGGATTTTGGGGAGCATTGCGACAATTCGGCCGAAACGTCCTCGGCAAGCTTCAGAATGAGCTGCGCCCATGCCGGCCAATTGGCGTCGCGGCGGTAGCGCGCAAGACAGTTCGCCGACAGGCGCCGGTAGCGTTCGGGATTGCGGGCGCATTCGGCGATGATCGCGGCGAAGGCGTTGGCGTCCGCGCCGAGCGGCAGCAGGAACCCGGTCTCTCCGTCCACGACGGCGGAGCCGACGCCGCCGACCTCATAGGCGAGTGAGGGAACCCCGAATGCCTGCGCCTCGGAAAAGACGATCGGCGAGGCGTCGGCGGTCGAGGGAAGGACGAAGAAATGCGCCTGCCGGTACGCCTCGCATATAGCGGCCAGTTGCGCCGGATCGGATTTGCGCAATGCGCCGCGCACGTCAGCGAAGGGCAGGTCTCTGACATGTTCCGGCGTATCGCCGATCAGAATCAGCTTGGCATCGAGGCCGGCGTCGATCAGCGCCCGCCCGACCGCTACGACCATCTCGCCGTTCTTGCGCTGCCAGTCGGCGGACACGAACAGCAGGATTATTTCTCGACCGGCGTCGATCTCCTTCTCCGCCCGGTAGCGTTCGATCGTCACCGACGGAATGTTAGGGCCGAATGGTATTTCGAAAATGCGGTCGCCGGGCACGGCGTAATCCCGCTCGGCCGACAGCGCCGCCCAGTGCGAGGGGTATATGACGAAGCGCGCGCGCTGCAGCGTCATTCGTTCATTCCGGTCGCCGGCTTCCTGCAGCCATTTGGGGAAAGCGCGAAACGCCGGATACAATTCGGATATGGCGCGAAACGTGGTATCGGAAATATAAAGGATCGGATGCGCAGTTCTGAGGTGCGCGACGCAATTGGACGCCGCGGCGGCAACCAGTACGGCATCCCTGACGAACAGCAACCTGATGGTAAGCACGGCGCCTGCGAGCGCGGCGTAAGTCGCCGAAAACCGGAAGTCGATTGTGATGCCGAATTGGCGCAGCAGCTTGTTGACGGCCCGCGCAGCGAGATCGAGCGCGCCCACCGACAAATGGCCGCAAATCCAGCCGGACGACAACGCCTCCTGTTCGAGAGCGGTGTAAAGGAAGTATGATACGCCGGACCATTGGCGAACGTCGTGCGGGTCGCCCGGCGATAGAAACAGCAACCGTCTCGGCCTCGGCCTGTCGCGGGCCACAATAGGGATTCCTTGCGTTTTGCAAATGACAGAGATAGGTAAGCCGTCCGACAAAGGACAAAAATTTGCCGCGCCGGCAAAGTGATGCCGACATAATTAGCACGTTTGACCGACGATCGGAAATGTTTGCAGGGCCGCTCCCTTCATTGCAGTTCGTTGTGAACGCCCGGCGCGATCTGCGCGCGTCTGCGCAATGACTCCGGCCCGCCCCGCGGCGGCGATGCGGGCGCGGCGGTTGCTCGGCGCGGGAAGCCTCGCATCGCTGCCGTGGATCGCCGATTTCGCAACCCGCTTTTTCCGCACCGTGATCCTGGCGCATTTCCTGTCGCCGAGGGAACTGGGCTTCGCCGTCGCGCTTAATGTGTTGCTGGCGATCGCCTGGCTGCTCAGCGATCTGGGCATCGACCAGTTTTTGATGTCGCGCCCGCCCGGGGACGGCTCCGAGCCTCTGGCGGCGGCGCACAGCCTGCATCTGGCGAAGGGAATCGTCATCTCGGCGGCGATTTGGGCGGCCGCGCCGGCGATCGCGCCGCTGTTCGGCGCGGCCGGCCACGTCACGAGCTTCCGCTGGTGCGCGGTCATCCTGCTCGTTCATGCCTTTGCGCATCAGGGCGTCAAGCAGGCGCAACGCGATTTTCGCTACCTGCCGGAAGTGAAGACGATGCTTCTGTCGCGGGGGGCGGGGCTCGCGATCGTCTATCCCGCGGTGCTCCTCTTCCACGACCATCGCGCGATGATCGCGAGCCTGCTCGTCTCCTCGCTCGTCGCCACCCTCGCCTCGCATCTGTTTGCGCAGGCCCGCTATCGCCTGACCCTGACGAACCGGCGCATTCTGCGGGAGGCGGTGTCCTACGGCCTGCCGCTGATCGCCAACGGCCTCGGCATCGCGGTCAATTCCCAGCTCGACCGCGCCCTCGTCAGCTATTGGCTCGGGCTCGGCGCTCTCGCCGCATTCGCCGTCATCCTGAACCTTGCCGTCGCGCCGATCTCGGTCGCGCTCGGCATCCTGACGACGGTCGGCCTGCCGTTTCTGGCGCAAACGCGCAATACGGCCGAATGGCGCGGCGACGGGTATGTCGCGGTGCTGTGGCTTCACGGCGTCATCGCGGCGGCCTATTCGGTGTTTGTCGCAGCGATGCTCGGCGCGCTGGTTCCATGGGTGTATGGCCCGATCTACCAGGTGACGCCGCCGACACAGGCGTTGATCGCGCTGCTCGTCTGGGTCCGGCTCAACCGCGGCGCCCCGACCTTGCAGATGCTGGCCGCCGGCGATACCGGCCGGCTTATGGCAGGCAATCTCGTCTCCGGCTGCGGATTGGTGCTCGCCGCGCTGGCTTTGTCCTTTTCGCCGCATCTCGAAACCGCGCTCGCCGGCATTCTCTTCGGCGACACGCTGTCGCTCGCCTTTCTGCTGTACGCCGCATCGCGGCGGACGGAAGGACGGTTCGGCGCACAGGCTCGCGAGCTGTGCTGGTCGTTGCTCCCCTCGATCGCGGCGGCCGGCGCGGCAGGGTTTGCCGCAACGGGCGGACTGGCGCCGCGGCTCGCAATGTTCGCTGCGGCGACGGCGGTCGTCGCCGCGCATGCGCTTCTCGGCTTTCGCCGCTATTTCCTGCACGGCGGGCTGTTGGCGGCTTTTGCACCGGCGCAGGCTCCTGCCGGCGCGCCGCCGTCAATACGCGTTGCGGTGGACGAATAGGCTTGGGGCCGTCATCGCCAGGATCCATAGGTCGAGTGACAGCGACCAGTGCTCGATGTAATAGAGGTCGTGGGCGACGCGCGCCCGCGCCTTTTCGAGCGTGTCGATCTCGCCTCTGAGCCCGTGCGTCTGCGCCCAGCCGGTGATGCCGGGCTTGACGCGGTGGCGGGCGAGATACTCGCTTACCGCCTCGGGATAGAGCCGCCCGCCGGCCTTCATCGCGATAGCGTGCGGGCGCGGGCCGACGAGCGACATGTCGCCGCGGACGACGTTGAAGAGTTGCGGCATTTCGTCGAGCGAGAGCGCCCGCAGAATCCGCCCGACGCGCGTCACCCGCGGATCGCCGCGCACCGTGCGCGCGGCCCCCGAGGCGTCGCCCCGGCCGCTGTACATGGTGCGGAACTTCAGCACGCGGATCACATTGTTGTTGAAGCCGTAGCGCTCCTGGACAAAGAGCACGGGGCCCTTGCTGTCGAATTTGACGAGCGCCGCGACGACGGCCATCAGCGGCAGCGACAGCAGCAGCAGAATCCCGCCCAGCAGCTTGTCCTCGATCCATTTCGTGATCGCGTTCCAGTTCTTGAGCGGTCGCTCCATGATTTCCAGGACCGGGACGTCGGCGAGATAGGTCAGGCCGCGGACCGGGAACGCTTCGGCCATCGGTTCGGCGCTGAGGCGCAGATCGACCGGCAGCAGCTTCAGCTTGTCGAAGAGCTGCCGGAGCCGTGTCTCGGCGTTGAGCGGCAAGGCGACGATGACTTCGTCTATCGCGGTGCGGCGGACGAAATCGAAGAGGTCGTCGGTGGTGCCGAGCACCTCGAAACCGCTGACCGAGGGCGGGATGCGCGACATTCTGTCGTCGAAGACGCCGCAAATTTTGACGCCTTCTTCGCGCGAACGTTGCAGCTTGCCGATCAGCTGGGCGCCGGGCTCGCCGGCCCCGACCACGACAACGTTGCGGGCGAGATAGCCCTGCCGCGTCCAGCGCAGGATCAGCAGACGCAACACGGCGCGGGCGATCAGCAACGAAGCGAGGGTCGAGACCGTCCACGATAGCGCCCAGCCGCGCGAGAAGCTTTCCGACTGCTTGCCGATGAACCCCAGCAGCAACAGCGCCGCCACTACCGCGGCCCATACCATCGCGCCATGCGCGAGCTGCCAGCGTAACAGCGACAGGCGGCGGAAGTCGTAGCCGCCGATCCGGCGGAACCCGATGCGAAACAACACGCCGGCAAGCAGCGGCGCCAGCGTGTAGCGCTCCATCCCACCCGGCTCCAGATCGGTCAGAACGCCGAAATACAGGACGAAAGTGGCATAGGCCGAGCCGAGCACCAGCAGGAGGTCGGTCAGCTTCGTCGCGCCGACGACGGTGACCGGCGACAGCAACAGGCTGTGCCGGCCCGGGTCGCCGCGAGGCGGGAATGGGGTCGAATGTGCAGTTGCCACGGCAAGCTCTAATGTTCGTAGTCCGTCGACCCAGCCGACGATAATGCCGGGACAACGGTCGGCGCATCCCGACCCCCAGAGGCCTCGCCGGCCCATCAAGATTTATGGTTGATTGGCTTCCGAATCAATAATGTCGGTTACACACCTAGCGGCGCTTTCGCGCCGTCGCCTCAATAGGGTGTCCGCGCCACCCGACCGCTCGCCTCGACGTACCAGCGCTCGCTCGGGAACGGCTTCTTGGCGAGCCGGTCGGCCATCCAGTCGGCGACGAGAGTCGGCGGGAAGGGCCCGAGATTGGCCGCCGGCACGTTGCCGACCGAGTGGCGCGAATCCTGGTAGACGACGAGCTGCTTCGGCGCCGTCAGCACGCCCATCAGGCGCTCGGCATGCTCGAGCGGGGAGAGTTCCTCGGCTTCGCCCGCGACGCACAGATAGGGGCAGCGTATCCGCTCGGCGTGCCCCTCCCAGGTCAGCGTCTTGCAGAATTCGTCGAACGCCGCCTCGTCGGTGTAGCCTGACATGTACATGAAGCGCTTCTTGAAGGTGGGCGAGGCTTCTTCAAAAATCGTGTGGCAGCCGGGCTCGAGGCAGGTCGCGACGACGGCGCAGGCGGCAAGGCGCGGCTCGTGCGCCGCCATGATCGTGTCGAAGAACGAGCCGAAGCTGGTGCCGGTGACGCCGATACTGCCGGGGTCGATTTCGGGCCGCGCCGCGAGCCAGTCGACGACCGGCTTTCCCGCCGCCATCCAGTTCTCCATGCTGACAGTGATGCCGACCATCGGCGCCTCGTACTGTCCGGGCCCGTCGATCGCCAGCACCGCGATGCCGCGATTGAGCCAGCGGTCGCCGTAGAGCGCGACCGAGATTTCCTTGAAGCTGTCCATGCCGGGAATGGCGATGACGCAAGGCAATCGGCCGCCGTTGTAGCCGGGCGGCAGGTGGAACCAGGCGGGCAGGGCGCTCTCCTTGAACGGGATCCACACCGTCTCGACAGGGTGGTCGGCGAGCCGCGCGTATTGCTGATAGCATTCGCGCTTTTTCTGGTTTAGGGCGACGTTGGCTTCGTCGTTCTCGTCATAGGGCCACTGCGCCGCACCCCAGTGGATGGCCGCCATGAAATAATTGTCGCGAGCATCGACGCCGTGGCCTTCCGCTTCGGCGGCGCGCGCCTTGTCCTCGCGGCGCCGCGCGGTCGCGGCGAAGGCGGGGCCGATATCCGCCATCTTCTGCACGCGCTGGCGGATCGCCGCGAAATCGGCGTTCGCGGCGCCGCCGCACGGGGCGGCGAGATACTGCGAGCGCGGCTGGTCCCAGTCGATGCCGTTGGCGCGGATGATGTTGTCGATCAGCCAGCGCTGCTCTTCCCAGCGCTTGACGCGCGGCGGCCCCTTGTGTTCGAGCCTCGGTTGCGGTGGGCGGTCCATGCACTCCTCCCTTTGCTGATGCCGGCTATAAGGCCCATTCTGGCGCATTCCAGGCGCCGGCGCACGCGCCGGCCACGATGAGGTGAGCATGTCCAAGACGTTCCAGCTCTCGCTGGCGCCGCAGCAAATGTGGCAGGCGATCAATCCGTGGAGCTTTTATCAGCAGGGGGCGCAGTTCGGGGTCGTCAACATCGACCTCGGCCAGACGCCGCATCCCGAGGCGGAACAGGCGATCCTCGACGAGGTCGGCAGCTACGGGCGCCAGCTCGGCCGGATCGGCGATGCGCTCGAAGTGCTTCTCGACCATTTGAAGCTCGACGGTCTCAGCCCGGCCGAGAAGGATGCGCTCGCTGTTCTGCGCGGCCAACTGGCGGCCGTGCGGCAGGTCAAGGAGCACGCTCGGCGCGGTTGATCAGGCAGGCTCGGCGCCGGCTCGCCCGCGCTCGTTGGCGGCCCGGCGCAATTCCGCGCCATCGTCCCAGGTGCCGCGCCTGATGTTGCGGACATGGATCGCCGCCGGATCGGGACCCCAGATCGTCAGCTTGTCGCGATAGGGCCCGATCTTGAAATACTGCCGGCCCGAGCCCGGCGGCGGACCGGTGTTTATTTGCGGGTCCGCGTCGCCGGCGTGGCCGAATTCGCCCCTGGCGGTGGCGATCAACCGTTCCCGGCCTTCCGGCCCCACCAGCAACTGAAGGATGCCGTCCTCGCCCTTGACACCGGTCGGCGCCACCCGCACGAGGAAGCGCGACCATTCGCCGATGCGGTCCGGCAACCGGCTATTCTGCTCGACGCCGACGAGGCTCGTGCACGAGCCGAATTCGGCCTCCAGATGGTCAGGCAGGCCGCGGCTGCCGGTGGCGAGCAGCGCCCTTACCTGCAGTTCCTTGAAATCGCCCTTGGCGTTTCCGAAAACGTGGTGATCGAAGGCCCTGACGCCGCTGCCGCAGGACCCCGGACCGCGATACGGCGTCACATAGCGGCTGACCTCCCGTCCGTTCTCGAAGCGCACATCGCAGGTTTCGTAAAGGTGTTCGATCGTCGCCACGTAGCGGCTGCGGTCGATGCGCAGCGCGAAGAGCGGGCTGCCGCCGTCGGCATCGTAATAAGGGGCCTTGATCTGGGCGCAGACGCAGCGGGCGTCGACCACCGGGAATCCCTCCTCGGCGCGCATTTCGAAGGCGTACCAGACAGGCGTGCCGAGCGGCAGCTTGCCGTCGCGCAGCTCGCAGCGGTCGTTCGTCTCGGGGCTGCCGCCCGTCGCGCCGAGATAGGCGTCCTTTTGGACGGCGAGGCGCAGCCATGGACCGCGATCATCGTCGCTATGCAGGGTTGGCGGCCAGCCGTTCGGGTTCTTGTCGCGCAGGAATGTCATCGCGCCGTAGCCGACATCGCCGTGAACCTGCGGGTGGGCGATGTCGATTTGATAGGCGAGCGGATCGGTGTCATTCATCGCATCCCTCCCGGCCTGCTCTCGCGTCGCAACCAGGCGCATATCGAGCGCAGCTTCCGTGTCAAACGCGACCCCGGCATTCCCCTATTTCAGCCCGCTCAGCCCGAAGCCGCGGCGGATCGCGCGCTGCAGCACGGCGAACAGCAGAAATACTGGGATCGTCGCCATCACCGCGACCGCCATCTGCTCGGTCGGCGGGTTGCCGTAATCCTGGCCGAACTGGACGAGGCCGAGCGGGTAGGTGCGCAGGCGATCGACCGAGACGACGGTCAGCGGCCAGAGGTATTGGTCCCAGCTGTCGCGGAAGGCGAAGATCGCGAGGATGGCGAGCGCCGGGCGGCACTGCGGCAGCATGATTTTCCACAGGATGCGCAATTCGCCGGCGCCGTCGATGCGGGCCGCCTCGATATAGTCGGAAGGCACCGCGAGCATCGACTGGCGCATCAGAAAGATGCCGAAGGCATCGATCACCAACGGTCCGGCGAGGCCTTGATAGGTGTTGAGCCAGCCGAGTTGATGGACGACGAGAAAGGTCGGCACCAGCGTCACTTCGAGCGGCAGCATCAGCGTGGCGAGGATGACGAGCAGGACGATGCGGTCGCCCGGGAAGCGGAACTTGGCGAGCCCGTAGCCGGCGAGCGTGCCGAAGACCACGTTGCCGGCCATGATCGCGGCGGAGACGATCGCGCTGTTGAGGAAATAGCGGGCGAAGGGCGCGGCGGCGAGCGCGTTCCAGTAATTCTCGGGGTGCCATACCGAGGGGATCCATTCGGTGTCGAGCTTGAACATCTTGTCGCCGGCCTGAAACGAGGTCGTCGTCATCCACAGGATCGGCAGGATGAAGAGAAAGGTCAGCGCGGCGAGCGGCGCGAGCTTGAGGCAGCCGCGCAACAGGGCGAGGGCAGGGCGGTGGCTCACCGGAAATTCTCCTCGCTCTTCGCGAAGAGCCGCATCTGGCCGACCGTGAAGGCGAGCGATATCGCGAACAGCACGACCGAGATCGCAGCGGCGCGCCCCATCTTGAGATAGGAGAAGCCGGTCTCGTAGACGAGCATCGAGAGGACGCGCGTCGCGTTGCCCGGTCCGCCGCCGGTGATGATGTAGGGCATCAAGAAAATTCGCGCGCAGAGGAGGCCCGAGACGACGATGACGAAATAGATGATCGGGCTCAGCTGCGGCAGCGTGATGTGCCAGAAGCGGCGTAGCGCGCTCGCGCCGTCGATCTCAGCCGCCTCGTAATATTCTGCCGGGATGGCGAGCAGCCCCGCCAGGAACACGACCATGAAATAAGGGGCGAAGCGCCAGACCGTGACGATGATGATCGCTGGCATCGCCGTGTCGGCGCCGGTCAGCCAGTCGATCCGCCCGATGCCGAGATAGCCCAGCAGCTGGTTGACGAGGCCGTAGGGGTGAAAGAGAAAGCGCCAGACGAGGCAGACCGCAATGATCGGCATCAAGTTCGTCAGGAACATGACCGTCATGCAGTGACGGGCGCCCGGCACCCTGGCATTGATGGCGAGCGCCAGCGCCAGCCCGATCACGGTGATCAGCGCGGTCGAGCCGCCGATATAGACGAGCGTATTGACGAGCGTTTCGCGAAACACCGGGTCGCCCGCGAGGCTCTCGTAGTTGCCGAGGCCGATGAAACGCGGTGCCGACACCATGTCGTATGAGGTGAACCCGAGGCCGATCGCCCACAGCATCGGGCCGTATTTGAAGACGAGGAAAAACAGCATCGCCGGCAGGACGAAGGCGATGCCGCAGAGGCGCAGGCGGTTGCCGTAACCGAGCCGCGGCGTCCGTCGGGCAGGCGCGGCCGCCGCGGTGTCGGCGATCGCCCGCGGCAGCGGCTTTCCGGCGCTCGGCGTGTGCGTCACGCCTTTCGGTAGGCGGCGGTGGCGCGGTCGATTTCGGCCGCGGCGGTGTCGAGCGAAGCTTTGATGTCGGCCTTCTCGAGCAGGATGCGCTGCACGGCGCGGTGCATCGCGTCGGCCATCTCGTTATAGACGAGGCTGCGCGGCAGCGGCACGCCGTTGTCGCGCGCCTTCAGGATCTCCTCGACGTGCGGAAACTTCTTGACGAGCGGGTCCTCGGTCCAGCCGCCCTTCAGCGCCAGCGGGAAGGGCGCCGCTGCCTTCCAGGCATCCACGGGGTCACTCATCACGAAGCGATAGAGGTCGTGCAACACCTCCTGCTTTTCCTTCGGGGCGCGCGCGTTGATGACGAGGTTGAAGCCGTAGGTCGAGGAATTTCCCCTGCCGGCGACGTATCCCGGATACTGCACCGGCCGATAGTAATGCCCCTTCGCCATCGCCGGGTTCTCGTGCTCGACGAGGATCGGCGGCAGCGGCGGCTGAAAGAACATCGAGCAGCGCTCCTTCAGCCAATCGAGCTGCGGCAGCGGATTGGTGGCGATGCTGTCGGTGGGGTCCTCGGCATGGTATTTGAGGGTGATCGAGGCGCGGGTCGTCATCGCCTTGACGCCGGCCTCGCTGTTGACCGTGCATTTGCCGGAGGAATCGAACCAGGCGCCGCCAGCGCCGATCAGGATCGGGTTGAACTGGATGACGGTCCAGGCGGCGGCGTGCATCGCGAATTTGAAGCCCTGGCGCTCGAATTTGTCGCCCTTGCGGATCGTCAGCTTCTGCGCCACTTCGCCGAGCTGGTCCCAGGTTTGCGGCGCGTCCTTATCCGGGTCGAGCCCGACTTCCTTGAACTGCTTCGTGTTGAGATAGTTCGGGTAGCCGTAGAACCACAGCGGATAGCCGTAGGTCTTGCCGTCCTTGACCGCCCCCGAAACGAAGGCCGGAGCGAAATCCTTTTCGAAGGCGGCGAGCGAGGAATAGCCGAGCCGCCCGAGATCGAGCGGCACGATCAGATCCTTGTCGAGCCACAGCGGCATGAACCAATCCTGGCTGACGAACCCTTCTGGGGCGGTGCCGGTGGCGTACCCGACGCTGATCTTCTTGCCGAGATCGCCGAACGGAAACCACTGAAAATCGACCGTCACGTTCGGGTTCTTCTCGGTATAGAGGCGGATGCGCTTCTGCAGCCACGGGCGCTGCTGTGGGTTGTCGAAGGTCCAGAAGCCGAGATGCACCGGCGCCTTTGCCTGTGCATAGCCGCGGCGCGGCAACGACAGCGCGGCCGCCGAAGCGCCGATCCCCTGCAGAACTTCGCGGCGTTTCAAGGTCGCCCTTCGGGTGCTCATTCGCCACCTCCCTGCTCGATTCGTTATACCGGGATCCAGCCCCCCGCCGCCGCCCGACCCCGCGACCCGCAACTCGGGAATCGGTTGGCCGCGGCCTCGGCGCGCCCCGGCGCCGTCTGCATGCCCCTATAACGCCATTTGCATTTTTCCGCGAACCCGCTCAGCCTGATCGGGCGCTGTTCCTTTCCCCGTATTACGGGGGTAACCTTACCCCGCTGTAACTCGCTGAAGCCACAGTTGCCGACAGTTAAGCTCTCTCTACCCTCGCTCGACAAGCGCAAAACGGCACCCGCTCCAGCTCTCGTAAGCTGCTCCAATAGCGGCCACGTACTGAGCGGTGTGAGCCCGGCGCAACTGGATAATCTCGATGTGCATACAGTTGCGTTAGTCAAACAATATGGGATCGCTCTGCAGTGCGTTCTGGGCAGGCAGCCGCGGCCGCTGAAGAATTCGGGCGCAGACCGGGGCATATTGCCGGCGTCGGGCGGCCTCGCGCCGCCCGTCCGCGCGAACGGCATCATCATGGGTTTGCCGCAGGACCCGCAGACGGTGTTGCCGGCGTTTCATCTCGCCCCGCACGCCGCCGCGTGCGATCACGGCGGCGGCGGGGAGCGGAGCCTGCCTCGCCATACGGCGATGCGTCTCCGGATGCGCTGCGGCTGAACCGGCGAAGATGGTCATTCTGCGGCGGCGCCTTCGCCTCTCGCGGTTGTTGGAGCTGATCGCCCAGCCGGGACTTCAGAACGTCAGGATGTCGGCGCTGACCCGGAACATGATGCCGCGGTCTTCGAGCGAGGTGCCGGCCGAGACCTTGCGCAATCCCTTCCCATAGTAGAATTCGACGGTGACGCCCGAGCCGAGCAGCCAGCGGAAACCGAGACCGACGCTCGACATGTCCGGCGGATAGGGGGTCGGCCGGCCGACGTTCCAGCCGCGGCCGTAATCGTAGAACGGCACGAGCTGCAAGGTGCCGTCCCGGTCGGCCCGCGCGAGGCGCGGGATGCGCAGCTTGGCAATCGGGATCCGCAACTCGCCGGAGGCGAGCAAGGCGTCGTCCGTCACCGTCAGATAGGTGCGGTAGCCGCGCACCGTGCCGAGACCGCCGAGCGCGAACTGTTCGATCGGAAACAGCGGATCGGCGCTCAATTGCAGATCGCCGCGCACCACCGCCTCCCAATCCTTGAAGATGCGGCGCACGTATTGCGCCTGTCCGAGCCAGGAGAAGAATGTGCCGCTCGGCGTCCCCGGCGCCAGCGTCGTGCCGGACGGTGGTTCGGTGGCGCCGATGATCGGCAGGCCGAAGCTCATCGTCGAGCGCGCTGCGAAAGCACGCTCGGCATTGCGGTCGAGCCAGGCCTGGTAAAACCGCAAGGCCGTTACGTTGGTGTTGCCGTTGACCGAGCCGGCGGTGAAGGAGAACGGGATATCGAGCAGAAAAGACTGCGCCCGCCGTCGCTCGAGGTCGAGGCCGAGCGTCAAATCCTGGGTCTCGGTGCGGTAGAACGGCCGGCTTATTCCGGCGGCGATGCTCGAATACTCGCTGGTGATGTTAAGCGGCGATAGGACGGGTGCGATCACGAGCGTGCCGTTGCGATCGTAGCGCAGGCTGACGCGGGTGTCATCGGGGAGGATCGGCAGGGAATAGGCGACATAACCGTCGTCGATGCCCTGGCTGCGGCCGTATTCCGCGGCAAGGATGTCGCCGTAACCGAGCAGGTTGGCGGCCGCGCCGTGCAATTCGCCGCGCACCTCGCCGACCGTCGGCGACTGATCGTCGGCAATCGAAAGCCCGAGCGAATAGGGGCTGCCTTCGAGGACCTTGGCGTTCAGGTGCGCCTCGCCCGGCTCCAGCCCCGGCAGCAATTCGAGATTGAGCCGGCGAATCAGTGGATTCTCCAGCAGGATCTGCTGCTCCCGTTCCATGTCCGCGACATTGAACGGCACTTGCGAGCCGGCGCGCGCGAGCCGGGCGCGAAAGTAATCCGGAGAGAAATGCTTGGTCCCCTCGACGCTTACGCCGGTAATCCGGCCTTCGACGAAGCGGAAGGTGACGATGCCGTCGGCGACCTTTTGGTTGGGGATCACCGCCCCCGAATTGATGTAGCCGCGTTTGACGAACAATAGGGTGAAGCGGCGCCGCATCTCTTCGAGATCGGCGGCGGAAACGGGCTTGCTGAGATATGGCTTGACGATCGCATCGATCGATTTCTGGTCGATGACCGTGTTGCCGACGATCTTGACGCCGCGCAACACGAAGAGCGGTGCCTTTTTCAGCCTCGGCGCAGTCGGCTGCGGCACCGGCGGCAGCGGCAATTGCGGCGACGGCGCCGCCTGCAACGGCAGCTCGGGCAGCTTCGGGATCGCCTGCCCGCGCGATTGTGGCGCCACCTCGATGGGCGGCAACCCGGAGCCGAGCGGGGCCGCGGCCGCGATGTCGGCGGCACGGGCGGCCGGCGCCAGCGCCGCGGCGAGAAGCATGCCGGCAATATTGCGACGGCAAAATCCCGGTCCGCCCCGCTTTCGGGCGCGAACGCCTCTGCCGAAAGTGCATGGCGGCACGGCCGCTCCTTGCCGCATCCGGCAATTATGGCGCAGTTCTGTTCGATTTTTAATCCTTATTTTCGGCGCGCAACTCTGGTCCGGGAGTTAGAATGCAGAGCATCGGAGTGCGACCAGATGTCGGCTGGTTTGCCGGGAGACCCTCGATGCCACATGCCGTGCCGCCTCGAATTCGATCGTGGGCGACCTTATTTGCGCTGGCTATGGCCGTTGGTCCAGCTCCGCGCGCATCGGCGGGCGAGGCTGTCGCGACGTTGGCCGGCAAGACTTTGAGCGCAGTGACTTTCGTAATGCGCCGCCAGGGGGCGCCGAGCGAACTCTCCCGGTTCATGTTCCAAGCCTATTTGCGGGCCGGCGGTCGTGCCCTGGTGCGCGTCTGGGAGCCGCAGCGCGATGCCTATACGCGACCGCGCGAGGGCAGATGGGCTCTCTCGGGCAGCACCCTCTGCCTCGATCTGCGCGCCGGCCCGGGGCGTGTGTGCGCCGATATCCACATCTGGGGTTCACGGATCGCCGGCATCGGCGTCAACCCCTATGTGATGCTGGACGGCGACTTGTCTTCCGGAAACGAGATTGCCGCCGAGCACCGCTAAGCCGGCGGTTGCAAGTTCCGCGCCTACCGGGTAGCGTTCCCTCGATGCGGGGGGCAATCGCGATCCGGTCCCGGCGTTGCGCCGCGCCGACCGCGGCGCTGCTGGCGCTGTGGCTGCCGGCGGTCGCGAGCGCGCAGCCGGCGCAACACGCGGCGATCCACCTCGGCGTTGCCTCCTGCGCCGGCAGCAACTGTCACGGCGCAGAGCAGCGCGGCCCCGGCTCCTCGGTGGCGCAAAACGAGTATCTGATCTGGTCGCGCTCGGACAAGCATCACGACGCATACAAGGTGCTCGCCGAGCCGCGGGCGCGGCGCATCGCCCGCAACCTCGGTTTGCCCGATGCCATCCACGCCGAAATCTGCCTGAACTGTCATACCGACAATGTGCCGCCGGACCGGCGCGGGCCGCAGTTCCATCTCGCCGATGGCGTCGGCTGCGAGGCCTGTCACGGCGGTGCCTCGACGTGGCTCGGCATCCATATCTCGGGCGCGAGCCACAAGGCGAACCTCGACGCCGGGTTGTACCCGACGGAAAATCCGCTGAAGCGGGCCGAGAAATGCTTCTCTTGTCACTTCGGCGATGCCGATGACGACAAGCGCTTCGTTACCCACCGGATCATGGGCGCCGGGCATCCGCGCATGGGCTTCGAGCTCGACACCTATACGATGGCGGAGCCGGCGCATTTCACAATCGACAAGGCGTATGTCGCGCGCAAAGGTCCCGTCAACCATGCGCAGGTCTGGGGGGTCGGGCAGGCATTCAGCCTAATGCTGCACAGCGGGGCGCTATTGTCGCCGAGGCTGGCGCCGAAGGGGCTGTTTCCCGAGCTCGTGCTGTTCGACTGCGAGTCCTGCCATCACCCTTATGACTGGCGGCGGGCGATGCCGGCGAGCGCCGGGCTGCCGACCGGCTGGCCGCCGCTCTACGATGCCGATGCGGTCATGCTGCGCCTGATCGTCGGGCGGGCGGCGCCGGGCGGCCTGGCGGCGGTGGCGGCCGACGACGCCGCGCTGCAACGGGCCACGACCGAGAGCTGGGCGGCGGTGCGGGGTGCCGCGGGGCCGTTGCACGGGCAGGCCAAGAGACTTTTGAAGGCGCTCTCGATCCATGATTTTACCCCGCAGGAAGTTCGGGCGCTGGCGCGCCGCCTCGTCGCGCTGAGCCTGCGCGCCCAGGGCGCGAATTTCACGATCGCCGAGCAGGCGGCGATGGGCCTGGCCGCGCTCGGCAGCCAGATGCAGCTGTCTGGCGCTCTGACACCGCCGCAGGCGAAGGCGATGAATGCGGCGATCGACGGGCTCAACCGCGCCTTCACCTCCGGTAATGCGTACCGCTACGCCGCCCTTGTGAAGGCGCTGCACCGGCTGCAGTTTGCGGTACCGCGGTGAGGCTGTTCGGCGCGGTTGCCGTCGCCGGCGCGCTGCTGGGGTCCGGTGCGGCCGCCGGCGACGCCCAGACGCTTGCACGCAAGCCCGTTCATCTCGGGGTCGCCTCCTGCGCCGGCGGTAATTGCCACGGTGCCGTACTTCCCGCCAAAGGATCCTCGGTGCGCCAGGACGAGTATCTGATCTGGTGGCAGGAGAGCAATCCGGCGCGCGTCGACAAGCATCACCGTGCCTACACTGTGCTGCTCGGCAAGCGGGCCCGCCGGATCGCCCGCAATCTCGGCCTCGCCGATGCGGCAACGGCGCCGCTCTGCCTCAATTGCCATGCCGACAACGTGCCGCCGGATCGCCGCGGGCCGTTGTTCCGCCTTGCCGACGGGGTCGGCTGTGAGGCTTGTCACGGCGGCGCCGGACCATCGGGTCCCTCACGCGCGGGCTGGCTCGGAGTGCACCTGTCGGGGGCCGGCCACCAGGCGAACCTCGATGCCGGGCTGCGCCGAACCGAGGACCCGGCGGAGCGGGCGAAATTGTGCCTGCGCTGCCATTTCGGCGACCCTGCCGATGACCAGCGCTTCGTCACTCACCGCATCATGGGGGCCGGCCACCCGCGCATGCCGTTCGAGCTCGACACCTTCACGCTCGCCGAGCCGGCACATTTTGTCGTCACCAAGCGCTATCTCGCGCGCAAGGGCCCGCTCAGCGACGCCCGCGTCTGGGCGGTCGGGCAGGCCGCGAGCCTCGTCGCCCGCATGGACGCGCTGATGAACCCGAAGCGCACACCGAAGGGCGTCATCCCCGAACTCGCGCTGTTCGATTGCCAAGCCTGCCATCACGACGTCACCGTCTTGCGCTGGCGAAACCGGGCCTCTAACGCGCTCGGCCCCGGCCGGCCGCGGCTATACGATGCCGATGCCGTGATGCTCGAGGTGATCGCCGCACGCTTGGCGCCCGATCTTGCCCGGCAGCTGCGCGCCCACGTACTGGCGCTGCATCGGGCGACGACCGAGAACTGGGACGCGGTCGTACGCGAGGCGGCCATCCTGCGCGGCTTGGCGCAGTCTCTCGAAACCACGCTCGCGCGAGCCGATTTCAGCCGGGCGGATCTCTCGGCGCTCGCCAACGGGCTTCTCGCCGCCGGGCGTGACGGCGAGGCAAACGCGTATTCCGGCGCCGAGCAGGCGACGATGGGTCTCGGCGCCATTGCCGCCAACATGCAGATGGCGGGGCTGCTCGGTGCGGCGCAGGTGCAGCGGCTGAACGCTGCGCTGGCCGGCCTTGACGGAATTCTCGCCGACGATCAAGCCTATCGTCCCGATGCCTTTGTCAAGGCATTGGACGCCGTGCAGCAGGCATTGCCGGCAAGGAGGTGACCGCGAAGCGGCGCCGACGTATGGCGGGGGCGAATTACCGCGCCGGAACGAAATCGCCGGGCGCGCCGTGACCGGTCACCGTGTACAGGCGCCCGTCGGTGCCCTCGTAGAGCTTCTTCATCTCCGGCAGAGTGAACGGGCGCGAACCGATTCGGTCGAATACGGCGATCTGGTCGCCCGTTTCGTCGACCGCGCGATCGCGTTCGAGCCCGCGCGACAGGGCGAGCGCCGGCGAGCGCGTTTTGTACCAGGCGATCAGCTGCGGTTTCGGAGTCGGCGAGAAACCGTAGAAGTCGGGCTGTGTTTTCGGCGACATCAGCTGGATCACCTTGAGCCCATTGGCGCCGTCCGCGACGTAGGCGTAGGTCGAGGCGTAGGCGGCGCCGATGACGACGTCGCGCGCGTCGTCGAGCTCCCCGCCGGTGGTGTACCTCATGTAGAGCCTCGGCTGCTCCGGCCGCGTCACATCGACGATCGCGAGCCCGTCGCGGCCGTCGGCGACATAGGCATAGGTGCGTGCGACGAACACGCGGCGCGCCGCCGCCAGCGGTACGTGCGCCGGGGCGACGATGCGCGGGCGGTTGGGGTCGGTGACGTCGACGACATCGAGCCCGCCGGGGTCGGTTACGAACAGGTAGCGGAATTGCAGCATCGTGCCGCGAGCGCCGCGGATGGGAACCACTGTCACCACTCGTGGGTGCAGTGGGTCGTTCATGTCGAGTTCGATGATGCCGGCGTCGGCGCTGACATAAAATCGGGTGCCGGCGATCGTCAGAAAGCGGGCGCCGTCGAGGATCCCGTTCTGGTTCCAGGTCAGGGCCCGCGTCAGGAAGTTGTTGCGCGGCTCCTGGTCGGCAAGGGTGTCGACATTGGTTAGGATCAGGCCTTCCTTGGCATCCGTTATGTACGCATAGTGGTAGAGCGGATGCATGACCGCTTCCTGGTTGGCTCCGCGCATGAACTTGGCGTAGCTCTTCGACAAATTCAGGGTCTCGTTCCGGCCGGCGTTGCGCAGCGGGTTGATCGGCTGGTTGGTCGGCAGCACGACGCAGGTCGCGTCCTGCGAGGCGATGTGGGTATTCTGGCCGAGCGGTGACACCGGAGCGGTGATGATGCGCTCCGACACGTCCTTGTTGGCGATGCTGGCAACGTCGTAGACGCGCATGCCCCGATCGCCCTCGGCGACGTAGAGATATTCGCCGCGCAGCTGAATACAGCGCGCCTCGTGCGAGCCGTGAGCTTCAGCCCGCAACAGCTCGCGGTTACGCGCGAGGTGGGCGCGGTAGTCGTCGGGATAGGCATATTTCTGCAGATAGCTGCCGATGACCGCTTGCGGCTCGTCCCATCCGGTGACGCGCACCGCCTCGATGTCGTCCGTTTCGCCGACCCAGGCGTTGAGGCCTACGAAATTGACGAAATTGGTGCCGAGCAGCAGCAACTGGGCCATGATCGCATTGTTGTCGTTCTTGGCGGAGATGTGGCAATCGTTACAGGTCTTGGTCTCTACCGTGCGCTCGGTGTGCGGGTAGTGCGGCGAGAAGGCCTGGCTCGAAAACCCCGCCGCCGAGACCGGCGGCTGCTGGACGTAAATGTGGTCGCGATTGATGTTGGTCGAAGACAAGACCAGCGCCGAGCGCGATGCCACCGGTGCGATGACGTTGCCCTTGACGGTGCCGTGGATGCCGAGTTGGAACATGTCGTCCCGCGCGACCTGCGGGTTATAGGTCGCGAAGTTGCGGGTCATGCCGCCCTCGTAATGGTGCCGAACCGTGTGCTGGTTCGCCTCGATCGGCAGATGACAACCGGCGCAACTCGTCGTCCATGCGGTATGACAAGTATAGCACGCCATCTTCCGGTCCGGATGCGCCAGTTGGCTGAACGGCACGCCGGGGCCCCAGCGCATCGAGGTACCGGTCGACATCAGCTTGGCGCGAGCGGCGATCGGGTCGTAATCGGGGCTGCGCGGATTGACCGTGTCCTTGACCAGCTTCACCCGCCATTCGAGCTTGGGATAGATCGCCGAGCGTTGGTACAGCTTTCCGTTGCGCCACTCGAAGCGCAGGCTGCCGTCGGCGTTGCGCAATACCGAGAGATCGGTGCCGCCGGGCGGCGCTGCCGGGCCGTGCGTGCGCAGATCGGGGTAGGCGGCGACGGTGCCGTGGCAGTCGCTGCAAGTGATTTCGATCGCGCCCTGCACCTCGCCGTAGATGTGACCGCTGCCGTGCTCGTCTTGCGAGAAATGGCAATCGACGCACTGCATCCCGAGATCGGCATGGATCGAATCGAGGTGGACGGCCTTCTTGAACTTCTGCGGGTCGCCGGGCGGGATTATGTTGCCGGCGTCGTCGAGCAGATCGCCCTTGCGGTCGCGCTTGAAGATGGCGCGGAAATTCCAGCCGTGGCCGTGATAATCGGCGAATTGCGTATCGCCGATCTGCGGGTCGAGCTCGCTGACATCCGCGCTGAACTCGGGATCGGCCCACTTGCCGCGCACGACCGCGCCCTCCGGATTGCGTTCGAGGGCCGCCCGCATCTCGACATCCGTCGGGTGCCGCTGATGCGTCGGCCACATCTGCGGCGCTGCCGTCTCGTAATCCCACATCGTGTAACCGAGGAACGTGTTCAGGAAAAGGTTCGGCTGGTGCATGTGGCAGATCATGCACTGGCTAGTCGGGATCGCCGCCGTCATGACATGGCGCAACGGCAGGCCGCTGACGCCCTTGGGGATGGTCGGATCTCTCGTGACGCTGGTGCCGCGATTGCCATAGGCGGCATAGGGCCCGCCTTCCTGGATGTCGCGATCGTTGGCGAAGACGACGTGGCAACCGGCGCATCCCGAACCGCGGTAGTCGCCCGGATTGTCGTTGGTGCCGAAGAACCACATCGTCGGGTCGTTCAGCCGGGTCTTCGTGATGTTGAGGATCGGGATCGATACGCGCAGCCCGGTGCCGGGGCCGCGGTTCGACTGGCGCAGGTCGGGCCGCCCTGGCTCCTCCAGGGTCTGCAGATTGCCCTCGGCATCGGGATTGCCGATGTCGGGGAACTGGCTGCCGATGCTGCGCCCGCCGCGCTCGAAGACGCGGAACACGTCGGCCGGCGGCATTACCTCCCACGACGGCAGCGGATCGAGTTCCGGCAGGATGCTGTGGTACCGCTCCATCTGCGGCGTTGGCTCGACCGGCGCCAGCAGCTTGGCAGGCTGGCCCGTGCGCGTGTACGCCTCGCCGAGCAGCGGCAGCTTGAACGGCAGGATGCCGTTGTTGTAGGCGGCCGCGCCCCAGAACATCGCGGTTGTCGCCATCGGGCTGCGTTCGGCCGCTTCGATGATTTTCAGATGGCAGGCGCCGCAAGCTTCTCGCGCGACGCGATAATCGCTGGGGTTGATGAAGCGGATGAACTCCGGGGATTCCTCGTTCAATAGCGTGTAAGTGCGCGGCGGCACCACGGCCGAGGGATAATTCCATGCCTCGGGATGCAGCGGCCGAACATGCGCGGCGTCGAGCGCGGCACGATATGCGGCGCTGGCGGGGACGGCGCCGGCCGGAACGAAGATGCCGGGGCTGCCGCCGTGACAATCGGCACAACCGAGCGTTACGCCGGGGCTCGTGTGCATCGTCAGCGAATCGGTCGTCGTGTGGCAACTCATGCAGCCGGCGCTTTTTGCCCGCGCCTCGGCCGCGGTTTCCTTCGCCGGCGCCGGCGGCGCCGGGACTCCGACATCCCCGCTGGCCCAGCACATTCCGGCCCGCGCGAGCAGCGCGATCAAGAGTGCCGCCCAAATCCCCCGCGGCATCGTCAATAGGTCAGGATCATGTTGAGGCTCAAATTATAGAGAAAGTTGCCGCTTCCGAACAGCTTGGTAGCGCCCGCGGTATTGTATATCGCCTTCAAGCCCTGGCCTGGCAGCAACACCGCTCCCGACAGGCGGAACACGATGTTCTGCGTATCGAGCGGCCGATAGGTCAGCGCCACCGACAGGTCGTAGCCGATCGAGTCGCCGATGCCCGCCTGGTGTCGCAGGAATTCGAGGGGATGGGTCGTGACGAACCGCAGGTAATTGGCGTTCCCCGACAGGCGCAATTCCGGCAGGATGTCGAGATCGCCGCCGACGCCGCCGAGCACGAGGCCGGGATTGATGAAATTCGACTGGCCCTCGCCCTTCGAGGAGCGCAGATCGGGCAGGATTCCATTCTCGGTATTGAGGCCGACCTGACCGCCGCCGATGAACGGCAGCGACTGGCGGATCCAATAGCTGGTATCGGCGCCGGCAAATTGCGGGTTTTCGAAGATCGCATCGAAACCGGTCGCATGGCTGCCCTGCGGATTGCTGTCGCCGCTCGCGAACAGGCCGGATAGCCGTAGGCGGAAATAATCTAAATCGACCGACGGCTCGGCCGCCGCGAAGAAGGCGTTGATGTTGGCGCCGTGATTGCCCGGCGGACCGAGCGGGTTGTGCGTCTGGTCACCGAACGCCCAATAACCCGAAAGCGTGAGATTGAGGCGGCCGAAATGCCCGTCGCCGTTGTAACCGAGATAATTGACGTAATAATCGTAACCCTGGACGTCGCCGATCTGCAGTGGGCGCACCAGAAATCCATCCTTGTCGTAATAGCGTTCACGGCCCTCGCCGTTATCCTCATGCGTGTAGATGACTTGCGACGTGAAGCCCGGCACCGGAAAATCCTGGCGATAGAGGTTGAGGACAATAATATCGTCGCGCCGCCACTGCCGTCCCAGATCGTTGAGGCCGCTGTCGGTGTCCTTCTCGAGACGGCGGAAATACGCCACATTGTATTGCCAGCGGTTGTCGTCGCGGTTGCCGTACAGGCGGATGCCGGGTTCTTGGTCCTGAAACAGAAAGCCGCGGAAATCCGTCGAAAACGGCTGAATGCCGACGCGCAGCGCGTCAAAGTCGTAATATTCCGAGACGTCGTGCAAGTGATAATCGACGAAGCCCTCCTGCAAGCCGAGAAAGTTCTCGTTGCGCACTTCGCCCTTCTGGGGATTGGCGTTGACGACCCGCAATTCGCCGACCGCGAGATGGTTGTAGCTGAAGGCCGGCGCGAACCGCAGCTCGAAATCGGGAGGCTTGAACGCGGTATCGCCTTCGATCAGCGAGACGCTGAGCAAGTCGGTCTCGCTGGCGAAGACGCGGCCGTAGCGGCCGAAGGTGTTGTTGGAGCCGGCCCGCGCCGAGGCCTGCGGCGCCACCGCCAGCGGCACGCGCGAGGGTTCGTAGAGCGAATCGACGACGGCGGAGAGGTTGATGAACCAATTATTGCCGATGATCGGCTTGTCGCCCTTCAAGGTATTCGTGTTGTAGGGATCGAAGATGTTTTCGGGCCGCCCGAGCGTATCGAGAATGCGCCAGCGGTCCGGCAGCGGGATGACATCACCGGTGCCGCCGACCGGTTGCGGCGGCAGCACGGCGCCGGGGTTTTCGACCGGCGGTGCTGCTTGCCGTGCGGGCGGCTTGCCCGGGATGCGGCGCTGCGCCTCGACTTGCGCCAGACCCTGCAAATAGCGGCGCCAATACTCGGCCTCGGCGCGCGTCTGACGCGACAATTGGCGGAGCTGATCGTCGCTGAACTTGCGCTTGAAGATCCCCTCGATGCGGCGGCGCAGCTCGGCGTTATGCACGGCCTCCGCAAAGATCCCGGCGTCCGCGCTAGTCGCCTTGTAGAGCGCCTCGGCCGTCTTGCGATAGCTGGCCAAATCCTTCGCGCCGACGCCCGTCGCCTCGGCGAGGGCGCCGCTCGCCGGCTGCAGGAAGAGCCAAGCCGCGGCCAGCAGCCAGCGGCAACGGCGCGACTGGCGGTGCCGGGCGGCTGCGTGCGGCGGCGCCGTCAACACGCGTTTTGCACACTGGAGTTCAGGAACGGATCGGCCGGGCAATTGGTGTAGAGGAGCCCGACCCCACCAGGCGCCAGCTGGTCGGCGCGGATCGCATCCGGCGCGTTGTTCAGCGTCGTCGGCCCGTCCTGAATGCCGAGATAGGCGACCAAGCTGTCCTGCTGAATGCCGTCGCCGGAGACGCCGATGCCGCCGACGAGCGTGCTGCCGCGGTAGATCGGCGCGCTGCCGGCGAAGATCTGGAGGCCGTTGGCGAGCGGCGTCTTGCCGCGCGAGCCCACCGCCAGCTCCCCGCTGCCGCCGTTGTAGGCGCAGCCCTGCTTCGGTTTAGGCCCGCTCGCGAGCTCGGCCTGCACATCCGGCCTTATCAGGTCCGTCTGCAGACCGTTCGAGAAGATGCTCCAATGCGTCGCGTATGGCTCGCTCAGCGAGCCCGGCGGGTTGCCGTCGATGCCGTCGGGGTAGAAGGGCCGCGCCACCTCGCCCAATGCAACTTCCGACCACGCGGTGCCATCGGAAAAGGCGCCCGGGCCGATCAGCGCCTGCGACCGGCTGATGTAATCGGCGAAGGTGCCGGTATCGGTACTGGCCGGCACCGTGATCGCCGCGATCTTGGCGGCGGCGTCGGTGCGCGAGAAGAATACGGCGCTGCGCGCCTTCTGCCGCGACACGTCGGCGCCGAACACCGGCGCATCCGGCGTACGCGCCTGCGCCAATACGTTGCCGTCGAGATCGACGACCGTGACCGTGACCTGGGCAAAGCTGTTGAGCGGCTCGCGCAGCGCCGAGCGCGCGATGAAGGCGATGTTGAGGGCACTGGTTTCGAGCGCCTGCGCCTCGGCGGCGGTGATTGCCGCGCCACCGCTCGGCATGAACCCTGCCCTCGGCTGGAAGCGGACGTGGTGCTTGCGGCCGACAAACACGAAGGCGCGCTGCGTGGTGCCGGGGTAGAGCACCGGCCCGAAGGTGCCGTCCGGCACGATGCCGGAGGCCCCGTCGGTACTGCCGTAAGCGGTCCCGGCGATCGCAGTCTGGCCCGCTGGCGGCATGACAAAAAAGTTCGCGACCGGTACTGGCGTGAAACTGCCGACTGCTTCGACCGCCGTCGCGAGATCGGCGCTGGTGGCGTCGGTGTATCGCAGCGTCAAGCCGTTGAGGGCGATGTTGTATGCCTGGATCGAAGCGGGCGCCTCGTAGCCGGTGACGCCGGCGATCGCAATGACCTCGTCGTTGTCGATGTCGACGTCGAAGATGTCCGGATCGTAGGAATAGACACTCGTGGAGACGACCCCGATGCCGCCGGCGAGGACGCCGTTCTGATAGATCGGCAGCCCGCCCGAGGCAGCCGCGAGGCCGAGCGGCGAGGCATGCGGACCGGGCCGCGTCATGCCTGCGCGCTTGGCCGCGGGGGTGACGAAATCGGAGCAGTAGAGCTGGCTGAACTGCACGCCGAACAACGGCCCTCCGGGGTTGTACGCGATCCCCGGGTCGAAATGTTCCTGGATGATCTGGTTGGCCGTGCGGGTCGTGAAGGCGTTGCCGTTCGAAGACAGATAAGCGCCGGTCACCGCCTTGGAGATCGCCGCCAGAGTTGCAGGCACCCCCGCGCCTTCGAGGCCGCCGCTTATGCCGCGCTCGGTGGTCACGGTGACAGCGGTCGGGCTGCCCGCCATCTGCGCGACGGTCAGGACGTTGCCGACACGATCGACGACCGCGATCGTCGCCGGCGCGCCGCGCGCGCTGGCCTCATGCATCGCCTGCAGCACGATTCTGTTGACGTCGGTCGCGCCGAGACTCTGCGACCACCCCGGAACCGAAGCGAGCAAGACCAGCACCGCCGTGGCCGCTGCGGACAGCACGCGAAGGGTCAATCGCCTGCTCGACCCCCCCGTCATGATCCCCCCTTGCGTTGTCGTATTCGGGGTGCCGCAGTCTGACGCATCGGGCCCAGCCGCGGCAAGTGGAAGATGTGGCAGGAGATGCAGGTCGATTGCGCCTTGAAGGCAGCGTTTTCGGCGCCGTGACAGGCCGTGCAGCGCTCCTTGCCGGGGATCAGCAGATCGGCGCTCGACCGCGACTGCCGCGCCGCGTGGCAATCCTCGCAAGCGATCGCACGATGCGCCACGTGATCGAACAGGGCCATCGGCAGAAAGCGGGTCGACAGCTGCACCGGCGCGACCCGGAATGCGCCGAGCTTCGGGTCAGGGAGATGACAGTAAAAGCAGCCTTCCTTCGACTTGAAGACGACCGCCAGCGCCGACCGCGTTTGCTGGGCGACCCAATCGCGGGCCGAGGATGGCAATGGCGCGGCCGGCCGGCTGTGCGGCAGCCGGCGTTCGATCTGCGGTGCGGCGGCCGCCACCGGTATGCCGTGCTTTACCACCAGCGCGGCGTAGAAACCCTCTAGGGCGCCGGCGACGGCGCGATCGTCGCCATGCGGCACCTCTTTCCATGGCAGGCCGATGGCGAATCGCAGGCGATGGCAGCTTTGGCACTGGCCCTTGAAGGTGATCGGCAGAAAGCCCCGGCCGTTAGGCGCATGGCATTGAGCGCACGCCAGCGGCTTGATGTGCAGCACCGGGAACCCATCCGGCCGCAGATGCGCCTGATGCGAGAAGACGAGCCCGGGATGGTCCGCCGGCACGGGCTTCGGTCCGATCTCGACCCGGGCGAGACGCGGCCCCGCCGCGTCGGCGACGACGCTCGCGCGAAACTGCGGATGCCCCTTGGGGAAGCCGCCGACATCGCGAATCGCCGCCGCCGGGGCCGTCTGCGCCAGGGCGCGGTGGCATGTGAGGCACAGCGTCCCTTCCCCGATCACCAGGCTGCGAAGCCCGCGGTGCTCGACATGGCAGTCGGCGCAGCGTTCGCCGGCAAGCTTGGCCCCGATCGCCGCCAGTCCGGTTGCGCCGGCCGGGATATGGGCGCCGACGCCGCTGTGGCAGGTCAGGCAGGCAGCGTCCTCGACCGCCCTGAATGGCGCCCGATGACAGGTGCTGCACTGGTGGGCGAAATAGCGATGCGCGTTCGACAGCTGGCCCGGGTTCCACGACCCCCGGAACACCACGCTCGCGCCGCCGGCGGCCGGGACTGCGGTCGGTGCCGTCACCCGCTGTCCGGCCAGATAGGCGACGATCGGCGCGGCGAGGCAAAGCACCAGGATTGCGAGAAACAGCGCCCAGGACGCGCGGCGCCGGCTCAGATGCGTGTGTTCGAGGCCGATTCGGCTGTGCCGCAGGATGCGATCGAGAGCGTCGCCCATCGGCCGCACCAGTTCGACCGAAAGCGCCGCGTCGAGCCCCTCTGCGGGTTCGCTCAGCACGATGCGGTAAGGGCCGATGTCGATCTCGTCGCCGGGGCCGACATTGGCGCTGTGCGCCGAGCCGCCGTTGACGCGCAACGGCAGCTCACCGCTCTGCTCGATGGACAAACCGCCGATGCGTTGAGACATTACGGCCGCGGCGAGGGGAACCCGAATGTCGGCGAGCGGCACCTCGTTGTCGGTGCCGCGGCCAAAGCGCAGGCGACCGGCAGACACGCGAAGCGAGCGCCGCATCGTCGCGGAGCCGCGTACGGTCAGGATGGTGATCTCAACCTGCATCGCTCACGACGCGGCCGCAGAGGTTCGTCACCACAGGTAGAGGACGGCGACAATGTGCGCCAGCAGCGCCGCCAGGAGCGCGAACGTCAGCGGCACGTGGATATAGAGCCAGACCTCCAGCATCGCCTTGAAGCTGATGTCGCGCCGCGCCCGCGCGAGCAGCAACGCCTTTTCTTCGAGCAGCATGCGAATTTTTCGGATTTCCGCAGCCTGCGCGACCGAGGCGGCGATATCGGCGCGGCCGAAATAGGTGAGCGCGACGGCGGTGGCGCAGCCCGGGTAGTGTCCCAAAAGCTGCTGGCGCAACGAGCCGCCGACGACGGTCTTCTCGATCGCGTCCCGGATCACCGCCGCGGGCTGGTCGGCGACGCCGAGCGCCGCCTTGTGCAGCTCCTCGTCGAAGCTGGCGATGCGGCCCAGCATCTGCCGGAGGGTCAGCTCGCGGCGATTCTCGGTCATCCGCCGCGGGTAGCGGACATAACAGAAGACGCCGAACGCACCGCTGGCGATGACCAGGCACATCAGCACATAGGCAAGCGTGTGGATGTTCCAGCCGAAATAAAAGCCGGTGTGCAATGTAGCGATGACCAGCAGGGCGAGCCCGAGATAGACATGCGCCGATAGCCACGCCACGAGGTTCGCCTCGGGCTTCCGGTAGGAGCGCTTGCGGTAGCCGAACCAGGTCAACCAGACGATCAACAGCGCCGCGACGATGCCCAGCGTCCATCCCGCCCAGGTGCCGCCGAAGCGGCCGCCGTCGGGCTTGTCCGCCGCATACAGCAGCACCGCCGCCGCCATTGCCGCCATGGCGATCTTCAAAAACCGAAAGCGGGCATAGACCAGAAAGGATTCGTGCCGGTCGGCGCGGGTCACCGATCCGGCGGCGGCATCGGCGCGGTCGCCGAGGCTCACTCCCGGGCCTCGCGGATAACGTCGATGAACTTCTCGGGGGCGGCCCGGATCGCCGCACCGGTCGGGCACGCGCGGACGCAGGCGGGGCCGCTGGCGATATCCTTGCACATGTCGCATTTGACGGCGTGCTTGGCGCCGGTGCGCGCGGCGAGCGCCGCCGGCGAGCGGTCCTCGCCGGGGCCGTTCCCCTGACCCCACAACAGCCACGCCAGAATTCCGGGCTTCGCCGGCGGCAGCGCCGCCATCTGGATGACGCCGTAGGGGCAGTTGCGCTCGCAATTGCCGCAACCGATGCAATTGTCGGCGATGTAAACCTCGCCGTCGGGGGCGCGGTGGATCGCGTCCGGCGGGCAGTCCTGCATGCAATAGGGGTGCTCGCAGTGCCGGCACGAAGTGGGCACATGCAATGTGGCGTAGGTCGGGCCGGCTTCGCGATTGAGCCGACTGACGCCCTGATGCGTCTCGGCGCAGGCCTTCTCGCAATTGTCGCAGCGAACGCAGAGCGACTCGTCGATGAGCAGCACGTCGGTGGCTTCACTCACTCCCTGCCGGACCAGGAAGTCGATCTTGCGGATCTCCGCGGCGCCCGACAGCAGCCGCTGCCGCAGCCCGAGCCGCTCCTGCAGGTTCTTCTCGACCTGCCGGCGCAATTCCGGGGTGCGATCGAGTAGCATCCGGAAAGCGGCGCCGTCGATGCGGATCGCCTCGGTGGCAACGGCCGCCCGCACGGTGGCGCTCCGCGGCGTCTGCATCAGCAGCGCCATTTCGCCGACATAGTTGCCGGCCGGTATGTAATCCCTGACGACCTCGCGCCCATCGAAGCGGCCCGAGATCGTCACCGAGCCGCGGCGGATAAAATAGATCGAATCGTCGCGCGCTCCCTCTTCGATGAGCATGTCACCGGGCTTGAACTCGACGACGGCGGCGCTGCGCACGACATCGGCAAGCTGTGCATCATCGAGGCCGGGAGCGAAAAACACCCTGAGGTACCGCCCGACCGCGACCGCGTCGATCGCCTGCCGAATCTCGGGTACCGATCGGACGAGACGCACCATCGTGTTGCGGTCGACCTCGAGCAGCAACGAGGGCGCGGTCGCGACGATCGTACGGGTGCGCCGGCGGCCCGACAGCAATGCGAGCTCGCCGAAGAAATCGCCGGCGGCCATTCGGATCAGTTCTTTCGGCTTGTCGGGCTTCGGCTGCATGCCGACCTCGCCCTCCAATATCGAAAACACTGAGTTGGCGTATTCGCCGCGCCTGATGACGACCTCGCCGGGGCTTTTCCGGTGCAGCTGAGCATGGATCAGGATCTCGCGGATCTCCAACGGCGTCAGCGATTGAAACAACGGCAGCCGGCGCACCGCCGCCAGAAGATCCGCGACCGAGCCGGGGACCTTCGTCTCGTCGAGCTTCGCCTGGATCAGCGGCTCGTCGGCCGGCAACAGTCGGTTGCCGAGGATGTATTCGACGACCTCATAGCCCTGGTTGAGACAAGGCTTGATGACCCGGCAGCCGGCCAGCGAACCGATGATGTAGAGGCCTGGCACCTGCGACTCGTAGGTATCGGACACCTCGGGATAGGCGGTTGGGCTGGAAAGATGAATGCCACAGGATTCGATGAAACGGCTCGGCGGTGCCGCCCCGATGCGCGCGATGATGCGGTCGCATTTGAGCCGGGTTTGGCCGTCCTTGACGTCGAGCACGAGGCAACCCGGCTCGATTGTGGTCACCTTGGCGTCGGTCACGTGCTGGATGTCGCCGCGTTTGATCGCCGCCTCGATGAGGTCGGCATTGGCCGGCTTGGCGCGCGGGAAATCCGAGCCGGTGTTGACCATCGTGACGACGTTGTTGGCGGCGAGCGCCAGCGCGTTCTCGATGCCAGCGTCGCCGGCGCCGATGACCGCGATTTCTTCGCCCTGATATTCCTCAGGGTCGTCGAGCTGGTATTGCACGAGCGGCAGCTCGGCGCCGGGCACTTTCAGCTTGTTCAGATTGCCCTGCACGCCGATCGCCAATACGACGGTCTCGGCGGTCAGGGTGTCGCCCGTACCGAGGCGCAAGGCGAAACCGCCAGCTTCGCCGCGGGCGATGGCGGTCACCTCGGTTTCCAACCGCAAATTGACGGTAGCGTCGGCGGCGCCTGTTTCCCAGTTTGCGATGAGCTCCTCGCGCGATGATTCGGCAAAGGCGAGATCGCTGCGCAACGGCAGGATCTCCGGGGTGGCCATGACGTGCTTCTTCTTCTGGAATTTAAAGATTGTGTCATTCAGATGCGGGCTGCGCTCGATCAGCACGTGGCTGACCCCCCGTCGCGCGGCGCGCACACCGGCGCTGATTCCGGCCGGTCCCGCCCCGACGATCGCGATGCGGCAATCGAAAGTCACTGTCTCCCCCGGCTGCGCCAGATCACGGCCGCCGCGGCGACGAATGTATCAAACCTCGCCGCGCATGCAAACCGAGGTCGGCGCGGGTCGCGTTCCTGAGTACGGTCCGTTGCGCATTGCTCGGCGGCGAACGGGCTGACATGTTGGCATTTCTAGGGACCACGGACTACGCTGCACGGGGCTGGGGAGGAAAGGCAAAGGGAATGCCAAGGACGCCGCGCCTGTCGCGCAAGCCGCCGGCGCGCACCGCCGAGGCGCGGCGCCTCGAGGAGATCCATAAGGGAGTTCGCTGGCGGCGCTGGGGACCTTATCTGAGCGAGCGTCAATGGGGAACCGTGCGCGAGGACTACAGCGAGCAGGGCAGCGCTTGGGATCACTTCTCGCACGAACAGGCCCGCAGCCGGGCCTATCGCTGGGGCGAAGATGGCATCGGCGGGTTCGGCGATTCGCAGCTGTCGCTGTGCCTGGCGCTCGCCTTGTGGAACGAACGCGACCCGATCCTGAAGGAGCGGCTGTTCGGTCTGACCAACCGCGAAGGCAATCATGGCGAGGATGTAAAGGAGCTTTACTACTATCTCGACGCCACGCCTACTCACTCGTACATGCGCATGCTGTACCTTTATCCGCAGGCGGCGTTCCCCTATGCCCAGCTGGTTGAAGAAAACCGGCGGCGGACGCTGGACGACCCGGAATTCGAAATCCTGGACACCGGCGTGTTCGACGACGGTCGGTATTTCGACGTCGAGATCGAATACGCGAAGGCCGCCCCCGACGAGATCCTGATGCAGGTGACGATCCACAATCGCGGCGATCGGGCAGCGCCGCTGCACGTGCTGCCGCAGCTGTGGGCGCGCAATACCTGGTCGTGGAAGCCCGCATCGGTGCGACCCGCTCTCGCGGCCTGCGCCGATGGTTCGATCGCCGTCTCGCATCCGCAGCTGGCGCCGATGCGGCTCGTCTGCGACGGCACGCCTGAACTGCTGTTTTGCGAAAACGATACGAACCCGCGCCGACTGTGGGGAAGGCAGGCTGCGGGGTTCTTTAAGGACGGCATCCACGACTATGTCGTCGGTGGCGACGCCACTGCGGTCAACCCGGCCCGGCGCGGCACCAAGGCCGCTGCGCACTATCGGCTCGAGCTGGCGGCCGGCGGCAGCGCACGGCTGCGCCTGCGGCTCGCCCTCGACGACGGTGCGATCGGCTTCGAGGATTTCGACCGCGTCATGGCCGAGCGCCGCGCAGAGGCCGACGAGTTCTACGCCGCGATCCAAAGCGATGTCCGCGATGCCGACGCGCGGCTCGTGCAGCGGCAGGCATTGGCCAGCATGCTATGGTCCAAGCAGTTCTATCACATCGACATTCCCGAGTGGCTGGCCGGTGACCCGTTGCAGCCGCCACCGCCCGCAGCGCGTCGGCAGGGGCGCAACGCCGACTGGTTCCATCTCAACAACGCCGATATCATCGCGGTGCCGGACAAGTGGGAATATCCCTGGTACGCCGCCTGGGACCTGGCCTTCCACTGCGTCGTGCTCGCCTTCGTCGATCCCGGTTTCGCCAAGAGTCAGCTCATTCTGCTTACGCGCGAATGGTACATGCACCCGAACGGGCAATTGCCGGCCTACGAATGGGCGTTTGGCGACGTCAACCCGCCGGTGCATGCGTGGGCGACCTGGCAGGTCTATCAAATGGACCGGGAGCAGCAGGGCGGCAAAGGCGACCGCGCTTTCCTCGAGCGCCTCTTCCACAAACTGCTGCTGAATTACATGTGGTGGGTCAACCGCAAGGACAGCGAAGGCCGCAACATTTTTCAGGGCGGGTTTCTCGGTCTCGACAACATCGGCATATTCGACCGCAGCGCGCCGTTGCCGACCGGCGGCACGATTAACCAGTCGGACGGCACCGCCTGGATGGCGATGTACACGCTCAATCTGATGCGCATTGCGCTGGAACTGGCGCTCGACGACCCGGTCTACGAGGACATTGCCAGCAAATTCTTCGAGCATTTCCTCTACATCGCGGCAGCGATGACCAATATCGGCGGCGACGGAATCGGATTGTGGGACGAGGAGGACGAGTTCTATTACGACGTCCTGCAGTTGCCCGGCGGCGGGCGCGTGCCGTTGCGGGTACGCTCGATGGTCGGGCTGATTCCATTGTTTGCGGTCGAAGTGCTGGACGCCTCGGTGTTCACGAGGCTGCCGCGGTTCACCGCGCGCCTGCACTGGTTTCTCGATCATCGCCCGGAACTTGCCCGCCTCGTGTCCCGCTGGCACGAGTCTAACGCGGATGAGTTGCATCTGTTGTCGTTATTGCGCGGCCATCGCATGAAGCGGCTGCTGCGCCGCATGCTCGATACGGACGAGTTCCTCTCGGATTTCGGGGTTCGCTCGTTATCAAAATATCATCAGGCCCACCCTTTCGTGTTCGAGCACGCGGGCCAACGCTCGACCATCGAATATGTGCCCGGCGAGCCGCGGTCGCGGCTTTTTGGCGGCAATTCGAATTGGCGCGGGCCGGTCTGGCTGCCGGTAAATTTTCTGCTGATCCAGTCGCTGCACCGCTTCCACAGCTATTACGGCGACGATTTCAAGGTCGAGTGTCCCAGCGGATCCGGCAGGCTGTTGCACCTGCGCGAAGTCGCGGACGAACTTTCGCGGCGGCTGGCGGGGCTGTTCCTGCGAAACGTGGACGGTGCCCGGCCGGCGCACGGGTTTCGCCGGAACGATCCGCGCCGGCCGGAGCATTTGCTGTTCTACGAGTTTTTCGACGGCGACACGGGCGCCGGGCTGGGCGCGGCTCATCAGACCGGGTGGACCGCTCTGATCGCGCTGCTGCTGCGGCCGGATCCGTTCGGAGCCGCCGACCGCGCGCAGCGGGCGGAAGCGAGGGAACCTCTAACCGGCGCCGGCTAAGTCGGCTTGACGTAACGTAACGCGCCGAACCCCATCGGATCGGCGTTGCCGGCGTTTTCTAGCTCAGTGAAACAATGGCGTCCCCGGCGTGACTCGAATACGCGACCCACAGTTTAGCAAACCCTGGGGAGGCCGATCCTAAGAGCCTATAGAAAGTAACACATACTTCAAAAAGTAAATCCCTTTTAATTTGAAATTATAGGTAAACTGATCATTAGGTTACTCTTCGCCAGATCCGGAATACCTTTCTCTTGAGCTTTAGAGAGATCTTCGTGGCGGGTTGGGGTCCGCGCTTTCAGTGCCTTGACTCATCCGCCGATCCGGCACCTCCAGCTTCTGCTATCCGGCCATTCATCCGATGGTTTCGCGGAGAGAATCATGATTGATCAACCCCGACGCCGAAGCGGCACCGCCTGGGTGGCGAGCGGCACCTCGCTCGCGGTGCTCGGGCTCGTAGCCCTGGCCGCCACGGGGCCCACTGCGATGCATGAGTCCGTCGAGCCGCCGCCTCCAGTCGCCGAAACCATCCACGTCTGCTCGTCCTGTCACGGCTTCCGAGGCCAGAGCACATCATCGCTGTTTCCTGTGTTGGCCGGCCAGCAGAAGGACTATATCGAGACGCAGTTGAAAGCCTTTCGCGATCGCTCCCGCGCCGATCCGCACGCCAAGGCCTACATGTGGGGCACGGCCGCGCGTTTGACCGACGCCCAGATCTCATTAATCGCGGACTATTACGGCGCCCAGCAGCCGGTCTACAGCCACGCCGACCCTTCGCCGCAAGTGGCGGCCGGGGCACAGATCTACACGGAAGGGGTACCATTCGCGAAGGTGCCAGCCTGTATGAATTGCCACGGCAAGAAAGCAGAGGGAGACGGCAAGACGCCGCGACTGGCAGGGCAACATCCAGACTATCTCGTGCGCCAGTTAAAGTGGTTCGCGTCGATGGCGCGGGCCAATCAGGTCATGTATGAGAGTTCAATGAACCTTACCGCCGAACAGATCGCTGCGGTCGCTGCCTATCTGGGCAGTCAGTGATTGCGTCGTTCGGCGGCGCATCGGAAGGCAGCTGGTTCTTTTTCCGGAAGACGCGCAAATGCAGCTCTTTCCCGCCCATACCTTAATTGCCCGATGTTCGTGTTGCTGATGGGCATTGTGATAGACTACTGATTATTGAGTAGAAGAAATGCAATGGCGTAAGAGTCGTCTTCTGATAGTGATGAACATCGGACTTTTATTCTTTCTAAAGCCTCCGCCTTGGCGGCTGCCTTTACCTTCTCATCCTTTCGTGCCGCTCACTCTTCGGCTCGTGTTTCGGCCCTCCGACTGAGCGCCCGACCAGCGACCCCATGAAGCGACCGAACAACCTTCGCCGCGGCTAGCCAGAGGCGAAGGATGCTTCCCGCCAACAGCCAATCGCCCCATTTCGACCGCAGGGGCGTCAGATCGACGCCGTAGAAGGGCGACGGACCCAGAGAATGAGGCCGTCCGCGAGGGCGAAGAAGGCGAACGTGTATCCGCTGACCGCATCCAAGGTGGCCAGACCCTTCGAAACCCATTCCGGCGGCTCAATTGGCCGTGGGGGCGATCCTTCGGACATCGACAGGTGCTCGGCCAATCATCGCCGCGATTGTCGCCGCGTTCGCCTCTGTCTGCGCGATAGCCCCGATGATGCTCGACGGGCTTCCCGATTATCTTGTCGGCCGCGTTCGCCTTTTGGCCGATTTGACGTTGCCGGGCGCGCTGTCGGCTTGGCTGGCGATATGGCCCTTTCGGCTCCATCGGCCCCTCGTGGTTGACCAAGGTCGTTTCTCTGGCGATGCTGTCCGCGGACGCGGACACCATGCGGACAAATTCAGGGATTTCCCGGCGCGTCTAGGTAAATCATTGAAATTATGGCGTCCCCGGCGTGACTCGAACACGCGACCCACAGTTTAGGAAACTGTTGCTCTATCCGGCTGAGCTACGGGGACGTGGCCCTCGGCACGATAGCCCGGCAGCGGCGCGGGTTCAACCGGGCCGGCGGCGCCGGCCGTTCACCTGTCGGCGGCGAAGGACGCGGCGAGCCGCGCGACGGCGGGATCGTCGACCCCGCCCTCGATCTTTTCCGCGATATGTTCGTACTGCCGCGCCAGTTCGACGACTTCACGGCGGAAACGGGCGTCGGGCTCGCTCTCCGCGAACCGGCGCAATCTGGAGGCCTGTCTGCGACAGTGCGCGACGCGGTGGGCGCTGTTGGCCCAAATGGTCGCCATATTCTTGAAACATGGCCCGGCGATGGGGGTTCCACGCAGCGGTCGCTGACCGGCGAGCGCCGCTGGGCGGCTGGTCGTGCCGTTCGCCCTCACTCCTCGAACGGGTCGGCGTCGAGTGGTTCGGTGGGGACGAGCCGGTTCGCCGCCGGCTCGTAGTCGAGGATGTAGAGCACCGTGTTGTGGGTCGGCGCCGGCGCGCTCCCCGGCGGCAGCGCGTGCCGCATCAGCTGGCGGATCATCGCGCCGTGCGTCGAGACGCCGATGCGGCGATAGGGGTTCGCCGAGGCGAAGCGGCGCAACGCCGACAGGCCCCGCCGGCGCGTCATGGCGCCGCTCTCGCCGCCCGGGAAGGCGACGTCGTCGTCGGTGTACCAGCGCTGTGTCAGGCCCTCGCCGAACCGCGTCTTGGCCTCGGCCCACAACAGGCCCTCGGCCTCGCCGACCGAGGTTTCGCGCAGCCCCTCCTCGGGAAAGATCGGCACGCCGAGCGCTTCGGCGACGATCCGCCCGGTCGTCCAGGCACGCAGCAGGTCGCTCGAGACGATCGCTTCCAGGCGATGCCGGCCCAGTTCCCGCGCGAGCGCTTCGGCCTGCGCGAGCCCCGTTGGGTTGAGCGGCACGTCGGTGCGGCCCTGCAGCCGGCCCTCGCGGTTCCAATCGGTCTCGCCGTGCCGAAACAGAAATATCAGCCGCCGGTCGCCCGTCATGCCCGCCATCTCGCTTCCCGAATTTGCGATCAGCCACGGTTTCTTGTATCGGGAGCAAGGCGCAACGGCAATCGGGCATCGGCGGAGAGGCGAGGATGAGCGAAACGAAGGCAGCCGAGCTGAGCCCCGAGACCGTGCTCGGCGAAATGAAAAAGCACGGCGTCACGCATGTTGTCTATCTGCCGGACAGCGAGACCAACTGGCTCTATCTCTTGATGCAGGCCGAGCCCTCGCTGCGCCTCGTCGGGGTGACGCGCGAGGGGCACGCCGCCTCGATCGCCGCCGGGCTCGCGGCCGGCGGCGCGAAGCCGCTGATCCTCATCCAGAATACCGGCCTCATGGAATCGGGGGATTCGCTGCGCGGCTGGCTCTTGGGCCTCGAGGTCGGGCTCGTCATGATGGTCGGCTATCGCGGCTGGACGCGGCACGGCGTCACCACCGACACCGCCGCGACCTACACCGAGCGCTTCATCAACGCCTTCGGCCTCGACTATTACCTCGTCGAGAGCGATGCCGACGCGCCGCGCATCGGTCATGCCTTCGCCGAGGCCGCGAAGACGAGGCGGCCGGTCATCGTGCTCGTCGGCGACGAATACCACGGCTTCAACCGCTGACGGGGGAGAAGGCGGCCATGATGTACACTGCCGACGCCGTCAAGGCCGTCCTCGCCCGACGCGGCGAGGCGATCGTCATTCCGGGGCGCGGCGGGCGCCATTGGGTGCCGCTCAGCACCCGGCCCGGGCTCGACGTGCCGCTCGGCGACCCGGCGATGGGCGGGCATGCCGGCTTCGGCCTCGGCCTCGCGCTCGCCCGGCCGGGGCGCAAGGTCATCCTCTTCGACTCCGAGGGCGACATTTTGATGAGCCTCGGCATGCTGGTGACGATCGCCGAGCAGCAGCCGGCGAATTTCTATCATCTGATGCTCGACAATGGCTGCTATGCGACAACCGGCGGCCAGCCGGTGCCCAACGCCGACAACATCGCCTATGACGCGATCGCCCGCGGCGCCGGCTATCCCCGCGCCTTCGCCTTTGCCGAGCTCGACGATTTCGCAAGCCGATGGCCCGCGATATTGGACGGGCCCGGCCCGGTCTTCGTCGCGCTCAAAGTCTTCCCCGAGGTCGAAAACGCACCGATCGGGCGCCGCCGCCGCTGGCAGACCCGCAGCCGCACGCAGGTCATCACCGACCTCCGCGCCGAATTGGGGATTGTGCAATAAACCCCGCGTCTTCCATTGTCATACCGGCGCAGGCCGGTATCCATGTCCGCCGTGGGTCCCGACCTTCGTCGGGACGACGGGGTGTTGGATGTTGGTGAATAGCAGAGGGCGCGATGTACGAGGCTGAATACGATTACGTCATCGTCGGCGCGGGGTCGGCGGGGTGCGTGCTCGCGAACCGGCTGTCGGCCGATCCGGGCAACCGGGTGCTGCTCGTCGAAGCGGGCGGCCGCGATACAGATCCGTGGATTCACATCCCGGCCGGCTTCTACCGCAACATCTTCAATCCGAGGATCACCTGGTGCTTCGAGACCGAGCCCGTCCCCGAGCTCGGCGGCCGCAGCATCAAATGGCCGCGCGGCAAGGTGCTCGGCGGCTCGTCCTCGATCAACGGGCTCATCTACATCCGCGGCCAGCGGCAGGATTTCGACTTGTGGCGCCAGCTCGGCAATGCCGGCTGGTCTTACGACGATCTCTTGCCCTATTTCCGCCGCGCCGAGAAGCAGGAGCGCGGCGCCGACGAGTTCCACGGCGCGGACGGGCCGCTCTGCGTTTCCGACCTGCGTGCCCGGCACGAATTGCACGACGCCTTCATCTCTGCGGCGCAGGAGGCGGGCCATCCGCCGAACCGTGACTTCAACGGCGCCGAGCAGGACGGCGTCGGTCCGCTGCAGGTGACCGTACGCGGCCTGCGCCGGTGCAGCGCCGCCGTGGCTTATTTGCGCCCGGCGATGAAGCGCGCGAACCTGACGGTCGAGATACATGCGCTCGCCTGCCGCATCCTCTTCGACGGTCGCCGTGCGGTCGGTCTCGAATACGCACGGAACGGGATGCGGCATCGTGTCGGCGCGCGGCGCGAGGTGCTGCTGTCCGGCGGCGCGATCAATTCGCCGCAGCTGCTGCAATTGTCGGGCGTCGGACCGGCCGCATTGCTGCGCGAGCACGGCATCGAGCCGGTCCTCGACCTGCCCGGCGTCGGCGACAACATGCAAGACCATTACGGCGCCCGCGTCGTCTACCGCGCGCGGCGCGCCAACACGCTCAACGAGGTCTCGCACAGCCTCGTCCGGCAGGCATATGCCGGGCTCGCCTATCTGCTGGCGCGGCGCGGCGCCTTGATGATGGGGGCGGCGCCGATCGGGCTGTTCGCGCGCACCCGGCCGGGCCTCGACTCGCCCGACGTGCAATACCAGTTCCTCGCCGGCAGCTTCGAGAAGCCGGGCGAGAAGATGCACGACTACCCCGGCTGCCAGGCGACCTGCATCCCGTGCCGGCCGCAGAGCCGCGGCTCATTGCGCATCCGCTCGGCCGATCCCGAAATGCCGCCGGCGATCCAGCCGAATTATCTTTCGACGCAGCAGGACAAGGACACGCTGATTGCCGGCATGCGGATCGCGCGCGCCGTCTTTCAGGCGCCGGCGATGCAGCGCTGCGTCTCGCAGGAGATGATGCCGGGCCTCGCCGCCGAGAGCGAGGAGGAATGGCTCGACTACATCCGGGCGAACGGCGGCACGATCTACCATCCGACGAGCACCTGTATGATGGGCAGCCTCGAGCAGAAGGGTGTCGTCGACACCGCCTTGCGCGTCCACGGCATCGAGGGCCTGCGCGTCGTCGACGCCTCGGTCATGCCGACCGTCGTCTCCGGCAATACCAATGCGGCGACGATCATGATCGGCGAGAAGGGCGCCGAGATGATCCTCGCCGCCGCCGGCGCCGCGGCGCCCGCTTCGGGGGTGAAGGCCGCGTAGCGATACGGGTCAATGAAAAAACGCGAGGCACATGTGACGCGGCTCATATTGGGACCGCCATCGCGGGCGCATGTTCACGATCGGATCGGGCGGCCGCGCCGAGGCTCGCCCGACCGCAGACGGGGAGCACCGCACCATGAGCTTGTCCACTGCGCTGGCTTGGGCCTCGGTAATCCTGTTCAGCTTCGTCGTTCCGATCGGCATCCTCGTCGGCCGGAACAACATCCGCGCTTTTCGTCGCGAGGTCGTCCACGACTTGCAGCGATTATTCAGTTTCGCGAACTTGCCCGACGGTTCGCCGCTGATCATCCCTTCTTTCGAACTGGTCAAATATAAATACGACCCGGAAGCGAACCCGGAGCGCAAGAAGGAAGACGACCCCCATCGTTTGATCTATTACGTCTTCCCGGTGTTCATTTACGTCGTTCTCAGCGCGCTCGGGTTTCACTTAACTTTCGTCACACAGACCCCGTCGTTGCAGAGCCTGTTCGCGTCGCCGATCGCGACCGCCGATGCCGGGCGCGCGTTCGCCGGAACGCTGTCCTACACCTTCATCGGCGGATACATCTGGACGATCCAGTATCTGGTGCGGCGGATCTCGAACTTCGATCTGGCGCCGATTTCGTTCTTCCAGTCGGTCGTGCACATGCTGCTCGGCCTGTTCGTCATGGCGACGATATGGCAGAGCGGGCTGTTCGCCGAGTTCGGCGAACGTACGCTGATCGCGCTGGCGTTTCTGGTCGGCTTGTCGCCCAGCCTCTGCCTCGGCGCGCTGGTCGCCAAATTTCCTTGGCTCCGATTGCGCCGCGTCAGCGCCGACAGCAGGGCATTGCAGGAGGAATACCCGCTCGACATGATCATCGGGATCGACCCGTTCATGAAATTGCGCCTCGGCGAGTTCGAGATCGAGGACGTTCAGAACCTGGCGACGATCAATCCGATCCAGATCTTCGTCGAGACGCCGTACGGGCTCTATCAGGTCATCGATTGGGTGGCGCAGGCGCAGCTGATCCTGGCGGTTGGGTCGGCGCGCACGCTGCGGCTGCGGGAGATGAACATCCGCACCATCTTCGATCTCGAAAAGGCCCTCGACAATCCGGCGCTGCAGCACCGTCTGCGGGCCGCGCTCGTCGGCGCAAACGGCTCGCCGGGAGCGGGCGAGGGGCGCGGCGCCCACCGCTTCGCCGACGGCAATAGCGAGCCGAAGCTCGATTTGACGATCGAGCTCGATGCGCTCGTCGCGATGATCCGCGACGACCTGCACGTGCAGCGGCTGCGGCAGATTTGGGACGTCATAAGCGAACGCCTGGCGCAGCGCCCCGGCCGCAAGCCGGAGCTGAAGCTCGCCGCCGAATAGGCCGCCCGCTATCGCCGCCGGGGCGAGGCTTCCTTCGCCAAGGGCGAGGTGATGTCGGCGAAGGTCGTCTCGAGCGAGGTCATCACGTCGATGACGGTCGGCGCCTTCGCGGCGAGGGCTCGGGTGATGGCGCCCGAAAGCGCCGCCGGGTCCTCGACGCGCACGCCCTCGCAGCCCATGGCGCGGGCGATGGCGGCATGGTCGAAATCTCCGAACTCGGCCGAGAACGGCCCCGAGCCGTGCAATACCCACCCCAGCGCCTTGTTGTTGAAGACTACCGTCACGATCGGGATGTCGTGCTGGATCGCCGTCATCAGCCCGTTCATCGTCATCGCGAAGCCGCCGTCGCCGCATACCGCGACGACAGGCCGGCCGGGATGCACCAGCTTCGCTCCGAGCGCGGCCGGGATCGCGAACCCCATCGGCCCCGAGCCCGCTGCCTGCAGAAACCCCTCGGCGCGCTTCGTCTGGTAGAAATGCGTCATCAGGATGCGGTTCTCGCCGGCGTCGCAGGTGACGATCGCATCCTCGGGCAACGCACGCTGCAATTCGCCGATGAGGCGCTGCGGCAGGATCGGCCTGCCTTCTGCGAAATAGCTGCGGTCGTCGAAGTAGCCGTTCCGGCGGCGGTGGTCGGCGACGCGGTCTTCGGCCGCGGCGCGGCGCGAAGGGCTGTCGCCGATCTCGTCGGCGAGCGCTTCGAGCGCCGCTTTCGCGTCGCCGAGCAAGACGGTCTCGGCCGGGAAATTCCACGAGGCGTTGCGCGGCTCGATGTCGATCTGGATGAAGCTCTGCCGCGTCGGGTCGAGCAGCGCCTTGTGCTCCCAGGCGGTGTCGCTGGGCGACAGTTTCGAGCCGATGACTAGAACGAGGTCGGCCTCCCCGACGCAGGCATTGGCGGCGGCGGTGCCGAAGGTGCCGAAGACGCCGAGCGCCAGCGGATGGGTTTCCGCGAAGGTGCCCTTGCCGGCCGCCGTCGTGGCAATCGGCAGCCCGGCCGCTTCGGCGAGCCGCGCGAGCGCCCGATACGCCTGCGCGATGCGCACGCCGTTGCCGGCGACGATGACCGGCGCCTTCGCAGCCGACAGCGCTGCCGCCGCCCGCTTCACCTGCGCCGCCTCGGGGGCGGGCGGCGCCGGCGGCAGGTAATGCCGCGTCGGGTAGAGGGTCGGCTGCGAATCCGGCGCCACCGAGCCGGCGAGCGAATCATGCGCGTAGAGCACCGCGACCGGCCCCGGCTGCCCCGAGACCGCATGCTTCACCGCCAGCTGCGTCGCCTGCACCGCGGCGATCGGGTCATGCGCCTGCATGACCGCCTTGGTGACGCCGCCGAAGCTGCGCCGCGCGTCCCAGCTGCCCCAGTCGCCGGTGCCTTGCTGGTAGGGCGCATGCAGCTGGAACCGCGGCGCGTCGCTGAAATCCGTCAACAGCAGCATCGGCGAACTCGACAGAAACGCCTCGATCGTGCCGATGAGGCCGTTCCCCAAGACCCACGGCCCCTGGCCGATCATGACGCCGGGACGCCGCGTCAGCCGGCCGTAGATCTCGGCCATGACGCCGGCCAGCGATTCCTCGCGCACCAGCATCGTGCGGATCGAGTTCTGGTATTTCGCAAGGCCCGAGACGATGCGCCCGGTATGGCCGCCCGATATGCCGAACACCATCTCGATCCCGGCTTCCTCGAGCACCCGGCCGACCAGCGCGCTCGCCGGCATTTCCTCGCTCAGCATCCGCTCGATCGCCATCGTCTTCCTCCCGCGAACCCGTTGGCCCAGAGCTTGCCTCGGCGGCGGCGGCGAGACAACCATCGGCGAAATTGCTGTCGCGGGATTGCTTCGCTTCGCTCGCAACGACTTTAAGTGGTTGTCATTGCGAGGAGCGGAGCGACGAAGCAATCTAGGCGTCGCGAGAACGTGAGGAGGGAGGCCCAGCAATGGCAAACGACAACGCCCTCGCGGCGGATTACGTCGTCGTCGGCGCGGGGTCGGCCGGCTGCGTCGTCGCTTCGCGCCTCTCCGAGATGGGCGCGAAGGTCGTCCTCATCGAGGCCGGCCCCAGCGACTGGCACCCGATGATCCACGTCCCGGCCGGGGCGCTGCATCTGCGCGCCAACCCGCTCGTCAACTGGAACTATTACGCCGAGCCCGAGGCCGGCACCGGCAACCGCGCGCTGCATTGGCCGCGCGGCCGGGTATTGGGCGGCACCAGCTCGATCAACGGCATGCTCTATGTGCGCGGGAACCCGGCCGATTACGACGGCTGGGCGCAGATGGGCTGCCGCGGCTGGAGCTATGCCGAGGTGCTGCCGTTCTTCAAGAAATCCGAGCGCTATGCCGGGGGCGAAGACCAATATCGCGGCCGCGAGGGGCCGCTCGTCGTCGAGGATTACCGCACCATCCTGCCGCTGACGCACCGCTTCGTCGAAGCCTCGCAGCAGGCCGGCTTCGCCTTGACGCGCGACTACAACGGCCGAGCGCAGGAAGGCGTCGGCTATTCGCAGATGACGCGGCGCGGCCGGTTTCGCGGCTCGACCGCGCGCACCTTTCTCGCGCAGGCGAAATCGCGATCCAACCTGCGCATCGTGACGAAGGCGCTCGCGACGCGCGTCGTCTGCGAGGAGCGGCGCGCTGTCGGCGTCGCCTTCCGCCGCAACGGCACCGGCGGCATGGCGCACGCCGGGCGCGAGGTGATCCTTTGCGGCGGCACCGTCAACTCGCCGCATCTGTTGCAGTTGTCGGGGATCGGCCCGGCCGAGCATCTGCTCTCGCTCGGCATATCGCCGGTCATCGACTTGCCTGGCGTCGGCGCCAATCTGTCCGACCATTTCGCGCTGCGCGTGACGCACCGGGTCCAAGGCGAGGTCTCGATCAACGGCCTCGCGCGCGGCGCGCGGCTCTTGGGCGAGATCGCCCGCTATGTCGCGAGCGGGCGCGGCGCGCTGACCTTCGGCGTGACGACGGCGATGGTCTTTTGCAAGAGCCGCGAGGGGCTCGCAAGCCCCGATCTGCAACTCCTCTTCACGCCCGGCAGCTACGACCCCGATCGGGTCGGCCGGCTCGAGAGCGCGCCCGGCATGACGGTCGCCGTCTGCGTCGTGCGCCCCGACAGCCGCGGCCGCATCATGGTGCGTTCGAAGGACCCGGCCGCCGCCCCGGCGATCGAGCCGAATTACCTGTCGGCGCCCTCGGACATGGCGGCGCTCCTGTCCGGCGTCGCGACGACGCGCGCGATCTTCGCGCAGCCGCCGCTCGCCTCCCACAGCGCGGCCGAGACCGCACCCGGCCCCGAGATCCGCGGCGAGGACGCGCTCGCGCAGTTCGCGCGTGCGGCCGGCGCCAATCTGCACCACCCGGTCGGCACCTGCCGTATGGGCGAGGGCCCGATGGCGGTCGTCGATCCGCGCCTTCGGGTGCGCGGCATCGAAGGCTTGCGCGTCATCGACGCTTCGGTGATGCCGACGGTGACGACCGGCAACACCAACGCCCCGACGATCATGATCGGCGAAAAGGGCGCGCAGATGATCCGCGAAGACGCCGCACTTTGATGCAAGCGTGAAATTCGGAAGGGAGCTGCTGATGCCTGCCGATGCGCAATGGCCGAATTACCGCGAGGCCGATTTCGTCGTCCCGAACTATGTCTTCCGCAGCGGCGAGAGCCTTTCCGAGCTGCGGCTGCACTACCGGACGATGGGAACGCCGAAGCGCGATGCGTCGGGCGGCATCGTCAACGGCGTCTTGCTGTTGCAGGGCAACACCGGCACCGGCGCCAATTGGCTGCGCCCGACGCTCGGGCCCGAATTATTCGGGCCCGGCCAGCCGCTCGACGCGGCGGACTGGTTCATCATCATGCCCGACGCGATCGGGCGCGGCGGCTCCAGCAAACCCTCGGACGGGCTCCGGGGGAAGTTTCCGCACTACCGCTACCGCGACATGGTGGAGAGCGGCTACCGACTCGTCACCGAAGGGCTCGGCGTCTCGCATCTGCGGCTCGTCATCGGCAGTTCGATGGGCGGCATGCACGCCTGGATGTGGGCCGAGATGTACCCCGACCTGATGGACGGGGTGGTGCCGCTCTCCTGCCAGCCGGTCGAGATCAGCGGCCGCAACTGGATCATGCGGCGGGCCGCCGCCGAGGCGATCCGGCACGATCCCGATTGGCACAACGGAGACTACGACAAGAGCCGCGCCACTACGTCTATGGCGCGGCGGCGAACTCGCTGCGCACCGAGAGCGCGACGCGCATTCAGGAAATGGCGCCGACCCTGGCCGCCGCCGACGCGCTTTACGAGGAGCGTCTGGCGCAGGCGCAGAAGGGCGATGCCAACGACGCGCTGTGGGCGATCGAGGCGATCCGCGACTACAGCCCCGAGCCCGACCTCGACAAGATCAAGGCCAAGGTGATGCTGATCAACGCGGCGGAGGACGAGGCCAACCCGCCGGAGCTCGGCACCGTCGAGCGGGCGATGCGGCGGGTGCGCCACGGCCGCTATGTGCTGATCCCGGCGGGCCCGAAGACGCACGGGCATTTCACGCATTTCTACGCCGAACTGTGGAAGCCCTATCTGATCGAGTTCATGCGCTCGCTCGGTCCGGCAACGGCACAGGCGGCGGATTGAGGGCAGGCGCCGCGGGCTGCGGCAGGGGCGCCGCGCCCTTCGGCTTCCAGCGCAACGCCGGGCTTTCGACGAGGTGCCAGGAGAGAAAGGCGAGGCTGCCGGCGATCGGCAGGCCGAGGCCGAACAGCACCCACCACGGCGCCCGCCCGTGCGACAGCCATTTGATCGTCTGCTCGACCGGCCAGCCGTAGATGTAGAGGCCGTAGGAGAGGTCGCCGAAGCGCGCCGCCGGGATCACCGGCAGGCGCGGGTTGAGCGCCAGCCACAGCGCGAGATAGCAGCCGAACAGCGGGAAGCAGAGGATGAAAGCGCGCAGCTTTATGCCGAGCGCGAGCCCCAGCAGCGCGGCAAGCGCGATGCGCCCGTCCCAGATGCGCGTGCCGCGTAATTTGTAGAGCGCCATGCCGGCGGCGAAGAAGCCGAGCATCCACCCCCAGCCGCCGAGAATGCCGAGCGCCGGAAAGTGGATGCAGGCGATGCCGAGGGCCATCAGCGCGACCGCCACCGGCAAGCTCAGCAGGCGCAGGGCTCCGAGCCCCAGCACCATCAGGTACATCATGAATTCGAGTTGCAGGCTCCACAGCGAGCCGTTGATCTCGAGCCCGACCGGGTTGTTCTCGAAGCATACGCCCGGCAGCTCGTGGACATGCGGGTCGAGCAGCGTCGTATTGCCGAGCACATAGGCATAGGGCTCCGGGCGGCTCAGATATTGCGCGAGCGGCAATGTCGTGACGAAGGGCGCGATCAGAAATGCGGAGACGAGCGTCGCGACGAAGAGGCCGGGAAAGATGCGCAATGCCCGCTTGGCGAGAAAGCGGCCCGCATGCCCGGTCGCCTCGAAGCTCTGCGTCACGAGAAAGCCGCTGATCGCAAAAAATACGAAGACGCCGGCGAGTCCGAGCACCGCCTGGTTGCCGTTCAACAGGTTGAAGAGTTCGCGCGCCTGGGTTCCCTGCGCGATCAGAAAGGAATGCGAAAAGATGACCGAGACCGCCGCCAACAGCCGCAGCGCGTCGAAATTGTTGGCTCTCGTCATCGCTCGTTCCATACCGGCATCAGAACAGACAACCGCCGCGCGAGGCCGCGGTTCCGCGGTCGGCGCGCCTCACACCGTCGCCTGCCAGACGCCGTCGACGAAATACGCCTCCGCCTCGCCCGGCCAGGGCGGCATCGTCACGGCGACCGCGGCGAGCGGCTCGGCGCCGTCGCAGCGCAGCTGAAACTGCGTGCCGACCGGCACGCTGACCGAGACGCCGGGGCCGACCTCGACGATTTCCTCGGTATCCCCGAATTTGCGCCACATCCGTCCGCTGCCCAAGATGAAATACCAGATCTCCTCGACCGTGCGATGCGCGACGGCGCGCCCGACCCGTCCGGGCGCGAGCGAGAACAACGCCATCTGCCCGCGCGGCAAGCCGCAGAGGAGGCGCACCTCCATGCCGTCGGCGGCGGTCGCGTCGGCCGCCTTGGCCGCCCGCTTCGTCCCTAAGCTCATCAGCGGGCGCGGAAATGCCGCAGGATCTCAGTCTCGAGAAGATCGATCTGGCTCGCGTCGTAGACGAGCGGCGCCAGCACGAGATATTCGAGCCCCGCCGCCGCCAATTCCTCGATCCGCTCGCGGATATGCCGCGGCGTCCCGACAAAATAGGAGGTCGAGAGGTGGTCGAACGAGCGGTGCGCGCCCATGACCTTCTCGAAAGCCGGCCGCTGCTCCTTCAGCGCCGCCGCCTCGTCGTCGGTCGGCACGATATGGACGAAGTTCAAATGCCCGAAGACGAGGCTGTCGCGCGCCCGGCCGATGGCCTCGAGTCGGCGCGTAATCGTCGCCCAGTCGTCGATCACCGTCTGGTTCGAGCCCGCCGCCCGTGACAGCCAGCCGTCGGCCTTGCGGCAGATGCGTTCGAGGACGGAGGGCGCGATCGTCTCGGGGTCGGGCGACAAGGAAGTGCGCAACCGCCCGCCGCCCGCGACCCACAATGTCGGCCGGGCCGGCAGCGGCGGGTCGATCGCCACGTCCTCGAAGGCGTAATAGCGCCCCTTATGGCTCGTCCGCGCGCCGCTCCACAGCTTCTCGAAGATCTCGATGATTTCGTCGGTGCGGCGCCCGCGCTCGGACAGCGGCACGCCCGCGACCTCGAATTCGTGGTTGTCCCAGCCGGCCCCGACGCCCAATTCGAAGCGTCCGCCCGACAGAAACTGCAGGCTGGCGAGCTCCTTCGCCATGAAGACGGGGTTGCGCAGGGCGAGGATCAGGATGCCGGTGGCGAGCTTGATGCGCGTCGTAGCGCCGGCGACGAAGGCGAGGGTCTCGACCGGCGACAGCCAGGCCGTGCCGTAAAGCCCGGGCGCGGTCAGCAGATGGTCGACGACCCACAGCGCTTCGAAATCGAGCGTCTCGGCGCGCCGCGCGATGTCGCGCAGCCGGCCCGTTGTCGCGTAGTCGAGCGAACGAAAGGAATAGCTCGGCAGCATCAACCCGAATCGCATTGCTCACCTCGCCTCGGTATTGCGCAGGTCGAGAAGCGCCGGCATGACAAGGAGGATTGGGGGCGCCCGCGCTACTTCGGATAGATCCGTTGATAAACGCCGGGCGAGCCTTCGTCGTGCCGCAGATTGGGCGACATGCGCCGTGTCCACGGGTTGCTCGCCCGCGCCCGTGTCCAGGCCTCGCTCTCGGGGACGCGCGGGTGCTCGAATTCGTAGAGCGTCAGGTATTTCGGCTGGCCGTCGACAGCGACGTAGCGGCGCGCGTTGAGGCATCCCGGCACGCCGAGATAGCCGGGGATGTAGACCGTGTTGTACCAGGCGTTGAACTCGTCCTCGACGGCGGGCGACACATCGATCCGTCCCATCTGCAAGACGGGCGCCATGCCCATCGTCTGCTCGATCGGGCTCGTGTGGACGGGAAAGATCTGGCGGTAGGCGTTGGCGAGGAAATTGCGGCCGATCCGGCTCGGCGCGGCATGCTCGTCGCCGGGTCCGATCCTGGCGGCGGCCAGAAAGGCCTCGCCGCGCACGATTTGATGGTTTTCGAGTTCGTAGATCGCGAGGTATTTGGGGCTGCCCTTCAGCGCCGCATAGCGGCCGGCGCCGAGAATGCCCGGCACCTGCAGCAGACGGGGGATGTGCTCCTCGTCGTACCAGCGATTGAAGGCGGCCTCATGCGCGGCGTCGATATCGACCCACACCATCAACAGGCCGGTGCTGCGCGTCTTTGCCATCGCCGGCGCTCAGGGCGGCGGCAGCGGCGTGCCCGGAGGCGGACCCGGCGGGCCGTAAGGCGGCGGGCCATAAGGCGGCGGGCCGCCCGGAGGCGGAGGAAGCCGATTGCCTCTGGCATGCATGCACTGGGCATAGAACATGTCGTACTGCTGCTGCAGCGTCATCTGCCGATAATTAGCGCCGCTGGCGCCGGCGGCGGTGCCTACCACGGCCCCCGAGGCGGCGCCGATCGCGGCGCCGCGGCCGCCGCCGATGGCGGCGCCCAGCCCCGCCCCGAGGGCGGTGCCGAGCAGAGCGGTGCCGAAACTCTGATTGTTGGCCGCCGCCACACCCGGCGCGGTCTGACCGCTCGCATATTGCTCGCACGTGGCCTGATCGGCGGCAAATTGATCGAACGACTTGCCCGGTCCCGGCGCAACCGGAACGGTCGGTCCCGGCGGCGGCGCGGCGCAGGCGGCGAGGGTCAGCGCGATGGCCGCCGCTCCCGCCAGCTTGGCATTGACGAGCTTCACGAAACACCCCCGTTTCGCGCGAGTCTGCCTCGCTGCGGCATTCATGTTAGACCGAATTCGCCCGGTGCGGCAAGCCGAGCCCCCTCGTCCTCGGAGTTCAGGGCTGCGCCGCACGCGGCGCTTGCGTGGCAGCCGCCTCTGCTGGGATCATGGCGGCGACGAGAGAAGAAAAGGGGTAAGCGATGGCCTATGATCTGTTGATCCGCAACGGGCTTATCGTCGACGGCTCGGGCATGCCGGGGTTCCGCGGCGACGTCGCGGTCAAGGGCGGCAAGATCGCCGAGTTGGGCAAGCTCTCGGGACCAGCGGACAAGGTCATCGATGCGCAAGGCCAGGCGGTGGCGCCCGGCTTCATCGACAATCATTGCCATTACGATGCGCAGGTCACCTGGGACCCGCTGTGCTCCTATTCCTGCGACCACGGCGCGACGACCGTCATCTTCGGCAATTGCTCGCTGTCGTTGGCGCCGGTACGCAAGGGGCAGGAAGAGCGTCTCGCCGAGTTCCTCTCCTATGTCGAAGCGATCCCCATGGAGGTATTGCGCACGCTCGAATTCGGCTGGGAGACCGTACCGCAATACATCGAGCAGCTCGACCATCACCTCGGCGTCAATGTCGGCAATCTGATCGGCCATTCGGCGGTGCGCTATTACGTAATGGGCGAGGATTGCCAGAAGCGCACCGCGAGCGACGACGAGATCGGGCAGATGCAGGCGCTGGTGCGCGACGGGATGAGGGCCGGGGCATTGGGGCTCTCGGTGTCGCGCAACGAGGGCCATTACGATCCGCAGGGCGTGCACATTCCCGCCTTGTGGGCCGACGAGCGGGAGATCTTCGCGCTCGGCGACGTATTGCGCGAGCTCGGCACCGGAATCATCCAATCGGGCGGCGGCAACGGCGCCGAAATGAAGGATGCCCTGATGAGCCGGCTGTCGGAAGCGACCGGCCGGCCCGTCGTCTACAACAATCTCAGCCAGTCGATGCGCCGGCCCGACCAGTGGAAAAAGCAGATGGCGCAGGTCGACAAGACAACCGCGGCCGGCATCCGCGCCTTCCCGATGTGCACGCCGAACCGCATCACGGATTATTTCACATTGCGGAATTGCCAGGAGTTCCGCGGGCTGCCGACCTGGCACCCGATCCTGCTCGCCTCGCCCGAGGAGATGCTGCGCGCCTATGCCGATCCGGCGATCCGCAAGAAGCTGCACGAGGAGGCGGTCGAGTTCAAGGTCGCGACGCCGCCGCCCGGCATCTGCACGACCTGGTGGGACTACATGGTTCTGCAGAGCGCCGTATTGCCGAAGAACAAGGAGCTGGAAGGCAAGACGCTCGGCCAGATCGCGCAGCTGCAGGGGAAGGGCATCATCGACGCCTTTCTCGATCTCGCAATCGAGGAGCACCTCGACAGCGAATGGCTGCACGGCGAGATCAATGTCGACGATGCCGCGATGGCCCAGATCCTCACCTATCCGAACGCCATCATCGGCCTTTCGGACGGCGGCGCGCATGTGCAGTTCCAAAGCGGCTTCGGCTTCTCGACCCGGCTCCTCTCGGAGTGGGTGCGCGAAAAGCGCGTCATCGGACTCGAAGCCGCGGTGCGGCGCCTGACCTTCGATTCGGCCTCGATCTTCGGGCTCCACGACCGCGGCCTCTTGCGTCCCGGCATGGCGGCCGACATCGTCGTCTTCGACCCCGACACGGTGCGCCCGCTGCCGCTCGAAGTCGTGCACGATTTCCCGACCGGCGCAAAGCGGATCAAGGAGCCGGCCGCCGGCATCGTCGCGACGATCGTCAATGGCGAGGTTCTACTCGAGGACGGCAGGCACACCGGCGCGCTCCCGGGCCGCGTCCTGCGCAACACCTATTATCGGGCGGCGCACTAATTTTCTTCCCTCTCCGCCCATTGGGGGGAGAGGGAGGGGCCCATCGCGCAGCGATGGGAAGGTGAGGTGGGTTCGGCCAAGACCGCTAGATTCCCCCACCTCACCCAGCCCTCTCCGCCCCCGGGGGCGGAGAGGGAAAAGAAACGGGAGGCTCTAAATGCCGACCTTCAAGCCGTCCGCCGATCTCGACCTGTACTACGCGGTCGACGATTTCACCGACCCGTGGCGCGAGGCAGAGGCGATCCTCCTGCTGCACGGCAATGCCGAGAGCGGCGCCGCCTGGTACGGCTGGGTTCCGCATCTCGCGCGGCATTGCCGGCTCGTGCGCCCGGACATGCGCGGCTTCGGTGCCTCGACGCCGATGCCGCGCGATCATCCGTGGACGCTCGACGAGTTGATCGACGATTTCACCGCGCTGATGGATGCTCTTGGCGTCCAGCGCTTCCATCTCGTCGGCGCCAAGATCGGCGGCACGATCGCCCGCGCCTTCGCCGCGCGCCGGCCGCAGCGCGTCAAGAGCCTCACTGTCGTCGGCACGCCGCCGCCGCGCCGGGAGGCCGCCGAGGCGCGCCTTCCGGAACTGGTCGCCGCGTTCGAGCGGGAAGGCGTCGAGCCGTGGGCGCGCCGCACGATGGCGGGCCGGCTCGGCTCGGCGTTTTCGCCGGCGGGCGTCGAATGGTGGATCCGCTTCATGGGCCGCACCGCGGTCTCGACCCAGATCGGCTTCATGCGGACGATCGCGGTCGCCGACATCCGCGCCGACCTCGCGAAGATCGTCTGCCCGACGCTCGTCGTCACCACGCAAGAGAGCGGGCTCGCCTCGGTCGCCGAGACGCGCGCCTGGCAGGAACAGATCGCGGGCTCGGAGCTGCTGGTGCTGCCGGGCAATTCCTACCATGTCGCGGCGAGCCACGCCGCAGAGTGCGCCCAGGCGACGCTCGATTTCATCGGGCGCAGCGCCGGCCGTCGCTGAAACCGGAGGAAGCGCAATGGCAAAACATGTCGCGATCGTCACCGGCGCGGGCAGCGGCATCGGGAAGGCGATGACGCTGGGCCTGCTCGGGGCCGGGATCGAGGTCGTCGGGGTCGATCGCGACCCCGCCTATCTCGGCGAATTGAAAGAGGCCGCGGCGGCGCGGGAGATCGCGGGCGCGCTGCATCCGCTCGCCGCCGATCTGAGCGAGCCTGCCTCCTTCGACCGTGTCGCGCGCGCTGCGTTGGACGCGGGCGGCCATATCGACATTCTGGTCAATAACGCCGGCATCGGGCAGGGTTCGATCCGTGCCGATCAGCGCCACAACCCGCTGCGCTTTTGGGAAGTGACGCCCGAGCAATGGGGCCGTTTTCTCGCCGTCAATGCGACCGCGCCCCTGCTGATGGCGCGCGCCGTCGTGCCGCACATGCTGCGGCAAAAGCGCGGCCGCATCGTCACCGTGACGACGAGCCTCGGCACGATGCTGCGCCGCGGCTATGTGCTCTATGGCGCGAGCAAGGCGGCTGCCGAGGCGGCGACGGCGGTGATGTCGGCGGACCTCGCCGGCACCGGCGTCACCGCTAATGTGCTGGTGCCGGGCGGCATGACCGACACGCGCATCGTTCCCGACGCGGCGGTCGCCGACCGAAGCCGGCTGTTGCGGCCGGAGATCATGGTGCCGCCGCTGCTGTGGCTCGTCTCCGAGGCCGCCGCCGAAATCACCGGCCGGCGCTTTCTCGCGGCGCATTGGGATGCGCGCCTGCCGCCGGCCGAAGCGGCGGAAAAATGCGGTGCGCCGATTGCCTGGAAGAGCATCGCGACGATGCCGATCGAGCCGGATTAAAGGCCGACATCGTCGCGGCTCGTCGCCCCCCACCCTAATCCTCCCCCGCATGCGGGGGAGGGAATGGGAGGGGGCAAGGGCCGCGAGCGGAGTGAGGGGTCGGCCGGCGCGGCCAGGAGCGATTTGCCGCTGCGGGCTGTTTGCTGCCATGGCCCCCGAGGTCCTCTTCCTGGTGCAGATCGTCGTGCTGCTCGCCTGCGGGCGGCTCTGCGGCGAACTGCTGCAAAGGCTGGGGCAGCCGGCCGTGATGGGGCAGCTGATCGCCGGGGTGCTGCTCGGGCAGTCGGTATTCGGCACGTTGTGGCCTGCCGCGCAGCATGCGCTCTTCCCCGACAGTGCGGTGCAGAACGCGATGCTCGGCGCGGTGGCGCAGCTCGGCATCCTGATGCTGCTGCTGTTGACCGGGATGGAGACCGATCTGTCTCTGTTCCGGCGCTCGCCGCAGACCGCCTTCAGCGTCTCGCTCGCCGGGATCGTGGTACCGTTTCTGTGCGGCGTCGGGCTCGGCGAGCTGATCCCGGCGGCGCTGCTGCCCGACCCGAACCGGCGCCTGATCACGGCGCTCTTCCTCGGCACCGCGCTGTCCATCTCTTCCGTCAAGATCGTCGCGACGATCGTGCGTGAACTCGGTTTTCTGCGCCGCACCGTCGGCCAGGTGATCCTGGCCGCGGCAGTGATCGACGACACGGTCGGCTGGATCATCGTGTCCGTCATCTTCGGGATCGCCGCGCACGGCGCGCTCGATCTCGGCGCGGCGGCGCAGAGCCTTTTCGGGGTCGCCGCCTTCCTCGTGCTCAGCTTCACGCTCGGCCGCCGTCTCGTCTTCCGCGTCATCCGCTGGGCCAACGACCGATTCGTCAGCGAATTTCCGGTCATCACCGCGATCCTGGTAGTAACCGGAATGATGGCGCTGGCGACCGAGGGGCTCGGCGTGCACACGGTGCTGGGCGCCTTCGTCGCCGGCATCCTCGTGGGCCAGTCGCCGATCCTCACGCGCCACATCGACGAGCAGCTGCGCGGGCTGATCGTCGCGCTGTTCATGCCGGTATTCTTCGCGCTCGCCGGCCTCGGCACCGATGTCTCGCTGCTCGCCGGCGCCGGCATGCTGTTGCTGACACTGGCGCTGATCGTCATCGCCAGCTTCGGCAAGCTGAGCGGCGCGCTGTTGGGCGGCCGGCTCGCCGGCATGAGCTGGGCCGAAGCGCTGGCGCTCGGCTGCGGCATGAATTCGCGCGGCTCGACGGAGGTGATCCTCGGCACGATCGGGCTGTCGATGGGCGTTCTCAGCCAGAACCTGTTCACGGCGATCATCGCGATGGCCCTGGCGACGACCATGTCGATGCCGCCGCTGTTGCGCTGGGCATTGCGGCGGCTGCCGATGAGCCCGGAGGAGGCGGCGCGGCTGGAGCGCGAGGAACTCGAGGCGCGCGGCTTCATCGCCAATGTCGAGCGGCTGCTGGTCGCGGTCGATGGGAGCCCCAGCGGCCAATTGGCATCGCGGCTGGTCGGGCTGCTCGCCGGCGCCCGGCGCATCCCGACCACGGTCCTGCATTTCGGTCACCGGGCGCCTGGCTCGCGCCGCCGAACGGCGAGCCGCGCCGAGCGCACGAGAGCGGTCGTCGAGGAGAGCGCGGAGGTGGGCAACGAGGCCGCGCCGAGCCAACCGGGAGAGGCTTCCGTCGACATCACGACCCGGGTGGAAAGCCCGCGCGGAGAAGCCATCGCCGAAGAGGCGAGAAAAGGTTATGGCCTGCTGTTCATCGGCCGCGAGCCCGCCTCCGCGGGCGCCGCCTTCCACCGCCAGATCGCGAGCAGCGCGCGCAGCTTCGAAGGGCCGTTCGTCGTCGCCATTGCGCGCGGCATCGACAGGCGGGAGGCGGTCGGGACCCGGCTCGAGATTCTGGTGCCGGTCAGCGGCACGGGCGCGTCGCGGCACGGGGCCGAACTGGCGGTGACGCTGGCGCGCGCCACGCAGGGCAGCGTCACGGCATTGCACGTCGCCGCCCGCTACAGGCGGCCGCGCTCGTGGATCGGGGCCGCGATCGCACCGCGGGGCAGTGCCGACGCGATCATTCGCGAGGTCGTGCGGCTCGGCGATAGCTATGGGGTCGAAGTTCGGGGAACTGTAAGAAATGCCGGCCCGCCGGCGGGGGCGATCGCCCGGCAGCTTGAGCAGGGCGGGCACAATTTGTTGCTTATGGGCGTCGCGCCGCGCCCGGGCGAGCAGCTGTTTTTCGGCGAGACCGCCGCGGAATTGCTCGACCGTGCGCAATGTTCGATCGTCTTCGTCGCGAGCGAGCCCTTGGCTCCGGCGCCGGACCAGCGCCGGCCGGGGGCAGCCTCGCGGCAACCGGCGTCAGCGTCGCGGCGCTGAAGAATTTTCCTTCAGGTAACTCGGCGTCGCCCTGCGGGCTTATCGCAATGACCGGCTCTTATTTCGACTTTCGGAACCGGGACACTCTAGGGCACTTACCGTGCAGCTCGAACCACTTTGTTCGTCTTGGCCGGGCTTGACCCGGCCATCCATGGACCCGCGGGCCAAGCCCGCGGGAGACGGACTTTTTTTGCGGATACAGCCGAACGGAAAATGCTCTAGACGGCTATGCGCCGCTCCTCCTCGGCGAACAGCGGCATTACCTCGCGGGCGAAGCGGCGCATGCTCTCACGGCCGCGCGCGCCGCCGCCCGAGCCCCCGCCATTGACGAGCGCATAGCCGACGCCGGCACGGCGCAACTGGTCGAGCCGCTCGGCGATCTCGCCGGGATTGCCGTACATCGCGCTCTTTCTGTTGACCGCGTCGGGGTCGCCGGTGGCGCGGTCGGGTCCGCCGTGCACGCTGCCGTCCGGGCGCGTCGCCAGCTTCAACTGGCGCATGCGGTTGGCGAGGCGACGCTCGAGCGCCTCCTCCTTTTCGCGCTCGTTGTTGGCGACGAAAAAGGCGCGGGTCACGCCGATCTGCATCGGGTCGAAGGCGCGCCCCGTCGCCTCGGTCGTCTCGCGATAGACCTGCACGGCGCGGCCGACATCCTCGGGCGAGGCGTATTGGCCGAGCAGCAGATTAAAGCCGCGCTCGGCGCATTGCCGCACCGACCGGTCGCCGCCGGCGCCCATCCAGATCGGCGGGTGCGGCTTTTGCGCCGCCGGCGGCTCGACGATGATGTTATCGAACCGCCAGTACTGGCCGCGATGCGAAAACGGTTCGCTCGCGGTCCATGCCTTGACGATCACCGAAAGGCATTCCTCGAACCGCGCGTCTGCTTCCTCCATCGGCATGCAGAAGCCGGCGAACTCGTTATAGCGGTAGCCCTTGCCAATGCCGAAATCGAGCCGCCCGCCAGAGAGCAGGTCGAGCGTCGCGGCCTGCTCGGCGAGCAATACCGGGTTGTGCCAGGGCAGCACGATGACCGCCGTGCCGAGGCGCAGATGCCGGGTGCGCGCGCCGAGCCAGGTCAACAGGTTGAGCGTTGCCGAAACCTGGCCGAACCCGGTGAAATGATGCTCGACGACAAAGGTGCCGTGAAAGCCCAGCGCCTCGGCCTCGATGTTGTACTCGATGAAATCGCGAAAGCCCTCGCTCGAATCGAATTCCGGGCCGCCGCGGCGCGCCTGCGCGCTGCCGAATAGTCCGAACCGCATTGCTCACCCTTTCTTGTTCGACTGCTCGCCAAGGTATGCCGGCGCGCCGGGTATGGGAAACGGAGTTTGATCCTTCCCATCGTGCGCCGGCATGCTTGGCGCTATTTCGGATGCCAGCCGAGCCAGTCGCAGATTGCCTCGCCCATGACCAGTTCCTTGTCGCGCCCGGAGAGCCACGGCAATTCTTGCGTGAACATCGTCACGCAGTGCCGATAGGAGCACGGCATGCGGGTGATGTCGGTGCCCCAAAAAGCGCGCTGCGGCCCGAAAGCCTCGAAGATGCGCCGCAAATAGGGGTGGATGTTGCGGTAGGGGTAGGGCTGGCTCGAATAGCTCGGAGCGCCCGACATCTTGACCGCGACGTTGGGCAATCGGGCGAGCGCCAGCATCGCATCGAGATCGGCGAAGGCGGCGTCGTCCTTCCCGGCGCTGCCGCCGCCGCCGCGGCCGAGATGGTCGATGTGCATCTTCAGCCCGGGATGGCGCTCGGCGATCTTGCCGAAATCCGCGATGTGGCCGCCGGCGAGCAGCCCGATCGGCAGCCCCTCCTTCTCGGCGGCGTCCCAGAACCAGTCGAGCGAACCGTCGCTCCACCAGCCCTGCTGGTGCGGCTGGTTGAAGGTGAAGCGGAAGCCGACCATGCCGGGGCGCTGCCGCCAGTTCCTGACGATCTCGAGGCGGTTCGGCGCCTGCAGATCGAAATGTCCGAGGATGCAGAACTTGTCGGGATGCGCCTTCACCGCCTCGACGGCGAGAACATTGACCGGCTCGCCGAGCGCGCTCGGCGGATGGATGACCGCCGCATCGACTCCGGCCTCGGCCATCTCCTTCAGCAGATCGTCTTTCGAATAGGTCGGGATCTGCCGGTGCTGCGGCGACATCTTCCCCTGCTGCCAAATGTGCACCTGCGAATCGACGATGCGCATGCTGGTTCCTCCCGGAAGCGCCGCGGCCCGTCCGCGGACGCGCTGTCCGCGAGCTTAAACGGCGCGGGGCGCATCGGGAAGCGGCCGAAGGCGGTCGGCTCGCATCGTAGGCTCGGCGCTGGTTGCAGAAAATTCGCTTGCAGCCCGCCAAGATTTCGCGCAAAAATCGAGCAGGGTTCCAAAGGATAAAACGGATGAGCGAAAAGAGTTCTCGGTGGAGATCTTTTGTGCGCGGCGCGCTTCTCGCCGGGATCGCGTTGATCATGTCGGCTTTGGGCCCGGCCGCGGCGCAGAGTTGGTCGCTGACGACGCTCTACAGCTTCTGCGCCGCGTCGGGATGCGCCGACGGCCGCGAGCCGCGAGGCACTCTGATCTCGGACAAGATCGGCAACCTCTATGGTACGACCGCGGGCGGCGGGGCCGAATCGTCCGGCACCGTCTTCAAGCTCGATCCCTTTGGCCACGAGACAGTCCTTCACAATTTTTGCTCGCGGAACGGTTGCAAGGATGGCCTGCGACCGCTCGCCGGCTTGATAATGGATGGCACCGGTATCCTATACGGCACGACCCGCGGGCGGGGCTCGCTCACTCGTGACGGCAATCCGGGCGGGGCGGCGTTCGCGATCGAGCCGGGTGCTGGCGAGGCCGCCTTCTGCAAATTCGGTTCTACAACTTGCCCGACCGGTAAGCTTCCGATGGGTTCGCTGACTATGGACGCCTCGGGCAACCTCTATGGCACGACATCCTGGGGCGGCACGAATTTCATCGCCGGCTTTTATTGCTGCGGCATCGTGTTCAAACTGCCGCCAGGCGGCGGCGAGAACGTCCTCTACAGTTTCTGTTCGTTGGCCGATTGTCATGACGGCGCGCGTCCGGAAGCAGGCCTGATTATGGACGCCTCCGGCAACTTCTACGGCACGACGTTCTACGGCGGAAGCAATCAGGCGGGTACGGTATTCGAGCTTGCGGCCGGCGGTGAGGAGCGGGTCCTCTACAGCTTCTGTACCGCGGCGAATCCGAATTGCACCGATGGCGCGTATCCGAAAGCCGGCCTCGTCAGGGAAGCGTCAGGCAACCTTTACGGCACGACGCTCTACGGCGGCATCAACGGCAAGGGTACCGTCTTCGAAGTTACGGCGGGCGGCGAGGAGAAGGTTCTCTATAGCTTCTGCTCGGTCGCCGCCTGCGCCGATGGCGAATACCCGCAATCGGCGCTTATCATCGATGCGTCGGGAAATCTTTACGGCACGACCCAAAGCGGCGGCGCCAATGCCGACGGGACGGTGTTCGTCGTCGCGCCCACTGGGCAGGAGACGGTGCTTCACAGCTTTTGCTCGGCCACTAAATGCAGTGACGGAAAATCGCCGCTCGCCGGCCTCCTCATGGACAAGTCCGGCAGTCTCTACGGCACGACCTCTGCCGGCGGCGCCAACGGCAAGGGCGGCACGGTATTCGAGCTCGCGCACCCGTAACCCGGCTGCCGCCCGCCGCGGGCATTGCCCCGGCGCCCGCTCTCTGCTGTGATCGCGCTGACAAGGAGGGCGCGACATGCCGGAACTCCCGACCGTAACCCTGCCGGGCGGCGAGCGCGTGCCGGCGCTGGGGCAAGGCACCTGGCACATGGGCGAGAGCCGGCGGCGGGCCGAGGACGAGGCGAAGGCGGTGCGGCTCGGCATCGATCTCGGCATGACCCTCATCGACACCGCCGAACTCTACGGCAATGGCGGCGCCGAGGAAATGCTCGCTCCCGCCATCAAAGGCGTGCGCGACAAGCTCTTCATCGTCAGCAAGGTGTTGCCCTACAACGCCTCGAAGAAGGGCACGATCGCGGCCTGCGAAAAGAGCCTCAAACGCCTCCAGACCGACCGCATCGACCTTTATCTGTTGCACTGGCGCGGCTCGGCGCCGTTCGCCGAGACGCTTGGCGCCTTCCTGGAGCTGCAGCGGATGGGCAAGATCCGCCATCACGGCGTCAGCAATCTCGACCGCGCCGAGATCGCCGAATGGGCGTCGCTCCCGGGCGGCGATAATCTCGTGACGGACCAGGTCCTCTACAATCTCTCACGCCGGGGTCCCGAATGGGACTTGATCCCGTGGTGCCGCGAACGCCACATCCCGGTCATGGCCTATACGCCGCTCGGGCAGGGGTCGCTGTTGCGCAATCCCGCGCTCGCCGAGATCGCCCGCCGGCATGGGGGCAGCCCGGCGCAGGTCGCGCTCGCCTGGCTTCTAGCGCAGGAGCAGACGATCGTCATCCCGAAGGCGACCAGCCTCGAGCATGTGCGCGACAACCGCGCGGCGCTCGACCTCACCCTGACGCAAGAGGATTTCGCCGCGCTCGACCGCGCCTTCCCGCCGCCCAAGGGCAGAACTGCGCTCGGGATGATTTAGGGCTACTCCATCGGCAGCCCGGAATGGACGGCGCGGCTGTCGAGCGGGGTGAAGCCGAGCGCGAGGGAAGGCATCGCCACCTCGGCGATCGTCTCGGGCGTCCAGCCGCCTTGCCGGTGCACCATGCGAATGGGGCGCATATGGCCGTAGAGCGAGAGTTCGGCCGCGCGCTGGTGAAACACCTGGCCGTTGACGTTCGCCGCTCGCTCCGAGGCGAGAAAAACGCAGAGCGGGGCGATCGCGTCGGCCCGGCTGCGGCGCAGCCGCTCTTCGCGCGCGGCCGCGGCGCCGGGGTCCTTCGGGGTCGGCACCGAGCGCGTCATGCGCGTGTCGGCGGACGGGCAGATGACATTGGCGGTGATGCCGCGCGAGGCGTTCTCCATCGCGACGACGCGGGCCAGTGCGACCACCCCGAGCTTCGCCGAGGCGTAGTTCGCCTGCCCGACATTGCCGAGCAGCCCCGAGGTCGAGGACACCATGATCATGCGGCCGTAATTCTGCTCGCGGAACAGGTTGATGGCGGCCCGGTTGAGGTTGAAGTGGCCGGTCAGATGCACGTCGATGACGGCCTGCCAATCCTCCGGGAACATGTTGTGGAACATCTTGTCGCGCAGGATGCCGGCGGCGTTGAAGACGATGTGCAGGCCGCCGAAAGCCTCGCGCGCCTGCGCCACCATCTGGAGGCAATCGTCGAACTTCGCGACCGAGCCGTAATTGGCGACCGCCTCGCCGCCTTTCGCCTTGATCGCGTCCGCGATCTCCTGCGCCGGCCGCGTATCGGCGCCCTCGCCGCTGCCGCTGGTGCCGGGGTCGTTGACGACGATTTTTGCGCCGTGCGCGGCCATCAGCTTTGCGACTTCCCCGCCGACACCGCGCCCCGAGCCGGTGCAGATCGCGACCCGTCCGTCGAGCATGCCCATTCTTTTTCCTCCGTTCTTACTAACCAGTGAGGCAGTGAGGGAGTGAGGGAGTGTCAGCAGCGAAGCAATCTCGGCGAGATTGCTTCGGCGCTGCGCGCCGGGCAATGACGGCAAACCATCTCGCTGTCTCGTTGTCTCACAGGTGAACTGAATACTACCGCCGGCCGAAGAGCCGCTCGATGTCGGCGAGCGCCAGCGCCACATAGGTCGGGCGGCCGTGATTGCATTGGCCGCTGTTGGGCGTCGCCTCCATCTGGCGCAACAGCGCGTCCATCTCGCTCGGCGTCAGGCGCCGGCCGGCGCGCACGCTGGTGTGGCAGGCGAGGGTGCCGCAGAATTCCTCGATCCGCTCCTTCAGCGTCAGCGCATCGTCCCATTCGGCAAGCTCGTCGGCGAGGTCGCGCACGAGGCCGCCGACATCGAGGCCGGGCAGCATCGCCGGCACCTCGCGCACGATGACCGCGCCCGGCCCGAACGGTTCGAGGACAAGGCCGAATTCGCGCAATTCCTGCTCCCGCGCCGCGAGCCGCGCGGCGAGCGCGTCGTCGAGTTCGACGACCTCCGGCAGCAGCAGCGTCTGCCGGGCCACGCCGCGCGAGGCGAGCGCCGATTTCATGCGCTCGTAGACGAGCCGCTCGTGCGCGGCGTGCTGATCGACGAGGACGATGCCGGTCGGTGTCTCGGCGAGGATGTAGGTGCCGTGCAATTGCGCGCGCGCCGTGCCGAGCGGCGCCTCCTGCGGCGGCGCGGGCGCCTCGGCGGCCGCTCCCGACGGCGCGAGAAATTCGTTCGCCGCCTCGGCGAGCGCGAGCGAGGGTGAAGGCGGCGGAAAGGCGAAGCGTGGCGCCGCGCGCTCGCCGCCGAAGGCGGATGCGGGCTCCGGCCGGAACGCCGCGACGGCGGCCTCGGCGACGGTCGTGGAGGCGCGGTGGCCGGCCGCGGCGAGCGCGTTGCGCAAGGCGCCGACGATCAGGCCGCGGATCAGCCCGGCGTCGCGGAACCGCACTTCGGCTTTGGCGGGATGAACGTTGACGTCGATCTCGCCTTCCGGGCCGTCAAGAAACAGCGCCACCATCGGGTGCCGGTCGCGCGCCAGCACATCCTGGTAGGCGCCGCGCACCGCGCCGACGAGCAGCTTGTCGCGCACCGGCCGGCCGTTGACGACGAGATATTGGTCGCGCGGCAGCGCCCGGTTGAGGGTCGGCAAGCCGGCGAGCCCGGTAAGCCGGAAGCCGCCGCGCACCGCCTCGATCGCAATCGAGTTTTCGGCGAAGTCGCGGCCGAGCAGCGCGGCGAGCCGGGTGCGGCGCGCCTCCGGTTCCGCTGCCGCCGGCAGCCGCAGCAACTGGCGGCCCTCGTCGCCGGTGACGGCGAAGGCGATCTCGGGATAGGCCATCGCGAGGCGGCGCACGGCATCGACCGCGAGGTCGCGCTCGGTGCGCGGCGTCTTGAGAAACTTGAGCCGCGCCGGGGTCGCGAAAAAAAGCTCGCGCACCTCGACTCGCGTCCCGGGCGGATGGGAGCTCGGCGCCGGGGCGCTCTTGATGCCGGCCTCGACGGTGATCTCCCAGGCGTGTTCGGCGCCGCGCGGCCGCGAGGCGATGCGCATGCGGCTGACGGCGCCGATCGAGGGCAACGCCTCGCCGCGGAAGCCGAGCGCGGTGATTCGCAGAAGATCGTCGTCCGGCAGCTTCGAGGTGCAGTGCCGCTCGACCGCGAGCGGGAGTTCCGCGCGCGACATGCCGTTGCCGTCGTCGGCGACGGCGATGAGGCTCTGGCCGCCCCCTTCGAGGGCGACGTCGATATGCCGGGCGCCGGCGTCGATCGCGTTCTCAACCAGCTCCTTGACGGCGGCGGCCGGGCGCTCGACGACTTCGCCGGCGGCGATGCGGTTGACGAGCACCGGGGGAAGCTGGCGGATCGGCATCGGCGAAGCTTAGCCGATCGAGGGGGCGAAAACGAGGCGCGTCTGGCGCGCCGTTGGCGCATCGTACTTGAAGTCGCGCGCGCATACGGTTAATATGGAAAAATCAAGGCGCACGGTAACCGACCGTCTCAAAATTCTTCCGTCCGCGGCCGCCGGCAGCCCAAAAAGCAGCAAGGATAAGGGGAGAGATGACGAGCGCTGTCCTTTCCGGTGGGGATCTGCAGGTCGGCCACATCCTCAACCGCGGCTTTACCGTCTTTACCCGTCATCCGGTGCAGTTCGCCGGCGTGACGGCGATCGCGATGCTGCCGTTTCTCGTGTTTTTCGGCGACATGTACGGCAACGCCGGTGCGGGACGCACGCACGCGCCGATGGCTTGGTTTTTCTTGCCCTATCTCTTCGGCCTGTTGCCGGCGGTGCTGGCGCAGGCCTTCGTGCTCTATGGCGCCTGGCAGGTTGCCCGCGATAAACCGGTGCATGCCGGCGAATCGCTGCGCCTCGCCTGGGAGCGCTTCATTCCGCTCGTGATACTGGCGGTCTTCCAGGCCTTCGCGATCGGCCTCGGCACGGTTCTGTTCATCATTCCAGGTCTCGTCGTCGCGGCCATGCTGTTCGTCTCGGTGCCGGTTCTCGTGGTCGAAAAATTGGGGCCGTTCACGGCGATGTTCCGCAGCGCCCATCTGACGACCGGGCATCGCTGGAAGACCGTCGGGGTGTTCGTCGCGCTGACGATCATCGGCGTCGTTGGCGGCACCATCGTCGAGCTGATCCTGGGATTCGCCGGCAGGACCTTGGCGGCGATCGGGTTGTGGGTGTGGTACTCGCTGTTCGGCGCCTACTATGCCGTCGTCGTGATCGTCACCTATCAGGAGCTGCGCCAGCTCGAAGGCGGCTTCGACATCGAGCAGATCGGCGGCGAACTGGACGCCCATCTCGCCGCCTGAGCCTGCCGGCGCCTTCGGCGCCCTCCTCGGCTGAACTTCGGCAGGGGCGCGGATTCGCGCGGCGGGCTTGCGCGCCCAGGTGGCCGTGAGGAGATCCTGACGTACCGAGTTGCCGTGCCGGTGCCGGCGCCGATAATCTCTCCTCATGGATTTCGAGCTTTCCGAGGAACAACGGGCCTTCGAGGAAACCGCGCGCAATTTCGCCCGCGAGGAGTGGGCGCAAGAGGCGCCCGGCTGGGACGAGCGCAAGGAGTTTCCGGTAGAGGCTTTGCGGCGCGCCGCGGCGCTCGGCTTTGCCGGCATCACCGTCGATCCGGAATTCGGCGGCAGCGGGCTCGGCCGGCTCGACGCGACGATCATCATGGAGGAGCTGGCGGCCGCCTGCGTCTCGACCGCCGCCTACCTCTCGATCCACAACATGGCGGCCGCGATGATCGACCGCTTCGGCTCCAAGGAGCAGCGCGCGCGCTATCTGCCCGATCTCCTGACGATGGCGCATTTCGCGAGCTATTGCCTGACCGAGCCCGGCAGCGGCTCGGACGCCGCGGCATTGGCGACGCGGGCGGTGCGCAACGGGCAGGATTATGTGCTCGACGGCACCAAGGCGTTCATCTCCGGCGGCGGCCGCAGCGAGATCTACGTGACTATGGTGCGCACCGGCGGGCCCGGGGCGAAGGGCATCTCCTGCGTCGTTGTCGAGAACGGCACGCCGGGGCTCTCCTTCGGGAAAGAGGAGCGCAAGCTCGGCTGGAACACGCAGCCGACGGCGATGGTGATCTTCGAGAATTGCCGCGTGCCGGCCGCAAACCGGCTCGGTGCGGAAGGCGACGGGTTCAAAATCGCGATGGCTGCGCTCGACGCCGGCCGGCTCGGCATTTCCGCCTGCTCGCTGGGCGGCGCGCGGGCCGCTTTCGAGGCGGCGCGCGAGCACCTCCTCGACCGCCGGCAGTTCGGGCAGCGGCTCGCCGATTTTCAGGCGTTGCAGTTCAGGCTCGCCGACATGGCGACCGAGCTCGAGGCGGCGCGGCTGATGGTGCGGCGCGCCGCGGCGAGCCTCGACCGCAGCGACCCGCAGGCGACGATGCACTGCGCGATGGCGAAGCGGCTCGCCACCGATGCCGGCTTTCGCGTCTGCAACGAGGCACTGCAGCTGTTCGGCGGCTACGGCTATCTGAAGGACTACCCGATCGAGCGCTATCTGCGCGACGTGCGGGTGCACCAGATCCTCGAAGGCACCAACGAGATCATGCGGGTCATCATCGCGCGCCGGCTCTTGGGCCCGGCGAACGCGCGATGAGCGGGGGCGAGGAGGAAATCCTCTTCGGGCACGCGGGCGGGCTCGCGACGATTCTGATCAATCGGCCGCAGGCTCTGAACGCGCTGACGCTCGACAATTACCGCCGTCTCGCGCCGATGCTCGCCGCCTGGGGCCGCGACAAGAGCGTGCATGCGGTGGCGATCCGCGGCGCCGGCGGGCGCGCCTTCTGCGCCGGCGGCGACATCCGCGCGATCTACGAGGCTGGGCGCGGCATCGCCGGCGACCCGCTTCTGACCTCGATCTTTTTCCGCGAGGAATACGAAGTGATCCGGCAGGTGCACCGGTTTTCGAGACCCTATGTCGCACTCGTGGACGGCATCGCGATGGGCGGCGGCGCCGGCATGTCGATCAACGGCGCCTATCGGGTCGCCACCGAGCGCACGGTTTTCGCGATGCCGGAGACCGCGATCGGGCTTTTCCCCGATGTCGGGGCGACGCGGTTTCTGAACCTCTGCCCCGGCCGCATCGGCCGCTATCTCGGCCTCTCCGGCGCCCGGCTCGGCCCCGCCGACGCGCTCTATTGCGGCTTCGCGACGCATTTCGTGCCGCAGGAAAGGATCGAAGCGCTCTATGCCGCGCTCGGCGCGCTCCACTGGCAAGAGGGTGCCGAAGCCGTCGAGGTCGAGGCGGTACTCGGCGAGTTCGCCGGCGATCCCGGCCCGGCGCCGATCGCCCGCCTGCGGCCGGTGATCGACCGGGCTTTCGCGGCGCCGACCGTCGCGGCGATCCTCGCCGCGCTTGCCGGCGAGAGCGGCGAAGGGGCCGGCTGGGCCGAACGGACGCGGGCCGAACTGCTGCAGAAATCACCGCTCAGCCTCGCGGTCGCCTTGCGCCAGCTCGACACCGGGCGGGGCTACGACCTCGACCGCGCGCTTGCCCTCGAATACCGGCTGACCCAGCATTTCATGGCAGGTCACGATTTCTACGAAGGCGTGCGGGCGATGCTGATAGACAAGGACCGAACGCCGCGCTGGCGGCCGGCGAGCCTCGCCGAAATCGACGCGGCGCTGGTCGACTCCTATTTCGCGCCGCTCGGCGAGGGCGAATTGCGGTTCGATTAGTATGGTCATTGCTAGGAGCGCAGCGACGAAGCAATCTCCCAGATCCGGGCTGAGCATCGAGATTGCTTCGCTTCGCTCGCGATGACACGAGGGCCGGGAGGAACCGCGAAATGGCGACGGTCGGCTTTATCGGTCTCGGCAACATGGGGGCGCCGATGGCCGCCAACCTGACGAAGGCCGGGCATCGGGTCGTGGGGTTCGACGTTGTCGCGGCGGCTTGCGAGCGGCTCGCCGGCCAGGGCGGCACGGTCGCGGCAAGCGCCGCCGACGCGGCGCAGGCGGGCGAATTCGTCATCACGATGCTGCCCGCCGGCCCGCATGTCCGCGAGGTTTATCTTGGGCCTGGCGGGTTGATCGCGCACACCCGCAAGGGCTCGCTCTTGATCGACTGCTCGACGATCGACGTGGCGACCGCGCGGTCGGTCGCGGCGGCCGCCGCGGCGGCGGGGTTCGACATGCTCGACGCGCCGGTCTCGGGCGGCGTCGCCGGCGCTGCGGGGGCGACGCTCACCTTCATGGTAGGCGGCGAAGCGTCCGCCTTCGCGCGCGCCGAACCGCTGCTGTCGGCGATGGGGCGGACGATCGTCCATGCCGGACCCTCCGGCAACGGCCAGGCGGCGAAGATCTGTAACAACATGATCCTCGGCGTCTCGATGATCGCGGTGTGCGAAGCCTTTTCGCTCGCCGAGAAACTGGGGCTCGAGGCGCAAAAGCTGTTCGACATCGCCGCCAAATCCTCCGGCCAATGCTGGGCGTTGACGAGCTACTGCCCGGTGCCGGGCCCGGTGCCGGCCTCGCCCGCCAACCGCGATTACCAGCCGGGCTTCACCGCGGCTATGATGCTGAAGGATCTGCGCCTCGCGCAGGAGGCGGCGGGCGCGGCGGCCGCCGCCACCCCGCTTGGTGCCGCCGCGGCCAGCCTCTATCAGCTGTTTGTCGACGGCGGCGCGGCGGGCCGGGATTTTTCGGGGATATATCGCTTTTTACGGAAAAATGCGGGCAAAATTTGAAACCAAATATTAACGTTATCGGCATATACGGGAGGCTATGCTTGCCGCCCGAGCGAGGCTTTTATGCAAAGCGCTTATCTTGATGTGATCTCGCTGATCGAACGCCTGCACCGGCATTTCCTCGAATTGGTCAAGCTGGAGCTCGAAGGGCGCCGGATTCACGACATCAACAACGTCCAGGCGATGATGCTGTTCAATATCGGCGACGCGCAGATGACCGTCGGCGAATTGACCCTGCGCGGCTGCTATCTCGGCTCGAATGTCTCCTACAACGTCAAGAAGATGGTCGAGAACGGCTACCTCGCCTATCAGCGCTCGCCGCACGACCGCCGTTCGATCCATGTCCAGCTGACCGACAGGGGGCGCCGGCTGCGCGACGAGTTGAGCCAGATGCATGCCCGGCACAGCGAATTGCTGCCGGGCAACGCGATACAGCAGGACGATCTGGAAACGGTGTCGGCGACGCTGCGCCGGCTCGAACGGTTCTGGATCCGCACCGAAGACCTGGCGCAGCGCCCCGGCCAGGCCGCGGCGTGATTTTTTCCGTGACGGCGAGGGCCGCGGCTGCGAGTCTCTGCGCGGGAAAACGCGGAGACATTTCATGGTGTCGCAACAGCCGGAGCTGATACCGCTCGCCTCCGGGATCAGCGTCGCCGGCCGGCTCGACCGGGCGGACATCGAGGCGCTCGCCAAGCGCGGCGTGCGCACGATCCTCAACAACCGGCCCGACGGCGAAGATCCGGGGCAGTTTCCAGCCGAGGAGGCGGGCCGCCTCGCCCGCTCGCTCGGCATCGAATACCGGCACATCCCGATCACCGCCGCCACCCTGACGCGCGCCGATGTCGACGCCTTCGCCGCCGCCTTGCGCGAGGCGCCGGGGCCGATCGTCGCGCATTGCCGCAGCGGCACGCGCTCGACCTTGCTGTGGGCGCTCGCGCGGATGCGCGAGGGGGCCGACCCGTTCGCGCTCGTCGCCGAGGCGGCGCGCCACGGCATCGACATCGCCAACCTGCCGGCGATCGCCGCGCGCCTGAAATAGGCGCAGCCCGGCGCCGCTGCCTTGTCGCGCAGGGTCGCCGTCGTCGGCGCCGGCATTGTCGGCATGTCCTGCGCCCGCTTCCTGCAGCGCGACGGCCACGCTGTCACCGTCATCGACCCGCGCGAGCCGGGCGATGGCGCCTCTTTCGGCAATGCCGGGGTGATCGCCGATTGCGACGTCGCGCCGCTGTCGATGCCGGGGGTGCTGAAGCGCGTCCCCGGCATGCTGCTCGATCCCTCGGGACCGCTCGTGCTGCGCTGGCGCTACCTGCCGAAGATCGCGCCGTGGCTCTTCGCCTTCCTCAAAGCGAGCCGGCGCTCGGACGAGATCGCGGCGGCGCTGGCACCGCTGTTGGCCGGCGCGCGCCTCGCCTATGACGCGCTGTTGCGGGAGGCGGGCGCGGCGGACCTGATCCGCGACACTGGCTGGCTCAAGCTGTTCTCGACGGAAAGGGCGTTCCGCCGAATGGATGAGGAATGCCGCCTGATGCGCCGGCACGGCATCCGCTTCGAGGCGCTCGACCCGCCCGAGATCCGCCGGCTCGAACCGGGGCTGGCGCCGATTTTCAAGCGCGCGCTGTTCTTTCCCGACTGCGCCCAGGTGGTGAACCCGAAGCGTCTCGTCGCGGCATTGGCGGGCGCCTTCGCCGCCGATGGCGGTGAGATCGTCCGCGAGCGGGCAACGGGGTTCGACCTCGGCGGCGACCGCCGGGCGGTCGTGACCGAAGGATCGCGCCACCAGGCGGATGCGGTCGTGCTCGCCGCCGGCGCCTGGTCGCGCCCGCTCGCCGCCGCCCTCAGCGCCCGCGTGCCGCTCGACACCGAGCGCGGCTATCACGCGATGTTCCCCTCCGCCGAGCCGGGCCTCGTGCGCCCCGCCCTGTGGTGGGACGAGGCGATCAACCTCGTGCCGATGGAGCACGGGCTCAGGCTGACGAGCGGCGTCGAATTCGCCGGCCTCGACGCGCCCCCGGACTATCGCCGCATCGACCGCCTCGCGCGGCGCGCCCGCGCCATGCTGCCCTCACTGGCCGCGGCGCCGCAATCGCGCTGGCTCGGCTTTCGCCCCTCGCTCCCCGATTCGCTGCCGGTGCTCGGCCCTTCGGCACGCCACGAGGGCGTCTATTTCGCCTTCGGCCACCAGCATTTGGGGCTGACGCTCGGCGCGATCTCGGGGCGGATCGTCGCCGATCTCGTCGCCGGCCGCGATCCCGGCGTCGACATGAGCCCCTATCGCGCCGAGCGCTGGGGCTCCTTAGCCTGAAGCAAAGTCCCCCGGCTAGCGGCAGCGCCTGAATCTGAACGAGGCCAACCGCGTACTCCAATTGAAGGTTCCGCTCTGGGACACGTATTCCTGCGCGTACCAGAAGGTGCAGCCATCGACCGGGTCGATCGCCATGCTGCTGTAGTCGCCCCAGCGATCGAAACCATCGTCATTCAAGTCGGCCGCGCCGGCGACGATGCCCGATTCGGCGGTCATCGTCCCCGCCTTCTGCGACGGGGTGCGGCCGGTGTAGCGGATCGAGGGAAACACCGAGGTCGCGTCGGACACGCTGTAGCCGAGCGCGATGTCGCCCTCTCTGTCCATCGCGATGCTCGGCATCCATCGGAAGCTCGCATCGGGCGCGAAGGTCCCCTGCTGGAAGATCACCGGGTTCGTGGCGTCGGGGCGGCGGATCTCATACCAGCGGATCCCGACGGTATTGGAGGTGGGGGCAGGCACGACCACCGAATGGCTGACCACGATGGATTCGTGCGATCTGAAATTGCGATAGGCGGCGCGAAACATGAGCCGATCGCCGAGTCCTTCGAGGAAGTCGCCGCCGGCGGGCTGGGGTATGCACTGGTCGATGCAGGCCTCGGTGTACGGCGCGACTTGCAGGGTCGTCGGCCCGGTGAAGGTCGACTTCGTGGGCGTCGCAAAATCGACGTGGAATTTCCACAGGTTGAAATGCTCCGAGCCGTCGAGCGAGCCGATGTAGAAATCGGGCTCGCCCTTGTGGGGCGGTCTCCTGCCGTCGGCGTCGGAGGGCAGCAATCCGAATTCGCTCGCGATCGGGCCGAAACAGATCATTGAGCCGGCGGAACCCGCGATCATGCTGGCCGAGGGAAAAGCGCATGCCGCAGCGCCGACATCCGGCCCGGATGAACCGGAAAACTCGTTGAAAGACATGTAATAGGCATCCGGCCGAATGCCGATTTTTCCGTAATCGTTGAACACGTCGCTTGCATTTGGCAGGTTGGTCACGTCGTAGGTGTATAAAAAATACTTCCCAGTCGCGTCAGCGCTCTGAGAAACCGCGATACATTGATCATACGGCGTATCGAGTGAGGAATCAGCTGCCGCCAGAAAGGTGATTACCCATCTCTTATGGAAATGATCGAACAAGACTACCGGATCGGAAAGAAAACCATTTTCGCAGTTGGTGCCAACCCCGGCGTACAGCGCAGAAAGATCGCTCGGGCCGCTCACTTTTTTTCCATTGGATTTGGAAAACACGGCAAACGATACGTTTACCGTCTCGACCACCTGGGTCGTGCCGACCGCGGCATTGGTATCGGGCGGGGTGCAGCAGACGCTGAAGCCCGGAAGATCGACGCCCAACCCGGCAAAATCGAGGATCGGCCTGGTCAGGACGGCCCTTGCCGCCGCGGACGGCGGATATGCCCTTTGCAGCGCCGGATCGGCGAACGGAACGCCCGGCGGGCGCGGCGGCGGCGGCCGCACGCCGAGCGGCATGGCGTGGCGGCCGATTTGCGCCGCGGCGGCCGGCGGCAACGCGGCGACGGCGGGCGAGGCGCCGAGGGCGCGGCCTGCGATCACCTGCATTGGCGCAGATCCCTGTTGCGCAGCCTGCTGCTGCGCCTGTCCGGCCGACGCGCCGAGCAGCGTCGTGGCGAATGCCAAGCCGATAATAGACCGGATCATCGAACTCAGCCTCCGCAAGGTTCTACCTTTGGGAGAAGATATTCCATTCCTCGCCCGCTGGCAATTCGGGCGCCGGGCCCGCGCCGGCGAAACGATTGCCCGCCGCGCTGCGCCGCCGCATCCTGGACCGGAGAGGAGACCGCCATGCCAATCGCGCTTTACGCCAGTGTCGGGCCGGAGCTGACGCATTACGAGGTCGATGTCGGGGCGGCGCGGCTCGCCCGGCGCGGCACCGTCGCTTTGCCGGCCAATGTGCACTACGCCTGGCCGCACGCCTCGCGCCGCTTTCTCTATCTCGCCTCCAGCGACGGCGGCCCCGGCGGCATCGCGGCCGGCAGCCGGCATCATTTGAGCGCCTTCCGCATCGACCCCGCCTCGGGCGCGCTCGCGCCGCACGGCGATAGGGTCCCGTTGCCGGCGCGTCCCATCCACATGACGACCGACATTCCTTCGCAGCACATTCTCGTCGCCTTCAGCAACCCGAGCGGGCTCAGGGTCTATCGCATCCGCCCCGACGGCAGCCCCGGCGAGGAGGTCGCGCAAGAGGAGCCGGTCGATCCCGGCATCTACGCGCACCAGGTGCGCGTCGCGCTCGACAATGCGCGCGTCATCCTGGTCGCCCGCGGCAACGACGCGACGCCGGCCAAGCCCGAAGATCCGGGCGCGCTGAAGCTCTTCGACTATCGCGCGGGGCAGCTCCTCCACGAGCGCTCGATCGCGCCCGGCGGCGGCTTCGGCTTCGGGCCGCGGCATCTCGATTTCCACCCGTCAAAGCCCTGGGTCTACGTCTCGCTCGAGCGGCAGAACCGGCTCGACGTCTTCGACATGACGGGCGGCTCGCTCGCGCCCGCGCCCATCTTCGCCGCGACGACGCTTTCCGGCCCGGTGCCGGGCGGCGTCCGCCAGGCCGCCGGCACCGTGCACGTGCACCCCAATGGCCATGCCGTCTATGTCGCGAACCGCGCCTCGACGACGGTCGAGATCGAGGGAAGGGCGGTCTTCGCGGGCGGCGAGAACACGCTCGCCGCCTACCGCATCGACGACAAGACGGGCGAGCCGAGCCTCGTCGAGCACGCCGACACGCACGGCATCCATTGCCGCACCTTTCACATCGATCCCTCCGGCCGGCTCCTCGTCGCGGCGCACATCATGGGGCTGCCGGTGCGCGAGGGCGGCAATCTGCGGATGGTGCCGGCGAACCTCGCCCTCTTCCGCATCCGCCCCGAGGGCCGCCTCGATTTTGTGCGCACCTACGACATCGAGGTCGGCGAGCGCTCGCTCTTCTGGATGGGCATGGTCGAGTTCTAGCGTCGAAAGACAGGATCGTCATTGCGAGCGCAGCGAAGCAATCTCAGCGACAATGTGTCGCGCGGCGCGGGATTGCCGCGTCGCCCTGCGGGCTCCTCGCAATGACGGGCTCTTTTGATCCATCGGATTGCGAATCCCGGACACTCTACGCCACCGCCCGGTCGATGCGGCTCATCAACTCGGGTGACAGCGGCCCCGCCTCGACGGCGGCGACCGCATCGCGCAGTTCCTGCCGGTTCTTGACGCCGAGCACCAGCGTGTCGATGTCGAGCGACAGCGCATAGCGGTGCGCCAATACCGCGGGGTCGTGGCCCTCCTCCTCGGCGAGCCGGCGGAACGGCAGGGCGCGCGCGTAGTCGCGCATCTCCGGGTGGCCCTCCGGCAAGTCGCGGTCGATCGCGCGCGTCAGCGCCCCCGCCTGCACGGCGCGGATGCCCATGATGCCGACCCCGTTCGCCCGCGCCGCCGCCATCACCGTCCGCGGCTTTGCCGGCCCGTCGAAGAATTTGAGCCCGCCCGGCGAATCGAGCAGGTTGGCGATGCACTGCACCGCCGCCGGCGCCGGCCGCTCGGCCAAAAGCCGGATGATCGTGTCCGGGTGGCCGATGCCCGTGAGGCCCCAGGCGCCGATCAGCCCCTCGCCGACGAGCCGCTCGAAGATCGGCCGCACCTGCGCGGCGAAGGTGTCGTAGAGCGTCATGCGCTGGGCGGCGTCGGGCCGCCGCTCCATGAAGCTGCGGTCGGGCACGACGTTCGAATGCAGAAAGAAGAGGTCGAGCCGCGCGAGCTTCAGGCGCGCGAGGCTCTCTTCGATCGAACGCCGCAGGATCCCCTCGATCTCGCCCGCCGGCGGCTCGCCGAGATTGCATTTGCTGGTGACCCGCACCCCCGCCGGCAGCCGCCCGCCAAAGGCGGCGCCGACCACCTCCTCGGCCTTGCCGTCGCCATAGCGCGGCGCGAGGTCGAAGAGCGTGATGCCGCTCGCGACCGCCTCATGCACGGTCGCGACGCATTCTTCGAAACTGGTCTTCCCCCACAGCATGCCGAGCCCGCCGCCGCCGAGCGTCAGCCGCGACACCGGGGGAAGAGGTCCGAAAGGATGTTGCTGCATGCGAGCCTCCGATGATGCGGAGACAGCTTAGACCGTTTCCCGCCCGGCCTGCATCGCCGGCGCCGGCCCCTCACCGCTGGTGCGGGTCGCTCCCTCTCCCCGCGGCCGCGGGGAGAGGGTCGGGGTGAGGGGCGGGCGGTCGCGGGAATTTCCGCGTGGCTGACCGTAAGCGGCACGTTGAAGGCCGAGACCGGTTGGCTGAGACCTTTCAAAGCCAAGCCACCGAGGGTCTTCGAGAGGAATCGCTTCCTCTACCGCGGCCGCGACGCGGCCTCTTATCAATATCTGCCGTCCTTGGCCTCAGCGCCGAGCCGAGCGGCCAAATTGCCACCGTACCAATCGCGGTGTAACCGGCGCGCTCGGCAAGACGAGCATTCTCCATCGCGATCACCGCCTGCGCGGCGAAGTTTTGCAGGAGCGCGATCTGCTTGTCAGTGAAAGGCCGAGTTTCGGTACGATACACCGTGGTCGCGCCTAGCAGTGCGTCGTCATTGCGCAGAGCGATAGTGACCCCGACGCAAGTACCGGCCTGCTCCAGCCCACTGCGCCAGTGCCGGATTACACCGAGGGATCTCCTTGCGGGCCGCGTGGATTATTTAATAAATAATCAATATTCGGCGTGGGCCTCCGCCCAAAAATTAGCAACACTTGATTTTGTTACCAATTGACTCGAAATAAACAAATCATCGACATAAACTAGCCTCAGCGTACATGGTATTGATCCAATTTCGGTGTTAAAGACTGAGATGCTTGGTCAATTATTTGGGCCAAACCATAACTCATCGGAGAATGACAAGTGCCCGAAACTATGAACCTGCATCGGGTGCCCGAAACTATGACCTTACATCGCAGCCTGTGGGCCGGCCGGATAATGAGCGCGTTTGTCGTTATCGCTCTGGTGGCAGACGGCACTATTCAGCTTTTCGCGCCGGCACAGATCGCGAGCATGTTGCAGGAAACCGGGTTCGCGATGGACCTGACCCGTGTCGTGGGTCCGATCATACTCGCCTGCGCCGTCCTTTACGCCATTCCGGCCACCGCCGCCCTCGGCGCGATCCTGGTGACCGGCTTTCTAGGAGGCGCCATCTGCGCCCATGTCCGCATCGGTGAGTTGGGATCGCCGCCGGAAATCATTTCGCTGCTTCTGGGCGTGATGACATGGGGCGGCCTCTACGCGCGCGATCCCCGTATCCGGGCCATTCTGCCGCTCATTCGTTGAACCAATAGGGGCAGTGCTCTGTCCCTCAAGATCAGGAGAAAATGCATGTTTCTAGTGTTGGGAATCACGGGAAAAGTTGGCGGCGCAACGGCAAAACATCTGTTGGCGCACGGCAAGGAGGTACGCGCGCTCGTCCGCAATCGCGAGAAGGCGGCTAACTGGGCGAACCAGGGCGTGGAACTGGTAGACGGCGATTGGAATGATTCGGCAGCCATCGAGCAGGCGCTCAAAGGCGTCGAAGGCGCGTTCGTCATGTTGCCGGCTGTCTGGGCCCCCTCGCCCGATTACCAAGAAGCCAAGGGCGTGATTGCGAACTATGTCGAGGCGCTCACCAAGGCAGCGCCGCCGCGGGTGGTAGCGCTTTCGTCGATGGGTGCGAACAGGACCAGCGGGCTTGGGATGATCACGGCCTTGTCGCTTCTGGAGCAAGGTTTTCGCGACCTGATATCGCCAATCGCATTTGTGCGCGCAGGTGGATTCTTCGAAAACTTCCTCTACGGCTTGCAGGTCGCCCAGGGCGGAACGCTACCGGTCTACTACAATCCGACAAACCGGAAATCGACCATGGTCGCGACGAACGACATCGGCGCGGAGGTCGCAACCCTCTTGACCGGGCCAGCCTGGTCAGGGCAGCGCGTCGTCGAGCTTGGTTCGATGGTCAGCGCGGATGAAGTCGCCGAGCAATTGGGTGAAGTCCTGAATCGCGACGTGAAAGCCTTTGCAGTCCCGCGTGCAGGGTGGGCGGAAGCGTTCGAGCAGTTCGGCATCCCGAAGGGCCACACCGGACCCGCCGAAGAAATGTTTGTGGCCGTGAACGCGGGATGGATGGACCTCGGCGTCCAGGGCACGGAGCACGTCGCGGGGACGACGCGCGCACGCGACGTCTTCGCGGCGGCCCAGCAGGCCGGCACGACGGCGCGCCCGGCCGAACCGGCGTGAATGACGGCTTCGGGTCGACTTCCGCGGTTCGATCTGGCTCGCGCGAGCGGCCGGAATCGGCGCAAGGGCCCCATTCGGGGCAGCCGGCGATAAAAGGAGGGGCATCGGACATCGGCGATTAGTTCAGTTGAAATGGAACAAATTAGGAACATATAGGTATGATCCTGCGCCCGCTGCCAGGGTGCCAATGCTGAAGGACATCGCCGATCTCGCTGCCTCTCCCTGCTCCTTCCCTGTTTTCCGAAACCCTAATCGAGCAATATCAATGGCTTGGTCCTGATCTCTTTTTGCCTCGCACGGGCGCGCGCGCGCCCGTGCCTGATACGGACCTGCAAAAAACAGGTGAAACAGGAGCGGCGCGCGAGGCGAGGCCCGGCGCGAGGCAGGTTCAGCCGCGCCATGGCGGCCGAGGGGCAGGCGCCTTGCTTGACAGGCCCTGGCGGCCGCGGGCAACGTTTCGCCTCCACGCCTGGGAGGGCGCCCCGCGATGCTCGTGTCCTTCTTCGAAACCGTGCGTTACCCGCTGCCGCCGCAGGCGCCGCGCGAGTGGCCGACGCCGCCCGAGGTTTACGACCCCGAAACCGGCGCCGAGGCCTATCGGCAGATGATCGAGCGGGTGCGCTTCGTCGAGGAACTGGGCTTCGACTGGGTCAGCACCTCGGAGCACCATTATTCGCCGCGCATCCTCACGCCCTCGCCGATCCTCTCGGCGGTGCACATCGCCGCGCAGGTGCCGCGCATCAAGATTGCCCTCTTGGGCCCGATCGTGCCGCAATCGAACCCGGTGCGGGTCGCCGAGGAATTGGCGATGCTCGACACGATGGCGCCGGGCCGCCTCGTCGTCGGCATGCTGCGCGGCACAACCAACGAGATGATGAGCTACGACCTCAACCCCGCCGAGTCGCGCGAGCGCACCGACGAGGGGATGGAGCTGATCTTGAAGGCCTGGACCGAGCCGCAGCCCTTCGGCTGGCAGGGCCGGCATTTCCAGTTCCGCACCGTCTCGATCTGGCCGCGCCCGTTGCAGCAGCCGCACCCGCCGGCCTATGCGCTCGGCACCAGCGGCGAGGCGGGCGAGTTCGCCGCGCGGCACCGTATCGGGCTCGGCGTCTCCTACGGCCCCTTCGAGGTCATGGCGAAGGCGACGGGGCACTATCGCGCCGAATGCGAGCGGCACGGCTGGCAGCCGGGGCGCGACGACATCGTCTACCGCGCCAACATGCTCCTGGCCGAAACCGACGAGGCGGCGCACGAGCAGCTGGCGAAGCAGAATTCGGCGCCGCCTTTCCCGATCAGCCCCGTCCTGCGCGACGCGCTCTTGGAGGCCGACAAGCGCAACATCGCCGGGGAGGCCCGCCCGGCCAGCGTCAACCGGGTCTTGCCGACGAGTTTCATCGGCGGCCCCGACACGATCGTCGATCAGATAAGGCGCTGCCGCGAGGTGGTCGGCGCCGGGGTCATAGACATCTCGCTGGAGCCGCCGGGCTCGCCCGACATCGACCGCCTGATGCGCGCGCTCGAACTCTTCGGCCGACGCGTGCTGCCGCGCATCCGCGAGATCTGAGGAAGCAGAACGCCATGGAGTTTGTCGATCTCGAACGCCGCATGCGCGACCTCGCGACCCCGACGCTCGTCCTCTTCGGCACGCGCGACCGCGTCATGCCGCCCGAATTGGGCCGCATCTACAAGGAGCTGCTGCCGAACGCCTATCTCGTCTTCGTCTACGATGCCGGTCATAGGGTCGCCGCCGACCGGCCGGAAGCCTTCGCCGAGGTGGTGACCGACTTCCTCGACCGCCGCGAGGCCTTCGTCATCAGCCGCAAGAACACGGTCATTCACCCATAAGCTAGGTTTGTCATTGCGAGCGCAGCGAAGCAATCTCCGCTACGGGGCATGTACCCTGAGATTGCCGCGTCGCCCTGCGGGCTCCTCGCAATGACGCGTTCGGATGCACCACCGAGGAAGGAAACACCATGGCTCTTTCAGTCAGGCGCATCGTCACCGGGCACAACGCGCAGGGCAAGGCGATCGTCGCCAGCGACGAGGTGCTGCCGGCGACGCCGCGCCGCGGCGGCAGCATCATGGGCTGCGAATTGTGGTCGAGCGACAAGATGCCGGTCGACAATTCCGCGGCCGCCGAGGCGGCGCAGAAGAGGGGCTTCGTCGTCCGCCACAATTACGTCGGCTCGGGGCAGGGCACGGTCATCCGGATCACCGAATTCATGCCCGGCTCGGGCAAATTCATGCACCGCACCGAGACGCTCGACTATGCGCTCCTGCTCTCCGGCGAATGCGACCTCGAGCTCGACGACGGCAAGATCGTGCACATGAAGGCGGGCGATTTCGTCGTGCAGCGCGGCACGATGCACGCCTGGGTCAATACCGGCAAGGAGCCCTGCCGCTTCGCCTTCATCCTGATCGACGCCGACCCGGTCGAGGCCGCCGGGCAGAAGCTGACGACGCACTACCCGGTCGGATAAAGCCGCCCTTCGAGGACGAGGACCGCCTTGCCCATGAGCGTCACGCGCTCGCCTTCGTCGATGCCGATGACGCGGCCGCCGCGGCGCGACAGCTGCTCGCCGGCGAGGCGCCTCTTGCCGAGCCGGGCCGCCCAATAGGGCACGAGCGCCAGGTGCGCGACGCCCGAGACGGGGTCTTCCGGGACGCCGTTCGCGGGGGCGAAGAAGCGCGAGACGAAATCGACGCCGGCCGTGTCGCCGGGCGCCGTCGCGATGACCGCCGGCAGGTCGAGGGCGGCGACGGCCGCCATGTCGGGCGCCAGATCGCGAACCGCGCCCGCGTGCTCGAAGACCGCCAGGTAGTGCTTAGCCGACAAGAGCTCGATCGGCAGACTTCCGAGCGCGCCGGCGATCCGCGCCTTGTCGGGCGAGGGGATCGAGCGCAAGGCTGGGAAATCCATCGCGAAGAGGTCGCCGTCGCGGCGAACGGCGAGGGTCTCGGCGCCCGAGCGAAAGGCGATTTCGCTGCGCGCGGGCTCGAACTTGTCGAAGACGACGAGACCCGCCGCCAAGGTGGCGTGGCCGATCAGATCGACTTCCCGCGTCGGCGTGAACCAGCGGATCTCGTAGCGGCCGTCGCCGCCGACGATGAAGGCCGTCTCGGAGAGGTTCATCTCGGCCGCGATCGCGAGCAGCAGCGCCGGCTCCGGCCAGCGCTCGAACCGGCAGACAGCGGCCGGGTTGCCGGCGAAAGGCCGCTCGGCGAAGGCGTCGACGACGAAGACCGGAACGCCTGCGCCGCTCACAACGGCGTCGCGAGCAGGGTCGGAACCGCGAAGGTGTCGAGCAGCACGAGCTTGTCGGAGATGAGCAGGCTCCCCGGCAGCAACCGGTCGCGGTAGAGGCCGGTCGCGAAAAGCCGGGTCGCACCCTCCTGGTCGGTCTGATAGACCGCGAACGGCGCCTCGGCGACGAGTTCGTCGCCGCTCTCCTCGACGAGGAGCGGCAGCCCGATCAGATGGCGGTCGCTGTGGATGTTGTATTTGTTGGCTTCGCGCAAGGCGAGGATGCGGTCTTCGAGGATGGCGCGGCTGTCGCAATAAACAAGGCCGGCCGGCAGCCCGCGGTCGTAATTCTCGCGCGGCACGATCCGGTAGCGGCAATCGGCGGCGAAGAGCGCGAGCCAGTCGTCCCAGCGCGCCGCGTCGAGAAGGCTGCCGTAGCGCGCGTAGAGATCGCCGAGCGCGAACCGGTCCGTTGTCACCGAACCGCGCCCTGCGGCTCGATCTCGAGAAGCTCCGAGTAATACGACCAGAAGCCGCGCAGCGGCACGTCGGTGACGCGGTAGTCGCGGTCGGAGATCTCGCCGCCGCCGCCGAGTTCGATGACCGTCGCGCGGTCGCGCTCGAGTTTCGTGGCGCGGTGCGCGATCTCGATCGCCTCCCCGTCCTCCATCGAGACGAAGCCGGCGGGGCCGACGAGGTTCGCCTGCCGCAGCCGGTGCAGCTTCATCTCCGGCGTGTCGTCCGCGTAGCCGATCATCGTCTGATGGACCTCGAACTCGTCGACCCCGCGCGGCCGGATCTGGCGCACCGCGAGGCTGTTGCTGATCTGCACAAGCACGGTCGAAGGAAATACCGAGGTGACCGCGATGTTGAGGTTGTCGGCGCGGTCTCTGTGGAAGGCGACGAGCGCGGGCTCTTTGAGGCGCAGGTAATTGCTGCGCACGCCGACGCCGGCATAGGCGCTGTGCGCGAATTCCTCGCTGTCGCTTTCGGCCTCGGCCCAGGTGATGTTGTGGCGGTGGCGGCCGTCCATCCTGACGCCGCCCACCTGCGTCGAACGGTCGAGCCCGAAGGTCACGAGAAATTCGTGCAACAGGCTCGCATGGTAATTGTCGCGGGTGTTCTCGGCATAGAGCTTCCAGTTCGCGCGGATGCGCTGTCGGTTATAGCCGAGGATCTCGACCGGCCGGTCGAAGAGGCGATGGATCTGCTCGAGGATCGGCGGCCCCAGATAATCGTCGAGCGGCTCGGCGTCCTCGCTGAGCGTGCCGAACAGGACGCCGTCGATGCTGCCGACGCGCAGGGCTCTGAGGCCGTGGGCGCTCATGTCGAAGCCCGCGCCGAGCCCGCCCTTGCCCTTGATGCCGCGGCGGAACGGGATCGCCATCAGCTTTCCGTCAAGGCCGTAGCACCATTGGTGATAGATGCAGATGTGCTGCTTTGCGTTGCCGCAAAGCTCGCGCCGCACCATCGCGCCCCGATGCGCGCAGCGGTTGACGAACGCCGTGACCTCGCCGTTTTCGCCGCGGTTGACGACGATCGGCGTCTCGCCGACGAGGGTCTGGCGGAAATCGCCCGGGTTGGGGATCTCCGCCTCGAAACCGAGAAAGTTCCAGGTCGGCCCGCGAAAGATGCGCTCCTGCTCGCGGGCATAGAGTTCGGCGTCATGATAGAGCCGGTACGGCACCCGGCTGTAATCCTTCGCCGGCCAGATCCCTTTATCTACGCTCGCCATGCGCGCCTCTCAGCCGCAATAGGGCATGACCTTCTCGGCAAAGAGAGTCATCGACTTGCGGACCAGCTCATGGTCCATCAGTCCGCCCTGGTTGAAATAGCAGATAAATTCGTCCATCCCGTATTCGCGCTGCAGCGCCCGCACCCGCTCGATGCAATAGTCGGGCTCGCCGAAGACGCCCATCTCGCGGTCCATGTCGTCGTAGCGCACGCGGTCCATGCGGGCGACAACTTGGCGGAACGCCTCGAAGCTTTTGATGTCGGCCGCGCCGAGCGGGCGCAACCGCTCCGCCGCCTCGCGCAGAAACCGCATCAGGCCCGGTTCGCACTCCTCGCGCGCCGCGGCGCGGCTCGCCGCGACATGCACCGGGAAGGCGAGCGCCGTATCGCCCGGCACTCCGGGCCCGAGCGTCTCGCGGTAGACCTCGAGGCCGGCTTTCAGCTTGTCCGGCGGATTGATCAGCGGCGTCGCGAATATCGGAAACTTGCGACGTCCGGCGAAGGGGAAGGTGTCGGGGCTGTTGGCGGCGATGCGCACCGGCGGGTGCGGCTGTTGTATCGGGCGCGGCGCGATCCCCAATTCCGGCACGGCGAAGTGCTTGCCCGAGAAGGAGAAGCGCTCCTGCGTCCAGGCCGCGAGGATGAAATCGAGCGCCTCGTCGAAGCGCTCGCGGCTTTCTTCCTGCGGGATCATATAGCCGGCGTAATGCAGGGGCGCGGTGCCGCGGCCGACGCCGAATTCGAGCCGCCCCGCGCTCAGCACGTCGGCGGTCGCCGCCGCCTCGGCGATGCGGATCGGGTGATGCAGCGGCAACAATGTGACGGCCGTGCCGAGCCGGATGCGGCTCGTGCGCTGGGCGGCGGCCGCCAAGACCATCAGCGGGTCGGAGAGGATCGAAAAGGCGCGGCTGAAATGCAATTCCCCGAGCCACGCGGTGTCGAAGCCGAGCGCCTCGCCCAATTCGATCTGCGCGAGAATGTCGGCGAGGCGCCGACGCTCGGGATATCCCTCCGGGCATGGCAGTTGGTCGAAGAAGCCGAACCGCATCCGCCCCTCCAAAGAGCCGAGCGTCAGCACTAGCATGGCAAATGCGCGCCGGGCAATTGGTATGGAACAACGGTGTCTCTTGTCCCCTAGCCTGAATAATTCATCGGAGGGGGCGGCGGGCAAGCGGCCAACGAGCGGCCATCATGCCGCGGAGGATAGCTTATGGAGGGCACGATCGGGCTGCCGCCCGGCGCCTTCGGCAAAATCGATGGCGAGGCGGACGAAGTATTTTATCGGGAGCCGCGCTTTGTGCTCCATATCGACGACGGCGCAGTTGCCGCGTTGACGGAGTTCTATCGCGCGGTGCTGCCGGCGGGCGGCGTGCTCCTCGACCTGATGAGCAGCTGGGTCAGTCACTTGCCGCCCGAAATCACTTACCGGGAGGTCATCGGCCACGGCATGAACGCGGTGGAACTCGCCGCCAACAAGCGGCTTGCGCGGTATTTCGTGCAGAACCTCAACCGCGACCCTTCGCTGCCGTTGCCCGACGACAGCATCGACGGAGCGATGATCGCCGTCTCTATCCAGTATCTCGAACAGCCGGTCGCGGTGCTGCGCGAGCTAGCGCGCGTGCTGCGGCCGGGCGGCCCGCTTGTCGTCAGCTTTTCCAACCGCTGCTTCTGGACAAAGGCGGTGGCGGTCTGGCGGGCGCTTTCCGACGAGGCGCATGCCGCGCTCGTCGGAACCTATCTGTGCGAGGCCGGCTTTGCCGCGGTCGAGGCGCACCGCCTCGTCGAGGGCGAGGAAGACCTTGCCGACCCGATGACCGCCGTGGTCGGCCGCGCGCCGGCAGTGTAGGGTTCCGCAGCAATCCGGAAGGGAGAAACGAGAATGGAATTGGGCAGTCTGTTGCCGCTCGGCGATATCGGCGGCGATCCGGCGGTGGTGCGCGAATACGCGCAAGGCGCGGAGGCGATCGGGTATCATTTCGTCGAAGCTCCCGATCATGTGCTCGGGGTCAACGCGGCGAGCCGGCCGGGCTGGGACCGCAACACCTCGGCGGACCTCTTTCACGACCCGTTCGTGCTGTTCGCCTATCTCGCCGGCTGCACGCGTAACCTCGGATTTTCGACGGGGGTCCTGATCCTGCCGCAGCGCCAGGCGGTGCTGGTGGCGAAGCAGGCGGCCTGCCTCGACGTGCTGTGCGGCGGCCGGTTCCGCCTCGGCATCGGGGTCGGGTGGAACGAGGTCGAGTTTCAGGGGCTCAACGAGAATTTCCACGACCGCGGCCGCCGCTCCGAGGAACAAGTCGCGGTCATGCAGGCGCTGTGGTCGCAGCCGCACGTCACCTTCAAAGGGCGCTGGCACACGATCGAAGACGCCGGCATCAACCCGTTGCCGAAAGCGAAGAAGGTGCCGGTGTGGTTCGGCGGGCATCACGAGCGGACGCTCGACCGCATCGCCAAAATGGGCGATGGCTGGATGCCGAATGCCTATCCGCCGGACAACGAGGCGCTCGAGATATTCGCCAAGCTGCGCCGGCTGACCGAAACGGCCGGCCGCGACCCGGCGGCGGTCGGCATCGAGGTGTGGGTGTCGATGGGCACCGGCAGCGAAGCCGATTGGCGCAAAGAGGCGCAATTCTGGAAAAAGGCCGGCGCTTCGCACCTGACCCTGACGACGACGTTCAACCGCCGCCATCACCGGCGCATCGCCGGCAAGACGCTGTCCGATCATCTCGCGGCATTGCGCCGCTACCACGCCGCCGTCGCCGACGCGCTGTGACCGCCCTTAAGGGAGTCTGTCATTGCGAGCGGTTGAGAATCGCGACGTTAGCCGGAGCGACCGCCGTAGAGCACGGTGACGCCGCCGCGATGCGCGCCGCGCGGCACGACGAGCAGGGGCGCGGCAGGCACACCCCCGGCCGGCATCCACGCCGGTTCGAGGACGATGCCGGAACGCCGCTTCGGGGCGGCGGGGACCGGATAGTTGGGATCGATCGCGGGGACGAACTGGGCGCTGCCGGCGGCGACCCGCTGCACGTAGCCGTTCGCAAACCCGTTCTCGAGCGAATTCGTGTTGTAGCAGGACAGCGCCGCCTGCAATGCCGGCTGGACCTGCGCGTTATGTCGGCGGGCGCGGGCGTAGCAATAGCCGAGCACCGCCGCGGCGGCCCTCAGATTGCGGCAGGGGTCGAAAGCGTCGGCGAGGCTGAGGCCGAGCGGAGCGAGGTTCGCGCTGTCAACCTGGGCGAGCCCGAGATCGAGTCGGCGCCCGTTGGCGAGAAGGCCGCGCGCAATTTCTTCCGCTTCGCCCGGGCTCCGCGGCTGGCGGGCGAGCGGCGGGCCGCCGACGATGGCGATCGCCAGCGGATTGAATGCCGATTCCGCGCGCACCACCGCGGCCATCGTCACCGGCGCGACGGCAGGCGCACAAGCGAGCACGAGGGCGAGGAAGGGCGGCACGCTTTCTCCGCAATGCGGCAATCGCAATACGTGCAATCCTTCGCCATGGCAGCAGCTGGGTCAACTGCCGGCCGATTGCAGGGGCCGCAAAGTCGGCGCTAAGCTACGCCGGGGAGGCAGGAGAAGATCGGCGATGGCGGTCGAATTTCGCTCGCTCGAACGCGGGTTCGGAGCAGAAGTCGTTGGCGTCGCACACAATCTCGCCGTCGGCGAAGCGACATTCCGCAAAATCGAAGCGGCCTGGCACCGGCATTCCATCCTGATTTTTCGCGGGCTCGACATGACGCCGCAGGAGCAGATCGCCTTCACCCGCCGCTTCGGGCCACTCCACGTCATGATGCCGCCCGAGTTCAACCTCGAATCGCACCCCGAAATCTTAGTCGTCGGGAATGCCGAGAGCGAGGGACGGCTGCTCGGCTTGCGTCGCGCCGGCATGGGGTTTCATACCGACGGCGAAGACAAGCCGGTGCCGAACGCCGGCTCGTTCCTCTATGCGCTGGAGGTGCCGCCCGAGGAAGGCGACACGATCTTCGCCGACATGTACGCCGCCTGCGAGGCGGTGCCGCAAGCAGTGCGGGCGAGGCTCGCCGGCCGGCGGGCGCGCTTCAGCCGCACGGCGCTGCACCACGTGCATTATCCGCATCTGCCGCCGCTCGGCGAGATCGAGACCTTGCAGCGCCCCGATGTTTTTCACCCAATCCTGCGCCGGCATCCGAAGAGCGGCCGTGTCGCGCTCTATATCGGGCGCTGGGCATGCGACATCGAAGGCCTGCCGCACGAGGAGGGAAGGGCGCTCGTCGCCTATCTGCAAGAGTTTGCGCGGCAGGAGCGGTTTCTCCACCGTCATCGCTGGCGCGTCGGCGACGCGGTGCTGTGGGACAACCGCTGCACCCAGCATTCGGCCACGCCATTCGGCGAGAGCCGATATATCCGCTTGATGCACCGCACGACGATCGAAGGCGAAACCCCAGTGATGGTCTGAGCCGATGAAAAGCTTTGCCGCGAGCGACGGGCTGCGTCTGGCCTACCGCGTCGACGACTTCACCGATCCGTGGACGAAGGCGCCGACGCTGCTGCTGCTGCACGCGGCGATGGGCAGCGCTAGGCGCTATTACGCGTGGGTTCCGCTGCTCTGCCGGGATTACCGGGCGGTGCGGCTCGATATGCGCGGCCACGGCGCCTCGGAAATTCCGGCACCGGAGTCCGGGCTTAGCTTGGCGCGGCTCGTCGCCGACGTCGCGGAGTTGCTCGACCATCTCGGCTGCGCGAGCGCGCATATCGTCGGCAACTCGGCCGGCGGTTATCTCGCGCAGCAGCTGGCGATGACGCGGCCGGAACGCGTGCAGAGTCTTATGTTGTTCGGCTCGACGCCGGGGCTCAAGAACAGCCAGGCGCCGAGCTGGATCCCGCAGATAGAGGCGAAGGGGCTGCGCGCCTTTCTCGCCGAGACGATCGCCGATCGCCTGCCAACCGACCGGCTCGATCCGCGCCATGTCGAATGGTTTCTCGACGAGGCCGCGAGGAACGACGCCGCTTACATCGCCCGTTTCGTGCTGCTGATGGCCAGCTACGATTGGAGCGGGGAGCTCCATCGCATCCGTTGCCCGACCCTCGTTGTCGTCCCCGGCAACGAGCCCATCGGTTCGACCGCGAATTACGAGCCGTTCCGCCGGCTCGTGCCGGATGTCGAGATCCGCGTCTATGAGGGCGCGCCGCATAATATCTGCGATGCATTTCCCGAGCGCTGCGCCACGGATGTGCGCGAGTTTCTTGCCCGCCGTTTCCCCCCAAACTGCCGAATGGAGCACCCGGCAGCATGACCGAGCCGACCCCGAGCGACGGCGCGAGCGCCGAGCAGCGGCGCTATTGGAACACGGTCGCCGGGCCGCGCCGCGTGCAACATCACGAGTTCATCGAACGCCGCAATAGCGGGGTCGACAAGCTGCTGTTGGCGGGTGCCGCGCCGGCCGCCGGCGAGCGGGTGCTTGAGGTCGGCTGCGGCACCGGGGCGACGCTGTTCGCCCTCGCCGCCGCGGTCGGGCCACAAGGACGGGTGACCGGTGTCGACATCTCCGAGCCGATGCTGAGCTTTGCGCGCCGCCGCATCGTCGAGGGCGGCCTCGCCAATGTTTCGCTCGTTCTCGGCGATGCGCAGACCTACGGTTTCGAGGCCGGCTCATTCGATCTCGTCGTCTCGCGCTTCGGCGTGATGTTTTTCGCCGATCCGGTCGCCGCCTTCGCCAACATATGCGGCGCCGCTCGGCCGGGCGGCCGGCTCGCTTTCGCCTGCTGGGCGTCGATGAACGAGAATCGGCACTGGCTAGTGCCTTACGACATCGCTTTGTCGCGCCTCGGCGCGCCGGCGCCGGAGCCACTGAATGCGCCGGGGCCGATGTCGCTCGCCGATCCGGCGCGTACCGAGGCGATCCTCGCGCGCGCCGGTTTCGCCGACATCGAGATCCGCCGCGAGCCTATCGAGATCGCCGGCGGCACGCCCGAGGAGGAGGTCGAGCACGTCTTCCAGATGGGGCCGACGGCACGGCTCATCGAACAGAAAAATCCGGCCGAACCGGTCCTCGAAACGCTGCGGCGCGAGATCCGCGACGGCTTCGCGGCGCATGTCACGGGCGGCACCGTACGGCTGTCGGGGACCATCCTCTTGGTGATGGCCGGCCGGCCGGGCTAGTTGATCGATCGCAGGCGTCGTGCCGAGTTGCGAAAAGAAGGGGCTAGGCCGGATTGGCCTAGCCCCTTCTTCCGATTGGCTCCCCGGGCCGGACTCGAACCAGCGACCAAGCGGTTAACAGCCGCTCGCTCTACCAACTGAGCTACCGGGGATCAGGGCGCCCGATTGGCCGGGCGCGTGCCCCGCTGGAGGCCGGAAGCGGAATCGAACCGCTGTACGAGGATTTGCAGTCCTCTGCATAACCACTCTGCCATCCGGCCGGCGAGCCGTCATATAGTGGGCTTGCCCGCTCTGGGTCAAGCTCGCCTGCCGGCCGGGCATCGTGTGGCAAGCTCGCGCGCGGTGTTGCCGGGCTGCGGCGCACTCCATATATTGGCTAATTCCCTGGCTGTTGAAGAGTGGTCGGATGGCCCGCGTAACTGTCGAAGATTGTGTCGTCAAAGTGCCGAACCGGTTCGAACTCGTGCTGCTCGCGGCGCAGCGGGCGCGCGAGATTACCTCGGGCGCGCCACTGTCGCTCGACCGGGACGACGACAAGAACCCGGTCGTTGCGTTGCGCGAGATCGCCGACGAGACGATTCACCTCGATCATCTGCGGGATTCGGTCGTGCGCGGCATGCAGAAGCACGTCGAGATCGACGAGCCGGAGGAGAGTGCGGAACTCGATCTCGATCAATCGGTGTTTGGGGTTGCAGCGCCGCTCAGCCGCGCGGCCGATGATGACGAGGTAACCGAAGACGCGCTCGATGCCGGAGCCCTAGACGAGGAGGTCGGCGAGGCCGACGGGACTGGCACTGACGGCCTCGAAGAGGATCTCGACGACGGGATGCTTTCGGTCGAGGACGAGATCGACGGTGAGGAGCTGCCGCCCGCCGATCTGCCGAACGATCTCGACGAGGACCTCTGAACGCGATCGGCAAAGCGGCACCGGTGGACGGCGCCTCGGCCGAGCCTCGCGGCGCCGCCTCCGACGTGCCCGCGGCGCGGCGGCGGTCGGAGCAAGGCGGGGATGCCCCCGCCATGATGCGGCAGTTCGAGCTGGTCGAGCTCGCCAAATCCTACGATCCGAACGCCGACGAGGTGGCGCTCAACCGCGCCTATGTGTATTCGATGAAGGCACATGGCGCGCAGCTGCGCGCCTCGGGCGACCCGTATTTTTCCCACCCCGTGCAGGTCGCCGGCATTCTCGCGCAGATGAAGCTCGATACGGCTTCGATCGTGACCGGGCTCCTCCACGACACGGTCGAGGACACGGTCGCCACGCTCGACGACATCGAGCGGCTGTTCGGGCATGAAATCGCTCGGCTCGTCGATGGCGTGACCAAATTGTCGCGCATCGAGCTGCAATCGGACCAGACAAAACAGGCCGAGAATTTCAGGAAGCTCGTCCTCGCGATGTCGGAAGACATCCGTGTGCTCCTGGTCAAGCTCGCGGACCGGCTGCACAACATGCGGACGCTGCGCTTCATTGAGCCCGCCGAGAGACGCCGCCGCATCGCGCGCGAGACGATGGACATCTATTCGCCGCTCGCCGAGCGGATCGGCATGCACCGCATGAAGGACCAGCTCGAGGATCTGGCCTTCGCCGAGCTTTACCCTGATGCCCGCGCCAGCATCGCCGCCCGTCTCGGCTTCCTGCGCGACAAAGGCGCGGGGGTGGTGCCGCGCATCATCAGCGAGCTCGTCCGCAAGCTCAGCGAGAGCGGGCTGACGAACGCTGCCGTCACCGGACGCGAAAAATCGCCCTATTCGATCTGGCGCAAGATGCAGCGCAAGGACGTCACCTTCGAGCAGCTCTCGGACGTGATGGCGTTTCGCGTGCTGGTCGACAACGTGGAGGATTGCTACCACGCGCTCGGCATCATCCATTCTGCCTATCACGTGGTTCCCGGCCGCTTCAAGGACTACATCTCGACCCCGAAACCGAACAATTACCGCTCGCTGCACACCGGGGTCATCGGTCCCGAGCGGCAGCGCATCGAGGTGCAGATCCGCACCCGCGACATGCACGAGATCGCCGAATTGGGCGTCGCCGCGCACTGGACCTACAAGCAGAACGCCGGCAAGACCGAGGGGCCGCAATACCGCTGGCTGCGCGAGCTACTCGACATCCTCGACCACGCCTCGGGCCCGGAAGAGTTCCTCGAGCATACGAAGCTCGAGATGTTCCAGGACCAGGTCTTCGCCTTCACCCCGAAGGGCGACCTGATCGCGCTGCCGCGCGGCGCCACGCCGGTCGATTTCGCCTATGCCGTGCACTCGCAGATCGGTGACACCTGCGTCGGCGCCAAGATCAACGGCCGGCTGATCCCGTTGCGCAGCCAGCTGCACAACGGCGACCAGGTCGAGATCATCACCTCGAAGGCGCAGACCCCCTCGCCGACCTGGGAACGCTTCGTCGTCACCGGCAAGGCGCGCGCCCGCATCCGCCGCTTCATCCGCACCCAGCAGCGCGCCCAGTATGTCGATCTCGGCCGTGCCATCGTGCAGAAGGCGTTCCGCCACGAGGGCCAGGACTTCTCCGAGCGGCCGCTCGAACCGGTATCGCGGAGTTTCAACTGCGGCAATGTCGAGGATCTCTATGCGGCGGTAGGGCAGGGGCTCGTCACCGGCCGGGCGATCGTCAACGCCGTCTTCCCGCAGAGCCCGGAGGCCAAGACCAAGGTCGTCTCGCTGGCGCGCGCCCGGCGCAAGGCGCGCCCCAACGAGGCGGCGGTGCCGATCCGCGGGCTCATTCCGGGGATGGCGCTGCATTTCGCCGGCTGCTGCCACCCGCTGCCCGGCGACCGCATCGTCGGTATCGTGACGACCGGCAAGGGCGTGACGATCCACACGATCGATTGCGAGACGCTCGAAAGCTTCGCTGACACCCCCGAGCGCTGGCTCGACGTCGCCTGGAGCAACAGCGAAGCCGACCTCGTCCATGTCGGTCGGATCAACGTCACGATCGCCAACGAGCCCGGCAATCTCGGCGCGCTGACGACGGTCATCGGCAAGCAGGGCGGCAACATCAGCAATCTGAAAATCACCAACCGCTCGTCGGATTTCTTTGAGATCATGATCGATATCGAGGTCGCCGACGTGAAGCATCTGACCCTGATCATCGCGGCGCTCAGGGCCAACCCGGTCATCAACTCCGTCGAGCGGGCGCGCGGGTGAGCGCTGCGCGGCCGACCGATCCTGCCGCGGCGCCATGATCATCGGCCTCGGCAGCGACCTGATCGACATCCGCCGCCTCGAGCGAGTGATCGAGCGCTTCGGCGACCGCTTTCTCGATCGCGTGTTCACCCCGGTCGAGCGCCGCAAATGCGAGGCCCGCGCCCATCCCGCGGCGAGCTATGCGCGCCGCTTCGCCGCCAAGGAAGCCTGCTCGAAGGCGCTCGGCACCGGCTTTCGGCGAGGCGTCTACTGGCGCGATCTCGGCATCGTCAACTTGCCCTCGGGACAGCCTGGGATGCTGCTGACCGGCGGGGCGCTGAAGCGGCTCGAGGAGCTGACGCCACCCGGCATGGCGGCGCGGCTCGATGTAAGCCTGACCGACGAGCCCCCGATGGCGCAGGCGATCGTCATCATCAGCGCCGTGCCGCGAACCGGAGGTGGAGCGTTTTGACGCGGTGCTGCCGAATCGGCCGGTACTTCCCTTGACTTGCGGCGGCGTCCTGGGCTTGATCCGGCGCCCCTCGCCATCCTTCAGAGATGACATGAGAAACTCGGGACAAAGACCCGCAGCCACGAAGAAGGCGAAGGGCAGCGCGTTCGACACCGTCAAGACCATCGTCTACGCGGTGCTGATTGCGGTCGTCGTGCGAACGGTCGCCTATGAGCCGTTCAATATCCCCTCGGGTTCGATGATCCCGACGCTGCTCGTCGGCGATTATCTGTTCGTCTCGAAATTTTCCTACGGGTACAGCCGATACTCGTTGCCGTTCGGCTTGCCGTTGTTTCCGGGCAGGATCTTCTTCCATCCGCCGCAGCGCGGTGACGTCGTCGTGTTCAAGCTGCCGACCGACAACTCGACCGATTACATCAAGCGCGTCATCGGCCTGCCCGGCGACCAGATCCAGGTGCGCGAGGGCCAGCTCTACATCAACGGCAACCTTGTGCCGCGCAAGCGAATTCCAGATTACATGTACAAGGAAGACGGGTCGATCATCCCCTTGCACCAGTATATCGAGATGCTGCCGAATGGCGTGCAGCACCGGATCATCAAGATCACCGACAACGGTCAGATGAACAACACGCAGATTTATACGGTGCCGCCGCACGAATTTTTCATGATGGGCGACAATCGGGATAATTCGGAAGACAGTCGCGTGCTGTCCGCGGTCGGCTACGTGCCGCAGGTCAATCTCGTCGGCAAGGCGCAATTTCTGTTCTTCTCGACCAACGGCTCGGCTCGCCTCTGGCAGTTCTGGAGATGGCCTTTTGCGATCCGCTACAAACGCCTGTTCGAGGGAATCGGCTAACGTTGACCCTGGACATACCCGCGCCGGAGCTGACGCAGGCCATCGGCTACAGCTTTACTCGGCCGGCGCTGCTTACCGAGGCGCTGACGCATCCGAGCGCTCTGGGGCGCAGTCATGGGCGAGGCGGGGCGCGGGCGCCGCGTAGCCGCGGCTATGAGAGGCTCGAGTTCCTCGGCGACCGGGTTCTGGGCCTCGTCATCGCCGATCTGCTGTGGCGGCGGTTCGAAAGCGAGCCCGAGGGTCATCTGACGCGCCGGCACACAAGCCTGGTGCGCCGCGAGGCGTTGGCGCGGGTCGCGCACGCGCTCGGGCTCGGGCGCCACCTGATCCTGTCGCCGGCCGAGGCCGCGGCCGGGACGGCGGACAATCCGGCGATCCTCGCCGATGTCTGCGAAGCCCTGATCGCTGCGATCTACATCGACGGCGGTTTTGCCGCCGCCGAAGCCTTTATCCGGCGCTTATGGGAACCGTTGATCGGCGAGATGAGCGAGCCGCCGCGCGATCCCAAGACCGTTCTCCAGGAATGGGCGCAGGCGCGCGGCCTGGGCTTGCCCGAATATGTCCTCGTCGACACCAGCGGGCCCGATCACGCCCTGCGGTTCACGATCGCAGCGAAGATCGACGGCTACGAAGCAGCAACCGCGACCGCCTCCTCGAAACAGCGGGCGCAGGAGCAGGCGGCGGCGCGGCTGCTCGAAACCGTGGCCGAGAAGGGGCGGGAACCGGCACACCCGCGCCTGAAATGAGCGAGCCCGCAACCCGCTGCGGCTATGTCGCGCTGATCGGCGCGCCCAACGCCGGCAAATCGACGCTGCTCAACCGGCTGGTCGGAGAGAAAATCGCGATCGTCACGCCGAAGGCGCAGACGACGCGCACGCGGTTGCTCGGCATTGCGATCGGGGGGCCGGCGCAGCTCGTCTTTGTCGACACGCCCGGGATTTTCGCGCCGCGCCGCCGCCTCGACCGGGCGATGGTGGCGGCGGCATGGGCCGGGGCGATGGATGCCGATCTCGCCGTTTTGCTCGTCGATGCGGGCCGCGGCTTAGATGCCGACACGAGCCTCATCCTCGAACGCCTCGCCGGCCGCGGCGGCCTCGTCCTGGCGCTCAACAAGATCGACCTCGTGCGGCGCGAGCGCCTGCTCGGCCTCGCCGAGGCGGTGTCGCGAGCCGCCCGCTTCGAGCGCGTCTTCATGATCTCGGCGCTCTCCGGCGACGGCGTCGAGGATTTGCGGCATTACCTTGCCGACAGCGTGCCGCCGGGACCGTGGCTGTTCCCCGAAGATCAGCTGTCGGACGCGCCAGAGCGGGTTATCGCCGCCGAAATCACCCGCGAGCAGGTCTATCTGCAATTGCGCGACGAGCTGCCCTACAAATCCACGGTCGAGACCGAGAGCTGGGAGGAAAGGCCCGACGGCAGCGTGCGCATCGGCCAGGTCATCTATGTCGAGCGGCCGAGCCAGCGCGCGATCGTGCTCGGCGAAGGCGGCCAGCGGATCAAGGCGATCGGCGCCAAGGCGCGGGCCGAGATCGCGGCGCGGCTCGGACGCCGCGCGCATCTCTTCCTGTTCGTCAAGGTGCGCGAGAACTGGGTCGAGGACCCGGAGCGCTACCGCGCGCTCGGCCTCGATTACGACGTGTGAACTGATGCAGTGGGCCGACACGGGTTTCGTGTTGGCGACACGCCGGCATGGCGAGAGCGGGCTCGTCGTCGAGCTGTTGACCCGTGAGCGCGGCCGCCACTTGGGTCTCGTGCGCGGCGGGCAGTCGCCCAAGCGGCGGGCGGTATTGCAGCCGGGGAACGAGGTGCGGGCGGTGTGGCGCGGCCGGCTGCCCGAGCATCTCGGCATGCTGGAATGCGAGCTGGTGCGGGCGCATGCCGCCCGGTTGCTCGACGAGCCGGCGCGGCTTGCGGCACTTGCCGCCGCGGCAGCGCTGCTTGCCGCGAGCCTCGGCGAGCGCGAGCCGCAAGCCGAGATCTTCGCCGGCTTTGCCCGGCTTCTGGCCCGCCTCGATTCGGGCGGATGGCCGCGGCGCTATGTCGAATGGGAGTGCGAGCTGCTCGCCGGATTGGGGTTCGGCCTCGACTTGCGGTGCTGCGCTGCGACCGGCGCCACGACCGATCTCACGCATGTCTCGCCGCGCACCGGGCGCGCCGTGTCCCGCGGAGCGGCCACGCCCTATCGCGACAAGCTTTTGACGCTGCCGGAATTTTTGTGGCGCGACAGCACGGCCGACGGGCGCGCGATCGCCGAGGGCTTGCGCCTTACCGGGCATTTCCTCTTGCACCAGGTGCTGGCGCCGCAGGGGCGCGGCCTGCCGGAAGCGCGGCTGCGCTTCGCTGGCTTGATGGAGCGCGCCGCGGCGGCTGGTATGATCAGCGGCTGAATCAGTTTCGATCGCGAGGCATGCGGGCGATGGCGGTTACTGCTCTGTCCGGCGAGATCCGCGATATCGGCTTCGCCGAGGCGCTCGGCGAACGCTATCTCTCCTATGCGCTCTCCACGATCATGTCGCGCTCGCTGCCGGACGTGCGCGACGGGCTGAAGCCGGTGCATCGCCGCATCCTGCACGCGATGCACGAGCTGCGGCTCGACCCCGGCGCCGGCTACAAGAAATGCGCGCGAGTCGTCGGCGACGTCATCGGCAAGTTCCATCCGCACGGCGAGCTGGCCGTCTACGACGCGCTGGTTCGCCTCGCCCAGGATTTCTCGCAGCGCTACCCGCTCGTCGACGGGCAGGGGAATTTCGGCAATATCGACGGCGATAACGCGGCGGCGATGCGGTACACGGAAAGCCGCCTCTCGGCTGTGGCGCGGGCGATGCTCGACGGCATCGACGAGAACGCCGTCGATTTCCGCCCGACCTATGACGGCGAAGACAGCGAGCCGGTGGTCCTGCCGGGACGCTTCCCGAACCTGCTCGCGAACGGCGCCTCGGGCATCGCGGTCGGCATGGCGACGAGCATCCCGCCGCATAATGCGGGAGAGCTCTGCGCCGCGCTGCTGCATCTGATCGATCATCGGGCCTGCCCGGCCGAGGAGCTGCTCGCGCATGTCCCGGGACCGGATTTTCCGACGGGCGGGGTGCTCGTCGAGCCGCCGGAGGCGATCCGCCTCGCCTACGAGACCGGGCGCGGCAGCTTTCGCCTGCGCGCCCGCTGGGAAAAGGAGGCGCTGCCGCACGGGCTCTACCAGATCGTCGTCACCGAGATGCCATTTCAGGTGCAAAAGGGCCGCCTCGTCGAGCGGATCGCGGCCCTGCTCGAGGAGAAGAAGCTGCCGCTGCTCGCCGATATCCGCGACGAATCGACCGACGCCGTGCGGCTCGTCTTCGAGCCGAAATCGCGCAACGTCGAGCCCGAGATGCTGATGGAGCAGCTGTTCCGTGTCAGCGAGCTCGAGACGCGGGTGCCACTCAACCTCAACGTGCTCGACCCCGCGGGCGTGCCGCGAGTGATGAGCCTCAAAGAGGCGATGCAAGCCTTTCTCGACCATCGCCGCGAGGTCTTGCAGCGACGCAGCCGGCATCGGCTGGAGGCCGTGCTGCGCCGCATGGAGGTGCTGAACGGCCAGATCGTCGTCTACCTCAACCTCGACGAGGTGATCCGGGTTATCCGCGAGGCCGACGACCCTAAATCGGAGATGATGGCCCGCTGGGAACTGAGCGACGTGCAGGCCGAGGCCATCCTCAACATGCGGCTGCGCGCCTTGCACCGGCTCGAAGAGATCGCGATCCGCAAGGAGCTCGACGGGCTCGTCAAGGAGGAGCGGGACCTCAAGGCGCTCATCGAGAGCGACCGCCGGCAATGGCAGGCGATCGCGAAGGAGGTGGAGCGGACGGCCCGGGAATTCGGCGGCGACCGTCGGCGCACGCTGCTCGCCGCGGCGCCCGAGCTGCCTGAAATCTCCGCCGCCTCCTTTGTCGAGCGCGAGCCGGTCACCGTGCTGTGCTCGCAGAAGGGCTGGATCCGCGCCGTCCGCGGCCACAACGTCGCGGCGGCCGAGCAGAAATACAAGGAAGGCGATGGGCCGCGCTTTGCGCTGCCGGCCGAGACCACCGACCGTATTCTCATTTTCGCCAGCAACGGCCGCTTCTATCCGCTCGGCGCCGACCGGCTGCCCGGCGGCCGCGGCCACGGCGAGCCGCTGCGCCTGATGATTGACCTTGCGAACGAACACGACATCGTCGCGATGTTCGTCTACCGGCCGGGGCTCGAATTCCTGCTCGCCGCGAGCGACGGCCGCGGCTTCATCGTCGACGGCGAGGAGGCGGTCGCCCAGACGCGGGCGGGCAAGCAAGTGCTGGTGCCGGGCGCGGGCGCCTCGGCGCAGTTGTGCATCCCGGCCGGCGAGGGTGACGCGGTGGCGCTCGTCGGCGAGAACCGCAAGATGCTGATCGTGCGGCTCGAGGAGATCCCGGCCATGACGCGCGGGCGCGGCGTCATCCTGCAGCGCTACAAGGGTGGCGGCCTGGCCGACGGCAAGGTGTTCCGGCTCGCCGACGGCCTATCCTGGCGGCAGGGCGAGAACCGCACACGCACCGAGACCGATCTCGAACGCTGGCAGGGTCCGCGCGGCGGCGCCGGCCGCCTCGCGCCGAACGGCTTCCCGCGCTCGAACCGGTTCGGCTGAGAGCTCCGCCGGTTGTCATTGCGAGCGGAGCGAAGCAATCTTGGCCGAGATTGCCGCGGCGCTGCGCGCCTCGCAATGACGCGTCTTCAAAGAGGCATGACCAACGTGACCGAGACGGTAATTCCCGAGGCGACCCTCGACGCGACAGGGCTGCTGTGCCCCTTGCCGGTGTTGAAGGCGAAGCGGGCGCTCAGACCGCTCGCCGCCGGCGGCGTCCTTGAAGTGCTGGCGACCGACCCTGGCGCGGTCAAGGATTTCGAGCATTTCTGCCGTGCCACCGGCTGCACACTAGTCGAATCCTCGCAGCGCCCCGACGGGGTGCTGCGGTTCCTGTTGCGAAAGCCCAGCTGAAGAGGAGGCGCTCATGGTTCCGATCATCACGACGCCGCGGTTGATCGCGATCGGCGGCGGCGCGCTCGCCGAACTGCCAGCCCTGCTCGGGCGCTTTGGGCTGAAGGCGCCGCTCTTTGTCACCGATCCGTTCATTGCGCGCTCGGGATCGCTCGACCGCGCCCGCTCGCTGCTGGAGGGCGCGGGCATCGCGGCACAAGTCTTCGCGGACACGGTGCCCGATCCGACTACCGCGGCGATCGAGGCGGGGGTCGGGCGGCTCGGCGAAGGCCAGTTCGACAGCCTCGTCGCGCTCGGCGGGGGCAGCTCGATCGACACCGCCAAAGGCATCTCCGTGCTCGCCGCCAACGGCGGCAAGATGCGCGACTACAAGGTGCCGAACGAGATCCCGAAAGCGGGCTTGCCGATCATCGCCATCCCGACGACTGCCGGCACCGGCTCGGAAGTCACCCGCTTCACCGTCATCACCGATACCGAGACCGACGAGAAAATGCTGATCGCCGGGCTCGCCTGCTGCCCGCTCGCCGCGATCGTCGATTACGAGCTGACCTTGACGATGCCGCTGCGGCTGACCGCCGACACCGGTATCGACAGCCTGACGCACGCGATCGAGGCCTATGTCAGCCGGCGCGCCAGCCCCTACACCGACGGGCTTGCCAGACACGCAATGGGGCTGATCGCGCAGCATATCCGCGCCGCCTGCCGCAAGCCCGGCGACCGCGCGGCGCGCGAGGCGATGATGCTCGGCGCAACGACCGCAGGGATGGCGTTCTCGAATGCAAGCGTCGCGCTGGTGCACGGCATGAGCCGGCCGATCGGCGCCTTTTTCCATGTCCCGCACGGCCTCTCGAATGCGATGCTGCTGCCCGAGATCACCGCCTTCTCGGCGCCGGCCGCACTCGAACGCTATGCCGATTGCGCCCGCGCGATGGGGGTGGCGGAGGAGGGCGAGGGGAGTCAGTCGGCGGTGGCGCGGCTGCTCGACGAACTGCGGCGGCTCAACGAGGAACTCGAAGTGCCGACCCCGAAGGCCTACGGCATCGACGGTGCGCGCTATCACTCGCTGCTGCCGGTGATGGCGAGCCAGGCGCTCGCCTCGGGCTCGCCGGCCAACAACCCGCGGGTGCCGACGCAGGAGGAGATCATCGCCCTGTACAAACGGGTCTACGGCTGAAACCGGTCGGGATAAGCGTCGCGCGTCCTTTGACGCGGCGCGGCGGCTACTTTCTTGATGCCATCCAGACTCACCTCATGGCGAGGAGCGCGCGAAGCGTGCATCTCGAACCTCGCAGGGCGGTGATGCAGCCACGATTGCCTCACTCGAGCCCGATCTCGATGTCGCCGTCGCGGACGCGCACTGGATAGGTCTTCAAATCCTCGGTCGCCGGCGGGTCGAGCACCTTGCCGGTGCGCACGTCGAAACGCGCCGCATGCAGCGGGCATTCGATCGCCGTCCCGGTGAGCCAGCCGTCCGAAAGGCGTGCATAGGCGTGCGTGCAGATGTTGTCGGTGGCGTAGAGGGAGCCGTCGCAATCGTAGACCGCGATCTGCCGGCCGGCGACTTCGACCCCGATCGCTTCGCCCTCGGCGAGGTCGGCGCGCCGCGCCGCGCGCACCCAAGAAAGTTCGCCCGAGCTCATCGCGCGTCAGGCGGAAGTGTCTTCCGAAAATGCCTTGAAGGCGATGATCGTGAAGGTGTCCTTGATGCCGGGCAAGGTCTGCAGCCGCTCGGTCACAAAATGGCCGATATCGGCATTTTCCGGCAGATAGCACTTCATCAATAGGTCGTATTGCCCGGAGGTCGAGTAGACTTCGGAAACCTGCTCGATGCCGGAGACGACCTCGTCGGCAACCTCATACGCCTTGCCGAGCTCACATTTCACCATGATGAAGATGGTTTTCATGGCGTCGCCCTCGCCGGGTTCGGATGCGCCTCACGAGCCCGATAATATACGCGGCGCGCGGGCGAGGAAGGCCGGCAAATGGTCGCCGAACCCGACGACCCGGCGATCTTCTTCCGGGCGTTCTCGCGGCGGCTTCTTGTCCGGCTCGCGGCGTTTCGGAAATGGCGTCACGTTCGACGCGGCCGCGCTCTCAGGCGCCACTGCGACCGGTCGCGAGCCCTGACGCGGCGACAGAGTGCTGCGCCGGCTGCTCGGTCCGGCGCGAGGCCGGCGCGGCCGGTCGTCGTCGAATTCGAGGCTCGCCGGTTCGATCCCGCCGACCGCGATAGTCGGGATTTGCTTGCCAATCAGCTTTTCGATGGCGGCGACGGCCTTGCCGTCCTCGGGAACCGCCAACATGAAGGAGCGGCCTTCGCGTCTGGCCCGGCCGGTGCGGCCGATGCGATGCACATAATCCTCGGCATGGACCGGCACGTCGAAGCAGAAGACGTGGCTCAAGCCCTGGATGTCGAGGCCGCGCGCCGCGACATCGCTCGCCACCAGGATGCGGACTTCCCCTTGCCGGAAGCGCTCGAGCGTCTCGGTGCGCTTGGGTTGGGGCATGTCGCCGTGCAGCGCGGCGGCGTCGAAACCTTGGCGGACGAGCGCGCGGTGGAGCGAGTCGACCTCGCGTTTGCGGTTGCAGAAAATGAGCGCGTTCTTCACGTCCTCGGCGCGCAGCAAACGGTGCAGCACCTCACGCTTGTCCTCCGCAGAGACGACCGCAAGCGACTGCACCACGGTCTCGGCCGGCGAGGCGGGCGGCGCTACAGCGATCTCCTTCGGACTGAACAGAAACGCGTCCGCGAGCTTTCTGATCTCGGGCGGCATGGTCGCGGAAAAGAACAGCGTCTGGCGCGCCTTGGGCAATAGGCCGACGATGCGCTCGACATCCGGGATGAAGCCCATGTCGAGCATGCGATCGGCCTCGTCGATGACCAGGATGCGCGCGTCGCCGAGGATGATCTTGCCGCGGCCGTAGAGATCGAGAAGCCGCCCGGGCGTTGCGATCAGCACGTCGACACCGCGATCGAGCTTCTTTTCTTGGTCGACGAAACTCTCGCCGCCGATCAAGAGGGCCATCGTCAGGCGATGGTACTTGCCGTAGGTTTCAAACGCGGCGGAGACCTGCGTCGCCAGTTCGCGCGTCGGTTCGAGGATCAGGGAGCGCGGCATCCGCGCCCTCGCCCGGCCGGCGCTCAGCATATCGATCATCGGCAGCACGAAGCTCGCCGTCTTGCCGGTCCCGGTCTGGGCGCAGCCTAAAACGTCCCGTCCCGCCTGAACGTGCGGGATAGCTTGCTGTTGGATCGGGGTGGGGGTGACGTAGCCGGCGTCGGAGACTGCCTGAAGGATCTCAGGCGATAGACCAAGTTCGGAAAAACCCATCGAGATATTGAAACCTTGCATGAAATGTCGGAACAGTGCGTCCCACCCACCTAAATGGGCAACTGCCCGAAGAAGTCAAACTGTTTCGCGTGATTAGTCATGTTCTTGCAACAAGTCAGAGCAGCGCTACGCGGTACCCGCGGCCGCGCAGCGCAGGTCCGGCGATACGGCAGCCCTCAGCGACGACGGAATTGCGGCCGCGGGGCCACCGGCGGCGCCGCGCGCTCGTCCTTGTGGCGGAAGTTGATTCGGCCTTTCGAGAGATCGTACGGGGTCATCTCGACGGTGACCCGGTCGCCGGCGAGGATGCGGATACGGTTTTTCTTCATCCGGCCGGACGAATACGCGAGCGTCTCGTGCCCATTGTCGAGACGCACGCGAAAACGAGCATCGGGAAGGAGTTCGAGAACCGTGCCTTCAAATTCGATCAGGTCTTCCTTGGGCAAGGGGTTCTCCTCGGAGGTGCGCGATCAGGCGAGCTGCAGATTGACCGCCGAGACCCGACCCCGCTGGCCCTGCTCAAGCTCGTAGCTGAGCTTTTGGCCTTCCCGGAGATTGTCGAGCCCCGCGCGCTCGACCGCGGAGATGTGAACGAAAACGTCGGCGCCGCCGCTCGAGGGCTCGATGAATCCATAGCCCTTCTGAGCATTGAACCATTTGACCGTACCGGTGGCCATCGGCAGAAACTCCAATCAGCGTAAGGGCGTGCCGCGGCCGCGGCACGCATCGTACACCCTCGGGATCGAGCCCGAGCGCATCGACGCGCACTAGTTAGGGCGCGCGCCATCATTGTGCAAGTGATTATCAAACGTCCAGATCGCGGGCAAATCGGGCATTTTTCTGAATGTATTCGAAGCGCAGCTCCGGGCGTCGGCCCATCAGGGTCTCGACGAGCGCCTGCGTGCGCGCGAATTCTTCACCCGGCGCGCCGTGCGCCGGCGAATTCGGCGGCAGGGTCACGCGCAGCAGCGTGCGCTGCGCCGGGTCCATCGTGGTCGCCTTCAGGTAGCGCGCCGGCATCTCGCCGAGACCCTTGAAACGGCTGACCTCGACCTTGCCGCGGCCGGAAAAAGCGGTCTCGATCAACTGTTCGCGATGCGCATCGTCGCGGGCATAGAGCGTCGTCTCGCCCTGGCTCAAACGATAGAGCGGCGGTAGCGCCAGATAGAGGTGGCCCTGTTCGACGAGCTGCGGCATCTCGCGGAAGAAAAAGGTCATCAAGAGCGCGGCGATGTGCGCGCCGTCGACATCGGCATCGGTCATGATGATGACCCGTTCGTAGCGCAGCGCTTCCTCGCGGTAGTGCAAGCCCGAGCCGGCGCCGAGCGCCAGCATGATGTCGGCCAGTTCCTGGTTGGCGCGCATCTTGTCGGCGGTGGCGCTGGCGACGTTGAGAATCTTGCCGCGCAGCGGCAGGATCGCCTGCGTTTCGCGGGCGCGCGCCTGCTTTGCCGAGCCGCCCGCGCTGTCGCCCTCGACGAGAAAGATCTCAGTGTCCTCGGCGTCAGCCCGGGTACAGTCGGCGAGCTTCCCGGGCAGGCGCAGCTTGCGCGTCGCGGTCTTGCGCGCGAACTCCTTTTGCTGCCGCTTGCGCTGGCGCTCCTCGGCGCGCTCCGCGACGCGCTCCAGGATTAGCCGCGCACCGGCGGGGTCGGCGGCGAGCCAGTGATCGAAATGGTCCTTGACCGCGTTCTCAATCAGTCGGCTCGCCTCGGGCGAGGCAAGCCGCTCCTTCGTCTGACCCTGGAACTGCGGCTCGCGGATGAACAGCGACAGCAGCATCGCGACGCCGCCGGTCGCATCTTCCCCGATCGCTTGCGCGAGGCGTCGGTTGCCGACGAGCTCGCCATAGCCCTTGATGCCGCGCAGCAGCGCGTTTTTCAGCCCCGCCTCGTGGGTGCCGCCTTCCGGCGTCGGGATCGTGTTGCAGTAGGAATGAATGAAGCCGTCATCCTCGTCTTCCGGCCAGGCGACCGCCCATTCGACGCTGCCGCCCTCGGGAAAGCCGAGCTGGCCGCAAAAGGGGCGCGGGGCGAGCATGGCGCGCCCATCGAGGCTCGCCGCGAGAAAGTCGCCGAGGCCGCCGGGAAAATGCAGCCGCGCCTCGAGCGGCACGCCCTCCGGGCGGGGCAGCGAGGGGTCGCAGCTCCAGCGGATCTCGAGCCCGCGGAACAGATAAGCCTTGGAGCGTGCCATCCGGTAGAGCGTCGCCGGGCGGAACGACGCCTCGCCGAAGATCGTCGGATCGGGATGAAAGCGCAGCATCGTGCCGCGCCGATTCGGCACCGGGCCGCGGTCGTCGAGCCCGCCTCGCGGCACGCCGCGGCTGTAGCTTTGCGCCCATAGCCGGCGGTCGCGCGCGACCTCGACTTCGAGCGCGTCGGAAAGCGCGTTGACCACCGACACGCCGACGCCGTGCAGACCGCCCGAATGCCGGTACACCTCGCCGCCGAACTTGCCGCCCGAATGCAAGGTCGTCAGGATGACCTCGAGAGCGGATTTGTCCGGGAAGCGAGGATGCGAATCGACCGGGATGCCGCGGCCGTTGTCGCGCACCGTCACCCAGTTGCCGGCGGTGAGCTCGATCTCGATCCGTGTCGCGTGGCCGGCGACGGCTTCGTCCATCGCGTTGTCGAGCACCTCGGCGACCAGATGGTGCAGCCCGCGCTCGTCGGTGCCGCCGATATACATGCCGGGGCGGCGGCGTACCGGTTCGAGGCCTTCGAGGACCTCGATGTCCTTGGCGGAGTAATCCTCTCTCGGCTTTGCGCCGAGCCTGTCGAAGAGATCGGGCATGCCCGGATTATAGGGGCCGTCCGGGCGGACGCAAGCAGGATGCGGTATCCCGCGCCGCACGAGACAACAACATCTTGGATCGGCACCCGCATCTTCCGCCCGCCGGCCATTTGCTCGCGGCGTCTCGCACGGCTTGGCGGAACTCTCCTCGACCGCAGGGGCTTTGTGGGGTGATGATGCGCGACACGACGATGATGACGAACGAGCGCAAGATTTGGGAGGCCGCGTTGCTGCTCGTGCGGCAACATGGCGCGGAAGCCGCGGAGGTGGCGCGCCGCGAGGCCCAGCGCCGGCGCGGCGAAGACGATGAGCTGACGCGCGTCGTGTGGTGCTGGATCGCGCGCTCGACCGCCGAATTGCTGCGGCCGTGCCCGGAGGACGACGAGCGGGTGCACTGAACCCCTTCATCTCGCCCGGCGCGACCCGATATCTCATTGCGATCGACGGCACGCGGGAGACGAGGATGGCAGAGGGGTTGTTCGGCCGGTTCGGCGGCCGCACGCAAGAGAAAACGTTTCCGGTCAGCAAGAGCGACGAGGAATGGCGGCGCGAGCTGACGCCGGAGCAGTATCAGGTCCTGCGCCGGCACGGCACCGAGCGCGCCGGATCGAGCCCGCTCGACAAGGAATACGGCACGGGCATCTACCATTGCCGCGGCTGCGGCCAGCCGCTTTTCGCCTCCGACGCCAAGTTTAACAGCGGCACCGGTTGGCCGAGCTTTTGGGCGCCGATTGAAGAAGCGATCGAGACCAACGTCGACCGCAGCTTCTTCATGACGCGCACCGAAGTCCATTGCCGCCGCTGCGGCGGCCACCTCGGGCACGTGTTCGAGGATGGTCCCGAACCGACCGGCTTACGGTATTGCATGAACGGCGCAGCGCTCGATTTCCACGGCGCGGAGGCCTTGCGGGAGACCCCGGCTGCAGAACGCAAGCCTTAGCAGAAGCGCGTTATCCGAACGGCAATTCGACCAAAAGGAAGTAGCCGTTCACCATCAACAGCGTCGCGAGCACCGCGATAGCGCCGCTCAAGCGCACGAGAGGCCGAGAGGCGGCGACTATGCTGACCGAGCCGAGCACGATCGCTATCTGAAAGAGCGCCGCCGAGAAGGCGAAGTTGGGGTCGCGCTCCTCGGCTCGTGCGCGCCGGCGTTCCCAGCGCTGAGCTTCGGTGATCAGTTGCTTCCTGCCGTGCCTGCTCGATGCGTCGCTCGCCGCGCGAGCGGCGGCGGCGCGATAGCGGGCGATCGCCGCGGCGGTCTTGTCGTGCGCCGCTTGCGGCATCTGCGGCAACGCCGCGAGCAGGGCTTCGAGTTGCGTCGAGGCGATCTCGGCGGCGCTCTCTCGCAGGTACTTCGCCTGGTAGTAGGCGTAGGTGTCCGAGGCGCGAATGTTTGCGCTCAACATCTCCTTTGTCGCGTTCGAGCCGCCGAGCGAGGTAATCGACAGCAACATCGCGACGATTCCGACATAGATGCCGGTGAACTTCCGGAAATCGTCGTTGGACGCGTGCTGATGCTCGTGATGGATTTCTGGAATATCGGCCGATTCGACCACCGCGTCTCTCCCTTCGGCTGCAGCCTGAGAGGACAAGCAAGATCTCGGCGGCCGCGTCAAGGGCCATTTCCCCAAGCTTAACGGATCGTTAACCAGGCGCTTGTAGGCTCGCGTCGGCTTTACTTTTTTGCGGCGGTGGCCCCTCGATGCTCGCCTCGCTCGTCGTCTTCGCCGCGCTCGGATTGACCGCCGCGATGGTCGCCCTTGTCGCTTTCTCGAGACTGCGGGGCGAACGGCGTGCCGGGACGAGGCTGCGCTTGCGCGTCGCAGACCTCGAGGCCAGGGCCGCATTGCTCGACAGCACACTCGAGAACATTGGTGAGGGGTTGAGCGTCTTCGATCGTGACGGGCACCTAATCATCTGGAATTCGCGGATGATGGAGCTCCTCGAGCTGTCCGGGAAGATCGGCCCCGAAAAGACGTTGCGGGACGTTTTGACGGTGCAGGTCGGACGCGGCGATTTCGGCGAAGTCGATCCGGAGACCGAAGTCGCCGAGCGGCTCGAACGCTTCTACCGCGAGGTACCGACGGTCAAGGAGCGGGTCACCGCCACCGGGCGGATCCTGCAACTACGCCGCCGCCCGATGCCGCAAGGCCGGGTCCTGACGGTCTACTCGGACATTACCGAAATCAAAGCCTCAGAGCGCCGGCTGATCCATGCGCGCAGCCAAGCGGAGCTCGCGAACCGCGCCAAAGGCGACTTCCTCGCCAATATGAGCCACGAACTGCGCACGCCCTTGAACGCGATCATCGGCTTCTCAGAGGTCATCGCGAACGAAATTTTTGGCCCGATCAAAAACACGAAGTACGTCGAGTATCTGAAGGACATTCACGACAGCAGCCTGCATCTCTTGTCGATCATCAACGACGTCCTCGATATGGCAAAAATCGAGGCAGGAAGGATCGAGCTTTGCAAGGAAGCGGTTAATGTCGGGGCCGTGCTCGGTGACGCCGTGCGCATGTTACAGAAGCGGGCGGCGGCCAACGATATCGAGTTCGTCACCGAATTGCCGGCCGATGATATCGTGTTCTGGGCAGACCAGCGCGCGATAAAGCAGGTGCTGCTCAACCTATTGGCCAACGCAGTCAAATTCTCGAAGCCGCAAAGCCGGGTCTACATCCGGGTGGTGGATGAAACACCCGGCTCGATCGCCATCGAGGTCGAGGATCAGGGGATCGGAATGACCGAAGAAGAGCAGCTGCGCGCGCTGCAGCCCTTCGGACAGGCAAAGGCGGTGACGACGCGAAATTATGGCGGCACCGGGTTGGGTCTTTCGATCACCAAAGGCCTTGTGGAAGCGCATCACGGAAGATTGATGCTGGCGAGCCGTCCGGGCGAAGGAACGCGAGTGCGCATTTCTCTGCCGATGCCGGAGGCTTGGCTCGCGTCGGAGCGTGGGAAACCGCCGGTGGCCATCGCCGCGTCCTGAGTTCCAATCAGCCGGCCTTGCGTAGCGGGGCGTCCTGCCGGACGACGCGAAACAGGAAGACCCCCGGGGCGACGGCAATCGTCGCCGCCGCCATAATGCGGAAGCAGTCCGCATAAGCCGAGAAGGAGGCCGCATTCGAAAGCGGCGGCCCCGGGTCGCCTCGTGCCGCGAGGTGGGTTTGCAGCCGCAATTGCAGCACCGCCGCCATCAGGGCGACGCCGGCGGCGCCGCCAAGCTGCCGCAACAGATTGTAAACCCCGGTGCCGTCGGTGCGCAGCCGGTCGGGCACCGTGGCGAAAGCGAGGGTGCTGAGCGGGGTGAACAACAGGCCGACGCCGAAACCTTGCAGGGCGCTTACCGCGCCGAGCCAAACCGCCTCGTGCGCAATGGGTACCCTCGCCATCAGCTCGAACGAAGCCGCAGTCAAGACCAACCCGATGGCGAGCAGGATGCGAAGATCGATTCGATCGATCACGCGAGAGACCGCGAGCATCGTCAAGAGGGTTAGTGCGCCGCGCGGCGAAACCGTCAGTCCGGCCAGCGTCGCGTCGAAACCGAGCGGCCCCTCGCCGAGGGCAGGCAGGAGAACGATCACGGTGGTCACCAACGCCCCGATCGTGAAGGTGTAAAAGGCGGATGTGGAAAAGTTCAGGTTCTTGAATACCTCGAACCGGAAGAGTGCGAAGCGGCCGCGCAGCGAGCGGATCGTGATGAGGAACAAGGCGAGCACGACGACGACGGCCTCCACAGCGAACTCGGGAGACAGCAGAGAGGACTGGCCGATGCTGCGCTCGAGCGTCAGCTGGAGGGCGCCGACACCCAAGACCATCAAGAGAATTCCGATGCCGTCGATATGGCTCTCGCGCTTCTCTTCGAGGCTTGGCGGCAGCCATCTGAGGCCGATGATTGCGGCCGCGCCGAGCGGAAGATTGATGCCGAAGATCCAGCGCCAGGAGGCGACGTCGGTAATGAAGCCGCCGAGGGTCGGACCCAGTACCGGCCCCGTCATTATCGTCGCCCCCCAGATCGCCAGCATGCGGCCGTGGTCGGACTTGGGGTGGATGTCGAGCAGCGTCGCCTGCGCCAGCGGCTGGATGATGCCGGCGGCCGCTCCCTGCAGCAATCGGAACAGAATGATCGAGGTCGCCGAGGGCGCGAGCGCGCACAACAACGAGGTCAGCACAAAAAACGCGATCGCGCCGGAAAATAATTGCCGGGCTCCGTAGCGGCGCCGCAGCCATCCGGCGAGCGGCGCCGTCACCGCGGCCGCGCACAGATAGCTCGTCATCACCCATGAGCCGAGTTCGATGCCGCCGCCGAAACTCGCCTGCAGCTGCGGCAAGGCGACGTTGACGATCGTCAAATCGAAGGCCTGCATTGCGGTGGCGATCATCAGGGCAAGGGTCGCCTGCCGCCGAACCGAGCCGGACAAGCCGCTGGTTTCGGGGAGGCCGAGCGCGGGATTATCGGGGGTTTGCGTCATCGCCGGTAACCGTACGCACATGAGGGCAGAACATCGCCGGGCGACATCCGCCGCCCGTCAGAGGGCGAGACGCTGACGGCATTTGCGCGCAACTCACTTTCGGCAGCTTCGCGTGTCGCTGCGAGACAGCCCTGCCGCGGCACGTGAAGACCCCCCCATTCCCCGATCGCGGCCGCAGCCGCGCGATTCATATTCCATTAACCCTTTCGCGGCTACGCTAAGTGAAACGTGAAGAGCTGTCGAGGATCGAGTGTCCGAAGCTTGGAGCTGGTTGTGACGCCCCTTAGTATGCTGGTGACCTCGGATGGGCATTGGGTGGTCGAAGGCAGCTCGGATTTTTTCGAGGCGCTCGGCGATCCGGCGCCCGATTACGATGGTAGCCTGTTCGCCGTGAAAAACCTCGGCTTTATCAAGTTTCAGATATTTGATGGCGGGGTCGTCGAGGTCGAGCTGCACCCGCGCAATGTCGAGCTGCCGGCGTTGCTCGCAGTCCAGCAGCAAATTCACTCCTCGCGCTGCAAACTGTTCCGCATCAAGCACTTCGATACGGAATGGCACTCCGAGATCACCTCTTCCGCCGAGCATGCAATCTCGCGCCTTTCCGAAATGTGCGCCCCGGCAGCGTCGCCGCCACCGACCAACAAGTACATGCTCGAGCCGTACGATTTTTCACGCTTGTTCGGCGACGAGAAGAGCCCGTTCCGGCCGATGGCGCAGAAATGGCGAGCCGCGTTCGGCTATTTCGACGAAACCGTGGTCCCGTTCGCGGTCAAGCACCAGCTCTTGTCGCGCATGATCATCGTCGGCGTCAGGCCGCCGACCACGGACCCCGTTTTCCGCTTCATCGGCGACGGTTTCCGCTGGGCCGGCCAAGGGTACCTAGCCAGCGGCATCGGCGATAAGGTCCAGAACCAGCCGGACGGCGAGTATGGAGGGTGGGTCTCCGAATATTATCGGTCGGTGGCTACATCGGGACAGCCGCGGCACGACCTGATCACTGCCGTGCTGCACTATGAGGACGAGCCGGGACGACCGTCTCGCGTAACGCGCTACGAGCGGGTGCTGCTTCCCTGGAAGACACGCTCCGACGAGATTTTCGTCTCTATATCCTCGACGATCCTCGGCGAGGAATTCACTTCCGATGTATCGCCGTCGCCGATTGCAAACTCGCGCGTCATGAAGCTTAAAAGGTCATCATAGACGTCTCGGGGCGAGCTGTACGCGATCACCCACTCCTTGCCGCCCCAGGGCGAGTCCCCGAAAAAAACGCTGCGGCTTAGGTTTTTGTGTCCGACCCCGCTGGCAAGCCCTTTCTCGATCGAAGTCGAAGACATCCAGGCAACGACCCAATCGAGCGGCCAGCGCGCGCAAGCATACGCTTTTCCTATCCTCGCAAAGAGATGCGAGAACCGATCGCCGCGGTAGTTGGGGTCGACCCAGACGGCGCCACTGCAAAGGACAACCCCCGAGATCAGCTTCGCCGCGGGCGCGGTGACGCGGCACTCCCACTTTTTTTCTCTCCCGTAGAACATGTTGGGAAACTGCTCTTCGAGGTTCGTGTCCGGCCAATAAAAGACGCGGCCCGCGTGGGTGGCGACGATCTCGCCACGTTCATTCTCGCCGCAGACCCAAAAGGAATTTTCCGGCGAGAGATCGGTATAGAGAGGGTTGAAGGTATTGATGACCCGGAACCAGCCGCCTCTCGAGAGCTGGGTGGAATTGAAATAGACGAGCTCTTCGAAGTCGTGGCGCACCCGCAGCAGAAGCCCGTGGCGGCGCGCTGCTTTGTCTGCTTCCAGGATGAAGCGGGCCAACAGCTGCGCCGGACCGTGCTTGATGGTCAGCGCATCGGGCAGGCGCAGATTGTTCTCGGGAACGATGTTCGGATAGACGAGACTCATGGCGAATTCCTGTAGCCGATCCAGTTGCCGCGTCCCGGGCCCTTCCCGGTTTGCGCGCAGCCGGCGAATTCGGTATCGGTTCGTAAACGAATTGTTAAGGTTTGTCAATATTTGGGAATTTAGGTAAAACTACCTAAATTTACCTGTTAACGAAGCTCGATCCCTGCCCACCACAAAGCAACGATCGCCACGGCGGCGATCACCGCTATCGCATAGACAAATACCGCCGCGCGCCGGAGCCTATGGCGCTTTGCGAGCCCCGGCAATCCGGCGGAAACGAACAGCAGGATCGTCAGATACATCAAGGCGGCGAGCAGCTGCTGCGATGCCAGCGCGGGCCGGTCAAGCACGGCAGCGGGTCCGCGATCGTCGGTGACGACAAGCGCCGGCTGATCTTCTAGGATGCCCGATCTCCGGAAGCGGGGTGCCGATCAACGCTGGAGGAAACCCGAGCATGGGCAAGCTTATCACTCTGACCGCGGCCGATGGTCACACCCTCGACGCCTATCGCGCCGACCCGCAGGGCAAGGCCCGCGGCGGGCTCGTCGTCGCCCAGGAGATCTTTGGCGTCAACCATCACATCCGGGCCGTGTGCGACGGCTTCGCCGAGGCGGGCTATCTGGCGGTCGCCCCGGCCTTGTTCGACCGCTCGCGAAAGAAGGTCGAATTCGGCTATACGCCCGACGACATCGCGAAAGGCCGGGAGATCATGCAGACGCTCGATCTCAACAATGCGATGAAGGACATGGCAGCCGCCGCCGCGGTCGTCAAAGCGGCTGGCAAGGTCGGCGTCGTCGGCTATTGCTGGGGCGGCACCGTCGCCTGGGCGTCGGCAACCCGGCTCGACGGCATCGCGGCCTCGGTCTGCTATTACGGCGGCGGCATCGGTGGGCTCGCCGCCGAGAAGCCGCGCTGCCCGGTCATGCTGCATTTCGGCGACCAGGATCAGTCGATCCCGATGGAAGTGGTCGAGAAGGTGAGGGCGGCGCACCCCGCTCTGCCGCTTTACGTCTATCACGCCGGTCATGGCTTCAACTGCGACGCCCGCGGTTCCTACCATGCGGAAAGCGCCAAGCTAGCTCTCGATCGCACGCTCGGCTTTCTGCGCGAGCACGTCGGGTGAGCAAGGCCGAGCTGAAAAGCCGAGTCTGCGAGGCGATCGACCGCGCCGCCGCCGACATTGTCGGGCTCGGCGAAAGCATCCTTCGCCATCCCGAAACCGGCTTTAACGAAAAACGGACTTCCGCCCTTGTCGCCGAGCGGATGGCGGCGCTTGGGCTCGAGCCGCAAACGGGACTCGCGCTGACTGGTGTCAAGGGCCGGCTCAAGGGCAGCCGGCCGGGGCCGCGGCTCGCGATCGTCAGCGAACTCGACAGCCTGCGCACCTCCGATCATCCGCTCGCCGATCCGACTACGGGTGCGGCTCACAGTTGTGGGCACAACGCGCAGATCGCCGGCATGCTCGGCGCCGCGATCGGGCTCGCCGCCGCCGGAGCTGTGCCGCAGCTCGCCGGCGAGGTCGTGTTTTTCGCGGTGCCGGCGGAAGAGTTTATCGACGTCGCCGAGCGCCTCGGGCGCGTCGAGAAGGGCGAGATCGAGTTCATGCTCGGCAAGCCCGAACTCGTCGCCAAGGGCCATTTCGACGACGTCGACATGGCGATGATGATCCACACCGGCTCGCGCGACGCGGCCGAGACGAGGGCCTTTCTCGCGCAGTCCTCGAACGGCGCCGTCGTCAAGCAAATCCGCTTTCGCGGCCGCGCCGCGCATGCCGGCAGCCTGCCGCAGCTCGGCATCAATGCGCTCAACGCAGCGCTGCTCGCGATGAACGCCATCGCGATGCAGCGTGAGACCTTCTGGGACAAGGACACGGTGCGCATCCATCCGATCATTACGAAGGGCGGCGACGCGGTCAGCGTCGTGCCGGCCGAAGTGACGATGGAAACCTTCGTCCGCGCCGGCTCGCTGGAGGCGATCCTCGACGCGAACCAAAAGGTCGACCGCTCGTTGCGCGCCGGCGCGATGGCGATCGGCGCCGAAGTCGAGATCCGCACGATCCCCGGCTATCTGCCACAGCGCAACGACCAGGGGTTGGGTAAAATTTTCGGGGCCAACGTCGAGAGCCTCTTCGGGCCGGGGTCCTTCAAGATCGGCGGGCATCGCACGGGCTCGACCGACATGGGCGATCTGGCGCACCTGATGCCGGTCATTCACCCCTATGTGGTCGCCGCCGAGGGCAAGGCGCATGGCGCGGATTGGCGCATCAACGAGCCGGAGCACGGCTATCTGACGCCGGCGAGACTGCTCGCAATGACGGCGATCGATTTGCTGTACGACGACGCGGCGGCGGCGCGCCGGGTGCTCGCCGAATTCCGACCGGCGATGACGAAGGAGGCCTATCTGGCCTACGCGCGCGGCCTCTTCAAGACTGAACGTTACGCCGCCCCTGAGGCGTAAATGCGCAGCCTGTGGTCGCAGGAAGAGGCCGAGCGGTTCGTTGAGCGCTACGCCCAGCAGGGCGTCGGGCGCGATCTGTCATTGCGCGTCTATAGTGCGCGGCTGCTCGGCGGCGACCGAAGGCTCGTATTGCACGGCGGCGGTAACAGCTCGGTCAAGACCCGGCTCGACGACCTAAACGGCGATCCGGCCGAGGTCTTGTGCGTCAAGGGCAGCGGCTGGGATATGGGGGCGATCGAGCCGCAGGGGTTTCCTGCTGTGCGGCTCGCGCCGCTCCGACGGCTGCGCGACCGGCAAAGCCTCTCGGACGAGGAGATGGTGCGGCTGCAGCGAGCCAACCTGCTTGATCCGGCGGCGCCCAACCCGTCGGTCGAGACGCTCCTGCACGCCTTTCTGCCGCACAAATACGTCGACCACACGCATTCGACGGCGGTGTTGAGCCTCGCCGACCAGCCCGACGCGGCCGAGCGCTGCGCCGATCTATACGGGGCGCGGATGGGGATCGTGCCGTACATCATGCCGGGCTTTCTGCTCGCCAAGAAAGCGGCGGAAGTGTTCGAATGCGATCCAGCGGTCGAGGGCCTCGTACTGTTGCAGCACGGCGTTTTCGCCTTCGCCGAGGATGCGCGGGATTCCTACGAGCGCATGATCTGCATGGTCAGCCTCGCGGAAGATGTGGTGGCGCACGGTGGGAAGACCGTATTCGCCCCCGCTTCCTTGCCGGCCGAGATCGCGGACGCGGCGGCGGTGGGCCCGATCCTGCGCGGCGCCTGCGCCATTTCCGATCCCGTCAACGAAGGCGAATGGCGACGCTTCATCCTCGAATTCCGCAGCGGACCCGAAGTGCTGCGCTATGTCGGCGGCGCCGAGCTCGCCGGTTACGGCCGCGCTGGCGTGGCGACGCCGGACCACACGCTGCGTACCAAGAACTGTCCGCTGATCGTGCCGGCTCCCCAGCCCACAAAGCTCGCCGCCTTCAAGGCCGATGCGCGCGCGGCCGTTGCCCGGTTCGCCGCCGACTACCACGATTATTTCGCACGCCACAACGCGCGCTGCGGCGGCAAGAAACGTGAACTCGACCCGATGCCGCGGGTAATCTTGGTGCCGGGGCTGGGGCTTTTTGGGTTGGGTCGCAGCGCCAAGGATGCGCGGACAGCCGCCGACCTCGCCGAAGCGACGATCGAGACGGCGGCGGGGGCCGAGGCGATCGGCCACTATCGGCCGGCGGGCGAGGCCGACCTTTTCGACATCGAATACTGGTCCCTCGAACAGGCAAAGCTCGGCCAGGCCGCGGAAAAACCGCTTGCCGGGCAGGTGGCGCTCGTCACCGGGGCGGCCGGCGCGATCGGCTTCGCGACGGTACGGGCAATGGCCGGGGCGGGGGCCGAGGTGGCGCTTCTCGACATCGACGACGCGGCCGCCGAGGCGGCGGCAAAGCGCCTCGGCGGCGCTGCGCTCGGGCTTTTCTGCGACGTGACCGACGGCGCTTCGGTGCGGATCGCCTTCGATCGCGTCGCGGCAACCTTCGGCGGCGTCGATATCATCGTCTCGAATGCCGGTAAGGCCTGGCAGGGCCGTATCGGCGAGGTCGAGGACAGCGTTTTGCGCGACAGCTTCGAACTCAATTTCTTCGCCCATCAGCGGGTCGCGCAGAATGCAGTCCGGGTGATGCTGGCGCAGGGGACGGGCGGCGCCATTCTCTTCAACGCCTCGAAGCAGGCGGTCAATCCGGGGCCCGCTTTCGGCCCCTACGGTGCGCCGAAAGCGGCAACGCTGTTTCTTTCCCGCCAATATGCGCTCGACTACGGCCGCGACGGCATCCGCACCGGCGCGGTCAACGCCGACCGCATCAGGAGCGGGCTGCTGACGCCCGAGATGATTGCGGCGCGCGCCAAGGCGCGCGGGGTCGACGAGGAAGACTACATGAAGGGCAACCTGCTCGGCCGCGAAGTGACCGCCGATGACGTCGCGCAGGCGTTTCTGCACCACGCGCTGATGCTGAAGACGACCGCCGACGTGACGACGGTCGACGGCGGCAACATCGCCGCCGCCCTGCGCTGATCAGCCGGCGCGGCCCGGGTAACTGACGGCCATGCCGGCGCGCACATCCTGCTGGATGCCGTATTGCGGGAACGGGTAGCGCAGCCCGTTCTTGGCGAGCGCGTGCATTCCCTGAATCGCCTTCGGCAAGTATTCCGGCGGCAGCGCCATCAGCATTTCGTCGTCGAGGACGCCGCCATAGCGCCGTTCGGCGAAGCAGGGGATCGAAAGGCTCGGGGTCCGTGTCTTCAATGCCCGGCCCCAGGAATCGGCGCAGGCCGACTCGCCGACGACGCTCCAATCGAAGCGCTTGTAGCCCGACCATTGCAGCCCGTTGATGAAATAGATCATCGCGCCGGGCGTCGCGTAGAAGAGCGCGATGTCGGGCGGATCGAGCCGGCCGCTCGCAAGCGGCCCCACCGCGAGCGCGTCGTAGCGGCCGTCGGGCACCGTCTCCATCGCCGCCTGGTGCGCGCTCGCATCCTCGGGCGTCGAATACCAGACCCCGACCATATGACGGCCGGAGTGCCATGCCGCGTCCTTGGCATTGCCGAGGCCGACGACGGCGCGGCACTGCGCGCCGACGAGATCGTCGGCGGTGATGCCTACGGTCCAGCCGAGGCGGGCCGCCTGCGCCACCGCCTGGTCGAGCGTGTGCACCGCTTTGGGCCGGCGGATATTGGGGATCGCCTCCATCTCGGCGCGCTCGGCGAAGAGCTTCATGCCGAACGGGATGGCGCGCAATTTGAGCAAGCGCTCGAGCTCGGCGGCGAGCCCTTTCCAGTCTTGGTTCATGGCGGCGGCTCTCGGAACACGGGTCGGCTGCAGAATAGTCTCGACCGGTGCCGATGTCTGTGGAGAATCCGCGCACGGCATGGGGAGGAGGCGCTACGGGAACGATCGAAACCGCCCGCGGTTCAACGGGGAGTTTCGAGGAGCCGGTTTGACGGTGAAGCGAGGAGGGGTTCATGCGGTTGCTCGGCGTCCATCCCGGCCCGCTGATGTATTCGAAGATTTTTTTGCGGCTGGAGCCGCTTGGCCTCGAATTGATCGCCGCCGCGGCGCGGCAGCACGGCCACGAGGTGCGGCTGATCGACCTGCAGGTCGAGGACGAGGCCGCCTTTCTGCGCCTTCTAGACGAATGGCGGCCGGATCTCGTGGCGTTCTCCTGCAATTATCTGGCGAACGTGCCCGAGATCGTCGATCTCGCGAAGCAGGCGAAGGCGCGCCGGCCGGATATCTTTGTGTGCGTCGGCGGGCACAGCGCCTCTTTCACGGCGCCGGCCCTCATCGAGCACGGCGAGGGGGCGATCGATTGCGTCATCAAGGGCGAGGGCGAGGCATCGATGCCGCTGCTGTTGCGCGCGCTCGAGGGGGGAGAGGATCTCGCCAAGGTTCCAGGCGCCGTCACCGCGGCCGGGGAAGGGCCGCCGCCCGGCTTTGTCAATTCGCTCGACGATCTGATGCCCGCGCGCGACTTGCTGCGCCATCGCCGCAAATACTTTCTCGGCACGCTCGACCCCTGCGCCTCGATCGAGTTTTCGCGCGGCTGTCCCTGGGATTGCTCGTTCTGCAGCGCCTGGACGTTCTACGGCCGCAGCTATCGCCTCGTCAGCCCCGAGCGCGCGGTCGAGGAATTGCGCACGATCCGCGAACCCGGGCTCTTCATCGTCGACGACGTATCGTTTGTGCAGGAGCGGCACGGCATGGAATTGGGCGAGGCGATCGCCCGCGCCGGCATCAAGAAGGAGTATTACCTGGAGACGCGCGGCGACGTGCTGCTGCGCAACAAGGAGGTGTTCCGCTTTTGGAAGAAGCTCGGCATGCGCTACATGTTCATCGGGCTCGAGGCGATTGACGAGGAAGGGCTCAAAAAGCATCGCAAGCGCGTCTCGCTCGGCCGCAATTTCGAGGCCCTCGAATTCGCCCGCTCGCTTGGCATCATGGTAGCGATCAATCTGATCGCCGACCCGGACTGGGACCATGAGCGCTTTCGCGTAGTCCGCGAATGGGGGATCGAGTTGCCGGAGGTCGTCAACCTCAGCGTCAACACGCCCTATCCGGGGACCGAGAGCTGGCTCGCCGAAGGCGGGCGGATCGCGTCGCGCGACTATCGGCTCTACGACATCCAGCACGCGGTGATGCCGACGCGGCTGCCGCTCGCCGAATTCTACGACGAGCTGGTGCAGACCCAGCGCGCCTTTTACATGAAGCACATGGGCTGGCGGCGGGTCATGGATACGATGGGCGTCATCGGCCGCAACCTGTTGCGTGGACAAACTAATTTTGTGCGCAGCCTGTTCATGCTCGACCAGATATTCCGGCCCGAATATCTGCTCGCCGATCACGCGCGCGCGGTTTCCTACCAGATCCCGCTGCCGCAAGCCGCGGCCGAGGCGGTCGCGCGCAACCGCGCCGCGCTCTACATCCATCCGCCACGCGGCCGCAAGGGGCGCAGCCTCGACGCGGCAACCGAAAGCTTTGTCGAGGCGACGCGGATGGGGAGCACGCCCTGACCGCGAACGGCGCGTGAGGGACCGGTGAGCGCGCGCCGCTGTTGTCGCTGATATCTGCAAGGAATCTACAGCGACCGCGAATGGAGGTTCATCCCTCCTGATCGGTGCCGACGATCAGATGGCGTTCGTCGATTTCCGCGCGCGGGATGCGTAATTCCTGTTCCGGGTTGAGCTGGCGCAGCACCAGCACGTCGTCATTCTCGCTGACGAACTGCTTGATCAGCACCGCACGGTTCTTCATGTACACGACGACGTCCCGCCCGCGGGTCGGCGGTTTGAACGGGTTGACGTGCAACAGCCAGCCCGCCTCGTAACGGGGCTCCATGCTGGCGCCCACCATGTAGATCGCATAGGCCTCGCGCACGGCGCGCAGATTCGCCGGACGCGCGGTATAGCCGATCGGCCCGTCTTTTAGGAACATTTCCTGCTCGCCGCCGCCGCGCGCCGCGCTCAGGATCGGGATCCGCTCGCCGCCCGGATCGCGCGGCGCGGCATTGGGCGGCCGACCGCGCCGCCCGCGTGCCGGCGGGCTCTCGTTGCGTGCCTGCGCCACGATGGCGCCGACCACGCGGTTCAGGATTTCCTCTTGCGAGACGCCGAGGAATTGCGCCGTTTGCTGAACCTCGAGCGGTTTCATCTGGCGCTCGCCCTTCAGCATCCGCGATACCGCGGAGGGAGCGAGGCGCAGATGCCGGGCGAGATCGGCCTGCGACGCGCCGACGCGTTCGAGAGCTTGATGGAACCAATCCGTTTCCATGTCTAAATCGCAATTCACGATATTGACAAATGAGATCCCCTTATACCATATTGGTGCGATCTCCACAAGGGGAGGAGATTTATGGCATCGGAGTCCGCGGCGCTGCCGGCAGCGCCCTTCGCCGCCGATTGCGGCTGCGCCTACATTCTCGATCGCGAGCCGCGCGCCGGGTCGCAACAGAGCCGGCAGCGATGCGCCGCCCCGCGGCAGGACGGCTCATCCTATTGCCCTTACCATCATGCGCGCTGCCATCTTGCTCGCGGCGGCCGGGCGGAAGCGGCGCGGCTGCTCGAGATCGAACTTCTCGCGGAAACCGTCGGCGGACGCCTCACACCAAAGGCGGCGCGGCCTTCGACGCGGTTTCTCGATCGCCTCGAGGCGCTGTCGCGTGATTTTTCGTGATCACGTTGTTCATGTTTTGTTCGGGAGACGAGCGATGAAGCGCTTTCATCTCGCACGGCCGAGCGGCTCGGAACTCGCAGGCAGCGCCGACGGGCCGACGCGCGAGCGGCGCGGGCACGGACGCGTCGAGCGGCTCGAACATCCGATCGCCGACGAGGCCGGCCGCCCGGCGCGCCCATACCGGGCTGTCGATACGCTTTCGCTGATGCAGCGGCGCGGCTCGATCACCGCTGCGATGCGCCAAGCCGGCGAGGACTTCCACGCCCGCTTCGCGACAGCGCGGCTCGACCCGTTGCGCGCGCATGACTGGCGGCGGCCGCGCGTCGGCGGCATGCCGGCTCGGCTCGACGGCGAGCCCGGCGCGCGGATCGAAGCAGCGCGCCGCGCGGTATGGCGGGCCATCCTCGCGGTCGGCGGCATCGGATCGCCCGGCGGCTCGTGCTTGTGGCACGTGGTCGGCTGGCAGTGCTCGCTGAAGGAATGGGCGCTGGAACAGGGCTGGAACGGGCGGCGCGTCAGCCAGGAAGCCGCCTCCGGCATCCTGATCGCGGCGCTCGGCGCCCTCGAGCGGCATTTCGGCATCGCAAATGATAGCTAAAATAGCACGAATAATATTGACAAATCCGGATCGATCTGATATTATCAATGAAACTAGCGGAAGTCGGCGATGCGGATCGTCCGCGACAGCGGTGCGATCGAAACCCCGTGAAGGGCATCGATGGTGGCATCAGGTCCCGGTCGGCGGCCGGCATCGCGATCGCGGGCGAAGGGCGCGGCAAGGGCCGAGAAGGCTGCGGTTGCTGCGAGCCCGGCGCGCGAGCGCGACGAGATCGCCGAGTGTGCGGCCCGACTCGGCATCACCGCCGAGCGAGTACTGCAGGAATATGCGCGGATCGCCTTCGCCGATCTGAGCCGCGTTTTCACTTGGGGACCAAAGGGGCTGGCCGTCAAGGAATCCGAGGCCCTGGTGCACGATGATACGGCGGCGATCTCGGAAATCATTGCCGTCGGCCCCAACAAAGGCAGTTATCGCGTCAAGCTTTACGACAAGAAGGCGGCGCTCGACGCCATCGCCCGGCACCTCGGCATGTTTGCGCGAGCGCCGGGGCAGGTGGAGGAGGGTGCCTCGACCGATCTCGCGGAGGATGCGCGTGAGGTGCTTGCACGCCGCCTGGCTCGCCTCGCTGCCGGAGGCGCTGAGGCGCCACCTGATCGCGGAGCTGACGCCGAAACAGGCCGAGGCACTGATCCATGACTGGCGGTTCTGGGCGCGGCCGAGCCAATTGCCGCCGGCCGGGAATTGGCGGGTGTGGCTGCTGCTCGCCGGCCGCGGCTTCGGCAAGACACGAACCGGGGCCGAGTATGTCCGCTCGTGCGTCCGGGCGCGCCGCGCCGGCCGCATTGCCTTCGTCGCGCCGACCGCGGCCGACGCGCGCAATGTGATGGTCGAAGGCGAAAGCGGCATCTTGGCGATTTCCGCCGCCGACGACCGGCCCCGCTACGAACCGTCGAAGCGGCGGCTGACCTGGCCCTCGGGCGCCGTCGCCACGCTGTACAGCGCCGATGAGCCGGAGCGGTTGCGCGGGCCCCAGCATGATGCGGCATGGTGCGACGAGCTCGCCGCCTGGCGCTATCCGGAAGCCTGGGACATGCTGCTGCTCGGCCTGAGGTTGGGGCCGGATCCGCGCATCGTCGCAACCACGACGCCGCGCCCGACAAGGCTGATCAAAGGCCTCGTCGCCGATCCGACGGTCGTCGTGACGCACGGCTCGACGCATGAGAACCGCGGCAATCTGGCGCCGGCCTTCATCGAAGAGATCGTCCGGAAATACGAGGGCACCAGATTGGGGCGCCAGGAACTCGAGGCCGAGATCCTCGAAGACATGCCGGGGGCGCTGTGGAGCCGCGGGTTGATAGAGGCGGCGCGCACGCGGCGGGCGCCCGAACTGATGCGGGTCGTCGTGGCGATCGACCCGGCGGCGAGTTCCGGCGGCATGGCGGACGAGACCGGCATCGTCGTCGCCGGCAGGGACGAGCGCGGCGAGGCCTGGGTGCTGGCCGACGCGTCGGGCCGCTACAGCCCTGCCGAATGGGCGACGACCGCAATTGCGGCGTTTCGCGCGCATCGCGCCGACCGGGTCGTCGCGGAGGTCAACCAGGGGGGCGAGATGGTCGAGGCGATGCTGCGCACGATCGATCCCGGCGTGCCGTTCACCGCCGTGCACGCCTCGCGCGGCAAGCAGGTGCGCGCCGAGCCGGTCGCCGCGCTCTATGAGCAGGGGCGGGTGCACCATGTCGGCGCGCTGCCGCAACTGGAAGATCAGATGTGCGGCTTCTCCGCCCGCAGCATCGATCGCCGGCAAGCCGGCGGCTCGCCCGATCGCGTCGATGCGCTTGTCTGGGCGCTGACCGATCTCTTTTTCGGGCCGCGGCTCGGCGCAGGAATTTTCGAGTTCTACCGCTCGCGATCCGCGGCGGTCGCGACACCATAAGGCGCCGCGCAGAAAGACGGGAGGAGCCCGGCAATGCCGTTACTGGTCAAGGACGCCAACACGTCGGTGCAATCGCTCGCGACGCAGACGGACGCCCAGTCGAACCTCGTGCCGGTGCACGCGGCCGCCGCGGTGGCGGGCGGTGTCGCGACGCCGGTCGGGCCGGCGGCTCCGTTGCCGGTCATCAACTGTGCCGGCGCCGCGGCGAGCGACGGCAGCGCGGCGGTGATCACAGGCGGCGTGGCGCAGACGCTCTTCGGCGGCGTGACGCCGGCGAACGGCTATCTGATCGCCAACAACTCGAACGCGACGATCTATATCTCGGATGTCGGCACCGCGCTCGCCGGCGGCGCCGCGATCCCGGTCGCGCCGGGGTCGGTCTTCGGCACCCCGTCGGGCTACAAGCCGCCAGGCCCCGTCTCGCTCTACGGCGGGACGACCGGCCAGGCCTTCGCGGCGCGCCGCTGGTGAGCGGAATGCGCGGGCGTCATTGCGAGACGCGGCAATTTCGGCGGGATTGCTTCGTCGCGGCGCTCCTCGCAATGACGGTCCTGGTGCTCCTCGGCCTGCGGCCGGCCTGGGCGCTGAACAACGCGTTTCCAGCTTCGGGCGACACCCTCATGTGCTCGGGGCGGCCGTGGATCGACGTCATGTGCAATGGCGCCGATCCGACCGACAGCGCCGATTCGACGAGCGCCATCCAGACGACGATCGATACGGCGGCGGCCAATGGCTGGCCGGTCTTCATTCCGGCCGGCACATACAAGCTCAGCGCGCAGCTGACGATCGACTACGCGGGCGAGGCGGCGAAAGGCTTTCGCCTGGTCTCCGGCGGCGCGACGCTCGACGGCCGCAGCATCGCCTCGGGTCCTGTCCTGCAGGTCGAGTGCTCGGGCGGGACGCCGCAGAGCCCGGTCACCTGCTTCTATTTTCATCAGGAGGGGACGCTCCTCGTCGAGGGCAATTCGAGCGCCGTCAACCTCGCCACCCTGAGCGCCGGCGCTTCGGCCGGCGCAGCGACGCTCTCGGTGTCAACGACGAGCGGCTTTTACGTTGGCGGCACAATCGACATCGCGCTCGCCAACGGCACGAATTTCGCGAGCCCCGTCAGCGCCATCGGCGGCGGCACAATCACCATCGCCAAGGCGCTGCCGTCGAGCGCCGACAGCGGCGCGCAGGTCTCGCGCCCCTCCTACGTCTTCATGCTCGGCAAAGCCGATTTCTCGGACCAGCACAACTCGATCGAGATCGATCATCTGTCGGTCAACAATGCGAGCGCCGCGCCGGGCGCCGGGGCCTGTCAATTCAACGCCGTCTACGACAGCAACATCGACGCTATTTGCGACAGCGCCGGCGGCGCGGCCGGCATGGCGCTCGAGCAAGTGCAGTTCTCGCGCATCGCAGGGGCCGGCTCGGCGGCGGCGGCGGGCGGCGCCGGGCTCGTCCTCGAACAAGGGTACAATTTCTCGAACACCTTTTCCGGCCTCGACCTCGAAAACGCGCCGACCTGTCTCTCGATCACCGACGCGCACCACGGCGACAACACGTTCATCTCGCCCTACTTCAACTGCACGACCGCGGTCAACGCGACTGCCTCCGACAACAATCTCCTCGTCAATCCGCAATACGCCGGCGCAGTGGTCAATTACGGGCCGCAATCCGTCGGAATTTCGGTTCTGGGGCTCGGCAGCCGCGCGAAATGGATGTTTCCGGCCGCGGCAAGCTATACCGCGGCGCCGATCGACGACGGGCTCGCGGTCTCCTCCTATAACGCGAGCGGGGCCTCGCTCGGCGTCACCTTGCCGCCGATCGCCGCCGTCAACCCGGGCTGGTCGATGGCGTTTGCGACGGACAACGGCAAGGGCATGACCGTCGCGGCGCCGACGGGAATGATCGTGTCCGGCGGCAAGAGCGTCTCGTCGCTGACGCTTGCCGCCGGAAATTACGAATATGTCGCGCTCGAAAGCGACGGCACTAATTGGCGCGTTCGCTCGGCCACCCGCGCGACGCGCCTCAATATGGGGCTGTCGCCGCCGCCGTGGCCGGCGAACTGGCTGTTCCCGTCGAGCGCCGGCTATGCCGCGACGCTCTCTGACAACGGCAACATCCTGTCGAGCTACAATACGGCGGCCGGCCTCAGCGTCACGCTGCCGCCGACAACCGGTCTGCCGACCGGCTGGTCGATGGGTTTTTCGACCGACAACGACAAGCCGCTCAGCATCGCCGTCAACGCCTCGAACGGCGGCCGTATCGTCTATCCGGGATCGGGGGCGTCGCAGAATTCGTTGGCCCTCGCCAATACCAGCCAGGGCGCCTACGAGTTTCTCGTGCTGCAATATGACGGCAGCGGCGATTTCCGGGTCGTCGAGGCGAGCCCGGCGACATTGCAAGGATTGGGCGCGATCGGCTCCGCGTCGCTCAGCCATTGGAGCTTCCCGGCGGCAAGCGCCTACCAGGCTACCGCCGCCGACAACGGCAACGTGGTGTCGAGCTTCAACAGCCCGCTCTCCTATATGACGGTGACGCTGCCGTCGGCGACCGGCGCTCTGCCGATGGGCTGGACCATCGGCATCGCCAGCGACAGCGGCAAGACCACCTCCGTCACCGTCAACGGCGTCTCGGGCGGGCACATTCTCTACCCGGGCTCTGGAGCGATGACGACGAGCGTGAGCTTGGCGGCAGGAAATTACGAGCTGCTCGTGTTGCGCTACGACGGCAGCAATTTCCGAGTGACCGAGGCGACGCCGGCGACCGCCACTTTGATCGGGATGACCGGTGCGGCGCCCGGCGTCAACCGCTGGAATTTCCCGGCCGTCACGACCTATTCGGCAACCCAGAGCGACAGCGGCAATGCGCTTTCGAGCTACAACGCGGCGGGCGGGCTCAGCGTCACTCTGCCCAATCGGACGACGATACAACCCGGCTGGATCATGGGGTTTGCGACCGACAACGGCGAGCCGTTGACCGTCAAGACATTTGCCGGCGGCCGGCATATCCTCGAACCGGCGGCCGGCGGCACATCGGCCAGCACGCTGAGCCTTGCCGCCGGGCAGAATTACGAATACGCGGTCCTGCAATTCGACGGCTCGAACTACCGCATCGTGTCGCTGACGCCGCAAAGCTTGAACGCTCTCGGCGGGCTCGTCACGCCCGGAACGCCCGCCTCGAGCGGTGCGGCCTGCAATACCGGTCAGCTGCAGGCCGACTCGAACTACCTGTACTTCTGCACCGCGCCCAACACCTGGAAGCGCGCCGCCCTTTCGAGCTTTTGAACGGAGACCCTGATGGCAAGGCAATTTGTTGCCGCGCTCGCGCTTTGCCTGTGCGCAGGCGTTGCTTTCGCGCAGTCGCAATTTCCGACGCCGGCGGCCAATTCGGTGGTGCGCGGCACCGCGATCCTCGTTCCGAACGGCCAGACCGTCGGCGGTCAGCCGGTCATGGCGCCGCCATCGGCGACCAACCCGATGGTGACTCAGCAAGCGCCGGCCTCAGGCTCCGGCTCGGTCACGGCGGTCACACTAGGGATCGGTTCGACGCAGGTGTTGGCGGCGGTAACCTCGCGCAAATTCCTCGCGATCGACAACGAGAGCACGAGTGCGGCGATCGCCTGCGCGTTGGGCACGACGGCTGCCATCAATGCTGCCGGCTCGTTCACGATAGAGCCGGGCTGGACGCGCACTTGGAGCGGCAGCTTCGTGCCCTCGGACGCCGTCAACTGCATCGCCACTGCCGGTGCGACGCCGGTGACGGTGGAGGCCAATTGATGCCGCTCGGTGAAACCCGAGGCGCGCGCCGCCCGCTCGTCAGCCTGGCGGGCGAAGCCTACGCGCTCGCCGGCTCGCAAGATGCGGTCACCCGCTTTCGCGAGGTGTTCCAGCCCGACGGCGGCATTTTCTCGCCCGGCTACCCGCTGGTGCCGCCCGATCGGGAGCGGCTGCGGACCTGGGATTTTCCGGTCGGCGTCAATTACATCTATACGCCGCGGGCCTACGAGGCGCTCGGCTTCGACGATTTGCGCGCGCTCGCCGACAGCCACGACTTGACCCGGCTCGCGATCGAAACGCGCAAGGATCAGCTGGAAAAGCTCGACTGGTCGATCAAGCCGCGACGCGGCGGCGGCGGCGACGGCGACACCGCCGCCCGCATCGACGCGCTGACGCGGTTCTGGTCGAAGCCGGACGGCGAGCAGCCCTTCGCGACATGGCTGCGGGAGGCGCTCGAAGATCTTCTCGTTCTCGACGCGCCGACCTTCGAGGTAAGGCGCAACCGCGGCGGCGAGATCACCGCTCTCGACGTCGTCGACGGCGCGACGATCAAGGTCCTCGTCGACGATTCGGGCCGGCGTCCCCAGCCGCCGGCGCCGGCTTACGAACAGGTGATTCACGGCCGGCCGTGGCGGCTGCTGACGAGCGAAGAGCTGATCTATTTGCCGCGCAACCGGCGGTCGCACAAGGCCTACGGCTATTCGCCGGTCGAGCAGATCGTCGTCACCGTCAACATCGGCCTGCGGCGGCAGGCGATGCAGCTGCAGCACTTCACCGACGCCAATATCCCGGCCGGCCTGATGAACGCGCCGGACGGCTGGAACGCCGAACAGATCCGGCAGTTCCAGGAATGGTTCGACAGCATCCTTGCGGGCAATACGGCCGAGCGCACAAAGCTCGTATGGGGGCCGGCCGGCGCCAAGTACCAGCCGTTCCGCGAAGCGCCGTACAAGGACGATTTCGACGAATGGCTGGCGCGCGTTGTCTGCTACGCCTTCTCGCTGCCGCCAAACGCCTTCACGCGGCAGATCAACCGCGCGACCGCGGAAACGATGCAAGATGCGGCGCTGTCGGAAGGCTTGGCGCCGCTGATGCGCTGGGTCAAGCGGCTGGTCGACAGCGTCATCCAGGACCGCATGGGTCACGACGACCTCGAATTCGCCTGGGCGGCAGAGCAGCCGCTCGCCCCCGAGGTGCAGGCGAGCATGCTGGCGGGGCTGGTCAAGGAAGGCATCATCACCCGCAACGAGGCGCGGCGCGAGCGCGGCATGGGCTCGGAAGCGGGCGGCGATCTCTTGCTGGTCGATACGCCGCAGGGGCCGGTTGCCCTGGACGGGATTGACGACCGTCGCCTGAGCCGGGCGGCCGCGACTGCGGAGATTTGACGATGCGTTTTTATGCGCCGATAGCCAAACTCGACGCCGAACAGCGCATGGTCTGGGGCTATGCCTCGACCGAGGCGCTCGACGAGCAGGGCGAGATCGTCAGGCACGACGCGCTCGCCGCCGCGCTCGACGATTACATGAAGTTCGCCAATATCCGCGAGATGCACCAGCCCTCCGCGGTCGGCGTCGCCGAGGAGGCCGCGCTCGACGACAAGGGGCTATATGTCGCCGCCCGCGTCGTCGACGAACGCGCCTGGGAAAAGGTTGCCGCCGGCGTCTACAAGGGCTTCTCGATCGGCGGCAAGGTCAAGGCGCGCGATCCCGCCGACCGCCGCATCATCACCGAAATCGCGCTCAACGAAATCTCGCTGGTCGATCGGCCGGCGAACCCCGAGGCGGTGTTCGACTGCTGGAAGCGCGCCGCCGTTCCCGCTCGCGAAGGAACCCTCCCGATGTCGTTCAATCCGCCGCTGCAATTCTGGTCCTGCGGCATTGCGGGTCACCATCATCTCGCCAAATCCGACGCGCTGCGCTGCCTCGACGAAGGCGCCCTCGGCAAGGCGGAGACGCCGGACGTGCCGGCGGCGGCCGAAGACGCGGCCGAGGGCGATATCGAGTACGCCGACCCCGGCTATCAGCCCGACCGCAAGAAGCGCTACCCGATCGACAGCGAGCGGCATATCCGCGCCGCCTGGATCTTCATTCATCGCGCCGGCAATGCGGCGCGCTACAAGCCGGCCGAACTGGCCCGGATCAAAGAGCGCATCATTGCCGCCTGGCGCGCCGAGATCGACCCGGCGGGGCCGCCAGAGGCCGGCGAAAAAGCGGGTGCGGCCGGCGGGATGCGCAAGGGGCTCGAGGACGCCGAGCGCCTCGCCGGGATCATCCTCGATCTCGATTGGCTTGCCGATTGCCTCGTGCTCGAGGCCGCAATGGAGGGTGATCCTTCGGCGCCGCCAGACCGCCCGCAGGCAATCGTCGGCGAACTGCGCCAACTCTTGCAGGCAATCGCCGCCGAGTACAGCGGCGGGATCGCCGATGGCGATGAAATCGCCGAGCCTTCCGCCGGACTGGCGCTCGCCGCCGGCGCGCGCCGCGAGGCGGAAGTGCTCGCCAAGGCCGAGGCGCTCGCTGCCGTCGAGCGCGCGCAGAACCGGGCGCTATTGGAGACGCTCGCCGGCATCGTGCCGCGCCTCGACCGGCTCGCCAAGCGCGTCGAGGACATCGCTGCGACGCCGCTGCCGCCCCTGACCGTCGCCCGCGGCGTCAGCGCCGTCTCGAAACGGCAGGACGGCGGCGCCGACGGCGCCGGTTCGCCGTCGCCGGATCTCGTCGCCGCCGCCTTCGCCGCGATGAGCCAGGAAGAGCAGACGCTGACCTTGATTAAGGCGGCTTATGCCAACCCGATGCGGCCCTTCGGCCCCTCCGGGCCGTCCGAAGCCGAACGCAAATAGCCGGGCGCATCGTTTCCGGCGACGAGCGGCAAGTTCACCCAAAGCCCGCTCCGGTCGTCATACCGGCGGGATGGTTCCGTTTCATCCCTGCATAAAGGGGGACGCCATGTCCATTACTTCCGACACTCTCGAACTGATCAAGTCGGCGATCCAACGACCCGACGACGCGCTCGCCAAGACGATTTCGACCGCAACCGGCCTTGTCGCCTACGATTTGCAGGCGCCGGCGAAGAACCTCTATCCGTTCGTGACGCCGCTGCGCAATTCAGTGCCGCGGGTCGGCGGCGGCACCGGCACCGCGACCAACTGGCGGCAGGTCAACGCCATCATCGGGTCGGGCTTTGACGCGATGGGTTGGGTTCCCGAAGGCCAGCGCTCCGGCCAGATGAGCTACTCGACCTCCTCGAAATCCGCCACCTACGTGACGATCGGCGAGGAAGATGCGGCGACCTACGAGGCGATCAGCGCCGGCCGCAATTTCGAGGACATCGAGGCGCGCATGACCTTCCGCCTGCTGCAGAAGATGATGCTGAAGGAGGAGATGGCGATACTCGCCGGCAACGCCTCGCTGCAATTGGGGACGCCGGCGACGCCGACGTTGTCGGCCTCGGGCTCGGGCGCCACCTTGCCGGCCGCGACCTACTCGGTCATCGTCGTGGCGCTGACCCTCGAAGGCTATCAGAATTCGAGCCTCGCGGCCGGCGCCGCGACGACAAAGACCGTCACCGGCGCCGACGGCAAGACCTTCACCCTCAATGGCGGCAGCTCGAACAAGAGCGCAAACGCGACGCAGGCGGTGACGGCAGGCCAGACGCTCTTCGCAACCGTCGATGCGGTCCAGGGTGCGGTTGCTTACGCCTGGTATGTCGGCGCCGCCGGCGCCGAGACCTTGCAGGCGATCACCACGATCAATTCGGCCGCCTTCTCGGCGCCGCTCGCCGGCGGCAACCAAGCGGCGACGGCCATCACCGCCGACAGCTCGGCCAATCCGAGCTACGCCTATAACGGCCTCCTGACGACCGCCCTGCTGCCGGGGTCGAACGCCTACGTCAACACTATGGCGACGGGGACGGCCGGCACCGGCACGCCGCTCACCGCTTCGGGGCGCGGCTCGGTCGTCGAAATCGACACGATGTTCAAGTCGATGTGGGACAATTTCGAATTGTCGCCGACTGTCCTCTACGTCAATTCTCAGGAATTGAAGAACATCACCAGCAAGGTGTTGTCGAACGCTTCCGGCCCCTTGCTGCGCTACGACTCGCCGGCCGACGGTTCGAAGGATGTCGAGATCACCGCCTCGGGCGTGGTGTCGTTCTATTACAACCCGTTCGCGATCAACGGCGGCCTGCGCATCCCGATCAAGATCCACCCGCGGGTGCCGCCGGGGACGATAATCGGCTGGGCCGACAATCTGCCGATCCAATACCAGTCGAACGAGGTGCCGAACGTCGCCGAGGTGAAGACCCGCCAGGATTATTACCAGATCAGCTGGCCGAGCGTCACCCGCCAGCGTCAGGTCGGCGTCTATGCCGAAGAACTGCTGGCGGTCTACGCGCCCTTCGCGATGGGCGTCATCACCAATATCGCCAACGCCTGATCGACGGCGCGCGGGGCCGGTCCGGAAAGCCTTTCCGGCGCCGTCCCCGGCGCAGCTGCGGAGCATGCAATGACGAGATCGACGCGGACGGAAGCGGCGCGGCCGCTGCTGGTGCCGGTCCGACACCCCGACGGTGTGGGCTGCGCCTGGCGCGGGCGCGAGTTCCGGGCCGATGCCGAGGGCATCGTGCTGGTGCCGCCGGAGGCGGCGACGGAGCTGACCGCGCACGGCTTCGTCCCGGTCGGCCGGAGGGCAAAATGAGTTTCGGCGACCTTTGCCAGCTTTCCGATGTAAAGGCTTGGCTGCAAACCGGCCAGAACGCGTTTCCCGCGACGGACGACGCGCTGCTCTCGCGGCTGATCACGGCAGCGAGCCAGTTCATTCAGAGCTGGCTCGGCCGCCAGATTCTCTTGGCCGACTACAACGAGATCCGCGACGGGCTCGGGACGGCCGGCGAGACGCGGCTGCAATTCGCCTGCTTTCCGGTGTCGGCCGTCCTGTCGGTGATGGTCGACGGGGTCGCCGTCCCGCCGCTTCCGACACCGGCGCCGGCGGTTCCCGGCGGCGCCGTCATCCTGCCGACGACGGTGGAGGCCGGTTATGTCTTCAACCCGACGCAGCTCGTCATCCGCGGCATGTGCGTGCCGCGCAAGGCGCAATGCGTAGCGCTGCAATACACGGCGGGATATGCCGCCGTTCCCGCCGATCTCGGGCAGGCCTGCATCGAACTCGTCGCGTTCAAATACCGCGAGCGCACCCGCATCGGCGAGCGGTCGCGGACATTGGGCGGCGGCGGCACCGCGAGCTACACGACGGCCGCCTTCTCGCTGCGCGACTTGTCGACCGACATCCAGACGTTGTTGTCGCAATACCGCGCGGTCGCGGCGGCCTCCGGGTACGTGCAGCTGCTGGCGCCGAGCGCCACCGATCCGGCTCTGCTGGTGGGCGCCGCATGATTGCGGGCATGCTGCACGGCGAGGCGGCGGCGTTCCGGCGCCTTGCGACGCTCTCCGGCCGCGCCCGCTTGCAGGCGCGCCGGCGGGGGATGCCGGCCGCTCTCGGGGCCGTGCTCGGCGACAGGAAGAAAGCGGCACGGCGCGGGATCGCCGGGCGTTCCGGGATAGTCCCTTGATCGCGCGCGAGACGATCTACGCGGCGCTGTGGGGGATTGCCGCGCAAGCGGCGGATTTCGTCACGGCGGACCGCCGGTTGCGGCACTGGACGGATCTGAGCCCGGCCGAGCAGCCCGCCCTCTTTATGACCGAAAAGGGCGGCCTCGCCGAAACCAAGGCGCTGGGCGCGCCGGTCGTCTGGACGCTTTATGCCGATTTCTATCTCTACGTCCATTCGAGCGATCCCTACCTCGCGCCATCGAGCGCCCTCAACCCGCTCGTCGATGCCCTCGAAGCGGCGCTCGCGCCGTTGCCGGCGACCGGCGTGCAGGATCTCGGCCTGCCGGCGATGGTCAGCCATGCCTACCTCGCCGGCAAAATCGAGACCGACGAGGGCGTGCTCGGCGACCAGGCGGTCGCGATCGTCCCCGTTGCGATTGTCTGCGTGTGATCCGACCTAGCCCCCAGGAGAGGAGCGGCGCGGTCGCTTCTGCTGTTGTGCACGCGCCGCAAAAATCCCAAACTCCCGAGAAATTTCGGCAAACTCGTTCTCCGCTGTCAGAAGGTCTTCGAGGTGGTAGATCGGGGAATCGTTTCTAGAATACAACCGGAGATTTGTTGGATTCCACGGCGTTTTTGTCAGCATGTAGCGGCGCCCCGGAGCGAGTTCCTCGTTGTACGATACGCTGAAATGAGCGAGGTCGTTTCGCTTAAGCGATCGACGGCCGTCAAGTTTGAGTCGTTTCAAAAGGTTGTCCCACCCTCTTGACACCTCGCCGTTGCCAAAGCTGACCCGGATCGCGGCCGTAGTCATAGTCAGCTTGCCACGGAAGCTCATTACCGAGAAAAACGCCGCCGCGGCGGGGTCTGCGATGCTCAAGGCGCGTGGATCGTCAGGGGTGTAAACACCTAAAGAGGCTAAGAAGACGTTGCGCAGAGCAACCTCAACGTTTGCCCATCGGGCTATTGCTAGGCCCAACGCTCGGTGGAACGCGTCCCGCTCCTCGTCAATGGTCATCGTCCGCTCCAGCGAGAGTGCAATCAGGGTAGCAGAAAATCCGATTTCTCGGAGGCAGCATTGGAAGAAAATCACGCGCAGGCTAACGGTCCTACCCGAGCGGAGCATCCTCAGTGGAAAGTAGCGGCGGGCGTGGACGCGCTGATCGAGCGTTGGTGGGAAGATCATTTCCCGGGTTCTGCCGTCGCCGGCTACACCGAGGCGTGGAATGTCGCGCACAGCGCCAAGGAGGCGCTGAAGGCGCTGTTGAAGAAAGGTGACAGACAATGCAGCTGAGCTTTGGCGCCGGGGCGCTCTTCGGCGAGCGCACCGATGTGCAGATTAGTGGTACGGGCGGCAATGGTGTCCGCCAGTTCGGGGTCCTGCAGGATATCGAGATCGATTTCGACTGGACCGACAAGGAATTGTACGGGCAGTATCAGTTTCCGGTGGCGATCGCCCGCGGCCAGGGCAAGATCACCGGCAAGGCGAAATTCGCCCGCATCCTGGGGCTCCTCTATTCCGACATCTTTTTCGGGACGAGCGCCGCGACCGGCCAGTTCGCGGTGTCGCAATACGAGGCGCAGACGGTGCCGGCGGGCACGCCGTTCACCGTCACCGTCGCCAATGCGGCCACCTACAACGACGATCTCGGCGTCTATTACGCGGCGACCGGCAAAGCCTTCAACCGTGTCACGACGCCGTCCTCCGCGGGCCAGTATTCGGTCAATTTCGCGACCGGCGTCTACACGTTTTCGGCGGCCGACGCCAATGCCGCGCTGCTCGTCTCCTACACCTACAACCTGACGAGTTCGGGCTCGAAAGTGACATTGACAAACCAGCTGATGGGGACGACGCCGACCTTCAAGGCGACGTTCTATCAGGCGGTCAGCCCCGGCTCGAACCCGGCGGCGCCGCTCGCCTTGCGCTTCAACGCCTGCACCGCTTCGAAACTGGCGCTGCCGACGCGGATCAACGACTGGACGATCAGCGAACTCGACTTCAACGCTTTCGCCGACGCCACCGGCACGATCGGCTATCTGAGCACGGTCGAATGATCCCCGGCATCGCGATCGCGATGGGCGGGCGCGAATGGGTCGTACCGCCCTTGACTTTGCGGCAGTTGCGGCAGCTGTTGCCGAAGCTGCGCCAGCTCTCGGCGATCAGCGCCGCGATGGGCGAGGACGAGATCGCCGTCCTCGGGGAAATCGTCGCTGCCGCCCTGTCGCGCAATTATCCCGAGATCACAGCGGCAAACGTCGAGGAGCTGGTCGATCTCGGCAATGCCCGCGAGGTGCTCGCCGCGATCCTCGAAGGCTCGGGGCTGCGCCGCCAAGGCAATTCGCCGGGGGAAGCGGCGGCGGGGAGGCCGATTGGGGAAGCATCTACGGTCTCCTCGCCACCGCCTGCGGATACAGCTACCCCGTAATCGACGCGATGACGCTTCACGAAGTTGAGGAGCTGTTCGCCTATTGGGCGGCGCATCCGCCGCTTCACTTGATGGTGGCAGCCTGCCTCGGCATCCGTCCTGGCAAGCGCGCGCCGGGCGTGAGCGGGGAAGCCGCGCTGCTCGCGCAATTGGGGGCCGGCTTCGTCAAGGGCGATGTGCATCGCGGGCTGCCGCCCGCCATCCTCGATTTCGCCGAGCTGCTTCGCCGCGCGGCCGAGCAGCATTAAGGAATTTGCATGGCCGATATTGTCCTGACCGCCAATCTCGACGGCCTGCAATCGGGCCTCGCGGCGGCGGCGCAAAGCGTGCGCGAGGCGACCTCAGCGATGATCGCTTCCTACAGCGATTTCGCCGATTTCGTCGGCGAGAAGCAACAAGAGCTCGCCCGCGCCCAGCAGCAGCTGGCGGAGCGCGCGGTCGCGCAGTGGGGCGCGGTATTCGACCGCATCGGCGGCGATTTTCAGCGCTCCCTCGGCAACCTGCTGTTCAGCCCGCCGCGGCTCGAGTCCTACTACACCGACGTCATCGGCCCCGGCGGCCAGGTCCTGCAGGAGCGGCACCAATACAGCGAGCTGGCGACGGTCGGGCTCGAGTTGGCACGCTCGATCGGCAAGGATGTGACGAGCTCGATCACCAGCGCGCTGTCGCATTCGCTCGCCCAGTCGCTGTTCGGCGAGGGCGTCAAATCCTTCGGCCAGGGCATCGCGCAATTATTGGGGGTCGGCACGCCGGGTGGGCTGTTCGGCAGCGGGCTCGGCGCGGTCAGCGGCGCCGGCAAGGAAGTGCTGTTAACGGCCAACACCACCGCCCTCGGCGCGCTGACAACGGCGGTGGCCGCGAACACCGTGGCGCTCGGGGGGGCGACCGCCGCCTCGGCCGCCTCGGCGACGGCGGCGACCGCCTCGGGGGCCGGCAGCGCGCTGAGCGCCGCCGGCTCGGCGGGCGGCATCCTCGGCGGGATCAAGAGCATCGGCGGCTTCATCGGCGGCATCTTCGGCTTCGCGCGCGGCGGCATTGTGCCCTCGGCGGCGGGCGGCTGGGCACTGCCGAGCTTTGCCGGGGCGCAGCTCGCGCTGTTGCATGCGCGCGAGATGGTATTGCCGGCGGAGATCAGCGAGGGGCTGCAGGCGATGATCGCCGGCGGCGGCGCGGGCCGGGCGGGCGGCGGCGATGCGCATTTTCATTTCCACGGGCCGATGGACCGCGAGTCGCTGTCGCGCTGGTGGAGCGACATGGTGCGCTCGCATCCCGAGCCGGTGCGCCAGTTGCTGCGCGGCGCCGGCTTCTCGCTCGTCTGACGGCAGGCCCCGGAAGAAGCGATGAGCCTCGCCGTCCTGCCCACCCTGATCGGCGCCAGCTATCCGGCGATCCGCACGCCGAAATTTTCCACCCGCGTGCAGCGATCGGTCTCCGGGCGCGAGGTGCGGATCAGCGATTTCGCCTACCCTATCTGGGAGTTCACGCTGCCCTTCGCCTATCTGCCGCTCGCCGACTGGCAGAATCTGCTCGGCTTCTTTTTGCAGCGCACCGGCGCCTGGGACACCTTTCTGTTCGACGACGGCGCCGACGACAACGTGACGGGGCAGGCGCTCGGCGCCGGCGACGGGTCGACCGAGGCGTTTCAGCTGGTGCGCACGCTCGGCGGCTTCGTCGAGCCGATCCTCGCGCCGAACGAGGTGAGTGCGGTTTATCTGAACGGCGTGCCGCAAGCCTCCGCCACCTGGTCGGTCAACTCGGCGACGGGTGTTCTCGCTTTCACCACGCCGCCCGCCGCCGGCGCCGCGATCAGCGCCGATTTCACCTATTTCTGGCGCTGCCGCTTCGCCCAGGACAGCGCCGATTTCTCGCAGTTCATGAACCGGATCTGGGAATTGAAAGCGCTCAAATTCGTGTCGGTGACGCTGTGAGGCCCGCTTCGGCCGCGCTGCAGAGCTATCTGAACAGCCGCGGCCCGACCGCGCCGGTGCTGTTCGCCGACCTCTATACGTTCAAGCTGATCGACGGCACGATCTTGCGCTATTCGGGCGCGCAGTCCGCATTGGCGCCGCCGGCGAACAGCTTTCAGGGCCCCGACGGGTTCGGCAACGGCGCCTCGCTCAATTGGAGCGCCGGCCCGGCACCGGTGCAGTTCCCGCTCGGGCCAGGGTTCAGCCGCGTCCGGACCACGCTTAAGGTCGGGCTCGACCCCGACAAATGCGAGCTCGACATCTGCCCGCACCCGCCGGGCAGTGCGGCGCCCGACCTGATCGGCAGTTTCTCGTGGCAGGCGGCCGCGGCGCAGCGTTTCTTCGACGGCGCGCTCGTCGAAATCGACCGGCTTTTCATGCAGACGGCGAGCCCGCCCGACTATTCGCTCGGCTCTATCGTGCTGCATCTGGGGCGGGTCGGCGAGCTCGCGATCGGGCGCAGCAAGATCACGATGCACATCCCGGATTTGTTGGTGCTGCTGACCGGGCAGTACCCGCGGCGGCTTTTCCAGGCCGGCTGCACCTGGGTCTTCGGCGACGCCAATTGCACCTTCAACCGGATGAGCCTCGCGCAAACCATCGCCGCCGGCGCCGGATCGACGCAAAGCACGATCGCCACCACGCTCGCGCCGAGCCCCGCGACGCTGTTCGACCAGGGCACGGTCACCGGCACCAGCGGACAGAACAGCGGGGCGGCGCGCACCATCCTGCAACTGACGGGCGGCTTCGTCTACCTGCGCCAGTCCTTTGCCTACCCGATCGCGGCGGGCGACCAGTTCCAGCTGTTGCCCGGTTGCGACCACACGATCGCCACCTGCAACGGCACCTTCGGCAACCTCGCGAATTTCGGCGGCTTCCCCTACATCCCGCCGCCGGAAGCGGCCGTTTAGGCATGCTCGATCCGCAGCGGCAGGCCGTGCTCGAAGAGGCCCGGCAATGGATCGGCACGCCCTATCACCATATGGGACGGGTCAAAGGCGGCGGCGTCGATTGCCTGACCTTTCTCGCCGAGGTCTATCACCGCGCCGGCGTCGTCGGCCCGATCGAAACGGCGCATTACCGGCCTGACTGGTATCTGCATCGCGCCGAAGAACTCTATCTCGAAGGGTTGACGGCGCACGCCCGCGAAGTCGCGGCGCCGGAGCCGGCGGACATCGCGCTGTTCAAATTCGGCCGCTGCTTTTCGCACGCCGCCATCGTCATCGAGTGGCCGCTGTTGATCCACGCCTTCACCGCGCATGGCGTCGTGCCGGTCTCGGCGGAGAGTGCCTGTTTTCTCGACCGCCGGTCGCGTCCGCGCGAGCGGCGCTTCTTTTCGCCGTTTCCCGCCGCTGCCGCATAACCGGGCGATATAGAGATGGCCGGCTCGCAACCTTCGCCGTTTTCCAATGCCTTCGCGACGCCGCTCGCCGGCTCGCTGCGCTACAACACCTCGCAATACGGCTCGGTCGTGCCGGTCTTGTGGGGGACGCAGCGCGTTTCGGTCAACCTGATCGACATGTTCGGCTTCGTCGCCTCAGGCGGCAGCAACGGCAAGGGCGGCAAGGGAATCGGCTCTTCGGGCGGCAAGAAGGGCGGTTCGGCGCAGTATTCGGTCGATGTCGATTTCGCGCTGTGCACGGGGCCCGTCACCTTCACCGGCGCCGCGGCCGGCGATAACGGGCAGAACTGGGTCTGGGCGAACGGCGGGGTCGCCGGCGGGCTCGGCGCCGTCGGGCTCAACGGCTATACGGGCGCGGCCGGCCAGCCGCCCGATCCGACATTCGCGGCGACCGACCCGAACCAGCCGGTGCCGGGCTACTCGCTGACCGCGCATGTGACCGGCACGCCGATGCAATTGGGCGCGACGCCGGCTCTGCCAAGCATTCAGTTCCAGCTCGGCGGCCGCCGCGTCGGCACTGCCGGCACGAGCTTCCCCGACGACGCGCGCCCCGATTACGTCGTCGCCGACCTGCTTGCCGACCCGAATGTCGGCGCCGGCTTTCCCTCGACCAACATCGCCGACCTGTCGCAATACGGCGCCTTCTGCCAGGCGAGCGGCTTGGCGATCTCGCTGCTCTGCCGCCGGCAGGACACCGCCGCGCGCTGGCTGAAGCAGATCGCCGAACTGACGGTCGCCGGCGTCTTCTTCAGCGGCACGCAATTGAAGTTCGCACCCTACCGGGCGGCGAGCTTTACCGGCTATGGCGCGAGCTACGCACCCGATCTGACGCCGCTCTACGCGTTGACCGACGACGACTTTCTGAACTGGGAGGATGACGGGCTCGAAGGGCCGACGAATACCCGCGGCGGGGCGCGGCGCGATCCGATCGAGATCGCCCGCAAGGACCCGGCCGAGCAGTGGAACTGGCTCAGCCTCGAATACCAACCCTCGTCCTATGCCTATGACAGCGAGCTGATCTCGGGCTTCGACCAGGGGGCGATCGACCAATACGGCCTGCGGCTCAAGCCCTCCACCCCGGCGCACATGTTCACCAACGCGACCTCGGCCGGCAGCAGCGTCCAGCTGCTGCTGCAGCGCGAGCAGTACAACCTCAACCAATACAAGTTCCGGCTCGGCATTGCGAAATGCCTGATCGAGCCGATGGACATCCTCGCCATCAGCGAATCGATCTCGGGCCTGTCCGGGGCGCTCGTCCGCGTCATCGCGGTCGAGGAGGACGACAAGAGCACCTACATCCTCACCGCCGAGGATCTGTTCGACATCCCGGCATTGCCGTGGAGCTACACCACCGGGACCGGCGGCAACGGGCTCGGCATCAACCCGCTTTCGGCGCCGGGCTCGACCAATCCGCCGGTGCTCTTCGAGCCGCCGGTGCCGCTGACGAACGGCCAGAACGAGATCTGGATCGTCGCCTCCGGCGGCGCGCAGTGGGGCGGCTGCGAGGTATGGCTGTCGCTCGACGGCACGACCTATGGCCAATACGGCGTCATCTACGCGGGCGGCCGCCAGGGCGTGCTGTCCGCGAGCTTCCCCGCCGGCAGCGACCCCGACACGATCGACACGCTTTCGGTCGATCTGACGGAGAGCCGCGGCAGCCTCACCGCGGGAACGCAGGCCGACGCCGACGCTTTTGTGACATTGTGCTGGTGCGACGGCGAGTTGATCGCGTTTTCCGCGGCAACGTTGACCGCGCAGTACAAATACGATCTCGCCACCTATATCCGCCGCGGCGTCTACGGCACGACGATCGCCGCGCACGCCAAGGGCGCGCAATTCGCCCGGCTCGACAATACGGTCTTCAAGCTCGCCTTCCCGCCGAATTTGGCGCCCGGCCAGACTTTCTACGTCAAATTGCCGGCCTTCAACCTGTTCGGGCTCGAGGCCGAGGAGTTGAGCGCCGTCACCGCCTACACCTACACGACGAACGGCGCCGGCGCTTCGAAGCTCGACATTGCCGGCTCCTATGTCGGCCAGCCCCCCGCCGGCGCTGATCTGCAGGACTACACTTTCGCCGCGACCGCGACGTTTCCGACCGGGTTTGCCGGCAGCGTCGGCCGCGTCAAGACGGCGCCGGCCGGCAGCGTCAGCTTTTCGATCCAGCAGAACGGCACCCAGATCGGCACGATGAATTTCGCCGCCGCACAAAGGAGCGCGACCTTCGCGCTGGCGGGCGGCGTCACCTTTCAGATCGGGGACACGCTCTCGGTCGTCGCGCCGAGCCCGCAGGATGCGACGCTGAAGACGCCGAGCTGGACCCTTGTCGCGACGGCGTGACGCAGAGCCCCGAGCGATGCCGCCACTCGTCAATCGTCGCACGAAAGCGGACCCGCGCATGGACGCAGAGACCGAGATCCTGTCGCGGCTCGGCCGTATGGAGGGGCTGCTCGCCGGCCTCAAGGAAGCGCTCGACCGTCTGTGCGCTGTCATCGATGGGCAGGAGGCGCGGCTGCGCGCGATCGAACTGGCGCAGGCCGAGGGCGAGGGCTCGGACGCCGCGGCGCGGCGCTGGGCGAAGGCGATCGGCATTGCCGTCCTCGCCGGCGGCGGCTGGGCGGTCGGCTGGGCCTCGCGCTGGGCCGTCGCGATCATGGGGCCGCACCATTGACCGCACCGCCAACCGGCGCCGTCGAGATCGTCCTCGCGCCGCACATCCTCGTCGCCATTGCGCTGATCGGCCTCGCCGTAGCGGTCGTCGCCATCGCCATTGCGATCCCGCCGGACGACAAAGATTGAGACCCGTGAAGCTCGACGCCCGGATCGATGCGGCGGAAGCGGCCCGCTACAAGCTCGTGCGCACCGATTCCTATGCCGATCTCGGCGGCGACATCGTGTGGGCGGACGAAGCGAGCGGCAGCTACGCCGTGCGCGGGCCCGACAATGCGGTGATCGAGCACTGTCTCGGTCCGAACGGCTTGCGCATCGTGCCGCGCCGCTGACGGGCGAGCGCAGCCGGGCAATCCGGGATTTCCCCAATGGCGATCTTTCTGCCGGCGGTAACGGCCGACATCGTCATCGATCTGAGCCATTGGCAGCGCGAGGTCGATTTCGCGCGCGTGCGGCAAGCCGGGATCGCGGCGGCGATCCTGAAGGCGAGCGAGGGCAGCGGCGCCGTCGATCCGCGCTATGGCGAGCGCGCCGCGGCGGCGCGGCAGGCGGGGCTGCTTCTCGGCGCCTACCATTTTCTCGACGCTTCCGACGGCGCCGCGCAGGCCGACAACTTCCTGGCGGCCGTGGCCCCTGCGCCGATCTTCTCGTCGCGCTCGATCTCGAACCCGATCCCGCCGGCGCCGACGCCACGCCCGAAAATGCCGCCGCCGCCGCCGCCCGCATCCGCGACAGGATCGGCCGGTGGCCCGTCCTCTATGTCGGGCGCTGGACGATCGCCGCGCCGCACGCGCTGCTCGCGCGCTGTCCGCTGTGGCTGCCGGAATACGGCGCCGCGCCGGTGTGCCCGCCCGGCTGGCGGCAATGGGTGTTGTGGCAGCACACCGACGGGCATGCCGGGGTGTCGCCGCAGCCGGTGCCCGGGGTGGGACCGTGCGACCGCAGCCGGTTCGCCGGTTCGCCGTCGCAGCTGCGGCTGTGGTGGCCGGGCATCGCCGCCGAACCCGCTTGGAACGAGAAAGGAGAAGCCCCGTGAACCTCGTCGCCTATCTGCTCGCCCGGTTGAAGGAGCCGTCGACCGCGGCCGGGATCGGTCTCTTCCTCGCGACGCTCGGCATCCATGTGCCCGAGCCGACCCTCAACGCCGCGGCCCAGCTCCTGACTGCGCTGCTCGGCTTTCTCGCCGTCGTCATCCCCGAAAAGGGCAATGCGGCGCCGGCGCCCTGAAAAGGAGGATCTCATGCGTAAATTCGCGATTTCCGCGGCGCTCGCCGCGGCACTCGGCCTCGGCGCCTGCGCGCAGCTGTCGAGCGCCGTCGGCACGGTATGCACCCAGGTGCAATCCATCGAGAGCAATCCCGCCGCCGCCGGGCCGCTCGACGCGCAGGATCCGCATTCGGCGGTCGGCGTGTTGTGGGCCGACGCCAAGGCGGCCTGCGTCAACGGTGCCCCGGCGTCCGGCGTTTCGACCAATTGGACGCAGCTCGTCGTCAACGAGCTGACGGCGCTGCTGCCGAGCGTGCTGCCGGCGCTCGTCGGCCTTCTCTGACCCGTGAAAGGAACTGCCGGCGGGGTCGACAAGACACCCTGACCGCATCAGCGGGAAATTTTCCTTGCGCTCCGCCGCCTCGGCCTATGCCGGGGCGGCTTTTTTTGTTCGTGCCGGAACGGCGCGATCTGTCGCGGGCATGCGGCGCGCTTGCCGGTTGATCGGGGCGGCGGCTGCGGGCAATCTGCGGCCGGCCGGGGCAGGGGAGAACACGGATGGCACGGGCTTATCTCGCGGGCGCGATCGTCGCGGGCGCGCTCGTCTTGGCGGGCTGCGCGGACCAGGGCAGCGCCGGCGAGAAGATCGTCAACGGCTGTCCGACCCCGGTCCATTATTCCGATGCGACCCTGAACAAGATCACCAAGGCGCTCGAAGCGCTGCCGCCCGGCAACGTGCTGCACCGCGCGATGACCGACTACGAATACGAGCGCGACGACCTGCGCTTTTGCCGCTGCACGGTCGCCGAGGCGGCGCCGCTGCCGAAGAAGGATTAGCGCGCGGCGACGAGCGCCAGCAGATGGCGCGCGAGCACCAGCGCGGCGGCGAGGCACAGGATCATCAGCGGCACGAGATTGATTTTCCCCGGCCGGTAGGGCCGGCGGTCGAGAAAGAGCGCGCCGGCCAGCGCGCCCAGCGACAGGACGAGCCCGGCGATCGTGAACCCGAGGCTCATCGCGGGCGCACCCCCGAATAAACCGCAGATAGCGGGATCGCTTCGCCTTCGCGTGAGTTAATCCATGGGGCTGCGGGCGCGAGGGACATGGCCGGAAACCTGCGCATTGAAGATTACGCGCTGATCGGCGATTGCGTCACCGCCGCGCTCGTCGGCAAGAACGGCTCGATCGATTGGCTGTGCCTGCCGCGCTTCGACTCGGGCGCCTGCTTTGCCGCCCTCCTGGGCAATCCCGAGCACGGGCGCTGGCTGATCGCGCCCGCTGATCCCGCACCGCGCGTCCGCCGCCGCTACCGAGGCGGCTCGCTGATCCTCGAGACTGAGTTCGAGACCTCCGAGGGCACGGCAGAGCTGATCGACTTCATGCCGCGGATCGACGGCCCCCGCTCGCTCATTCGGCTCGTGCGCGGCACGCGCGGGCGCGTTGCGATGCAGGTCGAGTTCGTCCTGCGCTTCGACTACGGATCGATCGTCCCGTGGGTCGAACGCCTCGATCCGGGCGAGGGCGGCAAGGTCCCGGGCGGTATCCTCGCAGTCGGCGGACCGGACATGGCGGTGCTGCGCACGCCGGTGCGGCTCGTCGGCGAAAACCTGCACACGCGCGGCGAGTTCACCGTCGCCGAAGGGCAGACGATCCCGTTTGTCCTCAGTTACGGCTTGTCGCATCTGCCGCCGCCGGCGCCGCTCGACGCCGAGCGCGCGTTGCGCGATACGGAGGCGTTTTGGCAGGAATGGTCGAGCCGCTGCACGCCCGCCGGCCCGTGGAGCAAGGACGTATGCCGTTCGCTCGTCGTCCTAAAGGGGCTGACATATGCGCCGACCGGTGGCGTCGTCGCCGCGCCGACGACCTCGCTGCCTGAGCAGATCGGCGGCGTGCGCAATTGGGATTATCGCTATTGCTGGCTGCGCGACGCGACCTTCACGCTGCTCGCACTGATGCATGCCGGCTATTACGAGGAGGCGAAGGCCTGGCGCGACTGGCTGTTCCGCGCGGCGGCCGGCAGCCCCGACCAGTTGCAGGTCGTCTACGGGCTCGCCGGCGAGCGGCGGCTCGACGAGTGGGAATTGCCGTCGCTCCCCGGTTACGAGGGCTCGGCGCCGGTGCGCATCGGCAACGCCGCTTCCGGTCAATTGCAGCTCGATATCTATGGCGAGGTCATCGACGCGCTGCACCACTCCTATCAGCACGATCTGCCGCAAACCAGGCGCGGCACCGCGATCGGCCGGGCCCTCGTCGATCATCTGGCGACGATCTGGCGCGAGCCGGACGAGAGCATCTGGGAAGTGCGCGGCGCGCCGCAGCACTTCACCTATTCGAAGGTCATGGCGTGGGTCGCCTTCGACCGGGCGATCCGGATCTTCGAAGAGCTGGGAGCGCGCGGGCCGGTCGCCCGCTGGCGCCGGGTCGCCGCCGAGATCCACAGCGATATCTGCCGCAAGGCGTTCGACCCTGAGCTCAACAGCTTCGTGCAGGCCTACGGCACGAAGTCGCTCGATGCGAGTTTGTTATTGATGCCGCTCGTCGGCTTTCTGCCGCCGACCGACCCGCGCATGCTGGGAACGGTCGCGGCGATCGAACGCGAGCTCGTTGTCGACGGGTTTGTCCTGCGCTATAGGACCGAGGCGGGCAAGGACGGGCTGCCGCCGGGCGAGGGGGCGTTTCTCGCCTGCAGCTTCTGGCTCGCCGACAATCTGGCGCTGCAAGGCCGCGTCGGCGACGCGCGAGCGCTGTTCGAGCGGCTGCTCTCGGTAAGGAACGACGTCGGCCTGCTCGCTGAGCAATACGACCCCCACGCGCATCGCCAAACCGGAAACTTTCCGCAGGCCTTCTCGCATGTCGCGCTCGTCAACACGGCCTTCAATTTGAGCCGCGCCCAGGGCCCGGCCGAGGCCCGCGCCGGCCGCCGCAAGCCCGTCGGCATTCATGCCCCGCGCGAAGCCTCAGGGTGATGCGCGACCTTCGTCCCCCGCCGCTTCTGGGGAGCGCCGCCATGCAGCTCTGGGGAAGACTTCCGCGAGCGCTTACCGATGTGGCTTTGCTGCTGGTGGTGATCGCCGCCGGCGGCGTCCTCGGCCTTTCCGCCGCGCGCCTCGGCGAATGGGCCGTCGCCAGTTTGTAGCCGCCGCCGGACTTGCCGATCGCGGTAAAGCGCCGCATCTTTATGGGGATCGGCAAGGAGGCTCCGATGGCGATCCATCTCGACCATACGATCGTCCCGGCCCGCGACAAGGAAGCCTCCGCGCGCTTTTTCGCGCGGATCTTCGGGCTTCGGTACGAGGGGCCGGTGTCGCATTTCGCGCCGGTGCGGATCAACGACGAGCTGACCCTCGATTTCGACGAGCGCGACGATTTCGAGCGGCATCACTATGCCTTCAAGGTCGGCGAGAACGAATTCGACGCGATCTTCGCGCGGGTGCGCGAGGCGGGGATCCCTTATGGCAGCGGGCCGCGCTCGCCCGACGATATGGAAATCAACCGCCGCCGCGGCGGCCGCGGTTTTTATTTTCGCGAGGTGAACGGTCACCTCCTCGAAGTGCTGACGGTGTGAACCATGACGAATGCGAGCGATCCCCGGCCGCCGGTCGCGGTCGGGCATGTGCGCCTGTCGGCGAGCGATGTTGCCACCGCGGCGCGCTGGTGCGAGGAAGTGGGTTTGCGGCCGATCTTCGCGGCCCCCGATTTCGCCGTCCTCGAATTGCGCGGCGGGACGCATCTCGTGCTGCGCAAGGCCGAGCAGAAGCCGCAAAGCGGCACGCCGGCGCCCTTCGACCTGATGGTCGACGACATCGTCGCCGCGCACCGCGACTACGTGGCGAAGGGGCTCGGCCCCGGCGAGATCCAGCAGGGCCGCATCCACGACAGCTTCGCCCTGCCGGGGCCCGACGGGCAGGTCTTCACCGTCACCTCCTCGCACGCCGGCAACCGGCCGGTTTGAGGTTCAGCGGAAGAGGTTTTTCAGCAGGTTCGTCGGGTTGGGGAGCTGCGGCGTCGTGCGTGCCGGCGCGGCCGGCGATCCGGCGTTGCCGGCCGGCGCACAGGTGGGCGCGGCCGTTTTCGTCAGTCCCGGGATCTTGCCGGCGAATTGCCCGACGAGCCCGCCGACGCCGGCTGCCGTTCCCGCCGCGTCGACGGCGACTTGCGGGTTCGCAAAGCTGCCCCGCACCGCGACCGCCGCGCTGAACGCCTTGCCGCGGACGCTGCCGTGCGGCCGCAGCGTGAGGTTCATCGTTTCCGGCCCGAAGGCGAGGCTGCCGCTGCCCTCGACACTCGTCAGGGTCGAGACCAGCACGAACGGGGCGAGCGTGGCGACGCCATTGCGTGCGACGAGGCGCAACTCCATGCACCGGATGTCGCCGCTATCGGAGCCGCCGAGCAGGCCGCTCGGGTTCGTCGCGGCGAGGATCTTGCCGATGCCGCCTGTGAGCCCCCGATAGTCGATCCGGCCGCCGTTCATCGTGGCGACGAGGGTGCCGTTGAGCCCGGCCGCGATCGCGTGCGGGCTGCTGCCGGCGCCGCGCAGATCGGCGGTGATCGCGACCTGCCCACTCGCGCGCGCGTGGGTTCCGGCGGCGGCGAGCAGCGCGGCGAGGGAATAGGCGGGCGCGCGCAGGGTCAGGGCGACCGGCGGCACCGGCTGGGCCGCGTCGGCGGTCAACGTCAAGGCGAGCTTGCCGCCGGGCGTCGTGATCGCGAACGGGTCGAGCCGCAGCTTGCCGCCGGCAAGCACGAGACGGCCCGCAACACCACGCCAATGCTGTCCACGGACGATCAGATCGGCGAACAGGAAGCGCAGATCCGCATCGAACCCGCGCAGCCGCGTCACCGGCAACGGCGTGTCGGGGATGAGCCCGCCGGCACGCTGCAGCGGGGCGCCGCTCGGCGCTGGCCCAGACACGGGGCCCGCCGCCCCCGCGCCTGGCCCAAAGAACGCACCGGCATCGAGGCGGGTCGAGCTCAGATCGGCGACAATGTCGGGCGGCGCGCCGAGCCGCAAGGTCAGGCGCCCGGACAGATCCCCCTGCGCGCTCGTCAGTTTCAGATCGTCGACCGCCAGGCCGCTCGGCAGTGCCGGCCCGAGGCGGGCACTGAATGCCACCTGCTTCATCGCCGGCAATTTGCCGCCCGCGACCTCCGAGAGCGCCGCGAGATCGGGGATCGCGCCGCGGATCGCGATCCTGTAGCCGGTTCCCGCCAGCGGGTCGCCGATCGTGCCGTCAATGGCGACTGTCGCGCCGGCCGCCTCGAGTTGCGCCTTGATCGGCCACGGCGCGCCCGAGCCGCCCGTGAGAAGCCGCTGGAGCGACCCGAGTTGCGCCGACAGCGTCACCGGCGTCTTGCCTATCTTCGCGTCGGCGGTCAGCCGCATCCCCGATGCCGCCCCCGCCGCCTCGAGGCCGAGCCGTCCGATCGTGACCGCAACCAGGTTTCCGGCCCGGTCGTCCCGATAGCCGATTCGGCCGCCGCGTAGCGTGAAATTCTGCACTGCGATCGACAGCTTGCCCGGGCCTGCGGAGCTTTTGGCGGGCGCCGCAGGCGAGGCCCCGGCGGGCTGAGCGAGGCTCCAATTCGCGGCGCCGGCGGCGGTGCGTTCGAAGAGGATGTCGGGCTCGGCGACGACCAGCCGCTCGATCACGTACCGGCCGCGCAGCAGGGCGAGAAGATCGAGCTGCAGGTCGAGCGCGCCGATTTTCGCCAGATCGGGGCGGGAAAAGCCGGGCGGGTTGGCGAGTACGACGTCGCTCGCCTCGATTGTCGGCTGCAGCGACAATTTTAGGCCGATCGGGCCGTTGAGCGCGATCTGCCGCCCCGTCGCTTGCCGCACTGCGGCGACGATCCGCGGCTTCCAGCGGTTGGCGTCGAAGGTCAGGACGAAAATCGCCGTTGCGCCGGCGACGATGAGGACCAGCGCCGCGAGCGCCAGCAGCGCCGCCTTGAGAACCCGCCGGCGCGGTGGTGCGCGGCCGCTCATTCGGCCGCCGCGCGGGCGGTCGGCGTCTCGGCCCGCTCCATGCGGGCGAGGATCGCCCGGGCGCGGCGCAGCGCCGTGTCGGGCTTTAGGAACACTTCCGTGTAGCCGTCATCGGGATAGCGGTACATCTGCTGCTGTTTTTCGAGCGCCCAGCGGTCCTCGGCGATGACCGCGGGAAAGGTCTCCATGAACCGCGCGACCGCCGGCTTCGCGGGGTCCGACTTGCATGTGAGCCCGCGCGGCATGTTGATGATCAGCCGCCAGACGTGGTTCGCGCGGTCGACGGGCGTGTGCGTGTGGATGATGACATAGCCGCGCTCGACCGTCTTGTTGCCCATATGCCCGGCCGGCCACACCTTCATCTGCACCCGCGTCGCCGCCGGGCTCAGCATGAAATGCGTGTGGTGCCGGTCGACGATGTCGTAGCCGAAATATTCTTCGAGATAGGGCGGCTGGCGGTAGCCGCGCACCTCGCGCACAGTGCCGACATAAGGCGTGCCGTCGCGTATGCCTTCTTCCAGCTGCACCGGAATGCGGCTGTTCTCGACATCGCCGATATTACCGTCATGCAGCGGGTAGAAATGCGTGATGTCGAGCAGGTTCTCGATCAAGAGCAGCGAATTGGCCGGCACCGGCATCGGCCCGGTGTCGGCGGTCTCCCATTCCGGGTCGGTGATTTCCGTAAGCCGCGGCGGCGTCACGCCCGCCGCCTTCTCAAGGTCGCCCGGCCATACCCAGACGAGCCCGTCCTGCTCGACGAGCGGGAAGGGGCGCAGCCGCGCTCTCGGGACCGGCCCGTCAGGGTGCGAGGGGACGCGCACGCAGAGCCCCTTCGCATCGTAGCAGAGCCCGTGATAGGCGCACTCCAGAAGCCCGCCTTCGACGAAGCGCCCTTCGGAGATCGGCATCCGCTTGTGGGCGCAGCGGTTGTCAAAGGCGACGACCTGTCCCTCGGCGGTGCGCCACAGCACCACCGGCTTTTCGGCGATGACTTGGCCTTGCAGCTTCTCCTTCGGGAATTCGTGGCTCAATCCGGCCACATACCAGGCGTTTCTAACGAGCACGTCGGCCCCCATGCCCCGTCTCCTGCTTGTTGCTCCCTGCAACCGATGATCGGCCGGCCGCAGCCGCTGTCAAACGGTTTCGGATTAAGGCCGCGGGCGTTCGTTGAAGCCGAGCACGCGCATGCCGTCGTCGTCGATGCGGATCGTGCTCAAGGAGGCGATGCCGACCTCGATCCGGCGGATGAAATCGAGCGGCATGCCGAGCGCGAAAAGGAGCGCCGCGCGGATCACGTCGCCGTGACTGACGACCAGCACCGATTGGCGCCGGTGGGTCGCGTGCAGTTCGACGAGCGCATCGACGATCCGCTGCTGCACCGCGCGCATGGTCTCGCCGCCGGGCAAGGTGGCGATGCCGCGATGCCGGCTCCAGGCTTGCCAGCGCTCGTCGCGCCTCACCTCGTCGAAGGTGAGCCCGGTCCACTCCCCGAAATCGAGTTCGAGCAGGTCGTCGCGGTAGACGACCGGCAGCGACAGCCCGGCCGCCACGATCTGCGCGGTCTCGCGGGTGCGCTGCAACGGGCTCGCGTAAAGCGCCGCGATGCCGTCGCCGGCGAGGCGCTCCGCGACGCACCGGATCTCGGCGCGACCGCGCTCGGAAAGGCCGACGCCCGGCGTGCGCCCGGCCAATACCTGGCCTTGCAGCACATGCTCGCCGTGTCGCAACAGGTGAAAGACTGTCATCGCCGCTCGCCGCCCTTATCTTCGCGCGTCAGCGGCACGAACCACCCTGCGCTTCCACCTTGTCGCCGTCTGAAACTGCGAGGCAGCCCAGCTCTGGGTCCCGGCCTTCGCCGGGGCGACACAGAGCGACGCAGATCACTTCGCCGCGGCGAGCATCCCTTCGTTGGCGTACATGTCGGGCAACACCGTCTCGCGCCAGGTCGCGGTGTTCGGGAAGATCTTCTCGATCGCCCGCGCGTGATAATAGCTGTCGTCGGCGCCCAAGGGGGTGCCGCCTTCGGCGGCGGTCTTGACCGCCTGCAGCAGCAGGCGGCGGGTCGCGATGATGGCGCGGTCGGCCGGCCCCAGATGCTCCTTCGAGCGGTCGACGATCGGGCCCATACCCTCCTGGAGGGCGCGGTCCTGCGTGTTGATCCCCTCGATGCCGGTGAAGGTCTCGGTCTTCTGCACCGCCCGGTCGATCATCCAGTTGTTGCGGCGGTTGCGGTAGGAGCGGAACTCGCCCGATTGCTCGACATAGTCGGGGCCGTTGCCGTTGCCGCGCTCCATGCGGTCCTCGTCCGAGAGCCCCTCTTCGCCGAACGAGTACATCCAGTTGTATACCATGCAGTTCGCGTCATCGATCGGCACCCAGATGTGGCCGGCGATCATCGGCCGGTCGCGGCCGCCGACGCCGCGCCCGATTTGCTGCGGCCGGATCTGGTGGAACGGCATCACGAAATGGTAGGAGCGCACATAGGTCTTGTCCGCCTCCAGCGCGCGGATGCCGACATAGCGATAGCCGTAATCGGTGACGTCGACCTCGAGGGTCGGCGCCTTGCCGCGCACGAAGGGGCCCTGCACCGGCACGCCCGGATGCTTCGTGTCCGGCCGCAGGGTGCGGTGCAGGATCGGTGCGTGCGAGGTGTCGATGCCGCCTTCCAGCGCCTGCAGCCAGTTGCATTCCTGCCACACTTTCGAGACGTGGCGATGGGAAGCCGGCACCTGCGTCCATTCGAATTTGGGCGGCGGCGGCATTTTCTCGCGCGGTCCCAGATAGGCCCAGATCACCTCGCCCATCTCGACCGTCGGGTAGGCGGTCAGATGCACCTTGTGGCAGAACGGCTCGGGCTCGTTCATCTGCTCGAGGCAGTTGCCCTCGGTGTCGAATTTCCAGCCGTGATAGACGCAGCGCAGCCCGCCCTCTTCGTTGCGCCCGAACCACAGGGAGGCGCGGCGGTGCGGGCAGAATTCCTCGACAAGCCCGACCCGGCCGGCGCTGTCGCGGAAGGCGACGAGCCGCTCGCCCAGCAGCATGACGCGCACCGGCGGGCAATCCGGCTGCGGCAGTTCGCGCGCCAGCAATGCCGGGATCCAATAGCGGCGCAAGGTCGTGCCCATCGGCGTTCCGCGCCCGACATGCGTCACCAGCTTGTTTTCTTCGGGGCTGAGCATCGCTTTTCCTCCTCGGCCTGACGGAGAAGATCATCGCCCGATCGACCCCTCGCGACAAGGGCGAAGGGAAGGGACAAATCCGCGTGTTCTGCCCTCGCCGCCGAGGCCGGGCCGTGCTAATGGGCAAAGCCCGCCATGAGCAACCGCGCCCCGCCCCCGACAACCCCCGCCGCGCTCTGCGCGGTTGCGGTCATGGCCAAGCAATCGGTCGCGGGCGAGGTCAAGACGCGCCTCGTGCCGCCGCTATCTTTCGCGCAGGCGGCGGCCTTCAATACCGCATGCCTTCTCGACGTTGCGGGCAACCTCGAAGTAGCGGCGGCCGGGCAGGCGCCGATCGCGCCGCTGGTCGCCTATTCGCCGGCCGGCGCCGAGCGCTTTTTCGCCGAGCTGCTGCCGCCGCAAGTCGGGCTGCTGGGGCCGCGCGAAGCCTCGCTCGGGCGCAGCCTCTTTCACGCCGCCCGCGATCTCCTCGGCCGCGGCTACGGCGCGGTCTGCCTGCTCAACGCCGACAGCCCGACCCTGCCGACCGAATTCGTCGTGAGGGCGGCGTGCCGGCTCGCCGAGCCCGGCGAGCGCGTCGTTCTCGGGCCGGCGGCCGACGGCGGCTATTATCTGATCGGCTTCAAGAATTTCTATCCGCGGCTTTTCGAGGCGATCGATTGGAGCACGGAGCGGGTGTTTCGCCAGACGCTGGCGCGCGCCGCGGAGCTGGGCCTCGAAAGCGTTGTGCTGCCGGAATGGTACGATGTCGACGACGGCGACGGGCTGGCGCTTCTGGGGGATGAATTGTTCGGGGGCGGCGGGCGTTGGCGCAGCGGTTATGCGGCGCCCGCCGTTTCCGGCTTGTTGCGCGACCTCGCGGCCGCGAATGACGGCGTTCGACGGCTCCTCCGCCTCTCGCCGCGCTGATTTCGGCAGCGCGCTGCTGCTCCCGGCTTGTGCCGGGTTGCTGCTTTTCGGCACGGCGCTCGGGCTTGTCGCCCAGTATGCCGCCGAGCGGCGCCTCTTCGTCGCCGTGGCATTGATGGAGGGCGCGGTTTACGCCGCCGGCGTGGCGTTCGTGCTGCGCGGCAAGGGGCAGGGCAGGCTCGTGCTGATCCTCGGCGCTGCGGCGGCATTGCGGCTCGCCGCGCTCGCCGCCCCCGTCTATCTCTCGACCGACATCAACCGCTATGTCTGGGACGGGCGGGTGCAGGCGGCCGGCATCAACCCCTACCGCTACATCCCGACCGACCCGCATCTACGCTTCCTGCGGGACCGCCGGGTTTTCCCGCACATCAACCGCAACAACTACGCGCCGACGATCTACCCGCCGGCCGCGGAAATGCTGTTCTTTGCCGCGACCCGCTTTGGCGGCGGCCGCGTGACGGTGAAGCTCTTTCTCGTCGCGCTCGAGGCGCTCGGCATCTGGGCGCTCGCGCGCGTGTTGCGTCTCGCGGGGCGGCCGCCGGAGACGATCCTCCTCTACGCCTGGCATCCGCTGCCGGTCTGGGAGATCGCCGGCTCGGGGCATGTCGATGCGGCGACGGTCGCCTTGATCGCGCTTGCGCTGTGGGCGGGCATTGCCGGCCGGCGCGGCGCTTGCGGCTCGGCGCTCGCCGCGGCGACCCTGACGAAGTTCTTCCCTTCCGTGATCGGCCCCGCCTTGTGGCGTCCGCCCGATTGGCGCCTGCCCGCCACCTTCGTTGCGACGATCGTGCTCCTCTATCTGCCTTATATCGGCGTCGGCTCACGGGTTCTCGGGTTTCTGCCCGGCTATGTCGCCGAGGAGAACATCGCCTCGGGAAGCGGCATCTGGCTCCTCGATATCGTGCGCGCGGTTGCCCCGCTGCCGACCCTCGCCTATGCCGGCCTCGCCGCGCTCGTCATGGGGAGCCTCGCGCTCGCGGCCTTGCGCCGCCCGCCCGGCGCCGAGGCAAGCCTTGCCTGGGCCGCCATCCTCTTCGCCGCCGCGCTCTTCATCGTCTCGCCGCATTATCCGTGGTATTTCGTGCCGCTAGTGGCGCTGCTCGCACTCGCGCCGCCGGGGCTCTTGTGGTGGCCGGCGCTGTGGCCGACGCTGGCAGCGCCGCTGCTCGATTGGCACCCGGTGACCGGGATCGTCCCGGGCTGGGTTGGCGACACGATCTACGGCGGCTTCGTGCTGCTCGCGGCATGGAGCCTCGCCCGGCGGTGGAGGGCCGCATGACCGCGACGGCTGCGAGGGATAAGCCCGCCTTCGATCCGCGCCGCTATTTCGAGGCGGTGGCGCAGACGCGCGGGCCCATCGCCGAGAAGGAGCCCGTCTGCCTCTATCTCGAGGTCACCAACCGCTGCAACCTGCTCTGCACGACCTGCCCGCGCACCTTCGAAGATCTCGAACCGCCGGCCGATATGAGCTGGGGGCTTTTCACCCGCATCGTCGAGCAGTTTCCGAACATCGCCCGCGTCGTCCTGCACGGCGTCGGCGAGCCGATGATGGTGAAGGCGCTGCCGCGCATGGTGCGCTACCTGAAGGAGCGCGGCAGTTATGTCCTCTTCAACACCAACGGCACGCTCCTGACCCTGAAGAAGGGCGCCGAACTCGCCGATGCCGGGCTCGACGAATTGCGCGTCTCGCTCGACGCCGCGACGCCGCAGAGCTTCCTGTTGGTGCGCGGCAAGGACATGTTCGAGCGCATCCTCAAGAATGTGCGCGCCTTTACGCACATGCAGCGCGAAGAGGGGACGACGAGCCCGCTCGTCTCGCTGTGGCTGACGGGGCTCAAGGAGACGATCGCCGAATTGCCTGCCTTCGTCCGCCTCGCGGCCGCGCTCGGCGTCGGCGAGATCCACCTGCAGCGGCTCGTCTTCATGGCGGAGGACCGCGGCCTCGCGCGCGAAAGCTCGGCGCTCTTCGAGAAGCACGCGGACGAAGAGGGGCGGCACATCGCCGAGGCGGCCGCTCTCGCCGAGGAACTCGGCATCCGCTTCAACGCCTCGGGCGCGACCGAGCCCGGCACCAGCCTCGAACGCGGCCCAGGCGAGCGGCCCTGGTCCTTGTGCCGGCGGCCATGGAGCCTGATGTATTTCACCGCGACGGGCCGGGCGATCCCTTGCTGCATCGCACCCTTTTCGCTGCGCGGCTACGACAGCTTCACATTGGGTGATGCAACGCAGCAGAGCCTTAGGGAGATCTGGAACGGCCCGCGCTATCAGGATTTCCGCCGCGCGCTGTTGAGCGGCAGCCCGCCGCCGGCCTGCGCCAATTGCGGGGTGCGCTGGAGCCTCTGAGAGCCATGGCCGCCCGCCCGCGCGTCGCCGCGATCATTCCGGTGATCGACGAGGAGGGTGCGATCGGGATGGTCATCCGCGCCATCCCGCGTGAGTTGGTCGAGAATGTCATCGCCGTCGACGGCGGCAGCCGCGACCGCACGGTCGAAGCGGCGCGCGCGGCCGGCGCCGTGGTCGTCGAGACCGGCCGCGGCTACGGCCGGGCCTGCGCCGCGGGCGTCCGCGCCGCCGAGGAACGGAGCGCCGACATCCTGCTTTTCCTCGACGGCGACGGCGGCGACCGCCCGGAAGCGATCCCGGCGCTGCTCGCGCCGCTCTTCGAGGGGCGGGCCGATTTCGTCATTGCCGCCCGCACCGGCGACAGCGATTTGGGCGTGCACCAGAAGCTCGCCGGCCGCCTCATCGGCTTTCTTATTGGCCGCCTCTGGGGCGTCTCCTACAGCGACATGTGCGCCTTCCGCGCGATCGGCGTCGAGACCCTACGCCGCCTCGACATGCGCGAGATGACCTATGGCTGGAATCTCGAAATGCAGATGCGCGCGGCGCGCTCGGGGCTGCGCGTCCTCGAGCTGCCGCTGCCGGCCGGCCGCCGCCTCGCCGGCCGCTCGAAGGTCGCCGGCACCCTGAAGGGCTCGCTGAAGGCGGGCGCCCGGATCGCGGCGACCTTTCTGCGTATTCTCTTCGAGCGGAGGCGTTAGGCGGCGCGCGCCGGCCATGCCGGCGGGTTATGGCCGAGCGGCACGGTCGGGCGCGCCCAATAGGGCTGCGTCTCCGAGAGCTGCAAAACCGGCCCGAGATGCTTGAGCCGGCCGACCGGCGTGTCGCTCTCGATGGACCAGCGCGCGATCTCCTCGGCTGAAAATTCCTTCGGCACGTCGGCGAGATCGGCCTCGGGCACCTCGCCCATGCCGACGAGCCAGCGCCCGGTCTGCGCCAGCGAGATGCGCACGAGCCAGCTGCCGCCCTCGCGTGCCCTTCGCCCGAGCGCCGTCATCGCGCCGAACGCCATCAGGTAGCCCGTCAGGTAGTCGATCGCCGAGAAGGGATAGAATTGCGGCTGTCCCGGTTCGGCGCCGGGGAAGAGTTCCGCCTGCCGCGTCGTGATGCCGCTTACCGTCTGCACGACGGTGTCGAAGCCGCGCCGGCCGGACCACGGCCCCTTATGGCCGAAGGCCGAGAGCGAGACATAGACGAGGCCCGGCCGCGATGCTGCGAGCGCCTCCGGCGAGAGACCGCGCTCGGCCAGCGTCCCCGGGCGGTAGCCTTGCGAGAACACGTCGGCCTCGCGCGCCAGCCCTTTGAGGGTCGCGAGATCGGCCTCGCGCCGCAGATCTAGATAGGCCGACAATTTGCCGTGCCCGGTGTCGTATTCCTGGTAGCCGATGTTCGGCAGGTGCGGCGCCGTGATTTTCAGCACGTCGGCGCCGTGCTCGGCGAGCGTGCGGGCGCAGGTCGGGCCGGCGAGGACGCGCGTCAGGTCGAGCACGCGAATGCCGGAGAGCGGCCGGTTGCCGGGCGGCAGCGGCTGCGGCGCGCTGTCGCCGATTTTGCTGATCTCGAAGAGCGGCAGCGAAGCGACCGCCGCGGCCTGCGGATGGTCCCGCCATTCCGCCATAGGGCGCGCCATGCCGCCGGCGCCCTTGGCGGCGATGATCGCTTCCTCCAGTTCGAGCGCGTCCCAGTTGGCGACCGCGCGCCGCACCGCCTCGCGGTCTTCCGGCACGCCCAGCACCTTCAGCGCTGCCGCCCGGTGGTTCGGGAAATTGCAGTGCAGATAGCTCCAGCGGCCCCCCTTCGCCGGGTAGACGCCCATGATCGTGTTGCGCTCGGTCGGCACTGGTGCGCCGTTCATCAGCATGTAATGTCCGCTGCGCAGCGAGGCCGTCGCACGCCGCAGATCGACCCCAACCTGCTGCGGGCGGCCGCTCCTCGTTTCCCAAAGATCGCTCGCGGCGAGGCCGACCGCGCCGAGCGCCGCGGCGGCGGCGGTGCCGATGCGGAAGGGCGTCGGCAGCACCGGGTCGGCGCCGCCGGCGAATTCCACCGAGCCGGCCCGCTCGCGCGGCAATCCGGCGACGGGCAGGATCGTTTCTAGGGCCTCTTTGGGATCGGGCATTTCGGAACCTCCGGTGCGGGGCCGCTTGCGTTGACGAGGCGGCGGGGCGGATGATGCCCTCAATCGAGGGCGCGAGGGAACCCGCATGAGCCGCATCATGATCGTCGTCGAGTTCGAGGTGAAGCCGCGGCATCGCGACGAATTCGTCTCGCTGATGAGGGGACACGCGCAGCGCTCGCGCGGCGAGGACGGGTGCGAGCAGTTCGACGTGCTGCTGCCGCACGAGGACAAGAGCCGCGTCTTTCTCGTCGAAGCCTGGCGCGACCAGGCCGCGCTCGACGTGCATGGCCGGCAGCCGGCGATGACGACATTGCGCGAAACCTACGGGCCCTGGATCGCGAGCCGCCGCGGCGTGCGCTGCAGCCCGGCCTGAGCATGGCGGCGGGCAGCAGCGGCAGGGCGGAGGGTTCGTCGCTCGGCAACTACACCTTCTCCTGCATCGACGGGCACACCTGCGGCAATCCGGTGCGGCTCGTGATCGGCGGCGCGCCGCTGTTGCGCGGCGCCTCGATGAGCGAGCGCCGGCAGGATTTCGTGCACCGCTTCGACTGGGTGCGCCGCGCCCTGATGTTCGAGCCGCGCGGCCACGATTTGATGTCGGGCGGCATCCTCTATCCCTCTACGCGCGAGGACTGCGATATCGCCATCCTCTACATCGAGGTGACGGGCTGCCTGCCGATGTGCGGCCACGGCACGATCGGCGCCGTGACGATGGCGCTCGAACACGGGCTCGCGAAGCCGCGCAAATCCGGAGAGCTGCGCATCGACACGCCGGCGGGTCCGGTCGGCGCCGAATACCGCTGCGACGGCCCCTATGTCGACAGCGTGCGCATCCGCAATATTCCCTCCTATCTCGCGCGCGAGGGGGTCGGCGTCGATCTGCCGGAATTCGGCGAGTTCGTCGTCGACATCGCCTATGGCGGCAATTTCTACGCGATCGTCGAGCCGCAGCGCGGCTTTGCCGGGCTCGAGGCGGTCTCGCTCGATTGGCTGTTGCGCGCGAGCCCCCTATTGCGCCGGCGCCTCAACGAGGTGCTCGAAATCGCGCACCCGCTCGACCCGACAATCCGCGGCGTCAGCCATGTCCTGTGGGCAGGGGCGCCGCGCGACGGACGGGCGCATGCACGCAACGCCGTCTTCTACGGCGAGCGCGCGATCGACCGCTCGCCCTGCGGCACCGGCACCTCGGCCCGCATGGCGCAGCTCGCCGCCAAGGGCCGGCTCAAGCCCGGCGACGAGTTCGTCCATGAGAGCATCATCGGCACCCTCTTCGAGGGCCGGGTCGAGGCTGCCGTTTCGCTCGGGGCGTATCAGGCGATCGTGCCGAGCGTCGCCGGCTGGGCCCGCGTCACCGGCCTCAATACCATATTCGTCAATGCCCGCGACCCGCTGCGCCACGGCTTTCAGGTGAGCTGAACGGGCAAAAGAAAAGACCGCCCGGCGTGGCCGGGCGGCCTCCTTCAAAAAGTGCTCCGTTAACGCCCGTTCTCGTTCTGCTCGTCGTTGCCGCGCTGCCCCCGCATCGAATTCTGGCGGTGCTCGCCGGCGCGGTTGTGGCGGCTGTGCATCTTGCCGGAGGGGCTCATATTCTCGTTGCCCTCCTCGGAGCCCGCGGCGCTGCCGCCGGTGCCGAGCGTCGAGCCGCTCGCACCGCTGCCGGCCGTACTGCCGCCGGTGCCGAGCGTGCTGCTCGTCCTGGTGCCCATGCGGCCGCCACCGGCCGCGCTGCCGCCGGTGCCGAGGCTCGTGCTCGACGAGCCGTTGCCGGCGGTGCTGCCGCCGGTCCCGAGCGTGCTGCTGGTGCCGGCTCCGGACCCGCCGCCGGCCGCGCTGCCGCCGGTGCCGAGCGTGGTGCTCGACGAGCCGCCGCCAGCCGCGCTGCCGCCTGCGCCGATCGTGCTGCTGGTCTGCGCAAACGCGATCGCCGCAGTGCCGGTGAGGAACGCCGTGATAAGCGCGGTTGTCCTCAACTTAGTCCACATAATATCTACTCCTGCTAGCTGACAGGACTTCAACGGATCTCGTGCCGAGACGGCCCGGATCTCCGATAACAACGTCGGAGTGGCCTGGTATAATCCAATATTTTCGTGATGTTATTCTCTGTTACAGTAGCGTTATAACAATCATATGATCTGCATAATAGGCATTATGCTTCTGGTGTAGTTTATTTGTTTATGAGATTTCTAAATTTGTTCGTCAGCTTTTGATTGAAACCTGCCGCGTTGCACGGGACGTCGTCCATCTTCGCCGCGTTCGCTGGGAAGGTGCAATTGACGATGGAGGAACCTGATGGCGAAGAAGCGATGGGGACCCGCGGTTCTCGGCGGCGCCCTTTTTGCCGGCGTCGCGGCGGCCGCGTTGGCGCAAGGCAACCCGAATGTTGGCGCCGGCGGCAGCTCGGCCTCGACGCTCGGCACCGGCGGCGCCAGCACCGGGGCGGGCGGCACCAGCGGCACGGTCGGTTCCGGCGGCTCGGCGGCAACCGGCGGCACCTCCGCCTCCTCGCTCGGGACCGCCGGGACTTCGACCGACAACGGCGAGACCGGCAGCAGCATGGGAACGGGCGGCAGCGCTGCGGGCGGCCGGGCGATGAGCCACAGCTTCGTCCACGGCACCGCCAACCACCTGAACGGCCAGTCGATGGACCAGGCGCACGAGCAGGGCGGCGTCTGGAGCAAATCGCACACGCATACGACGGGTGGGCCGCACGGCCTTTCCAGCCGGACCAAATCGATGGCGCACGAGCCGGGTGGGCCGCCGGTGCAGTCGACGACCGATACCTCGGTGCCGCTCAGCGGCCGGTAGGGCAAAACGGAAACGAGCCGCAGGCAACCCTGCGGCTCGTTCTTTTATGGGGCCCTCCGCTTGCTTATTTGCTCGGCTGGACGATGACGCAGTTTTTGCCTGAGATTGTCGTGCCGCCACTCGAGCCGCTGCCGGAGGTGGTGGAGCTGCCGGAGCCGACCGTCACCGACGAGATGTTCGGCACCGTCGTTGTCGAGCTGGAAAGGCCCGCGGGGCCGGTCGTCACCGTGCTCGTATTCGAGCCGGCCGCCGCCGCGCCGCCGTTTGCCGACCCCTTGACGATTTTGCATGGCTGGCCGTTGACGACGATCGTCGTCGTGCCGTTCGAGTCGGTGCCGACGCTGACGCTCGATCCGTTGCCGCCGGAGGAGGAGGTCGCCGCGGTGCTGCTGTAGGCCGCCGCCGGGCCGGCCGACAGCGCCAGCGCGCCGACGCCGGCCAGCAGGAAGCCAAGAAGTCGCGATCTATCGGGCATGCTCTCCTCCTGTTCTCGGGAACTTGCTTGGGAGAACGGCAGGCCGCAGAACGCCGATCCTTTTTCGACCGCTACGGCAACGCAGCTTCGGAATTGCGCGTTCAGGCGATGATCTTTGCCGCCCGCAACTCCGCGAGCGCGGCGCCGTCATAGCCGAGCAGCGTCGAGAGAACTTCGTCGGTGTGCTGCCCCGGCGTCGGCACCGGGCCGACGCGGCCGGGGGTCTTCGACATCTTGATCGTGGCGCCCGGCAGGTACATCTCGCCCGCCACCGGATCCGGCATCCGGACGAGCATCTCGCGCTCCCACAGATGCGGGTCCTGCGCCACCTCGGGGATCGACTTGACCGGCGCCACCGGGATGTCGGCGGCGACGAGCGCCTCGCAGATCTCGGCGACGGTATGCGCCGCGCACCACGCCTCGACGGCCTGCCCGCGCGCATCGTCGCGCCGGGCACCGCCGCCGAACCCCTCGGCGCTCGCGCTCTCCTCACCGGTCGCGATGCGCAACAGCTTCGTTCCCATCTCGCGCCCGGCCGCCGAGATCACGACATAGCCGTCCTTTGCCCGGTAGGGCGGCCGGCCGGCTTCGCCGCCTTCCTCGCCGGTAGCAAGATAATACGAGGTCGGGATCTCGACCATCGTCAGCGCCGAATCGAAGAGGCACACATCGACCACCTGGCCTTCGCCGGTGCGGTCGCGGTGATGCAATGCCGCGAGCGTGCCGATCGTCGCGTGCAGGGCCGTGTAGCGATCGACGATCGAGGAGGCGGTGCCGAGCGGCTGGCCGACCGGCTGCCCGGTCAGCGCCATCAGCCCGCTCATCGCCTGCCCCAAGGGATCGAAGGCCGGGCGGTCGCGATAAGGCCCGTACTGGCCGAACCCCGAGACCGAGACGAGGACGATGTCGTCCTTGAGCTGGCGCAGATCCTCGTAGCCGAAGCCCATCTTCTCCATGACGCCGGGGCGGAAGTTCTGCAAGACGATATCGGCCGTCTTGACGAGGGCGGCGAAGACCTCGCGCCCGCGCGGCTGCCGCAGATCGAGGCAGAGGCTCTTCTTGCCGCGGTTGTAGACGGCGAAATAGACGCTCTGGCCGCGCACCATCGGCGGCGAGCTGCGCGTCTCCTCGCCGCCCGGCTTTTCGATCTTGATGACCTCGGCTCCGAGATCGCACAGGATCATGCCGCCGCGCGGCCCCGCCTGGAACCGCGCCAACTCCAGCACGCGCACGCCGTCGAGGCTGCCGGCCATCGCGTTCCCTCTCGGCGCTCGCCTATTTGGTTTTTGCCGGGCCGGCGGCGGCGTTCACATACGTAAGTCCGAACGGCCCCACGGCATTGTTCTGGATCACGGTCGGCGTCGTGAACCAGGCGTAATGCGCCGTACCGGCTGGGTTGTGGATGAACCCGCCTGCTCGGATGGCAATCCCCTTTTTCGGGTTGAATTTGTCGCCGAAGCCGATGTGGAGAACCCCCGACAGCACCGTGATGTTCTCGTCGGCCGGATGTGTGTGCGGCATGACCTTCGCCCCGGCGGGGAATTTTGTGCGGCTGACGAACGGTCCCAATTTGGTCGGGTCGCCGTACAGCGCCGCGACCATCGTTCCCTTCGGCAGGGCCGGCGGGGCGGGCCTCCATTTGACGGCCGCCGGCGAGGCGACCACCGTCGCCTCTTGGGCGTGCGCGGCGAGCGGCAGCAGTGCCGCGAAGGTGACGGCGGCGATAAGGCGCGCTCGGATCATTTGTTGGTCCCTCAAGGTTGAACGCTCTACGACCAACGACCTTACAGGGGAAGTCGCAGCCCCGAAAGGCCCTCCCGGCGCCGCTCGGATGCGGCTAGCATGCGCCGCGGGCAGAGGTTCCGGCAGCAGGAGGCGGTCATGGAGTACGAATTCATCCTCGCCGAGCGGCGCGGCAACGTCGCGCTCGTGACGCTCAACCGCCCGGACAAGCTGAACGCGCTGAGCTTTGCGTTGGTCCGCGAACTCGACGACGCGCTGACGCGCTATGAAGAGGACGACGAGGTCAAGGCGATCGTTCTGACCGGCGCCGGCGAGCGCGCCTTCTCGGCCGGCGCCGACATTCACGAGATGGCCGGGCTCTCGGCCGAGGAACTGGCCGAGCGCAGCGCCTTCCGCGGCCGCGCCACCTGGCATATCGCGACGCTCGCAAAGCCGCTGATCGGCGCCATCAATGGCCTTGCCTATGGCGGCGCGGCGCTCCTCTCCTCGACCCTCGATTTGCGCGTCGGCTGCGATAAGACGCAGTTCCGCTTTCTCGCGGCGAGCTACGGGCGGGTCAATTCGACCTGGTCGCTGGGGACCATCGTCGGCCTGCCGAAGGCAAAGGAGCTGCTCTACACGGGGCGCGCCGTCGCGGCCGAGGAAGCGCTTTCGATCGGCCTTCTCAATCAGGTCGTGCCCGCCGCCCGCCTCGTCGAGGCGGCGATCGAACTGGGCGAGATGATCGCCAAGAACGACGCGCGCATGGTGCAGGGGATCAAGCGCCTGCTGCACGAAGAGATCGGCATGGGCTGGCGCGAACGCTACGACCTCGAGGAGGAAGCGCGCGGGACGTGGCTTCTGGCCGGCCATCCGCGCGAGGGGTTCAAGGAGTTCCTCGGCCGGAAGGCAAGGGGCTAACGCCTCACGCCGCCCCCACTCTAACCCTCCCCCGCAGGCGGGGGAGGGAATGGGAGGGGGTCACCCTAACCCTCCCCCGCAGGCGGGGGAGGGAGTGGGAGGGGGTCACCCTAACCCTCCCCTGCCTGCGGGGAGGGAATTGGGGGGTCACAATTCGCAATCGGGCGGGAATTTGGCGGCGCGCTTTTCGCGCAGGGCGGCGACGCCCTCGACGACCTCGTCGCCGCCCATGCCGATGAATTCGAGCGCCAGCGAGGCGTCGAAGCTGGGGCCGGCCATGCGCAGCCAGTTGTTGAGCGCGTATTTGGTCCAGCGGATCGCGGTCTGCGCCCCTTCGGCGAGGCGCACCGCCACATCGAGCGCCTTCTGCTGCAATTCCTCGTCGGGGACGCACAGCGAGACGAGGCCGATGCGCTCCGCCTCCTCGCCGTTGAGCGGCTCGCAGGTGAGCAGATGGTATTTCGCCTTCGCCATGCCGCAGAGCAGCGGCCACACGATCGCGGCGTGATCGCCGGCGGCGACGCCGAGCCGGGTGTGTCCGTCGATGATCCGCGCCGATTTGCCGGCGATCGAGACGTCCGCCAGCATGCCGAGCACGAGCCCGGCGCCGACTGCCGGGCCGTTGATCGCGGCGACGATGGGCTTCATGCAATTGATCATGTTGTAGACGATGGCGCGCGCCTCGCGCCATTCGCGCACCCGCATCGAGAAATCGCCGTGCATCTCTTCGATCATCTCGAGGTCGCCGCCGGCCGAGAACGCCTTGCCGGCGCCGGTCACGACGACAGCGTTGACGCTGCCGTCGTCGTCGATGTCGCGCCAGATCCTGCCCATCTCGTCGTGCATCACGGCGTCGGCGGCATTGTAGCGCTCCGGCCGGTTCAACGTGATCCGCAGCACCTTCGGGTGCGGCCGGTCGAACAGCATCCGGGTGTAGCGAGCGTAGCGGTCGTCCATCGGAAGATCCTTTCGCAAAGGGGGCCGGGCGATCACAGGATATCGGGGTAGTCGATGATCCTCACCTCTTCGCTCGCGGTGTCGAGGACGGCGCAGGAGAGCTGCCGCCCGTTGCCAGGGTCGCGTGCGTCGCCGGCCGAGCCGGGGTTGATGACGAGCACGCGGCCGACGCGGCGGACGAGTTGGCAATGCGTGTGGCCGTAGAGCACGAAATCGGCCTCCGCCTCGGCGAAGCGCTCGATGAGGGGGCTCTGCGGGTGGACATAGGTGCCGCGCGGCTGCCACGGCGTCGAGTGCACCATCAAGAGCCGCTTGCTGCCGAACTCGAAGCGGCGCTCCAGCGGCTGGCCGGCGAGCCAATCGAGCAGGCTGCCGTCGATCCCGTCGCGCGTCCGCGCCCGCGCGCCCTGAGCTCCGAAAAACCCTTCCTCGTGGTTCCCGAGGATCGTCGGCGCCCGGCGGTGCCGGAGCAGCGCGACGACCTCGTTCGAAAAGCGATATTCCCAGATCGCGTCGCCGATGCAGAACAGCTCGTCGATGTCGCCCATCAATTCGATCGCGCGCTCCAGCCCTCGATGATTGCAATGAATGTCGGAGACGATGCCGAGCCTCACGCCGCGTCTCCCGGCGTGCGGCAGGCGAGCAGGTTGACGGGCCGCATCGTCATCACGGCTTCGCCCTCTTGGTTGATGACCTCGACAAAGCTTTTGACGACGCCATGCATCGGGTTCGAGCGCGAGCGCCGCGCCTCGACGACCGTCACGCGGATATGCAGGCGGTCGCCGGGCCGCACCGGGCGCAGCCAGCGCAATTCGTCGATGCCGGGCGAGGCGAGGCTCGCCCGCTTCGACAGAAAGCTTTCGACGATGAGGCTCATCGTCAATGCCGCGGTGTGCCAACCGCTGGCGATCAGCCCGGCGAACCGGCCCTCCCGCGCGGCCATCGGATCGGTATGCATCGGCTGCGGGTCGTAACGGCGGGCGAACTCCAGGATTTCCGCCTCGGTGACCGCGATCTCGCGCGACGTGAAGACGGCGCCCGGCGGGTAATCCTCGAAGCAGCGCTCCTCGGTCGGAATTTCCGCGGCGGCGGTATGCATTCTCGCTTCGCTCCTCGCTCTCTTGACCCGGCCGTCGCGGGCTGCATTACATCAACGGGCCGGAAAAGTCGCGAAGGCGCGAGCGCGAGAGGGAGGAAATGAATTACGACTACATCATCGTCGGCGGCGGCTCGGCGGGCTCCGTCATGGCGCATCGCCTCTCGGCGAAGGGCGGCAACCGGGTGCTCTTGTGCGAAGCGGGGCAGGACACGCCGCACGGGCGCGTGCCGCCCGAGATCCTCGACAGCTATCCCGGCACCGCCTATTTCGATCCGCGCTTTCACTGGACCGAATTGAAGGTCCACACGGAAGTCGTCTCGCACAACCGGCCGCAGGAAAACCGCCCGCCTTTGCGCAAATACGAGCAGGCGCGGGTGATGGGCGGCGGCTCGTCGATCAACGGCCAGCTCGCCAACCGCGGCGCGCCGACCGATTACGACGAATGGCAGGCGAGAGGCGCCACGGGCTGGAACTGGGAGAAGGTGCTGCCTTATTTCAAGAAGGTCGAGCGCGACATGGATTTCGACGGGCCGTGGCACGGCAAGGACGGCCGCATCCCGGTCCGGCGCATCTTCCCCGACATGTGGAACGGCCACGCCAAGGCCGTCGCGAAAGCCTTCGAGGCAGCCGGGTTCGAGTTCATCCTCGACCAGAACGGCGAGTTCAAGGATGGCTATTTCCCGATCACGATCTCGAACCTCTACGACCGCCGCGTCTCGGCGGCGATCGGCTATCTCGACCCCGGCACGCGGCTGCGCGAAAACCTGACGATCTCGGCCGATACGCAGGTGACGCGGCTGCTCTTCGAAGGGACCCGCTGCGTCGGCGTCAGGGCGCTCGTCCAGGGCAGGGAGACCGAATTCCGCGGCAGCGAGGTCATCGTCTGCTCGGGCGCCATCCATTCGCCGGCGCATCTGCTGCGCGCCGGGATCGGGCCCGCGCCGCAGCTGAAGGATCTCGGCATCGAGGTCTTGGCGCACGTCCCGGGCGTCGGGCAGCGGCTGATGGATCACCCGTCGATCTCGGTTTCCTCCTTCATCAAAAAAGAGGCGCGGCTCAACGACATGACGCGGCGGCACATCCTGTTGGCGCTGCGCTATTCCTCCAAGATCGGCGGCGCGCCGAAAGGCGACATGTTCGTCGCGGGGGTCAGCAAATCCGCCTGGCATGCGGTCGGCGAGCAGATCGCCTCGCTGCTCGCCGCCGTCTACAAGACTTTTTCCGAGACGGGGCAGGTGCGGCTTACTTCGGCCGATCCGCGCGCCGAGCCGGTCGTTGAATTCAACCTCTTGTCCGACCGGCGCGACCTCGAACGGCTGATGGACGCGTTCCGTCGCCTCGGCGCGATGCAGATAAGCGCCGCCCTCAAGGAAGCCACCAGCGACCCGTTTCCGGCGAGCTACAGCGAGCGGGTGCGCAAGATCGGCGTCGTCAACGCCAAGAACAAGCGCATCACCGGCATGATCGCCAAGCTGCTCGATGGCCCGGCGTGGCTGCGGCAGATGATGATCGACCGCTTCATCGTCGAGGGCTACCGCTTCGACGAATTGATGCGGAACGACGAGGCGCTCGAGGACTTCATCCGCAAGGCCGCGATCGGCGTGTGGCACGCCTCCTGTACCTGCCGCATGGGGGCCGAGGACGATCCGATGGCCGTCACCGACAACGCGGGCCGCGTGCGTGGCGTCAGCGCCTTGCGCGTGGTCGATGCCTCGCTCTTCCCGGTGGTGCCTTGCGCCAACACCAATTTCCCGACCCTGATGACGGCGGAAAAGATCGCCGACACGATGCTGGGGGGCTAGCCTGAAATGTCAGCCGGAAATGTCATTGCGAGGAGCGCAGCGACGACGCAATCTCGCGGTATAGAGACGGGGCGGCGCGGGATTGCTTCGCTTCGCTCGCAATGACAAGGCGCGGAGGAAATTATGCGCTTCGGGGTCTTCGACCATCTCGACGACAGCGGCCGGCCGCTGGCGCGGCATTTCGCGGAGCGGCTCGAGCTGATCGAGGCCTACGACCGCGCCGGCTTTTACGGCTATCACCTGGCCGAGCACCACAACACGCCTTTGGGCTACGCGCCGTCGCCCGGCATCTTTCTCGCCGCCGTCGCGCAGCGCACGACGCGGCTCAAATTCGGGCCGATGGTCTATCTCTTGCCGCTCTACCACCCGCTGCGCCTCATCGATGAGGTGTGCATGCTCGACCAGATGAGCGGCGGGCGCTTTCTCTACGGCGTCGGGCGCGGCATCTCGCCGGTCGAGGTCGGGTTCTACGGCGTCGATTTCGCGACCGGGGCCGAGCGCTTCCGCGAAGCCTTCGAGGTGATCCGCCTCGGCCTGACCGAGGAGGTTCTGACCTATCACGGCAAGTACTACGATTTCGACCGCGTGCCGATCCCGATGAAGCCGCTGCAAAAACCCTATCCCGAACTGTGGTACGGGACGAGCCGGCCCGACAGCATCCCCTGGGCGGCCGAGCGCGGCGCCCACATCGTCACCTTGCGCGACACCAAGGCGGCGCGCGCGATCCTCGATCTCTACCGGGCGGAATGGCAGAAGCTCGGGCGCAGCGGAAGCGATCTGCCGCTGCTCGGCATCAATCGCCACATCGTCGTCGCCGAGCGCGAAGCGGAGGCGCGCGACATCGCGCGGCAAGCCTACCGGCCGTGGCGCCGGCACATGGAACATCTGTGGGTGAAATACGACGTGCCGTTCCCGCTGAAGGATTCCTTGCCGCAGGAATGGGACGCGTTGCAGGCGCACGGGCACGCGATCGCCGGCACGCCGGACCAGGTGCGCGACTACGTCGCCGAGGTGGTAGATGCGTCATCCGCCAACTATTTCGTCTGCGACTTCGCCTTCGGCGATATCGGCTTCGAGGAGGCGCGGCAATCGATCGAGTTGTTTGCCCGCGAGGTGATGCCGGCTTTCGCCTGAGGACGGCCCCTCACCCCGACCCTCTCCCCGCTTGCGGGGAGAGGGAGGGACCCGCGCAGCGGGAGGGTGAGGGGGAGCGAGCGGCAGGAGTTGGAGGCTTCGAGAGGAGAGGAGCGATGGGTTCGATGATCGAATTTGCCCGGCCCGACGGCGGCAGGACGCGGGGCTATCTGGCGAGCGCCGGCTCGGGCCGGCCGGGGGTCGTCGTCATTCAGGAATGGTGGGGCCTCAACGACCAGATCTGCGGCGTCGCCGACCGCTTTGCGCGGGCCGGCTACAACGCGCTCGCCCCCGATCTCTACAAGGGGCGCTTGACGACGGTTCCGGACGAAGCCAACCACCTGATGACGGGGCTGAATTTTCCCGACGCGACGCACCAGGATCTGCGCGGCGCGGCGCAACAGCTGAAGCGGGAGAGCGGCAAGGTCGCGGTGATGGGGTTCTGCATGGGCGGGGCGCTGACAATCGCCGCCGCGGTGCACATCCCCGAGTTTGCCGCCGGCGTATGCCTTTACGGCATTCCGCCGAAGGAGTTCGCCGACCCGGCGAAGATCCGCATTCCGCTGCAGGGTCACTTCGCCAGCCAGGACGATTGGTGCACGCCGGCCGCCGTCAATGATCTCGAAAAGACGCTGAAGGAAGCGCGCGTCGCCCACGAGATCTACCGCTACGACGCCGCGCATGCTTTCGCCAACGAGCGCAGCCAGGCTTACGACGTCGGCGCCGCCAACCTCGCCTGGGATCGCATGGGAGAGTTCCTGAAGGCGCGGCTGTAGCGCGTCGTTTTGGGCCCCTCACCCTCCCGCTGCGCGGGTCCCTCCCTCTCCCCGCGAGCGGGGAGAGGGTCGGGGTGAGGGGCAGCGTGGTCAGCCGCCCGGCGTCGGCTTTATCCGGTGCAGTTCCGGTAGCAGCTCATCGCTGATGAGGCGCATGCTCGAGAGCGCATGGCCGACCGGCATGCCGCTCCAATGCGTGCGGAAAATCAGGTAGTTGGCACCGATCTCCTCCCAACAGGGCCGCAGCTGCTCGAAGCATTCTTCGGGGCTGCCGATGACGAAGCGGTCCTGCAGCAGGGCTTCGAGCGGCTGGCGGAACGACTCCTCGCCCGGCAGCACCGAATCCTGGCCCCAACTGGCGTAGGTCCGATATTTCTCGGCGAGATAGGGCCCGGCCATCGCGAGCGCGGTCTTCTGGTCCTTGGCGCAGAAGATCTCCCGCAACAGCGGCAACACGCTCGGAAACGGTTTGCCGACCCGTCGGCATTCCTCGCGGTACAACTTCATCTGGCGTTTCAGCGTCGCGACCGTCGCGTGCGGGTTGACGATCCACGCATCGCCAAGCCGCGCCGCCCGAAGCACCGCCTTGTCGCCGTCGGCGGCGATCCAGATCGGCGGGTGGGGCTGCTGCACCGGGCGCGCCGTCAGCACCGCATCCGACAGCTTGCAGTAGGGCGTGTCGAGGCTGACCTTTTCGCCGGACAGCAGGCGCCGCACGGTGTCGAGGACTTCCTCGAAGCGGCGGACGCGCTGCCCCTTCGGCACCCCGAAGGCGTCGAACTCGACGTCGCGATAGCCGAGCCCGACGCCGAATACGAGATTGCCGCGCCAGATCATGTCGAGCGAGGCGATGTGCTCGGCCAGTTCCACCGGGTTGTGCAGCGGGATCAGCACGACCCCCGCGATCCCGGTCATCTCGCCCGCCTCGGCGGCGAGCCGTGCCAGGAACGGCACCAGCTGCGGCTGGCTCACGCCCTCGCTCAGATAGTGCTGGCCGGTGCCGACCGCGTCCCAGCCGCGGTCGCGCGCGAGGCGCGCCATCGCGTACTGGCCTTCGAGGTTGGCGACCATGTCGCTGCCCGGCGGGTGCTGGCTTGTCAGAAAGATTCCGATCTTCATGGCGTCTCCTTTGCGGCGCGATTCTTTCCGCATCACCGAGGCCGGCGCAAGCGCGGCGGCACCTCGCCCGGCTCTGTGCGGCGGAATTCCTCGCCGCCGCGAAGAGGGCTGATTCGACGCCCTCGGCGTGCGATGCTCGCCGCATGCCGCTCGCCGATTTCGTGCATCTGCGCGTCCACACCGCCTACTCGCTCTCGGCCGGGGCGATCCGCATCAAGGAGCTCGCCGCGCTCTGCCGCGCCGAACATATGCCAGCGGTCGCGATAACCGACACCGGCAATTTGTTCGGCGCGCTCGAATTCGCCGCCGCCTGCGCCGCCGCCGGCATCCAGCCGATCGTCGGCTGCGAGCTGGCGCTGTCGAAGAGCCAGGCGGAGGAGGGGGGGCGCCCGCGGGACCATTTCGGGCGCGGCCCGGCCGAGCCCGACAGGATCGTGCTGCTGGTGCAGAGCGAAACCGGCTACCGCAACCTGCTGGCGCTCGTCAGCCGGTCGTATCTGGCGGGCGAGCCCGGCGCCGACCCGGCGGTCGCGCTCGCCGACCTCGCCGGCGCGGGCGAGGGATTGCTGTGCCTTACCGGCACGAAAGGGCCGGTCGGCCGGCTGCTCGCGGAGGGGCAGGGCGAGGCGGCCGAATCATTGCTCGCGCAATTGGCCGAGGCTTTTCCGAACCGGCTTTATGTCGAACTGATGCGCCACGGAACGGCAGAAGAGGAGCGCTCGGAAGCGGGGCTGGTCGATCTCGCCTATCGGCTCGATCTGCCGCTCGTTGCAACCAACGACGCCTATTTCCCCGACCGCGATTTCTACGATGCGCACGATGCGCTCTTGTGCATCGCCGGCGGCACCGTCGTCGCCGACAGCGACCGCCGGCGCCTGACGCCGCTGCATTATTTCCGCCCGGCCTCGGAGATGCGCGCCGCCTTCGCCGATTTGCCGGAAGCGTGCGACAATACGCTCGTCATCGCCCGGCGCTGCGCCTTCATCCCGCAGCCGCGCCAGCCGATCCTGCCGGCCTTCCCGGCCGAGGACGGCATCGACGAGGAAACGGCATTGCGCCGCGCCGCGGCGGCGGGGCTCGAGGCGCGGCTTTCTCCCCTCGGCCTCGACGAGGCGGCCTCGCGCCCCTATCGCGAGCGGCTCGAATACGAGCTGCGGACGATCATCGAGATGGGTTTTGCCGGCTACTTCCTGATCGTCGCCGATTTCATCCAATGGGCGAAGCGGCAGGGCATTCCGGTCGGGCCGGGGCGCGGCTCGGGGGCGGGCTCGGTCGTCGCCTGGGCGCTCACCATCACCGATCTCGACCCGCTGCGCTTCGGCCTCCTCTTCGAGCGCTTTCTCAACCCCGAACGCGTCTCGATGCCGGATTTCGACATCGATTTCTGCCAGGACCGGCGCGACGAGGTTCTCCGCTATGTGCAGCAGAAATACGGCCGCGACCGGGTCGCCCAGATCATCACCTTCGGCAAGTTGCAGGCGCGCGCGGTGTTGCGCGATGTCGGCCGCGTGCTGGGCCTGCCCTACGGCCAGGTCGATCGCCTCTGCAAGCTGGTGCCGAACAACCCGGCGCACCCGGTCAGCCTCGCGGACGCGATCGCCGGCGAGCCTTTGTTGCAGCAGCAGCGCGACAGCGACGAGGCGGTCGGCCGGCTCATCGCTATCGCGCTAAAACTGGAAGGGCTCTACCGGCATGCCTCGACGCATGCCGCGGGCGTCGTCATCGGCGACCGGCCACTGGCCGAACTGGTGCCGCTCTACCGCGACCCGCGCTCCGACATGCCGGTGACGCAGTTCAATATGAAATGGGTCGAGCTCGCGGGCCTCGTCAAATTCGACTTCCTCGGCCTGAAGACCTTGACCGTGCTCGCCCGCGCGCTGGAGCTCCTGGCGCGCCGCGGGATCGCCCTTGACCTCGCCCATCTGCCGTTCGACGACCGGCCGACCTACGAGCTTTTGAGCCGCGGCGATACGGTCGGCGTGTTCCAGGTGGAAGGCGCGGGTACCCGCGACATGCTGAAAAAGCTGCGGCCCGACCGCTTCGAGGACATCGTCGCCGCCAACGCGCTCTACCGTCCCGGACCGATGGAGAACATCCCGCGCTACATCGCGGTCAAGCACGGCGAAGAGAAGCCCGACTTTCTGCATCCCGCGATCGAGGGGATCCTGAAGGAAACCTACGGGGTGATGACCTACCAGGAACAGGTCATGCAGATCGCCCAGGTGCTCGCCGGCTACAGCCTCGGCGCCGCCGATCTCTTGCGCCGCGCGATGGGCAAGAAGATCCAGTCGGAGATGGACGCGCAACGCCAGGCCTTCGTTTCGGGCGCGCTCACACGCGGCGTCGAGCGGGCGCGCGCCGACCACATCTTTGATCAGATGGCGAAATTCGCCGGCTACGGCTTCAACAAGCCGCATGCCGCGGCCTATGCGCTGATCACCTATCAGACCGCCTATCTGAAGGCGAATTATCCGGTCGAGTTCCTCGCCGCGCTGATGACCTTGGACCTCGGCAACACCGACAAGCTGAACCTCTTCCGGCAGGAGCTGGGCCGGCTCGGCATCGCCCTGTTGCCGCCCGACATCAACCGCTCCGACGTCGCATTTTCGGTCGAGACGGACCGCAAGACGGGCAAGCCCGCGATCCGCTACGCGCTCGCCGCGGTCAAGGGCGTCGGCGCGCAGGCGATGGCGCTCGTCGCCGCCGAGCGCGAAGAGAACGGCCCCTACCGCGACCTCTTCGATTTCGCACGCCGGCTCGACGCGAAGAGCTTCAACCGCCGGCAGTTCGAAAGCCTCGCCAAGGCCGGCGCCTTCGATTGCCTCAACCCGAACCGCCAGCAAACCTTCGCCGCCGCCGAGATCCTGCTGCGTCAGGCCAGCCTTGCCGGCGAAGAGCGCACCAGCCGCCAGGAAAACCTGTTCGGCGGCATTGACCCGGCCTTCGCCGTGCGCCCCGCCTTGCCGGTCGTCGAGGATTGGCCGCCCGTCGAGCGGCTGCAGCATGAGTTTGCCGCGATCGGCTTTTATCTGTCGAGCCACCCGCTCGACCCCTACGGCCGCAGCCTTGAGCGCGCCGGCATCGTCAAATTCGTCGATCTGCCGGCGGCGCTGGCGGCGGGCGGCAGCAGCCGCTTTCGGATGGCGGGGGTGGTCGTCAGCAAGAAGGAACGTACTTCGGCGCGCGGCAACCGCTTCGCCTTCGTACAGATGTCGGACAGCAGCGGCATCTACGAAGTGATGCTGTTTTCCGAAATGCTGCGCGAGGCCAGGGCGCTGCTCGAGCCGAACGAATTGCTCGTCGTCACGGTCGATGCGCGGCGTGACGAAGAGAGCCTGAAGCTCGCCGCGCAAAAGGTCGAGCCGTTGGACGGCGTCGTCGCGCACGCCGCGGCCGGGCTCAAGGTGTTTCTCGGCAAGCCCGAGGCATTGACGGGCCTGAAAGGCCTCTTCGCCCGCGAGACCGGCGGCCGCGGCCGCATCAGCCTCGTGCTCGACCTGCCGCAGCGCGAAGTCGAGATCGCCATCCCCGGCGGCTTCCGCGTCGATCCCAAGGTGCGCGCCGCGATCAAATCGTTCCCCGGCGTCGTCGACGTGCACGATATCTAATTTATATCCTTATCCGGTTAGCACAGGTTTTCGCCGAAATTCGCTTTTGACGATTACGCGATCCGCCCAAGCTGTTGTATCGCCATTTGAGAGATACGTTCGTAGCACGCCGGGTTCGGGATAAGAGACATTTCCCCGTAATTTGTAATAGTCGGCTGAAGAATGTTTGCCTCTATCATTTAGATAACAACGCACAATCCCTTCGGGTGACATATCGGATAATTTAATTACGAGCGCGCTCAGAATATTGCCACGTCGATCATCGGACAAACGCGAATTTGATACATGCTCATGGAATAGCCTGGGGATTGACCCCTCCACATGCTCGTATTGCTGCACAACAATGCAAGTCTCATGCGACTTTAAGTCGGGGCAGAGGCGATAGTTCTCGTAAAGGTCTTTCAAAACGGGAATCCTCAGAACGAATTGCAAGAGAATGTGAAGTTATTTAGTCGTTCTTCTTGATATTTCTGTCAAATTTCTATATGATGACTCTCATCCGAAACAGCTTATGAGTCATCGTTGAGCGGTTTTCTTCAGTTCTGCAACACCTACAAGGATGAAGACTCTTGCATCAAAGCCCTCGCCGACATTCGCTGGCCCGATGGCTTCGTCTGCGATACGTGCCAGCACGACAAATCCTACCATCTCGACTCCCGGCCTCGCATCTACGAATGCGCGAACTGCGGGCACCAGCACTCAGTCACGGCAGGAACGATTTTTCATAAGACCCGCACGCCGCTTCGTAAGTGGTTCCTGGCGAGCTACCTGATCGGACACGACAAACGCGGCGTCTCCGCACTCATGGTCTCAACCGAGTTGAGCCTGCGATATGAGACCGCGTGGCTTATGTGCCACAAAATCCGCCACGCCCTGACCGAACGCGATGAGTTTCGGCTGGCCGACTTTATCGAAGTCGATGAGACCTTCGATGGCGGGCGTCGTCAGAAGGGAAATCGCGGTCGCCATCATGCCGGCTCGAAAGCTCTAATCGTCATGGCGGTTGAAAAGACGCTCGCTCCGAAGGGCAAGAAGGGCTACACTGGGCTTGATGAATTCCGCCACATTCCGACCGTTCACGCATCGGGCGCGATGGCGGGTGGGAACATGCCAATCATCCACATCCTGTTCTCGAACATCAAAAGCTGGCTGAACGGGACGTTCCACGGCGTCTCGACGAAGCATCTGCCCCGCTATCTCCGCGAGTGGAATTATCGGTTCAATCGGCGCGGGATGCGCGGGTAATTGGACACCTTCGTCTTGCGCCGGGCAGTGTCGCGGATCACGATCACCTACGCTGAGTTGATCGGCGGCGAGAGACCCGAAGGGGCGGGTTGATGGCCGTCTACGTCGTCGATTACGATTTGAGACAGCCGGATCGCGACTACGACCCGCTAATCGCGGCGTTGAAGTTATACGATTCCTGCCACGCCCTGAACTCGACTTGGTTTGTTGACTCATCATTGGAAATCCGTCAATCTTCACATGCAGGCGCAAGACGTAGGCTACCCAGTGGATAACCCGGTGGCGTAAGTCCTTTTTTTTCATATGAGTATTTACGACGCTGGCGGCGGACTTGGGGGAGAAAGCCGATGCGGATTTGGCTTCTCCGCAGATGGCCCCGCTATGGTGTTGCGTCACGGCGAGAAACCGTGAGGGCTGCGGCGATGTGGAAACCAACGCAGCATTCCGATGACGAAAATCTCCGATGGGCACTACTCCGTGCGATTGAATGGAAACACTTCCCTCTTTTCCTGTCGCAGCCGGTCGTTCCCGTGCTGCTCTACTTCTACCCTTGGCCGTGGGTTATCGGCTTAGTCGTGATTGTCACCTTCGCGTGGTGGTTCATAGTTGCGGCACAGTTCACCCCATCGACAACAGTCGATGTCGCGGTCTACTTCGTATACCTTCGGTTCGTGGCTTCGCCGATAATGGCCTACGCGATCTGGCAGAGCGGTCGCCCTTGGATAGCGGGCCTCGCCCTTCTTTGGCCGTTCGTTGGGAATGACATCGTGCTGTGGCTCTTGATGTTCCCGCAGGCCGCGCTCGGCTTTACGGCAAGAGCGAAAGCCGCTCAGATCGGTGTAATTCAACAGCGGTTGATGAGCCGTTTAGGCTATGTACGCCCAGATGCCGAGGAAGCTACCTGACAACCTGTGCTAACCGGATAGGGATATTAATCTATGGAGAGTTCGTAGTCGCCATCCTGTTGTGGATCACGGGAATGCGCTCCTTGTTCGCCACATCCGGGCGCTGCGGTATGCCGCGTCGTTGCCTGAAGGCAGGTGTGATCCAGGGAGATGAGCATCTCCGCTAAAGAAACCGGCGGCTCGGTGGAGCGCGTGCGCGCCGCGCTCCTCGCGGCCGGGCACCCGGACACGATCGCGCAGTTCCCCGCCGGCACCCGCACCGCGGCCGAGGCGGCGGCGGCGGTCGGCTGCGCGGTCGCGCAGATTGCGAAATCGATCGTCTTCCGCGCCGGCGCGCGGCCCGTCCTCGTCATCGCCTCGGGCGCCAACCGGGTCGATCCGGCGAAGGTCGAGGCGGCGTTCGGCAGACGAATCGGCCGGGCCGACGCCGAATGGGTGCGCGAGGCGACCGGGTTTGCGATCGGCGGCGTTGCCCCCATCGGCCATCGCGACCCGCCGCTGATGCTGCTCGACGAGGATCTCCTGGCGCTCGACCCGATCTGGGCGGCGGCGGGATCGTCCAGCCACGTGTTTCGAACGACCGCGGTGGCGCTGCTGCGGATCACCGGCGCGACGGTCGCCTGCGTCCGGGCGGCGTAGGCGCCGCCGCCCTTGCCAAAGCAGCGCCCGCACCGTAAGTAAGCGCGCGAAACCTCACGCAGGGTCGCGGCCTACCCGGTATGGACGGCCGCTCCGGTGTCGGGAGCGATCTCGATTTCCCCTGCGGCGGCCCAACCGGAAAAGGAATGGTCATGGCGTTGCCAAGCTTCACGATGCGCCAGCTTTTGGAAGCGGGCGTGCATTTCGGCCATCACACGCGGCGCTGGAACCCGAAGATGTCGCCCTACCTCTTCGGGGTGCGCAACGGCGTCCACATCATCGACCTCGAGCAAACGGTGCCGATGCTGCATCAGGGCCTGCAGGCGATCCGCGACGTTGTCGCGGGCGGCGGGCGGGCGCTCCTGGTCGGCACCAAGCGGCAGGCGCAGGAGCCGGTCGCCGAGGCGGCCAAGCGCTGCGGCCAATATTACGTCAACTACCGCTGGCTCGGCGGCATGCTGACCAATTTCAAGACGATTTCGAACTCGATCCGGCGATTGCGCGAATTGGACGAGCGCGTCCAACAGGAAGAGACCGGCCTGACGAAGCGCGAGTTGTTGGAGCTGACGCGCGCGCGCGACAAGCTCGACCGCGCGCTCGGCGGCATCAAGGAGATGGGCGGGCTGCCCGACATCCTGTTCGTCATCGATACCAACAAGGAGGCGATCGCGGTCGCCGAGGCGAACACGCTGCGCATCCCGGTCGTGGCGATCCTCGACTCGAACTCCTCGCCCGACGGCATCGCCTATCCGATTCCCGGCAACGACGATGCAATGCGCGCGATCCATCTGTATTGCGACCTCGTCTCGAACTCGGTGCTCGACGGGTTGCAGGCCGAGCTGGCGGCCTCCGGGGTCGATATCGGCGCGCGCGCCGTGGTTGCGCCGGAGGCTCTGCCGGAGGAAGCGCCGGAGGCCGAGGAACTGGCTGAAGCAGTGGAAGCGGCGGAAGCGACAGAGGAGGATACGGGCGAGCCGGCGGCCGCCGAGCCCTCGCTCGAGACGGCCGAGCCCGCCGGGAAAGAATGAGGTGACGCGATGCCCGAGGTGACCGCCGCACTCGTCAAGGAGCTGCGGGAGAAGACCGGCGCCGGCATGATGGATTGCAAGAAGGCGCTCGACGACAGTCGCGGCGATATCGAGGCGGCGGTCGACTGGCTGCGCAAGAAGGGTCTCGCGGCGGCCGCGAAACGGGCCGGCCGGGTGGCCGCCGAAGGGCTGGTCGGGGTCGCGACGAAGGGTCCGGCAGGGGCCGTCATCGAGGTCAATTCGGAGACCGATTTCGTCGCCCGCAACAGCGAGTTCCAGGATTTCGTGCGGCGTCTTAGCGAACTTGCGCTCGCCGGCGAGGGCGACCTCGAAAAGCTGAAAAAGACGCCGTTTCCCGGCACCGGCCGCAGCGTCGAGGAAGAGCTGACTAACCTGATTTCGCGGATCGGCGAAAACCTGGTGATCCGGCGGCTGGCGCGGCTCGCGGTGCCGCAGGGTGCGGCGCTCTCCTATGTGCATAACGCGCTCGGGCCGGGGCTCGGCAAGATCGGCGTCCTCGTCGCGCTGCAATCCTCGGCGGGCGAGGCGGCTCTGGCGCAGCTCGGCAAGCAGTTGGCGATGCACGTGGCGGCGGCCGCGCCGCTCTATCTCGACATCGCCTCGGTCCCCGAGGCCGCGCTCGAGCGCGAGCGCGCCGTGTTGCGCGAGCAGGCCGGCACGAGCGGCAAATCCGCGGAGATCGTCGCAAAGATGGTCGAAGGCCGGCTGCGCAAATTCTATGAGGAGGTCGTCCTCATGGAGCAGGTCTTCGTCATCGACCAAGAGAACAAAGTCGCTAAGGTGGTCGAGGCCGCCGCGAAATCGGCCGGCGCCGCGATCCGCATCACCGGCTTTGCCCGCTTCGCGCTCGGCGAGGGGATCGAGCGGGGGGACCGCCCGGATTTCGCTACCGAGGTCGCCGCCCAGCTCAAGCACTGAGTACGGGTTCCGGGTGGGCCTCGTTCTCGCCGGGGGCGACGCGGCCGGGCTTTTGGTGTATCCTCTACGGCCCCGTCACGGGGGTCGATGAGCGGGTTGAGCGAGAAGCCGCATGCCAGCCGATCTCAAATATCGCCGCGTCCTGCTCAAAGTCTCGGGCGAAGCGCTGATGGGCGCGCGGGAATACGGCCTCGACCCGGCGATGGTGGCGCGCATCGCCGAGGAAATCCGCTCGGTCCACACCCTCGGCGTCGAATTGTGCGTCGTCATCGGCGGCGGCAACATCTTCCGCGGCCTGTCGGGCGCCGCGGTCGGAATGGAGCGCGCCTCGGCGGACTACATGGGCATGTTGGCGACGGTCATCAATTCGCTTGCCGTGCAGAACGAGCTGGAGCGGCGCGGCGTCGTCACGCGCGTGCAGTCGGCGATCTCGATGCAGGAGATCTGCGAGCCCTTCATCCGCCGCCGGGCCCTCAGGCACATGGAGAAAAAGCGCGTCGTCATCTTCGCCGCCGGCACCGGCAACCCGTTCTTCACGACCGACACCGCGGCGGCGCTGCGGGCCTCCGAGATGGGTTGCGACGCGCTCTTGAAGGGCACCAAGGTGGACGGCGTCTACGACGCCGACCCGAACCGCGTCGAAGGTGCGCGGCGCTTCGAGCGGCTCGACTATCTGGAGGTGTTGTCGCGCGATCTGCAGGTGATGGACGCCTCGGCGATTTCGCTGGCGCGCGAGAACCGAATCCCGATCCTCGTGTTCTCGATATTCGACAACGGGGGGTTCGCGGAGGTCGTACAGGGGCGGGGACGCTTTACGATCATCGAAGAAGAAAGATAGGCCATGCAGGGCGAAACGCTGTTGAAGGACCTGCGCCGCCGCATGGACGGCGCCATCGAGGTCCTGCGCAAGGAGTTCGGCGGGCTGAGGACCGGGAGGGCTTCGACCAGCCTCGTCGAGCCGATCATGGTGCCGGCCTACGGCAATCCGATGCCGTTGAAGGAGCTGGCGACGATCAGCATCCCGGAACCGCGCATGATCACCGTGCAGGTGTGGGACCGCAGCGTCGTCAAGGCGGTCGACAAGGCGATCCGCGAATCGGGGCTCGGCCTCAATCCGCAGACCGAGGGGCAGGTGATGCGCATCCCGATCCCGGATCTGAGCGAAGAGCGGCGGCGCGAGCTGACGCGCGTCACGGCCCGCTATTCCGAGCAGGCCCGCGTCTCGGTGCGCAACGTGCGGCGCGATGGCGTCGAGGCGTTGCGGCGGGAAGAGAAGGACGGCGAGATTTCGCAGGACGAAGCGCGCCGGCTGCAACAGGAGGTGCAGCACGTGACCGACGAATACATCAAACGCATCGACGAGGCGCTGGCGCAAAAGGACCGGGAGATCCTCCAGGTGTGACCCGCGCATCGAGCGAGCCGCGGCCGCTGCCGCGCCACATCGCCATCATCATGGACGGCAACGGCAGGTGGGCGCGCGCGCGCGGCCTGCCGCGGATCGCCGGGCACCGGCAAGGCGGCGAGGCGGTCCGGCGCGCCGTCCGGGCGGCGGGCGAACTTGGCATTCCGTACCTGACGCTGTTCGGCTTTTCCTCCGAGAACTGGCAGCGGCCGATGACGGAGATCGACGATCTGATGGCGTTGCTGCGCCTCTATCTCAATCGCGAGATCGCCGACTTACACAAGAACGGGGTTCGCCTCAGGGTGATCGGCGACCGCCGCCGTTTCGCCCAGGACATCGTCGCCCTGATCGAGGGCGCGGAAGCGCTGACGCACGATAATTCGGGGATCAACTTGACCGTCGCCCTTTCCTATGGGGGGCGGGCCGAGATCGTGCGCGCGGTGCGCATGATCGCAGGCGAAGCCGCGACGGGCGCGCTCGATGCCTCGGCGATCGACGAAGCCTGCGTCGCCCGCCACCTCTTCACCGCCGATCTGCCCGATCCCGATCTGCTCATTCGCACCAGCGGCGAGCAGCGCATCAGCAATTTCCTCTTGTGGCAATGCGCCTACGCCGAACTCGTCTTCACGAAGACGCTGTGGCCCGATTTCGCGAAGGCCGATCTGGCGGCGGCGATCGATGAGTATTGCGGCCGCGATCGCCGTTACGGAGCCTCCGTTGCTTAGGGATCGGCCCCTCACCCCGACCCTCTCCCCGCGCGCGGGGAGAGGGAGGGGCCCGCGCAGCGGGAGGGGCGATGGACAAATACCGGCAGGACGGCAGAGGGCTTCGCAGATGAGCGGAAGCCGCAGCAACCTCGATGGCGGCTCGTTCGAGCTGCGCGTGCTCTCGGCGCTGGCGCTTGCGCCGCTGCCAATCGCCGCGATCTGGTTCGGCTCGCCTTGGCTGCCGATCTTGACCGCCGCTGCCGCCGCAGTGATGGCTTGGGAGTGGGGGCGGCTGTGCCGACGCGGTCGCCGCTTCGGCGGCGCCGGGCTGGTGCTTGTCGGCGCCGTCGTCGCGGTGGTGGCCGCCGCCGCCTTGACCCGCTCGGTGTTTGCCGTCGCGCTGGCGCTCGCCGGCGCCGCGCTCGTGTTCTGGGCGGCGCGGGCGCAGAGCGAGAACGATGGCGAAGCGCCGTGGACGGCGGCCGGCGTGCTGTGGGTCGGGCTGCCGTGCATCGCGCTGCTGTGGCTGGCGCACGCCGAGGCGCGGCGGGCCACTCTGCTGTGGCTCCTTGCCGTCGTCTGGGCCACCGATATCGGTGCCTACGCGACCGGACGGCTGGTCGGCGGACCGCGACTCGCGCCGCGCTGGAGCCCTCGCAAGACCTGGTCCGGGCTGTTCGGCGGCATGCTCTCGGCGGGCCTCGTCGGTTGGCTCACCGCCCGCCTGCTCGGCATCTCCCCGGCGCTACCGCTGATGCTCACAAGCGCGGGCCTTGCGATCGTCGAGCAGTTCGGCGATCTTGCCGAGTCGATGGCCAAGAGACGGTTCGGCGTCAAGGACTCGAGCGGCCTGATCCCCGGGCATGGCGGGCTCCTCGACCGGCTCGACGGGCTTCTCGCGGTTATCCCGACAGTGGCCCTCTTAACCTTGATCGGCGGGCGGAGCGTGCTGTTATGGCGGTGACCATGGCCGATGAGCGGGCGGACCGCGACGACGGGGTGCGGCGGGTCACGATCCTCGGCTCGACCGGATCGGTCGGGCGGAACACCGTCGATCTGTTGACCCGCAACCCGCAGGCCTTTGCGGTCGAGGCGCTTGCCGCCAACCGCAGCTGGGAGCTTCTCGCCGAGCAGGCGCTCAAATTGCGCGCCCGGTTCGCGGCGATCGGCGATCCCGCCTTCTACCGGCCGCTCAAGGAGCGCCTCGCCGGCAGCGGCATCGAGGTCGGCAGCGGCAGGCAGGCGCTCGTCGAGGCGGCGTTGTGCCCGGCCGACTGGGTAATGGCGGCGATCGTCGGCGCGGCGGGGCTCGAGCCGACGCTGGCGGCGATCCGCCGCGGCGCCATTGTCGCGCTCGCCAACAAGGAGGTTCTGGTCTGTGCCGGCGCGCTCTTCATGCAGGAGGTCGCGCGCTGCGGCGCCACCCTGTTGCCGGTCGACAGCGAGCACAACGCGATCTGGCAGTGCTTCGACTTCGCGCAGCGCGAATCCGTCGACAAGATCATTCTGACGGCGAGCGGTGGGCCGTTCCGCGAACGCCAGCTCGAGGCGATGCGCGAGGTCACGCCGAAACAGGCCGTCGCGCATCCGAATTGGAACATGGGCGCGAAAATCTCGGTCGATTCGGCGACGATGATGAACAAGGGGCTCGAGCTGATCGAGGCGCACCATCTGTTCGGCCTGCCTGGCGATCGCATCGACATCGTCGTGCATCCGCAATCTATCGTGCACAGCCTCGTTGCCTACCGAGACGGATCGGTGCTGGCCCAACTCGGGCCGCCCGACATGCGCACGCCGATCGCCTATACGCTCGCCTGGCCGGCGCGCATCGCCACGCCGACCGCGCGGCTCGACCTCGCGGCGATCGGCCGGCTCACCTTCGAGCCGCCCGACGAGCGCCGGTTTCCGGCGCTGCGCATCGCCCGCGAGGCGCTCGACCGCGGCGGCGGCAGCCCGACCGTGCTGAACGCCGCCAACGAGACTGCGGTGCATGCCTTCCTCGACGGCCGTATCGGGTTTCTCGAGATCGCCGAGACCGTCGAGCGGACGCTCGAGATGGCACCTTTCGGCGAGCTGAATTCGCTCGATGATGTCCACAATTTCGACAAGGTGGGGCGCGAGATTGCCGCACGCCTGTCAGGCCAGCGCGCCAACCGCCGCGTCGTCGAACCCATGGATCCGCAATGATCGGGCTGCTGCACCACGGACTTTCCTACGTCGTTCCATTTCTCGTGATCCTGACCGTGCTCGTCTTCGTCCACGAGTTCGGCCATTACGCGATCGCGCGGTGGAACGGGGTGCGGGTCGAGGTCTTCTCGATCGGCTTCGGGCCGGAGCTGTTCGGATGGCGCGATCGCGGCGGGACGCGCTGGAAATTCAGCATTATCCCGCTCGGCGGCTACGTCAAAATGCTCGGCGACAGCGATCCGACCTCGGGGCTGCCGATCGGCGATCTCGGGAGTCTGTCGGCGGCGGAGCAGGAGAGCGCGTTTCACACGAAGCGGCTCGGCCAACGGGCCGCGATCGTCAGCGGCGGACCGGCGGCGAATTTCGTCTTCGCCATCCTCGTTCTCGCCGCGCTGTTCATGACCTACGGTCAGCCCTTCACCCCGCCCGAAGTCGGGCAGGTGCAGGCGAACAGCGCCGCCGAGCGCGGCGGCATTCGTCCGGGCGACGTGATCCGCAGCATCGACGGGCAGAAGATATCGCGCTTCGAGGATGTGCAGGAGGCGGTGCGCGCGAACGCCGGGGTGCCGCTCGCGATCGTCGTCGAGCGCGGCAAGCAACAGCTGACGCTGCACGTCACGCCGGCCCGCACCGAGATGACCGACCGCTTCGGCGACCGCTACCGCATCGGCTTTCTCGGTATCAGCCACAGCGGCGTCGTCTACGTCAAACAGGGGCCGGGAAAGGCGGTGGTGCAGGCGGCCGCGGAGACCTGGCATCTGTCGGCGGCGACCGTCAAGGCGATGTGGCAGATCATCATCGGCACCCGCGGCACGAACGAACTCGGCGGGCCGCTGCGTATCGCGCAAATGTCCGGGGAGGTGGCGCAGGGCGGCTTTGTTGCCGTGCTGTGGTTCCTCGCCGTGCTGTCGATCAATCTGGGGCTGATCAACCTGTTTCCGGTTCCGGTCCTTGACGGCGGCCACCTGCTGTTCTATGCCGCCGAGGCGATCCGCGGCAAGCCGCTGGGCCCACGCACCCAGGAGTACGGTTTTCGCATCGGATTGGCTCTGGTGCTCACGCTCATGGTGTTCGCCACCTGGAACGATCTTGTCCACCTTCGCATCGTCGAGTTTGTAAAAGGTCTGATGACCTGACACCATCGTAACGTCCGAGGGGACGGTCTTACCGGGCGGGGGGGGCGTTGTTGCGGCAGCACTGTCTGAATTTCGGGCTATGGGCGGCGATTGCCGGGCTCGTTCTCTTGTCGGTGTCGCCATGCGCAGCGCAGGGCGGCCGCCCGCGGCCCCCTGCGGCCGGCGTCGGCAAGGCGGCTGCGAGCCCGCAAGCGGCCGGCGGCACCGTCAGCCGCATCGAGATCGTCGGCACCCAGCGCATCGAGCCGGAGACGATCCTCTCCTATCTTCTCATCCACCGCGGCGACCCGTGGAGCGACGAGAAGGTCGACGCCTCGCTGAAGGCGCTGTTCGCGACCGGCCTGTTTGCCGATGTCAGGCTGAGCCGCGCCGGCGATACGCTCGTCGTCAAGGTGGTGGAAAACCCGATCATCAACCGCATCGCCTTCGAGGGGAACCACAAGATCGAGGACAAGGATCTGCGAGCGGAGATCCAGCTGCGGCCGCGCGTCGTCTATACCCGCAGCCGGGTGCAAAGCGACGTGAAGCGCATTCTCGATCTTTATCGTCGGCACGGGCATTTCGGGGCGACCGTCAATCCGAAGGTGATCCAGCTGTCGGAAAATCGGGTCGACCTCGTCTTCGAGATCAACGAGGGCTCCTATACCGGCGTCGAGAGCATCAATTTCGTCGGCAACAGGCGGTTCGGCGACGGCGAATTGCGCGGCGTCATCGAGACCAAGGAAAGCCGCTGGTACCGCTTTCTGTCGACGAGCGATTCCTACGACCCTGACAGGCTCGCCTATGACAAGGAACTGCTGCGCAAGTTTTATTTGAACCACGGCTATGCCGACTTTCAGGTGGAATCGGCGGTCGCCGAGCTGACCCCGAGCCGCAACGGGTTCATCATCACCTTCACGCTGCACGAAGGCCAACGCTATCGCTTCGGCAAGGTCGGCGTCGATATCAAGCTCAAGCACCTGCCCGCCAGCGCGGTGCTGCCGCTGCTGCGCGTCCATCCGGGGCAGTATTACGACGCGCACGAGGTCGAACGGTCGATCTCGATATTGACCAACGCGCTCGGCAATCGCGGCTACGCGTTCGTCGATATCAAGCCGCGCATCCGCCGGCACCGCAAGACGCACACGATCGATATCACCTTCGAGGTGCAACAGGGGCCGCGCGTCTATGTCCAGCGCATCGACATCGTCGGCAACGTGCGCACGCTCGACAAGGTGATCCGCCGCGAGATGCAGCTCGTCGAGGGCGATGCGTTCAATGCAACCAAGCTGAAGCGCTCGAAGGACCGCCTCAAGAACCTCGCCTTCTTCAAAAAGGTCACCGTCACCACCAAGCCCGGTTCGGCCCCGGACAAGACGGTCGTTACTGTCGAGGTCGAGGAGCAGTCGACGGGGTCGCTGTCGCTCGGCCTCGGCTTTTCGACGACTGACGGTCCGCTGGTCGACGTCAACGTCCGGGAAAAGAATTTCCTCGGCAAGGGGCAGGACGTCAGGATCGGGACCGTGCTGTCGTTCCGCGCGCAGCAGGTCGATCTTAGCTATACCGAGCCCTATTTTCTCGACAAGAACCTCGCTGCCGGCTTCGACCTGTTCGAGATCAAGACCGCCCCGACCTCGTCGTTCTTTTCCGGCGTGACGCCGCCCTATCAGCAATTCTCCTACGGCGGGTCGCTGCGGGCGGGCTATCAACTGACCGACCATTTGCGGCAGACGCTGAACTACACGGCGCGCTCGGACGATATCACCGACGTCACGAGCGAGGCCTCGTTGTTCATCGCCCTGCAGGAAGGGACCCACTACACCTCGTCGATCGGCCAGGTTTTGCTTTATGACCGGCGCGACAATCGTCTAGCCCCGACGAGCGGATATTATGCCTCGATCGGCAATGATTTTGCCGGCGCCGGTTTCGGCGTCAAATTCATCCGCAACAAGGTGAACGCCGGCTATTACTATTCGGTGTGGCCGCAGTGGGTGCTCAGCGTTCGAGGCGAAGCGGGCGAAATCGCCGGATGGGGCGGCGAGCCGGTGCTGATCCAGAACCGCTTCTTCGTGGGCGGCGACAATTTGCGCGGTTTTGAGACGGCCGGGATCGGCCCGCGCGACGCGATCAGTCAGGACGCGCTCGGCGGCAACAAGTACTATACCGGCACAGTCTCGCTTGGCGTGCCGCTCGGGCTGCCCAAGGAACTCGGCCTCAGCGGGCGCGTCTTCAGCGATTTCGGCAGCCTGTTTTCGAACGATCAGGAGCACCTGCTGCTGACGCCGGCGCAGCTCGTGACGACGAACGGGGTGCAACCGCAAATCCAGGACTCGGCGGCGGTTCGCGTCAGCGCGGGCGTCGGGGTATCGTGGAAATCGCCGGTGGGGCCCATCCGGCTCGATGTCGCATACCCCATCAAGCGGGAGCCGTTCGACAAGACGCAGCTTTTCCGGGTCAGTTTCGGCACGAGGTTCTAATGTCAATGTCGTGCATTCGCCGCGTGATGGTCGCCGCGGCGGCGATTATTTTGCCGCTGCTGGCGGGTCCGCTACAGCATCCGGCGCGGGCGGCGGCGCAAACCCCCGCGGCCGCGCCCGCGGCCGCGCCCGCGCCAGCGGCGACGCCGGCAGTGCCGCAGAACCTGCGGGTCATGGTGGTCGATATTCAGACGCTGCTGCAGAAGTCGAAGGCGGCGCTAATGGTGCGCAAGCAGATCGAAGCGAAGGGCGCCGAGTACCGCAAGGAGATCGCCCATCAGGAGCAGGTGCTGCACACCGAGCAGGACGCTTTGCAGCGTGAACAGTCGAAGCTCAGCGCGGCGGCTCTCAGCAAGAAAGGCCGTGAATTTCAGCAGAAGGTGACGGCCCTCAATCGCAACGTCGAGGGCAAGCGCGCGACACTCGAAAAATCGAACGCCGACGCGTTCACCAAAATCCAGACGGCGATGCTCAAGATCATCGCCGACATCGCAAAACAGCGGCAGGCGAACCTCGTCTTTCAGCGCAGCGATCTCGTGCTTTTCGACAAGAAATTCGATGTCACGGACGAGGTCCTGCAACAGCTGGACAAGGATTTACCATCGGTGAAAGTCACCTTCGTCACCCCGACCTTGCCGCCGGCGACGGCCGCCGCCAGCGTGCCGCACACGCCGGCTCTCAAGCCGCGGCGCAGGTAGCGCGCCCGCGAATGCCGAGCGATGGCGGATTCGCGCTTCTTCGAGCGGGCGGGGCCATTCACGCTTGACGCCCTCGCGGCATTGACCGGCGCGCGATTGCTGCGGCCGGAGGAGGGCGGCCGGGTGTGCCGCGACGTGGCGCCGCTCGAGACCGCGGGCCCGGACGATCTGAGCTTTCTTGAAAACCGCAAGTATCTCGGCGCCTTCGTGCGCTCGCGGGCTGGCGCCGCTTTGGCCGACGAGCGCGCCGCCGCCGAGGCGCCGCCGAGCATGGCCGTGCTCGTCTCGCCCCAGCCCTACAAGGCCTATGCACGCGCGGCGCAGGCGTTCTACCCGGCGCGGCCGGTTGCACCGCGCCACTCAGCCTCGTCCTTGATCGACCCGTCGGCGGTGGTGCCGCCGGATTGCGACATCGCCGCCAATGTCGTGATCGAGGCGGGGGCGCGCCTCGGGGCGCGCTGCCGGATCGGCGCCAACAGCGTTGTCGGCGCCGCGGTGGAGATCGGCGACGATTGCCATATCGCCGCCAACGTCACCCTCAGCCATTGCCTGTTGGGTGCGCGGGTCGTGCTGCATCCCGGCGTGCGCATCGGACAGCCTGGGTTCGGTTTCGCTCCCGACCGGGAGGGCCCGGTCAAGATCCCGCAGCTCGGACGGGTCATCATCGGCGACGATGTCGATATTGGCGCCAACACCACGATCGACCGCGGCTCGGGGCCCGATACGGTGATCGGCGCCGGCTCGATGATTGATAATCTGGTGCAGATCGGGCACAACGTCGTCCTTGGTCGCGGCTGTGTTCTCGCCGGACAAGTCGGCATCGCCGGCAGCACGAGGCTCGGCGATTTCGTCATGGTCGGAGGCCAGGGAGGGCTTGCCGGACATTTGCATATCGGCAGCGGGGCGCGGATCGCCGCCAACAGCGGCGTCATGCGCGATGTTCCCGCGGGCACGACGGTTTGCGGCAGTCCGGCGGTTCCGCTGATGGAGTTCATGCGGCAGACGGCCTTGTTACAACGTCTCGCCAGGAAAAAGGACGGACGATGATCGAGCCGGCCTGCGCCGATACCCGGATCGCCGAGTTCGACGTCCAGCAGATCATGCGGATGATCCCGCACCGTCACCCGTTTCTGATGATCGACAAAGTGGTCGATGCGGTGGCGAATTCGCGCGCCACCGGCATCAAGAACGTTTCGATCAACGAGCATTATTTCCAGGGCCACTTTCCGGCCCGGCCGGTGATGCCGGGGGTCCTGATCATCGAGGCGATGGCGCAAACCGCCGCCGTTCTCGTCGTGCACACGCTCGGCGCCGAGGCCGAGGGCAAGCTCGTCTATTTTATGAGCGTTGACAGCGCCCGGTTCCGCCGCCCGGTCTTTCCCGGAGACTGCCTGCACGTGCATGTCGCGAAGCAACGCCACCGCGGCACCGTCTGGAAGTTCGAAGGCGAGGCGAAAGTCGACGGCAATCTGATGGCCGAAGCGGTCTTCGCCGCGATGATCCTCAACGAATAGGCGGACCGCGAATGCCGCAGATCCACTCTACGGCCATCGTCGCGCCGGGGGCGATGCTGGCCGAGGATGTCGTCGTCGGGCCCTATTCGGTGATCGGCGAGCGGGTAGCGCTCGGGCCGGGCGTACGGATCGCGGCGCACGTCGTCATCGACGGCCGCACCGCGATCGGCGCGGGGACCCGCATCTTCCCGTTCGCCGCGATCGGGCTCGAACCGCAGGACCTCAAATATCGCGGCGAGGATTCCGCGCTCGTTATCGGCCGCAACAACCGGATCCGCGAATACGTGACGATGAATCCGGGAACGACCGGCGGCGGCCTGGTGACGCGAGTGGGCGACGATTGCCTGTTCATGGTCGGCGTTCACATTGCGCATGACTGTCAGATCGGCGATCACGTGATCATGGCGAACAACGCGACGCTCGCCGGCCACGTGATCGTCGAAGAGCATGCCTTCCTCGGCGGGCTGTGCGCGGTTCACCAGTTCGTGCGCATCGGCCGGCACGCGATGATCGGCGGCATGTCGGGAGTGGAACGCGACGTCATCCCCTATGGACAGGTCATGGGCGAGCGGGCGCGGCTGACCGGACTCAACATCGTCGGCATGCAGCGCCGCGGCTTCACCCGCGACGACATCCAGGGATTGCGTAGCGCCTATCAGGTGCTGTTCGGCGCGGAGGGCACGCTGCTCGAACGGGTCGACGAGACGTCCCACAAATTCAAGGGCGTGCGGCCGGTTGACGACATCATCAAGTTCATCCGCGCCGATTCGAGCCGCGCCTTCTGCCAGCCGAAAGAGGGAAATGGCCCCTAGGCTCGGCATCATCGCCGGCGCCGGCGCGCTGCCGCGCCGGCTCATCGAGCATTGTCGGGCGATGGGGCGAGAGGTCTTCGTGCTCGCCCTCAAGGACGCGGCGGAGCCGGAGACCGTGCGCGACGTGCCGCATGCCTGGTGCCGGCTCGGCGCCGCGGCGGCAGGGCTCTCGTTGTTGCGCGAGAATCGGGTCGAGGAGCTGGTCCTGGCGGGTGGCGTGCGGCGCCCCTCGCTCGCCGCGCTGCGCCCCGACTGGCGCGCGGCGCGGCTTCTCGCACGCATCGGCTATCGCGCGCTCGGCGATAATGGGCTCCTCTCGGCGGTCGTCACGGAACTCGAGCGCGAGGGCTTTCGCGTGATCGGCGCGCATGAGCTGATGGCGATCAGCGAGATGCCACCGGGTCCGCTCGGCGCCTTCAGCCCGGACGCGCAGGCGGCGGCCGATATTGCACAGGGCGTTGCGGTCGCCCGCGGCCTCGGCGCGCGCGATATTGGGCAAGCGGCCGTCGTGCAGCATGGCTTCGTGCTCGGCGTCGAGGCGAGCGAGGGAACCGACGAGCTGATTAGGCGCTGCGCCTCGCTGGCGCGGCCGGGTGCCGGCGGCGTTCTCGTCAAGTTCGAGAAGCCGGGACAGGAAGCGCGCGTCGACCGCCCGACGATCGGCCCGCGCACCGTCGTCCTGGCGGCCGAGGCGGGGCTGCGCGGGATCGCGGTCGGCACCGGCTCGACGATCGTCCTCGATCGGGACGAAGTGCGCGAGCTCGCCGACCGCCACGGGCTGTTCGTGGTCGGCGTCGTCCTCTGATGGGCGAAGGGGCCGGTCCGTTCGTATTTTTCGTGGCGGGCGAGCCTTCGGGCGACCGCCTCGGCGCCACGCTGATCGCAGCGCTGCGCGAGCGCACAGCCGGACGGCTGCGGATCGCCGGGGTCGGCGGCGAACATATGGCCGACGAGGGTCTGACGAGCCTCGTGCCGCTCGGCGATCTCGCCGTCATCGGCGTCGCCGAGGTGCTGCCGCGCGCCCCCCTGATCCTGCGGCGTGTGCGCGAAACCGTCGCGGCGATCGAGAAGTTGCGCCCGGACGCGGTGGTGACGATCGACAGTTCCGGTTTCAGCTGGCGCATCGCGCATCGGCTGCGGCGGCATGGCGCGAGCCTGCCGCTCATTCACTATGTCGCGCCGATGGTGTGGGCGTGGCGCAGCGGCAGGGCCCGCCGGATGGCGCGCTGGTACGACCATCTGCTCGCGCTGTTGCCGTTCGAGCCGCCTTATTTCGAGCAGGTCGGGCTCGCCTGCAGCCATGTCGGGCACCCGATCGTCGAGAGCGGCGCCGACTGCGGCGATGGCGAACGTTTCCGTGCGCAGCACGGGCTCGGCCGGGACGAGTTGCTGGTCGCCGTATTGCCCGGCAGTCGCGGCGGCGAGATCGCTCGCCTGTTGCCGATCTTCGGCGCCGCGCTGCGCCGGCTCGAGGCGGCGGTCGGTCCGCTGCGCGCCGTCGTGCCGACCGTCGCGACAGTGGCCGAACCAGTCAGGGAGGGGGTGCGCGGCTGGCCGTCCCGGCCGATCGTCGTCGAGGGGCTGGCCGACAAATACGACGCCTTTGCTGCGAGCCGCGTGGCGCTCGCCGCCTCGGGCTCGGTGGCGCTCGAACTCGCGATGGCCCGCTTGCCGATGGTCGTCGCCTACCGCCTCAACCCGCTGACAGAGGCGCTGCTGAAGCGCGTCCTGAAGGTGCGGCAGGTCAATCTCGTCAACCTCGTGCTCGAAATGCCGCTCGTCCCGGAATTGCTCGGGCCCGACTGCACGCCCGAGCGCCTGTGTGCCGCGCTGATCGAACTGGCGTCCGACGAGCGGGTTCGCGCCGCGCACCAAGATGGTTATGATGAGGCGATCAGGCGGCTCAGAGGCGACGGCAGATCGCCAAGCCTCGCGGCCGCCGACCGGGTCCTCGAGATTATCGCCGCGCGCGCCGCGGCGAGATGAAAGGAGCTGAGCCGATGCCCGATAGCGACAAGTTCCGCTTTCTGCACACGATGATCCGCGTCAAGAATCTCGACGCGTCGCTGAAATTCTATACCGAGCAGCTGGGCATGAAGGTGTTGCGCCAACGCGACTACCCGACCGGCAAGTTCACGCTCGCCTTTGTCGGCTATGGCGACGAGGCCGACAACACGGTCATCGAGCTGACGCACAACTGGGACCAGAAGGAGCCCTATCAGCTTGGCACTGCCTTCGGCCATCTGGCGGTCGCCGTCCCCGACGTCTACAAGGCCTGCGAGCGGCTTGCCGCCGCCGGCGTCAAGATCCCGCGGCCGGCCGGGCCGATGGCGCATGGCGGCTCTGTCATCGCCTTCATCGAAGACCCGGATGGCTACCGCATCGAGCTGATCCAGCGGCCGTAAGCCTCAGGCACGTGACGGCCGCGTCCTTGGCCGGGCCGCCGCCAGTGCCGCCGGAACGCTGAGGCACGCCAGGACGGCAAAGCATTCGAGCGACAGACGGTAGTTGCCGGTCCAATCGCGCAACGCGCCGGAGAGCAGCGGTCCCGCCGCCTGCGCCAGAACCTGCGCCGACAACACGACGCCGCGGATCGCGCCGAAACTGGCGCGGCCGAAATAATCGGCCCAGGCGACCGGCAGCAGCGTCAGAATCCCACCGATGCCGAGCCCGAAGAGCGATGCCGCCAGATACGCTTCCGCCGCGGTGGATACGTGCAACATCGCGAAGACCGCGGCGAAGAGCAGGGCGCCGGTCAATGCCAGAGACCAGCGGATCGGCAGCGACCTAGGCTGAAACCCGCAGGCGAGGCTCGCCACCGCCGACATCAGGGAAAAGGTGCTGACGACAGTTGCGGCGATCGCCGGGGCGATGCCGCGCTCGATCAGATAAGGTGCCTGGTGCAGGCTCACCCCCGCCTGGACCGGATAGACGAGCACGGTAAAGAGCAAGAGCAGCCAGAAAGACGGGGTGGCGATTGCCTGGCGCCGCGAGAAATCGGGCTCGTACGGCGCCGCTGCGTCGCGACGGCGTTCCGCGCGGGCGACCGCCGGGTCGGCGCCGTCGGGGAATTGGCCGAGATCCTCCGGGCGGCGCGCGAGAAACAGCAAAACCGGGAGAAACCCGACCGCCAGCACCAGCGAGCCGATCGCCAGCCAACCCGCCCGCCAGCCGGCCGCGAGCATCGCGGCCTCGGCGATCAGCGGCATTGCGATGAGCCCCGCCATCTGCGCCAAGGTGGCGACCGAGGTCACGAAGGCGCGGCGGGCCATGAACCAGTTGTTGAGAGCGCCATAGATGCCGAGGTCGAACGGCGCCGCCCAGCTCATCCGGGCGATGCAGTAGAAGAGGTAAAACTCGAAAAGCGAGCGGCTCAGGGAGAGCAGCATCGTGGCGACCCCGGTGCCGAGGACCGCGAGGCACAGAACCAGCCGCGCGCCGCGCCGGTCCAGCGCCGGGCCGATCATCGGCGCGGCGACCGCCGCCAACAGGCCGCCGAGCGAGACCGCGCCCGACAGCGCGGCCCGCGACCAGCCGAAGGCATGGGTCAGCGGCTCGACAAAGACCGAGAGCGTCGCGACCGAGGCGGCCTGGCGCGAGAAGCCGGCGCAGCACAAGCAGGTGAGGACGACCCAGCCGTAGAAAAACGGCAACCTCCGGCTCAGCCGGCAGGGAATGGCTGTTACGCGAAGGCGCATCGCCGGCGACGGCCCCTTACTCCGGCCCGCTCCTCGCGTACGCGAAGGGGGAAAGACCCGCGCCGGCGGGAGGGTGAGCGGCTGCGAGCCGGCGTCTCTCGGGGTATCGGCGGGCAGCCTCAGCCGCGTCGCGCGATCGGCACGTAATGGCGCTCGACCGAGCCGGTGAACAGCTGGCGCGGGCGGCCGATCTTCGAATCCGGATCCTCGATCATCTCGGTCCACTGCGCCACCCAGCCGACCGTGCGGGCGATCGCGAACAGCACCGTGAACATCGAGGTCGGGAAGCCCATCGCCTGCAGGATAATTCCCGAATAGAAGTCGACGTTCGGGTACAGCTTCCGCTTTATGAAGTAATCGTCGTTGAGCGCGATCTTCTCCAACTCCATTGCCAGGTCGAGGAGCGGATCGTCTTTGATCCCGAGCTCGCTCAATACCTGATGGCAGCTGTCGCGCAGCACATGCGCGCGGGGATCGTAATTCTTATAGACGCGGTGGCCGAAGCCGAACAGCAATTCGTGCGCGTCCTTGTCCTTTACATGGCTGAGGAATTCCTTGATGTTCGACTTGTTGCCGATGCGGCGCAGCATCTTGAGCACCGCCTCGTTGGCGCCGCCATGCGCCGGTCCCCACAGCGAGGCGATGCCGGCGGCGATGCAGGCGAAGGGGTTGGCGCCGCTCGACCCGGCGTTGCGCACCGTTGCGGTCGAGGCGTTCTGCTCGTGATCCGCATGCAGAATGAAGATCTTGTCCATCGCCTTGGCGAGGACGGGATTGACCTTGTAGTCCTCGCACGGCACGGCGAACGCCATGTGCAGAAAATTCTCGGCATAGCCGAGAGAGTTCTTCGGATAGATGAAAGGCTGTCCGAGCGAGTACTTGAATGCCATGGCGGCGATCGTCGGCATCTTGGCGATGAGGCGATGCGAGGCGACCATCCGCTGGTAGGGGTCGTGGATGTCGGTCGAGTCGTGGTAGAAGGCAGAGAGCGCGCCGACCACCCCGCACAGCACCGCCATCGGGTGCGCGTCGCGCCGGAAGCCGCGGAAGAAGGTGGTGATCTGCTCGTGCACCATCGTGTGGTGCGTGATGTCGTGGACGAACTGCTCCTTTTCCTTGGCGTCCGGCAACTCGCCCTTGAGCAGCAGATAGGCGACTTCGAGAAAATCGCTGTTGTCGGCGAGTTCCTGGATCGGGTAGCCGCGATAGAGCAGGATCCCTTCGTCGCCGTCGATGAAGGTGATGCTCGAACGGCAGGCGGCGGTCGCCATGAACCCCGGGTCGTAGGTGAAATGCCCGTTCAGCGCGTAGAGCTTACGGATGTCGATGACCTTCGGTCCGATCGTGCCGCCGAGCACCGGCAGTTCGATCGACTTGCCGGTCGAATTGTCGGTGAGCGTCATCGTCCCGGTCGTCATGTTGTTGCCGTCCATCGCCCTACCTCCATCTCTGCCCGCGGCGGCCGCTCGCCCGGAACATAAGCCGCCGCAGCGCGATTATCAAACTACCGCCATATTTCGCAAGCGCGAGATGAAGCCCCGCCCCAACCCTCGCCTGCGAGCGGGGAGGGGAGCTAGCCTGCGAGTGCGTCGGCGATCCGCCCGAGGCATTCCTCGCGGCCCAGAATCTCCATCAACTCGAAGAGACCGGGCGAGGCGAGGGAGCCCGTCAGCGCCGCCCGCAGCGGCTGCGCCGCATCGCCGAGCCGTTTCTGGTGCGCCGCAGCATACGCGCGCACTGCCGCTTCGAGCGCCTCGGCCCGCCACGGCGGCTGCGTCAACTCGGCGGCGAGCCCGCGCAGCAGGTTCAGCGCTTCCGCCGTCAGCAACCGCGCCGCCTTGTCCTCGATCGGGATCGGCCGCGGCCGGACATAGAAGAGCGCATTGCCGGCCAATTCGACGAGCGTCTTAGGGCGTAATTTGAGGCTCGGCATCGCCCGCAAAAGGCGCCCGCGGGACGGCTCGTCGAGCGGCCGGCCGAGGCGTTCCTCGAGGCGCGGCAGGATCAGTGCGACGAGGCGGCTGTCCTGCGCCTCGCGGATGTAATGTCCGTTGAGGCTGTCGAGCTTGGCGAAATCGAAGCGAGCCGGGGCGCGGCCGACCGCGTCGATGTCGAACCAGCCTATCGCCTCCTCGGTCGAGATGATCTCGTCGTCGCCGTGACTCCAGCCGAGGCGCAAGAGGTAGTTGCGCAGCGCCTCGGGGAGATATCCCATGTCGCGATAGGCCTCGACCCCGAGCGCGCCGTGCCGCTTCGACAGCTTCGCGCCGTCGGGGCCGTGGATCAGCGGCACATGCGCAAATTCCGGCGCCGGCCAGTCGAGCGCGCGATAAATCTGCGTTTGGCGGAAGGCGTTGTTCAGATGGTCGTCGCCGCGGATGACGTGCGTGATGCCCATGTCGTGGTCGTCGACGACGACGGACAGATTATAGGTCGGGGTGCCGTCGGCGCGCAGGATGATGAGGTCGTCGAGCTCGCTGTTCGACACCGTGACCTCGCCCTGCACATGGTCGCGGATCGTCGTCGAGCCTTCCTGCGGCGCCTTCAGGCGGATCGCCGGCCTGACGCCGGGTGGCGCCTCGGCGGGGTCGCGGTCGCGCCAGGTGCCGTCGTAGCGCACCGAGCGCCCCTCGGCGCGCGCCTTCTCGCGCATCGCCGCCAGTTCCTCGGGCGTGCAATAGCAGTAGTAGGCGCGGCCCATCTCGATGAGCCGGCGCGCCGCCGCCGCGTGCGCGCCGGCGCGTGCGAACTGGTGGACGATCTCGCCGTCCCAGGAAAGCCCGAGCCATTCGAGGCCGTCGATGATCGCCGCCACGGCCTCCGGACTAGAGCGGACGCGATCGGTGTCCTCGATGCGCAAGCGGAATTGGCCGCCGTGATGGTGCGCGAAGAGCCAGTTGAACAGCGCCGTGCGGGCGCCGCCGATGTGCAGAAAGCCAGTCGGGGAGGGGGCGAAGCGGACGACGACGGTCATGTCGGGCAAATGGGGCCGGTCGGGGACGAAGCAATCCTTGCTCGTGCCCCTCGCCCTCCGGCTATGCGGGTCTCTCTCTGCCGCCGCCCGCGGGGAGAGGGTCGGGGTGAGAGGCCGTCGCAGTCGGCAGGCGATGCCCAGCGAACAGCTCGCGCAGCTTCGTCTTCATGATCTTGCCGGTCGCGGTGTGCGGGATCTCCTCGAGAGTGACGACATCCTCGGGCAGCATCCAGTGGGGAAAGCGCGCGCCGAGGAACTCGATCACCTCGTCGCGTTGCGGGTGCCGGCCGGGCCGCGGCGCGACGATCAAGAGCGGCCGCTCGCCCCAGCGCGCATGCGGAATGGCGATGACCGCGGCCTCGCCGACATCGGGATGCGCAATCGCCGCGTTTTCGAGGTCGATCGAGCTGATCCATTCGCCGCCCGACTTGATCACGTCTTTGCGTCGGTCGGTGATCTGCAGATAGCCCTCCGGGTCGATCGTCGCCATGTCGCCGGTGTGAAACCAGCCGTCCTCCTCGACCGCCGCGCGACTCGCTTCCTCGTCTTCGAAATAGCCGCTGACGATCCAGGGGCCCCGCACCAGAAGCTCGCCCATTGAAGTGCCGTCATGCGGCTGCGAGCGGCCTTCGTCGTCGACGAGCTTCATCTCGACCCCGAAAACGGGGCGTCCCTGCTTCGCCTTTATCGCGTTCTGAGCCTCGCGACCGAGGCCGAGATGCTTCCTCTTGAACGCCGCCGTGGTGCCGAGCGGGCTCATTTCGGTCATGCCCCAGCCCTGGCGGATGTCGATGCCGTGCCGCTCGAAAGCTTCGATCATCGCCGGCGCCACCGCCGAGCCGCCCGAGAGCAGGCGGCGCAGGGTCGAGGTCTTCGCTCCCGTCGAGGAAAGATAGGCCTCGAAGCCGAGCCAGACCGTGGGCACGCCGAGGCTGTAGGTGACGGCCTCGCTCTCGAAAAGCTCGAACAGGCTCGCCCCGTCGACCTTCGGCCCCGGCATCACCAGCTTCGCGCCGTTCATCGGCGCCGCATACGGGACGCCCCAGCCGCAGGCATGGAACAGCGGCACGATCGGGCAGACGACGTCATGGGCCGAGATCCCGATCGCGTCCGGCAGCGAGATGGCGTAGGCGTGCAGCACCGTCGAACGGTGGCTGTAGAGCGCTCCCTTCGGCCGGCCGGTCGTGCCGGAGGTGTAGCAGAGCGCGGCCGCGGTGCGCTCGTCGAATTCCGGCCAGGCGAAATCGCCGTCCTCGGCGGCGAGCAGTTCCTCGTAACGGGCCGAAATCGGCAGCTTTGCCGGCACCTCGCCCTCGCTCATCAACACGACGCGGCAATCGCGCGGGAATTGTGAAGCGAGCCGAGCGACGAGCGGCAGAAACGTCGAATCGACGAACAGCAGGCGGTCCTTGGCATGGTTGACGATATAGACGATCTGCTCGTCGAAGAGCCGCGGGTTGATCGTGTGGCACACCGCGCCGATGCCGGAGATGCCGTAATACAGCTCGAAATGCCGGTAGCCGTTCCAGGCCAGCGTCGCCACGCGGTCGCCGGGGGCGATGCCGAGCCGCAACAGCGCGCGGGCGAGCTGCTTCGCGCGCCGCTCGGCGTCGCGGTAGGTGTAGCGATGTATCGGTCCCTCGACGGTACGCGAGACGATTTCGATGTCGCCGTGATAGGTGGCCGCGTGGTCGATGATGGCCGATATGAGCAGCGGCCGCTCCGACATCAATCCCAGCATCGCCTCCTCCCGCTATCGTCCTCCCGCCCCACTCCGCAGCCCAGAGTAGAGCCGGAGCGCGGCAGGCGGCAATGACGGAAGAGAATGGCGCCGTCACAGGGGTCGGCGCGAGCGCCTTCAATAGCGCCGCAGCAGTCCGACCAGCCGGCCCTGGACCTCGACGCGGTCGGGCCCGAAGATGCGCGTTTCATAGGCTTTGTTCGCCGGCTCGAGGGCGATCGAGGCGCCGCGCCGTCGCAGCCGCTTCAGCGTCACCTCGGTGCGGTCGATCAGGGCCACGACGATCGAGCCGTTCTCGGCGGTGTCGGCGCGCTGGATGACGACCGTGTCGCCGTCGAAGATGCCGGCGTCGATCATGCTGTCGCCCGCCACTTCGAGCGCGTAATGCTCGCCGCCGCGGGCGAGCAAGGTCGCCGGCACACCGACCGTCTGGCTCTGGTCGCGCAGCGCTTCGATCGGGGTGCCGGCAGCGATTCGGCCGTAGAGCGGCAGGTCGACGGCCTCGGCATCGCCGGCGACGGGGGTGCCGGGAAGCTGCGCCTTGAAATCGCCGCGGATGACGGTCGGCGAGAAGCGGCCGCGCTCGCCGCCGGCGGCGCTTTCCTCGGGCAGTTTCAAGACTTCGAGCGCCCGCGCCCGATGCGGCAGCCGGCGAATGAAGCCACGCTCCTCGAGGCCGCCGATCAGCCGATGAATTCCCGATTTCGACCTGAGGCTCAGCGCATCCTTCATTTCGTCGAAAGACGGCGATACGCCGGTCGCGGTCAGCCTCTGATTGATGAACAGCAACAGCTCGCGCTGCTTCTTGGTCAGCATGAGAACCTCCGGGCGCGTCGCGGAACAAATGCTAAACGCCGAGGTCCGTTCTACTTTAGTTCGCCGCTGCCGTCAAGCGCGACAGCAACCGAAAAAAGGGCGGCGGCGACGCGCCGCCGCCTCCCGACTGCGGTTCAGCCGGTTCAGTTGTCGTCGTCGTCGTTCTGCTGATCGCCCTCGTCGGGCTTCGGGGTCGAGCCGCTGCTGTCCGATGCTTGCGCGACGACCGTGCTCGACGCGGAGAGCGCCTGCGGGTGGGTCTTGCTGCAGTCGGCGAACGCCGGAATCGAAAAGCCCAGGATGGCGATGGCGGCGGCGATAAACGGTGCCTTCATGATATACTCCTTGGCATTACGCTACATCGGGCGGCGCAGGATTCCGGCCGCCCGATCGCTGCATTAGATCCTGGAACTGTAAGGGTAATATCAGCAGAGTCCGGAGAATTGTAAGGAAGTGTAAGGAGCCCCTCAATATCTCTCGAAATCGATGTAAAATAGGACCGTAACGGTTCGCCGCGGAAGACCATGACAGCCCGCATCTTGATCGTTGACGACGACGACGGCATTCGCGGTTTATTGGTGGAGTACCTGGAGCGCAACGGCTTTCGTGCGACCCCGGCGGCGGAAGGCCGCGCCATGCGGGAAGCGCTGCGCCGCTCCTCGGTCGATCTGATCGTCCTCGACCTGATGCTGCCCGGCGAAGACGGCTATTCGCTGTGCCGCTGGATTCGCGCACAGGGCGACATCCCGATCATCATGTTGACGGCAAAGGGTCGCAGCGACGAGCGGGTGCGCGGGCTGGAGCTGGGGGCGGACGATTATGTCACGAAACCCTTCGAGCCGCGCGAACTGCTCGCCCGCATCCGCGGCGTGCTGCGGCGCGCCGGCGGCAAGGATCGAGGCGCCGGCACGCCACGTGGATATTCGTTCGAGGGGTGGGAATTGAGCCTGCCGCGGCGCCAGCTCCTGTCGCCCGAGGGAGTGCTCGTTCCGCTAGCCGCCTCGGAGTTCCAGCTGCTGGTGATTTTTCTCGAAAATGCGCACACGGTGCTGAGCCGCGACCAGCTGATCGAACGCTGCCACGGCCGCGAAGCCGGCCCCTTCGACCGCAGCATCGACGTGCGCGTCAGCCAGCTGCGTCAGCGCCTCGGCGACAGCGGCCGCGAGCCGCGCCTCATAAAGACGATCCGCAGCGCCGGTTATGTCCTGGCGGCGGATGTCGAGCGGCACGACTGAATGCGATTGCTGCCGCGAACCTTGGCAGCACGCATGGTCGCCGTGCTGCTGCTGGGCCTGCTGCTCGCGCAACTGCTCAGCTTTGCCGTCAATCTTTTCGATCGCGGCCGGGCCTTCTATCGAAGCACGACGCTGCAGGCGGCGGAGCAGATCGCCGACATCGCCAACGCGCTCGACGCGGTACCCCCCGAGGATAGGGCGCGAATCGTCGCCCGCTTATCGAGTCGGCGGTTGAGCGTCAAGCTCTCCGCCAAGCCGGACTTGGCGCAGGACGCGTCCCAGAAACGTTATGCCAGCGCCTTTCAGGCCCTGTTGCGGCGCCAACTCGGCCCGGGCTGGCCCATACAGGTCATCATTCACCTCAGCAAGCGGTCGGCCGGCGGCCGCGCGCCGTTCTTTTCCGATGCTCCCGAGAACGCTCTAGACCGCTACCTGACTCTGCAGCTGTTCTATCTGGCGCCGCGCGGCTTCGACTTCGTGACGCATGTCCGGCTGCACGACGGCAGCTGGGTCAGGTTTTCGGCGCCGCTGCCCTACGAGCACATAACCCGGCTCTACGTCTTGCTGCCGAAGCTGTTGATCATGCTCGCGATCGTCCTCGCGCTGCTGCTCGTCGCCGTCCGCTGGGTCACCAGTCCGATGAAGAAGATGGCGCGGGCGGCGCTGGCGCTCGGCCAGAACCTCGACCGCGTACCGCTGGCGGAGAGCGGCCCCCAGGAAATCCGCACGACGGCGCGCGCGCTCAACGTCATGCAGCTGCGGCTGCAGGAATATGTCCGCGAGCGGGCGGCGATGTTGGCGGCGTTGTCGCACGACCTCAAGACCTTCATCACCCGCTTGCGCCTGCGCGCCGAGCTGATGCCGCAAGGCCGGCATCGCGACCGGTTGATCGGCGATCTCGGCGAGATGGGACGGATGGTCGATGCGACCCTCGACTATCTGCACGGGGTCGGATCGGAACGCGATTGGGCGCAGTTCGACATGACGGCGCTGGTCGAAAGCATTCGCATCGACGGCGAAGAGATGGGTTGGGACGTCGCCGTTTCCGGCGCCGCCCGGGAACCCTATTGCGGCAACGCGCAGCAGCTGCGGCGCTGCATCACCAACCTCGTCGACAATGCCGTCAAATATGGCGGCAGGGCGACGATCCGCCTCGAAGACGACGCCGACGAACTGACGATCGCGGTCTGCGATCCCGGCGTCGGCATTCCGCCCGAAGAGCGCGAACGCGTGTTCGAACCGTTCTACCGCAGCCGCTCGTCGGGCCATGAGCACGCCGGCACTGGGCTCGGCCTCCACATTGCCCGCACGATCGCCCGCGCGCATGGCGGCGAGGTGACGCTGGAGCCCGACACCGCGTCGGGCTTTTGCGTCGCGATCCGTCTGCCGCGCGCAAAACCGCCGCGCCGCGCGCAAGGTGGCTAGATCGGCAAGGTCCCGGTCGGGAACGGGATGATCGGGACCATCGTCCCGGCCGCCGCGGGCGGCGCCTGCGGCGGCCGCAGGACAAGGCAATCGGCCGTCGCCAGAACCCGCATCATCGAGCTGTCTTGCACCTCGGACGGCGCGACTTCGAGCGCGCCGTCTGCGGCCCGCGAGAGGCGCGCGCGCAGGTAATCCTGGCGCCGGTCGTTGGCGCCGAGCGGCATGGCGAGACGCGCCGCCGGCATCGGTTCCTCGCGCTCGATCTCGCCGGAAAGGCGCGCCAGTGCAGGCTTCAGAAACAGGAGCGCGCAGACGAAGGTCGAGACCGGGTTGCCGGGCAATCCCAGCATCGGCGTCCCCTGGTAGCGGCCGACCATCAGCGGCTTTCCCGGCCGCATCGCGATCTGCCAGAAATCGAGCTTGAGCCCGTCCGCGCCGAGTGCGTCGCGCACCAGATCGTGCTCGCCGACCGAAACCCCGCCCGTCGTCACCAGCATGTCAACGCCGCGCGTCGCCGCCGCCATGCGGCGCAGCGCCTCGGGGTCGTCCGGCGCATTGCCGACCGACAGCGGCAGCCCGCCGCAGGCAGCGACGAAGGCGGCGAGCGCCAATGCGTTCGAGCTGACGATCTGGTGCGGGCCGATCGGCTCGCCCGGCATGACGATCTCGTCGCCCGTCGACATGATGCCGATCCGCGGCCGGCGATGCACATAGAGCCATGGCCGGTTCATCGCCGCGAGCAGGCCGACGTCGCGGGCGGTGAGCCGCCGGCCGGGTTCGAGCAATACCTCGCCGTCGCGGAAATCGAGCCCGTCGGGGCGCACGTAGCGGCCGCGCCGCGCCCCTTCGAGGACGCGCACGCTGTCGCCGTCGCGCTCGGTATTCTCCTGGATGACGACGGTGTCGCTGCCGGCCGGCATCGGCGCGCCGGTGAAGATCCGCGCCGCCTCGCCCTTTTCGATGCGCCCCGCAAAGCCGGCGCCGGCCGGCACTTCGGCGACGATCCGCAGCGTCGCCGGGATCTGCCCCAAATCCTCGGCGCGCACGGCATAGCCGTCCATCGCCGAGACCGCGAAGGGCGGCTGCGTCCTGCGCGCTGCGGCCGGCTCCGCCAGCACCCGGCCGAGCCCGTCCGCAAGCACGACCTGCTCCGCCGGCAAGGCCGACAATGGCGCGAGGAGGCGGGCGAGCGCTTCTTCGACGGAGATCATCTGGGCGCCTCCCAATCTCCCGATTTTCCCCCCGATTTGCGCAACAGCTTGAGGTCTGTGACGGTCATGCCGCGATCGGCCGATTTGCACATGTCGTAGACGGTGAGCGCGGCGACGCCGGCCGCCGTCAGCGCCTCCATCTCGACCCCGGTGCGGCCGACGAGCCGGCAGGTTGCGGTGATCTCGACCGCGCTTTCCGCCGGCAGCGCGGTAAGCTCGACCTCGACCGAAGTCAGCGCCAAGGGATGGCAGAGCGGGATCAGCTCGGCCGTCTTCTTCGCCGCCATGATGCCGGCGAGCCGCGCGGCGGCGAAGACGTCGCCCTTCGCCATGCCGCCGGCGCGGATGCGCTCCAAGGTCTGCGCCCGCATCCTGACGCGCGCCCCAGCGACCGCGACCCGTTCGGTCTCGGCCTTCGCCGAAACATCGACCATATGGGCGTAGCCGTGCTCGTCGAGATGGGTGAAGGCGGGCTCGCCCAGCAGGCGCCTAGTCGCGGCCGCGACATCCTTTTCGCGCATCAGCGACTCGCCGACGAGAAAGGCACGCGCGCCGGCGCGGGCGAGGCGGTCGAGATCGGCATGGTCGCGAATGCCGCTCTCGGCGACGGCGATGCGGTCTGCCGGCACGAGGGGCGCCAGGCTCTCGGCGGTCGAGAGATCGACTGCGAGGGTCTTCAGGTTGCGGTTGTTGATGCCGACGAGCCGCGTGCCGAGCGCGAGCGCGGTCTCCAGTTCGGCCCGGTCGTGCACTTCGACGAGCACGTCGAGCGACAATTCGGCGGCGGCGGAGGCCAGCTCTCGCGCCAGCGACGGTTCCAGGGCGGCGACGATCAGCAGCACGCAATCGGCGCCGAGCGAGCGGCTTTCGAGGATCTGGTAGGGGTCGAGGATGAAATCCTTGCGCAATACCGGCAAACCCGCCGCCTCGCGCGCGAGCCCCAGATCCTCGTCCCTGCCCTGGAAATAGGGCGTGTCGGTGAGGACCGAAAGGCAGCTCGTCCCGCCTGCTAGATAGGCGCGGGCGAGCGCGGCGGGATCGAAATCGGCGCGGATCAGCCCGCGGCTCGGCGAGGCTTTCTTGATTTCGGCGATCAGCGCGTGCCGGCCGGCCGCGATCTGCCGCGCCAGCGCCTCGGCAAAGGGGCGCACCGGCGGCATATCCTTGAGGCGCGCCGAGAGCGCCGCCTCGGAGCGCGCGCGCTTGCGCTCCTTGACGTGCTCGCGCTTTCTCTCGCAGATTTCGGCGAGCGTATCGCTCATCGGGCCGTCTCCTTGGGCGCGGGCGCAGAGTTGGTCAGCGCCACGAGTCTTTCCAACACCCGTCGCGCCGCGCCTGAATCGATGGCGGCGGCGGCGCGCTCGATCCCAGCCCCGAGATCGGCGGCGCGTCCGGCGACGACGAGCGCCGCCGCGCTGTTGAACAGCACGATGTCGCGCAACGGACCCTTCGCGCCGGCGAGCAGCTCAGTCATCAGCCGCGCGTTGAGTTGCGGCTCGCCGCCCTTCAGGTCCTCGAGCCGGGCGCGCGGCAGCCCGACATCCTCGGGGGCGAGCGTGAAGCTTTCGACCTTGCCCTTGTCGTAGGCGGCGACCGTCGTCTTGCCGGCGGTCGTGACCTCGTCGAGTCCCTCGCCGTGCACGACCCAGGCGCGCCGGGCGCCGAGCCGGCCCAGCACTTCGGCCATCGGCACGACCCATTCGGGAGCGAAGACGCCGACCAGCTGATAGCGCGCCTCGGCCGGGCTCGACAGCGGCCCCAAGAGGTTGAAGATCGTGCGCGTGCCGAGTTCGACGCGGGTCGGCGCGACATGCCGGGTCGCGCTGTGGTGGCGCGGCGCCATCAGAAAGCCAATGCCGATTTCCCACAGGCAGCGCCGCACGATCGAGAGATCCGCCTCGATGTTGACGCCGAGCGCCGTCAGCACGTCGGCCGAGCCCGATTTCGAGGAGAGCGCGCGGTTGCCGTGCTTTGCCACCGGCACCCCGCTGCCGGCGACGACGAGCGCCGTCGCGGTCGAGATGTTGAAGCTGCCGGAAGCGTCGCCGCCGGTGCCGCAGGTATCGATCGTGCCCTCCGGCGCGTCGATATGCACCGCCTTTGCCCGCATGATGCGCGCCGCGCCGGCGATCTCGTCGACGCTCTCGCCGCGCACCCGCAGCGCCATCAGAAAGGCGCCCATCTGCGAGGGCGTCGCGTCGCCGCTCATGATCATGTCGAAGGCGGTTTCCGCCTCCGCCTCGGAAAGCGCGCGGCCTTGCGCGACGCGGCCGAGCAGGGCCTTGAAATCGCCGGGATCGCCGGTCATTCGGGGGCCTCGAAGGAGCTGTCGTAGTTGCCGGCCTTGTTTATCACGATTTGCCGGCGAGACGGCGAGACAGTGAGTTTTCTTTCTCGCCGGTACGACAGCGATCCCCTGCCTTCTGTGTCTCTACCAGGGTTTCAGAACAGCCGATCGATCGTCTTGTGCCGGATCTCGACCGGGAAGCGGGTTCGCAAGGCCTGGCTGAATTCGGCGCTGAGATCGTCCTTGAGGCCCTGATCGACCGCCGGGGTCAAAGCCGCCGCCGCCTTGGCGTCGGGCTTCGGCCGGTCGATCGTCTGCAACTCGGCGACATAGGCGCCCTGCGCGTCGGAGGCGGTCACGATCGCGCCTTTCTTGGCGGCGAACAGCTTGCCGACGAGCCCGGCGGGCACGCCGGGGTTGCCGCCAGGCGCGCGCGACAGCGGCGGCGAGGTAGTCGCCGCGAGCCCCTTCTCGGCCGCCGCCTGCTTCAGCGTCTTGCCGGGCCCGGCCGCCTTCGCCAGCGCCGCCGCCTCTTTGTCGATGACGATCCGGCGCTCTTCGGCCTGCCACATCGCGACCGCCTGCGCCTTCACCTCGGCCAGCGATTTCGTGCGCGGCGGGATCACCGTGTCGGTGCGCACGACGTAGACGGCGCCGTCGCCGGTGTCGTGTACCGGGCTCGTCTCGTTTCGCCGCGTCGCGAAAGCGAGCTCGATCACGGGCTTCGACGGCAGCGGCAAGGCGACGGGCTTGCCCGACGGATCGGTCCCGGCGACGGCGGCCGCCGCCACCTTCGTCACTTTGAGCCCGAATTTCTGCGCCGCCGCTTCGAGTTTCATGCCGCCGGCGATCGCGTCGTCGACATGGTTGCCGAGCTTGTAGATGCGGTCGGCCGCTTCCCGTAGCGCCAGCCGCTCCTCGAGCTTCGGCTTCGCCTTCTCGAAACTCTCGGCCGATGGCGGCACGATCTTCGTGACCCGCAGGATGTGCCAGCCGAGCGGCGATTTGACGGGCGCGCTCGGCTTGCTCTGCGGCAGGTTGAAGACGGTGTCGGCGAGCGGCGCCGGCAATTCCTTCTTGGTGACGAGGCCGAGATCGATCGTGTCCGCCGCTTGCCCGGCGATTTTTGTCGCCACGTCCTGCCAATGCTGCCCGCCGGCGAGCGCCGCGGCGGCGGCCTTGGCGACCTTTTCCGACGGGGCGAGAATCTGCTGCACCTGCCGCCGCTCGGGCTGCGTGAATTCGCCGCGACGGTCCTGATAGGCCTCTTTCAGGCGCTCCTCGGGGATCTTGATCGACGAGGCGAGGTCCTTCGGCGACAGGCTCGCGAGCGTGAAGCCGCGATACTCGGGCGCGCGGAAGGCAGCCTTGTGCTGATCGTAGAATTCCTTCAGCTGCGCCTCGTTCGGCTGGCCGACGCCCGGCGCGCCGGAATAGGGCAGCGAGACGATGTCGGCGGTGCGCTTTTCTCCGGCGTAGCGATAGAGCATCGCGACCATCGAGGTGGGCGCGGCGGCGCCGACGCCGATCGCGTGCAGGATGTCGGCGGCCGGGATGTCGCGCTTCAGCCGGTCGACATACTGGTTTTCCGTCATGCGATTGGCGGCCAGCAGTTCGGCGAAGCGGCCGCGGTCGAAGGCGCCGTTGGCGGCCTTGAAGTTGGGGTTGCTCATGATCGCGCCGCGCACGACGGCGTCCGAGACGGCGAGGTTGAGCCGGCTCGCCTCCTGGTCGACGAGGCTGCGGGCGACCAGCTCCTCGACGAGCGAATCGATGATGCCGAGCTTTTTCGCCTTCTCGCGGTCGAGCTTGCCGCCGAATTGCGCGTTCAGCCTTTCGAGCGCCGGCTGCAGCTCGCTCTCCAGCTGCTGCGCGTCGATCGTCTTGCCGCCGATCTTGGCGACCACCGTCTCGGGCGTGCGGTCGCGAAAGATGTCGCCGATGCCCCAGACGCCGAAGCTGAGGATCAACAGCCCGAACAGCAGCTTGACGATGAAGGACCCGGCTCTCCCGCGGATCGCCTGCAGCATGAATGCGCGCCTTATTGCCGCCTGGGCGGGTTGACGCTCCCGCGCGGCGGTGTGATCGTGACCGGCAGATCATAGTAACGGCCGCCCAATGCCGCAACCGCGGCCCCGGGCGGCGGTCGGGCGCGGGTGGCGGATGGCGGAGCGCAGACGGCTGGTCGCCGGCAATTGGAAGATGAACGGGCTCGTCGCCGATGCGACCGCGCTGGCGCAAGAACTCGCGCGCCTCGCGGCGGCGCAGCCGCCGGCGGCGGAGCTTCTCGTCTGCCCGCCCTTCACGTTGCTCGGTCTCGTCGGCCGCCTGCTCGGCGGCAGCGCCGTCGCGCTCGGCGGTCAGGATTGCCACGCCGCCGCAAAGGGCGCCCATACCGGCGATGTCAGCGCCGAGATGCTGCAAGACCTTGGCTGCCGCTATGTCATCCTCGGGCATTCCGAGCGCCGCGCCGATCACGACGAGGGCGATGCGGCGGTGCGCGGCAAGATCCTCGCCGCCTGGCGCGCCGGGCTCGCCGCGATCCTCTGCGTCGGCGAGACCCGCGCCGAGCGCGAGGCGGGCCGGGCGGAAGCCGTTGTCGCCGCGCAGCTCGAAGGCTCGATGCCGCAGGGCACAGACGCCGGCCGCCTCGTCGTCGCCTACGAGCCGATCTGGGCGATCGGCACGGGTCTCACGCCGACGGGCGAAGACATCACGCGCATGCACGCCGCGATCCGCGCCCGTATCCCTGAGGGTGTGCGCATCCTCTACGGCGGCTCGGTCAATCCGGGGAACGCCGCGGCGATCTTCGCGCTCGCCGAGGTCGACGGCGCGCTCGTCGGCGGCGCCAGCCTCAAGGCGCAAGATTTCTGGGCGATCGCCCGCGCCGCCGGGTGAGGGCGGCAAGCCGATGGAGCTGTTCATCTTCGCCCGGTTTCATGCCCGGGACGGGGAGGAGGAGGCGGTCGCGGCGGCCTTGCGCGAGGTGGTCCCGCCGACGCGCGCCGAGCCCGGCTGCCTCGCAATCGGCGCCTATTGCTCGACCCGCGACCCGCGGCTTTTCCACATCCACTCGCGCTGGCGCGACGAGGCGGCCTTCGGGCGCCACGCGGCGATGCCGCACACGGTGCGGTTCATCGAGACGGTCGAGCGCCTCGTCGATCAGCCGGTCGAGGTGACGCGCTCGGAGGCGATCGCTTAGGCTCGATCGATCCTTGCGCGATGTGCTGGTGAACACATATGTTCACCTCGTGACCGGCGCGGAATTCAAACGATGGCTGGAGCGGCAAGGAGCCACCTTCGAACCCGCGAAAGGCGGTCATCTCTGGGTGATGCTGCACGGACGGCGATCGATCCTGCCGATGCACGGGAGCCGCAAGGAGATGAAGAAAGGCACGATCGCCGCGATCAAGAAACAGATCGGTTTGGAGTAGGGATTCGGATGCGTGCTTACCCCGCTTGCTTGGCCCCCGATCCCGACGGCGGCTTCACCGTCACGTTTCGCGATGTGCCCGAGGCGATCACCGAAGGCGATACGCGCGAGGAGGCCTTGTTGCGCGCCGAGGACGCGCTCGAATCGGCGCTTGCGATGTATGTTGCCGGAAAGGAACCGCTGCCGGCCGCTTCCGAGCCGCAACCGGGCGAAGCAATGGTGCCGCTCTCAGCGCTCGGCATGGCGAAGACGGCGCTCTACGAGGCGATGCGGCAACAAGGCGTTGGCCGCGCCGTACTCGCGCGCCGGCTGCGCTGGCATCTGCAGCAGGTCAACCGCGTCCTCGACCTGCGGCACAGCTCGCGCATGGAGCAGGTCGAAGCGGCGCTTGCCGCCCTCGGCCTGCGGCTGATCGTCGATGTCGCAAAGGCCGCCTGACGCCGAATTTGGTAACTGTCACCGTAACTCTCGGTGGTGCGCGAGGAATTGCGCATGTTGCGGTGGCCGTCGTGCTAGAGCTCGAGAATGCGCCGCAGACCGTCCTCGACGGCGCGCAGATCGGCGGCCGCGAGCCGGCCTTCGTTTCGGCTCAACCGCCGTTTATCGACCGCCCGCACCTGGTCGCAAACCGCAACCGAGCGCGGTCCGGCCGAGGGCACCGCGACGACGATCGGCGGATGCGGCTCGGGGCCGCTCGACAGCGGCACGACGACGACCGTCCGCCGCGCGCGGTTCAGGGCGTTCGCGGTGACGACGATGGCGGGCCGGGTCTTGCGGATCTCGCTGCCTCGCGTCGGGTCGAACTCGACCCACCAGACGTCCCCGCGGCGGATCGCGATGGATTGGGGGGATGAACCCGAGCCTGTCAACGCCGTTTCCGCTTCGGCGGTGCAGGCGCAAGGCCGTCGCCGATGGTCGTCGCCTCCCATTCGCTCATTTCCGCCGTCAGTGCCTCGTCCTTCTCTACGGCGAGCGCCGCCTGATAAAGCGGGTCATCGTCGCCGGCATCCTCCGGCGGCAGGGCGTCTTCGAGCAATTCCTCGACGAACTTGCTGCGCCGGCGGGCCGGTATTGCGCGCTTGAACCGCCGCACAAGCGTTTCCGGGAGCCTCAGGAGCAACGGTTGCGTCGGCATCATCGCCCTTTCAAAATACCTGGATACAGATATCCATATCCAGCTGCTCCGGCAAGCCGGCGAAGGGTGGATCGGGCATTCTCGATGTGGGCGAAGCAATCCGGTAGTGGAGGTCCTTCTTCAATCGCCACGACCGGATTTGTTCGCGGCCCGCGGTTGAGCCCGCGGTGGCGGCGAAGCGAGATCCGAATGCGCGCTTATCCCGCCAGCTTGACCCCGAACCCCGATGGCAGTTTCACGGTAACGTTTCGGGAAATAAGTGCACTGTCACCGTAACCCCCGCAACTAAGAATTATTGCCTCTCCGTCCGCGGATTGGTGAAGTGCGGCGGCTGTCTGAGCAAGAGACGTTTTGCCGACTCCTCTATCGCCGAATATGAAGACATGACGGCCGGGGGATAAGAGCGCCTGCCGAATCTGTTGTAGCGTTTGGTTCTTCCTTTTAGCAACTGAACGCTACTGATTGGCTCAGATGGCGACAGGTGAGCATATAGTATTTTTTGAAATTCATCTTCGTTGTAAGTACCGATTGCCATAGCGAGAGCGCTCACAAATCAAGGGAACTCATATGGTTGATGCTTTCACGAACACCCGCTCGTCGCGCCGCAGGTGTCGCATTTGAGGCAGGTGCCGTTGCGCACCAGGGTGAAGTTGCCGCATTCGCCGCAGCTGTCGCCTTCGTAGCCTTTGATGCGGGCGGCGCGGATGCGCTCGCGCAGCCGCGTCTGCTCGTCGTCGCGCTCGTCAGGGGCGAGCGCGAGGGCGCCCTCGGTCACCGGCTCGTCGAAGGCGGCGGCCGCCGCCGCCGAGCGGCCGCCGCCGCCGTGCAGCACGGTCAGCCTGTTGCGCACGAAGCCGTTCGAGGTCATGCGCTCCAGCATCGCCGCGACCTGCGGCCCGCCGCCCAATTCCGACTGCGCCTCGCCCGAGCCGACCGCATCGGGCAACAGGTCGCCCGGCTGGGCGTGCGCGAGGTCGTCGCGGCCGAGATAGGAGATCGCCAGCTCCCGGAAGATGTAGTCGAGGATCGAGGTCGCCATCTTGATCGCGTCGTTGCCCTCGACCATCCCCGACGGCTCGAAACGGGTGAAGGTGAAGGCCTCGACGAACTCCTCGAGCGGCACCCCGTATTGCAGCCCGATCGAGATCGCGATCGCGAAATTGTTCATCAGCGAGCGGAATGCCGAGCCCTCCTTGTGCATGTCGATGAACATCTCGGCGAGCCGGCCGTCGTCGTATTCGCCGGTGCGCAGATAGACCTTGTGGCCGCCGACCGTCGCCTTCTGCGTGTAGCCCTTGCGCCGGTTCGGCAGCCGCCGCCGCTCGCCCTTTTGCACGACGCGCTCGACGACCCGTTCGAGGACGCGCTCGACAATGCGCTCGGCGATGACGGGCGCGCGCGCCGCCGGGCTCTCGGCGAAGAGTTCGGCCGCCTTCTCCTCGGCCTCGGCGTCTTCGCCGAGGATGCTGGAGACCAAGGGCTGCGACAATTTCGAGCCGTCGCGATAGAGCGCGGTCGCTTTGAGCCCCAATCGCCAGGAGAGGAAATAGGCCTCCTTGCAATCCTCGACGCTCGCCCGGTTCGGCATGTTGATCGTCTTCGAGATGGCGCCCGAGATGAAGGGCTGCGCCGCCGCCATCATGCGGATATGGCTTTCGACCGACAGCACGCGCTGGCCCAGCGGCCCGCACGGGTTGGCGCAGTCGAAGACGGGCAGGTGCTCGGGGTTGAGGCCGGGCGCGCCTTCGAGGGTCATCGCGCCGCAGCAGTAGAGGTTGGCGGCGGCGATCTCGGCGCGGCTGAAGCCGAGCGCGGCGAGCAGGTCGAATTGCGGCGCCTCGAGCGCACTCTCGGCGATGCCGAGGCGCTCGCGGCAGAAGGCTTCGCCGAGCGTCCATTTGTTGAACGCGAACTTGATGTCGAAGGCGGTGCCGAGCGCCGCCTCGACGGCCTCGATCGCCGCCTTGTCGAAGCCCTTGGCGGCAAGGCTCTGGTGGTTGATCGAGGGCGCCCCTTTGAGCGTGCCGTGCCCCAGCACGTGGCGCTCGATCGCGGCGATCTCGTCCCGCGAATAGCCGAGCGTGCGCAACGCCTCGGGCACCGCCCGGTTGATGATCTTGAAATAGCCGCCGCCCGCCAGCTTCTTGAATTTGACGATCGCGAAATCGGGCTCGATGCCGGTGGTGTCGCAATCCATGACGAGCCCGATCGTGCCGGTCGGCGCGATGACGGTCGCCTGGGCGTTGCGGAAGCCGTGCTTCTCGCCCAAGGTCAGCGCCGCGTTCCAGCAGCCGCGCGCCGCCTCGGCGAGCGCGATGTCGGGGCAATTGTCGGCGTCGAGCGGGACGGGGAGGATCGACAGGCCCTCGTAGCCGGCATTCTCGCCGTGCGCGGCGAGGCGGTGGTTGCGGATGACGCGCAGCATCGCTTCCCGGTTCTCGGCAAAAGCCGGGAAGGGGCCGAGTTCGCCCGCCATCTCGGCCGAGGCGGCATAGCTGGCGCCGGTCAACAGCGCGGTGATCGCGCCGCCGAGCGCGCGGCTTTCCTCGCTGTCGTAGGGGATGCCCATCGACATCAGAAGCCCGCCGAGATTGGCGTAGCCGAGCCCCAAGGTTCGGAAGGCATAGGAACGGCGCGCGATCTCCTGCGAGGGGAATTGCGCCATCAGCACCGAGATTTCGAGAACCAGCGTCCACAGCCGCACCGCGTGCTGGAAGGCGCCGACATCGAAGCCGCCGTCCGCCTGACGGAAGGCCAGCAGGTTCAGCGAAGCGAGGTTGCAGGCCGTGTCGTCGAGGAAATTATATTCCGAGCACGGGTTCGAGGCGTTGATGCGGCCGCTCGCCGGGCAGGTGTGCCATTCGTTGATCGTGGTGTCGAATTGCAGGCCCGGATCGGCCGAGGCCCAGGCGGCGTGGCCGATCTTCTCCCACAATTCGCGCGCCGGCACGCTTTTCGCGATCTTACCGTCGGTGCGCCGCGTCAGGTGCCAGTCGCCGCCTTGCTCGACGCGCTTCAGAAAATCGTTCGAGAGGCGCACCGAATTGTTCGAATTCTGTCCGGCGACGGTCAGATAGGCGGCCGAATCCCAATCGGTGTCGTAGGTGCGGAAATCGAGGCTCTCGTAGCCTTGGCGGGCGAATTGGATGACCCGCCCGATATAATTCTCGGGCAGCATCGCGGCGCGCGCGGCGGCGATCTCGCGCTTCAGCGTCGGGTTCTTTGCCGGATCGAACGGGTCGTCGCAACCGGCGTCGGCCTCGCGGCAGGCGGCCGTGATGCGCCCGAGATGCCGTTTGGCGAGCTTCGAGCCGGCGACGAGGGCGGCGACCTTCTGTTCTTCCACGACCTTCCAGTCGATGAATTCCTCGATGTCGGGATGGTCGATGTCGACGATCACCATCTTGGCGGCGCGCCGCGTCGTGCCGCCGGACTTGATGGCGCCGGCGGCGCGGTCGCCGATGCGCAGAAAGCTCATCAGGCCAGACGAGCGGCCGCCCCCCGACAGCCGCTCGCCTTCCCCCCGCAGCCTCGAGAAATTCGAGCCCGAGCCCGAGCCGTACTTGAAGATCCTCGCCTCGCGCACCCACAGATCCATGATGCCGCCCTCGTTGACGAGGTCGTCGGCGACCGACTGGATGAAGCAGGCGTGCGGCTGCGGGTGCTCGTAGGCGCTAGTCGAGGCGACGAGCTCGCCCGATTCGAAATCGACGTAGTAGTGGCCTTGCGCCGGCCCGTCGATGCCGTAGGCCCAGTTGAGACCGGTGTTGAACCATTGCGGCGAATTCGGCGCCCCCATCTGGCGCGCCAGCATCAGCCGCACCTCGTCATAGAACGCGGCGGCATCCTCCTCGGCGTCGAAATAGCCGCCCTTCCAGCCCCAATAGGCCCAGGTGCCGGCGAGCCGGTCGAACACCTGCCGCGCGCTCGTCTCGCCGCCGAAGCGTTCCGCCTCGGGCAGGACCGCGAGCGCTTTGCTGTCGGCCGCGTGCCGCCACAGCCATTTCGGCACGCCTTTCTCGGCGACCGGCGCCAACCGCATCGGCACCCCGGCCTTGCGGAAATATTTCTGCGCGAGGATGTCGCAGGCGACCTGGCTCCATTCGGCCGGAACCTCGATCCCCTCGGCCGCGAAGACGATGGAGCCGTCGGGGTTGCGGATCTCGCTTGCCGCGGTGCGGAACGGCACCGCCGCGTAGGCATCTTCCCCCGGATTCGTGAAACGCCGCGCGATACGCATCTTTTCCCCCCGATTTGCGCGGCCCGCCGGACTTCTCTATATCTAGCGGGCTCATAAGGCCGAGCCACGAAATGTAGAACGGAGTTGCACAGAGGTCAAAGATTTATGCGTGACGACCGAGATTCCTACCATATGTTGCGTCCGCGCCACGGTCCGCGCCGGCGGACGCTCGGCGCTTTACGGGCGGCGGGCGGCAGTGCGATAGTCCGCCGCCGCCCGGTTGCGGGCAGAGGGAGCAATGAATTTCGGCACGCGACTATTGACCTGGTTTTGCGGCGAATATGTCGGGACCGACGATCTCGGCAACCGCTATTACCGCGAGAAGGGGACGCGCGAGCGCCCGCGCGGCGGCGGCCGCGCCAGCCGCGAGAAGCGCTGGGTCGTCTACAAGGGCGAGCCGGACGGCTCGAAGGTGCCGTCCGAGTGGCACGCTTGGCTGCACCATACGGTGGACGAGGTGCCGCGCCCTGGGGCGTGGCCGCGCTATCCCTGGGAAAAGCCGCACGAGGCCAATCTGACCGGCACGCCCTTGGCCTACCACCCGGCCGGCTCGGTATTGCGCGGCGGCCATCGCGCCCCGGCCACCGGCGATTACGAGCCGTGGCGGCCGGACGAGCCGTGATCCTGCCTCCGCGAGCACGCCGTTGAGCGGCAACGTCATCGAGACCGTGATGGGCGCCGTCGTCTTGGCGGTCGCCGCGTTTTTCCTGTTCTTCGCCTATTCGACGAGCCAGGTGAGCGCCGTCTCGGGCTATGAGGTATGGGCGCGCTTCAGCGCCGTCGACGGCATCCGCGACGGCAGCGACGTGCGCATCGCCGGCGTCAAGGTCGGTACGGTCACCTCCGAATCGCTCGATCCGAAGACCTATCTCGCGACCCTCAAGATGAATGTCGACCCGGCCTACAAGCTGCCCGACGACACCTCGGCGGCGATCGTTTCCTCGGGGCTGCTCGGCGACAAGTATCTCTCGCTCAGCCCCGGCGGCTCGGACAAGACGATCCCGCCGGGCGGCCGCATCAAATACACGCAATCCTCGGTCAACCTTGAAAATCTGATCGGGCAGATGATGTTTTCGCCGCAAGGCGGGAAAAAGGGCGGCGAGAAGAACGCCGAGAACAAGCCGTCGGGCGGCGGCGAGGGCCTGCCGCCGCCGGCGGGTTTGCCGGTGAAGAAGTAGGCGGCGGCGCGGGAGTTGGCATGGCTGGCGACAAGGACGGCAGGTTCCCCGTTTGGCGCACGCCCGAGGGCGAGCCGGTGTCGTGCGTCGAAAAGATCAAGGTGCTGAACGAGAACCTCGACGAACTGCGCGAGCTGGCGCAAGAAGCGCTCGAAGACGCGGTGCTGATGGGCTGCGACGAACGGCAGATCCGCGAGGTGCTCGCCGGCATCGTCGGCGATCTCGTCAATCCGTACCGCAAATGAGCGGCGTCTCGGTTTGACATTGCAGCGGCGCGGTGCGCGCTTCGAGACGCGCCCCCCTTCGAGACGCCGCCTTGCGGCGGCTCCTCAGGACAAGGGGCGCTCCTCGGCATGAGGGCTTCCTTGATGACGCTGAGAAAAATCCTCGTCCTGAGGCGGTTCTTTCTCGCCGCGCTCCTCCTGGCGCTGCCGACGGGCACGCGGGCGGCGATGATTCCCGAGCCGCAGGCGCTGCTGCTGGGCCTCGACAAGATCACCGCGCGGGTGTCCAAATTCGTCGCGCCGGTCGGCACGCCGGTGCGCTTCGGCACGCTGACGATCCTGGTGCGCGATTGCGAAAAGAACCCGCCCGAGGAACGGCCCGAGAGCGCGGCCTTTTTGCAGATCGACGAGAACCATCCGGGACAGGCGCAGAAGCGCCTCTTCAGCGGCTGGATGTTTTCCTCGAGCCCGGCGCTGTCGGCGCTCGAGGACCCGGTCTACGACGTCAACGTGCTCGACTGCAGGGCAGCGAGCGCCGCTTCGCCCGCGCCCGCACCCCCGCCGAAGGGCTCGGCGGGAAATACGGCGGTGCTGCCGAGCGCCTCGCCGAGCAGGCGCCGGTAGCGGGCGCGCGAGATCTCGACGCCGCCGAACTGCGCGAGATGCGGGGTCAGGAACTGCGTGTCGAGCAGACGGTAGCCACCCAAGCGCAACCGCGCCACCAGATGCACAAGCGCCACTTTGCTCGCATCGTCCTGGCGGCTGAACATGCTCTCGCCGAAAAAGGCGGCGCCGAGCGAGACCCCGTATAATCCGCCGACCAGAGCCCCATCCCGCCAGGTCTCGACGCTGTGCGCGGCGCGCCGCCGGAACAGCTCGGTATAGAGTTGCACGATCTCATCGTTGATCCAGGTATTCGGCCGCTTGTCGCTGGCTTCGGCGCAGGCCTCCATGACTGCCGCGAAGGCAGTGTCGCAGCGCACCTCGAAGCCGGCCCGGCGCACCACCCGGCGCAGCCGGCGCGGCACGTGAAAAGCATCGAGCGGCAGGATGCCGCGGCGCCGCGGATCGACCCAGAACAGCTCCCGGTCTGCCGCACTCTCGGCCATCGGAAAGATGCCGGCGGCATAGGCGGCGAGCAGCACGTCGGGGGTCAGCAGCGGTGCCAAAGTATTGGAACTCGTATCCGGAAGATTCGTCGCTCGCTGCCCCTCACCCTCCCGCTGCGCGGGTCCCTCCCTCTCCCCGTTCGCGGGGAGAGGATTGGGGTGAGGGGCCATCGATGAAGCGTTCGAGCCAGCCGATATCGTAATCGCCGTCGATGAAACGCGCCGCCTCGAAGAGGCGCTGGTGCAGGGGGATCGTCGTCTCGATGCCGCCGATGACGTATTCCTCGAGCGCCCGGCGCATGCGCATCAGACATTCGTTGCGCGTCTTGCCGTGAACGATCAGCTTCGAGATCAGGCTGTCGTAATACGGCGGGACGCTGTAGCCCTGGTAGAGCGCGCTGTCGACGCGCACGCCGAGCCCGCCCGGCGCGTGGTAATCGGCCACCCGGCCGGGCGACGGCATAAAGTTGTTCGGGTTCTCGGCGTTGATCCGGCACTCGATCGCGTGGCCCTCGAGGCGGATGTCCGATTGCCGGTAGCCAAGCGGCGCGCCGGCGGCGATGCGCAACTGCTCGCGCACGATGTCGATGCCGGTGATCATCTCGCTGACCGGGTGCTCGACCTGCAGCCGGGTATTCATCTCGATGAAGTAGAATTGGCCGTCCTCGTAGAGGAATTCGAGGGTGCCGGCGCTCTTGTAGCCGAGCTCGCGCATCGCGTCAGCGGCGAGCTTGCCGATGAATTCGCGTGCCTCGGGACCGAGCGCCGGCGACGGCGCCTCCTCCAGCACCTTCTGGTGCGAGCGCTGCAGCGAACAATCGCGCTCGCCCAGATGCACGACCTCGCCCCGGCCGTCGCCCAGAATCTGCACTTCGATGTGCCGCGGCAGCGCGAGGAAGCGTTCGAGATACACCGCGTCGTTGGCGAAGAATGCCGCCGCCTCGCTTTGCGCGACGGGCATCAGGCGCGCGAGCTCGTCCTCGCGGCGGGCGATCTTCATGCCCCGGCCGCCGCCGCCGGCGGCCGCCTTGATCAGCACCGGATAGCCGATCTCGCGCGCCGCCGCCGCCGCCGCGGCGAGATCGCGCACCGGTTCGGGCGAGCCCGGGACGGTCGGAACGCCGAGCCGGGCGGCGGCCGCCTTGGCGTTGACCTTGTCGCCCATCAGGCGAATGTGCTCGGGCGAGGGACCGATGAAGGTGAACCCGTGCTCCTCGACGATGCCGGCGAAATCGGCGTTCTCCGACAGGAAGCCGAGGCCCGGATGGATCGCGTCGGCGCCGGTGATGCGCGCGGCCGACAAGATCGCGGCGACGTTCAGATAGCTCGCGCGCGCCGGCGGCGGCCCGATGCAGACCGTCTCGTCGGCCAGCCGCACGTTCATCGCGTGCGCGTCCGCCGTCGAATGCACGGCGACCGTCTTGATCCCCATTTCCCGACAGGCGCGGTGAATGCGGAGCGCGATCTCGCCGCGATTGGCGATCAGCACCTTTTCGAACAATCGCCTACTCGATCAGCATCAAGGCGGCGCCGTATTCGACCGGGGCGCCGTCCTCGACGAGGATGCGGCGGACATGCCCAGGCCGCGGCGCTCGGATCTGGTTCATGACCTTCATCGCCTCGATGATCAACAGCACCTGTCCTTCGGCGATCTCGTCGCCAAGCTTGACGAAGAGCGGGGCTCCGGGCTGCGGCGCCAGATAGACGGTGCCGACCATCGGCGCCGTCACCGCGTCGGCGGGCGACGCGTCTTCCGCGACTTGCGGCGGCGCCGGGTGCCCGGCCGAAGCGCCGTCGCCGGCCGGCGGCGCGGCGGCCGACGCCGATCCGGCGAGATTGCGCGCGACACGAATGCGGCGGTCGCCCACCGCATATTCGATCTCGCTCAAGCCGGTTTCCTGCAGCAGCGCCGCCAGCGTGCGTACCAGGTCGGGATCGGGCGTCAGCGGCGGCTTGTTGCCCCCCATCCTCACCGCGCGGCCTCTCCCGGCTCGCTCCCGACGAGTCGCGCGAGCGCTTCGAGCGCCAGCTCGTAGCCATGCGCACCGAGCCCGCAGATGACCCCCTTCGCGGCGGGACTGACATAGGAATGATGGCGAAAGCGCTCGCGCCGGAAGATGTTTGACAGATGCACCTCGATGACCGGCAAATCGGCGACCGAAAGCGCGTCGAACACCGACACCGAGGTGTGCGTCAGCGCCCCCGCGTTGAGGATGATGCCGTCGGCGCTCTCGCGCGCCTCCTGGATCCAGTCGACCAGCTGTCCCTCGTGGTTGGTCTGGCGGAAATCGATCTCGAGGCTGAGCGAGGCGGCGCGCGCGAGGCAGCGTTCCTCGACGTCGGCGAGCGTATCGTGGCCGTAGACGCTCGGGTCGCGCACCCCGAGCAGGTTCAGATTGGGGCCGTTCAACACGAAGATCGTCGGCACGGGCGCACTCCCGACGGGGGGCATGCGCGGGTTATAGCACGCGAAGGCGAGGGGCGGCGAGCGCCGCCCGCGCAGTGTGATCTGCCTCACACCGGGTTGCGGGTCCGCTGCCCATCTAGGCCGGCGTTCGGTCCCGCGGCTCTTTGAGGTCGAGCAAAGCCGGCCGACGCCAAGGAGGTTCCAGCATGGCGCAGATCATATTATACGCCGACGCCAATTTCGGCGGCCAGCACACCCATCTGTTCGAGACGACCCCGGATCTCACGCGACTTTATCTCGCTTGCGCGAACGGCACGCCGCAGGACGAGATGACCTGGGACGATCAGGTGTCGTCCTTCGTCATCGTCAGCGGCGTCTGGCAATTCTTCGGGGACGCCAATTTCAAGGTGCAGCAGGGCGACCCGCGCGGCCTCGGGCCGGGGCTCTACCGCTGGGTCGAGGCGATCGGGATCGACAACGATTCGCTGTCGTCGCTCCGGCTGGTGCGCGACTAGCCTGGGCGGCCGCGGCGCGAAGGCGGCCGGTTGCACACCCGCTAATCGGCCGCCGCCAGCTCGATCGCGGCCGGCGCCGGCTGGCTGCGGCGCGAGGCGGCCCAGTAGCCCAGGCCCATGATACCGGCGCCGCTCAGGATGTTGCCGAGCGAGACCCACAGCAGGTTCCAGCCGAGCCCGGCAAAGGTGACCGTCGCCGGGTGCGGCGCGAGAAGGGCGATCGCCAGCAGCGTCATGTTGGCGACGGAATGCTCGTAGCCGCTGGCGATGAAGGCATAGAGACACCAGAAGATGGCGATGCACTTGGCGGTGTCGCTCTTCATCCGGGCCGAAGTCCAGATCGCCAGGCAGACGAGCCAGTTGCACAGCATCGCGCGGGCGACGAGTTCGCCCGCCGGCTCCGATCGCCCGGCGCTCCTGCAGGAAGGCGCGGAAAGGCGCGATCCCGGTGCCGGGGCCGATCATGACGATCGAGGCGGCGGGATCGGCAGGCAGGCGGAATTGCGGCGCGGGGTGAATGAAGGCGCCGATCGCCTCGTCCCGAACGGCGCGGTCGCTCAGATAGGTCGACGCGACGCCGCCGCGGCGCCTGGCCCGCTTTTCGTAGCGCACCGCGGCGACCGTCAGGTGAACCTCCCCGCGCACCGCCTTCGGCGAAGAGGCGATCGAATAGAGGCGCGGCAACAGCGGGTCTAGCGCCGAGACCAATTCGCCGGCCGGCGGCCGGGCCGACGGAAACGCCTCCAGCAGATCCAATAAGTCGGCGTCGGCCGGTCCCGCCCCGGGATAACCCTCGGCGACCGCCTGCAGCACCCGCGATTCGCCGCGGTCGTGCGCACGCGAGGCGAGCACCTCGATGGCGCGGTCGGACACTCGGCGAATCTCGCAGGCTTCGGCCAGAGCCGCGGCGAGAGGCCGCTCGATCCCGTCCGGCGACGGCACCGGCGCGTCGCAAGCGGCGCCGAGCCGCTCGATGATCGCGGCGACCAGCTGCGGGTCGTTCTTCGCGCGGATGCCGAGGCTGTCGCCGGCCTCGTAAGCGAGTTCTTCCACCGACGCGGCGAGGACGACATGCCGCGTATCCTTCGGCGATCGCGCGCGGTTGAGCGGGCGGGCGGCGAGAAACCGGGCGGCGAAATGGCGCTCCAGCGCCTGCTGCGGCGGCGTCGCGGCGGCGAGCGGCGCGGGCCGCGGCTCGGCCGCGCCGCCCGCGAGCAGTTCCTTGAGCTTGCGCGAGGTCGCCTTGCCGCCCGGCACGCAACGTCCGAGATTGCTTTCGGCGCCCGTCGCGACCGCCTCGGCGTATGTGCGGCACAGATAGCCGCATTGCCCGCAATCGAGCTGTGCCATCGCCGCCATCAAAATCCGTTCGCGCGGCCGTCCTTGCGCCAGCGACAGGCGCTCTTCGAGCGGCAGCGCCGGGTCGTGCCAGGGAAAGTCTTCCGGCGGCTCGGCGGCCGGCATGTTGGGCGGCGGCGGGGGCGCGCCGTCGTCGCCCGGTCCGGCGAACCAGCCGGCGAGAAAGCCGTCGAGCCAGGCGCGCTCGGACGGCGAAAACGGCGCGCTCTCGGAAAGGCGGGGCATGTAGCTCATTCGAGGCCCGCGGCCGGCGCCGCGGCGAGGCGGGCCAGCTCCTCGACGCTGTGCCGGCGGGCAAAATCGCGAAGGCTTTCCTGCGGCCGGCGGCCGTCGAGATAGCCGCGCAGGATCGCCTCGACCCGCCGCGGCACCTCGTCGGCGGGAAGGCTGCGGCAGATCTCGTGAGCGAGCCCGGCCCCATCGCCGCTGCCGCCGCCGACCAGCAGGTGATAGCCCTCGACCTCTGTCTCGCCCTTGTCGACCTTGGTGGCGAGCAGCCCGATATCGCCGACGTAATGCTGCGCGCAGGAATTCGGGCAGCCGGTCAGGTGGATGTTGAGCGGCTCGTCGAGCCGCAGCCGGGCATCGAGATAATCGGCAAGCTCGATGGCGTGCCGCTTTGTGTCGCTCAAGGCGAATTTGCACCCCGCATTCCCCGTGCAGGCGACGAGCCCGCCGCGCAGGTGGCTCGCCGAGGTCGAAAGCCCGAGCGCAGCGATCGCGGCCTGCGCCGCCGTCAAGTCGGTTTCGGCGATGTCGGAGATCAAAAGGTTCTGCCACACCGTCAGCCGCAGCACTCCGGCGCCGTACCGCTGCGCGATCGCCGCGAGACCGGCGAGCTGGTTCGCCGTCAGCCGCCCGACCGGCAGCGCGACGCCGAGATAGAAACGCCCCGCCTGGGCCTGCGGGTGGATGCCGATATGACCGTGCTTGTCGATCGCGCGGCGCGGTTCGCATTCGTCGAGCGGGGCAAGGCGCCACGGGAAAGGCAGAAACGCCGCCGCCTCGGTGAGGCATTTCTCGATCCCCCAGCGCTCGACCAGATAAGCGAGCCGCGCCCGCTTGCGGTCTGTGCGGTCGCCGTGGTCGATGAAGAGACGAATGATCGCGACGGCGGCCGGCACGACTTCGTGCGGCGCGAGCAGAACGCCGCTGTCGCCGGCGACGAAGCCGTGCCCGGTGACGCCGCCGAGCAGCATCCTGAAATAGACCCCGGCCGCGGCCGATTTTCCCGGCCTTATCCGGACGGCGGCAAAGCCGATGTCGTTGGTGTCGGCGAGCACCGAAAGCCGGCCGCCGCCGTCGAAGGCGACGTTGAATTTGCGCGGCAGGCCATAGAGTTCGCGGTGGTTGAGGATGTAGTGATAGAGCTCATGGCCGAGCGGGCGGGTGTCGTAGAGCTCCTCGGGATCGATGCCGGCGGCGGGGCTGCCGGTGAGGTTGCGGATGTTGTCGGCGCCGGCGCCGCGCGAGGTGAGGCCGAGTTCGTCGAGGGCGGTCAGAACGGCGATCGGATGGGCGGCACCGATTTCACGGATCTGCAGATTGGCCCGCGTCGTCACATCGACATAGCCGCCGCCGAAACGACGGGCGAGGTCGGCGATCCCGTCGGCCTGCGCGGCGCGCAGCAGACCGCCCGGCAGGCGCAGGCGCAGCATGTAGGCGTTCTGGTTCGGGGCGACGTAAAAGAGGCCGTGAAACTTGTGCAGGAAGACGTCGAGGCCCTTCGGGAAGCGCTCGGCGGCGGCATTCGCCAGCATCTCGTCCCACATCTCGAAGGGGTGCTTGGCGCGCTTCGCCAGCTCCTCCGGCGCAAGCGCCTTGCCCTCGCGCAGCCAGCGGTCCTGGGCTGCCGTGTGGATATGCGACGGGTCACGGGCCGCCTGCCCGTCAGGTTCGCCCGCTGCCGAGAATTGCGGCACGGGCATGCCGCGTTTTTTGGCGAGCGCGGCAATGAACCCTTCCAGATACTCCTTCTGCTCGGCGGAAAAGCCGCGATCCTGCGCCATCGCCCGTCAAAAGCCCGTCCGACCTATGGCACTGTGCACAGCAATGCGCGTGCCAAGCCGCGGGTTTGCGGCTCCGCCTGCCCTGAGCACCGTGTCGGGAGGTTACGCCGCCGGCTTTCTCGCCAGCCCGGCGAAAGCCGGGACCGATGCCAGCCTTGGCTACCGGCGTTTGCGGGTATGACACGGAAATATCGGATCTAGGCGGGCGCTCGACGCCGGGACGTACTCGGATTGTCCCGCAGGCGGCGATCGACGCTAAAGCAGGGCCAGTTCGCGGGTTTCCGCGACGAGCTTGCGATGCAGATCGGCGAGCAGCGGCTTGCTGTTCTCGAGGCACTTGGCGATAGCCGTGCCGGCTATCGGGGTCAACGACACGGCCTTGTGCTTCTTGATCGTCTGCTCGGCGAAAAAGCCCCAGCGGATCAGATTGCCGACCCGCTCGCGGATCGCGAGATGGCCGAGCCGCAGCGTATCCCACATCTTGCTGTTGATTTCGTCGACGACGAGCGCGTGCGGCGGCGGGTCGTCGCAGCCGAATTCGCTGCGCGACCACAAGAGCATCACGATCGCCCAGTACTGATAGGTGATCAGATGGTCTACGGCGTCGTTGAGATAGGCCGGGGTCAAGCCCTTCCAGCGCGCCACGAGTTCGCTCGTGTCGCGCCAGTTCCGATCGTAGCCGCCGAAGAACGCGTAGATCGCAGCCGCCGCGGCGGCGCTGCAGGAAAGGCGGGCGTCCTCGTCTTCGCCAAAGACCGCGCGCACTTCCGCCAGCGTCGCCGCACAGTGGGCATCGAAATTCGCGCGCAGCCGCTCGGTCGGCACAACGAGGCAGCTGGGGGAGGCGGCGCAGGCCTGGTTCGACGGATCGACAATGCGCACGAAACCGTCCGCCTCGCAGTCCTTTATGCGCTCGATGCAGGTGCGGATATCGGTGCCGTAGGTTCCGTAGAGCGCGCGATGGATCGAGCGGCACGAGACGCTCTCGCCCGAGGAGGTGCGGGCGGCAAAGATGACGTGCCAGTGCGCGCGCTTGTTCAGTCCCGGGAAATTCGCCTGCCAGATCTTGTGGTAGCAGTCGAGGAACCGGGCAACAATGCGGTCGTCCGATTTGAGCTCGGCATAGGGAGACGGCAACACGATCCTCCTACGGCGGCCAAGCTCCTCGCTGGGCGCGGCATTGTCCGGGTTGCCGGCGCGCCCGACTGCGAACGTATCGGGATATTGCAGGAATGTCGAGAGCCTTTCCGGCGGAAGGCCCCGCAGTAAATTCCCCGCAATAGACCCTCGGAACTCTGCCGCTCCTTGACCGGCGGCCGATTGGCGGCGAGGCTGCCGGCGCGAGAAACCGGGAGGACGATGATGAACCCAGCCGAGCAGGCGCAAAAAGCGGAAGCCTTCCGCGCCCTTCACCGCGGCCGGCTGTTGTTGTTGCCGAATGCCTGGGACGCGCTCTCCGCGCGGCTTTTCGTCGAGGCCGGGTTCGCTGCGATCGCCACGACGAGCGGCGGAGTTGCCTGGGCGCTCGGCTATCGCGACGGCGAGGCGGCGCCTTGGGAGGAGGTCGTCGCCCAGACCCGGCGCATCGCCCGGGTCGTGCCGGGACCGGTGACCGCCGACATCGAAGCCGGGTTCGGCGGCAGCCCCGAAGCGGTCATGCGCTCGGTCGGCGACATCATCGGGGCGGGAGTGGTTGGGATCAATCTCGAAGACGGGCTGCTGCAGGGGCCCGCGCCGATCCGCCCGCTGGAGGACGCGGTCGCGCGCCTCGAAGCCGCCCGCGAGGCGGCGCGCCGGGCGGCGGTGCCGATCGTCATCAATGCCCGCACCGATCTCTGGTTGCGCAATATCGGCGAAGAAGGGGAGCGCTTCGAGGAAGCGGTCCGCCGCGGCAAGGCCTATCTCGCGGCCGGCGCCGATTGCTTCTACCCGATCGGGTTGCGCGACCGGTCGACGATGGCCCGGCTGGTCGAGGCGCTCGGGCGCGCCCCGATCAACGTCAACGTGCGCGCCGGCTCGCCTTCGATTGCCGAACTCGAGGCGCTCGGCGTCGCTCGCGCCAGCACGGCGACGGTGGTGACGCTGATGGCGATGGACGCGATCCGGCAGCTCGCGGTCGGCATCCGCGAGAGCGGCCGCTTCGATGCGCTGGCGCCCACGATCACCCACGCCGCCGCGCAGCAGTTGTTCGCCCTCTGAAGGAAAGCGCGATGGCCCGCGTCCGCGACATCCCGGCGAGCGAGCTCGCGCCCGATCTCGCCGAGGTCTACGAGCAGTTCGCGAGCCTCTACGGCCCGTTCCGCAATCAGGTCGCGGTCTTCGCGCATGTGCCGGCGGCGCTGCGTCACCTGATGGGAATGCTGCTCGAGTTGCGGACGGCGAAGACCTTGCCGAAACGCTATTTGGAACTGGCGATCGTCACCGTCTCGCGGCTCAATGCTTGCCATTACTGCGTCGCGCATCACGAGCCGTTCCTCGTCGTCGAAGGCATGTCGCCCGAAGGCGCCGCGCATATTCTCGACTGGCGCGACCACCCCGAACTCGACCAGCTCGACAAACTCGTCGTCGAATACGCGATCGCCGCCTGGGAGCGCCCGAACCGCATCGGTGAGGATCAGTTCGTGCGCCTGCGGCAGCATTTCAGCGAGGCGCAGATCGTCGAATTGACCCTGCGGATCACGCTGTGCGGCTTTTTCAACAAGTTCAACGACGCGCTGCAGATCGAGGAAGAAGCGGAATTGGCGGCGCACCCATAGAATTGGTTCGAGCGAAGCGGCAATCCCGAGTGGGAGTGCCGCTTCGCCGATGAGATTCGCTGCGCCAGCAATGACGAACTTCGCTGACGCCCCGCGCTTCGCCGGGACGGCGAATTGAGCAACTCGCGCGGACCGAACGACCGGGGGCGGGGAACCCGACGGGTTTCCCGGAGGTTGTACCCTTTGACCGACGGTTAAAGCGCCGCGATGGCGGCCGACCCCGGTCGAGGCCGTGAGGGGAAGCCGCGTTCCCGATGCTCAGAGCAGCAATCGTCCGCATCATCGCGTTCTGTACCCGCTTTCCGCGATTTGTCATCGTCGCGGCGCTGGCGTTGAGCGCGGCCTCGACGGTCTACGCGGTGCAGCATTTCGCGATCCAGACCGATATCAACAATCTCTTTCCTTCCGACCTGCCGTGGACGCAGCGGGCCTTCCAGTACATGCGGGCCTTCCCGCAGGCCGACATCCTCGTCGTCGTCGATGCGCCTACCCCCGAACTCGTCGAACGCGCGGCGCGCCGCCTCACACATGCGCTGGCCTCGCGCAAGGATGTAATCCGCGCCGTCTACGAGCCGCAAGGCGGCCGCTTTTTCGCGCGCAACAGCTTGCTCTATCTGCCGCAGCCCGAGGTCGCGCGGTTCTCCGGCGCGCTATTGCAGGCGGAGCCGCTGCTGGCGCAGTTGAGTGCCGACCCGAGCCTGCGCGGCGCCCTCGACGCGCTGTCGGGAACGCTGATGCAGGTGAAGAGCGGCACCTTCGCGCTCGCCGATCTCGCCCGCCCGATGCGGATGGCGGCCGACACCGCCGAAGCTGCGCAGGCCGGCCGGCCGGCGAGCTTTTCCTGGCGCGCGCTGGCGACCGGAAAGGCGCCGTCGGCAAGCGAATTGCGCCGATTTATCGAGGTCGTGCCGGTGCTCGATTACAAGGCGCTCGAACCGGGCCGGGCGGCGACCGAGGCAGTCGAGCAGGCGGCGAAAAAGCTCGATCTGGCGGGCCGCGACGAGGCGCGGGTGCGGTTGACCGGCCTCGTGCCGATCAACGACGACGAGTTCTCGACCCTCAATGACAATGCGATCTTCGGCATCGCGGCGGCCTTTATCGCGGTCCTCGTGATACTCCGGCTGGCGCTGCGCTCGCCGCGCATCATCCTCGCCGTCGTAGTGAGCCTTGTCGTCGGGTTGTCGCTGTCGGCCGCGCTCGGCCTCATGCTGGTCGGCGCGCTCAACGTGATCTCGATCGCGTTCTTCGTGCTCTTTATCGGCCTCGGCGTCGATTTCGGCATCCAGTTCAGCGTGCGCTACCGCGCCGAGCGGCACGAGTTCGGCGATTTGCGCGCGGCCTTGCTGAGCGCCGGCAGAAAGGCCGGGATGCCTCTGGCCCTCGCCGCGGCGGCGACCGCGGTCGGCTTCTCGGCGTTTCTGCCGACCGCCTATCGCGGCCTTTCCGAATTGGGCGAGATCGCCGGCTGCGGCATGCTCGTCGCCTTTCTGACCAGCATCACTCTGCTGCCGGCGCTGCTGCAGGTCCTCAACCCGCCGGGCGAGCCGCACCCGATGGGATTTGCCGCGCTCGCGCCGGTCGACCGGTTTCTCGCGCGGCACCGGCTCGCGGTCGTCGCTTCGACCCTGGCGGCCGTCGCGCTCGCCGCGCCGCTCTTATGGTTCCTGCCGTTCGATTTCAACCCGCTGCATCTGCGCGACCCGAAAGCGCCGGCGGTCGCCACCTTTCTCGAGCTGAGAGAAGATCCGCGCACCGGCGCCAACGCGATCGACGTCTTGGCGCCGAACCTCGATGCCGCCGACAAGATCGCCCGGCGCCTCTCGGCATTGCCGCAGGTATTACAGGTCTCGACGCTGTCGAACCTGATACCTCGCGATCAGCACGCAAAGGTCGTGCTGATGGGAAAGGCGGCGTTCGCCCTCGACAAAGGGCTCTACCCGCAACAACAGCTGCCGGCGCCGAAGGACGGAGACAATGTCGCGGCGCTGACGCGCACCGCCCAATTGCTGACGGGCCTCGCGGCGTCGGACAAGGGTGCGGCCGGGCAGGCGGCGGGCCGGCTGGCGAAGGATCTGGCGCGGCTGGCGAAGGCCGCGCCCTCGGTGCGGGCGCGGGCGCAGGACGCGGTAGCAACGCCGCTTCGGATCTCGCTCGACGATTTGCGGCAGGCGCTCGGTCCGGATTCGATTACGCCGAAGACCATTCCCCCCGAAGTCGCGCGGCAATGGCTGACGCCCGACGGCCGGGCGCGGGTCGAAGTGCTGCCCAAAGGCGATCCTGACGACACCGCCATGCTGCGCCGCTTCGTCGCCGCCGTGCTCGCCGTCCAGCCCGATGCGACAGGTCCCGCCGTGCAGCTCTACGAAGCCGGCAACACGGTGGTGCGCGCGTTTTTTGAAGCGGGCGGCTTTGCGCTGCTGTCGATTGCCGTGCTGCTGTGGATCGCCCTGCGACGGATCTCCGACGTGCTGCTGACGCTGGTGCCGCTCGTCATCGCCGGCGTCGTCACATTGGAACTCTGCGTCGTCTTCGATCTGCCGCTCAATTTCGCCAACATCATCGCGCTGCCATTGCTGCTCGGCGTCGGCGTCGCGTTCAAGATCTATTATATGACCGCGTGGCGCAGCGGTAAGACCGCGCTCGTGCAGTCGAGCCTGACGCGGGCGGTCATTTTCAGCGCCATGACGACGGCGACAGCGTTCGGCAGCCTGTGGCTGTCGAGCGACCCCGGCACCTCCAGCATGGGCAAGCTGATGGCGCTGGCCCTGGCCTGCACGATGGCGGCGGCCGTGCTGTTCCAGCCGGCGCTGATGGGGCCGCCGCGGCAAAAGGCCGAGGCGCCGGCGGAGCCGGGTTCCGAACCGCCGGCGCCGATTGCCGCCGCGGCCGATGCCGAGCCGGCCGATGCCGGCCCGTTCGTGCGGGTCCGCTCGCAGCGATGAGCGCCGGCATCGAGCGCCGGCGGACGCGCTCCGGGGCGAGCCTCGCGCTCGACAATCTGCGCGCCGTCGTCGTCTTGCTCGTGCTCTCATTTCATTCTGCTCTTGCCTATCTGCAGTTTCTGCCGCCGCGGCCGTATCCGTTCAATTCCGCGCCCTATAACTGGGCGGCGATCCCGGTCGTCGATCCGCAGCGCTGGCTCGGCTTCGATATTTTTTGCGCCTGGCAGGACATCTTTCTGATGACGCTCTTCTTTTTCCTGTCGGGGCTGTTCGTCTGGCCGAGCCTTGCGCGTAAGGGACCGGGCCGCTTTCTGCTAGAGCGCGCCTTGCGGCTCGGGGTGCCGTTCGCGGTCGTGGTCGGCTTTCTTATGCCGGCGGCGGCCTATCCGAGCTATCTGCAGAGCGCCGCCGATCCGAGCTTCGCCGACTTCTGGCAGGATCTGTTGCGGCTGCCCTTCTGGCCGAGCGGCCCGATGTGGTTCTTGTGGCTGCTGCTCGCCGGCGATGTCGCGGTGGCTGGCCTTTCTCGCCTGATGCCGCGCGCGAGCGCCCGCCTCGCGGCAGCGCTGTCGGCGCCGGGTGCCGCGGCGTCACGGCTCTACGGCCTGTTGTTCGCCGCCGCGCTCTCTTATGTGCCGCTCGCTCTCCTGTACACGCCGATGCGCTGGTCGATGCTGGGGCCGTTCTCGCTGCAGCTCAGCCGGCCGTTCTACTACGCGGTCTGGTTCTTTGCCGGCATCGGTTTCGGTGCGGCTGGGGTGGAGCGCGAGCTTTTCGCCGCGGAAGGGCCGCTCGCTCGGCGCTGGCCCTGGTGGCTTGCCGCCGCCGCCGCCGCGATGGGGCTGTGGATGGGCCTCACCGACCTGACGATGCGCCTCGCCGGCAAGGCGCCCCTCGCATTGCAGGCGGTCGACGATTTGAGCTTCGTCCTCGCCTCCTTCGCCAACGTCTTTTGCGTGCTGGGCCTTGCGCTGCGCTTTGCCCGCGGGCGCTCGCGCCTCTTCGACAGCCTCAAAGCGAACGCCTACGGCATGTATCTCGTGCACTACCCCTTTGTCGTATGGCTGCAATACGGGCTGCTCGCGGTGGCGCTGCCGGCGATCGCCAAGGCGGATTGCGTCTTCACCGCCGTCGTGCTGCTAAGCTGGGGAACGAGCGCGGCGTTGCGCCGGGCGCCCGCGATCGCCTCTATCCTCGGTGCCCAACCGCCGAGAGGCGCGGCCGTGCGGCCCTCTTAGGCGGCGGCGAGGAACTCGCCGACGCGGCGGATCGCGCGCCGAGACTCCGGCACGAACGGCGCGAAGGCATGCCAGACATGCGGCATGCGCGGCCACACTTCGAGCGTGACCGGCGAGCCGGCCGCGCGCAGCCGCTGGGCCATGCGCAGCGAATCGTCGAGCATGACTTCGTCGCCGCCGACCTGGATGAGGCTCGGCGGCAGCCCAGCGAGGTCGCCGTAAAGTGGGGAGGCATAAGGCGCCCGCGGATCGCCGCCCGCCAGATAGCAGTCGGCGAGCTGCGGCACCGCGGCGGGGTCGATCATCGGGTCGGCTTCGGCATTGCGCCGCAGCGAGTCGCCGCTGAGCGCGAGATCGGTCCAAGGCGACAAGGCAACCGTGGCGCCGGGCAGCGGTTCGCCCTGGTCGCGCAGGCGCAGCAGCAGGCAGAAGGCGAGCCCCCCGCCCGCCGAGTCGCCGAGCAGCACGAGCCGCCGCGGATCGGCGGCCGTGGCGAGCAAGGCGCGGTATCCGGCGAGCGCGTCCTCCAGCGCCGCCGGGAACGGATGCTCAGGCGCCAGGCGATAATCGAGAAACCACAGCGGCGCCCCGGCCGCCGCGGCGAAGCGCCAGGTCAGGTTGCGATAGAGCCGCGCCGTGCCGCTGACATAGCCGCCGCCGTGCAGGAAGAGGATGTGCCGGTCGCCGCAAACCTGTGGCGGCGTGATCCGCTCGGCCGGAACGCCCGCGAGATCGACGGCGCGCGTCTCGAACCCCGAGGGTGGGCCCGGGACGAAGCGCTCGGCCGCAGCAAGGCCGCGCCGCGTCTCGGCGAGGCTATGCCCCGTCGCGCCGCCGCGTTTCATGAACCGGCGCAGCAAGAGGCGCACCAATTCCGCCCGCAAGCTCATGCGATGGTCGCGTTCGCGACGAAATCCGCCACGCTGCGTCCCCTGTCGTTTGCTTGTGTCGATACCCCGCCCGCCCCCTTTTAGCACGAAAAGAGGGGGTACGCGAGCGGGCGGGCCGGAGCCTTTCCTCTCTGGCTCACGATCTTTTGCCTGGCAAGGCCGCGAACATCGTGTAAACCGACGATGCTCTCTCGCCCGCAAGGGATTGCCCCGTGTCGCAACCGCCGATCTTTAGCAACAAGGATTTCGCCGCGAATTCGGTGTTCGAGCCGCACCGGCCGGTGCTGTCTTTCGCCCTTGCGACGAACCGGATGGCGGTCGCCGAGGGCGATTTCGAGAAGGGCGCGGAGGACGGGACGCTCGCCTCGCTCGCCGTGTTGCGTGCTGCCGCCGGCGCCTGGCGGGCCATTGCGGGCGGAGCGCAGGGGAGGGCTGTATGAACCCCAATCCGTGGACCGACATCTACAATTTTCTGCGCGCCCCCGGTTGGCCGACGCCGGCCTTCTGGGTGCTGCTGGCGGCGAGCGCGCTCGTCGCGCTCTACGCCTGGGCGGCAGTTCCCGAGCAGCGCCGCTTCGGGCATTTTTGTAATTGGCTCTTCCGCCTCGCCATCGGCTCGATGTGGTGGCAGCAGACCTTGTGGAAGCTGCCGCCCTATTACACCGACCATCCGGACAAGCCCTTCGGCGCGACGGGCCTCGCTTATTGGATGGGGCTGCTGGGCAAGCACGCCGCGGTTCCCGCGCAGGCCGATTTCGTCAACCACATCGTGCTGCCGCATTTCTTCCTGTTCGCACCCGCCGTCTACGCGCTCGAAACCCTGACCGCGGTCTCGTTGCTGCTCGGTCTCTTCGTACGCCTGATGGGGCTCGTCGGCGCCTTGCAGATCATCAATTTGTGGCTCGGGCTCTACAGCGCGCCCGGCGAATGGCCGTGGACCTACTTCTTCCTGATCGTGCTGCAGCTGATCTTCGCGCTGCACCGCTACGGCCGCAGCCTCGGGCTCGACGCGGTCATCGCGGCGCGCTCCTCGGCGGCCGGCGGGCGGCGCGGCTTCATGCGGTCCTTGATCGACGCCGCGACCTGAGCGGGCGCCGCTCACGCAAGCTTGATCGGGCATATCGCAGCGCCCGTGCTATGCGAACCGCGTGATCGCGCCCAGCCTTTTCGCCCTCGCCCTTACGCTCCTGCTCGGCATCGGCCCGGCGAGCGCCGGGGAGCGGCCAGTCCTCGTCGAGCTGTTCACCTCGCAGGGCTGCTCCTCCTGCCCGCCGGCTGACGCGCTGCTGCGCGGCCTCGCGCACCGGCCGGATATTCTGGCTCTCGCCTATCACATCGATTACTGGGACCGGCTCGGCTGGAAGGATCCGTTTTCAAGTATGGCCGCGACCGCCCGGCAAAAGCGCTACGCGCGGCTGCTCGGGCTGGCGACGATCTATACGCCGCAGATCGTCGTCGACGGGCACTTCGAGGCGGTCGGCTCGGAGCGTGCCGCAGTCGCCGCCGCGATTGACAAGGCCCGGCAGCAGCCGCCGTCCCTCGAGGTGGCGCTCGCCGCGGCAGACGGGCGGGCGCATATCGCGATCGGCCCCGGCAAGGGGGTGACATCGGCTTCCGTCGTGCTCGTCGGTTTCGACCGTCGGCATGTCACCAAAGTCGAGGCCGGCGAGAACGCCGGCCGCGAACTCGTCGATGTCGATGTCGTGCGCGGCATCGCCCGGGTCGGGCATTTCAGCGGCGAGACGACGACAATCGACGCGGCGATTCCCTGGCAAGGCGACCAGCTCGTAGCGATCGTCGCAGCGGCCGACGGCCGCGTGCTCGGCGTCGCGACGGACCCCTCACCCCAACCCTCTCCCCGCGAGCGGAGAGGGGGGGACCCGCGCAGCGGGAGGGTGAGGGGCCGGCGACGGGTTCAGCCCCTACAGTCCCAGATCGCTCAAACCCGGGTGATCGTCCGGGCGGCGGCCGAGCGGCCAATGATATTTGCGCGCGCTCTGCGCAATCGGCAGATCGTTGATGCTGGCGAGGCGCAGGCGCATCAGGCCGTGCTCGTCGAATTCCCAGTTCTCGTTGCCGTAGCTGCGGAACCAGTTGCCGCTGTCGTCGTGCCACTCATAGGCGAAGCGGACGGCGATCCGATTCTCGCCGAAGGCCCAGACTTCCTTAATCAGGCGGTAGTCGAGTTCGCGCTGCCACTTGCGCACAAGGAACGCTTCGATCGCCTCGCGGCCATTGAGGAACTCGGCGCGGTTGCGCCAGCGGCTGTCGATCGTGTAGGCGCCCGCGACGCGCTGCGGGTCGCGCGTGTTCCAGGCATCCTCGGCGATGCGCACTTTTTGCGCCGCGGTTTCGAGCGTGAAGGGCGGCAGCGGTGGCCGGGTCTCGCTCATCGCGCTCTCCTCTAAATTCAGAGACGCAAGCCGGCGGCGGCGAGCAGCGCCTTCACCCGCCCGCGCTCCTCCTCGGCAATCGACAGACGCTCGGCGAAATCGACGCCTTTCGGCTTCGTCGCGTCGATGCCGATCTTGGTGACCGTGTTGTCGGTGGGGTCGGAGGAGGGGTCGAGCACCGCCCCCATGACGCGCGGGATCATCACGACATCGCGCTCGGCGCGGGTGCGCGTCGCCACCGCCCACATCACGTCCGACAGGTTGAAGATATCGACGTCCTCGTCGACGACGACCGCGATCTTGCAATAGATCTCGGTGCCGAAGGCGGCGGCGATCGCCGTCTGCGGCTGGCCCTCGGCGGTTTTCTTCATCTGGATGACCGCCATCAGCCCGCCGCAGGTGATGGTCGGCACGTGCACGCCCGAGACGTTCGGCAGGTTGCGCCGGAGCGCGTTCAGGATTTCCGCCTCGCGCGAGACGCAGCTGATCTGGATGTGGTCGCCCGAGGTGCCCGAGGCGACCGAGTGGAAGATCGCGTCCCGGCGCATCTGGATGCGCTTCGCGACGAAGACATTTTGCGTCGAGCGGTAGGAGGCGTAGCCGGTGAATTCGCCGAAGGGGCCCTCCGGTTCGTGCACGCCGGCGAGGATCTCGCCCTCGATGACGATCTCGGCGCCGGCGGCGACTTCGAGATCGGCGGTGCCGCAGCGCGCGACTCGGTAGGGCTCGCCGAAGAGCCCGCCGATGATCTCGTATTTGCGGACGTTCGGGGGGTAGTGATAGGCCATCGAGCCCATGTAGTGCACGGGGTGGATGCCGAGCGTTATCGCGGCGGGAAGCGCTTCGCCTCTGGCTTCGGCGCGGCGGTGGAACTCGTACATGCGGCGGCGCGAATGCAATGACACGCCGAGCCGGTTCTTGCCCTTCAGCATCAGGCGGTGAAAGCCGGTCGTATCGACGCCGGTCTCGGGGTCGCGGGCGCAGATCTGCCCGGCCGTTATGTAGGGCGCCGCATCGATCGCGAAATGCAGCGGGATCGGCAGTTTGGTCAGATCGACCGCCTCGCCTTCGAGCACGACCTCCTGCCACGGCGCATGGCCGACGCGCTCGATCGGGATGTATCTCTGACAGCGCTCGCGATAGGCCGCGACCATCTCCTCGGGCGCGACGCCGAGGGCGGCGGCGAGGAGCGTGCGGTTGCCGTTGAGGTTGGTGACGACCGGCAGGTCGAAGCCCTGGACCTTCTCGAAGAAGAGGATCGGGCTGCGCCCGGCGCGCTCGCATTCGAAGACGGCGGAGGTGATGTCGAGCTCGCGCCGCACCGGCTCCTTGATGCGCACGATCTCGCCCGGGTGGTCGCGCTCGACCATCGCGAGAAAGCCCCGCATGCTCTGCTTGTCCACGACGCCTCCGCGGGTCAGCCGGCGCGTGCTTCGGTCGGCAGCAGCTCCTTCGAGTATTGCGGCCGCAGCACCTCGAGCTTCATCGGGACCGGCGTGCCGAGCCACAGCGCGCGGCTCGAATGGTCGGCGACCGAATCATCGGTCAGGGCATGGATCAGCACGGCGAGGCCCTCGTGGTGCATCATCAGCCACGGCACGATGTTCTGGAACTGATCAGGTGTGAAGGTCGCCCGCGCGTTCGAGATCGGGTGCGGGCCCACGGGCTCGTCGCGAAAGCCGCCGAACTCGACCGGAAACTTCTCTTGCAGCGCCGCGCACACCCGCTCGGCAACGGGCTTGGTGGCGGCGTCATAATAGACATGCGCGTGATAGCCGCGGTTGTCGATGGATCGCGGCGATGGATCGGCCATCAGGGACCCTCCTCTCGGCTTGATCGCTGCGCCCGGCGCTGCGATGGTCATGGCCCGCCGGCCGCGGCTCAGGATGGCATGCGGCGACCGCTCTCGCCAGAGGCTTCAGGGAGGCCGGGGATGACGATCATCAGGCTTGCACGCCGCGCTCCGGCCTATGGCGCCTGAGAGGAGGAAAGGCGATGCGGTTTCTGATCGTCGGCGCCGGCGGCCTTGGCGGCTATTACGGCGGCATGCTGGTGAAGGGCGGCGCCGATGTCGCCTTCCTGGTGCGGCCGCGCCGTCAGGCACTGCTCGCCGCCCGCGGGCTCGTCATCAACAGTGCCGACGGCGATTTTCTCTCTCCGGTGAAGACGCTGCGCGCGGGCGAGATCAACGGCCCTTACGACGTGGTTCTCCTCGCCTGCAAGGCCTATGACCTCGACGGCGCCATCGCCGCCATCGCCCCGGCGATGGGGCCGCAGAGCGCGGTACTGCCGGTGCTCAACGGGATCAACCACATCGCCGTCCTCGAGGAGCATTTCGGCGCCGGGCGCGTGCTCGGCGGCGTGTCCTACGTGCGCGCCGAGGTGACGCAAGCGGGCGAGATCCTGCATCACAGCATCGCTGGGTTCGGCCGGACTTTGTTCGGCGAACTCTCGGGCGAGCGCTCGGCGCGCTCTGAGGAAATCCGCCGCGCCTTTGCGGCGGGCGGCGTCGAATGCACGTTCAGCGACGATATTCTCGCCGAGATGTGGGCGAAATTCTGCGGCTATGCGGTCGTGGCGGCGATGGCGGTCCTGACGCGTGCCCGCGCCGGCGAGATCGCCGCGGCGCCGGCGGGTGCCGCCTTCGTTGCCGCCGTCTTCGAGGAATGCGCCCGGGTCACTGCGGCCGAAGGCTATAGGCCGCCGGCCGCCTTGAGCGAGACGATCCGCGGCATCTACGCGACTCCCGGCTCGATCTACGCCCCCTCGATCCTCGCGGATATGGAAAGCGGCGGCCCGACCGAAGGCGAGCATACGATCGGCGATCTCGTCCACCGCGCCGATCGGCATGCGCTGGCCGTTCCGATCCTGCGGGCGGCGCTATGCACCTTGCAGATCTGCGAGGTGCGTAGGACTGCGAGGGGTTAGAGCCGCTACTGCGCGGTCAGACCGCCGTCGACGACGAGGCCGGCGCCGGTCATGAACCCGGCGTCGTCCGAGGCGAGGAAGACGATCCCCTTCGCGATGTCCTCCGGTCTGCCGAGGCGGCCGATCGGATGGTGTGACAGCGCCGCCTGCCGCGCCGCCGCGACGTCGTTGCTGCCGAGGTTGCGGGCGCGGGCCGAGAAGGTCTGCTCGCCCATGTCGGTCTCGATGACCCCGGGATGGATCGAGTTGACGCGCACGCGATAGCCTTTGCGCGCGCATTCGAGGGCGGTCGATTTGGTGAAGAGCGTGACACCGCCCTTCGTCATCGAATAGAGCGGGTCGAGCTGCGAGCCGACGAGCCCGGCGACCGAGGCGAGATTGACGATTGCGCTGCCGTGCGGACTCTGTTGCCCGCGCTCGGCGAGAGCGGGCAGCGCCAGCTTGGTGCCGAGAAAGACGCCGGTCAGATTGACCGCGCAAAGGCGATGCCAGTCGTCGAGGCTCGCCTCTTCGAGCCCCTTGCCGAGAAAGAGCCCGGCATTGTTGACGAGAATGTCGAGCCCGCCGTGCAGCGCGGCCGCGGCAGTCACCGCGTCCTGCCAATCCTCTTCGCGCGTCACGTCGAGATGCAGATAGGAGGCATTGGCCCCGAGCGCCGTAGCGGTCGCGCGCCCCATTTCGTCTCGCACATCGCCGATAACGACCTTGGCGCCGGCCTCGATCATCCGGCGCGCGGTCTCGGCGCCGATGCCGCGAGCGGCCCCCGATATCAGCGCGACCTTGCCATCGAGACGGTTCATGGCGATCCTCCTGTTTCAGCCGGATTGCGAGCGTACGGACATGGCCCCGAAAGTCGATCCCGTAGCCTCCGACGAGAGTTTGCCGCCGCGCGCCGACGTCGTCATCATCGGCGGCGGCATCATCGGCGTCAGCACCGCCTTCTTCCTCGCCGAGAAGGGCATCACGGTGGTGCTGTGCGAAAAGGGCCACATCGCCGGCGAGCAGTCGAGCCGCAATTGGGGCTGGTGCCGCAAGATGGCTCGCGACCCGCGCGAGGTGCCGCTGATCATCGAGAGCCTCAGGCTCTGGGAGGGTATGAACGAGCGGGTCGAGGCCGAGACCGGCTTTCGCACCTGCGGCATCGTCTACCTGTTCGAAAGCGAGGCGGAGGCGCAGCGCCACGAAGAGTGGCTCGACCTCGCGCGGCAATACCAGCTCGACACCAGGATGCTGTCAGGGGCGGAGGCGAGCGGCCTCCTGCCGGGGCTCGGCGGCAAATGGGCGGGGGCGCTCTACACGGCGAGCGATGGGCGCGCCGAGCCGCAAAAAGCCGCGCCCGCGATCGCCGAGGCGGCGCGCAAGAAGGGCGCCGTCATCCTGCAGAATTGCGCCGTGCGCGGCATCGAGACGGCGGGCGGGCGGGTCGCCGCCGCAGTCACCGAAAAAGGCCGCATCGCATGCCAGAGCGTCGTCCTCGCCGGCGGCGCCTGGTCGCGGCTCTTCTGCGGCAACAACGGCATCGAGCTGCCGCAGCTGAAGGTACGCGCCTCGGTGATGCGCACGACGCCGCTCTCCGGCGGACCCGACATCTCCGCCTCGGGCGGCCTCTTCGCCTGGCGCAAGCGCATGGACGGCGGCTACACGGTGGCGACGCTCGGCGTGCGCACGATCGATCTCGTGCCCGACCATTTCCGCCTCTTCAGCGAGTTCATGCCGGCGGTGCGGCTGCATTGGAAGAAGCTGCGGTTCCGCGTCGGCGGCCGCTTCGTCGAGGAGTGGCGGATGCCGCGGCGCTGGGCCCTCGACTCACCTTCGCCCTTCGAGGCGGTGCGGGTGCTCGATCCCGAGCCCGACCCCTTCGTCGTCGAGCGCGCGCGCTCGACGCTTGCCGCCGCGTTTCCGCTGTTCCGCGGCGTCGAGATGGCCGAAAGCTGGGCCGGCATGATCGACGTGACGCCCGACGCGGTGCCGGTCATCTCGCCGGTCGAGAGCCTGCCGGGGCTGGTGATTGCAACCGGCTTTTCCGGCCACGGCTTCGGCATCGGGCCGGGGGCGGGGCGGCTTGTCGCCGACATCGTCGCCGGCGACCCGCCGGTCGTCGACCCGGCGCCGTTCCGCTTCTCGCGCTTCACCGACGGGTCGCGCCCGATGCCCTCGCCGATCGCCAGCTGAGAAGAATCCACCACATTGGCACGGAGGACGCGGAGGTAAGAATGATGATTTTCTCTGTCATACCGGCGAAGGCCGGTATCCAGGGCCGGCTTGGGTCCCGACCTTCGTCGGGACGACAGGAAACATGACCGCCGTGCCCTCGCTGCCTCACCGGTGAAATAATGACCTCCTACCTCGGCACCGACGTCGGCGGCACCTTCACCGATTTCGTCTTCTATTCGGAATCGGGCGAGGTGCATTGCTGGAAGGTGCCGAGCACGCCGGCGCGGCCGGGCGACAGCGTGTTGGACGGCGTCGACGAGATCCGCGCGGGCCTGGCCCTCCCGGACGGCGAATGGCGTGGGCTCGCGCATACGCACAGCAGCACGGTCGCGACCAATGCGCTGATCGAGCGCAAGGGGGCGAAGATCGGGCTCATCGTCTCGGCCGGGTTTCGCGACCTCTTTGAATTGCAGCGCCTGGCGATCCCGCATCCGATGCGCTTCGATTCGCGCCGCCCGGCCCCGCTCGTGCCGCGCGCGCTGGTGTGCGAGGCGAGGGGCCGCATCGACGCCGAGGGCGTCGAAATCGAGCCGCTCGCCGAAGGCGATGTCGCGGCGGCGGCCGAGGCGCTTGTCGGTGCCGGCGTGGAAATCGCCGTCGTCGCGCTCTTACACAGCTACAAGAACCCGGCGCACGAGCGTTGCGCGCGCGATGTCGCGCACGAAAAAGGCCTTGCCGTCGAATTGTCGAGCGAGGTATGGCCGCAGGCGCGCGAATACGAGCGCGCCGTGCTGACCGCGATCAACGCCGCGATCCGTCCGATCGTCGAAGGCTATATCGGCCGCCTCGAACAAGGGCTCGCGCGGCGCGGCATCGCGAGCCCGGCGCGCATTCAGCGCTCGAACGGCGGCGCCGAGCTCGCCGCGACGATGCGCGAGCGGCCGGTCGCGGCATTGCTGTCGGGACCGGCCGCCGGGGTTGCCGGCGCGGCTGCGGCGGCGCAGGACGCGGGCTGGGAGGCGGCCGACCTGATGACCCTCGACGTCGGCGGCACCAGCGCCGATATCGGCGTCGTGCGCGCCGGCCGCCCGGTATTGTCGAGCGAGGAGCACATCGCCGATTTCCCGCTGCTGATTCCGACGATCGCCGTCTCCAGCATCGGCGCCGGCGGCGGCTCGATCCTGTGGCTCGATCCGGCGGGCTCGCTGAAAGTCGGACCGCGCAGCGTCGGTGCCGATCCGGGGCCGGCCTCCTACGGCTCGGGCTCGCTGGTGCCGGCGCTGACGGACGCCTTTCTCGTTGCCGGGCTGCTGGCGCCCGGCCAGCGCCTCGGCGGCAAGCTGCCGCTCGACCCGGCGCCGGCGCGCCGCGCCCTCGAAAGCCTGGCAGGACCGCTCGGAATGAGCGTCGAAGAGGTCGCCGACGGCGCGATCCGCGTCGCCGCCGCGCTGATGGCGGCGGAAGCGGCGAACGTGCTGGCGCGGCGCGGCGTCGACATGCCGCGCTTTCGCATGGTTGCGTTCGGCGGCGCGGGGCCGCTAGTCGCCGCGATGATCGCCGACGAGATCGCGATCGACGCCATCCTGATCCCGCCCTTTCCCGGGGCGCTCAGCGCCTTGGGCGCGGCGCGGGCGGATCTCGAAGGCGACCTGGTCGAGCCCGTCTATCGCCGGCTGGGCGACCTGCCGGCTGAGGCTTTCGCGGCGGCGGCCGCGGTGCTCGAGGGGCGCGCGGCCGAGTGGCTCGCCCGACAGGCCGCGTCGCTCGCTGTCGGCGACAAGCGGATCGAGCTGTCCGCCGACATGCGCTACGAGGGCCAGGGCTACGACGTCAACGTGCCGCTGCCGGCGCGCGCGGCCGGGCACGACGGGCTCGCCGCCGCCTTTCACGCGGCGCACCGCGCGGCCTACGGGCATTCGAACGAAGCGGCCGAGATCTGGCTCAAGGAACTGCGCGCCCACATCGTCGGGGTGACGCCGAAGCCCGCTGCCGGGCCGGCCGCCGCAACGGCAGGCGGGGCGGTCGCGGGCAGCCGCGCCGTGCGCCTTTTCGGCCGCGAATTTGCCGCGCAGGTCTACGAGCGCGCCGGGCTCAGCCGCGACGCGCGCCTTGCCGGACCGGCGATCGTCAACCAGATGGACACGACGAGCTTCATTCCCGAGGGCTGGCAGGCGCATACCGTCGCTTCCGGAGCGCTCGTCCTCGAACGTGGAACGAGGTGAGAGATATGGCACGACCACAGGGCGAGGAAGCGATCGGCGTCGAGATCTTCGCCAATCTCTTCAAGGCCATCGTCGACGAGATGGCGTGGATCGTGCTGCGCTCCTCGCACACGACCTTCGTCAAGGAGACGCAGGATTTCGGCGTCGCGCTGGTGACCTCCGAGGGCGAGATGTTCGCCTATCCCTACGGCAGCGGCGCGACGCCCCTTATGGGCGTCGATTGTCATACCGCCACCCGGGCATTTGCCGATTGGCATGAGGGCGACGTGCTGATCACCAACGACCCGTACGCGACGGCCGGCATGGTGATGCACCTGAACGACATCTACCTGTTCCGCCCGGTCTTCGTCGCGGGCGAACTCTTGTGCTTCGCCTGGACCTTCATCCATTGCACCGATGTCGGCGGCTACGCGCCGGGCAGCATCGACATGCAGAACGCCGAAGTCTTCCAGGAAGGCTTGCGACTGCGCCCGGTGCGTCTCTTCCGCGGCGGCGAACTCAATACCGAGTTGTGGAACGTCTTCGCCGACAATTGCCGCATTCCCTCGCTGAACTGGGGCGACATCACCGCCTGCGTCGCCGCCCTGACGAAGGCCGAGGAGCGCCTCTCCCGCCTCGTCGAGCGCTACGGCCGCGATGCCGTCGAAGCCGCGATGCGCGGCACGCTCGACCGCAGCGAGCGCCTCGCGCGCCAGGTCTTTGCGCAAATTCCGAAGGGCGATTACCGCTTCACCGAATATTTCGAGGACGACTACGTCAGCGACGTGCCGGTGCGGCTCCAGGTCGCGCTGAAGGCGCCGGGCGACGGCGGCGTCACGCTCGACTTCACCGGCTCGGACCCGCAGGTGCGCGCCGCCTTGAACCTGCCGACCGGCGACATGCCGCACCACCCGTTCCTCGCGATGGCGCTCGTCAATCTCGTCGTCACGCGCTCGGAGGCGATCCACATCAACGCCGGCATTTTGCGCCCGATCGAGCTGGTGCTGCCCGAGGCCTCCGTCGTCAATGCGCGCTTTCCGGCGGCTTGCGGCATGCGCTTCACGACGGCGATGCGCGTCCACGACCTCGTGCTCGGCGCGCTCAACCGGGCATTGCCGGAAGGCAAGCCGTTCCCGGTCCCGGCCGGCGGCTCCGGGGCGCTGGTCGTCAGCTACATCTCGACCTCGGAACTGGGCGCGGCGGGACGCGTCGTGGTCGCCAACCCGGTCTCCGGGGGCTCCGGCGCGAGCGCCGCGCTGGACGGCATCTCGGGGACCGAGATGAGCGTCGCCTTTTTGCGCAACGTGCCGGTCGAGGTGCTCGAGGCCGAGGCGCCGGTGCTGGTACGGCGCTTCGCGCTCGCCCCCGACACCGAAGGGCCGGGCCGGTTGCGCGGCGGCTTCGGCGTCGAATACGAGCTCGAGATCCGCCATCCGAGCGCCGTCGTCGTGATGCGCGGCAAGGACCGGCATCATTTCAGCTCCTGGGGCGCCCGGGGCGGCGGCGCCGGCATGACGAGCGGCTGCATCGGCACGCGCCGGGGCGCCGAGCCGCAAGACATCGGCAAGCGCACCGTCTATCGCCCCGAACTCGGAGAGGTCATTCGCCTGTGGGGCGGCGGCGGGGGCGGCTGGGGCGACCCGCTCGACCGCGATCCGGAGATGGTCGCGGCCGATGCCGCGGCGGGGCTCGTCTCGCCGGCGCGGGCTCGCGAGATCTACGGCGTCGTCCTTGCCGGGGAGGGGATCGACGACGCCGCGACGACGGTATTGCGCGAGCGGCTGAAGCACGGCCGCGCGCCGCTCGGCGAATTCGATTTCGGGGCGGCGCGCAGCGAATGGGAGCGCCGCCACGCCGTCGCGGCGGAAGAAATCGCGGCCTGGCTGCCCGAATTGCCGGCGGCGGTGCGGCGTTACGCGCAGGGCGAAGTCTATCGTCGGCTGCACGAAGCCGGACCCGGGCCCTACGGGTCGGACGCGACCGCGGCGGCGATCGCTGCCGTCGCCGCCGCGCTTGGAAGCCCGCGCGAAAGCCTGCGCGCGGCGGCGGAGTAGCCGCCCGACGCCGCGTTGCGCCGCCGCCGGCGCGGCGCTATCGTCGGCCGCGCGCGGGCGTGGCGGAATGGCAGACGCGGCAGACTCAAAATCTGTTTCCGGCAACGGAGTGGAGGTTCAAGTCCTCTCGCCCGCACCAATTCAAGGGGGGTCCGGGATGGAAAGCCGCAAGGCGACGTTGCTGGAGCGCATCGAGGCCGACCGCGAGATGCTGCTCGATTTCCTGCGCGGCTTCATCCGCTGCCCGAGCCCGAACCCGCCCGGCGACACGCGCGAGGCGGCCTCGCACATCCGCAAGCTTCTCGACCGGCGCGGCATCGAGTACCGGGTAATCGCGCCGCAGGAGACGATGCCGAACATCGTCGCGACCTTCACGGCCGGCAAACCCGGCCGGCATCTCGCGCTGAATGGCCATATCGACGTCTTCCCGGTCGGCGACGGCGCGGGCTGGTCGCAGGATCCGTGGGGCGGCGCGCTCGTCGACGGAAAGATCTACGGACGGGGCGCCTGCGACATGAAATGCGGCACCACGGCCTCGATCTTCACCTTTCTCTACCTCCGCGAGCTGCGCGAGGAGTTGTGCGGCCGGCTGACATTGTCTTGCGTATCCGACGAGGAGACGTTCGGGCCGTGGGGCGCCCGCTATCTGTCTGAAAACCATCCCGAAGTATTCGGCGACTGCTGCCTCAACGGCGAGCCGAGCAGCCCGTGGACGCTGCGCTTCGGCGAAAAGGGGCCGATGTGGCTCGAATTCACGGTGCGCACCAGGGGGGCGCACGGCGCCTACACGCATTTGAGCAAGAGCGCGACCGCGATCGCTGCGAAGATGATCGGCGAGCTCGAAAGCCTCAGCGAGATCCCGGCGCCGGAGGCGAGCAACCTCGCCGCCGCGCTCGACCAGGCGGCCGAGGTCATCGACAAGGCGCACGGCGCGGGCGCCTCGAAGATCGTGCGCCGCGTCACCATCAACCCCGGCGTCGTGCGCGGCGGCCTCAAGGTCAACATGGTCGCCGCCGAATGCACCTTCGAATTGGATGTGCGGGTGCCGAACGGGCTCGACGCGCCGCAGATCCTCGCCGAGATCGACAAGATCGTCGCCCGCTATCCGGAAGCCACTTACCGCCTGGCCAACTACAACCCGCCGAGCTGGTGCCCGCCCGACTCGGAGATGGCGCAGCTGGTGCGCGCCAATGCGCAGGCGGTCGCCGGCATCGACCCGGTGCCGGTCATCAGTCTCGGCGGCACCGATGCGCGGCTGTGGCGCTACAAGGATCTGCCGGCGATCGTCTATGGGCCCTCGCCGACCGGCATGGGCAGCACCGACGAGCATGTGAGCGTCGAGGAGTTCTTTCACGTCGTCAAATGCCACCTGCTGTCGGCCTACGACTATATGAGCCGAGGGGCCTGAGCCGAGGGGCGCCGAGCGCGGTGGCGCACGCCATGCCGGGCATGTACGATGCGCCGGGCTGGCGTCGGTTTTCCGTACAGCGGCGCCTCCAGAACAGGGCGGCCCGGTCATGAGCTGCTTGTTTGCGCGGGAGGAAATGGAGGGGCGGGTCGCGAAATTGCGGGCCCGCATGGCGCAGCGCGGCGTCGATCTCGCGCTCCTCGACGAGATGGAAGCGCTGTTCTGGCTGTCCGGCTACGCCAATTCCGAGAACCGTTGGCGCGCCTGCCTGGTGCCCGCCGAGGGCGGGCCCTTCTTCGTGATCCGCGCCCTCGACGCCGGCGCGCTGCGCGAGCGCACCTGGCTTTCCGACATCGTCACCTACCGCGATTGGGACGATCCGATCTCCGTGCTCGCCGAGGCGGTCGCCGCGCGCGGCCTCGCGGCCGCGACGATCGGCCTGGATCATTACTCCTACGGCATGCCGCTGGCGCGCTTCGCCCGGCTGCAGGCAGCGCTGCCGCGCGCCCGCTTCACCGATATCGGCCGCGCCATCTGGGAATTGCGGCTCGTCAAATCGCCGGCCGAGATCGCGCTGTTGCGGCGCGCCGCCGCGATCGCCGACAAGGCAATGGCGGAAGCCGTCCCGGTCTGCAAGCCCGGCCGAGCGCAGCGCGACGCGGCGGCCGCGGCGATCGCCTGCTATATCGCGAACGGCGCCGATCCCGGCCCGGCCGGGCCGATCGCCGCTGGCCGCGGCTGGGATTTCCTGCATCGCCATCCGAGCGAGGCGCCGCTGGCCAAGGGCGATGTCGTTCATCTCGAACTGACGCCGCGCGTCCAGGGCTACAGCGCCCGGATCATGCGCTGCGCCGCGGTCGGCGGCGCGAGCAGCGAGCAGCACGACGCCGCCGAGCGCATTTGCGCCTTGCAGGACGCGCAGATCGCCGCGATGCATCCGGGCGCGGCGGCGCGCGAGGTCGATGCCCTGTTGCGCGAGCCGATGTTGCGCGAGGGTATGCGCCCGAGCTTCGACAACATCTCGGGCTACACGCTCGGCTACTATCATCCGGCGGGACCGCAAACGAGCGACTTCACGCGGTGCTTTCATCCCGCCGCCGAGTGGCGGCTCGAAACCGGCATGGTGTTTCACATGTATGCCTCGGCCGCGGGGCTGTCCTTCAGCGAAACGGTGCTCGTCGACGAGGCGGGGCCCGAGCGGCTGACGCAGACGCCGCGGGCGCTCTTCGAGACATGACGGCCGAGACGAACTCGATCGCCATCGTCGGGGCCGGCATCGTCGGCATGTCGGCGGCGCTCTATCTGCAGCGCGCCGGCTTTTCGGTTTCGGTGATCGACCCGTTGCCGCCGGGCGGCGGCGCCTCCTACGGCAACGCCGGGCTGTTGAGCGTCGAGAACTGCGTGCCGATCGCGCTGCCGGGCATGCTGAAGGAGGTGCCGCGCTGGCTCGCCGATCCGCTTGGGCCGCTCGCGGTGCGGCCGAGCTATCTGCCGCAGGCGCTGCCGTGGCTCTTGCGCTGGATCGCGGCCGGCCGGATGCCGCGGGTCGAGGCCGCCTCGGCGGCGCTGCGGGCCTTGCACGCGAATGCGCTCGACCGCTACCGGGAACTGCTCGGGGCCGAATTCGACGACATCATCCGCGTCTCGGGCCAGGTGCACATCTGGGAGAGCCCCGAACCCTCGCCGAGCGAGGAAATATACCGGCAACTCTGGCAGCGGCATGGCGTCGAGGCCCAATGGCTCGGCGCCGACGAAGTGCGGCAACTGGTGCCGCAGCTCGCCCGCACGGTGACGCGGGCGGTGTTCCTGCCGAAAAACGGCCACACGCTGAACCCGCGCCGCCTCGTCGGCACGCTGGCGCGGCTGTTCGCGCAGGCGGGCGGCACGGTACTGGCCGAACGCGTCTTGAAGCTGATCCCGGAAAACCCGGCCTGGCGGATCGTCACCACCAGCGCCAACCATCGCGCCCAAAAGATCGTCGTCAGCGCCGGCGCCTGGTCGCGGCAATTGCTGCGGCCGCTCGCCGTCAAGCTGCCGCTCGAAACCGAGCGCGGCTATCACATGATGCTGCGCGACGCCAGCGTCGTGCCGCGCCTGCCGGTCCTCTCCCGCGGCCGCGGCTTCAGCATCACCCCGATGGAAGAGGGGCTGCGCCTTGCCGGCACGGTCGAGATCGGCGGACTTGACCTCCCGATGAACGAAGAGCGGGCATATGTGCTGCTGCGGCAGGCAAAGGCGCTGCTGCCGGGGCTGGAGGCAAGCGACTATTCGCTCTGGATGGGCTTTCGCCCGTCGTTTCCCGACAGCCTGCCGGTGATCGACGAGGCGCCGGGCCGTCCCGGCCTCTATCTTGCATTCGGCCACGGGCATACCGGCATGACCGGCGGCGCGCCGACCGGCCAGCTGGTCAAGCAGCTGGTCGCCGGCGAGACGCCGGATGTGCCATTGGCGCCCTACGGCGCAACACGATTTCACTAGCGAAGAAGAGAGGGAGGCCTTCAGATGATGCGAGCTAGCCTGACGAGACGCAATCTGCTGGTCGCCGGCACCACCGTGCTGGCGGCGCCTTATGTATTGTCGCACCCGGCGCGCGCCGCCGGACAGGTCGTCATCCGCAACCCGGGCGGTGCCTGGAGCGATACGCAAAAGAAGTACATCTACGAGCCTTTCACCAAGGAGACCGGCATCGAGGTCGTCATCGTGCCGACGACGCTGACGAAGATGCTGGCGATGGTGAAATCGGGCGGTTCCGAGCTCGATGTCGCCGATGCCGGGCTCGACGGTCTGGTCGAGCTCGACAAGTTGGGGGCGCTCGCCCCGATCGACTATGGCGCCTGGAAATACGCCAAGGTCGACGAGATCCCGCAGCATTACCGGACCGCGACCACGGTCGGGATGGCGCTCTACGCGACTGTGCTGGGCTACAACACGAAAACGTTCCCGAACAACACGCAGCCGAAGGGCTGGGTCGAGTTCTGGGATGCCAAGAAATTCCCCGGCTCCCGCATGCTGGCGGACATGGCCTCGGGCTCCCCGAACCTCGAATTCGCGCTGATCGCCGACGGCGTGCCGATGGACAAGATTTTTCCCATAGACATCGACCGCGCCTTCAAATCGATGTCGCGGATCAAGCCGTACATCAAAAAATTCTGGGATACCGGCGCGCTGTCGGCGCAGATGCTGGCCGATCGAGACGCCGTCTTGGGGTCGATCTGGAATGGCCGCCTGCACGCAATCAGGGTAAAGGGCGCGCCGGTCGCGGTCGATTGGACGCAGCACATGCTGCAGATCCAGGCCTACGGCATCTTCAAGAATGCGAAGAACATGAAGAACGCGCAGCTCTACATCGATTACGCGAATCAGGCGAAGGCGCAAGTCGGCATGCCGAAAGAGCTTAATTACGGCCCGACCAACACCAAGGCCTTCGACCTCTTGACGCCGGCGCAGATCGCCAATCTGCCCGGCAGCCCGGAGAACATGAAGCGGTGCTTCATCCAGGACGTCACCTGGTGGTCCGACAATCGCGCCAAGGTCAATGCGATATGGTCGAAGTGGATACTGACCTAGCAAGGCAAAGCCGGGCGGCGGCAATGGTCGCGGAATTGGCGCCGCCCGCGCCGACTGCAGTTGCGAGTCGGGGCGCGATCGAGCTCGTCGACCTGACGAAGCGCTATGGCGAAGAGAGCGTCGTCGACAGGATCGCGGTCTCTATCGCTGCCGGCGAATTCTTCTCGCTGCTGGGGCCCTCGGGATCGGGCAAGACGACGACCCTGATGATGGTCGCCGGCTTCGTCCGCCCCGACGGCGGCGCCATCCTGCTCGACGGCGCCGACATCGCCGCGGTGCCGCCGCAGAAGCGCGGCTTCGGCATGGTGTTTCAGAACTACGCGATCTTTCCGCATCTCTCCGTGTTCGAGAACATCGCATTTCCGCTGCGGGCGCGGCATTGGGCGAATGAGGCGGTCGCCGAGCGGGTGCGCTGGGCGCTCGAGCTGGTGCAGCTCGGCCGCTTCGGCGACCGCCACGCGCATCAGCTGTCGGGCGGCCAGCAGCAGCGCGTCGCGCTGGCGCGCGCCATCGTCTTCCATCCGCCGGTCGTGCTGATGGATGAGCCGCTGGGCGCGCTCGACAAGAATTTGCGCTTCGAGATGCAGGTCGAGATCAAGGAGATCCAGCAGCGCCTCGGCATGACGGTCATCTATGTGACGCACGACCAGGAGGAGGCGATGAGCATGTCCGACCGCATCGCCATCCTGAACCGCGGCCGGATCGACCAGGTCGGGCCGCCGGGCGAAGTCTATGAGCGCCCGGCAAACCCGTTCGTCGGCCGCTTTCTCGGCGAAGCGAACCTGATCGAGGGCACGGTCGCCGCACATGGCGACATCGCCCGGCTCGTCCTCGCTTCGGGCGCGGAACTGCGCGCGCCGCGCAACAGCAGCTGCGGGCCCGGCCGAGGCATGCTGTTCATCCGGCCGGAGCGGGTCGAGATCATGCCCGGGACGAACGCCGCCGGCGAGCCTTGGGCCAACAGCCTCGCCGGCACGGTCCGCCGCTGCTCGTTCCTCGGCAACATCCTGCGCTACGCCGTCGATGTCGCGGACGCAGAGCCTATCACGGTCGACCTGCAGAATGCCGTCGGCGTCGTGCCGCTGCCGGTCGGCGCGCCGGTGGTGCTGCGCTGGCCGGTCGCCGACAGCCTGATCCTCGCGGCCGAAGCGCCATGACCAGCACCGCCGCGGCGCTGCGCGCCGCTCCGCTTGCCGCCTCGAGGGCGCCGCGCGACCGCACGCTCCTCCTGATGCTGCCGGCATTGGCGATGCTGGTCCTGATGTTCTTCGTGCCGATGTTGCTCTTCTTCGTCCGCACCTTCATGGAATTCAGCGGCACCACGGCCGCCTTCGTCGCGCAGGCGAGAGAGCTCCTCTTGTCGCAGCCCTATCTGACGGCGCTCGGAACCACCAACTGGATCGCGCTGATCGTGACGCTGACGGTGCTCCTGATCGGCTACCCGATCGCCTATTACCTGACGACCGCGACAGGCCCGAGCGTCAGCATCGTCGTGCTGTCGATCGTATTGCCGTATTTCACCAGCATCATTGTGCGCACTTTCTCGTGGATGGTGCTGCTCGGCACGCACGGGCTCGTCAACGACACGCTGCGGGCGGCGGGGCTCATCCGCGAGCCGCTGCCGCTGATGTACAACCGGTTGGGCGTCCTGATCGGCATGAGCTATGTGCTCTTGCCCTACATGGTGCTGACCCTCTTCGCGGCGATGCGCGGCATCGACCGCTCGCTGCTGCGCGCCGCCGAGGGCCTCGGCGCGAGCGGCTTCTACGCCTTCCGCCGGGTCTATTTCCCGCTCAGCCTGCACGGCGTCCTGTCGGGGGCGCTGATCGTCTACATACTGGCGATCGGCTATTTCATCACGCCCGCCCTGATGGGCGGCCAGCACGACATCATGGTCGCCATGCTGATCGACCGCGAGCTGGAGGTGGCGGTCGATTGGCCCTCGGCCGCCTTGATGTCGCTCAGCCTCTTGCTGGTGACGCTCGTCCTCTACGCGGTCTATTACCGCGTCACCGACATCCGCCGGCTGATCGGGGCGCGGTGAACGATGCGCCGCTGGACCCCGAGCTTCTTGCGCATCTACGTCGCCCTGATGTGCGTCTGGCTCTTGGCGCCGATCGTCATCGTCGTGATCCTCGCCTTCAGCGGCGACGGCTATCTGCATTTCCCGCCGAGTTCGCTGTCGCTCAGATGGTTCGACCGCTTCTTCGGCGATCTGCAATGGCAGCATGCGCTGCTCTCCAGCCTGATCATCGGCAGCATTGCCTGCATCGTCTCGACGGTGATCGGTTTCTTTGCGGCCTACGCCTTTCTGCGCGCCGAGTTTCGCGGCAAGAAGCTCTTGCTGTCGCTGATGCTGACCCCGATCATCGTGCCGAGCATCATCACCGCGATCGCGATGTATTACCTCGCCGTCAGGCTCGGGCTGGTCGGCAGCTATCTGTGGATCGGCCTCTGCCACGCCGTGATAGCGATGCCGATCGTGCTGTTGATCCTGCTGGCGGCGTTGCACGCCGTCGATCCCAACCTCGAGCGCGCCGCGCTCGGCCTCGGCAGCAGCCGGCTGCGCGTCTTCTGGAAAATCGTGCTGCCGATCGCGCTGCCGGGCATCATGTCGGCCATGCTGTTCGCGTTCCTCGCCTCGTTCGACGAATTGCTGATCGCGCTCTTTCTGTCCGGCGTCTACGCCCAAACGCTGCCGGTGCGCATCTGGAACAGCCTCAATCTGCAGGTCGAGCCGACGATCGCCGCCGTCAGCGCCTTCCTGATCGCGGTGACGGCCGTGATCCTTGCCGTCGACGGCATCCTGCGCCACCGCCGCGGCGAGCGCCGCCGCCGCGCGGCGGCGTGATTTCGTGCTGTTGTCGTCCCGGCGAAGGCCGGGACCCATGGTGGCTGGCCCGTGCGGTCATGGATGGACCCCGGCCTTCGCCGGGGTGACAGGTTATGATCAGACCAGCAGCCGGCGCGGCGCGTGGCTGATCGGCTCGCAAGCCCCTTCCGTGACGATGGCGGTTTCGCCCAGCGACATGCTGAGGCCGGTGTCGCTGTCGAGCAGGATCATGTGCAGGAAGAACACCATGTTCGGCGCCAATAGCTGCGGCTCGCCGGCAAACACCATCGGCCAGTCCATCCAGGTCGGCGGGTAGGTCGCGCCCATCGTATAGCCGCAGGCATTGAGGAAATGCCCGCGATAGCCGGCCTTCGAGAGCACCCGCGCATGCTCGGCGAACACTTCTCCGACCGTGTTGCCGGGGCGCAATGCCGCCTCGCAGGCCTCGAGCGCTTCTGTGCAGGCCTCGAACATCGCGCGATGGCGCGGGTCGGGCTCGCCCGTCAGGATCACGTACATCAAGGCCGCGTGGTAGTGGCGGTAGGCGGCGGCGATCTCGAACTGCACCTGGTCCTGCGGGGCCACCTTGCCGTGGCCGGTGTGGTAGCGCACGAGCAATGCCTCTTCGCCCGCGCCCATCGGCCAGCGGCTGGCGGAAGGGTCGCCGTCGCCGCGCATGATCGCGCTCATCATCTCGCCGTAGATCGCGCCGACCGAGGCGCCGGGCGCGGTCAGGCGCTGCGACACCGCGCAAGCTTCATCGACGAGCTTTCCGGCCTGCCGCAGATAATCGAGTTCCGCCGGGCTCTTGACGAGGCGCAACAGCCGCACGAGGTCGGAAGCATCGACGAGGTCGCAGAACCCCGCAAACGCGGCATCGACCATCTTGCCGCGCTGCGCCGTCAGGCCGTAGGCGTGGTACTCGACGCCGATCCGCCTGCCGCTCCCGCCCAGATCGGCGACCATGTCGCGCAACTCGCCGGCCGGGTCGGCGCCCTCGCGGTCGGTCCAAATGCGGACATCCTCGATGACCGAGGTGAGGCGCGCCTGCCTCAGATCTGCCGAGCGCGTCAAGAGAGCGAGCCTCTCATCGGCGCGCAGGTACATGCCCTGGAACATGCTGTAGCCGCTGGTGTCGTAGCCGGTCAGCCAGTACATGCTCTCCTGCCGGAACAGGAGGAGGCCGTCGAGGCCGGCCTTCGTCATCTCCTCGCAGGCGCGCCGCCGGCGGGCGGCGAATTCCTCGCGCGTAAAGTGGAGCGCCATCGTCCGCCTCCTTTGGCCTGGCCGATTACCGATCTGCCGATCTCGCTGCTCCCGTTACGCCGGCAACCGGCACTTGCACGATCTTTCGCTGCTTTTGCTGATATGTGCAGGGATTCTGCAGCGAAATTCCCGGCATGGTTGCATGACGGTTGCGAACCCCTCGGGGCATCCGCACGATTTGGACGGTAACCAGCTTACCAGCCGAATGCGGCAAATTTAGCGTCATCGTTGCGGCAACGCCGGCCCGCGCCCTCAGACCCGCTGGAGCTTCTGAATGAAGTCGTTTACCTCGGGCTGGGTCCAGGTGTCGCCGTGGCGCCAGAAATCGAGAAGGGCGTCCCGGTTGCGCGATACCCACGCGATGACCTGGGGGGACATCTGCCGCACGACGCGATCAGGCAGGCTGTTGGCGACGACCGTCGGGGCATCGGAAATCGTCACCGAAAAGCTCGGCTGCGATCGCCCGGGTTGCCGGAAATATTTGACGGGCGGCCCGTGCGCGCCCATCGCCGTGGAGATGAAGATCGTTCCGTCGCCCCCGGTTTGGGCGGTCGTAAGGTTCGCCATCTCGAGGACATCCTCCCCGGCAAGTTCGTCCGCCAAGAGCGTATCGGCCGGGATGTCCTCCATTCCTTTGCTGACCGCCGCCCGCAGATCGGGATGCTTGCAGGTCTCGGTCGGCCCGTTGCTCCGGCTCTTGCCGCCCGCGCGCGTCAACGCCACTCTCCTGTGTCGCATGTTCCACGGAACCGTGCTCAGCCTCGCGCAAAACCCGCAATTTGCATAGCCCGGTGACGGGGAGCGCCATTCGCTGCCGCTGCCTGCTCGCGGCTCAGCTGCGGTTGCTGGTCAGCGTGCTCCAATCGTAGGAGGGCGTGCGGCCGGCGACGGGGTCGATGCCGTTCTTCTTGATGTGGGGGTGCACCGGGCGCATCCCGGGTACGTCGAGCCAGAGCCGCAGCAGGTGGCGGCGCCGGTCCTCCTCGGCGTCGCCGTCGTCGAAGGCGGTGCGGGCGTGCAGGATCGTGTAGTTGTTGATGAAATACATCTCGCCCGGCTGCAATGTGAATTCGAGCATCAGCGCCGGCCGCTTCGTCACCGCCTCGAAGCGGTCGAGCACCGCCAGCTCATCTTCTCGCATCGGCCGGCCGGCCGCCGCCTCGCCCGCCTCGACATAGGTGCGCACATAGCGCGCCGAGATCTTGCCCTCGGTGTTGGAGAAGACCGGCACCCGGTAGGGCGTGTAGGGCAGATCGCCCGGCTGCTCCTCGCCGCGCCGATGAAAGACATAGCCGCGGTAGAGGCGTTCGAGCGCGCCCGGGCATTCCGCCAGCATCGCGTTGTGCACCGAAAGGGCGCTGGTCAGCCGCGAGACGCCGCCCGATTGCGCGTCGCGCAGGCACATGAGCCCGACGAGGTCGCAGGAATCGGTGTGCGGCGAGAGTTCCTGCTTGTTGCGGTAGGCGCGGGCCAGCGGGTCTTCCCGGCTGAAATCCTTGACGTGGCCGAGCCGGTCGCCCATGACGCTCTGCGAGAGGCCCTGCCCGAGATGGGTGCCGAGCCCCCAGAAGATCATGCCGAGCTCGTCCTTCGAATAGTCTTCGACCGGCAGCCGGCGGACAACCGCAAAACCGCGGCCGTCCGCGATCCGATGGCGGATCTCCTCGATCGCCGGCCGCAGCGCGGAAAGCGGGAAATGCTCGCGCTGCAGGCTGTCGAGACCGAGGCCCGCGGCTTTTATCCGCCGCATGTTGCGCTCTATCTCGCGCAACTGCGCTGCCGTGAGCTCGATCGTGTAGTCCGCCGGGCCGGCGAAATCGGCGACCTTCCAGGCGGCGGGATCGTCGATCGGCGCCGCAGGCATCGGCATCGCCGGCGCATTCGCTTCGGATGCTCTGTCGATCGCGTGCAATTCGCCCATCGCCGATGCCCTCCATCGTTCCCGCTTATCGAAACATCGGGAGGGGGAAGCGGCAAGCCCGTCGTTCTGCGCCCACCAGGCAGCGGCTCGGTCTGATGTTGCGCACGCGCCGCGCGTGCTTCGAGACGCGCCCTATCGGGCGCTCCGCTCAACATGACAGGGTTCGGTGGGATTATGAGAAATCGTCATCCCCGGCCTCCGCCGGGGCAGGCTCTGAGGCGCCTCGCGCAGCGAGGCCTCGAAGGACGCAGGGCTGCAGCCGCTTCCGCCGCGACGGCAAAGCCTCTACCCTGCAAACCTCCGCGCGGAGAGGAATGCCATGACCAGCGCATTCGAGATTACACGGCCGCTGCCGGGGGCGCGGTTCGGCGCGCTCGCGCGGCTGTCGCCGGCCGGCGAGGCGAGCGCCGTCGTCGTGGCGGCGGAAGCCGCGCCCGAAGCTTTGCCGCGGGCGCTCGCCGAGGGCGGCGGGCTCTTGCTCTTGAAGGGCATGCAGGAGATCGCGCAGGAGCCGCAATTGCTGTTGCGCCTGTCGCGGCTGTTCGGCCCCGAGGTCGAGGACTACCGGCGCACCCTGACGCGCCCCGAAAGGGTGCATCCGAGCGTGCCCGAAATCTTCATCGTTTCGAACGTGCCGCCCGTCAGCTTTCCGCCGCCGCCGCGGCCGAACCCGCCGCTGACCGAGGATGGCAGGCTGCCGAGCCGCTACCCGCACCGGAAGGGCTGGCATACCGACCAGAGCTATCGCCGGCCGCCGCCCGACGTCTCGCTGTTCTTCGCGGTGCGCCCGGTGCCGCGAGGGCAGGGGCAGACGCTCTTCGCGGACGGCACGGCGGCTTACGAGGCATTGCCGCCGGCGCTGAGACAGCGGGTCGAGGGGCTCGAAGGGCTGCATGTGCAGCCCGGCGCCGGGCGCTCGCGCGATGCGGTGTCGGCCGGCGAGACGCCGCGGCCGCTCGCGCCGCACGAAATGAGCCAGCGGCAACCGGTCGTGCGGATGCACCCGGTGACCGGCCGGCGCGCACTCTATCTCTGCGAAGGCGGGCAGATGGATTGGCTCGAGGGCCCGCTTCTCGGCCTCGAGCCGGGCCCCGCGGGCGAGGGCGCGCGGCTCCTCGACGAATTGATGGCGCATCTGACACGCCCCGAATTCGTCTATGTCCACGAATGGGACAGGGGCGACCTCCTCGTCTGGGACAACCGCTCTCTCGTGCATGCGGCGAGCTGGTTCGACGCCGACCGGCTCGAACGGGTGATGTGGCGCACCACCGTGCACGGCAACCCCGGCGCGATCTACCAGGGCGAACGGAAGAGCTGGATCCCGCGGGTGGGTGGATGACTTCAACGGCATTGTCATTGCGAGGAGCCGGCAGGCGACGAAGCAATCCCAAGGATGTTGAGGCTCATTCGGCACGAGATTGCTTCGCTGCGCTCGCAATGACCGTAGGGGCTAGGAGATGACCGCGGAAGCGCTCCTCGCCCGCATCGACGAGCGGGCCTCGCTCGATTTCCTCGCCCGCATGGTGCAGATGAAAAGCTACAGCGAGAGCGAGGGCGAGCGGGAATTGGCCGCTTTCATGGCGGAGGCGATGCGCGAGCTCGGGCTCGAGGCGGCGCTGACGCCGGTGCCGGGCGGCCGCGTCAACGCGGTCGGCCGCCGCCGCGGCATGGGCGGCGGCAAGAGCCTCCTCTTCAACGGACATCTCGACACCAATCCCGCGACCGAAGGCTGGACCGTCGATCCCTGGGCCGGAAAGATCGACGACCGCTTCATCTACGGCATCGGCGTCTCGAACATGAAGGCGGGCGACGCCGCCTATTTCTGCGCGCTGCGGACGCTCGTCGAGGCGGGCGTCAGGCTGAAGGGCGATGTCGTCCTGACCTATGTCGTCGGCGAATTGCAAGGCGGGGTCGGCACCGCGGCGCTGATCGAGGAGGGCCTGAGAGCGGATTATTTCATCAATTCCGAGCCGACCGATCTGGCGGCGTTGACGATGCACGCCGCCTCTTTCGGCTTCACGATCGAGCTTCTCGGCAAGACGCGGCACCTGTCGAAGCGCGAGGAGGCGGTCGATGCGATCGCCGCCGCCTGCGACCTCGTCCCGCGCCTCGATGCGATGAAATTCTCCGGCGCCCGCTCGCCCGAGCACGCGGGCATCAACCGCGTCCATGTCGGCGTCGTGCACGGCGCGCTGGGGCGCGACTTGCAGGAATGGCGGCCGCCGCAGGTCGCCGATTTCGTGCGCCTCAAAGGCTCCGGCCGCTTCGCGCCGGGGCAGAGCCGCGCGGGCGCGCTCGCCGACATCGAGGCGGTGCTGGGCGGCCTCAGAGAGCGTTTTCCGGGGCTCGAGACGAAGCTCGTGCCGCCCGACGAGCACCGCCTCGCGATGCCGGCCTTCGAGGTGCCGCGCGACAGCCCGATCGTGCGGGCTTTGAACCGCGCCTACCGCCGCGTGCGCGGCGAAGCGCAGCCGACCGGCGCCGTCACGCCGCCCGGCTTCTTCGGCACCGACGCCGGCCATCTCTACGAGCGGGCGGGGATGGAAGGCGTCGTCTGCGGCCCCGGCGGGCGCTACAACACGATGCCGGACGAGCGCGTCGACATCGCCGACTACCTCGACATGATCCGCATCTACCTGCTCGTCATCCTCGACATCTGCGGGGTCGCCTGAGGCCCGCCCCCACCCTAACCCTCCCCCGCATGCGGAGGAGGGAATGGGAGGGGTGAAGATCCGCATGAGGGCCTCTTGCGGGGTCGCCTGAGGCCCGCCCCCACCCTAACCCTCCCCCGCATGCGGGGGAGGGTTAGGGTGGGGGTAAAGAACCGCGTAAGGGCGTAAAGAATATTGCGCCTCAATAGGCGGTGAGGCCGCCGTCGATGAGCAGGATCTGGCCGGTGATGTAGCTCGCCTGCGGGCTCGCGAGATAGCGCACGGCGGCGGCCATCTCTTCCGGCCGGCCGAAGCGTTTCAACGGGATGCGCTCCAGCATGACGGCGCGGCGCTGCGGATCGGCGAGGATCGGCGCGCGCGACGGCGTCTCGGTGGTGCCGGGCGCGATCGCGTTGACGCGGATATTGTGGGGCGCCCATTCGATCGCCAGCACCCGCGTCATGTGGCTGATCCCGGCCTTGGCGATGCCGTAGGCGGCGGCGCCGGGAAAGCCGACCGTGCCGTGCGTCGAGGCGAGGCTGACGATCGCGCCCGGGCGGCCCGCGGCGATCAGGTGCCGGCCCAGCTGCTGGCTGATGAAAAAGGCGCCGGTCAGGTTGACGGCGAGTACCGCTTCCCATTCGGCGCGGCTTATCTCGACGGCCGGCTTCGAGAGCGGCACGCCGGCATTGTTGACGAGCAGGTCGACGCCGCCGAACCCCTCGGCGGCGGCGGCGAAGGCCTCCTCGACCTGCCGCTGCTCGCGCAGGTCGAGCGCCAGCGGCAGGGCGCGGCCGCCCGCCTTCTCGATCGCCGCCACCGTGGCGGCGAGGTCGTCCCGGCGCAAGTCGGTCACCGCGACATCGTAGCCGTCCTCGGCGAGCCCCGCGGCAATTGCGGCGCCGATCCCGTAGGAGGCGCCGGTGACGAAGGCGGCGGGGCGCCGCGCCGAACCCGCTTGCGGCATGTTTTCCTCCCGGCTGGTGTCCTCGTTGCGGTTTTCGACGCATCGAACAAGAACTGTCATTGCGAGGAGCCCGCAGGGCGACGCGGCAATCCCGACGAGATTGCTTCGCTGCGCTCGCAATGACAGGCCCGCTTTAGCCGGCGATGCCCTTGGCGGCGAGTTCGGCGCGGGCCTTCTCGGTCTTCTCCAGCTCGAGGCCCATCGCACGCAATACGGGCGGGGTCTTGGCAAATTGGATGTCGGCGTATTCGACGATTTCGACGCGGTTGCCCCAGGGGTCGAGGAAGTCGAGAAAGGGGCCGGGCAGGAGCCTGCCGCCGGCCGCCTCGACGCGCTCGCGCACGCTCGAGCGGTCGTCGACGACGAGCCCGAAATGGCGGCGCGCATCCTCGTGCGGGCTCTTCACCTGGGTCAGATTGATGAACTGGTCGCCCATATCGATGAAGGCGTTGCCGGCGCCTTTGCCGCGCAGCGTAAACTCGAAGATCTTGCCGTAGAATTCGAGCGCCGCCTCGATGTCGTCGACCTCGATCGCGACATGGTTGACCCCGACGAGCCGTGGCTTGCGGCCGGGGGCTGTGCTCGTCATCATCTCGTCCTCCGTCCAGGGTTCCGCCCCCCGAGCACCGGCATCATGACGGAGTTCGCGCCTCGCCGCCAGCGACGCGCGCGCACATTGACAACCGCATCTTCCGACATAACTTTAATTAGAACGATTCCAATTTGAGCTCACAACAGGAGGTCAGCGATGTACGGCACGAGAAACACGCTTTCCGAGGCGATCCGGCAGAAATCGGTCGAGCTCTTGAACCGGCATCTCGCCGCCGCGATCGACCTGCACGCGCAGGTCAAGCAGGCGCATTGGAACGTGCGCGGCGCCAATTTCATCGCCATCCACGAGCTGTTCGACAAGGTCGCCGACGCGGCGGAAGGCTACAGCGACACGATCGCCGAGCGGGCGGCGCAGCTCGGCGGCACCGCCGAGGGGACCGTGCAGACCGCGGCCGAGCGCTCGTTCCTTTCCCCCTATAACCTCGGCGTCGCCGACGAGAAGCAGCATATCGCCGCGGTCGCCGACGTGCTCGCCGCCTTCGGCCAGTCGGTGCGCAACGCGATAGATGCCTCGGACGGGTTCGGCGACAAGGACACCGCCGACCTCTTCACCGAAGTGTCGCGCGGCGTCGATTACCAGCTCTGGCTCGTCGAAGCGCATTTGATGCGCGGCTAGCCGGCTCGTCGTCCCGGCGCCGGCCGGGGCCCGCCTCTTCGCCGGCATGACGGGAAGGGGCGGTCGCGAGCGCGCGCTTGCCTGCGTGCCCGCAGGCGCGGCATCATCGCGTCCGTCGATGGTTCGCACGGGAGAGGACGGATGATCCGGTCGGCGGCGCTCGGCGTGTTGTGTCTGTTGCTCGCCGCACCGGTTGCGGCCGACGCGCAATCGAACCCGCCGGCGAGCCCGCCCGTCAAGACGAAGAGCGCGAAGGCGGGCGGCGCCGGGATCGCACGGCAGGAATACGTCCTCGACGCCAAGGCGCGCGCCGCGAAGCTCGCCAACCGCCGCTTCGACGCGATGGACACCGGCCACAAGGGTGTCGTCACCCGCGACCAGTACGTCACCTATTACGAGGCGCGCTCGGCGCAGTTCGCCAGCCGCCGCTTCGATCTGATCGACAAGGACCATAACGGCGTCATCGAGCAGTCGGAGCTCGACGCCTGGAAGGCCGCCCACCGGCGGCTGCGGAACCCGGCCGCGGCCCCGCCGGCGAAGAAATGACGCGCGATGGGCTGGGACATCCTGATCCGCGGCGGCCTCGTCATCGACGGCAGCGGCAGCCCCGGCACCGCAGCCGACGTTGCGATCCATGACGGCCGCATCGCCGCGATCGGGCCCGCGCTTTCGGGCGACGCCGCGACGACGCTCGAGGCCGCCGGCCTCGCGGTGACGCCTGGCTTCATCGACGTCAAGACGCATTCCGATTTCACGCTGCCGATCAACCCCAAGGCCGAGAGCAAGGTGCGTCAGGGGGTGACGACCGAGATCATCGGCCATTGCGGCTTTTCGGTCGCCCCGGCGCTGCCCGGCAAGGTCGAGAATCTGCGCGCCTATCTGTCGGCGAGCGCGCCATGGCTGCCGTTTCGCGAGACGAGCTTTGCCGAATACCTCGACGGCTTCCCGGCGGCCGCCGTCAATGCCGGCATGCTGGTCGGCCACAACACGCTCAGGCTGATGGCGATGGGCATGGCGGCGCGGGCGCCTGACGCCGCCGAACTCGAGCACATGGCCGAGATGCTGGAGGAGGGGCTGGCGGCGGGCGCGTTGGGCTTCTCGACCGGGCTCTTCACGCCGCCGGGCTCCTGGGCCGGGCGCGACGAGATCCTCGCGCTGTGCCGCATCGTCGAGCGCCACAAGGCGCGCTATTTCACGCATTTGCGCGACGAGTCGAACGGCGTGCTGGAAGCCGTCGAGGAAGCGGTCGACATCGCGCGGAATTGCCGCGTGCATGTCGAGATCGTGCATCTGAAATGCTCCGGCATCGACAATTGGGGGAAGGCGAAAAGCATTCTGGCGCGGCTCGAGGCGGCGCGCGCCGAGGGCCTCGACATCGATTGCGACGCCTACCCCTACCGGGCCGGCAGCAACCCGCTGAAGAATTTGTTGCCGCAATGGGTTCAGGAAGGCGGCGTCGAGGCGATGCTGGCCCGGCTGCGCGAGGGCGCCGTACGCGGCCGTATCCGCGCCGAGATCGCCGCCAGCGGCCTCAACAATTGGGGCCGGCTGCCGTCCTGGGACTGCGTGCAGATCTCGATCTCGCCCAACCTGCCGCAACACGCCGGGGCGACGATCGGCGGGCTCGCGGCCGCGCGCGGCGCCGACCCGATCGACGTGTTGTGCGACTATCTGGTCGAGGACAAGGGCGCGACCCGCGTGCTTATCACCTCGATCGCCGAGGACGACATCCGCGACATCCTGCGCTCGCCCGCCGCGCTCGTCGGCTCCGACGGCAATTGCATCGCGCCCTACGGGCAGGTCGGCGAGGGGCTGCCGCATCCGCGCTTCTACGGCACCTTCCCGCGCGTCATCGGGCATTATGCCGGCACCGAGCGGGTGCTGCCGCTCGAACAGGCGGTCGCCAAGATGACCGGGCTTTCGGCGCGCGCCATGGGCCTCGAAGAGCGCGGCCTGTTGCGCCCGGGCTTTCACGCCGATGTCGCGATCTTCGACCCTGGCAATTTCATCGACCGCGCGACCTACGAGAAGCCGCACCAATTCCCGAGCGGCGAGCGCACGAGCGTGATCGTCAACGGCGTTGTCGTCGTCGAGAATGCGCGCCATACCGGCGCCTTGCCGGGGCGCGTCCTGCGCCGCGCCGGGGCGGGGCGGTGACGGCGCTGGACGGCCGGTGGCCCGCCCCGCGTCGGTAGTGACCCAGTTCGGCGTGGACAGCCGTCCCGCGTCCTTCGAGGCCTCGCGATGCGAGGCGCCTCAGGATGATGATGTTTCTTAATGCCATCGAGAAAAATGCTCACGGCGAGGAGCGCGCAAGGCGTGCGTCTCGAACCACGCACGGCGCCTGTGCAACGCCAAACTGCGCCGCGTCGGCGGGCTGGACAGCCTCGCCGCAACTCCTCTATAAGGCGCGCTCGCCGGAGCGCCCAGGTAGCTCAGTTGGTAGAGCAACGGACTGAAAATCCGTGTGTCGGTGGTTCAATTCCGCCCCTGGGCACCAGCGCTATTCGATTGAGCGGGAGGGGCGGATGAAACTCCCACAGGAGGGCGGCTGTCTCTGCGGCGCGATCCGGTACGAGGTCGCCGAAGCGCCGCAATCGGTCTATGCCTGCCACTGCCGCGATTGCCAGCGCCTGACCAGCAGCGCCTTTTCGATGGCGATCATCGTCCCCGAGCGAGCGTTCCGCCTGACCGTTGGCGAGCCGCGTCCGCTGCAGCGCATCGCCGCAAGCGGGCGCGTCGCCACCCGCCTCGTCTGCCCGGAGTGCGGCTCCTGGGTCTGCGGCACGCCGCGCGAGGGGATGGTGCGCGTGCGCGCCGGCACGCTCGACGACACCTCCTGGCTGCGGCCGACGCGGCACATATGGACTCGCAGCAAGCAGCCATGGATCACGCTGGCCGAGGGCGACGAGGTCTTCGAGGCGGCGCCCGGATGAATTCCGGCGGAGCGATGCGGCCGACGCGGCATTGACTCGGACGAGCGAGGCCCCTCTGTTCCGATACCGAGCTGCGAGCGGGAGGGCCCCGGCGATCGGCCGCCTGTTCGCGGTCTGGGGGCCCGGCCTCTTGGTCATGCTGGCCGACACCGACGCCGGCAACGTCGTGACGGCGGCGCAGGCGGGGGCGAGCTGGGGCTACCGGCTATTGCCGCTCGTGCTGCTGCTGATCCCGACACTCTACGTCGTGCAGGAGCTGACTGTGCGGCTCGGCATCGGCACCGGCAAGGGCCATGGCGAGCTGATCCGCGAACGCTTCGGCGCCGGCTGGGCATGCTTGTCGATGCTGGGGCTCGCGGCGGCGGTGATCGGTTCGCTCGTAACCGAATTCACCGGCGTCGCCGGCGTCGGCGAACTCTACGGCGTGCCGCGCCGGCTGACCCTGCCGCTGGCGGCGGTATTTCTGCTCGCCATCCTCGCCAGCCGCTCCTACCGCCGGGTGGAACGCATCGCGCTCGCCGTCGGGCTGTTCGAGCTGGCGTTTTTCGCCGTCCTCTGGGTCGCCCATCCAAGCCTCGGCACCGTCGTGCGGCAGGCTTCCGATCTACCGCTCGGCAACGCTGGCTTCCTTTATCTCGGCGCCGCCGTGATCGGGGCGGTGTTCAACCCTTGGATGGTCTTCTATCAGCAATCGGCGGTCGCCGATAAAGGACTGCGGGCCGCCGACCGCGCCATGGCGCGCCTCGACACCGCGCTGGGCGCCGTGCTGACGCAGCTCTTGACGGGCGCCGTTTTGGCGGCGGCGGCGGCGACGCTGATGCATGGCGAGGTGCCGGTCCGCCTCGACAGCATCGGCGAGATCAGCCGGTCGCTGTCGCCGATCCTCGGGCGCGGAGCGGGTCGTTTCGTCTTCAGCGCCGGCGTCCTCGGCGCCTCGCTGGTGACGGCGATCGTCGCTTCCTTGGCGCTCGCCTGGGGGGTGGGCGAGGTTGCCGGATACCGCCGCGCGCTCGAAGGGCGGCCGTTCGCGGGCGGCGTTTTTTTCGCCGTCTATGCCGCCGCGGTCGTCGGCGCCGCGGGGCTGTGCGGGGTGGTCCCCGACCTCGTGCGGCTCAACATCGCGGCGCAGGTGCTGAACGGTTTTCTGCTGCCGCTGGTGTTCGGTGTTCTGGTGGCGCTGGCGGCGCGTGCGCCGCCGGCGGAGGGGCGGTTGCGCGGCTGGTATCTCGGGCTCGTCATTCTCGTCTGCGCCGTCGTCTGCAGCGCCGGCATCGTCGGCGGGATTGCCGGGTGGCCGCAATAGGGGTTGACATCGGCAAAGTAGGTTGATATCAACATACCTTCCTCGCCAATACGGGAGCAACCGATGCCTGTGCAACCCTACCTGTTTTTCGACGGCCGCTGCGAAGAGGCGATCGCGTTCTACAAGAAGACGCTCGGCGCCGAGGTCGAAATGATGATGCGTTTCAAGGACAACCCGAACCCGGAAACGAACCCGCCGGGCACCGCCGACAAGATCATGCACGCAAGCCTGAAGATCGGCGACGGGGTCGTGATGGCGTCCGACGGGCGCTGCCTCGGGCAGCCGAATTTCCAGGGCTTCGCGCTGTCGGTGACGGTGCCGAACGAGGGCGAAGCGGCGCGCGTCTTCAACGCGCTCGGCGACGGCGGTCAGGTGCAGATGCCGCTCGGCAAGACGTTCTTCTCGCCGAGCTTCGGCATGGTCAGCGACCGCTTCGGGGTCGGCTGGATGGTCTACGTCGCGCCTTGAGGGCGCGGCGGGTCAGGCCGCGAGACGGCGGCGCCACAGCGGCTTCACGAGGCTCGGCACGCCGAGCGTCAGGAGCCCGGCGCCGCCGCAGACCGCCAGCTCGCGCGCGTCGAGCGGGGCGAAATGCAAGAGCGCCCGCACGGGCCGCCACCACAGCATCACCGCGATCGTCGCGGCCATTGCGCCCAATGCCCACCACAACGCCCAGTTCGGGCGAGCCAAGGTGCCGGCGATCGAGGTTCCGAAGGAGCGGTTGGCGAAAATCAGGCCGACATTGGCGGCGAGCAGCGACAGAAAGCTAAGCGCGCGCACCTCGTCTTCGCCGGCGCCGCGGGCGAGTGCGGCGAGATAGATCGCCGCGACGAGGAGGAGCACGAAAGCCCCCTGAAAGAGGCCCCAAGCGGCGAGCGCGGGCGACAGCAGCGGGCTTTGCGCGTCGCGCGGCCGGCGCGCCATCACGTCCCTTTCCTCGGCCTCGGCCTCGAAGACGATCGAGCAGACGGGATCGATCGCCATCTCGATGATGGCGATGTGCACCGGCAGCAGGATCAGCGGCAAATCGGCGAGCAGAGGCAACAGCGCGAGCCCGGCGATCGGCACGTGCACGGCGAGGAGGTAGCCCATCGCCTTGCGCAGATTGTCGTAGATGCGCCGGCCGAGCCGGACGGTGCGCACGATCGAGCCGAAATCGTCGTCGAGCAGCACGATCGCCGCCGCCTCGCGCGCGACATCGGTGCCGCGCCCGCCCATCGCGATGCCGATATGCGCGGCGCGCAGCGAGGGGGCGTCGTTGACGCCGTCGCCGGTCATCGCGACGATCTCGCCGTTGCGTTTGAGCGCCTCGACGATGCGCAATTTTTGTTCCGGCATGATGCGGGCGAAGATCGTGGCTTCCCGGACCTTCTGCCCGAGCTCGGCGTCGCCGAGCGCGGCGACGTCGTTGCCGGTGACGACCGTCCCGGCGGCGAGGCCGGCTTGCGCCGCGATGGCGCGGGCGGTCGCCGGATAGTCGCCCGTCACCATCAGCACGCGGATGCCGGCCGCCCGGCACTCCCGAACGGCCGCCGGCGCGCTCGGCCGCAGCGGATCGGCGAAGCCGAGAAGCCCGAGGAATTCGAAATCGAACCCGTGCGGGCTCGCCGGGAATTGCGGCGCCGCGAAAAGGGCACGCGCGACGCCGAGGACGCGCATGCCGCGGCCGGCCATCTCCTCCGCCGCCTCGCGCATGCGCGCCAGGGTTTCGCCGCCGAGGCGAGACAGCGCGGCGATCGCCTCCGGCGCGCCCTTCGCAGCGGCCACCAAGGCTGCCTCCGGCTCTGCCCGGCGCCACAGCTGCGCCATCGCCAGCAGCTCGGGCCGCAGCCCGTAGCTGCGGGCGAGGCTCCAATCGGGGTGCGGCGCCGGGTCGGGGAGGGCGCGGATCGCCCGCTCCATCGGATCGACGGCCTCGCGCGGGCTGGCAAGGATGGTGTATTCGGCGAGCGCACGGAATTCCGGTGGCAACTCGCCCGCGCCATCGAGGCGAAAGACCCGGCCGGGGACGGCCAATTCGGCGACCGACATCCGGTTCTGCGTCAGGGTGCCGGTCTTGTCGGTGCACAACACCGTCGCCGCGCCCAAGGTCTCGATCGCGGCGGCGCGGCGGGTCAGCACGCGCGCCCGCGAGATGCGCCAGGCGCCCATCACCATGAAGACCGTGAGGACGAGGGGAAATTCCTCCGGCAGCAGCGACATGCCGAGCGCGATGCCGCCGAGGAGCCCGGCGAGCCAGGCGCCGCGCAAGAGGCCGTGCAACAGCACGACCGCGCCGCACAGCGAGAGCCCGACCGTCGCCAAGAGCCGCACCAGGCGGTCGGTCTGTCGGCGCAACACCGGCGGCTCGGCTTCGATCGTGCCGAGGGCGCGGCCGATCTTGCCGATCTCACTGCCGGCGCCGGTGGCGAGCACCTCGGCGACGCCGTGGCCGCGCACGACCATCGTGCCGGAAAAAACAAAGGGCAGATCGTCGCCGCCCGGCCGCGCGGCAGGGGCCGATGCGGCGCCGGCGCGCTTCTTCACCGGCAGCGATTCGCCGGTCAGCAGCGACTCGTCGATCTCCACGTCCTCGGCGTGCAACAGCACGGCGTCGGCCGGCACCCGGTCGCCCTCGCCGATGACGACGAAATCGCCGCGCACGACCTCGCGTCCGGCAATGCGCCGGCGTTCGCCGTCGCGGATAACCAGCGCGCGCGGGCTCGTCAAATCGCGCAGGCTCTGGAGCACGCGCTCGCTGCGCGTCTCCTGGACGATCGCAATGACGACCGAGATCGTCGCAAAGGCGAGCAGCACCAGCGCGTCGCCGAGGTCGCCGATCGCGAGATAGAGCAGCCCCGCGCCGAGCAGCAGCGCGAACATCGGCTCGCGCGCGACCCCGGCCGCAATCGCCGCCAGGGTGCGCTGTTCGCCGCGCGGCAATTCGTTGGCGCCTTCGGATTCGAGCCGGGCCGCCGCCTCGCCTGCGGAAAGGCCGCGTAGCGGCGATGCATCCTCGATGGCCATGCCGGGTTACTCTCTCCCGAGGAGAGCTCGAATGCCGCGTCGCAATCCGTTGGCCGCGAGAGAGCCGGGGCGAGGCCGCCTCTCTGAAATGCTGCAGGCCCTCGCGGCGTCGCAGACGAGCGGGCGGGTCGATCTTGCGGCGATCGCCCGGTTCATGGGGCGGGGCTCGATCGCGGCGCTCTTGATCGTGCTTGCCTTGCCGATGGCGGTGCCGATCCCGCTGCCGGGCATATCGGTGATATTCGGCATTCCGCTGATCGTCGTCTCGGGCCAGCTCTTGCTCGGACGCCGCGATGCGTGGCTGCCGCGCGCTCTCGCCCGGCGTTCGCTGGCGACGGCCGATCTGGCGCTCGTCGTCGGCCGCGTGCTGCCCCGGCTGCGCGCCCTCGAGCGGCTCGTCAAGCCGCGGCTGGAATGGCTGACGGGCGACTGGGCGATGCTGCCGGTGGGGGCGGTCTGCCTTTTATTGGCGATCGTCATTACCCTGCCGATTCCCCTCGGCCACGTGCTGCCGGGCACCGCCATCGTGGTCCTCGCCTTGGGATTGCTCGAGCGCGACGGGGTCGTGGTCGGGCTCGGCCTATTGCTGTCGCTTGTCGCCATGGCCGTCATCGCCCTCGCATCCGCCGGGCTCGTTGCGGTGCTGCGCCCATGGTTTTCGCTGTAAGCGCCGGTCACCCGTAAGGCAGCATGCGCGACAGCACGCGGTCGCGCAGCCACAGATGATGATAGAGCGCGGCCAGCACGTGCAGACCGACGAGGCCGAGCAGCGCATAGGTGCCCCATACATGGATGTCGCCGAGCTCGCCCCGCCCGAAAGCGGAACCCGCCGGCCAGATGTGCGGCATCCGGAAGAGGCCGAAGACGGTGATCTTCCAGCCGCGGGCCGAAGCGTTGGCCCAGCCCAGGATCGGCACGAGAAAGAGCAGCAGGTAGAGGGCCGCATGGGTCGACCGGGCCGCCTCATTCTGCCATCGCGGCACGTTATCGGCGATCAGCGGCACCGGATGCGTCTGCCGCCACAGCAGCCGCAGCGCCGCGAGCAGCATGATCGCGATGCCGAAGGAGAGGTGCAGGCCGATCAGCCCCTCGGGCTCGACGCCGCGGCGGATTGCAGGCATCGTCCAGGCGATCGCGAACTGCGTGACGAGCAAGCCGACGATCAGCCAGTGAAGCGCCATGGCGACCCCGCCATAGCCCGGCTCTGCGGCGTCTCTTCCATGCGGCATTCCCGGCACCTCCAGCTTGTTCGAGCCTGCCTGCCGCGATAGAGGCCGGCATTGCGCCGGATCAATTCTAGAGCGCCCGGCGCAGCGTCAGATTGAGGCGGGCGGCGCCGGTCAGCTCGTGCTCGCCCGGGGCGAGCGGCGCGACGCCGTGGAAATCGAGCCGCGCCGGTCCGCCCCAAACAACGACGTCGCCATTTTCGAGCGGAATGCGCCGCGCCCGTTCGCGCCGCTCGGCGCCGCCGAACAGGAAGATCGCCGGCAGCCCCAGCGATACCGAGACGATCGGCTGCGCGAAATCGCGCTCGTTCCGATCCTGGTGCAGCGACAGTCGGGTCCCGGGCCGGTACCGGTTGACGAGGCACGAATCGGGGACAAAGCCGGAAAATCCCGCGGCATCGGCGGCCCGGCCGGCGAGGTCGAGAAACAGCGCCGGCAGCGCGGGCCACGGGCGCCCGGTTTCGGGGTCGCAGGTGTCGTAGCGATAGCCGCGCCGGTCGGTGACCCAGCCGGCGCGCCCGCAATTGGTCATCGCCACCGACATCCGGTAGCCGCCCGGCGTCAGCATGTGGCGAAAGGGCGCGGCCGCCGCGATCCGATCGATCGCCGCGACGAGAAGCGGCGCCGCGTCGAGCGCGAATTTGCGCAGCAGCGCGGCGCCTTCGGGAAGCGGGTCGAAGCCCCTCACTGCGCGTCGTGAAAGATGATGCCGAGCGTCATCCGGTGCCCCGAGCGCAACCGGCTGACGCCGTGGCGCATCGCGGCGCGGTACCAGCCGCGGGCGCCGCGCGCCGGCCGGTGCCGCACCGGGAAGAGGACGCCGTCGCCTTGGCGCAGCGGCACGATCTCGGCGCGCGACTGCAGGCGCGGGCGGCCCTCGACGAGCACGAACTCGCCGCCGGTGAAATCCTCGCCCGGCGCCGACAGCAGCACCGCGACCTGCAGCGGGAAGACGTGCTCGCCGTAGAGGTCCTGGTGCAGGCAGTTGTAGTCGCCCTCGCCGTATTTGAGCAGCAGCGGCGTCGGCTTCGTCTGCCCCGCACGCCGGCAGCGGTCGAGGAAATCCTCGTGCCGGTCGGGATAGCGCACCGCTTCGCCGAGCCGCTCGGCCCAGCGGTTGGCGATCGCGGCGAGCGGCGGGTAGAAGAGCGCGCGCAGCCGGGCGACGAGCGGCGGCAGCGGATAGGCCCAGTATTTGTATTCGCCGCGGCCGAAGCCGTGCCGGGCCATGACGACGCGGCTGCGGAACGCCGCGTCGTCATCGTAGGAGCGGGCGAGGCCGCGGCATTCCGCGGCGGCAAGCAGGCCGGGCAGCAGGGCGCAGCAATCGGCGTCGAGCGCGGCGCCGGCGCGCGCCCAATCGACGGCCGCGACCGGCGCCGCGGCCGGCGGGGCGGCGCGCGCCGCGCTCACCGCGCCGCCTCGCGCGCGAGCAGCGCGCGCTTGCGCTCGACGCCCCAGCGATAGCCGGAGAGCGCGCCATCGGTGCGCACCACGCGATGGCACGGGATGGCGACGGCGAGCCGGTTCGCCGCGCAGGCGCCGGCGACGGCGCGTACCGCCCGCGGCATGCCGATGCGGTCGGCGAGCTGGCGGTAGGTCGTCGTCGTTCCGGCCGGGATTTCGCGAAGCGCGCGCCAGACGCGCTCCTGGAACGCCGTGCCGCGCAGATCGAGCGGCAGGTCGAGCCCCGTCGCCGGGCGCTCGACAAAGCCGACGACCCGGGCGACGAGCCGCTCGAAATCGCGGTCGCCGCCGACCAATTCGGCCTTCGGGAAGCGGTCCTGCAATTGCCGCACCAGCGCTTCCGGGTCGTCGCCGAGATGGATCGCGCACACACCCTTGTCGGTGGCGGCGACGAGGATCGCGCCGAGCGAGCATTCTCCGACCGCGAAGCGGATCGCGGCGCCGTCGCCGCCGGCACGGAACTTCGTCGGCGTCATGCCGAGCAATTCGCCGGCGGCGGCGTAGAAGCGGCCGTTCGAATTGAAGCCGGCGCCATAGATCGCTTCCGTTACCGTGCCGCGCCGGCGCAATTCTTCGCGCACCCGCCGGGCGCGCGCCGCCGCCGCATAGCCGCGCGGCGTCAGGCCGGTGACGCGCTTGAAGACGCGGTGGAAATGAAACCGGCTCATGCCGGCGGTTTCGGCGAGCGCCTCGAGGCTCGGGATCTCTTCCGCTTCCTCGATCGCCCGGCAGGCCTTCGCGACGGCGGTGGCATGCTCCTCGGCGAGCGCAGGGCGGTTCGGGCGGCAGCGCTTGCAAGGGCGAAAGCCGGCGCGCTCCGCCTCGGCCGGGCTCGCGTGGAAGCGCACGTTCTCGCGCCGCGCCAGACGCGCCGCGCAGGACGGGCGGCAGTAAACCCCGGTCGTGCGCACCGAATAATAGAAGACCCCGTCGGCCGCCCCGTCGTGCTCGACGACCGCGCGCCAGCGTGCCTCCTCGGTCGAATACGCGGACACCGCTTCGGCGATAGCCATCTCATCCTCCTATCGGCTCATGTATGCCGATATTTGGCGATCTCCAGGCGGCCCGCACTCCGCTCTTTGCTTTCGAATCCGATTTATCGCGAAGCGCCCCGAGATTGCTTCGTCGCTCTGCTCCTCGCCCCCCACCCTAACCCTCCCCCCGCATGCGGGGGGAGGGGGCGGGGAGAGGACTCAGCCCGGGTCGCCGGTGTCGGGGACGAGGCCGGCGCATTCGATGCCGTGGACCGCGCACACCTCGTCGTTGTCGGAGGTGTCGCCGCTGATCCCGACCGCGCCCAGGACCTCGCCCGTCGCGTCGCGGATCAACACGCCGCCGGGGACCGGGATGATGCGGCCGCCCGAGGCGCCGACGAGCGCCTGGACGAAGGCCGGGTTGCCGGCGACGCGGCGGGCGAATTCGCGGCCGCCGAAGCCCATGCCGAGGGCGCCCCAGGCCTTGCCGCCGGCGATCTCCGGGCGCAACAGGCTCGAGCCGTCCTCGCGCTTCGCCGCCTTCAGCTGGCCGCCGGCGTCGAGCACCACCACGGTCAGCGGCTTGAAGCCGCGCTCGCGGCCTTTTTCGAGCGCCTTGTCGACGATGATCGAGGCCTGGTCGAGGCTCAGTCCGCTCATCTCGCGCTTCCCTCAAACTTTGCGGATCAATTCAGCCCAGCGGTCGAGGGTCGGCAGCACACTCGCCTCCTTCTCGGCCGGCAGGGCGACGATGAGCCGCGCTATGCCCTGGTCGCGATAGCGCTTCAACCGGTCGAGGTCCTCGACGGCGCCGAAGATCGTCACCGGCAGGCTCGCCGGGTCGCGCCCGGCTTCCTTCGCCATGTCGCGGAACTGCGGCAGGAATTCGGTCACGTCGGGATATTGCGGGCGGCTCGCGTTCGGGACCCAGCCGTCACCGTAGCGCACGGCGCGGCGCGCGCTGTGCGGGAAGGCGCCGCCGACGATGACCGGCGGATGCGGCTTCTGCACCGGCTTCGGCCAGGTCATCATCGGCGGGAAGTCGACCATCTCGCCGTGGTATTCCGGCTTCGTCTTGGTCCAGATCTCCTTCATCGCCTCGATGCGCTCGCGCATCAGCTTGAAGCGGCTCTTGAACTCGACGCCGTGGTCGGCGATCTCCTCGGCGTTCCAGCCGCCGCCCACGCCGAAGAGGAACCGGCCGCCCGACACCTGATCGACCGAGGCGACGAGCTTTGCCGTCTGAATGGGATCGCGCTGGATGACGAGACACACCCCGGTCGCGAGCTTCAACCTCGTCGTCGCGGCCGCCGCCATCGTCAGCGACACGAACGGGTCCATCACGTCGTAATACTGCTTCGGGATGTCGCCGCCGCCCGGAAAGGGCGTCGAGCGCGACAGCGGAATGTGCGAGTGCTCGGGCGCCCAGACGGATTCGAAGCCGCGCTCTTCGAGGGCGCGGGCGAACGCCCCCGGGGCCATCGAATAATCGGTGAAGAACATCGCCGCGCCGAAATCCATGCCGCTTCTCCCATAGTCCGGTTGGCGGCGGACATTAGCCGCGGCGCGGCGGCGCGGCTAGCCCTCGGCGAGATTGCCCCAGCTCGCGACCCGCTCGACCCGGAGCGCGATGACCGGCAGTCCCTCGATCGCCATCGCCGCGAGTTGCGGGTAGCGCGATTTGAGCAGCGCCTGCGCGCCGGTGTGCTCGGGGCCGTCGCGAAGGATCTCGGCGGCGCCGCGCAGCATGACCCAGCCGAGCCGCGTCCAGTCCTCGTCCCAGCGATCGACGACGACGGCCGCCTTCGGGTTTTCGAGGATGTTGGCGAGGCGCTTGAGGGCGAGCGGGCGGCGCTTCGGCTTCTCGTCGATCGTGATGTAGAGCCGGCCGGCGGCGATCGCGTAGCACACCGGCACGACATGCGGCATGCCCGCGCGGTCGGCGGTCGCGAGATGCGCGACGCGGCCGCGTTCGAGAAAGCGCGCTTCGGCTGCCGAGAACATCCGATGCGTTCTGCCGCCTCCATCGACGAGATTGCGACATGCGCTCGCCTTGCGCCGAGCGGCGGGCGCTGCCTATCCTCGATCGCCAGTTTTCGCCGAAGGTGGACCCCATGGACAAGCGGCAAAGCATCGAGGTGGCCGGCGTCAAGCACGTCAACCCGATCCCGAGCGCCTGCCGGCGCGGCCCGTTTCTGGCGACGGGGGCGGTCTCGGGCGCCGATCCGGCGACCGGCAAGGTGGCCCCGGATCTCGATGCGCAATGCGCCCAGATGTTCGACAATGTGCGCCGCATCCTCGCCGCCGCCGGCGGCAGCCCCGAGGACATCATCAAGATGACGGTCTTCATCGCCGACCGCTCGCTGCGCGAGACCTTGAACCGGCATTGGGTCGCGATGTTCCCCGACCCGCATTCGCGGCCCGCCCGCCACACCCAGACCTCGCACGACCTCGCATCGCCGATGCAGATCCAGTGCGACGTGCTCGCGGTGCTCGGGTGAGGGACAGGCCATGAAGATCGTCGATGTCCGCGCGACGCCGCTCTCCGCCCGCTGCGAGCCACCTTACGCCAGCGCCGGCGGCTTTCTCTCGGCGCGCGGCGCGCTCCTCGTCGAGATCGAGACCGATGCCGGGTTGACCGGCATCGGCGAAGCGGGACCCGGCGGCGGCGCCTCGGCAAGCGTGATCGAGCGGCAGTTGCGTTCGCTGCTCGTCGGCGAGGACCCGCTGATGATCGAGGCGCTGTGGCAGAAGATGTTCGCCCGCACGCGTCAGTTCGGCCGCCGCGGGCTCGTCTTGAACGCGATCAGCGGCATCGACATCGCGCTCTGGGACATCGCCGGCAAGGCCGCGGGATTGCCGCTCTATAAGCTCTTCGGGGCGGCGCGCGAGCGTGTCGAAGTCTATGCCAGCGGCGGCTTCTACGAAGACGGCAAGTCGATCGACGCCCTCGCCGCCGAGGCCGAGGGCTACCGCGCCCGCGGCTTTCGCGGCATGAAAATGAAGGTCGGCCGCAATCCTTCGACCGGCGCGCATTTGCGCCATTTGGTCGGCGAAGCCGAGCGCTGCGAGGTCGATCCGGAAGAGGACATCGCGCGCGTTGCCGCGGTGCGCCGGGCCTTCGGGCCGAAGGCGAAGCTGATGGTCGATGCGAACTGCGCCTGGAGCCCTGCTTTCGCCATTCAGATGGGCCGCGCCTTCGAGCCCTACGGGCTCTACTGGATCGAGGAGCCGGTGGCGACCGACGACATCGAGGGGAGCGCGGCGGTCGCCGCGGCGCTCGCCACCCCGATCGCCGGCTACGAGACGGAAACCGGCCTCTACGGCTTCCGCGAGCTGATCCAGCGCGGCGCCGTCGACATCGTGCAGCCCGACCTCGCCTGGTCGGGCGGCTTTTCCGAATGCCGCCGCATTGCCGCGCTGGCGCAGGCGCACCATCGCATGGTCGCGCCGCATGCCTTTGCCGGCGCCGTCCTCTTGGCGGCCTCGCTGCATTTCATGGCCTCGATTCCGAACGGGCTCGTCCTTGAATTCGACCAGACGGCGAACCCGCTGCGCGACGAATTGCTGAAGCAACCCATCGCCCTCGGCGCAGACGGGACGATCGCGCCGCCGCAGCGCCCGGGGCTCGGCATCGAGATCGATGCCGCAGCGCTGGCGCGCTACCGCGCCGGGTGAGGCCGGCGATGGCGACTGCCGCGACCCTCTCGACGATCGGCTACGAGAAGGCGCGGCTGGCGGATTTCATCGCGGCGCTGCGCGCGGCGGGCATCGCGGCCGTGCTCGACGTGCGCGACCGACCGATCTCGCGGCGGCCCGGTTTTTCCAAGCGCCAGCTGGCGGCCGCAATCGAGGCGGCGGGCATGCGCTATGTGCATCTCGCCGCGCTCGGCACGCCGCCAGAGGGGCGCGAAGCCGGCCGCCGGCGCGACTGGGACCGGTTCTGGGGGATCGTCGAAGAGAAGCTCGGCCGCGGCGAAGCCGAGCACGAGCTGGCGGAGGCGGCGGGTTTGGCGGCGGCCGCGCCTAGCTGCCTTTTATGCTACGAGGCCGATTGGCGGGTCTGCCACCGGCGCCGCATCGCCGAGATCCTGGAAGCGCGTCACGGCTTCCGCATCCGCCATCTGCGGGTCGAGCCCGATCTCATTCTCGCGTGAGGGCGGGGCCTACGAGCGCCGCGGCGAGCGAGGCCGTTTCCGCCGACAACCCGGCGGCCGGCGTCGCGCCCGTGCGCGGTGCGGCCGGCGCCTTCTCGAGCCCGGCGAGCCCTTGCAGCCGGGCCAGGTCGCGGATCAACACGACATGGCGGTCGACATTGACGATCCGCCGCTCGCGCAGGGAGCGCAGCACGCGATTGACGTGCACCAGGGTCAAGCCGAGATGGTCGCCGATCTGCTGCTGCGTCAGCGGCATCGTAAAGCTGAGCGCGGTGATCAGCTCACGCCGGCGCAGCCGCTCGTAGAGATCGAGCAGCATCATCGCGAGGCGGCCTTCGGCGTCGAACCGGGCGATCGCCGCCGCGAGCCGGTCGACGCGGCGCTGCTGCTCGCACAACAGCCAGTTGACGAACAGCGCGACCGTGCGCTGACCGAGCAGGCGCGGCATCGCGGCGCGCGCATCGATCGCCTGCAAGGTGAGCGGGGTCAGCGCGGTCACCGTGTCCTCGGGCCGGCTTATCAGCGCCGTTTCGAGCCCGATCACATCGCCCGGCAGGTAGATGTCGGTGATCGCGCGGCGGCCGTCCGGCCATTCGCGGGCCCGGTAAGCCCAGCCGCCGCCGAGCAGATAGACCGCGGCGCTGGCGGCGTTGGGGGAGATGATCCTGGCACCGGTCTCGACCGGCTGTCCGGGCAATCTTCGAAAAGCGGCTCTCAGCGCGAGCTTTCCCTGCGCCAGCTCCTCGTAGAGCTCGGCGCGGCAGGTCGGGTGCGGCATCACCAGCCCCCGAGGATCTTGTCGCGAGCGTTGCGGGCGCGGCTCATCCCCGTCTCCTCGTCCCTGACGGTCGACCGGGCGATCGGCCTTGGCGCCGAATTTGCCGCCCGGCTAAACAACCGGTTTCCGGACTTCTTTCCCAAAAGGGCGCGTCGAATGCGCATTTCCGAGACCGTCCCTCGCTGCAGCATACCGCTCCTGCGTGCCGCTAACGCGGCGGCCGCAAAAATGACGCGGGCGCAGGGCTGCGGCGGGCCGTCGCATAGACGATTTTACGCCGTCGATGCCCGGTTTGCCGCGCTCTTCGAGACGCGCGCGCCTATTCCTCGGGAGGCGGATGCCGGCGTTGTTTGACGGCGGCGTGGCGCGCTTTCGCGGCGAGCCGGCGCTCGTTTTGCGCCCGCGACGGCTTCGTCGGGCGGCGCGGCTTCGGCGGCGTCGCGGCGCGGCGGACCAGCCCGACGAGCCGGGCGAGCCCGTCCTCGCGGTTGCGCTGCTGCGAGCGGAAGCGTTGTGCCGTGATGACGAGGACGCCGTCGCGCGAAAGCCGGCGGCCGAGCTGTCGCGCCAGCCGCGCCCGCACCGCCTCGGGCAGCGATCGCGAACGCACGACGTCGAACCGCAGCTGCGCCGCGCTCGCCACCTTGTTGACGTTCTGCCCGCCCGGCCCCGAGGCGCGGATGAAGCCGATCTCGACTTCCGCCTCGTCGAATACGATATCGTTGGTGATCGGGATCATCGCGCCGCTCATCCGGCCATCCGAACATAACGCTTCACGCCGCAGGGCATGGTAGTGTAAGCGAAACGGGTTGCCGCGAGCGGCTTCCTCGCGTCCCTCGCGCGGCGGGACGACGCGCACCGATATCGGGACCGATATATCAGGAGAGACTATGCCGAGGCTCAGCTTTACCGCACCGACCACGATCGACGAGGCCGTCAGCGCGCTTTCCGCCGCCTCCGGCCTCGCAAAGATGCTTTCCGGCGGGACCGATCTCTTGGTCCAGCTGCGCTCGGGCCGGACCCGCCCGCAGCTGATCGTCGATGCCAAGCGGATCCCCGGGTTGGTCGGCATTCACCAGACCGAGAACGCCTTCATCATCGGCGCCGCAACGCCCGGCGTGATGATCAGCGAAAACGAGGCGTTCAGCCGCGCCTGGCCGGGGATCGTCGAGGGCGTCGACCTGATCGGCTCGCAGCAGATCCAGGGCCGCGCTTCGCTCGCCGGCAATCTGTGCAACGCTTCGCCCGCCGCCGACAGCGTGCCGGCGCTGATCGCGGCGCGCGCCACCTGCGTCATCGCGGGACCGGAAGGCCGCCGCGTCGCGCCGGTCGAGGCGATCGTCACCGGGCCCGGGCAGACCTCGCTGAAGAAGGGCGAATTCGTCGTCGAATTTCATATACCGAAGCCGCAGCGGCACCAGTCGGACGCCTATCTGCGCTTCATCCCGCGCACCGAGATGGACATCGCCGTCGTCGGCTGCGGCGTCAACGTGACGCTCGACGAGGGCGGCGTGTGCAAGGACGCGCGCGTCGTGCTGGGGGCGGTCGCGCCGACCCAGGTCATCGTCAACGAGGCCGCCGAGGCGCTCGTCGGGCACCGGCTCGACGAGCAGACGCTGTCGCGCCTCGACCACGCCGCGCGGCAGGCCTGCAAGCCGATCAACGACAAGCGCGGCACCATCGAATACCGCATCAAGGTGGCTGGCGTCCTGGCGCGACGCGCTGCCGCCATCGCTTTCAAGCGCGCTGGAGAATGCTGAATGAGCAAGCATCACGTTTCGACCGTCATCAACGGCGAGCCCGTCGAGTTCTTGTGCGAGCCGCAACAGAGCTTGCTCGACGTGCTGCGCGACGAGCTCAACCTGACGGGCAGCAAGGAAGGCTGCGGCTCCGGCGACTGCGGCGCCTGCACCGTGATCGTCGACGGCAACATCATGTGCTCGTGCCTGATGCTCGGGGCCGAGGCCGAGGGCCGCGAGATCACGACCGTCGAAGGCATCGCGCAAGGCGACAAGCTGCACCCGGTGCAGCAGAAATTCCTCGAGCATGCGGCATTGCAATGCGGCTTTTGCACGCCGGGGTTCATCGTCGCCGCGAAGGCGCTGCTCGACGAGAATTTGAACCCGACCGAGGAAGAGACGCGCTATTGGCTCGCCGGCAATCTGTGCCGCTGCACCGGCTACGACAAGATCATCCGCGCCGTGCTCGATGCCGCCGCCGAGATGCGTGCCGAACGGGGCGCGGCGGATTAGGCAGCGGAGTTCGTCATACCGGCGAAGGCCGGTATCCATGTCTGCTGTGGGTCCCGGCCTTCGCCGGGACGACACTCATCTGGAGAGGCAAGCGAGACACGCATGACCTACATCGCCAAGGAATTCCAGAAGGTCGTCGGCACCCGTCCGGTTCGCCCGGACGGCGTCGACAAGGTCACCGGCCGCGCCAATTTCGGCGCCGACATGACGATGCCCGGCATGATCTGGGGCAAGGTCAAACGCAGCCCGCACGCGCATGCTCGGATCGTGTCGATCGACACGACGAAGGCGCTGTCGTTGCCAGGCGTCAAGGCAGTGGCGACCGCCGAGGATTTCCCGCCGATCGCTTCCGAGGAGGCCTTTGTCGGCGAGGGGCCGATGAACTTCCGCGATCTGTCGCGCAACTGCATGGCGCGCGGCAAGGTGCTTTACGACGGGCATGCGGTCGCCGCCGTCGCGGCCGTGTCGCCGGCCGTCGCCGAGGAGGCGTGCGAGCTGATCGAGGTCGAATACGAGGTATTGCCGCACGTCATCGACGTCGAGGCGGCGATGGCGCCGGACGCGCCCGTACTGCACGACGACCTCTTCACCGGCGGCGTCGAGCCGAAGCCGGTGCGCCCCTCGAACGTCGCCAAGCGCATCGCCTTCACGAAGGGCGATGTCGCGGCCGGGTTCCGGGAGGCGGATGTCGTCATCGAGCGGCGCTATTCGACGCAGCCCGTGCACCAGGCCTATATCGAGCCGCATGCCTGCGTCGTCTCGATGGCCGCCGACGGGCAGTGCACGATCTGGAGCTCGAGCCAGGGCCATTTCATGGTGCGCGCCTATTGCGCCAAGCTGCTCGGCATCGACATCTCGAACATCCGCGCGATCCCGGCCGAGATCGGCGGCGGCTTCGGCGGCAAGACGCTCGTCTATCTCGAGCCGGTGGCGCTGGCGCTGGCCAAGAAATCGGGCCGCCCGGTCAAGATGGTGATGAGCCGCGAGGAAGTGTTCCGCGGCACCGGGCCGGCGGCCGGCGCCGTTGTCGAGGTCAAGCTCGGCGCCAAGAAGGACGGCCGCCTCGTCGCCGGCGACCTTGTTCTCAAATACCAGGCGGGCGCTTTCCCGGGGTCGCCGGTCGGACCGGGGTGCATGTGCGCCTTCGCGATGTACGACATCCCGAACGCCAGCGTCGTCGGCTACGACGTCGTCTCGAACCGCCCGAAGGTCGCGGCCTACCGGGCGCCGGGCGCGCCGAATTCCTCCTGGGGCGTCGAGAGCTGCCTCGACGAGCTGGCGCAAGAGCTCGGCATCGATCCGCTGACCTTGCGGGAAAAGAATGCCGCCAAGGACGGCGTCAAGGCGGTGCACGGGCCGACCTGGCAGAATATCGGCTACGCCCAGACGGTCGCGGCGGCGAAGGAGCACCCGCACCTGCAGCAAAAGCTCGGCCCCAATCAGGGCCGCGGCATCGCTTCGGGCTTCTGGTTCAACATCGGCGGCGAGTCGAGCGCGGCGGTGCACGTGAATGAAGACGGCACCGCCGTCGTCGCCACCGGCAACCCCGACATCGGCGGCTCGCGCGCCTCGATGGCGATCATGGTCGCGGAGATCCTCGGCATCCCGGTCGAGCGCGTGCGCCCGATCATCGCCGACACCAGCTCGATCGGCTTCAGCTTTCTGACGGGCGGCAGCCGCGTCACCTTCGCGACCGGCATGGCGGCGACGCAGGCGGCCGAAAAGGTCGTCGAGGAGATGAAAAAGCGCGCCGCGATGATCTGGGACATCAGCCCCGAAGCCGTCGAATGGAAGGACGGCAAGGCGTGGCCGGCGGGCGCCAATGCCGGCGGCTTCGAGCCGCTGCCCTTGGCCGACATCGCGGTCAAATCGGGGCGCACCGGCGGGCCGATCTCGGCCGAAGTCTCGATCAACGCGCAAGGCGCGGGGCCCGGCTTCGCGACGCATATCTGCGACGTCGAGGTGGATCCGGAGACGGGCGCGGTCAAGATCCTGCGCTACACGGCAATCCAGGATGTCGGCCGAGCGATCCATCCCTCCTATGTCGAGGGCCAGATCCAGGGCGGCGTCACGCAGGGCATCGGCTGGGCGCTCAACGAGGAATACGTCTACGACAAGGCGGGCCGGCTCGAGAATCCGGGCTTCCTCGATTACCGCGTGCCGGTCGCCTCCGACCTGCCGATGATCGAGGCGGTCATGGTCGAGGTGCCGAACCCGCGCCATCCGTTCGGCGCGCGCGGCGTCGGCGAGGTGCCGATCGTGCCGCCGATGGCGGCCGTCGCCAACGCGATCTGCGCCGCCACGGGCGTGCGGCTGCGCGACCTGCCGATGTCGCCGCCGCGCGTGCTGGAGGCGCTCGAAAACGGCCACGGGTGAGAAGTCCGGCTTGCCTGTCATTGCGAGCGAAGCGAAGCAATCCCGATCGGCTTGTCGGGCCTTCCGTCGGGATTGCTTCGTCGCTTCGCTCCTCGCAATGACAGCGTCGGTGTGACATGCCGCATGTCGTCATAGCCGGCACGGCGCCCCGCCGCCTCACCGGCGGGGTCGCCGAATTCGATGTCGAGGCGACGAATTTCCGCCGCCTCGTCCTCGAACTCGACCGCCGCTTCCCCGGCCTCGGCCGTCAGGTGGAGGAGGGGATGGCGGTCGCGATCGACGGCGAGATCTGGCAGGACGCCTATGCGGCGCCGTTCGATCCCGACAGCGAAATCTACCTGATCCCGAAAATCGGCGGCGGCTAGCCTCGCTGCGCTTTGTCACCGGAATGACGGGAAACGGGCGGGCGAGCGGCTGGCCGAGCTGCCGCGCCCGGCCTTCGCTGGACGCGTGGCGTCCATGCCACAATGCTCACGAGTTCGATCTTAAGTCGCGGGAAGGATCTCTTGCAGGCTGCGGGACGTTTGTCCACGTCTATAGGGGCAAATCGAGGCGGCTTCCATGGCGGATGCGATTTGGGGTCGAATATTGGCCGCCGGCCGGCGCGGCAAGCCCCAGCGGCGTTGGACACCGCATATCTTTTTCAATGCTGTGGCGGCGCTGCGGCTGGGCCTCACGCTGGTGTTCCTGCTGCTGCTCGGCCTGGGCGTCTACGCCGAACTGCGCACCTCGTTCCTGCAATCCTGGGTATTTTCGTCGCTGGCCCGGCAGATGAGCTATTCGCCGGCGCCCGGAGCGAGTTCCGACATCCGCTTCCCGAAATTCGGTCCCTATGACGAGCGCCTCGGCTATACCGCGCTGCCGGGCTATATCCGCTCGCTCGCGGCGCACCGCTTCACGATTGCCCGCCAGGCGCGCTGGTCGCCGGCATTGCGCGATTTCGTCGCCGAGGGCGGCTATGCGATCTATCCGGAAAAATCGCGCGCCGGCCTGAAGCTGCTCGGCCGCAACGGCACGCCGCTCTACCGGGTGCGCTATCCGTCGCGGGCCTTTGCGGGCTTTCGCGACGTCCCGCCGCTGGTCACCAGCAGCCTGCTCTTTATCGAGGACCACTATCTGCTCGACCCGAGCGATCCGTGGCGCGATCCCGCGGTTCAATGGAACCGCTTCATGCTCGCTTTCGCCGGCAGGATCGGCGGCATCTTCGACCGCCGCCTGCGGGAAGGCGGGGCGAGCACGCTGGCCACCCAGATCGAGAAATTCGAGCACTCGCCGGGCGGCCGCACCGGCAGCGCCGGGGAAAAGCTGCGCCAGATGCTGACGGCGGCGATGCGCGCCTACCGCAGCGGCCCCAATACGCTGCGGGCGCGGCAGCACATCCTTGCCGCCTATCTGAATGCCGAGCCGTTCGGATCGTGGCCCGGCCACGGCGAAGTCACCGGAGTGCCGGATGCGCTGTGGATCTGGTACGGCACAAGCTTTCGCGAGGCAGAGCGCGTCTTGCGCGAGAGGCCCGGGACGCATGCCGAACTGGCCCGCCAGGGACGCGTCTTCCGCGAGGTGCTCAGCCTGTTGTTGGCCGGGCGCCGGCCGGCCTATTACCTGAACGTCAACCGCGCCGCGCTCGAGGCCTTGACGGATCACTACCTGCGCCTGATGTCGGCGGCCGGGGTCATCGAGCGGCCGCTCTACAACGCGGCATTGCATGCGCGGCTCAATTTCCGCCGCGCCTTGCCGCCGCCGCCGCCGCCCTCGTTCGTCTGGAACAAGGCGACCGATTGGCTGCGCGACGAGCTGGTTTCGCTGCTGCATGCCGGGAACTACTACAACCTCGACCACCTCGACCTGACCGCCTATTCGACGATCGACGCGGCAGCCCAGAAGCGGGTCACCGACGTGTTGGCCAATCTCGCCAATCCGGCCTATGACCGCTCGCTCGGGCTCTACGGCAAGCAGCTCTTGGGGCCCGCCAGCCCGGCCCGCATCGATTGGAGTTTCGTGCTGTACGAAAAAGGCCAGGACGGCAATTTCGTACGCGTCCATGCCGACAGCCTGAACCAGCCATTCGACATCAATTCGGGCGCCAAGCTGCAGCTCGGCTCGACCGCCAAGCTGCGCACCCTCGTCACCTATCTCGACATCGTCGACGAGCTCTATCACCACTTGTCGGGATTGCCGCGCCGCGAGCTGCTTTCGACGGCCGCGAAGGCGCCCGACGCGCTGACCAAATGGGCGGCGGGCTGGCTCGCCAACCGGCCGGATGCGCCACTGCAAGCGATGCTCGACGCGGCGATGCAGCGCACCTACTCGGGAAGCCCGGCCGCCTTCTTCACCGACGGCGGCGTCGAGGTCTTCGCCAATTTTGCGAAATGGGAGAACGAATCGAACCCGACCGTTCTGACGGCCTTCCAGTACTCGATCAACAATGCCTTCATCCGCATCATGCGCGACATCGTGAATTACCACATCGCGCAAGGCGGCGAGGAGACGCAAAGGCTGTTGACCGACCCCAACGACCCGCAGCGCATGGTCTATCTGAAACGCTTCGCGGACGCCGAGAGCAAGGTCTATATGGGGCGGTTCTACAAGGAATATGCGGGCCTCACGCCGGACGAGGCGCTCGCCAAGCTGGCGCGCCACAGCGGCCCCTCGCTGAAGCGTCTCGCCGTCGTCTTCCGGTCGGTCAAGCCGAACGCGCGGATCGCCGAGCTGCGGGCCTTTGTGTCGCAATACATGCCGCACGCCGCGATCGACGACGACGCGCTGTGGGACGCCTACCGGCAGGCGTCGGTGCACCTGTTCTCGCTCGAGGACCGCGGCTACATCGCCGGCGTGCATCCGCTGTCGCTGTGGCTCGTCGCCTATCTGCGCAAGCATCCGAGCGCCACGCGCATCGAGGTCATGCAGGCGAGCGAGAAGGTGCGCGAGCAGGTGTACGGCTGGCTGTTCACCGCAAAGAACCCGCACAAGCAAACCTTCCGCATCCGGGAACTGCTGGAGGAGCAGGCGTTCGGAAAGATCCTGCAGGACTGGCGCTGGCAGGGCTATCCGTTTCAGTATCTGATCCCGTCCTACGCGACCGCGATCGGCGTCTCGGGCGACCGTCCGAGCGCGCTCGCCGATCTGATGGGCGTCATCATGAACGACGGCGTGCGGGTCCCGACGGTCGATCTGCGCCGGCTGCACTTCGCCGCCGGGACGCCGTACGAGACCGACATGCGGGCGCAGCCGCAGCGCAAGCGGGTGCTGTCCCGCGAGGTCGCGCAGACGGTCAAAAAGGCATTGGTGACGGTCGTCAACGGCGGCACCGGCGCGGCCCTGCAAGGCGCCTACCATGCGGCCAACGGCGCGCCCTTGGCGGTCGGCGGCAAGACCGGCACCGGCGACAACCGGTTCGATACCTGGGGCCCCGGGCGACGCCTGATCGCGCAGCGCATCGTCGACCGCACCGCGACCTTCGTCTTCTACCTGGGCGACCGGTTCTTCGGCACGATCACCGGCTATGTGCCGGGCGCGGTGGCGGGGCAGTACCACTTCACGAGCGCGCTGGCCGTGCGTGTGCTGCGCGCCCTCCAGCCGGCGCTCGCGCCGCTGATCGACGCGCCGCCGACCGGCACGGCGCTGCAGGCGGCGAGCGGCGATCAAGGGTCCCGCCGCCAAGCCGCCGCCTATTAAAGCAGTTTTCGATCCTCGGTCATCACCCCCGCGCGAGCGGGGACGACGACTGCTTCCCGGTTTCGCGCGGGGCTGTCCAAGGGATCGAGTTCACGACGACGAGTTGCCCGTCTTCGTCAAGAGGTCGGTCTTGCGGTTGAGGGTCGCGATCAGCCCGTCGACGCCCTGGCGTTGCAGGATCGAATAGAACTCCGAACGCTGCGTCGCCAGCTGGCTGATCGTCCCGTCGAGATAGACGTCGGAAATCTGCCAGCCGCTTTGCCCGCCCCGGCGCATCATGTAGTTGATGGTGACCGGCTTGCCGTTCGCCTTGACGATCCGCGTCTCGACGATGACCCCGGAACCGGAGGGCGCCTCTCCGAGCACCTGCAGCCGTTCGCCGGAATAATTGTCGAAGCGGTCGGCATAGGTCGCCGAGATATAGCGCTGAAAGGCCGCGGTCACCTGTTGCTGCTGCGCCGGGCTCAGCGTGCCCCACCCCGGTCCGACCGCGAGCCGCGCCATGAACGGCACGTCGAACGTCCGGTTGACGACCGGCGCGAGCTTTGCGTAGCGGCCGCTGCTGCCGAGCTGCGGGCCTTGTTTCATCGTGTTCAACAGCGTCGCGTAAAAGCGCTGCACCTGCGTCTGCGGCGCCGAAGGCAGCGCCGCGGCGGGCTGCGCCAAGCCGGCCGCGAAAAGCAGCGGAAGCAGCCAAAGCCTCGCGATGCCGGCGGCGGATGCCTGCTCGGTCTTGGGCTTGTCCATAATTTCGATCTCCCTGGAGGACGGTTGCGATGGAATAGACATGTCCCCAATCTCGGCATCCCCACAGGTGCGGCGGCGACGGGGAGCGCACAGCTGTGTCCTTCGCTCTACGCCCCCCGGACATTATGGTGGCAAAGATCGCGCGATAGACGCTCGCACGATCCGCTAATATGGATAGTAGTAGTAGGCCGGCGGGTAATAATAGTTCGGGTAGTAATATGCCGGGGGATAGTAGTAGGCCGGCGCCCCAACCCCGAAGGCAAACGGGCCGAGTTGCAGCCCGACATACCCTTGCGCATCGGCGGCGGACAACGGAACCGCCAAGGCGATTAATGAGAACGTTGTGAAAAATAAACCTCCGATCACGCCTAACCGGCGGTTTATTTCAGATTTTTTAATGGTCATCGTCAGTTCTCCATGAACTGCTATGCTCCAATTCCCTAACATTCGGCGGAGGGAGCGGTTCCTGGAGGCGGGACGCCAGCGGCCCTCAGAGCGATTCGGCAATTCCCGCTCGGCGGCCTGCGTCCGGATTGCTTCGCCGCGCCGCTCCTCGCGATGGCAACCGTTTTCAAGCGTCATTGCGAGCGGAGCGACGCGATGCCGCGGTAGTGTATCACTTTGCCTCGGGCAGCCGTCCCGCGTCCTTCGAGGCCTCGCTGCGCGAGGCACCTCAGAGCCTGCCCCGGCGGAGGCCGGGGATGACGATTTTTTCTTAATGCGATTACGCACTTCCTCATGCTGAGGAGCGCCCGATAGGGCGCGTCTCGAAGCACGCACCGCGCCAATGCAACGTCAAAATGCGACACCACCGATGCCGCATGAATCCTACGCGCCGAGCTGCGCCGCGAGATCCTCGAAGTCGCGGGCGACGATCGAGAAATCGTGCTCGGGCCGGGTATCGCGCGACTGATGCGGGCCATATTCGGCCGGGCGCGCGACAAACGCCGTCTGCATGCCCTGCGCGGCGGCGGCGGCGAGATCGCCGTTGTGCGCCGCGACCATCATCACCTCGCCGGGCTCGCACATCAGCCAGCGGACCGCCGAGAGGTAAGTCGCCGGATCGGGCTTGTAGCGCTCGACGAGCTCGGCCGAAAAAATGCAGTCCCACGGCAGACCCGCCGCTTTCGCCATGTCGATGAGCAGCCGCACATTGCCGTTCGAGAGGGTGGCGAGCGTGTATTTGCGCTTCAGCCGGTTGAGCCCCGGCACCGCATCGGGCCACGGGGCGAGGCGATGCCAGGCGAGGTTCAGTGCGGCCTTGTCGCTTTCGTCGAGGCCGGCGATGGCGAGTTCGACGAGGCGGCCGTCCAGGGTCGCGCGATGCAGCGCATCGAGATTGGTCCACGGCACCTCGCCCCGGCGCACGCGGTCCATCGAGGGCTGATAACGCGCCCGCCACAAATCGGCGAGCCGCTCCCAATCGGCCGCGATACCCTTTCTGGCGCCGAGCGCACGCGCCTCCGCGATGATGCTCGACCGCCAGTCGACGACGGTCCCGAAGACGTCGAAGCACAACGCCTTGACCCCGCTCATGCGATGCTCCTCGGAGTTTGTGAAAGAACAGCGTTTTTATCTCACCACGGCAGTTCGATTGCACACGCTCTGTGCGTGCTTCGAGACGCGCCCTTAGCAAAACGGTGCGCTGCCCGAACATCCGGCGTCCTTCGAGGCGGCGCTGCGCGCCTCCTCAGGATGAGGTGGTTCTTCGATGGCATTAAGAAAGAACCTCATCCCCGGCCTCCGCCGGGGCAGGCTCGGAGGCGCCTCGCGCAGCGAGGCCTCGAAGGACGGAGCGCGGCTCCCCGGCCAAACCGAGTCGCCGCAGGCTGCGAAAAGCGCTTGAGCGGCGGCGATTTTGCGGGCAGGGTCCGCGCGCCGGAGACGCCATCGCGCCGCCGGCGTTCCTTGCCTCCGTCGCCCGAGCCGCCATGACGCAAGAATTCTATCGCATCAAGCGCCTGCCGCCCTACGTCTTCACCGAGGTGAATGCGCTGAAGGCGAAGGCGCGGGCCGCCGGCCGCGATGTCATCGATCTCGGCATGGGCAACCCGGACGGGCCGACGCCGCCGCACATCGTCGCGAAGCTCGTCGAGGCGGTGCAGAACCCGAGGGCGCACGGCTATTCGGTGTCGCGCGGGATACCCGGGCTGCGCCGGGCCTATGCCGGTTATTATGCGCGCCGATTCGGGGTCGAGCTCGATCCCGAGAGTGAGATCATCGTGACCCTCGGCTCGAAGGAGGGGTTCGCCAATCTGGCGCAGGCGATCACCGCGCCCGGCGACATCGTGCTGGTGCCGAGCCCGTGCTATCCGATCCACTCCTTCGGCTTCATCATGGCCGGCGCCTCGGTGCGGCACGTGCCGGTCGGGCCCGACAGCGACTTCTTCGCCGAATTGCAGAAGGCGGTGCAGCACAGCGTCCCGGCGCCGCTGGCGATTGTGCTCAATTTCCCGGCCAACCCGACGGCGCAGACGGTCGATCTCGCGTTTTATGCGGAGGTCGTCGAGTTCTGCCGCCGGCACGACATCATCGTCCTTTCCGATCTCGCCTATGCCGAGATCTATTTCGGCGCCGAGCCGCCGCCCTCGATCCTCGAAGTGCCGGGCGCCCGCGATATAGCGGTCGAGTTTTCTTCGCTCAGCAAGACCTATTCGATGGCCGGCTGGCGGATCGGGTTCGCGGTCGGCAATCGCCGCCTGATCGGGGCGCTGGCGCGGGTCAAATCCTATCTCGACTACGGCGCCTTCACGCCGATTCAGGTGGCAGCGACCGCGGCGCTCAACGGGCCGCAGGAGTGCATCGCCGAGATCCGCGAGCGCTACCGCGCCCGCCGCGACGTGCTGATCGACGGATTGAAGCAGGCCGGCTGGGAAGTCCCCGCGCCGCCCGCCTCGATGTTCGCCTGGGCGCCGATCCCGCCCGAATACCGCGCGCTCGGCAGCCTCGCCTTTTCGAAGCTGCTGCTTGAGCGCGCCAACGTCGCGGTGTCGCCCGGCGTCGGTTTCGGCGAATACGGCGAAGGCTATGTGCGCGTCGCGCTCGTCGAGAACCGGCAGCGCCTGCGGCAGGCGACGCGCAACATCAAGGCGTTTCTCGCCGGCAAGAACGACACCGCTGAGCTGCGCCGCGCCGAAAAGCGGCTGGCGGCGGCCGCGATTTGACTTCGCGCGCCGCGGGCATTATCGTCGCGACATCCAGGAAGAACTCGATGAAGATCGTCAACTCGCTGAAATCCCTGCGTAAACGCGACAAGAACTGCCGCATCGTGCGGCGCCGCGGCCGCGTTTACCTGATCAACAAGACCAATCCGCGTTTCAAGGCGCGCCAGGGCTAGTGGAGCAAACCTGACGGATGGCCCCCGTCCTGCGAGCCCGGATCGAGATTGCCTCGTCGCTCCGCTCCTCGCAATGACAGACACTTAGCGGTGTCATTGCGAGCGAAGCGAAGCAATCTCGGGGGCCCGGCGCTCCGCAGCAAGCGTCAGGTTCGAACCGCTAGCGCCCCTTGGACCGCGGGCGTCTCGCCCGCCCTATGCGGCCGGGACGGCCGCGCTCCGGCGAGCCGGAGGGCTGCGCCATGAAGATGCCGACCCCCGATGCGGCGGTGCTGCAAAGGCGCGGCGAGATCGTCGCAGCGCTCAGGCAGATCGTGCCCGGCGAGGGCGTCATCGCCTCCGAAGCCGAGCGGCGCGCCTATGAGAGCGACGGGCTCACCGCCTACCGCCAGCTGCCGCTCGCGGTCGTCCTGCCGTCGCGCGTCGAGGAGGTGAGCGCGGTCCTGCGCTATTGCCGCGAAATGGGCGTCAAGGTGGTGCCGCGCGGCGCCGGCACCTCGCTCTCGGGCGGCGCCTTGCCCTTGGCCGACGGGGTGCTGCTCGGCATGGGCAAGTTCAACCGCATCCTCGAGATCGATTACGACAACCGCTGCGTCGTCGCGCAGCCGGGCGTCACCAATCTGGCGATCAGCCAGGCGGTCGAGGAGAGGGGCTTCTACTATGCGCCCGATCCGTCGAGCCAGATCGCCTGCACGATCGGCGGCAATGTGGCGGAGAATTCGGGCGGCGTGCACTGCCTCAAATACGGGCTGACGACGAACAACCTGCTCGGCCTCGAAATCGTGCTGACGGACGGCGAGGTCATTCGCCTCGGCGGCCGGCATCTCGATGCCGGCGGCTACGATCTGTTGGGCGTCTTGACGGGCTCGGAAGGGCTGCTCGGGGTCGTCACCGAGGTGACGGTGCGCATCCTGCCGAAGCCGGTCGCGGCGCGCGCCCTCCTCGTCGGCTTCGCGACGACGGCCGAAGCGGGAGCCTGCGTCGCCGCCATCATCGCCGCCGGCATCATCCCCGCCGGCATGGAAATGATGGACCGGCCGGCGATCCACGCCGCGGAAGCCTTCGTCCATGCCGGCTATCCGCTCGACGTCGAGGCGCTGCTGATCGTCGAGTTGGACGGCGTCCCGGCCGAGGTCGATCATCTGATCGCGGCGGTCGAACGGATCGCCCGCGCGCATGGCGCCCGATCGTGCCAGGCGAGCCGCGACGACGCCGAGCGGCTCTTGTTCTGGTCGGGCCGCAAGGCCGCCTTTCCGGCGGTCGGCCGCATCTCGCCCGACTATTACTGCATGGACGGGACGATCCCGCGGGCGCGGCTGCCGCAGGTGCTGACCCGCATCGGCGAGCTTTCGCAGCGTCACGGGCTCGCCGTCGCCAACGTCTTTCACGCCGGCGACGGCAACCTCCACCCGCTGATCCTCTACGACGCGAACAAAGAGGGCGAGATCGAGCGGGCCGAAGCCTTCGGCGCCGACATCCTGCGGCTCTGCGTCGAAGTCGGCGGAGTGTTGACGGGCGAGCACGGGGTCGGCGTCGAGAAACGCGATCTGATGGGCGCGATGTTCGACGAGGACGATCTGGCCCATCAAGAGCGCCTCAAATGCGCCTTCGATCCCGACGGGCTGTTGAACCCCGGCAAGGTCTTCCCGCAATTGCATCGCTGCGCTGAACTGGGCCGGCTGCATGTCCATGCCGGGAAATTGCCGTTCCCCGACCTGCCGCGGTTCTAGTGCGAGATAAAGCGCATCTTCCTCCGGTGTCATACCGGCAAAGGCCGGGATCCATGCACGCCCTGGATTCCGGCTTTCGCCGGAATGACGAGAAGAAGTGACCCGTTTCGCCCCGACAAATCTTGACGAGTTGCGCGACATGGTCGCCGAGGCGCTCGCCGCGGGGGAGCCGCTCGAACTGATCGCCGGCGGCTCGAAGCGGGGGTTCGGCCGGCCGCTGCAACTGCCGCGCACGCTCGACCTCTCGCGGCTGTCGGGGATCCGCGAGTATCAGCCGAGCGAGCTGGTTCTGACCGCCGGCGCCGCGACGCCGCTCGCCGAGGTGGAAAAGGCGCTCGCCGAGAACCGGCAGATGCTCGCCTTCGAGCCGCCCGATTGGGACGGCATCTACGGCCTCGCGGAGGCCGATGCCGGCAAGCGGACGTTGGGCGGGGTGCTCGCCGCCAATTTGTCGGGGCCGCGCCGGTTGAAGGCCGGAGCGGCGCGCGACCACTTCCTCGGCTTTCGCGGCGTCAGCGGCCGCGGCGAGGCGTTCAAGGCGGGCGGCAAGGTCGTCAAGAACGTCACCGGCTACGATCTGCCGAAGCTTCTCGCCGGCTCCTTCGGCACGCTCGCGGCATTGGAAGAGGTGTCGGTCAAGCTGCTGCCGCGCCCGGAGACGGCCGTCACGCTCTTGCTCCTCGGGCTGGAGCCCGAGATTGCGGTGCGGCGCTTCGCCGCCGCGCTCGCCGCGCCCTGGGAGGTTTCGGCCGCGGCCTATCTGCCGGCCCAGCTCACCGCCGAATCGGGTTTGTCGAGCCTGCCGGCGGTCGCCGCATTGCGCCTCGAAGGGCCGGCGCCGTCGGTCGCCTTTCGCCGCGAGCGGCTGCTCGCCGAGCTGGGCCAGGGCGGCGAATCCGGAGTGCTCGACGGGGATGCCTCCGACGCGTTCTGGCGGGCGATCGGCAACGCGCGGCCGCTGGCGCGGCCGGCGGAGCCGGCGCTGTGGCGGATCTCGGCCGCGCCGGCGCGCGGCGCCGGGCTGGCGATGCGGCTGGCGCGCGAATGCGAGGCGCGCTGGTATCTCGACTGGGGCGGCGGGCTCGTCTGGGCCGCCGTCGCCGGCGCCGAGGACGGCGGCGCGGCACGGATCCGCGCGGCGCTGCGCGAGCACGGCGGCGGCCATGCGACGCTCGTGCGCGGGCCGGCGGGGCTGCGCCGCGCCGTGCCGGTCTTCGAGCCGCAGCCGCCGGCGCTCGCCGCACTCGCGGCGCGCGTCAAGGCGGGCTTCGACCCGAACGGCATCCTCAACCCCGGCCGCATGGTCGAGGGCGTCTGAGCGGAGGTGCGCCAAATGATTCCGCCATCATCGTTCGTCGCCGCAAGACCCCTCTCCGCCCCGGGGGGCGGAGAGGGAAGGGTGAGGTGGGGGATTCCGGCGGCGCTTGACGCTACCCACCTCACCCTCCCATCGCCTTGCGATGGGCCCCTCCCTCTCCCCCCTGAAGGGCGGAGAGGGGATTTGTGCGCCGGCCGGCGAAATACCGCTTAGCCCGTGCAGACGCATTTCACCCTCGAACAACTCGCCGATCCCGATACGGCCGCCTCGGAAAGGGAATTGCGGCGCTGCGTCCATTGCGGCTTCTGCACGGCGACCTGCCCGACCTACGTGCTGCTCGGCGACGAACTCGACAGCCCGCGCGGCCGCATCTACCTGTTGAAGGGCATGCTGGAGGGCAGCGAGCCGGTCACTGCCGACACCGTCAAGCACATCGACCGCTGCCTCTCGTGCCTCGCTTGCGTGACGACCTGCCCGTCGGGCGTCGAATACACGCGGCTCATCGACCACGGCCGGCGGCATATCGAGGAAACCTATCGCCGGCCGCCGGTGGAGCGCGGCTTGCGCCGCCTCTTGGGGACGGTGCTGACGAAGCCGCGGCTGTTCCGCGCCGCCCTGCGCGCCGCCGTGCCGGCAAAGCGCCTCGCCGGCCTGCTGCCGCGCCCGTTGCGTCCGCTCCTCGACCTCGCACCTGCTTCGGTGCCGCGCGCCTCGCCGGTCGACAGGCCGCAAATCTTTGCCGCGGCCGGCGAGCGGCGCATGCGGGCGGCATTGCTGTCGGGCTGCGCCCAGCAGGTGCTGATGCCGCAGATCAACGAGGCGACGGTGCGGCTCCTGACGCGGCTCGGTTGCGAGGTCGCCGTCGCCGCCGGCAGCGGCTGCTGCGGCTCGCTCGTGCATCATCTGGGCGAAGAGCCGGCGGCGCTCGCCTTCGCCCGCGCCAATATCGACGCCTGGGAGGAGGAGCGCGCGGCGCGCGGCCTCGATGCGATCGTCGTCAACGCCTCGGGCTGCGGCACGACGGTCAAGGATTACGGCTTCATGCTGCGCACCGATCCCGCCTACGCGGAAAAAGCGGCGCGGATCGCCGCGCTCGCCCGCGACGTGAGCGAGGCCGTCGGCACGCTCGGCCTGCCGCCGGCGGCCTCGGGCGAGGCGCGAGGCCGCGTCGCCTATCACTCGGCCTGCTCGATGCAGCACGGGCAAAAGCTGCATGCCGGCCCGAAGGCGCTGCTCGCAGCGGCCGGATTCACTGTGCTCGAGGTGCCCGAGGGGCATCTCTGCTGCGGCTCGGCCGGCACCTATAATCTGCTGCAGCCGGAACTGGCGGGCGCCTTGCGCGAGCGCAAGCTCGGGAATATCGCCCGGGTCGAGCCCGATTTCATCGCCGCCGGCAATATCGGCTGCATCGTCCAGCTCGGCGGCGGGGCGGGCGTGCCGGTGCTGCACACGGTCGAGCTGTTGGATTGGGCGACGGGCGGGCCCATGCCGCCCGCCATCGCGGCGCGGCGATGAGGCGGCTCTTGCCGGCGCTCGCGCTGTGCGCCGCCGCCGGGCCGGCGCTGGCGGCGGGTTGCGGCGTCCCGGCGAGGATGGCCGACGGCTGGCCGGTCGCCGCGCCGCAGCGCGAGGGCCTCGACGCAAGGCGCGTCTGCGCCATCGGCCCGCGCCTCGCAAGCCTCGACGGCGCCGATCCGAACGGCGTCGTCGTCGCACGGCACGGCGTTCTCGTCTACGAGCATTACTTCACCGGCAAGGACAAGCCCTGGCGCGAGCCGTACGCGCGCACGCCGCACGACGCGCGCACGCTGCACCACATCGAATCGATCACGAAGAGCGTCGTCGCGATCCTGACCGGCATCGCCATCGATCGCCGCCTTCTCGCCGGCGTCGATGCCCCGGCGCTCTCGTTCTTTCCCGACGACGCCGATCTGCGCACCTCGGAAAAGGCGGCGATTACCGTGCGCCACCTGCTTTCGATGACCTCGGGCATCGCCTGGAACGAGGGCGCGACCTCATACAACGACGCCGCCAACATCAACCGGCGGCGGATCTTCACCGAGCGCGACCCCGACCGCTTCGTGCTCCGGCAGCCGATGGCCGCGCCGCCGGGGACCGTGTGGAACTACTCCGGCGGCGGCGTCGGCCTCTTGGCCTCGATCCTGCAAAAGGCAACGCACCGGCGGCTCGACATTTTCGCGAAGCGCGTGCTGTTCGCCCCGCTCGGCATCGCGGATTGGAAATGGTCGTCGCTCGCCGACGGCGATCCGTCGGCTTCGGGCGGGCTGCTGCTGCGGCCGCGCGATCTGGCAAAGATCGGCCAGCTCGTGCTCGACCGCGGGGTGTGGCGCGGCAGGCGGCTGGTCTCCGCCCGCTGGATCACCGAGATGACGTCGCCGCAGGCTCCGCGCGGCTGGCGGTTCCACGGCGGCATTTATTCCTACGGCTATCTGTGGTGGCTCGGCCGGTCGGCCGTCGGCGGCCGAACGGTCGATTGGGTCGGCGGCATCGGCTGGGGCGGGCAGCGCCTTTTCGTCGTACCGAGCCTCGGCCTTGTCGTCGCCGCGACCGCCGGCCTCTATTACCGCACGCCGAAACAGTTCCTCGCCGCCGACACGGCGTTCGACATGGCGCTGCGCGCCGCCCGCTGAGTTCAGCCGCGGGCGCGCCGATGGGCGAGCGCCGGGATCAGCATCGACAGCATCAGCGCGGCAAAACCGACGACGGTCGGCACGATCCACCCCTCGCCGCCGAGCATCAGCCGCTGCCCGGCGGCGCCCAGCTCGACATAGGCGATCGTCATCGGCAGCTGCCCGACGAGCGAGCCGAAGGTATAGGGACCGAGCGGCACCCGGGTGAGGCCGAGGCCGTAATTGGCGAGGCTGTGCGGCATGATCGGGATCAGCCGCAACGCCGCGACGGTGCGCCAGCCGCCGCGCTCGAGGCGTTCGAGCAGCGGGCCGACAAAGCCTGCGGCTTCGAGGTCGATCAGCCCCGAATTGACGTAGCGCGCCACAAGGAACCCGGCGACCGCGCCGACGACGCTGCCGAACGCCGCCCAGAAAAGGCCCCACCAGATGCCGAACAGCAAGCCGGCGACGATGCCGAAAATCGTCCGCGGCACGAAGACGAGGCTCGCCACCGTCTGGATGGCGAGAAACAAGAGGGGCGCCAAGGGCGAGCCGGCGATGTCGGCGCTGACCGCCTTGGGGTCGAGGAGAGCGCGCCAATGCCAGGCGGCGGCGATGCCGAGAACGAGAAAAATCAGCACCAGCACCCGCCCGATGCGGCGCAGGCCGGCGAGCGGGCCGGGCGGCGTGACGGGAGGCGGGCTCGGCATCTCCGGCATCACGATACCGGTTCGGCGGGCGAGGGGAGTTCGGCCGAGGCGGGCGCGCTTTCTTTGACGATTTCCGGCCGCCGCGCACGGCGCTGCAGCCACATGACGCCGAACAGGTCGACGATGCCGACGCCGAGCCGGTCGAGAACGCCGTAATTGGAGACGCCCTTTCGGCGCGGCCGATGGTTGACCGCAACCGAGCGCACCTCGCCGCCTTCGCGCAGCACCAGCGCCGGCAGAAAGCGGTGCATATGGTCGAAATAGGGAAGATCGAGAAAGAGCGCGCGCGGGAACAGTTTGAGGCCGCAACCGGTGTCGGGCGTGTCGTCGCCGAGGAGGCGGCGGCGGACCCCGTTCGCGATCCTTGACGCGGCGCGCTTCAAGCGGCTGTCCTGCCGCCGCGCCCGGTTGCCGGCGAGCAGCAGCGGCGGGGCCGCGGGCGCGGCTCGCGCGAGCTGCCACAGGTTCGGAATGTCGGCCGGATCGTTCTGCCCGTCGCCGTCGAGGGTGGCGATCCACGCCGCGCGCGCTGCCTTGACGCCGCTGCGAATTGCCGCACTCTGGCCGCAGCTGCGCCGATGCCGGACGAGCCGCAGCTGCCGCCTCGTCTCGGCGACGCGGCGGATCTCCTCGGCGGTCCCATCGCTGCTGCCGTCATCGACATAAAGGATTTCGTAGGCGAACAGCCCGTCGAGCGCCGCGCAAATCTCCGCGACGAGCGGCGCGATATTCGGGGCCTCGTTCTTTACCGGGATGACGACCGAGAGATCCATGCGTCCGATGCCGCGGCGCTCGGGGCGCGGCCCGAGCGATCCGCCTTTTGCGATGCGGCGCCGATGTAGCATCTTTGCGCGGAACCGACAAACCGCATGATCGAGGGGGTAGCGTCGCAGTTTGAAGTTGTGCGGGCACCGCGCGTGCTTCGAGACGCGCCCGAGCGGGCGCTCCTCAGAGGCCGTGAAGGAATCGGATGAGCGCCGCGTGTCCTTCGAGACGGCCGCTCCGCGGCCTCCTCAGGATGACGATGTTCCCTTTTGCCATCAACGGCGCCTGCAGGGGCGTCTCCAAGCACACGGCACGGGAGTTCGACCGTTTCGCCAATTCCTTCACAGCCTCTCGGCATCACGATGTGCTTGATGGCATTAGGATAAGTCCTCATCCTGAGGTGCCTCGCGCAGCGAGGCCTCGAAGGACGCAAAGCGGCTCCCCGACCAAACCCAGACACTACCGATCGAGGAGTATAACTTGCCTGAAGACACTGCCGTTCTCGCGCCGTCCGCCGCGGCTTCGACCCTCGAGGGCTGGGGCGTCGGCGCGCCGCGTTTCGACCTCCTCGGGCTGTCGCCGCTCGCCTTTTGCGTCGGCGTCGTCGGCGAGCTCGGCGCCTACGTCTATCCCCGCTGACGCGCCGCTTCGAATCGCGTCCCGGCGGCTCGGCGTCGATGCGCCGGCGGTGTGAACCTGACGCTTGATAACGGAGTTCCGGCGATCCAGATTGCTTCGCTTCGCTCGCAATGACAGGCGCGGGTTGTCATTGCGAGGAGCATCCGGCAGCAGGCCGGAATAGGCGACCGCGGGAGGGCGCAGCATGCAGGCGGATTACATCATCATCGGGGCGGGCTCGGCCGGCTGCGTGCTGGCCAACCGGTTGACCGAGGACCCGGCGACCCGGGTGTTGCTGATCGAGGCCGGCGGGCGCGACTGGAACCCGCTCATTCACGTCCCGGCCGGCTTCTTCAAGATGCTCGACCATGACACGCTGACCTGGAAGTTTCGCGCCGAGCCCGACCCCGGCACCGCCGGCCGCGCCATCGTCTACACGCGCGGGCGGGTGATCGGCGGCTCCTCCTCGATCAACGGGCTCATCTACATCCGCGGCCAACCCGAGGATTACGATCACTGGGCACAGCTCGGCAACCGCGGCTGGTCGTGGGAGGATTGCCTGCCTTATTTCCGCAAGGCCGAGCGCTGGGAGGGCGAAGGCAGCGAGGTGCGCGGCAAGGACGGGCCGCTCCTCACCTCGAAGACCGATCGGCCGCCGATCTGCGCCACTGTGCTCGAGGCCGGCAAACAGCTCGGGCTCGAATACCGCGAGGACCTCAACGACCTGCCGTCCGGCCATAAGGACTGCATCGGCTGGTGCCAGCAGACCCGCGCCGGCAGGCGCCGCGCCTCGGCCGCGCGCAAGGGCATGCTGACCTACAGCCCTTCGATCGTCGCCGCCTCGATCAAGGTGATCGAGGAATCGGCGACGCCCGACACGCAGGTCACCTTCGCGCCGGGCAGCTTCAAGGGCGGCCAGATGGGCGCGCTCGAAGAGACGCCCGGCCTCTCCGCCGGCGCCTGGCAGATGCGGCCCTTGTCGCGCGGCTATGTCGAGGCGAAGTCGAGCCGCCCCGGCGACATGCCGGCGATCAACCCGCGCTACCTCTCGGAGGAAAGCGACCGCCGCGCCATCGTCGGCGGCCTGCGCTTCGCCCGGCGGATGTTCGCCGCAGCGGCGCTGCGCCCGTTCGTCCGCGAGGAGAGCCTGCCGGGCCCGCAGGTCGAGAGCGAGGATGAACTGCTCGACTACGCGCGGCGCAACGGCGGCACCTGCTATCACGCCAGCTGCACCTGCATGATGGGGCAGCACCCGATGGCCGTCGTCGATGACGAATTGCGCGTGCACGGGCTCGACGGATTGCGCGTCATCGACACCTCGGTGATGCCGGCCGTCACCTCGACCAACACCAATGCGCCGACCATCATGATCGCCGAGAAGGGCGCGACCTTCATAAGGGGTGCCGTGCGGCAGCGATTGGCGGCGTAGCAAAGGGCTGTCATTGCGAGGAGCCGCAGGCGCCGCGGCAATCCCGCAGGCTCGGTGGCCGTCGGCAAGAGATTGCTTCGCTGCGCTCGCAATGACAAAAAGGCGCGATGCAATCGCATTTCCTGATCGTCGGCGCGGGCGCGGCGGGCTTGATGGCCGGCCGCGAACTCGCCCGCGCCGGCCAGCGGGTGACGATCCTCGAAGCGCGCGAGCGCTGCGGCGGCCGCATCTATCCGCTGTCGCAGGAGGAGTTCGGCTACCCGGCCGAGGGCGGCGCCGAATTTGTGCACGGCGCGGCGCCGGTGACCCGGGCGCTGTTGCGCGAGGCCGGGCTGTCGCTGCAGCGGCGGCAGGGCACGCGCTGGAGCACCCGCACGGGGGCGCTGTTGCCGGACGACCGCTCGGTGCCGCATGCCGGCCGGTTTTACGAGGCGCTGAGCGAGGTCAAGGCAGATCTGCCGATCGCCGAGTTTCTCGAGGCGCATTTCGGCGATCCGCGATACGCCGAGCTGCGGCGGTCGATCACCCGCATGGTCGAGGGCTACGACGCGGCCGATCCGGGCCGCATCAGCACCTTCGCGATCCGCGACGAATGGCTGGCCCGCGACGACGGCGAGCACGGGCGGATCGCCGAGGGCTATGGCGCGCTCGCCGATTATCTCGCCGCGCAATGCCGCAGCCGCGGCGCCGTGCTGCGTCTCGGCGCCGAGGTGACGGCCATCGAGGAGCGGCACGGCCGGATTGCCGCACGCTGCCGGGACGGCGCCCTCTTCGAGGCCGATGCCGCGATCCTGACCCTGCCGCTGCCGCTCCTCGACGAGATCGCGCTGCCGCCGGAGCAGTGGGGGCGGGCGGCGGCCGCCGCCGATATCGGCTACGGCAACGTCGTCAAGATCCTGCTGCGGTTCACCGCAAAATGGTGGACGGGCCGCAGCGGCCGGGACCTGTCCGACCTGTCGTTCCTCATTTCCGACGCGGCGGTCCCGACCTGGTGGACGCAGCACCCGGCCGAATATCCGGTGCTGACGGGGTGGTACGCCGGCCCCAAGGCCGACCAGGTGTCGTCATTGAGCGAAGCCGAGCTCGTCGAGATGGGGCTCGCCTCGCTCGCCGAGATTTTCGCGCTGCCGCCGGATCGCCTGCGAAACGGGCTCGTCGCTTCGCGCGCGATCAACTGGGGCAACGACCCGTTCGCACGCGGCGCCTATTCCTATGCGACGCCCAGGACACGCGAAGCTCAGTCGATGCTCGGCAAGCCGGAGGGCGCCATATGCTTTTCCGGCGAGGCGCTCTATGCGGGCCCCGACATGGGCACCGTCGAGGCGGCGCTGGCGAGCGGCCGCGACGCGGCGCAGGCCATCCTCGCGGGCGGCGCATAGGGTCAGAGTTTGCGAAGGAATCGGAAAACGGTGCGCTGCACGAACATCCTGCGTCCTTCGAGACGGCGCTCCGCGCCTCCTCAGGATGAGGTAGTTCTTTAATGGCATTAAGAAAAAACCTCATCTCCGGCCTTCGCCGGGACAGGCTCTGAGGAAGCCGCGGGGCGGCTGTCTCGAAGGACGCACGGCGCCGGTCCCGGCTGCCGACCGAAACATTCACACGCTCTCAGTAGTCGACCCAGGCGATGCGCAGGATGTTGGTGGCGCCTGGCGTGCCGAAGGGGACGCCGGCGGTGATGACGACGCGCTGCCCCGCTTCGGCGACGCCTTCGCTATGCGCGATGCGCACCGCCTTCTGCACCATGTCGCCGAAATTCTTCACGTCGCTCGTGTGGACGCAGTACGCGCCCCATAAGAGCGCCAGCCGCCGCGCCGTCGCGAGGTTCGAGGTCAGCACCAGAATCGGCGCCGCCGGCCGCTCGCGCGCCGCTCTCAGCGCGGTTGCGCCCGAGGTCGTGTAGGAGACGATGGCGGCGGCGCCGACGGTGCGCGCGACCTGGCAGGCGGCGGCGCTGATCGCGTCCGGGTCGGTGTGCTCGTGCTCGATGCGGGTGCCTTCGAGGATCGAGAAATAGAGCGGATCCTCCTGCACGCGCGAGGCGATGCGGTCCATCATTGCCACCGCCTCGACCGGGTATTGCCCGGCCGCCGTCTCGGCCGACAGCATGACCGCGTCCGCCCCCTCGTAGACCGCGGTCGCGACGTCGGAAGCCTCCGCCCGCGTCGGGGTCGGCGAGGAGATCATCGATTCGAGCATCTGCGTCGCCACGATGACCGGCTTGCCGACGAGCCGGCAGGCGTGGATCACCTGCTTCTGCACGCTCGGCACGTCCTCGGGCGGCATCTCGACGCCGAGATCGCCGCGCGCCACCATCAGCGCGTCGGCGAGGTCGATGATCTCGTCGAGCCGGGCGATCGCGGCGGGCTTTTCGAGCTTGACCATGATGCCGGCGCGCCCGGCGACGAGCTTCTTGCCCTCGGCGACGTCGTCGGGCCGCTGCACGAAGGAAAGCGCCACCCAATCGGCGCCGTGCGCGAGCGCAAAAGCGAGGTCGGCCCGGTCCTTTTCGGTCACCGCCGAGATCGGCAGCACGACATTGGGCACGTTGACGCCCTTGCGGTCCGACAATGTGCCGCCGACGAGGCAGCGCGTCGCGGCGAAATCCGGGCCGCAAGCCTCGACCTTGAGGCGCACCTTGCCGTCGTCGATCAAGAGTTCGGTCGCGGGGCGCAGTGCCGCGAAGATTTCCGGATGCGGCAGCGGCGCGCGCTTCCGGTCGCCGGGCGCCGGCGCGAGGTCGAGACGGAACTGCTGCCCGGCGGCGAGCGCCACCGGCCCGCCGGCAAACGTCCCGAGCCGCAATTTCGGGCCCTGCAGATCGGCGAGAATGCCGATCGGCCGCCCGGTTTCGCCTTCGATCTGGCGGATCGCCGCGAAGCGCGCGCCATGATCGGCGTGCGTGCCGTGGCTGAAATTGAGGCGGAAGACATCGACGCCGGCCGCGAACAGGGCGCGGATTTCGTCGAGCCCGGAACTCGCCGGACCGAGCGTCGCGACGATCTTGGCGCTGCGCCGCCGCCGCATCGCGTTGTCGAGAACCCGCTTCATCGCCGCTGAACTATGCCTGTCCGCGCAAAACCAGGCACGTCATGCCCGGACTTGCTCTGGTCAAGCCCGGCCAAGACGAATAGGAGAATCGCTCGAGGCATGTGAAATCCGCTTTCAACTCACCAGGACCGCGCGGAAATCGTTGACGTTGGTCAGCGTCGGGCCGGTCACGACGAGGTCGCCCAGGGCGGCGAAAAACCCGTACCCGTCGTTCGCGGCGAGCGCCGATTTCGCCGACACGCCGCGAGCGGCGGCGCGGGCGACGCTGTCGGGATACAATATCGCTCCGGCATTGTCTTGCGTGCCGTCGATGCCGTCGGTGTCGCAGGCGAGCGCGCAGATGCCCGGGGCGCCGTCGAGCGCGACCGCGAGCGCCAAGAGGAACTCGGCGTTGCGCCCGCCGCGGCCCTTGCCCCTGACGGTGACGGTCGTCTCGCCGCCCGACAGCAATACCGCCGGCGGCCGCACGATCTCTTCCCCGACCCGGAACGCGCCGGCCCGCAATTGCAAGGCGATCGCGGCATGCACGAGCGCGACCTCGCGCGCCTCGCCCTCGATGCGGTCGCTGAGGACGATCGGCGTGACCGCCGCACGGGTTGCCGCCGCAGCGGCGGCCGTCAGCGAGACCTGCGGGCTCGCGATCAATTCCCAGCGGCAGCGGGCGAAAGCGGGGCTGCCCGGCTTCGGCGTCTCGTCGGCGCCGGCTGCGAGATGGGCGATGACGCCGCGCGGCTCGTCGATGCCGTATTTTTCGAGCACGCCGCGGGCGTCGGCAAAGCTCGTCGGATCGGGCACCGTCGGCCCCGACGCGATGACCGCCGGATCGTCGCCGGGCACGTCCGAAATGGCGAGCGTCGTGACGATCGCCGGCGCCGCGGCGGCGGCGAGCCGGCCGCCCTTGATCGCCGACAGGTGCTTGCGCACCGTGTTGATCTCGGCGATCGTTGCGCCGCAGCGCAAGAGGGCCCGCGTGACGGCCTGCTTGTCGGCGAGCGCCAGCCCCGGCGCCGGCAGCGACAACAGCGCCGAGCCGCCGCCCGAGGCGAGAAAGACGAGCTGGTCGTCGGCCCCGAGACCGCGGGCGAGATCGAGGATGCGCGCGGCCGCCTTTTCGCCCGCGGCATCGGGAACCGGATGGCCGGCCTCGGCGATTTCGATGCGCTCGCAGGCGACCGCATGGCCGTAGCGCGTCACGACCAGCCCTTCGAGGGGAGCCTCCCAGGCCTGCTCGAAGGCGCGCGCCATCGCCGCCGAGGCCTTGCCGGCGCCGACGACGAGCGTGCGGCCGCGCACCCTCTGCGGCAGATGCCCGGCGAGCGCGTGCGACGGTTCGGCGGCGGCGAGCGCGGCCTCGAACAACTTATGTAAGATCTCGCCCGACCCCTGATGACCGCCGCCGCCCATCGCGTCATTATTCCGTCTTGCCAAGCGCCGCCGCATTTCATATCGAGCGGCCGGGAAAGGCCAGCACGTCTTGGCGCCGGCTGACGGGAAGGAGAGTTCGGGTGAGGCTTTTCGGCCGCCGCTGTGCGACGCTCGCGGCCTTCCTGGCGCTCTTCGCCGTGGCGGCGCCGGCTGTCGGCGACGCTCCGCACGCGCCCTTCTCGCAGGTCTTCGCCAACCTCGCCGGCAAGCTGCTCGGCGTCGTCGTCAATATTTCGACGACCGAGGCGCCGCAGGCGCCGAAGAACCCGCCGGCCGACGGAGAGCCGAGGCCGCAAGCGCCGCTCGACCAGTTCTTCCGCGACTTCTTCGGGGAGAAAGGGCCGCCCGGCGCGCTTGGGCCGTCGGCTCCCCGCGTCGCCTCGCTCGGCTCCGGCTTCATCGTCGACCCGTCCGGCCTGATCGTCACCAACAACCATGTGATCGCCAATGCCGAGCAGATCATGGTGACGCTGTCCGACAATACGAGCCTGCAAGCCAAGGTCGTCGGCCGCGACCCGGTCAGCGACCTGGCGCTACTCAAAATCGATCCGAAAAAGCCGCTGCCGGCCGCCTCCTGGGGCGATTCGGCGAAAGTGGCGGTCGGCGATTGGGTGCTCGCTATCGGCAACCCGTTCGGGCTCGGCGGCACCGTCACTTCCGGCATCATCTCGGCGACGGCGCGCGACATCCACGCCGGCCCCTATGACGATTTCCTGCAGACCGACGCCTCGATCAACCGCGGCAACTCGGGCGGGCCGATGTTCAACCTCGATGGCCAGGTGATCGGCATCAACACCGCGATCTTCACGCCCTCCGGCGGCTCGATCGGCATCGGCTTCGCGATCCCGTCCGCCTATGCCCGGCCGATCATCGATCAGCTGAAATCGACCGGGAAGGTCGAGCGCGGCTGGATCGGCGCGCGCATCCAGCCGATGACGGACGCGCTCGCCGAAGCGGTCGGGCTGAAGAAGGGGCAGGGCGCGATGGTCGCGGCGATCGACCGCGACAGCCCGGCCGCTGCGGCAAAGCTCGCGCCGGGCGACGTCATTCTCGACTACGACGGCAAGCCGGTCGCCCAGAGCCGCGAGCTGCCGCGGCTGGTCGCCGCCACGACGCCCGGCAAGACCGTCAAGGTGACGATCTGGCGCTACGGCAAACAGGAGGCGATCGCCGTCAAGGTGGCGGAACTCAACCCGAATCGACCGGTCCCGCCGCCGCCGCAGCCGGCGACGCCGAAGCCGCCGCCCGCCGTCGAGGCGCTCGGCCTCAAGCTGTCGCGGCTGACCGCGCCGCTGCGCAAGCAATATTCGATCCCGGACGCGACGCAGGGCGTCGTCGTAACCGAGGTGCCGCAAAATTCTCCGGCGGCGGCGCAGGGGCTGCGGCCGGGCGATCTGATCGTCGCCGTCGGCGGCCGGCCGGTCGTCTCGCCGGACGAGGTGAAGCGCAGCGCCGCGGCGGCTCAAAAAAGCGGCAAGAAGAACCTGCTGGTGCGCGTCAAGCGCGACGGCAGCGCCCGCTTTTTCGCGCTTCCGGTGGCGGGCTAGGGCACTTACCGTGCAGCTTGAACCACTTTGTTCGTCTTGGCCGGGCTTAGCCTGGCTTGACCCGGCCATCCATGGACCCGCGGGCCAAGCCCGCGGGAGACGGACTTTTTTTGCGGATACAGCCGAACGGAAAATGCTCTAGCGGGCGGGCCGCCGGCCCCTCACGCACCCGCGGCGAAGCCGTGGGGCGGGGGTGAGGGACTGAATCTCACTCGGCGGCGAGCGCGGGGGTCGGGGAGGGCGAGCGCAGGCGCGCCAGGAGCGCGGCTTCGCGCTGCTTGACCCGCGCGATGCTCTCCTCCTTGACGTGGCCGAAGCCGCGGATGTCGAGCGGCAGCGCGGCAATCTCGGCGGCGAGCGCGTGATTTTCGGGCGTCAGGCGAGCGAGCAGCTCCTCGACGAGCGCCTCGTATTCGCCGATCAGCCGCCGCTCGGTGCGGCGCTCCGGCGTGCGGCCGAAAATGTCGAGGCGGGTGCCGCGCAGCCGCTTGCACCTCGCGAGCAGGCGGAAGGCCGTCAGCATCCACGGGCCGAAGCTGCGTTTCTTCAGGTGCCCGGTCTTCGGGTCGCGGTCGCCGAGAATGGGCGGCGCGAGATGGAAGCGCAGTTCGTACGGGCCTTCGAACTGTTCGGCGACGCGCTTCAGGAAGTCGCTTACCGTATAGAGCCGGGCGACCTCGTACTCGTCCTTGTAGGCCATCAGCTTGAAGAGCGCGCGCGCGACCGCCTGGGCGACTGCCTCGGCACCCGGGACGCGCGCCGCCTCGGCGTCCCGCACATGGCGGACGAGCGCGGCGTACCGCTCGGCATAACGCGCGTCCTGGTAGCCGGTCAGGAACTTGACGCGGCGCTCGATCGCTTCGTCGAGGCTTTCCGAGAGGTGGTGGCTTTGCGGCCGCGCGCTCGCCGGCGCCGCGCGGTCTTCGACTAAGGAGCGGTCGACGGCGGCCCGGCGGCCCCAGCGGAAGGCATTGCGATTGAAATCGACGGCGACGCCATTGAGCCCAATCGCCTCCTCGATCGCCTCGGCGGAGACCGGCACCGCGCCCTTCTGATAGGCGTAGCCGAGCATGAACAGGTTGCTCGCGATCGAATCGCCGAGCAGGCCCGTCGCCAGCCGCGTCGCATCGAGGAACTCGGCCTTTTCGCTGCCGACCGCCGCGGCGATGCTGACCTTCATCTCCTCGGCCGGGAAGGTGAGGTCTGGGTTGCGGGTGAAGTCGCCGGTGACGATTTCGTGGCTGTTGACGATCGCGCGGCTCTTGCCGGCGTCCAGCTTTGCGAGCGAATCGGCGCTCGCCGAGACGACGAGGTCGCAGCCGAGCAGCAGATCGGCGCTGCCGGAGGCGAGGCGCACGGCGTGGATGTCGGCGGGGGCGCGGGCGATCCGCACATGGCTCCAGACGGCGCCGCCCTTCTGGGCGAGCCCCGTCATGTCGAGGACGGTGCAGCCCTTCTCTTCGAGATGCGCCGCCATGCCGATGAGCGCCCCGATCGTCACGACGCCGGTGCCGCCGACGCCCGTCACGAGAATGCCGTAGGGTTGATCGAGCGGGGGCAATGCCGGCTCGGGCAGCAGCGGCAGCGCCTCCCCGGAAAGATTATTCGGCCGCGGTTTTTTGAGCCCCGGCCCATGCACCGTGACAAAGCTCGGGCAGAAGCCTTCGACGCAGGAATAATCCTTGTTGCAGCTCGACTGGTCGATCGCGCGCTTCCTGCCGAACTCGGTCTCGACGGGCACGACCGAGACGCAGTTCGAGGTCTTCGAGCAGTCGCCGCAGCCCTCGCAGACGAGGTCGTTGATGAACGCCCGCTTCGGCGGATCGGGGAAGCGGCCGCGCTTGCGGCGGCGGCGCTTTTCGGCGGCGCAGGTCTGGTCGTAGACGAGCGCGGTGACCCCCGGGATCTCACGCAATTCGCGTTGCACCTGGTCGAGATCGTCGCGGTGCCGCACGCCCGTGCCGGGCGCGAAATCGACGGCGGCGGGGTATTTTTGCGGCTCGTCGGTGACGACGACGATCCGCTTGACGCCTTCGGCGGCGAGCTGGCGGGTGACGGTCGGCACCGTCAGGCCGCCGTCGATCGGCTGGCCGCCGGTCATCGCGACGGCGTCGTTGAAGAGCAGCTTGTAGGTGACGTTGACGCCAGCCGCGACGGCGGCGCGGATCGCCAGGATGCCCGAATGCGTGTAGGTGCCGTCGCCGATATTGACGAAGACGTGCGGCGTCTCGGTAAAGGGCGCCTGGCCGATCCACGGCGCGCCCTCGCCGCCCATCTGGGTGAAGGTCGCGGTCGAGCGGTCCATGAACTGCGCCAGGTAATGGCAGCCGATGCCGGCGAGCGCGCGGCTGCCTTCGGGCACCTTGGTCGAGCTGTTGTGCGGGCAGCCGGAGCAGAAATAAGGGGTGCGCTGAAACGGCACGACGTTGCCGGCGTATTCCCGCCGGTCGAGGAGGGCGGCGCGTTCGGCGATCGCCGGGGCGTCGTGAAAGCGCGCGATCCGCCGGGCGAGAACCCGGGCGATCATCGGCGGCGTCAATTCGCCGTTCGACGGCAGGATCCAGTTGCCCTCCTCGTCGAACTTGCCGAGGACGCGCGGCCGGCGGTCGGCCGGCCAGTGGTAGAGCTGTTCCTTCAGCTGCGTTTCGATGACCGCCCGCTTTTCCTCGACGACGAGCACTTCCTCGAGCCCCTCGGCGAAGGCGCGCACGCCGTCGCGCTCGAGCGGCCAGGGCATCGCCACCTTGTAGAGCCGGATGCCGAGCTCGGCCGCCCGCCCGTCGTCGATCCCGAGTTCCTCGAAGGCCTGCCGCAGATCGAGATAGGATTTGCCGGTCGTGACGATGCCGAGGCGCGGGGCGGGGGAGTCGATGACGATGCGGTCGAGGCGGTTCGCGCGGGCGAAGGCGAGCGCCGCCTCGATCTTGTACTTATGCAGGCGCAATTCCTGCTCGAGCGGCGGGTCCGGCCAGCGAATGTTGAGGCCGCCCGGCGGCATCGCGAAATCCTGCGGCTCGCGGATCGCGTTGCGCAGCGGATCGATCTCGACCGAAGCGGAGCTGTCGGCCGTCTCGGCGATCGTCTTGAAGGCGACCCAGACGCCGGCATAGCGCGACATCGCCCAGCCGTAGAGGCCGAGATCGAGAATATCCTGCACGCCGGCCGGGTTGAGCACCGGGATCAGGGCGTCGATGAAGGCGAATTCCGACTGATGCGCGAGGGTCGAGGATTTGCAGGTATGGTCGTCGCCGGCGAGCAGCAACACGCCGCCATGGCGGGACGAGCCGGCCGAATTGCCGTGCTTCAGCGGGTCGCCGCTGCGGTCGACCCCCGGCCCCTTGCCGTACCACAGCGCGAACACGCCGTCGTATTTCGCGCCGGGAAAGAGGTGCAGCTGCTGACTGCCCCACACGGCAGTCGCCGCCAGCTCCTCGTTGATCGCCGGCTGGAAGCGGATGTTGTTGCGGTCGAGAAAGCGCCGCGCGCTCCACAGATTCTGATCGAGCCCGCCGAGCGGCGAGCCGCGGTAGCCCGAGATGAAGCAGGCGGTGTCGAGCCCGGCCGCGGCGTCGCGCTGGCGCTGCATGATCGGCAGGCGCACCAGCGCCTGGGTCCCGGTCAGATAAACGCGTCCTTCCGCGAGGGCGTATTTGTCGTCGAGGGTTACCCTCTTCAGCGCCATCCCGACCTCCTTCGAGGGCCGCACCTGCGGCGAAACTTAGCCCCTAGCCCGGGCCGCCTCAATCCGCCGCGCAACCGATTCGGGAAAAGGCAACGAATTGTCGCGTTTGCCGGCCGCCGCCGCGCGGAAATGACCGGGCCGGGCGGCGACGCGAAAGGATCGGTTGATCGCGCGCTCGCCTGCGGCGGGAGTTGCGGCGCCGCGGGCGGCGGGTTAATCCTCGCGCCGCGAACCGGACCGCCTATATAGGGTGCGTGGTCATGACCTCATCCGCTCTGCGCCGCGTACCGCCCGACGAGAGTTTGTTCGCCGCGTTGCGCCAACTGCTCGGCGACCGCTTCTCGACGTCGCCGGCGATCTGCGCGCAGCACGGCAAGGACGAATCCTATCATCCGGCGCATTCGCCGGACGCCGTCGCCTTTGCCCGCAGCACCGAAGAGGTGAGCGGGATCGTCGCGCTGTGCGCCCGCTCAAAGACGCCGGTCATCGCCTTCGGCACCGGCACCTCGCTGGAAGGGCATGTCGCCGCGCTGAAGGGCGGCGTCTGCATCGATCTGTCGCAGATGAACCGGATCCTGCGCGTCAATGCCGAGGACATGGATGCGACGGTCGAAGCGGGCGTGACCCGCAAGGCGCTGAACGAGCATTTGCGCGACACCGGCCTCTTCTTTCCGATCGATCCCGGCGCCGACGCCTCGCTCGGCGGCATGGCGGCGACGCGCGCTTCGGGCACCAATGCGGTGCGCTATGGGACGATGCGCGAGAACGTCCTGTCGCTGACCGTGGTGCTGGCCGACGGCAGGGTCATCCGCACCGCGCATCGGGCGCGCAAATCGGCCGCGGGCTATGACCTGACCCGGCTCTTCATCGGCTCGGAGGGGACGCTCGGCATCATCACCGAGGTGACGCTGCGCCTCTACGGCATCCCGGAAGCGATCTCGGCGGCGGTGTGCGCCTTTCCGACGATCGGGGCGGCCGTCGATACGGTGATCCTGACGATCCAGAGCGGTGTGCCGGTCGCCCGCATCGAACTGCTCGACGAGGCGCAGATCGACGCCATCAACAAATATTCGAAGCTCGACAATCCCGTGGCGCCGACCCTCTTTTTCGAGTTTCACGGCAGCGCGGCGGGGGTCGCCGAGCAGGTCGAGACGGTCAAGGCGCTCGCCGCCGAGCACGGCGGCGGCGATTTCCGTTGGGCGACGACGCCGGAGGAGCGCTCGAAGCTGTGGCAGGCGCGGCACGATGCCTACTACGCCGCGCTCGCCCGCCGGCCCGGCTCGAAGGGCTGGGCGACCGATGTCTGCGTGCCGATCTCGCGGCTGGCCGAGTGCATCGCCGAAACCAAGCGCGATCTCGAGCACTCCTCGATCCCCTCGGCTCTCGTCGGCCATGTCGGCGACGGCAATTTCCATCTCGTCTTCATGATCGACCCCGACTGCCCGGAGGAAATCGCCGAGGCGAGCCGGCTCAACGACCGCATGGTCGCCCGCGCGCTGGCGATGGACGGCACCAGCACCGGCGAGCACGGGGTCGGCTACGGCAAGATGGAATTCCTCGTCGCCGAGCACGGCGAGGCGCTGTCGGTGATGCGCGCGATCAAGCGCGCCCTCGACCCCGAAAATCTTCTCAACCCAGGGAAGATCGTGCGGGTATGAGCTGTCCCGGGCAGGCGCCGCCAGCCCGCGGGACGCATGTTAATTGGAACGAATAAACTGCTTCACTGTTTATCTAGCGATCGGTATTATGAGGCGTCTGGAAAACGAGCCGGGTTGCGGTGTGCCCATTCGGCTATGGGTGAATGCACAACTGGCTTGTTGCTCGTGCTAACGCCTATCAGAGCTTGCATCTTTCGGCGGTGCCGCCTTGGCATGCCGGCGGAAGAGCGGTAAGGTTTGAGGATTGCAGGGCTGACCAATAAATCCATCCACGAAGGTCTAAAAATGGAACGATCAAGTAAAAGAGGGAAAATCCCCCAAAAGGATTGGCCTTCGATCATGACGCGTCACGAAGCCGGTGAAACCTTGGCAAGTATTGCCAGGACATACGACTGCTCACCGCCGGCAATAAGCTACATCGTCAGCAAAAGTCGAGCGCGCAATACTGTGGCGGAAACCGCCGCGAGCAGCGCGGCCGGGCCGCTCGAACCGCAGCTGATCAAAACCAGCGCGGGGAGCGAGGAGGGCCGGGGCAACCAGCACGCTTTCGACCATCGGTTGAGCGATTCGCTGGCCGCGCCGGCACGGCCGCGCCCGCCCGAGACCTTCCGTTCGGCTGCGGAGCGGCCCGAGCCGCGGGTCGAGGCGGGCAACGGCCAAGCGGTTCGCATCGTTGCGCCGACGCAGCCGACCGCCAACGGCGAGCGGCGCACCCTGCATCTTTCGCTCGGGAACGGCTCGCACGGCAGTGGCGCCGGCCCCGAATCTGGGTCCTCGGGAAATCCGGCGGGCGGCCCGTTCGGCGGCGAGCGCGCGGCGCCGCGGTCCGACCCGGGACTTCCCCAGGGCTTCCCGCCGGTCGCGCGGCAACCCTATGGGGCGGCGCCGGATCGCAACGGCAACGGCAACGGGAACGGCAATGGCGTCGACGGCTTGCCGCCGCTGCATAGGGCTGCGGCGCAGCGTCCGCAGAACGGCGCCTACATCGACCGCTCGCTGCGCGAACGTGTCGACACCGACATCGCCGCCTTCCTTGCCGCTTTCGACACCGCGCTCGACCATGATACGCCGGAGAGCCGGACGGGCCTGCGCGAGGCGACCGACCGGCTGCTGCGCGCCGGGGCGCGGACGCGGATCGAACTCGAGCGGCTCGAGGCCCGCATGCCACTGCCGCCGCACCAGCGGCCGCGCGACAACGGCCCCGCCTGGCCGCAGCGCTGACGACATCGCGCCGACAGAAAAAGGGCGGAGGGGATTTCGGTCCTCTCCGCCCTTTTGTTCGTGCGGCACCCGCTAGCGCGCGGGCGGCGGCTTATGTCCGGTCAGCCTTCCTTCTTGCCGACCGTCACCCCGACATATTCGGTGACGCCGTGCCGGTTCAGCAGCAATAACGCGCTCTTGTTCGAAGACTTGGCAATTTTGCGAAGCTGTTGCGCGGCTTCTTCGGGAGTGCGCACCGGCATCTGATTGATCGCGACGACGATGTCGCCGCGGGAGAGCCCGACATTATCGGCCAAGCTGCCGGTGTCGACGCCGGTTATGACGACGCCGCGCACATCCTTGCCGACCCGAAGCTCGCGGCGCACGCGGTCGGTCAGCGCCGCGAAATGCATGCCGAGGGCGCTCGCGGCGGTCGGTGCCTGCTCTTCTTCTCCGCGGCGCGCCGAGGCGACCTGCTCGTTGTTGGCGAGGTTGCCGACCGTCGCCTGCATGTCGAGCTTCTTGCCGTCGCGCCACACCGTCATCGCGGCCGCCGAGTGCGGCGGCGTCGCGGCGACATAGCGCGGCAGGTCGCGCAGACGCGCGATGTCGTGCCCGTTGAACGTCAAGATGACGTCGCCTTGCTTGAGGCCGGCTTTTGCTCCGGGGCTGCCGGGCTTGACGACCGCGATCAGCGCGCCGTGGTCGCGGGCCAGGCCGAGGCTCGCGGCGATCGCCGGGGTCACCTTCTGGATTTGCACGCCGAGCCAGCCGCGCTTGATCGTGCCGTGCTCGATCAGCTGCGCGACGATTGTCTTCGCCTCGTTCGAGGGTATGGCGAAGCCGATGCCGACGCTGCCGCCGTTCGGCGAATAGATCGCCGTATTAATGCCGATCACCTGGCCTTGCAGATTGAAGGTCGGCCCGCCCGAATTGCCGCGGTTGATCGGCGCGTCGATCTGCAGGAAGTCGTCGAACGGGCCCGCATCGATGTTGCGGCCGCGCGCCGAGATGATCCCCGTCGTCACCGTGCCGCCGAGCCCGAACGGGTTGCCGACCGCCATCACCCAGTCGCCGATCTGGGCGGCGCTGCTGTCGCCGAATTCGACATGCGGCAGCGGCTTCTCGGCGGCGATCTTTAATACCGCGAGATCGGTTTTCGGATCGCGGCCGATGATCTTGGCGCGGTATTTATGGCCGTCCTGCAGGATCACCTGCACGCTCGCCGCGTCGCCGACCACGTGGTTGTTGGTGACGACATAGCCTTTGGGATCGACGATGAAGCCGGAGCCGAGCGCGATGCGCTTTACCTGGCCGCCCGGATATTGAAAGAAGTGCCGCTCGCCGCCTTGCCCCTGCTGGTTGAAGAACCGGTGCAGGAACTGATTGAACGGCGAGTTGGGAAAGTCGGGGAACGGGACGATGTTCTCCTCGCCCGACATTTCCTGCGATCCGGTCTTTTGCGTGACCGAAATATTGACGACCGCCGGCAGCACCTGCTTGACGAGCGGCGCAAAGCTCTCCTGTTGAATCAGCGCCACCGGCGAGGCGGCGGGCCGGTTCGCCGCGGCGGCGGCCGGCAGCGTCGAGGAGGCCGAGCTCTCGGCCCAGACGAAAGGCGACAGCGCCAGCGTCGCGCCCAATCCGAGGCCGAGCGCCGCGGCCCGGCCTCTGGTCAACCACACGATTCGGGTGCGGCCCGCCACAGGATCATTCATTTCAGTCACCTCCACTCGATGCGAGGCAATTCCCCGCAATAACGTTTCGCCTTGCGGGCGAATGCGCCGCGTGCGCAAGAAGCGTCGGCCGAGAGATGGCCAGACTAGGTGACAGCCGTCTTTCGCACGAATTAATTCGCTGTAACCTCGCGCCGCCGACCCGGACTTCGGAACCGAAATCGCGCGTTCTTTGTTTCCTCGGCGCGCGAATCGGCAACTCCGGGCCGTTGTCGCCGCTGTCATGACCAGCCCGGTGAAGGAGCCCCTCGATGCCGAGCGAACCGAACGCATGAACCGGGAGGAAAGCGCTTCGCAGCAGGCGAACGGAAGTCCTCCGGGAGGCGGGGAGCCGCGCCTGTTGCCGGCCCTGCGCCTCGTCGTGCGGGCGCTGCTTGCCGAGTTGCGGCGATTGTGGCGGATTCTGCGGACGGCCGGACCGCCGCTCGCCGGGGCGGCAGCGCTGGCCTATGCCGCGCTGCGGCGCCGGGCGGGGCAGGGCGGCCGCTTCATTGCCGAAATTCGCTCTTCGGCGCGGCGCAGTCCGGGTCCGCCGCCACCCGATCCCGGCGCGGCGCGCCCGGCGCTTGCGCCGCCGCCGGCCCGCCGCCACCGCCGCCGCGTCTGGTTCTATGCCTTTCTCTCCGGGACGGCGGCGCTGCTCGCGGTCGTCGGCTTTCTCGGCTACTGCGCCTTTACGATACCGCTCTCGGGGGGCCTTGCGGGCGGGGAGCCGCCGGCGGCGCTGGTTCTCCAAACGAGGGCCGGCAAGGCCTTCGCAACGCGCGGCGTCTTTCGCGGCGAGCCGGTGCTCGCGAAGGCCATTCCCGCCAATGTCGCCGATGCCGTCGTGGCGATCGAGGACCGGCGCTTTTTCGAGAATCCGGGCATCGATCTGTGGGGCATCCTGCGGGCTGCGATCCATGACCTGGCGACCGGCTCGGAAAGCCAGGGCGCGAGCACGATCACGCAGCAACTCGTGCGCCTCACCTATCTTTCGCCGCAGCGCACGATCCGCCGCAAGGTGCAGGAGGCGATGCTGGCGCTGTGGCTCGAGGCGCGGCTCGACAAGAAGGAGATCCTGGCGCGCTATTTGAACGCCGCCTATTTCGGCAACGGCGCCTATGGGATCGATGCCGCGGCCCGCCGCTACTTCAACAAAAAGGCGGCGGACCTCGACCTGGCCCAGTCGGCGATGCTGGCGGGGCTCATTCAGGCGCCTTCGGCATTGGCGCCGACCGCCAACCTCGCCGCCGCGCAAGAGCGCGCCGCGGTCGTGCTGCAGGCGATGGTGCGGGCCGGCTACGCGACGCCGGCGCAGGCCGCGGCGGCGCGCGCGCATCCGGCCGTGCCGGTCGTGCTGCCGCAAACCGAGCCCGGCGAGAACTATTTCGCCGACGCCGCCGCCGAAGAAGTCCAGCATCTCTTCGGCAAGGCGCCGCCGGCCGACCTGACGGTGCGCACCACGCTCGACCCGGACTTGCAGCGCGCCGCCGAGCGCGTCGTTCACAGCTGGCTCGCGCGCGACGGGGGCAAGCGGCATGTCGGCGAGGCGGCGCTGATAGCGCTGTCGCCCAATGGTGCGATCCGGGCCATGGTCGGCGGCGCGGATTATCAAAAGAGCCAGTTCGACCGGGCCACCGAGGCGCGCCGGCCGCCGGGCTCGCTGTTCAAGATCTTCGTCTATCTGACCGCCTTCGAGGCCGGCTTCACGCCGGATAGCGTGCTGGTCGACAAGCCGGTGCAGATCGGCAATTGGCGGCCGCGCAATTACGGGCGCACCTATCGCGGCGCGGTGCCGCTGCGCAGCGCCTTTGCGCAGTCGATCAACTCGATTTCGGTGCAGCTCGGCGAGCAGGTCGGGATACCGCGCATCATCGCGACGGCGAAGAGCCTCGGCGTCAAATCGCCGCTGCAGCCCGTGCCGAGCCTGGCGCTCGGCTCCGAGGGCGTCACGCTCCTCGAGATGACGCGCGCCATGGCGGAGATCGCACAGGACACGAAGCGCCTCGTTCCCTATACGGTGCGGGAGGTTTACGGTCACAAATCGACGCCCGTCTACAAGCGGGCGCAGCCCTCGCGCCAGCCACCGAGCTGGCATCGCGGGCCGATGCTCGACATCCTGCGCGCCGTGGTGACGAACGGCACCGGCACAAACGCCACGCTCGACCGGCCGGCCTACGGCAAGACCGGCACGACGAACGACTACCGCGACGCCTGGTTCGTCGGGTTTACCGACGACTATATCGTCGGCGTATGGGTCGGGAACGATGACGACAGCCCGATGCAGAAGGTGGTCGGCGGCGACCTGCCGGCGAAGATCTGGCACGATTTCGTCGCCGAAGCGGAGCGCCTGAAGGCGCGCCGCGGCCGCGAAGAGGTCGCGAGCGCGAGCGGTGCGCCGGCGACTGATGGGGAAAACCTGCCGCCCGGCAGCGGCGGCACGATCCGGGGAGTTCCGCGCGTCGTCGATACCGGGACTCTGAGCTTCAACGGGCAAGTCGTGCACCTGCAGGGGGTCGAAGGCGAAGGCGGCCGGGCGGCGCGCGACATGGCGGCCTATATCGGCGGGCGCGAAGTTGCCTGCGAGCCGGCCGAGGCGGCGGCGGCCGAATACCGCTGCCGCGTCGGCGGCTACGACCTCGGCGAAGCGGTGATCTACAACGGCGGCGGGCGGGCCGCCGCGGACGCGCCGCCCGCCCTGCGCAGCGCCGAGGAGCAGGCGCGCCTTTACGGGCGCGGGCTGTGGCAGCGCTAGCGCGCCTCTTCCCGCGGCGGCGGCATGCCGGCTAGAGTGCGGCGAAGCCGCCAATAGGGGAGAGGATGATGAGCCGCTACCGCGAGATCGCGCCCGAGGCGATGACGCCGGCGCAGCGCCGCGTCTATGACATGATCGTCGCCGGCCGCCGCGGCCGGGTGGCGGGACCGTTTGCGGTGCTGCTGCGGGCGCCCGAGGTGTGCGAGCACGCCGCCCGGCTGGGCGAGCATCTGCGCTGGGGCAGCTCGTTGCCGGCGCGCCTTTCCGAACTCGCGATCATCCTGACGGCGCGCTCGCTGCGCGCCCAGTACGAGTGGCACGCGCACGCCCCGCTCGCCGAAAAGGCGGGCGTCCCGGCCGCCGCCGTCGAAGCCATCCGCAAGGGCGAGACGCCGAGCTTCGCGGCGGCCGACGAAGCGCTCGTCTACCGCATCGTCAGCGAATTGCAGAAGACGCAGCGGCTCTCGGACCAGAGCTTTGCCGCCGCCGTCGAGACGCTCGGCGAAGCGGGGCTCGTCGAGATCATCGCGATCATCGGCTACTACACGCTGATCGGGAACACGCTCAACGTCTTTCAGGTGGCGCTGCCGGCCGGCGCGACGCCGCCGTTTCCGGAATAGCGTGACGAAGCCGCCTAAAAACGACGCGATGGGGATGCGGACGGCTGTGCTTATGACGTCGGCTGATCGCGGGCGATTTCGTCTGCAATCCGCTCCAATTCTTCTGCAATCTGGCGCAGCTCGTGGGCAAATTGCGGGCCGCAACGCGGCAATATTTCGCAATTCCTCTGCCTTCTCGCGCAGCGACGCGGCAAAGTCCGTCATAGTACCCTGTCAACAGCATTTGCTGTGGTTGTCGTTCCCTTGCCGATGTTTCTCCAAAGCGTCGGCGTCGCGTTCGAATTCGTTGGCGATCTCGAGCAGCCTTTTTGCGAAATTGCTCCTCCAGTATTTCTTGCGCCACGCGGCGGCATCGTCTCGCCAGGTTTCTGAGTTGTTCGGAGGTAGGCATCCCGCTCAGCTCCATTGTCTGCGCGACGGTAATGATGTTGACTTAAATCGGGCAGATCGCCTTTCCGCGCGGGCTTAACCATAGATCAGCCGTTCGGCTAGACTTCCCGAACCAAAGCTGTATTGGCCGGCGCGCGTCCCTCGACAGTGCTTCGATGACGCGCATCCGGCGCAGCTAATCCTTCGGCGTCAGATGCGCCACCTTCGGCATGACTTCCTCGGCGAGCAGCCGCATCGACTCGCGCCAGGCCTGCGGGTTCTCGCTGTAGTCGAAGCAGAAGAGCAACAGCGCGCCGAAGCCGCCGACCTCCTCGTACATGCGCTCGATCTTTTCGACGACGGTCGCCGGGCTGCCGATCAGCCAATTGTGCCGGGCGCAGTATTCCGGCGTCACGTCGCTGTCGGCAACCTCAGGGTCGTGCTTGAGGAACTGGATGACGCCGACATTGGTCAACAGCGGCAGAAAGTATTCGCGCATCATGCGGCCCATTTGCGCCCCGACCGAAAGCCGCCAGGCCGCCTCGTCGCTGTCGGCGATGAAGATCTCGCGCACGAGGCGCCATTGCGCGCGCGACGGCGTGCGCCCGCTGCGCCGCGCCCCTTCCTCGACCGATTCCCAATGGCTCGCGACATAGGAGGGATTGAGGTTGAGGCTCATCGGCAGAAAGCCGTGCTCGCCGGCGAGTTTGAGGGTGTCCGAGCCCTTGCTGACGCCGGCGACGCCGATCGGCGGGTAGGGCTTCTGAAACGGCTTGATGTGCGGCCTGAGGCTCTCGAGCATCAGATCGGTGCGGGTGACGTGCCAGTATTTGCCGCGGTAGTCGAACGGTTCCTCGGCGGTCCACAATTTCAGGATGATGTCGAGCGCCTCGCGCGTCATCTCGCGGTGCTGCCCGGCGTTGCCGTCGACGTTGAACATCGCCCAGTCGCTCGGCAGGCCGCTCGCCGCCACCCCGAAATTGAGCCGCCCCTGCGCCAGATGGTCGAGCATCGCGACGCGATGCGCGAGCTCGGCCGGGTGATGGTAGGGCAACAGGAAGCCGCCCGGCGCGAGGCGGATTTGCCGGGTCTGGAACAGCGCCTGCGCGATCAGCAGGTCGGGGGCGGGATGCGGCTCCCAGGGTGCGGTGTGGTGCTCGCCGATCCAGGCTTCGCTGAAGCCGAGTTCGTCGGCCCAGCGCAGCGTATCGAGATCCCAGCGGTGGCCGTCGAAGAGGGGGCGCTCCGGCGGGTGCGAGGGCATCGTGAAGAGGCCGTAATCCATCGCCCGCTCTCCTTTGTCGCCGGCCACGGACTGTAGACGACGGCGGCCGCCTTGGCCACGCGCGAAAGCCTACCGATATTCTGTGCTGGTAAGGGCCGCGGCGAGGGACTAAAAGCTCGCGGTCTCCCGACAATCACCGGCCAAATCGGTATCTTGCGCGCATGCTGGCCCTCCTGCTCGTCATTCACGTGCTGATCACGATCGCTCTCGTCGGCGTCGTCCTGATGCAGAAGAGCGAGGGCGGGGCGCTCGGCATGGGCGGCGGCGGCATGTCCGGCTTCATGACCGGACGCTCGACCGCCAACCTCTTGACCCGGGTCACCGCCGGGCTCGCCGCCGCCTTCATGCTGACGAGCGTGCTCCTCGTCGTCCTCAGCAACCGGGCGCACGCGCCCGCCGCCTCGATCCTCGGCGGCGGGAAGGCCGGGCCGGCGATTCCGGGGCCGGCCGGGCCGCCGGCCCCCGCGCCGAAGCCGCCGAGCGCGCCGATCTCGCACTGACCGTCGTTTCCGATGGGACGCGGCGGCCGGATGCTGTAAACTGGAGTTCCATGACGCGGTTCATCTTCATCACCGGCGGCGTGGTCTCCTCTCTCGGCAAGGGTCTATCGTCGGCGGCGCTCGGCGCCCTCTTGCAGGCGCGCGGCTTCCGGGTGCGGCTGCGCAAGCTCGATCCCTACCTCAACGTCGATCCGGGCACGATGAGCCCCTACCAGCACGGCGAAGTCTTCGTCACCGACGACGGCGCCGAGACCGACCTCGATCTGGGGCATTACGAGCGCTATGTCGGGGTGCCGGCGAAGAAGAGCGATTCGGTGACGACCGGGCGGATCTACTCGACCGTCATCGGCCGCGAGCGGCGCGGCGAATATCTCGGCGCCACCGTGCAGGTCATCCCGCACGTCACCGACGCGATCAAGGAATTCATCACCGGCGACCTCGACGGCGAGGATTTCGTCTTGTGCGAGATCGGCGGCACGGTCGGTGACATCGAGGGTCTGCCGTTCCTCGAGGCGATTCGCCAGCTCGGCAACGAATTGGGGCGCGAGCGGGTCATGTTCGTGCACCTGACCCTGGTGCCGTGGATCCCGTCGGCGGGCGAGCTGAAGACCAAGCCGACACAGCATTCGGCGAAGGAATTGCTGGGCCTCGGCATCCAGCCCGACATCCTGTTGTGCCGCTGCGAGCGGCCGATCCCGCCGGGGGCGCGCAGCAAGATCGCGCTGTTCTGCAATCTGCGCGAAAGCCGGGTCATCCCGGCGATCGACGTCGATACGATCTACGCGGTGCCGATCGCCTACCATGCCGAAGGCTTCGACCGCGAGGTCTGCCGGCATTTCGGCCTCGAGACGACGGAGCCCGATCTCTCGCGCTGGGCCGAGATCGTCAACCGCATCCACAAGCCCGAAGGGCGGGTGACGATCGCCATCGTCGGCAAGTACACGCACCTGCCCGACAGCTACAAGTCGCTCGCCGAGGCGATGGCGCATGGCGGCATCGCCAACAATGTCGGGGTCGATCTCGACTGGATCGATTCGGAGGTGTTCGAGGCCGAAGCGGAGGCGCTGCACAAGCTCGAAGGGGTGCACGGCATCCTCGTGCCGGGCGGCTTCGGCGAGCGCGGCTCGGAAGGCAAGATCGAGGCCGCCCGCTTTGCCCGCGAGCGCCTCGTGCCGTATTTCGGCATCTGCTTCGGCATGCAGATGGCGGTCATCGAGGCGGCCCGCCACCTCGCGCATCTGCCGGGCGCCGGCTCGACCGAATTCGGGCCGTGCGAGCACCCGGTCATCGGGTTGATGACCGAATGGATGCGCGGCAACACGATCGAGCGGCGCAATTCCGACGGCGATCTCGGCGGCACGATGCGGCTGGGCGCCTACGAGGCGGTGCTGGAGCCGGGCAGCCGTGTGGCCGAGATCTACGGGACCGACCACATCAGCGAGCGGCATCGGCACCGCTACGAGGTCAACATCCGCTACCGCGAGAACCTCGAGGCGGCCGGCTTGCGCTTTTCCGGCATGTCGCCCGACGGCATCCTGCCCGAGATCGTCGAGATCCCCGACCACCCGTGGTTCATCGGCGTGCAGTTCCATCCCGAGCTGAAGTCGCGCCCGTTCGAGCCGCACCCGCTGTTCAGCTCCTTCATCGCCGCGGCGGTCGCCCAGTCGCGATTGGTGTGATGCGCTCTTTTTCATTGCGCGCCGCGCTGCTGAGAGGCAACGCCGCGTTCCCTCTCCGCCCCTGGGGGCGGAGAGGGCAGGGTGAGGTGGGGGATTGCCGAGGCGCCACCGAAACCACCTCACCCTCCCATCGCTGCGCGATGGGCCCCTCCCTCTCCCCCCTGAGGGCGGACAGGGCAATTACGAAGTCTGTGCCCGGGACGGCCCGGCCGGCAGGCAACTCGCGATGAGGGAGCCTCGCCACGTCAGGGTCGGCGGCCTGACGCTCGGCAACGACCTGCCGCTCGTCTTCATCATCGGGCCGAACACGCTCGAATCGCGCGCGCATGCCTTGGAGATGAGCGCCGCCCTCGCCGAGATCGGCCGCAAGCTCGGCATCCCGCTCATCTACAAGACCTCGTTCGACAAGGCGAACCGCTCCTCGATTTCGGGCGCGCGCGGCATCGGGCTCGACGCCGGATTGCCGATCCTCGCCGAATTGCGCGAGCTGACCGGCCTGCCGGTGCTGACCGACGTGCACGAGCGGGAGCAGTGCGCGCCGGTCGCCGAAGTCGCGGATGTCTTGCAGATCCCGGCCTTTCTGTGCCGGCAGACCGACCTCCTCTTGGCCGCCGGCCGCACCGGCAAGCCGGTCAACGTCAAGAAGGGGCAGTTCCTCGCGCCCTGGGACATGGCGAACGTCGCGGCCAAGATCGCCTCGACCGGCAACGAAAAGATCCTCTTATGCGAGCGCGGCGCGAGCTTCGGCTACAACACGCTCGTCGCCGATATGCGCTCGCTGCCGATCATGGCGCGGACGGGGTATCCGGTCGTCTTCGACGCGACGCACGCGGTGGCGCAGCCGGGCGGTCTCGGCGACCGCTCAGGCGGCGAGCGCGAGTTCGGCCCGGTCCTCGCGCGCGCCGCCGTGGCGGTCGGCGTCGCCGCAATCTTCCTCGAGACGCATGAGGACCCCGACCGCTCCGGCACGGCCGAAGCGGCGACGATGCTGCCGCTGAAGCAACTGCCGGCGCTTCTCGAAACGCTTGTCGCCCTCGACAGAATCGCCAAGGCATGTGAATTGCCGTAGAGGCCGATCGGAGCTTGATCTCGGTAAATACGCGACGTAAATACGTCCCGTGGAGTTCACCTGGGACCCGGACAAGAACCTTGTCAACATCCGCAGGCACGCGATCAGCTTTGCGGATGCCTCGCGGATCTTCGAAGGACCAACCGTCGAGCGGGTCGATGGCCGCTGCGATTACGGCGAGACCCGCGTCTACGCGATCGGGCTGGTGAACGGCATCGAGATCACGGTCATATACACCGACCGGGGCGATGACAAACGGCACATCATTTCCGCATGGAGAGCCGAGCCTCATGAAAGGCGATACTACTGGCAAAACCTCGAAGGCTGAGCCGCGTACCGATTGGCGGAGATTGCGCGGGATGGGCGGCGAAGAGATTCACGCCGCTCTCTTGGATGATCCCGAGATAAGGCCGACGGACGAGGATTTCTGGAAATCGGCGCGCATTGTCATGCCGCAACGGAAAGAGACCGTGACGATGCGGCTCGATGCCGATCTGCTGGCCTGGTTCCGCCGGCAGCGCGGATATCAGACGCGCATAAACGCGATTCTGCGCGCCTATATGAACGCGCACATCGAGGAAGGGGAGCATCCCCGATGACCGCCATCGCCGACATCCACGCCCGCGAGATCCTCGATAGCCGCGGCAACCCGACGGTCGAGGTCGAGGTGACGCTCGAGACCGGCACGCTCGGCCGCGCCGCCGTGCCGTCCGGCGCCTCGACCGGCGCGCACGAGGCGGTCGAGCGGCGCGACGGCGGCGAGCGTTATGGCGGCAAGGGGGTGCAGCTGGCGGTCGCGGCCGTCAACCGCGAGATCTTCGACGCCGTCTCGGGCTTCGAAGCAGAGGATCAGCTCGGCCTCGACCGCACCCTCGTCGCGCTCGACGGCACGCCGAACAAGAGCCGGCTCGGCGCCAATGCCGTGCTCGGCGTCAGCATGGCCTGCGCCAAGGCCGCCGCCGAGGAACAGGGCCTGCCGCTCTACCGCTATCTCGGCGGCGTCTTCGCCCGCACCTTGCCGGTGCCGATGATGAATATCGTCAATGGCGGGGTGCACGCCGACAACCCGATCGACATCCAGGAATTCATGATCGTGCCGGTCGGGGCGCCCTCGGTCACCGAAGCGATTCGCTGGGGGGCCGAGATATTTCACGCGCTGAGGAAGGCGCTCGCCGATGCCGGGCTCAATACCAATGTCGGCGACGAGGGCGGTTTCGCCCCGAACCTGGCCTCGGCCGACGCCGCCCTCGGCTTCGTCATGCGGGCGATCGAGGGCGCCGGCTACCGGCCGGGCGAGGATGTCGTATTGGCGCTCGATCCGGCCGCCAGCGAGTTCTACCGCGACGGCCGCTATCACCTTTCGGGCGAGGGCAAGACGCTCGACGCGGCGGCGCTCGCCGCCTATTACGCCGATCTCGCGGGCCGCTATCCGATCGCCTCGATCGAGGACGGCATGGCCGAGGACGACTGGCCGGGCTGGGAGCATCTGACGCGCGAATTGGGCGGCAAACTGCAGCTCGTCGGCGACGACAATTTCGTCACGAATCCCGCCCGTCTCGAGGAAGGGATCGCGCGCGGCGTCGGCAATGCCATCCTCATTAAATTGAACCAGATCGGCACGATTTCCGAGACCCTCGAAACGATGGAAATCGCGCGCGCCGCCGGCTACGGCCGGGTCGTCTCGCACCGCTCAGGCGAGACCGAGGACACGACGATCGCCGACCTCGCGGTCGCCACCAATTGCGGGCAGATCAAGACCGGCTCGCTGTCGCGCTCCGACCGGCTCGCCAAATACAATCAGCTGATCCGCATCGAGGAAGGATTGGGCGCCGCCGCCCGGTTCGGCGGCCGCGCCGCGCTCGCCCGTTGAAGCTATGCGGCGGCACTGCCGCCAAAGTGATTGACGCTGCGCGCCGCGCGTGATGCTGTATCCGCATGGTCGTGTTGCGCGAATTGCGCCGCCGCGCTCGGTTGATCGCCGGCCCCGTCTTTGGCATGGCGTTGACCGGATACTTTGCCTATCACCTGATCGAAGGCGACCGGGGGCTGCTTGCTTGGCTGCAATTGACGCGGCAGATCCACGCTTCCGATCAGCAACTTGCCGTACTCGAAGAGCAGCATAAGGCGCTCGGCCGCAAGGTGTCGGAGCTGACCCCCGACCACCTCGATCCCGACCTGCTCGACCAGCAGGTCCGCTCGGTGCTCGATTTCGCCGGCCCGAACGACGTCGTGATCATGCGCTCTTCCCGCTGACGGCGCCGGGCCGCAACCTCGTTTCTGCTTTATCTGCAAAGGGTTGAATCCGTTCCGGTTGCAAAGCCGCGGATTTCCCAGCATGCTTCGGCGCGGCCGGAGGAAGCGGGATGGCAGTGCGAAAGAAGCCGAAGGCGGATGAAGAACCGAAGGTCTCGCGGGATGTTCTGGGGCGCTACTATCGCGACATGCTGCTGATCCGCCGCTTCGAGGAGCGGGCCGGGCAGATGTACGGCATGGGGCTGATCGGCGGCTTCTGCCATCTCTACATTGGGCAGGAAGCGGTTGTCGTCGGCATGCAGGCGGCGCTGGAGGAGGGCGATTCGATCGTCACCTCGTATCGCGACCACGGGCATATGCTGGCCTGCGGCATGGACCCCAAGGGGGTGATGGCCGAGCTGACCGGGCGCCACAACGGCTATTCGCACGGCAAGGGCGGCTCGATGCACATGTTCAGCCGGGAGAAGAATTTCTTCGGCGGCCACGGCATCGTCGGCGCGCAGGTGCCGATCGGCACCGGGCTCGGCTTTGCGCACCGCTATCGCGGCAACAACCGCGTCTCGATCACCTATCTGGGCGACGGCGCGATCAACCAGGGGCAGGTCTACGAGAGCTTCAACATGGCCGAGCTGTGGCGGCTGCCCGTCGTCTATGTCATCGAGAACAACCGCTACGGGATGGGCACCTCGGTCGATCGCGCCTCGGCGCGCACCGATCTGTTCCACCGCGGCATGGCGCACGGCATTCCGGGCGAGCAGGTGGACGGCATGGATGTGCTGGCCGTCAACGAAGCGGGGCGCGCCGCGGTCGCCCATGCGCGCTCGGGCAAGGGCCCCATCATCCTCGAGGCGCTGACCTATCGCTACCGCGGCCACTCGATGTCGGACCCGGCGAAGTACCGCACCCGCGAGGAAGTCGACAAGATGCGCACCGAGCACGATCCGATCGATCAGGCGCGCCGCCGGCTCGTCGAGCTCGGGGCCGGCGAGGCCGAGCTGAAGGAGTTCGACAAGCAGGCCCGCGACATCGTCGCCGAAGCGGCGCGCTATGCCCAGGACAGTCCGGAGCCGGATCCGGCCGAATTGTGGACGGATGTGCTGGTCGAGGCCTGAGCCGGCCTCGTCGCCGGCCTCGAACGCGGCTATAAGAATGCGCCGCGGCGCGATGCGGCAGCGAGCGCGCAGGAGAATTCGGGAAGAATGGCCAGCGAAGTCCTGATGCCGGCGCTGTCGCCGACGATGACCGAGGGCAAGATCGCCCGCTGGGTCAAGGCCGAGGGCGAGAGCGTGCACGCGGGCGACGTGCTCGCCGAAATCGAGACCGACAAGGCGACGATGGAAGTCGAGGCGGTCGATGAGGGGATCCTCGCCAAGATCGTCATTCCCGAGGGCACCGAGCACGTGGCGGTCAACACGCCGATCGCGGTGATCGCGACCAACGGCGAAGCGGTCGAGGCGCCGGCGGCGGTCAACGCGGCGCCGCGCGAAGCCTTGCAGCGCCCGCGGGAAGAGCCGAAGCCGGCGGCGTCGGCGCCCGCCCCGCCGGCGCGGCATGAAGCCGCTGCGGGCGAGCGCGAATACGCCGGCCCGACGCGCGTCATGACGGTGCGCGAGGCGCTGCGCGATGCGATCGCCGAAGAGATGCGGCGCGACGAGAGCGTCTTCCTTCTCGGCGAGGAAGTCGGCGAATACCAGGGCGCCTACAAGGTCAGCCAGGGCCTGTTGCAGGAATTCGGGCCGCGCCGCGTCGTCGATACACCGATCACCGAGCAGGGCTTCACCGGGCTCGGGGTTGGCGCCGCTTTCGCGGGGTTGCGGCCGATCGTCGAGTTCATGACCTTCAATTTCGCGATGCAGGCGATCGACCAGCTGATCAATTCATCGGCGAAGACGCACTACATGTCGGGCGGGCAGATGACCTGCCCGATCGTCTTCCGCGGGCCGAACGGCATTGCCGCGCGCGTCGCCGCGCAGCATTCGCAATGCTATGCCAGCTGGTACGCGCACGTTCCGGGCCTGCGCGTGCTCGCGCCTTACACGGGAGCCGACCATAAGGGCCTCTTAAAATCGGCGATCCGCGACCCGAACCCGGTGATTTTCCTCGAACACGAGCTCGTCTACGGCGAAAGCTTCGCGGTGCCGGACGACCCGGAATTCGTCGTGCCGATCGGCAAGGCGCGGCTCGCCCGCGCCGGCACCGACGTGACGATCGTCGCCTTCTCGCGCATGGTGAAACTCGCGCTCGAGGCCGGCGAAGAACTCGGTAAATCGGGGATCTCGGCCGAGATCATCGATCTGCGCAGCCTGCGCCCGTTCGATGTCGCGAGCGTCGTCGCGTCGGTCAAGAAGACCAACCGCGTCGTGACGGTCGAGGAGGGCTGGCCCTTCGCCGGCATCGGCGCGGAGATCGCGGCGACGATCATGGAAGAGTGCTTCGACTGGCTCGATGCGCCGCTCGTGCGGGTGGCCGGCAAGGACGTGCCGCTGCCCTATGCGGCCAATCTCGAAAGGCTGGCCGTGCCGCAGCCGGCCGACATCGCCGCCGCGGCGCGCGCCGTCCTCTACCGCTGAGAAAATGCCGGAATAGGGGAGAGCATGGCGGTCGAGATCCTGATGCCGGCGCTGTCGCCAACGATGACCGAGGGCAACCTCGCGCGCTGGCTCAAGAAGGAGGGCGACGAAATCCGTTCCGGCGACGTGCTCGCCGAAATCGAGACCGACAAGGCGACGATGGAGGTCGAGGCGATCGATGACGGCCGACTCGGCCGCATTCTCGTGCCGGAGGGGACGCAGGGCGTCAAGGTCAACGAGCCGATCGCGCTGTTGCTCGAAGGCGACGAGGACGCCTCGACCCTGCCTGCGGCGGCGGAACGCCGCGCCGCGCCAGCGCCGAGCGAAGCGACGACCGCGCCGGCAGCGGCGCCGAACGCGCACCCGATCGAGGCGGCAAACGGCAAGGGCCGCATCTTCGCCAGCCCGCTCGCGCGCCGCATGGCGAGCCAGGCGGGGCTCGACCTCACCGCGCTCACCGGTTCCGGGCCGCAAGGCCGCATCGTCAAGGCCGATGTCGAACGCGCGCTCGCCGGCGCGCCGCCGGCAGCCGAGGCGCGGGCGCCGGCGGCGCCGCGTCCCGCCGCCGCCCCGCCGGCAACGCCGCCCGGTGCCGCACCGCTCCTCTCGAAAGACCACGTCGTCGCGCTTGCCGGCAACCCGCCTTATACCGAACGGCCGCTCACCGGCATGCGCCGCACGATCGCGCGGCGGCTGACGGAGTCGAAGCAGCAGGTCCCGCATTTCTATCTGACGATCGATTGCGAGATCGACGAGCTTCTGAAAATCCGGGCGGAATTGAACAAGAAATCGGACGCCTACAAGATTTCCGTCAACGATTTCGTAATCCGCGCCGCGGCCCTTGCCTTGCGCCGGGTGCCGGCCGCCAACGCGTCATGGAGCGACGAGGCGATCCTCCGGTGGGATTCGGCCGACATCGCGGTCGCCGTCGCGCTCGATGACGGACTCATCACGCCGATCGTCAAACAGGCGGACCGCAAGGGGCTGGCGACGATCGCCACCGAGATGAAGGATCTTGCCGCCCGCGCCCGGGCCGGCAAATTGAGGCTCGAGGAATTTCAGGGCGGCACCTTTTCGATCTCGAACCTCGGCATGTGCGGGGTGCGCGACTTCGCCGCCGTCATCAACCCGCCGCAGGGCGCGATCCTCGCGGTCGGCGCCGGCGAACAGCGCCCGCTCGTCAAGGCGGGCGCGCTCTCGGTCGCGACCGTGATGACCTGCACGCTTTCGGTCGACCATCGCGCGGTCGACGGCGCCGTCGGCGCGCAATTCCTCGCCGCCTTCAAAAAGCTCGTCGAAGACCCGCTGACGATGCTGCTGTAAGGTCTCCGCTTCGGCCGTTAAATCGGCTTTCGATCGATCTGCATCGCCTCCGGTTCGTCACCCCCCGGGCTTGGCCCCGGGGTCTATGTGGGTGGCCGGGACTAGCCCGGAAACGGGTGCAACCTGGTCGGGCAACGCCGGCCCCGAGAGGTCCGAGCCGCGGGCGCGCTGACGGGAACGAGGGCTAAGGTCGGGAAATCGGCTTGCGAATGGGCCTCGGCCGGAACGCGCGGCAACGGCGAGGATGCGCGCCGAAAGCCGTCATTGTGCGAGCGCCCTCGGTCATGTGCAATGAGTCGCGCAGCGCCGCGCACAGGCGCCCAGACTTTACGGATCCGGGGAAAGCTGCGTTTTACCGAAGCTTACGGCCGGCGGCAAAGGGTCTGCGGCTCAGGCGACCAGGTCCGAGATCGGTTTGACGGCGGCGCTGCCGGGGAAGATGTCGGCGACAAGCGCGCGCTCGCTGACATGCAAATGATCGGCGAGCAGGCCTTTCAGCACGGCACGCAGGTCAGTCGTCGGTTTCAGGTCGCGGCTCTGGTAGAGATTGGCGTCGGTGAGCCCCGGCCAGTCGGCGACAACCCGTCCGCCATTCAGCGCGCCGCCGGCGAGAAGCGCCGCCATGCCGGTGCCGTGGTCGGTACCGCCGCTGCCGTTGATGTGCGCGGTGCGACCAAACTCGGTCATCGCTACGACGACCGTCTCGTGCCAAGCATCCCCGAGGCCGGCAACGAGCGCGGCGAAGGCGCCGTCGAGCGCGCCGAGCAGATCGGCGAGCCGGCCAGATGTCGGGCCCTCGTTGACATGCGTGTCCCAGCCGTCGAATGCGAGCGCGGCGATCCGCGGACCGTCCGGCTGAGCGAGGAATTTCGCGGCCGCGCCGGCGGCGTGCGCGAAATAGGCGCGTGCCCGAGCGGCGCCGCCAAGCTGCGGCGCAGCGGCGGGTTTCACCCCCCCGATGCCGTCCGCACGCGCGATCGCCTCGATGCCGACGCGCTCTTCGAGCACCCGCGCCAATACCGGGTCGGTGTGACGATAGAGGTCGAGGAGCCGTATCGTCGTCTCATCGCTCACCGGCGGCAGCGGCTGCGGTACCCATGACATTACCGGGGCGGGGCCGCGCAATACGAACGGCGTCACGGGCCCGATCGCGAGCCCTTGCTTCGCGTGCGGCGCGGCCGCCGCGGCTGGTGCCAGCGCGACGACGGTGCGGTTGAGCCAGCCGGTGTCGATGGCGCCCGGCTTCGTCGCGCCGCTCTGCAGCACGTCCTGCCCGTCGAAATGCGAGCGGTCGCGATACGGCGTCGCGACGGCGTGCACGACGATCGCTTGGCCACCGTGATAGAGGCGGTGCAAGTTCGGCATCGCCGGGTTGAGCGCGAACATGCCGTCGAGCGGCAGGCCCGGCGCCGGCCCGTCGAGCCCCAGCGCGGCCTCGCCGCGCAACTGGCGCCAATGCGGGTCGCCGACGGGCGCGACGGCGGCGAGGCCGTCGAGCGCACCGCGCAATACGATCGCGACTAGGCGCGGGTCCTTGCCGTCGGCGCGCGCCAGGCGCGGCATCTGCGCCCAGGCGAAAACCGCGCCAGTGCCGAGCAGCAGCGCCCGGCGGGTCGGGGCATGGGGCATCCTCACCTCCGCTGGAATTCTGGAGCCATCAGCGCGAAGACGAGCGCCTGCGGCCGGCTTTCGGCATGCGCGATCGCTTGCCTCGTCGCGCTCGACTGCAGCGGCCCCAGAGCTGTATCGGCGATCGCCGCAGGGTCGAGCATCGGGCCGACCCGCGATGCGAAGGCGTTCGCAACTTCAAGACGCTCGGCGACGCCGTCCAGCCAGGCGGCGTTGTCATCGGGAAAACCCTTCGGCGCCGGCGGCCGCCACAACGGCTCGCCGAGCCGCGCCTCGGCGCCGACAAAGCCCGGCACCGGTACCCGCCGCCCAGTCGCGCGCATCGCAGCAGCGAGCCACTCGCCCGGCCGCTTCAGTTTGGCCTGCTCGGGCGACCACGCCTCCGGGGAGCGCACGAGCGCCTTCGCGACCTCCTTTAGATCGCCGTCGGTGTCGCGGAAGCGTCTCGCGAGACGCTCGACGAGCGCCGGCGGCGGCTGATCGGCGATGAAATGCACCGCGAGCTTCGTCGCGACGTGCGTCGCGGTCGCCGGCTTGCGCGCGAGCTCGTGCAACACTGCGCGGGCCTGTTCGACGCCGGCGTCGGAATAGGTCTTGCCGAGGATCGTCTCGCGGCCGGGCTCGTGGACCAGGGGGCGGAACACGAACCTGCCGCCAACCTTCGGATCGAAGCGGGGAAAGATCGACCAGCCGGTCAGCGCCTTGGCGAGCGCGATCACGTCGGCCTGGGTATAGCCGGTGCGCACGCCAAGCGTGTGAAGCTCTAAGATCTCACGCGCGAAATTTTCGTTTATGCCCTTGTTCTGATTGATGCCGACGACCGAGCCGGGACCGAAGGACTGCACATCGTTCAGGTAGATCAGCATCGCCGGATGGCTCTCCGCGGCGAGCAGCAGATCGACGAAGCGGCCGAGAACATGTGGCCGGATCGCTTCGCGCTCATACGCCCCGGCCATCGGCGAGGTCATCGCGCTGACACAGAAATGGTTCGACCAGAACCACACGAGCCGCTCGACGAAGCCGGTCTCGGCACCGCAGGCGGCATCGATCCTCGCCTTGGCCTCCTTCAGAAAGATCTGGCGCGGCAAGGGCGCCCGGCGGGGCCCGCCGCCCTCCGCGTCGCCCGCCTCCATCGCCATCGCTGGCGCATTCCCGGCCATCGCCCCCGGCGACTTTTCGAGCCGCGCCAGCTTCGCTTCGGCGCGGCGCCGGGCACGGAACGCGACGACCGCGCGCAATTCGGCATCGCTGCTCGGCAGATCGGCGTCGAGAATTTGCCCAGCGTTCGGCCGGTCGAGATCGGCGATCAGCGCGCCTTCCGGGTCGTAAGCGATCGCCGCGATGCTTCCGGCGCGCGGCCCGAAGCCGAACCGATGCAACGCCAGAGCCGCTTTCCTCGGATCCCGCGCCATCCGATGTCCCCCGCACGACCTGTGCCAGACGCTGATTATGTGCCGTGGTGGGGCGCGGCATCCCCGGCTTGGGCATCCCACAAGGGCCGGTCGCCACCGCTGACGCCAGCCCGCCGTGAAGGCCTCTTAAGGGGCACGAAGACCAGTTTCGGCGGCCGAGGTTGAGCGGCCGTTGCGGGTTCGAAAGCGGTCCTGTGCAAGCTTCTCGGTCAGGCCTAAATCGCAAACTGACTGCCACGGAGCGAAAAAGGCATCGCGCGGTGACGACAGATGACATCGCGAAAAGCTCTCAGAAACTTTACCCACCAGCCTCACCGCAGTGCCGGCGCCGCTGGAATTGCCATTTTCGTATGATAGGGGTCGCCGAGATGCGGCACCGGCGATCTGGTGGAAATAGGGAGAACGGAGTGCCTGTAGATTCCCAGCATTATCAGGCGGAACAGGACGCGGCGAGGCGACGCGCATAACCGAAGCTTTGCTCGATACGGCCGCAGGAAGCCGCATCGAAAAGGCGATCCAAAAGGCGCTCGCGGGCGATGCGATCGCGTTGCGTTTCTGCCTCGCGCGCATCCTCGCGCCGCGCCGCCATTCCTCGGTCGAGCTGGATCTGCCGCCGCTCGACAGCGCGAAGGACATCGCCGCCGGGACGGCGGCGATCGCCAAGGCGGCGGCGGATGGTGTCATCGCGCCGGCCGAGGCGCTCGAACTCTCGCGGGTGGTCGATACCGCGATCCGCGCCCTTGCGGTCCGCGAAGAGGAGCGGCGCGAGTGGGCCCGACGCCAGCCCTTGAAAGAGGGCAAGCTCCCGCTATTTTAGCCGCGGCGCCGTCCTTCCCGGGCATCGCCCCGTAATCTGTGAGGCAGTCGAGGCATGCCCGAAACCTCGTTCGACATCGCCGTCCTCGGCGGCGGGCCGGGCGGCTATGTGGCGGCGATCCGCGCCGCCCAGCTCGGCTTCAAGACGGCGCTCGTCGAGCGCGAGCATCTGGGCGGCATCTGCCTCAATTGGGGCTGCATCCCGACGAAGGCCCTGCTGCGCAGCTCGGAGATCCATCACCTGCTGCACCATCTCGGCGAGTTCGGCTTTTCGGCGAGCGACATCCGCTACGACGCGCAGAAGATCGTCGCCCGCTCGCGGGCCGTCGCAAAGCAGCTGTCGAACGGCGTCGCCTACCTGCTCAAAAAGAACAAGGTCACGGTCTTCGACGGGGAAGGCCGGCTCGCCGGCAAGGGCAAGCTCGCGGTCGCGAAAGACGGCAAGCCGGTCGCCGAATTAGCGGCCCCGCACATCATCCTCGCGACCGGGGCGCGGGCGCGTTCGCTCCCTGGCCTGGAGCCCGACGGCAAGCTCGTCTGGACATACAAGGAGGCGATGGTGCCGCCCGCCTTGCCGAAGTCGCTGCTGGTCGTCGGCTCGGGCGCGATCGGCATCGAATTTGCCAGCTTCTACCGCGACATGGGCTCGCAAGTGACGGTTGTCGAGGTGCTCGACCGGGTGCTCCCCGTGGAGGACGAGGAGATCTCCGCCTTTGCCCGCAAAGCCTTCGAAAAGCAGGGGATGAAGATCCACACCTCGGCGCGCGTCGCCGAGCTGACCCGGCAAAAGGACGCAGTCGCGGCGCAGATCGAGGCTGGCGGCAAGCGCTTTTCGGTCGAGGCCGAGCGCGTCGTCCTGGCGGTCGGCATCGTCGGCAACGTCGAGAACATCGGCCTCGAGGGCACCGGCGTTCAAGTCGAGAAGACGCATGTCATCGTCGACGAATGGCAGCGCACCGGCGAGCCGGGGATCTACGCGATCGGCGACCTCGTCGGCCCGCCCTGGCTGGCGCACAAGGCGATGCACGAGGGGGTTGTCTGCGTCGAGCGCATCGCCGGGCTCAATACCGTGCACCCGCTCGATACGAGGAACGTCCCCGCCTGCACCTATTGCCGGCCGCAGGTGGCGAGCGTCGGCCTTACCGAAAAGGCCGCGCGCGAAGAGGGCCACACGGTCAAAATCGGGCACTTCCCCTATATCGGCAACGGCAAGGCGGTGGCGCTCGGCGATACCGAAGGGATGGTCAAGACGGTCTTCGACGCCGAGACGGGCGAGCTCTTGGGCGCGCATATGATCGGCGCCGAAGTGACCGAATTGATCCAGGGCTACGCGGTCGCCAAGGGGCTCGAGACGACGGAAGTCGAGTTGATGCGCACGATCTTCCCGCATCCGACCTTGTCGGAGACGATGCACGAGGCCGTGCTTGACGCCTACGGCCGCGCCATCCACTTCTAGGGCGCAGGGATTGCAGCCCGTGGTGTCATTGCGAGGAGCGCAGCGACGAAGCAATCCCGATCGCAGCTCGATGATCGGCCGGAGATTGCTTCGCTTCGCTCGCAATGACCCCTGAAGGCATGACGACGAACCCCGCCGCCCAAATCCGCCATCCCGAGAAGGCCGGAAAACCCGACAGTCCGATCCCGCGCAAGCCCGATTGGATCCGGGTGCGCGCGCCGGGCTCGCCCGAATATCACGCGACCCGCCGGCTGATGCGCGAATTGCAGCTGCACACCGTTTGCGAGGAAGCGGCCTGCCCCAACATCGGCGAATGCTGGAAGTCGGGGCACGCGACGGTGATGATCCTCGGCGCGATATGCACCCGCGCCTGCACCTTCTGCAATGTCGCAACCGGGCGCCCCGGCGCGATCGATCCGGACGAGCCGCGGCATCTCGGCGAGGCGATCGCGCGGCTCGGCCTTTCCCACGTCGTCGTCACCTCGGTCGATCGCGACGATCTGCCGGATGGCGGGGCCGGGCAGTTTGCCCGCTCGATCGCGGCGATCCGCACAGCGGCGCCGGCAACGACGATCGAGGTCTTGATCCCCGATTTCCTGCGCAAGGAAGGCGCCCTCGAAACCGTCGTCGCAGCGCGCCCCGACGTCCTCAACCACAATCTCGAGACCGTGCCGCGGCTCTATGCCGAGGTGCGCCCCGGCGCCCGCTATTTCCACTCGCTGCGCCTGCTCGACCGGGTGAAGGCGCTCGACCCTGCGATGTTCACCAAATCGGGCATGATGGTCGGGCTCGGCGAGGAAAAGGGCGAAGTGCTGCAGGTGATGGACGATCTGCGCGCCGCGCAAGTCGATTTCCTGACGATCGGGCAGTATCTGCAGCCGACACCGAAGCATCACGCCGTGGCGCGCTTCGTCGCGCCGGACGAGTTCGCGCTCTACCGCAACTTTGCGTTGGGCAAGGGCTTCCTCCTGGTGTCGGCCTCGCCCTTGACGCGGTCCTCCTATCACGCGGGCGAGGATTTCGCGCGGCTGCGCGCCGCCCGCGCCGAAAAGCTCGCCGCCGCGCCGGACGCCTGATGCCGACGCACGCCGAGACGCGGATCCTGCCCTATACGCCCGAGCAGCTCTTCGCCCTCGTCGCCGATATCGAGCGCTACCCCGAGTTTCTGCCCTGGTGCATGGGCGCGCGCATCCGCGAGCGCCGCGCCGATCTGATCGTCGCCGACCTCGTCATCGGCTTTCGCATGTTCCGCGAGCGCTTTACCTCGCGCGTCACGCTCGTCCCGCCGCGCCGCATCGACGTCGCCTATGCCGAAGGCCCCTTCCGCTACCTCAACAACCACTGGGCGTTCGCGGCGGTGGCGGGCGGCTGCCGCGTCGATTTCTTCGTCGATTTCGAATTCAAGTCGCGCGTCCTGCAGCGCGTCATCGAGGTGCTGTTCGGCGAGGCGGTGCGCCGCATGGTGGGCGCCTTCGAAAAGCGGGCGCAGGCGCTCTACGGCGGCACTCCGTCGAGCGCCCGCGAACCCGCCGGCTGACGGGGTAGGCTAGAGCGCTTTCTCATCTGACAGAATCGACGGCTTCCCAGATGTGGTGAAGTAGGGGAGAATGGCCCCCACATCTTGGGGGAGATGGGGGATGACGCGGCCGTATTCGGTGGATCTTCGAGAACGGGTGGTTCGCCAGGT
>DATLKN010000051.1:0-124201 GCA_035538335.1 Allostellaceae bacterium
TGCCCTTCACCAACTCGAAGGCCCTCGGTAAGCTCGCGATCGTCACAGCCTGTGGCATTGGGGGTGCTCCTCTTTGCGGACTTCAGCAACCCGCCGAGTACCCCCTCTCACAGCCCTGACACAAATCTCCGTACATCACCCTTGGTCCACCGGGGCTCGCCAACCGGCGCCGAGGGTGGCAAAGTCCGCCTGCGCCCTTTCTCTCGGCCGCGCAGCGACAGGATATGCCGATGATCGTCGAACAGGTGTGGACCGCGAACGCCGGCCGCAATTTCAACTATCTGATCGCCTGCGCCGAGACCGGCGAGGCGCTGGCGGTTGATCCGCTCGACCACGAAAAGTGCCTCGCCGCCGCCAAGAACAAGGGCTGGCAAATCACTCAGATCCTCAACACGCACGAGCACCGCGACCACACCGGCGGCAACGCCGCGATGATCGCGGCGACGCACGCGAAGCTGCTCGCGCACAAGAACGCCAAGGACAGGATCGCCGGCATCGACCGCGGGCTCGGCGCCGGCGACGTGATCCGGGTCGGCAAGACGGTCGAACTGGAATGCCTCGACACGCCGGGCCACACGATGAGCCATATCTGCGTGCTCGCGCATGCGGGCCGCCCGGCGCTCTTCTGCGGCGACACGCTCTTCAATGCCGGCGCCGGCAATTGCCACAATGGCGGCCACCCGAACGAACTCTACAACACCTTTGCGAACCAGCTCGCCAAGCTGCCGGACGACACGCTCGTCTATCCCGGGCACGACTATATCGCGCGCAATCTCGGCTTCACCCTCGACCGCGAGCCCGACAACGCGAAGGCGAAGGAATTGCTGCCGCGCATGGAGGGCCAAGACCCCGGCCGCGCGCTCGTCACGAATTTGGGGCTAGAACGCGAGATCAACACCTTCTTTCGCCTGTCGAGCCCGAGCGTCATCCGCCGCCTGCGCGAAGCCTTCCCCGACCTCCCCGAGAAGCCCGACCCGAAGACCGTGTTCCTCAAATTGCGGGAGCTGCGCAACAAATGGTGACGCCGCTCAAGGGCGGCTGTTTGTGCGGCGCGGTGCGCTACGAGAGTTCGGGCGAGCCGCTCTATGCACTGCTCTGCCATTGCCGCGACTGCCAGAAGCAGAGCGGCAGCGCCTATAACGCGGCCTTGCGCGTGCCGGCCGCGGGGTTTCGCGTGACGCAGGGAACGCCGAAATTTTACGTCGGGCGCGCCGACAGCGGCAACGAGGTCGCCCGTGCCTTCTGCCCCGATTGCGGCTCGCCGCTCTTTCTCAAGGTCGCGAGCCGGCCCGACATAATCGGCATCCGGGTCGGCACGCTCGACGACCCGAGCTTTTTCCGCCCCGAAGCCGATATCTTCACCAGGAGCGCGCAGCCCTGGGACCATATGAACCCGGACCTGCCGAAATACCCGGCCTACCCGCCCGGCAAGAGCTACGATTAGGGGCGAACGAGGTGCCTGGAATGACAGGGGACCAACCCTCCCTGTCATACCGGCGAAGGCCGGTATCCACGGCTGCCCTGGGTCCCGACCTTGATCGGGACGACGAAGGGGGTCAGTGAGGAAATGAGCGAAATAGGCGGAGAAGGTCCGCGCTACGGGATCGGCGAGGCGCCGAAGCGGCGGGAGGATGCCCGCTTCCTGATGGGCGCCGGCGCCTATCTCGACGATCTTCGCTTCGACCGCCTCGCGCACGCCGTGGTGCTGCGCGCCCCACATGCGCATGCTGAGATTGCGGCGATCGATTGCGGTGCGGCGCGGGCGATGCCGGGCGTGCTCGCTGTGCTGGCTGCAGCCGAGGCGCGCGAGGACGGGCTGCAGCCGCTGCGCCCCTCGGCCGAGGCCAACCCCGAGACGGGCGAGCCCTTCGCCTTCGCGCCGCAGCCGCTGCTCGCTTCGGCCAAGGTGCGCTACGCCGGCGAGCCGGTGGCGCTCGTCGTCGCCGAGACGCGGGACCTGGCGCTCGATGCGGCCGAACGGATCGCCGTCGAGTACCGGCCGATGCCGGCCGTTACGACGGCCGCCGGCGCGTGCGAACCCGGCGCGCCGCAATTGTCGCCGGAGGTGCCGGGCAATCTCTGCCTCTTCTGGCATAAGGGCGATCCCGCCGCGGCCGATCGCGCGTTTTCCGCGGCCGCCCATGTCGTGCGGCTTTCCCTCCACAACCATCGCATCGTCACCAATCCGATGGAGCCGCGCGGCGGGATCGGGTTCTACGATCCCGCGATCGGGCGCTACACGCTCTACGTCTCGGCGCAGAGCATCCACATCACCCGCGACCACACCGCCCGCGCCCTCGGCGTCGCGCCCGAGAAGGTGCGGTTTATCGCGCCCGATGTCGGCGGCGGCTTCGGCGCGAAGAATTTCGTCTACCCCGAATACCCGCTTCTATTGTGGGCGGCGCGCCGCACCGGCCGGCCCGTCAAATGGCAGGCGACGCGCAGCGAAATCTTTCTTGCCGACCACCAGGCGCGCGACCACCGGGCCGAAGCTGCCCTCGCGCTCGATGCCGAGGGCCGCTTTCTGGCATTGCGCGTCAAGAGCGCGGCCAATGTCGGGGCCTATCTCGCGGGCGGCGCCGGCGGCGTCCAGACCTTCCAGTACGTGCATCTGCCGGGCACCGTCTATCGCATCCCGGCGATCGATCTGGAGGTCGCCGCCGTCCTCACCAACACCGCGCCGATCGGCGTCACGCGCGGCCCCGGCTTTGCCGAAGCCAATTACATCATCGAGCGGCTGATCGAGGAGGCGGCCCGGACAGGCGGCTTCGACCGCGCCGAGTTGCGCCGGATCAACATGGTGCCGGGCGCGGCGATGCCGATGACGAACGCGCTCGGGCGCACGGTCGACAGCGGCGCCTTCCCCGACACGTTCGACAAGGCGCTCGCGCGCGCCGATGCCGCGGGGTTCCCCGCGCGGCGCGAAGAGAGCCGCGCCCGCGGCCTGCTGCGCGGCCTCGGCTTCGCCTTTCACATCAAGGGAACCGGCGGCCCGCCCTTCGAGAATGTCGATATCCGCTTTCAGGACGACGGCACGGTGCTGCTGATCACCGGCACGCAGACGATCGGCCAGGGACACGAGACGACCTTTCCGCAGATCCTCGCCCAGCGTCTTGGCGTGCCCAACGAGGGGATCCGGCTGGTGCAGGGCGACACCGACCGCATCCCGGCGGGCGGCGGGCACGGCAGCTCGCGCGCCACCTATATGGGCGGCACCGCGATCTGGCATGCCGCCGACGAGATCATCGCGAAGGGCGCGAAAATCGCTGCCGAAGCGCTCGAAGCGGCGGACGCCGATATCCGCTTCGCAGACGGCTTCTTCGTCGTTGCCGGCACCGACCGGCGCGTCGCGCTCATCGATGCCGCAAGCCGCGCGCGGGACGCCGGCGCCCCGCTCGACACCTACCATTACTGGATCCGCGAATTCATGACCTATCCGAACGGCGCGCATGTCGCCGAAGTCGAGATCGACCCCGAAACGGGCGAGGTGCGCCTCTCGCGCTATACCGCGGTCGACGATTACGGCGTCCTCGTCAATCCGATGGTCGCGTCGGGCCAGGCGCACGGCGCGATCGCGCAGGGCGTGGGCCAGGCGCTCCTCGAAGGCGCCGTCTACGACCCCGGCTCGGGCCAGCCGCTGACCGGCTCTTTCATGGACTACGCGCTGCCGCGCGCCGATGACCTGCCGGCTTTCGACCTCGCCTTCAACCCGACGCGCTGCACGACCAACCCGCTCGGCGTCAAGGGCTGCGGCGAGGCCGGCGCCGTCGCCGCCTTCCCGGCGATCCGCAACGCGATCGGCGACGCGCTCGGCGCGGCCGATTTCGCCGGTCCCGCGACGCCGGAACGCATCTGGCGGGTGCTCAACTCGAACCGCTGAAGGGAGGAACGCCATGGCGAAGAAGCCTTATATCGTCGCGCTCGAGGAGCATTACCTCGATCCCGAGGTGAAGCGGCACGGCAGCCCCGGGGCCGGGCCCGAAATCGTCCGGCGGCTCGACGACCTCGGCGAATTGCGGCTGAAGGAAATGGACGAGGCCGGCATCGATCTGCAGGTGCTGTCGCATTCGATCCCGGGCCTGCAAGGGGTCGATGCGGCGACCGGCGTGCCGCTGGCGCGGCGCGTCAACGACCGCCTCAACGAGACGGTGCGGGCGCACCCGGACCGGTTCGCGGGTTTCGCCGTATTGCCGACCGCCGACCCGAAGGCGGCGGCCGACGAGCTCGAGCGCGCGGTGACGCGGCTCGGCTTCAAGGGTGCGATGATCAACGGCATGACCGCCGGCGTGTTTCACGACGACGAGCGCTTTTGGCCGATCTACGAGCGCGCCCAGGCATTGGACGTGCCGATCTACATCCACCCGGCCTTGCCGCATCCCGCCGTCATCGAGGCCTATTACAAGGATTATGCCGAGAAGCACCCCGGCATATTGCGCGCCGCCTGGGGCTTCACGGTCGAGACCGCAACGCAGGGGCTGCGCTTCGTGCTGTCGGGCGTCTTCGACAAATATCCGGGGCTGAAGATTATCCTCGGACACATGGGCGAGGGACTGCCGTTCCTGCTGTGGCGGATCAGCCACGGGCTGCGCGGCAGCACCGGGCCCCGGAACTTCCGCGACATCTTCTGCGAGCATTTCTACATCACGACGAGCGGCTTCTTCTCCGACCCGGCGCTGTTGTGCTGCGTCATGGAAATGGGCATCGACCATATCCTCTTCTCGGTCGATTACCCGTTCGTCGACAACCCGCCGGGGACGGAATGGATCAAGACGCTGCCGCTCTCCGCCGAAGACACCGAGAAGCTGCTGAACGGCAACGCGAAGCGGCTGCTGAAGCTGTGACAAGCGGCGAAGATCCGTCACGGGCTGCCCCTCACCCTCCCGCTGCGCGGGTCCCCCCCTCTCCCCGCTGGCGGGGAGAGGGTTGGGGTGAGGGGCTGCCGCCGCTTCCGGAACTTGAATTCGCCGAGATCCCGGCGGCTTCGCGCGGGCATTACGACGGCGACCGGTTCAGCTATATGGCGGCGGGCGATCCGGCGGCGCCGGCATTGGTGCTGTTGCACGGCGTCGGCGTCAATTCCATGCACTGGCGCTTTCAGTTCGCCGCGCTTGCCGACCGTTTCCGGGTCGTCGCCTGGAACGCGCCGGGCTACCTGCTGAGCGATAATTTGCGCGCCGAGACGCCGGGCTTCGACGATTATGCCGGCGCGCTCGAGGATTTTCTCGGCGCGCTCGGCATCGGCCGTTTCGCGGTTCTCGGCAACTCCTTCGGCACGCGCGTCGCGCAGGCCTTCGCCTATCGCCATCCCGGCCGGGTGACGCAGGCGGTCTTCACCGGCACGAGCATCGCGCAGGGGATGACGCAGGAGGAGCGGGCGCGAACCCTTGCCGCCCGCGAAGCAATGATCGCGCGCGGCAGCTTCGCCTTCGCCGCACGCGCCGAAGCGCTGCTCGGCTCGCGCGCCTCGCCCGAGACGCGCGCGCTCGTCGAGCATACCTTGCGGGCGACCAACGGACGCGGCTTTCTGCAGGCGGCGCGGTTCATCGCCGCCGCCGACATACCGCCCGTCGGCGCCGGCCTCTCGATGCCCCTGCTCTTGATCCAGGGCGCGGAAGACCGCGTCGCCCCGGCCGAGCGCAATGCGGTGCGCCTGAAGGAGGCGGTGCCGGGCGCCCGGCTGGTGACGCTCGACGGCTGCGGCCACCTGCCCGAAGCCGAGATGCCCGAGCGCGTCAACGCCCTGCTGCGGGAGTTCCTCGCAGACGCGGGATAATCTCGCGGGCGATGATCTCGACCTGGTCCATGCGGTATTTGTAGGGGATGAAGATCAGCTTCTGCACGCCGACCGCGAGCTGGGCGCGCAGCTTCTCGACGCATTCCTCGACCGTGCCGATGACCGCGGAATCCTTGGTCGATTGGCTCCACGCCGCGTAATCCCACTCGCTCGTCAGCCACTCCATCATCGGCGCCTCGACTTCCTCGCGCCGGCCGACATAGATCGCGAGCTGGTTGGCGTTGAGGAGCGTGCCCGGGTCCTTGCCCGCCTTTTCGGCGAAGCCCCGCACCTTTGCCCAGGATTCTGCGAAGCTCTGCGGCGTGTAGAAATACGTGAGCCAGCCGCCCGTGCGCGCCGCGCGGTCGAGCACGCGATCGACATAGCCGCCGATCAGGATCGTCGGCATCCGCTCGCCGAAGGGCTTCGGCGACATCGCCGCCTGGCGCAGATTGTGCGGGCCGTAGACGCCATCGACCTGCGCCTCGGTGAAGAGCCGCCGCATGATCTCGAGGTTGCGGTCCATGATGCGGCCGCGCTCGTTGAACGGCACGCCGACGGCGTCGAACTCGCGCTTGTACCAGCCCGAAGCGAGGCCGAGGATAAGGCGCCCTTCGGCGACGCGGTCGAGGCTCGCCACTTCCTTCGCCAGCACCACCGGATTGCGCAATGGCAGCACGAGCACGCCGGTGCCGAGCTTCACCCGGCTGGTGCGGGCGGCGATCGCCGCGAATAGAGAAAGCGGCTCCAGGATCGGAAAGGGCGGGTCGACACCGAGGAGAATGTGGTCCCACGCCCACAGTGAATCGAAACCCAGTTCCTCGGCCCGCACGGCATATTGGATCAGCGCCTTCGGGTCCGGCATTTCCGGATAAGTCGTGAAATTGCGCAGCGCCAGGCCGAAGGTGTTCGACAGTATCGTCATCAGGGTTCCTTATTCACCCGCGAGGCGGTGAGGCAGTGAGAAGGGGGTGTCATTGCGAGCGCAGCGAAGCAATCTCGGCGGGATTGCTTCGTCGCCCTGCGGGCTCCTCGCAATGACGCCTGTCTCACAGTCTCGCTGCCTCTGTGGTGAAATTCACTCACGCGGTGTAGAGCCGGTCGGGGTCGAAGTTGCGCAATACCGCGAGTTCCCGCTCGCTCGGCGGCGGCGCCTGCGACAGATCGGGCGCGACCTGCACGGCGAAGCCGGTATTGTCCTGGACCCCGGTAACATCGACGCCGGGTTGCAGCGCGAGAAGCGTCATGCGCTTCGATTTGTCGTCGAAGCCGAAGATGCCGAGATCGGTGACGACGCGGAACATGCCGCCGCGGGGGAGCCCCGCCGCGTGCCGGCTGCCGCCGCCGTCGAGAAAGCCGGGGCTGGTCACGAAATCGACCTTTTCGACAAAGCGGCGCTTCTCGTGCTTCATCGCGACGATCATGCGCGAGAGGCTGGCGATGTCGTTGCCGCCGCCGGTGCCGGGCAGCCGCGTCGTCGGCCGATCGGGGTCGCCGATGAAGGAGGAATTGAGATTGCCGTATTGGTCGATCTGCGCGCCGCCCATGAAGCCGACATCGACATAGCCGCGCTGCAGGAGGAGGAGCACGTCGGTCGAGGAAAGCACCATGTTGGCGCGCCGGGTGCAGCGCTGCTCGTTGGTCGAAGGCGGCAATTGCCCGGGCACGACAAAGGCGCCGATCGTGCCGCCCTCGAAGAGGATCGTCAGGCCCGGCGCGTCGAGACGCTGGGCAAGGCTCGCCGCCAAAAGCGGAATGCCGACCCCGGCGAAGACGGTCTCGCCGTCCCGCAACAGCCGGGCGCTCGCCACCGCCAGCAGCTCGCTTGCCGTATAGGGCGGCGCCTCAGTCGTCATAGATGCTTCTCCCGCGGCGCGCGGCGTCGAGGAGTTCCTCGAGCCCGATCCGTTCGAGATACTCGGTCCAGGATTTCGGCTCGTAGAAATAGCGCTCCAGATATTCCGCGGCGCCTTTTTCCGGGTCCTTGCGCAATAGCGCGGCATAGCCGTCGAGATGACGGAACAGCGGCTCGTAGACGCCGTAGCATTCGTGCGGCGCCGCGCCGTAGGGCGCCTCGACCACCGCATCGACGGCGATGAACGGTATCTTCGTCTGGTCGGGCATGCGGCGGATCTGGTCGTTCGAGACGATCCGCTCGGTCGAAAGAATGACCCGGTTCGCCGCCATCGCGAGGTCGAGATCCATGAATTGCAGCCCGTCCAGCTGCGCATTGCCGTAGGCGTCGCAGCGCTGCACGTGGATGAGGGCGACATCCGGGTTGAGGGCCGGCACCAGCAGCAGTTTGTCGCCGGTGAAGGGGCATTCGATCTCGCGGATATCGGGCAGACGCGGCGCCAGGCCCGAGCCCATCATCGAGCGCATCGGCAGGAACGGCACGCCCATGGCGCCGGCGCGGAAGCGCATGCCCATCGCCATGTGGCTCCATTCCTCGAAGCGGGCGCGGCCGCTTTCGGTATAGGCGCGCATGATGCGCGAGACGCCCCAGACGATCCCCTGGCTGAACCAGCTGGTGATCAGGTGCCGAGAGGCGCCGGCGGCGAAGAGCAATTCGCCCTCGCTCGAGGAGATGCCGCGGGCACAGACGAGGTCGCGTTTACGGGCGCGGATCAATGCCCAGACGAGCGCCATCGGGGTGCGCGAGAGGGTGCTGCCGCCGATGCCGAGGCTGGCGCCGTCGGGGACGAGGGCGGCCGCCTCCTCGAGGCTCATCACCTTCTCGCGCAGGCTCCTGTCGCGCGCGGCGGTGCGCCGGCAGAGCTCCTCGTAGGAGAGCGTCACGGGCCCTCGCCGATGGTGCGGTTGAATTCGGCGATCAGCGCGTCCCACCGCGGCAGGCTCGCGCGCAGCTCGCGCCAGAAATGCGCGCCGCGCCGGCGTTCGAAATCCGCGAGCGGGGTGCCCTGCTGCTCGACCCAGGTGTAATAGCCGAGATTGAAAATGCGGGTTCTCCCGATATGGCCGAGTTCCTCGAGGTCGTTGTCGGCGACCCCTTTCAGGTGCTCGCCGAAAATCTCGCCGGCATCGACTGCGTCGAAGCCGCGCGGGTAATGCGCGGCGGCGAATTTGCGCCGCTCGCTGCCGTACAGCGCGGCGCTGTCGGTCGAGACGGTGACGAGCAGGTCGTCGGGGCCGAGGCCGAGCCGTTTCGCGGTCTTGATCGCGGCCAGCACATTGGCGATGCCGGAAAGCCCAAGGAACCGAAGATCCTCGACGAGCCGCGGATCGATGCCCCGCCTTCCGGTCAGGTAGCCGCGGCCCGCCTCGCTGTTGAAGAGAAGGTCGAGCGCATCGGTGCTGCGGTCGGAGACGCCGGCGACGAAATCGGTATTCATGACGTTGTGAATGAGGGGCACGTGCTTGTCGCCGATGCCCTGGATGTTGTGTTCGCCGAAGCCGTTTCGCAGCAGCGTCGGGCATTCGCTCGCCTCGACGGCGACGATCGCGGCGCCCGTCCTTTCCTTCAGATAGTCGCCGGCGGCCAGTGTCCCGGCCGAGCCCGAGGCGGCGACGAAGGCGGCGAGGCGCAGTTCCGGGCGGTCCGCTTGCAGCGCCTCGAAGACCCGCGCCAGTGCCGGGCCGGTCACGGCATAGTGGGCGAGATAATTGCCGAATTCCGAGAACTGGTTGAGGATTACGTTGTCGGGCTCGCGCGCGAGCTCGGCGCACTTGTCGTAGATTTCCTTGACGTTGCTCTCCGAGCCCGGCGTGCGGATGACGTCCTCGGGGCTGTGGACCCAGCCTTCGAGCCACTCGAAGCGCTCCGCGCTCATGCCCTGCGGCAACACCGCGACGCCGCGGCAGCCGAGGATGCGCGAGATCGCCACCCCGCCGCGGCAATAATTCCCGGTCGAGGGCCACACCGCCCGGTGACGCGCGGGGTCGAAGCGGCCGGTGACGAGGCGCGGCACGAGAACGCCATAGGCGGCGAGCACTTTGTGCGCGCCGATCAGCGGAAAGAAGGCGCCGAGCGCGACGGCGATCGGTGCCGCGACGCCGGTCAGCGCCGGCGGCAGCAGCAGATGCGCGGGAGCGGCCGCGAGCCCCCGGCGCGAGCGGTCGTTGTACCAGTGCACGCGATAGAGGTTGCGCGGGTCGGGCGCATCCGGATCGAGCGCCGAGAGCCCGGCGCGGCGGCTATCCGGGATACGCGCCGGGTCGGCGAGTTCCGAGAATAGCGGCAGCCGGGCGCCGAGACGCCGCAACGCCGCGGCGGCCCGCCCGCGCACCGCTTCGTCGGCTATCTGCGTGTCGAGGCTGAAATTGCTCATCGCCCGGATATTCGGGGAGGTTGCCGGGAAAAGCCAAGCATTCTGTTGGCGGCAGTCACCTGTCGCCCCGGCGAAGGCCGGGGCCCAGGGTTCGGCCGCACGAACGGTCCGCGTGGCAGCTCGGGCGGCGATGGGCTGTTTTCAAAGCCTGCGCGGCGGAAGAGCGGGTCCCGGCCTTCGCCGGGACGACCCAGCTGCTGCGACGGCGACCGCGACCGACTGTTTTCGCTGTTATCTGCAAGGAATCTACAGCCGGGCATTCCGGGCCGGTATTCGACGCAGCCTCCGTCCACGCGCCGCGAAGAAGCGCCCTTATACGGTAGGATCGTGGCAATTTTAGCGTCGATCTCACCGCCCCAAATACGTGTCCGCCACCCGCTTGTCGGCGGACAGCTCGGCGGCGCTGCCTTCCAGCACGATATGCCCGTGATCGATGACATAGCCGCGATCGGCGGCGCTGAGGCCGAGCGCGAGGCTCTGTTCGGCCAACAGCACGCTGACGCCCTGCCGGCGCAACTCGGGGAAGGTCTCGAAGACCGACAGCACGATGCGCGGCGCAAGCCCGGTCGAGGGTTCGTCGAGGAGCAGCACGCGCGGGTCGGTCATCAGCGCGCGGGCGATTGCCAGCATCTGCTGCTCGCCGCCCGACAGCGTGCCGGCGCGCTGCTGCGCGCGCTCGGCGAGGATCGGGAACATGTCGAGGACGCGCCGGCGCAACTCGGCACGGCGCTCGGGGGCGGCGTAGCGGCCGCCGAGTTCGAGATGGTCGGCCACCGAGAGCCGCGGGAAAAGTTCCCGGCCGCTCGGCACATGGCCGATGCCGGCGCGCGTGATGCGGTGCGCCGGCCGGCCGTCGATGCGCTCGCCGAAGAGGCTGATATTTCCCGAGCGCGGCGCCAAGAGGCCGGCGATCGTCCGCAGCAGCGTCGTCTTGCCGGCGCCGTTGGCGCCGAGCACGACGACGACCTCCCGTTCGCGGAGTTCGAGCGACACCCCTTGCAGGATCGTCAGCGGGCCGATGCCGGCGACGACCTCGTCGAGGGCGAGCGCCGGCCGCGCGCCTTCGGCGCTCACAGCGGCTCGCCCAGATAGGCGCGCACGACGGCCGGGTCGCGCAACACCTCCTGCGGCGTCCCGTCGGCGATCTTGCGGCCGAAATCGAGCACCACCATGCGGTCCGAAAGATCGGCGACGGCGGCGATCACATGTTCGACGCAGGCGACGGCGGCAACGCCGAAATCCGGCAACCGGCGGATCGCCGCGCGCACCAGCTCGCGCTCCTCGCGCGTCATGCCGGCCATCACCTCGTCGAGCAGCATGATCTCGGGCCACAGCCCGAGCGCGCGGGCGAATTCGAGCTGCCGCTGGTGGCCGGGCGACAATCGCGCCACCGGCTCGCGCCACAGAGCGCCGAGCCCCATGATGCCGATCGCCCAGGCGGTGTGCTCGACGGCGCGGTGCGCCTGGCCGCCGTGCCGGCTCGCCAGCAGCACGTTCTCCCAGACGGTCACGGCCGGCATCAGGCGCGGGATCTGAAACGTGCGCGCGAGGCCGAGGCGGGCACGGCGATACGGCGGCACCCGCGAGATGTCGCGGCCGAGATAGCGGATCTCGCCCGCGCTCGGTTGCACGAAGCCGGTGATCGCGTTGAAGAGCGTCGTCTTGCCCGCGCCGTTGGCGCCGATGATCGACAGCGTCTCGCCCCGCCCGATCGCGAGCGACACCGAGGACAGCGCGGTCAAGCCTTCGAAGCGCACCGTCAGCTCCTTGATCTCGAGCACCGGCGCGTCGCCCGCGGCGGCCGGGCGCGAGGGCGGCGGCGGCGCCTCGGGCAGATCGCGCGGTGCCAGGATCACCGGCCGGACAAGCCAGCCGAAGCGGTTCAAAAGCCCGACGAGCCCGCCCGGGAAAACCAGCACGGTCAGCATCACGACGCCGCCGTAGATCGCCAGCTCGATATTCGGCAGGTGCACGAGCAGCTGCTCGCCGATCAGCATCAGCACGACCGAGCCGAAGAGCGGGCCCCACAAGGTGCCGATGCCGCCCAACAGCACGAAGACGACGGTCTCGAGATCGAGCGAGGGGTCGAAGGCGCTCGTCGGATCGATGTAGCTGCGGTTCCACGCGACGAGCCCGCCGACGAGCGCCGGCACAAAGGCGCTCAGCACGAAGGCCGTCACCTTGACGCGGGTCGCCGGGACGCCGAAGGCGACCGCCGCCACCTCGTCCTCGTTGAGGCTCATCGCGTCGAGCCCGAAGCCCGAATGCACGAAATAGGCGTTGCAGGCGAAGGCGAAGACGGCGACGAGCGCCATCCCGGCATAGATCGCGACCGGCGTCAGCGCGGCCGGCAGCGACATGCCGAGCGAAGCGCCGGCGAAACCCCAATTGTTGAAGATCACCGCCAGGATGCGGGCGAGCCCGAGCATGCCGAGCGCGAAGAGGATGCCGCGCAGCCGCAGCATGATGAAGCCGAGCGCGAAGCCGGCCGCCGCCCCGATGAGCCCGCCGACCGCGACCGCGGCATACCACGGCACCGGCGTGTCGGTGACGAGAAGGGCGGTCGCATACATGCCGATGCCGTAGAAGGACACCTGGCCGAAGGACAGATATCCGGTGAAGCCGCTGATCAGGTTCCAGCCGTAGCCGAGCGCGACCGAGGCGAGAACGTCGGTCGCCAGTTGCAGCAGATAGCCGCTCGCGATGAACGGGACGGCGATAATGACGGCGACCGCGAAGAGGCCGACGACGGCGGCGTCGGCGCCGCCGTGGGCGGCCGGCCTCACGAGGCGAACCGCCGGAAGCGCTCCGGCCGCAACACCATGACGGCGATCAGCAGCACGTAGGGCAGCACATATTCCGCATTGCCGCCGAGCACATAGCCGGCGACCGATTGGGCGATGCCCAAGAGCAGCGCGGCGACCACGACGCCGACGTAATTGCCGAGCCCGCCCAAGGCGATGATGACGAAGGCGAGCAGCGTGAAATCGCTCGCCGTCTCCGGCGCCAGCGGGATCACGATGATGACGAGCACCCCCGAGGCGGCGGCGAGCCCGACGCCGAGCGCAAAGGAGAGAAGCCGCACGCGCCCGACATCGATGCCGCAGCAAATGGCGCCGGTCGGGCTCTGCGAGGCGGCGAGCAGCGCCTTGCCGGAGCCGGTGTAGTTGAGCCAGCCGTAGAGCGCGGCCGAGATCGCGGCGGCGAAGGCGCCCGAGATCAGCAGCGCCTTGTTGAAGGCGAGGCCGGCGAAGGAAAGGCTCGATTGCAGATACGGCACCGAGACGAAATCGGCGCCCCACAGCTGCAAGGCGAGGTCGATCATCACATAGGAGAGCCCGAAGGTGACCATCAGGCTCAACAGTTCCGCCCGCCGGCCGTGCCGCATCAGGGGCTCGACGAGGACGCGCTGCAGCACGGCGCCCGCGGCCCCCATCGCGAGGAACGCGATCGGCAGCACCCACAGCGGGTTGAGGCCGGTGTGCGTCGCGAACCAGTAGGTGAAGAGGCCGGCGACGACGATCAGCGCCCCGTGCGCCAGATTGACGACGCCCATGACTCCGAAGATCAGGTTGAGGCTCTGCGCGACGAGCACGTAGAGCCCGCCGAGCAGCACCCCGTTCACCGCCAGTTGCAGCGCGAGCATCGCCGCTCTCAACCCTCTCCACCCATTGGGGGGAGAGGGAGGGGCCCATCGCGCAGCGATGGGAGGGTGAGGTGGGCCGCTCCGGAATCCCCCACCTCACCCTGCCCTCTCCGCCCCCAGGGGCGGAGAGGGGGTAGCACGGAAGCTCTCACGAGCCGGTATAGGGCTCGAGCACTTTCCCCTGCGACAGCGATTTCGGCGTCATCAGCTTCGGCACGGCGTCCTGGATCTGGAACAGCTCCTGCGTCGCGCCGACCGCGCGGCCGTATTTGTTGACCTTGAAGGGGCCCTGCACGGTCGGGACCTTGTTGGCGAGCAACCAGTCGCGCAATTTCGCCTGGTCGAGCGAGCCCGTGCCCTTGACGGCGGCGGCCAGCACCTCGACGCCGGAATAGCCGGCGGCGGCGTGATAGTCGGGCGGCTCGCCGTACTTCTTCTTATAGGCAGCGATGAATTGGGCGTTGCCGGGCGTCTTGAAGTTCGGCCACCAGCTGGTGTTGGAGACGACCCGGTTGGCGAGCGGCCCCACCGCCTTCAGGAAGGCCGGCTCCGACGGGCCGACCGTCAGGCCGAGATACTTCGGCGCGAAGCCCTGCTGGTGCAGCGAGCGCAGGATGCCGACCGCGTCGGGATAATAGGTGCAGGCGAGCACCACGTCCGGGTGCGCGTTCTTGATGGCGAGCGCGATCGAGGAGAAGTCGGGCTGCGGCAGCGCGTAGGTCGTGTCGTAGACGACCTTGATGCCGAGCCGCTTCGCCTGCGCTTCCCTGGCCTTGTAGCAGGCGAGCGTGAAGGCGGATTGCAGGCCGAGCAGCGCCGCCGTCTTCGCCCCGTTCTTTTTGGCGATCGGCAGCAGCTGCTTCAGATAGGTCGTCGACGAGGCGACCGGCTGGATGTTCCACTCGTTGCCCTTCGCAAAGATGGTCGGCACCGAGGCGCCGGGTTCGAGCGTCGCCATCTTGTATTTGTTGATCAGCGGCGCGATGCCGATCGTCACCAGGCTCGAATAGGGGCCGAGCAGCAGGTTGACCTTGTCCTCGGTGATGAGGCGCTGATAGAGGCGCACCGCGACGCCGGGGCTGCTCTGATCGTCGTAATATTTGAGCTGGATCTGGCGCCCGAGCCAGCCGCCCTTGGCGTTCGCCTCGTCGATCGCGAGCTGCTCGCCGCGCAGCTGGTACATCGCGTCGGCCGCGAGCGGGCCCGTCTGCGAGATCGTCGCGCCGACGACGATCGGCTCGGCGGCGCGCGCCGCCGGCGCGTTGACAGCGGCCAGCCCGACAAGAAACAACACCCCGCCAAGCGAGCGCAGCACCGCCCGCGCCATTCGATTTTCCGCCACGTTTCCGTCCCTTCGGTCTCTTGCGCTGCGCGGTTTTGGGGCAAAGCGTCGGCGCGCGTCAAGGGCGGCACGGCGCCGGCATCGCGCTGAAATCGCGCCCGGCCGGCCGCCGTCTGTGGCAGGATGATTGCCTTCGGAGAGGGCGAAAATGGCCTCCAGCCTGCGCATCGGGGTCGATCTCGGCGGCACCAAGATCGAAGCCGCCGCAATCGACCGGGCGGGGGCGGTGAAGCTGCGGCGTCGCGTCGCAACCCCGGCGGGCGACTACGAGGCGACGATCGGCGCCGTCGTCGAACTCGTGCGCGGCCTCGAGGCGGCGCTCGGCATCGCTGCCACGGTCGGGGTCGGCATGCCGGGGGCGATCTCGCCGGCGACCGGGCTCGTCAAGAACGCCAACTCGACCTGGCTCAACGGCCGGCCGGCCGGCCGCGACCTCGAAAGGGCGCTCGGCCGCGCCGTGCGGCTTGCCAACGACGCCAACTGCTTCGCCCTCTCGGAGGCGGCAGACGGCGCGGCGGCGGGGCTCGGCACGGTGTTCGGCGTCATTCTCGGCACCGGGGTCGGCGGCGGCATCGCGGTCGGGGGCCGCATCCTCGCCGGCGCCAACGCGATCGCCGGCGAATGGGGCCACAACCCGCTGCCCGGCCCGCGCCCGGAGGAATTGCCGGGCCCGGCCTGCTATTGCGGCCGCCAGGGCTGCATCGAAACCTTTCTCTCCGGCCCCGGGCTCGCCGCCGACCATCGCCGGCATGGGGGCGACGGCGTCGATCCGCCGGCGATCGCCGCCCGCGCCGCCGCCGGCGATCCGGCATGCCGGGCGAGCCTCGAACGCTATGCCGAGCGGCTCGCCCGCGCGCTCGCGAGCGTCATCAACCTCATCGACCCGGACGCCATCGTGCTCGGCGGCGGCATGTCGGAAATCGCCATGCTCTATGAGCGCGTGCCGCAATTGTGGTTGCCGTACATCTTTTCGGACGCGGTGACGACGCGTCTCTTGCCGCCGCGGCACGGCGCCGCGAGCGGCGTGCGGGGCGCCGCCTGGCTGTGGCGCCAGGAGGCGGAGGCGTGACGACGCTCTGCCGCGACTGCGCCTTGTTGATGCAGGACGCGGCCGGCGGCGAGCGCTGCCCGCATTGCGGCTCGCCGCGGCTCGTCGGCCATCCCGAGCTCGCGAGCCTTTCGATCGCGCATATCGATTGCGACGCCTTCTACGCGACCGTCGAAAAGCGCGAGCGGCCCGACCTCGCCGACCGCCCGGTCATCGTCGGCGGCGGCGAGCGCGGCGTCGTGCTCGCCTGCTGCTACGTCGCCCGCCTCTACGGCGTGCGCTCGGCGATGCCGATGTTCAGGGCATTGGCGCTGTGTCCGGATGCGGTCGTGATTCGGCCCGACATGGCGAAATACCGCGAGGTCGGCCGCCAGGTGCGCGCCGAGATGCAGCGCCTGACGCCGCTCGTCGAACCTCTCTCGATCGACGAAGCCTTTCTCGACCTGTCGGGGACGCAGAGCCTCTACGCCGCGGCGCCGGCGCAGCTCTTGGCGCGGCTCGCCCGGCATGTCGAGGACGAACTCGGCATCACCGTCTCGATCGGCCTCAGCGACAACAAATTCCTCGCCAAGATCGCCTCCGACCTCGACAAGCCGCGCGGCTTCGCGGTGCTGGCGAGGAGCGGGGCGGCGGCCTTCCTCGCCGACAAGCCGGTCGGCATCCTGTGGGGCGTCGGCGCGGCGATGCAGCGCCGGCTGGCCGCCGACGGCATCACGCTCGTCGGCCAATTGGCGCGCGAGGACGAGCGCGACCTCGCGCGGCGCTACGGCCGGCTGGGGGCGCGGCTCGCGCATCTCGCCCGCGGCGAGGACTCGCGCCATGTCGAGGCGCACGCCCCGACCCGCTCGATCTCGGCCGAGACCACCTTTGCGCACGATATCGCCGACCCGGAAGAACTGGCGCGCATCCTGTGGCCGCTGTGCGAGACGGTGTCGGCGCGATTGAAGGAAGCCGGGCTCGCCGCCGGCACCGCGACGCTCAAATTGAAGACCGCGCAATTCCGCATCCGCACGCGGGCGCGGCGGCTGGCGGAACCGACCCAGCTTGCCGCGACGCTCTACCGCACGGCGCAGGCGCTGCTCGCCGGCGAAGCCGACGGCGCGACGCGCTTCCGCCTGATCGGGGTCGGCGCCGACGCGCTCGCCGATGCGCGCGAAGCGGACCGGCCGACGCTCTTCGACGAGACGCAAGGCCGGCCGCGCCGGCTGGAAGCGGCACTCGATGCGTTGCACGAAAAGCTCGGCCCGGCGAGCGTCGATTTCGGCCGCGCCGCAAAGGCCGGCGGGCGCGACAAGAGGCGCTGAGCGGCGGCCGCTATTCCGCCATCAGCTGTTTTTTCGCTTCCTCGGCGAAGCGGTCGAGCGCGAAACGGACCTGCGCCGCCGACAGCGGCAATCCCTTCGCCGTGAAGTCGGCGGCGATCTTGTCGACGACGTGCCGGTCGCCGCCCGGCGCGAATTCGGCGTCGACGACGGATTTCGCATAGGTTTGCGCCGCCTCGCCCGAAAGCCCCAATTGCCCGCCCGCCCACAGCCCCAAAAGCCGGTTGCGCCGCGCGGTGACCTTGAAGCGGAACTCCTGATCGTGCTTGAAGCGGGCTTCGAATTCTTTTTCGCGGTTGTCGAAGGTGGTCATGGTCCTCTCGCTGCACAGCACTTGCCGCGACGATAGCACACTCGGCCGGCGGCGGGAGGCGCATCGATGTGCACGCTGGTGATCCTGCGCCGGCCCGACCACCCCTGGCCGCTCGTCTTCGCCGCCAACCGCGACGAGATGATCGACCGGCCGTGGCGCGTCCCCGGCCGGCACTGGCCGGACCGGCCCGAGGTGGTGGCCGGGCTCGACCTGTTGGCCGGCGGCTCCTGGCTCGGGCTGAACGACTGGGGGGTGGCGGCGGCAATTCTCAACCGACACGGCTCCTTGGGGCCGCAGCCGGGTCTGCGTTCGCGCGGCGAACTGGTGCTGGAGGCGCTCGACCACGCCGACGCGGTCGAGGCGGCCGCCGCGCTCAGCGCGCTCGACCCCGCCGCCTACCGCACCTTCAACCTCGTCGTCGGCGACAGCCGCGACGTCTTCTGGCTGCGCCATGCCGGGGGCAAACGCGTCGAATGCCGGCCGGTCGAGGAAGGCCTGTCGCTGATCGCCGCCGGCGACCTCGACGATGTGTCCGAGCGGCGCCTCGCGCTCGCCCGTCCGCGTTTTGCCGCGGCCGCGCCGCCCGACCCGGGAACGGCCGGCTGGGAGGCCTGGCAGGAATTGCTCGCCAGCCCCGAGAAGCCGCCGGGCGAGTCGGAAAACGCCGCGCTCAGGTTCCGCACGGGGCGCGGCTACGGCACCGTGTCGAGCGCGCTGCTGGCGATCCCGGTGCCGAACGAAGCCGGCCGCCGGCCGGTCTTCCGATTCGCCGCTTGGGAGCCGCAGCCGGCGCCGTGGCGGGACGTCATGACGCCCGAGCCCCCACCCTAACCCTCCCCCGCAAGCGGGGGAGGGAACGGGAGGGGGCAGTCGCCATTGTCGGGGCGCGGACGCGCGGCTATATCAAGGCATGAGCATCAAGGCGCGCATTCATGTGCGGCTGAAGCCGGGCGTTCTCGATCCGCAGGGCAAGGCGATCGGCAACGCGCTGCACGCGCTCGGCTTCCGGGATGTCGGCGAGGTGCGGCAGGGCAAGCTGATCGAGATCGAGCTGGGCGAGAGCGATCCCGAACGTGCGCGCGAGGCGGCCGAACGGATGTGCAAGGAACTCCTCGCCAACCCGGTCATCGAGAACTACGCGATCGAATTATGCTGAGTGCCCGAGGCAGATCAAACGCCTGTCGTCCCGACCCGCGGGTCCGCGCTTCGCGCGGCCCGAGGACAGGCTCCGGCCGGGACTCATTGGAGTAGCGGCTTCGATGAAAGCCGGCATCGTTGTCTTCCCGGGCTCGAACCGCGAGCGCGACCTTGCCGCCGCCTTCCAGCGTGCGACGGGGCAGAAACCGATCTTTCTCTGGCACGGCGATTCGGAGATCCCCGACCTCGACCTGATCGCGCTCCCCGGCGGCTTCGCCTATGGCGATTATCTGCGCTGCGGCGCGATGGCGGCGCATTCACCGGTCATGCGCGAGATCCGCGTGCGGGCCGCTGCCGGCGTGCCGATCCTCGGCGTCTGCAACGGCTTTCAGGTGCTGACCGAGGCGGGGATCCTGCCCGGCGCATTGCTGCCGAACCGCTCGCTCGCCTTCCATTGCCACGACGTCCGCCTGCGCGTCGAGAACAGCCAGACGATCTTCACCTGCGGCTATGAGGCGGGCGGGGTGATCCGCGTGCCGGTCGCGCATCACGACGGCAACTACACGGCCGACGCCGAGACGCTCGACCGGCTCGAGGACAAGGGCCTCGTCGCCTTCCGCTATTGCGACGAAGCGGGCGGGCTGAGCGAAGACGCGAATTTCAACGGCTCGGCGCGCTCGATCGCCGGCATCTTCAACGACAGCCGCAACGTCCTGGGCCTGATGCCGCATCCCGAGAACGCCACCGATCCGCTGCTCGGAGGCACGGACGGGTGCGCGTTCTTCGAAGGGCTCGTCGGCGCGCTGCAGTGACTGGCGCGGCCACCGAAACGCTCGCCGCCGAGCACGGGTTGACAAAGGAGGAATTCGCCCGCGCCTCCGCCATTCTGGACCGCGCGCCGAACCTCGTCGAGCTCGGCATCTTCTCCGCGATGTGGAGCGAGCACTGCTCATACAAATCTTCGAAAACCTGGCTCAAGACCCTGCCGACGACGGGGCCGCGCATCATTTGCGGCCCCGGCGAGAACGCCGGAATCGTCGATATCGGCGACGGAGAGGCGGTCGTCTTCAAGATCGAAAGCCACAACCACCCCTCCTTCATCGAGCCCTATCAGGGGGCGGCGACCGGCGTCGGCGGCATCCTGCGCGACGTCTTCACGATGGGCGCGCGGCCGGTGGCGCTGCTCGATTCGTTGCGCTTCGGCAGCCCCGATCACCCGAAGACGCGGCACCTGCTCTCCGGCGTCGTCGCCGGCATCGGCGGCTACGGCAATTGCATCGGCGTGCCGACGGTCGGCGGCGAATGCGGCTTCGACCCGGCCTATAACGGCAACATCCTCGTCAACGCGATGTGCGTCGGGCTGGCCCGCGCCGACCGCATCTTCTATTCGCGCGCCTCCGGGCCGGGCAACGCCGTCGTCTATGTCGGCGCCAAGACCGGGCGCGACGGCATCCACGGCGCGACGATGGCCTCGGCCGAGTTCGGCGGCGACGCCGGCGAGAAACGCCCGACCGTGCAGGTCGGCGACCCCTTCACCGAAAAGCTGCTGCTCGAAGCCTGCCTCGAACTGATGGCGGGCGAGGCGATCGTCGCGATCCAGGACATGGGCGCGGCCGGGCTCACCTCCTCCTCGGTCGAAATGGCGGGCAAGGGCGGGCTCGGCATCGAGCTCGATCTCGACCGCGTGCCGGTGCGCGAAGCGGGCATGACCGCCTACGAGATCATGCTGAGCGAGAGCCAGGAGCGGATGCTGATGATCCTCAAGCCCGGCGGCGAAGATGAGGCGCGCCGGGTGTTCGAGAAATGGCAGCTCGACTTCGCGGTGATCGGGCGGGTCACCGACAGCGGCCGGCTCGTCCTCAAAAAGGACGGCGCCGTCGCCGCCGAGATCCCGATCGCGCCGCTGGTCGGCGAGGCGCCGCTCTATGAGCGCCCCTACGAAGCTCGCGCGCCGGCGGCCGAGATCGATCCCTCTTCGCTGCCCGAGCGCGACCCCGTCGCGTGCCTGTCGCGGCTGCTCGGCTCGCCCGACCTGTCCTCGAAGCGCCGCATCTGGGAGCAGTACGACCACCTCGTCCAGGGCAATACGGTGCAGCGCCCGGGCGGCGACGCGGCCGTCATCCGCGTCGCGCCCTCGGGGAAGGCATTGGCGCTCGCGACCGATTGCACGCCGCGCTACTGCCGCGCCGACCCGAAGCGGGGCGGCATGCAGGCCGTCGCCGAAAGCTGGCGCAACCTCTCCGCGGTCGGGGCGCTGCCGCTGGCGATCACCAATTGCCTCAATTTCGGCAATCCCGAGCGCCCGCGCATCATGGGCGAGCTGGTCGGCGCCGTCGCGGGCATGCGCGAGGCCTGCCTCGCGCTTCAATACCCGGTCGTCTCCGGCAACGTCTCGCTCTACAACGAGACGATGGGCGAGGCGGTTCTGCCGACCCCGGTCATCGGCGGCGTCGGCCTCCTGGCCGATGCGGCGCGCGCCATCGATCTCGGCCTGAAGCGCGAGGGCGACGCGCTGATTCTCGTCGGCGAGACAAAGGGCCATCTCGGCGCCTCGATCTATTTGCGCGAGATCGAGGACCGCAGGGACGGCGCGCCGCCGCCCGTGGACCTCGCCGCCGAAAAGCGGAACGGCGATTTCGTGCGCGGGCAGATCCTCGCGGGGCGCGTCGCCGCCTGCCACGACCTCTCAGATGGCGGCCTTCTCGTCGCGCTCGCCGAGATGGCGATGGCAGGCATGCGCGGGGCGCGGCTCGAAGCCGCGACAGGGGACTTGCCGGCCCACGCCTTCTGGTTCGGCGAGGACCAGGCGCGCTATCTCGTCGAAACCGCCGAGCCCGAGTCGCTACTCGCCGCCGCGCATGCCGCGCAAGTCCCGGCGCGGCGGATCGGCACGGTCGAGGGGGCCGCGTTGACACTTTTCGGCCGCAATGCCATATCCGTCTCTGCGCTCAAGGCGACAAACGAGGCATGGCTCGCCCATTACATGGCGCAGGGCTGATCCGGGACACCTGTCGATGGCGATGGACGCGGCGCTGATCGAGCGCCTGATCAAGGAGAGCCTGCCGGACGCGCAAATCACGATCGAGGATCTGCGCGGCGACGGCGACCACTACGCCGCGCATGTCGTCTCCGGGGCCTTCCGGGGCAAGAGCCGCGTGCAGCAGCATCAGATGGTGTATCAGGCGCTGCGCGGGCGGATGGGCAACGAATTGCACGCGCTCGCGCTGCAAACCGCCGCGCCCGAGGATTGAGAGCCGGATGGCGGGCAAACTCTCGAATTTCTCGTCGTCCCGGCGAAGGCCGGGACCCACGGCCGACATGGATACCGGCCTTCGCCGGTATGACGAATAACGGTCAACCGAAATACGCCAAACCGAGGACCACGAAAATGGACAGCACCGTACACGAACGCATCCGCCAGGATATCGCCGACAACACGGTCGTGCTCTACATGAAGGGCTCGCCGGTCTTCCCGCAATGCGGCTTCTCGGCCGCGGTGGTGCAGATCCTGAGCCACCTCGGCGTCAAGTTCAAAGGCGTCGACGTGCTCTCCGACCCGGCGATCCGCCAGGGCATCAAGGAATTCTCGAACTGGCCGACGATCCCGCAGCTCTACGTCAAGGGCGAGTTCGTCGGCGGCTGCGACATCATCCGCGAGATGTACGAGACGGGCGAACTGAAGCAGGTGCTCGAAGAAAAGGGCGTCCCCGTCCGGGCCTGACGCGCCCCTCTCAGAAGGTCAGGCGGGTTCTGAGCGCAAAGAGCAGCGCGTTGGGGATCGTCCCGGCGCCGCCGCCCGGGTTCGGCACGCCGCCGCCCGGGTGGATGACGTATTGCAGGTCGGGCTGGATCACCCAGCCCGGCATGACTTTCGCCAGATAAGTCAGCTCGATCGCGGTTTCGTAGCTGCGCACCGGCAACCCCGGGCTTAACAATTGTGCGCTTTCATCGCTCTCGATTGCGTCGGGGCTGATCTTGGCATAGGCGACGCCGAAGACGACATTGTCGTCGTCGCGGCCGGGGATCGGGCCTTTGAAGCCGAAGCCGCCATCGGCGTAAAACGAGACGAGATTGCGGTCGGCGGGCGCCCCGCCCAGCCTCAGGAAGCCGTTGAGCCCGCGCTCGCCCTCGCCCGGCAAGCGCCAGAGCGTCTGGTCGGCGATCGCATAGATCCCGAAATCGCCGTGCTGCAGCACCGGCGCCACGGCCTCGCCGGAGCCTAGCGAGACCTCATCCTCCGCGGCGTCAACCCCGAAATGCTGGTCGCGAAAGCTGCCGCTCTCGCGCCAGAAGCCGAACTTGTAGGTGCCGGGAAGCCCCGCCGCCTTCTTTCCCTGATTTATCGAGTACTGCACCTCGCTGATCACGAGAACGCCGCCGGCAAGGCTGAAGGCGGTGCCGCTCGAGTCGCAGATCTGCGGCTCCTCGGCGCAATGGCTGCCGGCCGGATTGCCGCTGAACACCCCAGTCAGCCAGGCGAGATTGTCGTTCGGCTGCACTTTTATGCGGAATCCGGGGGTCGCCAGCGGATAGGCCGGGCCGCCGGCCGTCATGTCGAGCGCGGTCAGGCCCGGCCAGCCGAAAGTGGCGTTGACGAGGTCGGCCGCGGTTTCGCTGATGAAGAACTCGTCATCGGCGGCGAGCTGACCGAGCCGTACCGACAGCTTTTCCCCGAACAGCTCCTGCTGCAGCCACAGCGTAAAGAGCCGGGTGGTTGGAAACGCCTCGATCCCGCTGACGGTCAAGAGGTTCCCGGCGAGATTGGCGGACGGCTCATGGCCGTGGATCTGGAAGGCGCTGGCGTGGAAGCTGGCGCCCGGCCAGCCGACGAGCTTCTCCAGATTGAGATGGAGCCCCACCTCCAGCCGGCCTTCGTAGATCGTCCCCTGGTGGATGCCGCCCGAAACATCCGCGAAACCCTCGCCGACATATTCGATGCCGATTTCGATGCCGCGCTCGTCGAGCCGGTCGCGCAGCCCGGCCCAGTCGCCGGTCAGTGTCTGATGGATCGGGCTCGCGACGTGATAGGCGCCGGTAAACGCCGCGTTGGTGTTCTTTGCCGTGCTGGCTGCCGTGCTAGCTGGCGGGCTTGTTGCCGGGCTCGCCGCCTGTTGCGCCCGCGGCGCCGCCGGCCACAGCGCCAGCGCGGCCGCAAGGGTGCAAACCGCCACGACCCGCCGGCGAGTATGCCGCTCATCTACAGCCATCATTACACGCTCTTGATTCGATCTCCATGAAACCTCTGGTGGATCACGATCTCGTTCGGCCTGCAAGCAGATCTTCGAACCGGTAGTGGGTCAATCAAAATGACCCACTACCTTCGAACCGCGCCTCTTGCCGCTCAGAACGTGATTGTCGTTCTGAGACCGAGGACGAGCGCGTCGGGAATCGGGGCCGGCGGGCTCTTCGGGTTCGGTACGTTGCCGTTGGGGTGGATCACATATTGCAGATCGGGCTGAACGACCAGCCAGGGCCGAACCTGCAGCAGGTAAGTGAGCTCGACGACCGCTTCGTGATCGCGGATCGGGTATCCGGGAATCTGCGCCGCCCGGTCGCGGTCGAGCCCCGCCGCGGCGGGGCTGACCGCGGCGTAGGCGAGGCCGAGGACCGCGAGGTCGTCCGGACGACCGGGGACGAGCCCCTTCCAGCTGAGCCCGCCATCGGCATAGAACGATATGAAGCTGCGGTCGGCGGGCGCTGCGCCGAGCCGCAGAAAGCCGCTCAACCCGAGATCTTCCGTTCCCGGCTCTCGCCACAACATCTGGTCGGCGACGGCGTAGAGGGCGTATTCGCCGCCGTGAAAGAGTTCGCGCACCGCATCGGGCGAGGCGAGCGAGACTACGTTCCCCGCTGCATCGAACCCGAGATGCTGGTCCGCGAACGCCGCAGTTTCGTGCCAGCCGCCGAGCTTGTAGGCGCCGGGGAGCCCGGTCGCGCCCTTCTCCCGATTGATCGAATATTGCAGCTCGGCGATCCAGAGTGTGCCGCCGCTGAAGCTGAAGGTGGTGCCGCTCGGGTCGCAGAGATCTACGTTGACGGGGCAGTTGCTGCCGCCGGGATTGGCGCTGAACACCGCCGCCAGCAGCGCGACGTCGTCGCGCGCCTTCAGCCGCACCCGCAGGCCCGGATCGGCGACCGGATAGATCGGCCCGCCGGCGATCATGTTCTCATAGTTGATCGCCGGGTTGCCGAAGGTGGCGTTGACGAGGTTCGCCGAGTTGTCGCTGATCATGAACTCGTCGTCCATCGCGAGCTGACCGAGGCGGACGGACAACCGGCGGCCGAACAGATCCTGCTGCAGCCACAGCGTGAAGAGGCGCGTCGAGGGCAACCCCTCGATGCCGCTGACATCCAGCATGTTGCCGGCAAGATTGTCGGAGGGCCCGTGGCCGTGGATCTGGTACATGCTCGCATGCGCGCTCGCTCCTTGCCAGCCGGCGAGCTTTTTCAGATCGACATCGAGCGCAACAGCGAGGCGTCCCTCGTAGATCGTCCCCTGATGGACCCCGCCCGCAAGATCCCCGAAACTCTCGCCGATATAGACGATCCCCAGTTCGAGACCGTCTTTCGACAACCGTGTGCGCAGCCCATCCCAATCGCCGGTCAGCCGGTCTTCCGCGTTCGCCCTTTCCGGGACGCCCGACAGCAATGCCAGCACGACGGCGGCAAAGGCGCGCCGCTTTTTCCGTCGCATCCGACCCGGGGGCCGCTACCGCTTGGCGTTCATCATCAGGCTCGCGACGACATGGCGCCTGAGCGTGAACAACAACACGATCGGCGGCAGCACATAAATGATGGCGGCGGCCATCATCGAGTTCCACGGCGCGTCGATGTCGACGAACAGATTGCCCTGGGTCACCGAGACGGTCATGTTTTTCACCGACAGCATCACCGCCTGGTAGAGATAGTCGTTCCAGGCGAGCAGCAAGGCGTAGAAGCCGACGACCGCCAGCGCCGGCGTCATCAGCGGCAGATAGATCCGCAGATAGACCTGCAGGACGGAGGCGCCGTCCAGCCGCGCCGCGTCGTCGAGCTCGAGCGGGATCAGCCGGCCGTAGAGCTGCAGGATCAGGATCGCAAACGGCGTCGCAAACGTCACCTGCGCCGCAATGACCGCCCAGGGGTTATTCAACAGCCCGTAATCGTGCATCATCCGGTAATAGGGCACGATCAGGAACGAGGCCGGGATCGCGTAGGTGAGCAGCGCTGCGTTGGTCAGCAGCGAGGCTCGGCCGAGGCGCAGCCGGTTCACCGCGAAGCTGGCCAGCGAGCCGATCAGCACCGTCAGAACCATCGTCGCCAGACCGATGTAGAGGCTGTTGCCGAACAGGCGCCAGAAATGCTCGAGATAGCGCGCCTGCTGCGTCACGACGTCCCGGAAGGCGGCGAGCGAGGGCGAGGGCGGCCAGAGATTGCCGTCGAACTCGATTTCGCCTTCTTCCGGGTCGAGGGCGATCAGGAAGAGATTGTAGAGGGGCAACAGCGACCAGATGAGGAGAGCGAGGCCGAGCACCGCCGAGCCCGCCTCGACAAGGCCGCGGCGCAGCCGACCGCGCCGCCGCGCCGCCGCGCCAAGCGCCGGGGCGGCGCTCACAGCTGCACCTCGCGCATCTCCAGCCGCTTCATCAGGACGATCACGATCGGGATCAGCACCGGCAGCGCCGACATTACCGCCGCGGTCCCGAGCGCCGGCTCGCTGAGGTCGAAGGCGTAGTGGAAGCCGAGCGTCGCGAGGACTTCCGTCGCCCCTCCCGGCGCGCCGTTCGATACAAGATAGGGGATCGTGAATTCGCCAAGCGTCCACAGCGCGAACAGCAGCGTGCAGACGAGATAGAGGTTTGCCAGCAGCGGGAAGGTGACATGTGCGAAACGGCGATAGCCGGTCGCCCCGTCAACCGCCGCCGCATCGTAAACATCGCGCGGGATCGTCAAACGCCCGGCGATCAGGATGACGGTCCACAACGGCAGCCATTTCCAGATGTAGACCGCGATGTCAGATCCGAGCGCCAGCCAGCGGTTGCCGAACCAGACCGGACCGTCGAAGCCGAAGAGCGCCGAAATGAGCCCATCGAGCATGCCTTGCGGACTGATCAGCATCCAATGAAAAGAGATGCAGGCCTGCGCCGCCGCGATCAGCCAGGGCACGACGAAGACGGCCAGGAGCGCCCTGATCCACGCGCGCGGACGCAGGAAAAAGCCGGACAGCAAAAGCGCGAGGAACATCGTCAAATTGACGCCGAGGCCGACGAACAACAGGGTGTTGACGACCGCCGTCGCATAGAGCGGGTCGGAAATCAGCTGGGCGTAGAGCGACGGGCTGCCGCCCATCCACAACGCGCGGCCGAAAGGATAGACGACAAAGCCGAAGAACACCGCCGCGTACGGCGCGACAAAGGCGATCGCCCAGCCGAAGTCCGAGCCGTAGAGCGGGCGGCGCGCGGGCCGGCGCCCGAAATTCTTCGGCGCGGCGGGCAGCCTGCCTGCGAGGACCGATTGCGTGCTGCTCATGCGCCAATCCTCTCCGGCTCGCGGATCGGCGAGATCAACGCCAGCCCTCGGGCGATTGTCAACCCGCGGCGCCCTCCTCGCAATTGCCGTCGGCGCGCGGCTCTTGTAAGAACGGTTGCAGCGGCGGCGACGGGAGAGCGCCGGCGGGGCGGGGGATCGATCGGGTATCGGCATGCGGTGCCTTGTCATCGAAGATGAGGCGGAAACCGCCCGCTACATCTGCAACGGGCTGGCGGAGGCCGGCCACGTCGCGAGCCTGTGCCGCGACGGGCTCGCCGGGCTCGATCTCGCGAGCAACCAGAGCTGGGACATCGTCATTCTCGACCGCATGCTGCCGGGCGGCGTCGACGGGCTGGCGATCGTCGGCACGCTGCGCGCCCTCGGCAAGACGACGCCGGTGCTGATCCTGTCGGCGCTCGCCAGCCTCGACGAGCGCGTCAAGGGCTTGCGCAGCGGCGGCGACGACTATCTGACGAAGCCGTTCGCCTTTTCCGAGCTGCTCGCGCGCGCCGAGGCGCTGGAGCGCCGGGCCCGGCCGCGCGAGGACGCGCGCGAATTGACGATCGCCGATCTGCGGCTCGACCTGCGCACCCGCCGGGCGGTGCGCGCCGACAAGCCGATCGCCTTGCAGCCGCGCGAGTTCCGCCTGCTCGAGTTCCTCGTCCGCCGGCAGGGCCAGGTGGTGACGCGCACGATGCTGCTCGAAGGCGTGTGGGACTACTATTTCGATCCGCAGACCAACGTCGTCGACGTGCAGATCAGCCGGCTGCGCAACAAGATCGACAAGGGCTTCTCGCCGGCCCTCTTACGGACGCTGCGCGGCGTCGGCTACATGATCTCGGCCGATGCGTAGGATCTGGGGCAGCGTCGCGTTTCGCCTGGCGCTCGGCTACTGGCTCCTCGTCGTCGGTTCGATGGCGGTCATCCTGGCGATCTTCTATGTCGCGACGATCGGGGTGCTGGCGCGCGACACCGACGCGCAGCTGAGCGCGCTCGCCAACCAGTTCGACGCCGAGTACCGCGCCGGCGGCGGCGACGCGGTTCGCCGGATGATCGTCGACCGGCTCGGCGACAACAGCGGCGACGAGGATACCGAAGTGTATCTGCTGACCGCTCGCAACGGCGCCAAGATCGTCGGGAATCTCAGCGGTTGGCAGCCGAATTCGATACCCTTCGGGCGCTTCAGCGACGAGCCGGTCACCCGCGCCGGGCGGCCCTCGATCAGCCGCCTCTTGCCGCGCCGGCTGGCAAACGGCGACATCCTGGTGGTCGGCCGCGACATGCGCGACCAGCGCGAGATCCGGCTGCTCGTCTGGCGGGCCCTCTTCGGCGGCGGCCTTTTCGCGCTCTTCCTCGCGATCCTCGGGGCGCTGCTCTTCCGGCGCCGGCTCGAACGGCGGATCGCCGCCATCCGCCGCGCCGCCCTCGACATCGAAGCCGGCGATCTGAGCCGGCGCATTCCGATCGCCGGCGTCGGCGACGAGTTCGCCCGTTTGGGGCGCGACATCAACCGCATGCTCGACCGCATCGAGCACCTGATGGACGGGGTGCGTCACGTCTCGAATGCGATCGCGCACGATCTGCGCACGCCCTTGGGGCGCATCCGCGGGCAGCTCGACGAGGCGCTGCGAAGGGGTGCCGGCCGCGGCGCGCTGCCGCTCGCGGCACGCGCTGCGATCGGGCAGATCGACGAGCTGATCGGAGTGTTCGACCGGCTGCTGCAGATCGCCGAGGCGGAGGCCGGGGCGCGGCGGCAGAGCTTTGCGCCGGTGCCGCTCGGCGATGTCGTCGCCGATGTCGTCGAGCTGTACGACGCCGCGGCCGAGGCGCACGGCATCGCGCTGACGACCGATCTCGATGCCGCCGCGGTCGCGCTCGGCGACCGGCAGCTGCTGGCGAGCGCGGTCGCCAACCTGATCGACAACGCCCTCAAATACGCCGGCGCCGGCGCCCGCGTGCGGATCGCGGTCGGCTGCGAGGAGGACGGCGTGACGATCCGCGTCGCCGATAACGGCCCCGGCGTTCCCGCCGCCGAGCGCGCGCGGGTCGTCGAGCGCTTCTACCGGCTCGACCGCAGCCGCAGCCTGCCCGGCAATGGCCTCGGCCTGTCGATCGTCGGCGCCGTCGCGGCATTGCACGGCGGCACGCTCTCGCTCGAGGACGCCGAGCCGGGCCTCCTCGCCCGCATCGCGCTGCCGCGCAGCGCTGCCGCGCCGTCGGCAAGCGCGAGCCCGCGGCAGCCGAGCCGAGCGGCGATCGCCGGTTGAGCGCACGGCGCGCGGCCGGATTGCCAAATGGTAATCCGGCCGCAAGGCTGCGGAGAGCCGGCGGCATTTAGGCTGCCGCGCCATCGGGCATCCGGGTGAGTGCCATGCCCATGCATCTTGCGCGCCGCACGCAGCTGGCGATCATCGCGGCTGCCGCGGCGGCCGCCGGCCTCGGCTTTCACGCCTTCCGGCCGGCGGGGACGGCTTCGGCCTATTCGACGCCGACGGCGCCGCCGACTTCGCCCGGCACCTTCCGGCCGAGCAAGGAGGCCTGGGCCGGGATCGAGGTCGCGGTCGTCAAGAACATGACGTTCCGCCCTGCGGTCGAGGCCGAGGGCAACATCGCGATCGACGACGACCGCACGACGCCGGTGTTTTCCCCCTATTCCGGGCGGGTCGTCAAAATCCTCGCCAAGACCGGCCAGACCGTCGATCGCGGCCAGCCGCTGATGGCGGTCGAGGCGAGCGAGATCGTGCAGGCGCAGAACGACCTGATCGCCGCCGTCGCCGCGCTCGCGACGGCGCGCTCGCAGTTCGATCTCGCGAAAACCGCCGAAGAGCGCGAGCATCAGCTCTATCTGGCGAAAGGCGGGGCGCTGAAGGACTGGCAGCAGAGCCAGGCCGAGCTGACCGGCGCGCGCAACAATCTGCGCACCGCCGAAATCGCGCTCGCCGCCGTGCGCAACCGGCTGCGCATCCTCGGCAAGAGCGAATCCGAGATCGCCGCGCTCGAAGGTGCTCCGACGGGGCGCATCGACCCGGTCGCCGATGTCACGGCGCCGATCGGCGGCACCGTCACGCAGCGCCAGGTCGGCCTCGGCCAATACATCAACAGCGCCGCCAACGGCGCCTCGAACCCGGTCTATACGATCGGCGATCTGTCGGTGGTATGGCTCGTTGCCAATGTCCGCGAGGCGGACGCGCCGCGCATCCGCCTCGGCGAGCCGGCCGAGGTGCACGTGCTCGCCTATCCCGGCCGCATCTTCCGCGCCAGGATCTCGTGGGTCGCTTCGGGCATCGACGCCGGAACGCACCGGCTGCCGGTGCGCGCCGATGTCGAGAATCCCGGGGGCGCGCTGAAGCCGATGATGTTCGCCCGTTTCGACATCATGACCGGCCCGGCGGTCGAAAAGCCGGCGGTGCCTGAAGCGGCGGTCGTCTACGAGGGCAATGCCGCGCGCCTCTGGGTCGTCGGGCCGCACGGCACGCTCGCCGCGCGCCGGGTGCGCACGGGGCTCGTCCGGCACGGCATGGTCGAGATCGCCTCGGGCCTCGCGGCCGGCGAAAAGATCGTGACGCGCGGCGCGCTCTTCATCGACCAGGCGGCCGGCGGCGAGTGATGCGGCCGCCGCCGAAGGCCGCGCCGTATTTTCCCTCCCCCGCAGGCGGGGGAGGGTCAGGGAGGGGGTTTATCCCTCCTTCTCTCCGCAGCCCCCACCCTAACCCTCCCCCGCTGGCGGGGGAGGGAGGTGAGGGGGCGAGGGATGGGTACAGGGTCCTTCCCCCGCCGGCGCCATGAGCCAGATCGTCGCCTTCGCGCTGAAGCGGCGCGTGCTCGTCGTGCTGTTGCTCGTCTTTCTGTTCGGCGCCGGGCTGCTCAGCTTTGCCCGGCTCGACATCGAGGCCTATCCCGACCCGCTGCCGCCATTCGTCGAGGTGGTGACGCTCAACCCCGGGCAATCGGCGGCGGAGACCGAGCGCTACATCACGATCCCGCTCGAGGTGCAGCTGAGCGGCGTGCCGCATCTTTCGTCGTTGCAGTCGATCTCGCTGTTCGGGTTGTCCGACATCGTCGCCCAGTTCACCTACGCCTTCACCTATGACGAGGCGCGGCAATGGGTGATCAACCGCCTTGCGCAGTTGGGGCCGCTGCCGAACGGCGCCCAGCCGGATATCTCCGAAGACAGCCCGATCGGCGAGATCTACCGCTACCGGGTCGTCGGCCCCGGCTACAGCCTGACCGACCTGAAGACGATCGAGGACTGGATCCTCGAGCGCCGCTTCCGCGCCGTGCCGGGGATTGCCGACGTGACCGGCTGGGGCGGCAAGACCAAGACCTACGAGGTCGGGGTCGACCAGAACCGCCTCGTCGCCGCCGGCCTCAGCGTGCCGCAAGTGCTCTCGGCGCTCAACAACAGCAACGCCGACGTCGGCGGCCAGACCGTCAATTTCGGGCCGCAGGCGGCCGTCGTGCGCGGCCTCGGCCTGATCCGCTCGATGGCGCAGATCCGCAACACGATGTTGAGCGCCAACAACGGCTCGCCGGTGCGGATCGGCGACATCGCCGAGGTCACGGTCGGGCACGAGCCGCGCCTCGGCATCGCCGGGCAGGACAACGACAACGACATCGTCGAGGGCATCGTGCTGATGCACCGCGGCGAGAAGGCCTTGCCGGTGGTGCGCCGCGTCGAGGCGGAGGTGCAGAAGCTCAACGCCGGCGGCACGCTGCCGCCCGGCGTGCATCTCGAGACGCTCTACGACTTCAAGAAGCTGATCCTCGTGACGACCCGCACCGTGCTCGAGAACGTCACGCTCGGCATCCTCCTCATCTTTTTTGTCCAATGGCTCTTTCTCGGCGATCTGAAGAGCGCCGTCGTGGTCGCCGCGACGATCCCCTTCGCGCTCTTCTTTGCGGTAACGATCCTGGTGTTGCGCGGCGAGTCGGCGAACCTCCTGTCGGTCGGCGCAATCGATTTCGGGCTGATCGTCGACGCCACCGTGATCATGGTCGAGAACATCTTCCGCCATCTGCGCGAGGGCGAGGCCGGCCCGACCTACGCCCCGGCGGCGCCTGAAGGCGAGGCGGGCCTTTCCGGCAAGGCGCTGGCGATCTTCCGGGCGGCGGGCGAAGTCAACCAGGCGATCTTTTTTTCGGCCGCGATCATCCTTGCCGGCTTCGTGCCGCTGTTCACGCTGTCGGGCGTCGAGGGGCACATTTTCGGCCCGATGGCGAGGACCTACGGCTACGCCATCCTCGGCGGCGTGATCGCGACCTTCACGGTGTCGCCGGCCTTGTCGGCGCTCCTCCTGCCGGCAAAGATCGGCGACATCGAGACGCGGCTCGTACGCCGGCTGCGCGGCCTCTATCGGCCGGTCCTCGAATTCGCCCTCGCCAACCGCATCTTGAGCCTCGGCGGCATCCTCGTGCTCGCGGCCGCCGCAGCGCTCGCGGCGCGCGTCCTCGGCCTTTCTTTTCTGCCGCATCTGGAAGAAGGCAATCTGTGGATCCGCGCGACGATGCCGCAATCGGTTTCGCTCGAGGAAGCGGCCCCCTACGTCGATCGCATGCGGCGTGTGATCAAGGGCTTCCCCGAAGTCGAGACGGTCGTCTCGCAGGACGGGCGGCCGGACGACGGCACCGATGCTTTCGGCCCCTTCGTCGCCGAGTTCTACGCGCCGCTCGCCGACTCGAACAGGTGGCCGGCGGGCACCGACAAGGCAAGGCTCGTCGGCCAGATGGACGCGGCGCTGAAGGCGCGATTTCCGGGCGTCGATTTCGAGTTCGCCCAATATCTGCAAGACAACATCGACGAGGTGCTGACCGGCGTCAAAGGCGAGAACGCCGTCAAGCTGTTCGGTCACAACCTCGCGCAGCTGGGCCGGACGGCGCGCGCGATCGAGCGGGTATTGCGCAGCGTGCCCGGCATTGCCGACCTCGATGTCGGGCGCGAGCTCGGGCAGCCGACCGTCGAAATCCGCATCGATCGCCGGCGCGCCGCACGCTATGGCCTCGCCCCGGGCGACATCAACGCGACCGTGCAGGCGGCGATCGGCGGGCAGGCTGCCGGCAATCTTTTCGAGGAGCACAGCGACCGCAATTTCCCGATCGTCGTCCGCCTCGCGCCGCATCAGCGCAAGAGCCTCGATGCGATCCGCCATATCATGATCGGCGCGCCAGGCCCGAGCGGCGACGGCATCGTGCAGATCCCGCTTGCCGATGTCGCCAAGGTCGATCTGGTGTCCGGCGCCTCATACATCTATCGGCAGAACCAGGAGCGCTACATCCCGATCAAGTTCAGCGTGCGCGGCCGCCCGCTCGGCAGCACCGTCCTCGAGGCGCAGCGTAGGATCGCGCGCGAGGTCAAGCTGCCGGCGGGCTACCGCATCGAATGGGTCGGCGAGTTCGGCGAGCTGCAGCAGGCGCTCAAACGCCTCGAATTCGTCGTGCCGGTGAGCCTGGCGCTGATCGCGCTGCTGCTGTTCGCGAATTTCGGCTCGCTGACCGATACGCTCTTGGCGGCGAGCGTGATGCCGATGGCGTGGATCGGCGGCATCTTCGCGCTGCTCGTCACCGGCACGCCATTCAGCGTCTCGGCGGCGATCGGCTTTGTCGGCCTGTTCGGCATTTCGGTCATGGAGGGGATCATCATCCTCTCCTATTTCAACGCGCTGATCGATGCCGGCCTCGACCGCGCCGCGGCCGTGACGCGCGCCTGCCATATCCGCCTGCGCCCGGTCATGATGACGTGTCTCGGCGCCTGCGTCGGCCTCTTGCCGGCCGCCCTTTCGACGGGCATCGGCAGCCAGGTGCAGAAGCCGCTGGCGCTCGTCATCGTCGGCGGCACGCTGCTCGCGCCGCTGCCGATCCTGATCGTGCTGCCGGTGCTGATCGACGTCTTCTCGCGCCGCGAGCGCGACGCGGCGCGGCAGCCGCAGCCGGCGCCCGGCGGCTAGCGATGGCGACGGGCGGACTCGGCCGCGGGCTGCGCACGATCGCCGCACTGGCGCTGTTGTGCGGCTGCACCGTCGGCCCCGACTTCAAGCGCCCCGCCGGCCCGGCGGTCAAAGCCTATACGCCGGGCCCGCTGAAGGCGACGGCGTCGGCGGCGGCAAGGGGCGGCGCCGCGCAGCGCTTCGTCGCCGGGCTCGACATTCCGGGGCAGTGGTGGCGGCTTTTTCACTCGCCGGCGCTCGATGCCCTCGTCAAGCGCGCGCTCAGCGCCAATCCCGATCTGGCGGCGGCGCAGGCAGCCTTGCGGCAGGCGCAGGAAAACCTCTACGCCGGCCGCGGCGCGCTCTATCCGCAGGTCGTCGGCAATTTCACCGGCAGCCGCAACAAGACCGCCGCCATCCTGTCGCCGACGCCCGCCAACAACGCCCTCTATTACAGCCTCTACACGGCGCAGCTGACCGTCTCCTACGATCCCGACGTGTTCGGCGGCAACAAGCGGCAGGTCGAATCGCTGGCGGCGCAGGCCGAAGCGCAGCGCTTCCAGCTCGAGGCGGCCTACCTGACGCTCACCTCGAACGTCGTCGCCGGCGCCATCGCGGATGCCTCCTTGCGCGGCCAGATCGCGGCGACGCAAGAGATCATCGCAGTGGAGCGCGACAGCCTCGGCGTCCTGCAGCGGCAGCTGGCGCTGGGGCAGGTCGCGGGAACCGACGTCGCGGTGCAAGAGGCCGCGCTCGCACAGGCCGCGGCGAGCCTGCCGCCGCTGCAAAAGCAGCTGGCGCAGCAGCGCGACCAGCTGGCGGCGCTGGTCGGCGGCTATCCGAGCGCGGCGCCGGCGGAGAAATTCGACCTCGCCGCCCTCGTTCTGCCGCAAGATCTGCCGGTGAGCCTGCCGGCAAAGCTCGTCGAGCAGCGACCCGACATCCGCGCCGCCGAAGCGAACCTGCATGCCGCGAGCGCGCAGATCGGCGTCGCCGTCGCCGCCATGCTGCCGGACATCTCGCTCTCCGCCAATCCCGGCAGCGCGGCGCTGACCCTGGGAAGCTTGTTCGGTCCCGGCACCGGCTTCTGGACCTTGGCCGGCGGCGTTACTCAGACGATCTTCGACGCCGGCACGCTCTTGCACAAGAAGCGCGCCGCGGCCGCCGCCTTCGAGCAGGCGGCGGCGCAATACAAGAGCACTGTGCTCGCCGCCTTTCAGAACGTCGCCGACAGCCTGCACGCGCTCAAATCGGATGCCGACGCACTGAAAACGGCGGCGGCCGCCGAAGCGGCGGCGAAAAAGAGCCTCGACATCACCCGCCGGCAATTGGCGCTCGGCGCGGTCGGGTATCTGGCGCTGCTGCAGGCCGAGCAGGCCTACCAGCAGGCGCTGGTCAACCTGGTGCAGGCGCAGGCGAGCCGCTTTGCCGACACCGCGGCGCTCTTCCAGGCGCTGGGCGGCGGCTGGTGGAACCGCCATGACGTGCAGAAGCAGGCGGCCGCCAAGCCCTAGTGTCGCGGATCAAAAATTCGCACCATCAGTTTCCGGCCCGTCATTGCGAGGAGCCCGGAGGGCGACGAAGCAATCTCGTGCAATTCCTGCACTACGCGCCGTGAGATTGCTTCGCTGCGCTCGCAATGACAGGCTCGATTCATGTCGCGAATTTCCGTTTCAGGATACCAACTGGCTCAGGGCGCCTGCTTGACCGAGCCGATCCGCCGGGCGGAGGGACGGCCGACCGTGCGCATCAGCCCGAGGATCGCCGCCAAGGTCACGAGATAGAAGAGGAGCTCGATGCCGCTCGGCCGGTCGCTGTAGCCGACGAGGATATGCAAGAGCGTGCCGAGCCAGCTCTGTTGCGCGAGCAGCCACGAGGTGTTCCACACCTGCGGCACAAGTGCCGGCACGAGGCCCGCCTGGTTCAGGAACATCGCGGCATTGGCGGCGAGCCCGGCGGCGAGCAGCAGCACCAGCCAGCCGACGACGTTGAGGAATTGCCCGGCCGGGATGATCAAGAGGCCGCGATAGAGCACTGCTCCGAGCCCCACGCCGGCCAACAGCCCGAGCGCGCCGCCGCCGAGCAGGCTGGCCGCGCCGGCGCCGCTGGACATCAGCCCATAGAGGAAGAGCACGGTCTCCGATCCCTCGCGCAGCACCGCGAACAGCGTCACCAGCGCCAATGCGGAGAGCGGCTTGGCGCCGACGCTGACGTCGTGCCCGACCTGCTTCATGCGGGCCGAGATCTCGCGGCCGTGGGCGCTCATCCAGGTGTTGTGCCAGGCCAGCATGCAGACGGCGGCGATCAGGATGCCGGCGTTGAGCAGCGCCTGGCCGCGTCCCTCGACCGACTCGGCTATGGCGCCGGCAAAGGCCGCGACGACGAGCGCGCCGGCGGCGCCGCCGAGGATTCCCATGCCGACCCAGCGGCCGCGGCCGGCGACCCCGCGCGTCGCGCCGAGCACGATCGCGACGATCAGCGCCGCCTCCAAAGTCTCGCGAAACACGATCAGCGCGGAACCGAGCATCAAACTCCTCGCGTGCCGGCCAGCTTAGCGCATGCCGCCGCCGGAAGGAAAGAGGATATTGCGACTCATTCTGAATTTCAACAGTTCAAAACGCCGCAGCCTCGCGGCGTTCGATGCCGAGCGGGCGCACCGCCGCATCCGCCGTCAGCCGGCGGTGATGTTGTTGCGGAAGCCAAGCGGATCACCAATGTTGCGGATCGGTTCGAGGCTGCCGCCGGTGCCGCGCAGGACGAGCGTGCCGTAGCCGAAGATGCGCCCCAAGATCGACTGGTCGACATCGACGCTTTCGATCTTGGCAAGGCTCATCTCGATCGTGTGGCGGCCGAACAGGCCCGCCTTGTAGATTACCCGGTGGCTGGTGATCGCCAGCTCGGTCGTCGTCCGCCGGATGAAGGCGCGGAACCCGGTCGTCGCGGCGAACAGCAGGAACACGCCGGCGCCGATCTCGAAGGCGGTCCGCCATTGCGGCAGCTCGAGCCCGCCCGCCGCCAGGGCCGCCGCGATCGCCAGCGGCACGATCGCCGGGAGATAGACGAACCAATGGAGCCTCGCCGAATAGACGACGCTTTCGCCCGGCTGCAACACCTTCATCACATACGACATCGTCGCAGGTTTCCTCGCCGGCCATTCCGGCCGAGCATAGCATGACGCCGACCCGTCCGGAGCCGTTGACGCCCGCTCGATGAACATCCTCGCTCTCAAACTCGTCGCCAGCCCCTTGTTGATCGGCGCGGCCAGCCTCGTCGGACGGCGCTGGGGCCAGACGGTCGGCGGCTGGCTCGTCGGCCTGCCGCTGACCTCGGGGCCGGTCGCGTTCTTTCTCGCGCTCGATCACGGCACCGTCTTCGCCGCCAAGGCGGCCGGCGGCTCGCTCGCCGGCACGGCGGCCGAGGCGCTCTTCGCCCTCGCCTACGCCTTTGCCGCAAAGCGCCTCGCCTGGCCGCTGTCGTTCTGCGCCGGCGCCGCCGGTTTTGCCGCCGGCGCCGCGGCGATAGCGCTCCTGCGCCTGCCGCTCGCCGCGCTCTTTGTCGCCGCGCTCGCTGCGCTCGCCCTCGCTCTCGTCCTGTTGCCGCGCTATCCTTCGGGCGAGCGCCTCGTGCTCGCCCGCCCGCGCTGGGACATCCCCTTGCGCATGCTCGTCGCCACCACGCTGATCCTCGGCCTGACGCAGGCGGCGCCGATGCTCGGGGCGAGGCTCGCCGGCACGCTCGCGACCTTTCCGGTATTCGCCGCCGTTCTCAGCGTCTTCGCCCACCATGTCGAAGGCAAGGCGGCGGCGGCGCGGGTGCTGCGCGGGCTGCTTCTCGGGCTTTTCGGTTTCGTCGGCTTTTTCTACGTGCTGGCGGGCCTGCTCGAACGCACCGGCGTCGCCGCCGGATTTCTGCTTGCCAGCGCGGTGGCGCTGGCGACGCAGGGCGTCTCGCTCGCGATCCTGCGGCGGGCCGCGGCACGCTCCCGGTGACCCCGCGCGCCATGGTCGCAGCCGCCCAGATTTTGCTTTCTTTTGCGCGCGCGCTGTGGGATAGCCCGGCGCATCGTCCGTCGTACATTCAAGATCAAAAGGGGGGGAGCGCATGAAACACCGAATCTCTATGCCAAGCCTCGATCGCCGCAGCCTGATAAAGGCGGCCGCAGCGGTCGGTGTCGCGCAGGTCGCGGCGCCTTTCGTCGTCACCGCGCGGGCCGCCGAAACGGTCAAGATCGGGCTCGACAACCCGCTGACCGGGACCTTCGCGGCGCTCGGCAAGAACGAGCTGATCGGAGCCAAGCTCGCGATCGAGCAGATCAACGCCAAGGGCGGCATCCTCGGCCGCAAGGTCGAGTTGATCGTCGAGGATTCGACCAGCACCGACACCGCGACGGCCGTGCAAAAGGCCTTGAAGCTGATCGACCGGGACAAGGTCAATTTCCTGCTCGGCAACATCAACTCGGCGCTGGCGCAGGCGATGGCGAACACCACCTTTCAGAAGGGCGTGTTCCATATCGTGCCGGGCGGCCATACCGACACCGTGACCGGCACGCAGTGCCACTGGAACGTCTTCCGCGTGTGCAACACGACGCGCATGGAGACCAACTCGGTTTCGAAGCTGCTGCTCACGAAGTACGGCAAGAAATGGTATTTCATCACCACCGACTACGCCTTCGGCCACTCGCTGCAGGAAGGGTTCGAGGCGAGCCTCAAGCAAGCGAACGGCACCAAGCTCGGCGCCGACTTCACGCCGCTCGGCACGACCGATTTCTCGGCCAACCTGATCAAGGCGCAATCGACCAAGCCCGACGCGCTGATCCTGTTGCTCGCGGGCGACGACATGATCAACTGCCTGAAGCAGTCGGTACAGTTCGGCCTCGACAAAAAGCTGCACATCGCCGGCGCGCAGCAGGAGCTCGAAGTCAACGAGGGCTTGCCGCCCAACGCGCTGTTCGGCGACTGGGTCTTCGAATGGTATTGGAAGCAGCCGGGCGTGCCGCATGTGGCGCAGTTCGTGGCCGACATCAGGAAGCGCAGCGGCGGCAAGGTGCCGACCGCGCGCACCTGGTTCGGCTATGCCTCGGTGTGGAGCTGCAAACTCGCCGCCGACAAGGCGAAGTCGCTGGAGGCGGTCAAGCTGGCGAAGGCGATGCAGGGCCTGGTGCTGCCTCCGGAAGTCGCGCTGATGCCGAACAATCCCTATTACCGGGTTGGCGACAACCAGCTGATGCCGACGCTCTTCGTCGGCCACTCGCAGGCGGCGCCGAAGGGCAGCGACCCCGAGGATCTGTTCAAGGTGACGCAGCTCGTCAAGGGCGACCAGGCGGCGCTGCCGGTCAAGGACACCGGCTGCAAGATGACGTGGCCGGCGTGATGGCACGATGGATGTAGCCGCTGCCGGAATTGGCCCCTCACCCTCCCGCGCCGCCGGTCCCTTCCTCTCCCCGCACACGGGGAGAGGGTTGGGTGAGGGGCCTCTGCGAGCGATCGCCGCATGACGCAGCTGCTGCTCTTCAACATCTTCAATGGGCTGATCATCGGTGCGTTCTATGCGCTGATGGCGCTCGGGCTGTCGCTGATCCTCAACCTTTCGGGCGTCATTAATTTCGCGCATGGCGGGTTTCTCGCCGTCGGCGGCTATCTCGCCTACACGCTCGTCCCGTATCTCGGATACTGGGGCGCGCTGGTCGTCTCGCCCTTCCTCGTCGCCGCGATCGGCATCCTGGTCGAGCGTTTTCTGATCCGGCGGCTCTACGGCCGCGACCCGCTCTACAGCCTGCTGTTGACCTTCGGCCTCGCCTTTATGCTGCAGGACGGCACCCGCTTCATCTGGGGCGCGCAGAGCCTGCCCTTCCAGATCCCCAACTGGCTCGCGGCGCCGCTCAGCACCGATTACTTCTTTCTGACCGGATATCGCGTCTTCATGATGCTGTTGGTCGCCGGCGCCGTGCTGGGGCTGTTCCTGATCTTGAACTATACGCGGCTGGGCTTGCGCATCCGCGCCGGCACGCTCGACCTCGAAACCGTTTCCGTGCTCGGCGTCAATGTGCGGATCCTGCGCAGCCTCAATTTCGGGCTCGGCATTTATCTGGCGGGGCTCGCCGGCGTGCTCGCCGTCGGCATGCTCGGGCTGGAGCCGACGGTCGGCGACAACCTGATCATGCCGAGCTTCATCGCGATCATCGTCGGCGGGCTCGGCAGCCTGCCCGGCACCCTGATCGGCGGCTTGCTGATCGGGGTGGCCTCGGGGGTCACGAGCGTCTTTTTGCCCTCGGCGAGCGAGGCCGTCATGTACGTGTTGATGGCGGCGGTGCTGATCGTGCGGCCGCGAGGCCTGTTCGGCGAGGAGGGGCGGTTCTGATGCCGGGCGGGATGAAGCGCGCCGCCGACCTCGCCGTCTGGCTGCTGCTCTTGACCGCGCCCTTCTGGCTGCCGGCGATCGGCAGCTATGTCGAGCTCGGCAGCCAGGTCGTCGTCTATGCGCTCGCGGCGATGGCGCTCAATTTCCTGCTCGGCTACACGGGCGTCCTCTCCTTCGGCCATGCCGCCTATTTCGGGCTCGGCGCCTACGGCACGGCGATGACGATCAAGTATCTGGTCCCGAGCACCCCCGTCGGCATGCTGGTGGGCGTTCTCGTCGGCACCGGCGCGGCGGCGCTCGTCGGCCCGCTGATCGTGCGGCTGCGCGGCGTCTATTTCGCGATGTGCACGATCGCCTTCGGGCAGGTCTTCTACTTCATCGCCTTCCAGTGGCGCTCCGCCACCGGCGGTGACGACGGCGTCAGCGCCTGGCGCCGCATGCCGCTCGATCTCGGCTTCGCCCGCCTGGACATCCTCAACAATCCGAAGATGTTCTATTATTTCGTGCTGGCGGTGTTCGCGGTCAGCGTCGGGGCGATGGCGTTCCTGTTGCGCTCGCCCTTCGGCCGCACGCTCCTCGCGATCCGCGAGAACGAACGCCGCGCGCGCTTTCTCGGCATCCCGGTGGATCGCCACATCTGGCTCTCCTGGGTCATCTCCTGCCTTTTCGTCAGCCTCGCCGGCACGCTCTATTCGCTGATGAACAATTTCGTCGATCCGCGCGCCTTGCGCTGGGACCAGTCGGGCGAGTTCGTCATCATGGCCGTGCTCGGCGGCATGCGCTCGTTCTGGGGGCCGCTGATCGGCGCCGCGATCTTCCTCGTATTGCAGGACTATATTTCGAGCCGCACCGACAACTGGATGTCGTTCATCGGCCTCTTCTTCGTGCTGATCGTGCTGTTTTTCCCGCGCGGCTTGCTCGGCATCATCCGCCGCCGACCCGCTTCATGAGCCTCTTGTCGGTCGAGCATGTGAGCCGCCGCTTCGGCAGCCTCGTCGCCGTCGACGACGTGTCGATGGCGGTCGAAGCGGGCGAATTGCGCGCCGTGATCGGCCCGAACGGCGCCGGCAAGACGACGTTCTTCAACCTGATCAGCGGCTTCCTGCGGCCGACCTCGGGGCATATCGTGTTTGACGGCGAGGACATCACGCAGCTGTTGCCGGCGCGGCGCGTGTGGCGCGGCATCGCCCGCACCTTCCAGATCACCGAGGTATTTCCCGAGCTGTCGGTCTTCGAGAATTTGCGCATCGCGGCCGAGGTCGCCGCCGGATACCGGCGCAAGGCATGGCTCTCGCGCGCCGCCGGCGCCGCGATCGCCGCCCGCGTCGACGAGCTCGTCGAGATGGGCCGGCTCGGCGAGGTGCGCGGCCGCCTCGTCGGCGAACTCTCGCACGGCGACCAGCGGGCGACCGAGATCATGATGGCGCTGGCGCTGAAGCCGCGCCTGTTGCTGCTCGACGAGCCGACCGCCGGGATGGGCGAGGAGGAGACCCGGGCGGTGACCGAGCTGATCCGCCGCCTGCACCGCGCCGGCGGCCTTGCGATCGTGCTGATCGAGCACGACATGCGCGTCATCTTTCATCTCGCCGAGCGCATCATGGTGTTGGCCGAGGGCGCCGTCCTCGCCGAGGGCACGCCGGCCGAGATCGGGGCCAACGAAGAGGTGCAGGCGGCCTATCTGGGGCGCGCCGCATGAACGCGCTCGAAGCGGAAGGCCTCAACACCTATTACGGCAAGAGCCACATCCTGCACGGCGTCGGCGTCGCGGTGGAGGAGGGACGCATCACCGCGCTGTTGGGCCGCAACGGCGCCGGCAAGACGACGACCCTGCGCAGCCTGATGGGCCTGACGCCGCCGCGCGAAGGGCGCGTCGCGATCTTCGGGCACGAGACGACGCGCTGGCCCCCCTATCGCATCGCCGGGCTCGGCGTCGGCTATGTCCCGGAAGGCCGGCGGGTTTTCCCCAACCTGACCGTCGTCGAGAATTTGCGCGTGCCGGCGCAGCGCCCGGGCCCGTGGAACCAGGCGCGCGTCTTCGAGCTGTTCCCGCGGCTTGCCGAGCGCCGCGGCAATCGCGGACGGCAGCTGTCGGGCGGCGAGCAGGAAATGCTGGCGATCGCCCGCGCGCTGATCCTCAACCCGCGCCTGTTGATCCTCGACGAGCCGTCGCAAGGCCTCGCCCCGCTCGTCGTGCGCGAGGTCTTCGCGGTCGTCGCGCGGATGCGCGAGGAAGGCATCTCGGTGCTGCTCGTCGAGCAGAACGCGCGGATGAGCCTCGAAATCGCCGATCACGCCTATGTGCTCGACGACGGCAGCGTCGTCCATTCCGGCCCCGCCGCGGAGCTGCGGGCCGACGAGGCGCGCGTGCAGGCGCTCGCCGGCGCCAGCGCCGAAACCTCCTGGTCGGAAGCCGAGCCGGCGCGGTAGCGGCAGCCCTTATCCGCGCCGCGCCTTGACGCCGGCGGGCGAGACCAGCACGCGATCGACGCGGCGGCCGTCCATGTCCACCACCTCGAAGCTGTAGCCGGCCACCGTGACGCGGTCGGCGACCATCGGCACGCGGTTGAGCCGCGCCATCAGATAGCCGCCGAGCGTGTGAAAATCGGTGTCCTCGCCCGGCAGCCGCGACAGCGACAGCACCTGCTTCAATTCGTCGAGCCCGACCATGCCGTCGATCAGCCAGGTGCCGTCCTCGCGCCGCACGACGCGCTGGTCGGCCTCGCCGGTTTGCGGCAATTCGCCGACCAGTGCCTCGAGGATATCGGTCAAGGTGACGAGCCCCTCGAGGTCGCCGTATTCGTCGACGATCAGCGCCATCGGCTCGCGCGAGGTCTTGAACACTTCGAGCGCGCGCAGCACCGTCACCGTGCTCGGCAGGTAAAGCGGCGGGCGCGTCGCCGCGCGCAGGTCGAAGGGCTGGCCCGAGATCGCCGCGGCGAGCAGGTCCTTGACCTGGACGATGCCGACGACCTGTTGCGTGCCGCCCTGCACGACCGGAAAGCGCGAATAGGCGCTGTCGCGGATCTTGCGGCGGTTTTCGGCCTCCGCATCGCCGAGGTCGAGCGACTCGATCTGGGTGCGCGGCGTCATCACCGTGCTGACCCGCCGGTCGCCGAGCCGCAAGGCCATCTCGACGATCGCGGTCTCGCCTTCCTGGATGTGCCCCGTCGCGGTGCCCTCGCGCAGCATGAAGCTGATTTCCTCGTCGGTCACCGGCGCCGGCCCCTCGCTGCGCAGCGGCAACAGGCGCAGCACCAGCGAGGTCGAAACGCTCAAGAGGCGCTCGATCGGCGCGCCGATGCGCGCCAGCGCCCGCATCGCGCGGGCGAGCCGGGCGGCGATGCGCTCGGCATGGGCGAGCGCGATGCGCTTCGGCGCCAGCTCGCCGATGATCAGCGCGAGATACGAAATGCCGATGACGACGACGGCCATGCTGATCGCATGCGCGTAGTGGCGGAGCGCCGGAAAGGATTCGAGAAGATCCTGCAGCTTCTCGCCGAGGGTCGCCTGCCCGAAGGTGCCGGAGAGGACGGCGATCAGCGTGATGCCGATCTGCACCGTCGATAACAGGCGCGCCGGGTCGGCCTTCAATTCAAGGGCCGCCTGCGCCCCCGGGCTGCCGCTGTCGGCGACCGGCTGCAGCCGCGCCTTGCGGGCCGAGATCAGCGCGATTTCCGCCATCGCGAAAAACCCGTTGACGATGATCAACAGGAGCACGACCGAGAGTTGCAGCGCCAGCATCGCAATCGCCTATCGGGTTTGCGCCGGCTGCGCGAGGGGCGGCCCTTCGGCGCGCCGCCTCGCCGCCCTTTCCGCAACCTACCGGATTTTCGCCGACTCGTCGTCAGTGCCGGCGGCGGGAGGGCGCAAGGGCTGCCATGGGTCCCGGCCGTCGCCGGGACGACTGGGCAAGAGGGTCAGCGCGAATAGTACTCGATGACGAGGTTCGGCTCCATCGGCACCGGATAGGGCACGTCGGTCGGCTTCGGCGCGCGGATGAAGCGGCCCTTCATGCGGTCGTGATCGATCTCGACGTAATCGGGGACGTCGCGCTCGCCGGATTTGGCCGCCTCGAGCACGAGCACCATCTGCTTCGCCTTTTCCTTCAGCTCGATCGTGTCGCCGTCGCGCACCTGGCAGGAGGGGATCGTCACCCGCCTTCCGTTGACGAGCACATGCCCGTGATTGATGAGCTGGCGCGCGGCGAACGGCGTCGGCGCCAATTTCATGCGATAGACGACGGCGTCGAGCCGGCGTTCCAGCAATTCGATCAGATTGTCGCCGGTATCGCCGCGCCGCCGCACCGCCTCGGCGTAGAGGCGGCGGAACTGGCGTTCGCCGATATTGGCGTAATAGCCCTTCAATTTCTGCTTGGCGGCGAGCTGGGTGCCGAAATCGGACGGCTTCTTGCGCCGCTGGCCGTGCTGGCCGGGGCCGTATTCGCGGCGGTTGAGCGGGCTCTTCGGCCGCCCCCACAGATTGACGCCGAGGCGGCGGTTGATCTTGTACTTGGGTTCCTGACGCTTGCTCATTCGTCCAGCGACCGCTTTGTTGTTGTCCCGATAGGGCCCGCGCATGGAAGCGGCCGGGGCGCATGCGCCCACGTTCTCGGGAAAGGCCGGCGACTATACGCGGCGCCACCCCAAAGTCAAATCGATGCCATTGGGGCGAGCTGCATTGGCGCCAGCGCGTGCTTCGAGACGCGCCCCCCGGGCGCCCTCAGCATGAGGATCGCCTTGATGGCATCAAAGAAAGCCCTCATCCTGAGGCGCCTTGCGAAGCAAGGCCTCGAAGGACGCAATCTGCCTATCCAGAAGCCCTATCTCCAAGAGTGAACGGCACGCTCGAATACAAAGGCTATATCGGAGTTGTCGAGGCGGAAGACGGCGTCTTTGTTGGCCGGATCGCCGGGCTGCGGGACGTGGTCACCTTTGAAGGAACGACGTTCGCCGAGGTCGAACAGGCGTTCCGCGACAGCATCGATGATTATCTTGCTTTCTGTGCGGTACGCGGCGAGCCCCCCGACCGCCGCTACACCGGGAACATCCCATTGCGCGTCAGCCCGGAAGCCCACCGCCGGGCGGCGATGCGCGCCCAGGCCGAAGGAGTGAGCCTCAATCAGCGGATCGTGCGGCGGATCGAGACCGCGACTTGAGACCGGATGATTACCCCTATTCCGCTGCGGCGGCGGCGCGGTTCGCGCGCTTCCTGTCGTTCGGGTCGAGGAGCCGCTTGCGCAAGCGGATCGATTTCGGCGTCACCTCGACGAGTTCATCCTCGGCGATATAGGCGATCGCCTGTTCCAGCGTCATCTGCACCGGCGGCACCAGGCGCACCGCCTCGTCCTTCGAGGTGGTGCGGATGTTGGTCAGCTGCTTGCCCTTCAGGGGATTGACGTCGAGGTCGTTGTCGCGCGCATGCGCGCCGACGATCATGCCCTGGTAGACTTCCGTGCCGGGGATGACGAACATCTGGCCGCGCTCTTCCAGGTTCCACAGCGCGTAGGCGACGGCGGGCCCGTTCGCGGTCGAGACGAGGACGCCGTTGCGGCGGCCCTCGATCGCGCCCTTATAGGGCAGGTAGGAGTGGAACAGCCGGCTCATCACGCCCGTGCCGCTGGTGTCGGTCAGGAACTCGCCGTGATAGCCGATGAGGCCGCGGGTCGGGGCGATGAAGCCGAGCCGCAATTTGCCGCCGCCGGAGGGCCGCATCTCGGTCAATTCGGCCTTGCGGCGGGTCATCTTCTCGATGACGATGCCGGCATAGTCTTCATCGACGTCGATGATGACCTCCTCCGCCGGCTCGAGCCGGGCGCCCGTCGCGGGATCGCTCTTGAAGAGGACGCGCGGCCGCGAGATCGCCAGCTCGTAGCCCTCCCGCCGCATCGTCTCGATCAGCACGCCCAATTGCAATTCGCCGCGTCCGGCGACTTCCAGCGCGTCCTTCTCGGCGCTCTCGCCGACCCGGATCGCGACGTTGCCCTCGGCCTCGCGGAACAGCCGCTCGGCGATCATGCGCGAGGTTACTTTCGTGCCCTCGCGGCCGGCGAGCGGGCTGTCGTTGACCGAGAAGGTCATCGACAGGGTCGGCGGGTCGATCGGCGCGGCGGGCAGCGCCGCGCTCACTTCGGGGGATGCGATCGTGTCGGCGACCGTCGTCAGCTGCAGCCCGGCGACGGCGACGATGTCGCCCGCCTCGACCTCCTCGACCGCGCGCCGCTCGAGGCCGCGATAGGCGAGCAGCTTCGTCAGCCGCGCCTCCTCGACGACCCGGCCGTCGCGGCCGAGAGAGCGCACCGGCATGTTGACGCGCGCGATCCCCGAATGGACGCGGCCGGTGAGGACGCGCCCGAGATAGGGGTCGTAATCGAGCGTCGTCGCCAGCATCGCGAAGGGCGCCGCGGGATCGGCCTGCGGCCCGGGCACGTGGCTGAGGATCAGCTCGAAGAGCGGCGCCAGATCGCGGCGCTGATCGTCGAGGCGCTTTACCGCCCAGCCTTGCCGGCCGGAAGCGAAGAGCGTCGGGAAGTCGAGCTGCTCCTCGCTCGCCTCGAGCGCGGCGAAGAGGTCGAAGATCTCGCTGTGAACCTCGTCCACCCGCGCGTCGGGACGGTCGATCTTGTTGATGATGACGATCGGCTTCAACCCCTGGCGCAAGGCCTTCCCGACGACAAATTTGGTCTGCGGCAGCGGCCCCTCGGCGGCGTCGACCAGCACGAGCGCGCCGTCCACCATCGTCAGGATGCGCTCGACCTCGCCGCCGAAATCGGCGTGCCCGGGCGTGTCGACGATGTTGACGCGCACCCCGCGCCAGGTGACGGAGGTGCATTTCGCGAGAATCGTGATGCCGCGCTCGCGCTCGAGCTCGTTCGAATCGAGCGCCCGCTCCGCGACCTGCTGGTTGGCGCGGAACGTGCCGCTCTGCCGCAGCATCGCATCGACGAGCGTCGTCTTGCCGTGGTCGACATGCGCGATGATCGCGATGTTGCGGAATTGCATGAGCTTAGATAACCCTCGAACCTCAAAGATTTCGTCGCCCCCGCGCAAGCGGGAGTCCAGGGCAGGCGACGGCAATTCGGGGCCCCGGGTTCCCGCTTTCGCGGAAATGACGCGAAACGATCGGCTTACCAGCCTTTCAGGCGAGCCCCGATTCCTGCAACAGCCGCGCAAGATCGGTCTCGGGCCGCGCCCCCATGTGGCTGATGATCTCGGCGGCGCACAGGCTGCCGACCCGTCCGCAGATGGGCAGCGGCAGGCCGCGGGTCAAGCCGTAGAGAAAGCCCGCCGCGTAGAGATCGCCCGCCCCGGTCGTGTCGACGACGCGCGCGACCGGCGCCGCCGCGATCCTGTGCGCCTCGCCGCGGCCGAGGACGAGGCTGCCTGCGGCGCTCCTCGTCAGCGCCGCGATCTCGACATGCCCGCGCACGTGCGCGGCGGCATCGTCGAAATCATCCGTCTCGTAGAGCGAGCAGATTTCCGCCTCGTTGGCGAAGAGGATGTCGATCTCGCCCTCGACGAGGCGGCGGAACTGGGCGCGGTGGCGATCGACGCAGAACGGGTCGGACAGCGACAGCGCCACCTTGCGCCCGGCGCCGTGGGCGATCGCGGCGGCGCGGCGAAAGGCCGCCTGCGCCAAGGGCGGATCGAACAGATAGCCTTCGAGATAGGTCACCGCGGCGGCGGCGACCGGCTCGGGGTCGATGTCGCCGGGCCCGAGTTCGGCGCAGGCGCCGAGATAGGTCCCCATCGTGCGCTGCCCGTCGGGCGTGACGACGATCAGGCAGCGCGCCGTCGCCGGCCCGTCGGCGGCGGAGGGCGTGTCGAAGCGCACCCCGATCGCGGTGATGTCGTGGCGGTAGACCTCGCCGAGGAGGTCGTCGCGCACCTTGCCGATAAAGGCGCCGCTGCCGCCCAAGGAAGCCAGCCCCGCGAGGGTGTTGCCGGCCGACCCGCCTGAGGCTTCGATCGCGGGGCCCATTTTTTGATACAGCGCCTCGGCGCGGGCCGCGTCGATCAGCGTCATCGCGCCTTTCGCAAGGCCTTCGCCGGCGATGAACGCCTCGTCGGCATGCGCGATCACATCGACGATGGCGTTGCCGATGCCGACCACGTCGATGTCTGCGTTCACGGCGGAAATCCTTCCAGGACGCGCGAGGGCGCGCAGTATACGGACGATTGCCGTCCCGGCAAGCGCCGGCGCCGGAACTTCCGGCGCCGGCGCAGCGTTTCGCGGCGCGGGGATGAATCTTCTTCTTTTCCTTGGCTCGAACGGATATCTTTTCCGCAGGGAGCTTTTCGAAAAGCAGCGTCGCGGCGGCTCGGTGGAGGGCGGCGCGGCGGGTACGCAGTCGTTCGGGGGTCTTGTGTCTTTTGCCGGCGTGGTGACGGCGGGGCTGTTTCCCGTGCCTCGGGTCGATCTGATCGTGCCGACCGTCGCCACCGCCTTCATGGCGCATCTTTTCGCGGGGCCGCCGCGCGCCGAAACCGATCCCTCGGCACCCCCAACGGGTCAGCCGAAGGCCCGTCCGTCAACCATGTCGACCGGGTGTCCAATCCATGTTCAGCCGAAAGCGAACCGAGACAGAGGACCGTAAAATGGCAGATGCGTCTGACGATCTGGGCATCCCGATGAAGCCGGCGCGGCCTACCGGGCCGCCGGCCGCCCCGCCGCCCTCGGGCCGCGCGCCGGTGATGCCGCCGCGCGCCCCGGATCTGTCCCGGCCGGCCGAGATGAACCGGCCGCCCGAGGCGATCCGCCGCCCGACCGATCTCGCGGGCCAGCCACGGCGCAGCGACGACGATGTCCGCAAGCTGATCGTCGGCCGCGAGATCCGGCTCGCCGGCGAGATCACCTCCTGCGACAAGCTGATCGTCGAGGGCAGCGTCGAGGCCAATCTCGCCAATTGCCGCGATGTCGAAATTGCCGAATCGGGCCTCTTCAAGGGCTCCGCCGCAATCGAAGAGGCCGAGATCCGCGGCCGTTTCGAGGGCAATCTGGTAGTGCGCAAGCGGCTGATGATAAAGTCGAGCGGACGGATCTCCGGGACCATCCGCTACGGCGAGATCGAGATCGAGCGCGGCGGGCAGATTTCCGGCGACATCCAGGCGCAGGCAATGTCCGAAGGCGAACTCAGCCTGGACGTGCCGAGCGCCCGCGCGGCGGTCGGCTCGGGCGAGTAGTCGCGCCCGACCCGGCCGGTTCGCCGGGCTTGGCCGGATAGCGGCACAGATCGGCGACGACGCAGACCTCGCAATTCGGCCGGCGCGCCTGGCAGACATAGCGGCCGTGCAGAATGAGCCAATGATGCGCGTGCCGCTTGTAGGCCGCGGGCGTCGCTTTTTCGAGGCCGCGCTCGACCTCGAGCGGGGTCTTGCCCGGCGCCAGGCCGGTGCGGTTGCCGACCCGGAAGATATGCGTGTCGACGGCGATCGTCGGCTCGTCGAAGGCGACGTTGAGAACGACGTTCGCGGTCTTGCGGCCGACGCCGGGCAAGGCCTCGAGCGCGTCGCGGCCGCGCGGCACGGCGCCGCCGTGGCGCTCGACCAGCGCCCGCGACAGCTCGACGATATTGTGCGCCTTGGTGCGGTAGAGCCCAATCGTGCGAATAAGCTCGCGAACCCGCTCTTCGCCGAGCGCGAGCATCTTCTGCGGCGTGTCGGCGAGCGCGAAGAGGGCCGGGGTGGCCTTGTTGACGCCGGCGTCGGTCGCCTGCGCCGACAGCACGACGGCGACGAGCAAGGTGAACGGATCCTGGTGGCCGAGTTCCGTCGTCGGCGCCGGCCGCTGCGCCGCGAGCCGCCGGTAGAACTCTGCGACTTCGCGTTTCGAAAACGGCCGCATCAGCCGATCTTAGGACGCGGAACCGCCGAGGACAAAGGGCGTTGCGCAGCGTTCAACCTTTACTGAAGGACGCCACCGCCGCTACAGTCCGCGACCGATGACCGCAAGCCTCGTCTGCGCCGATCCGCCGCCCTTCTTCGAGCGCGTGCTGCTGCCGCACCGCAGCCTGCCGCCGCGCGGCTTTCACGTGCTGATGGCCATCCTCGCGCTCGTCAGCCTCGCCGTCGGCATCGCTTTCGTCTCGATCGGCGCCTGGCCGATCTGCGGCTTCTTCGGCCTCGATGTCGGGCTCGTCTATCTGGCGTTCCGACTCAACTACCGTGCCGCCCGCCAGCGCGAGACGCTGCGCCTCGGCGCGGACAGCTTCACCGTCGAGCGCATCGGCATCCGCGGCGACTGCCGATTATGGCGGTTTCAGCCGTTCTGGCTGCGGGTCGTCCTCGAAGAGCGGACCGACCATTCGAACCGCCTTTTGCTCGCCTCGCACGGGCGCTCGCTGGTGATCGGCGACTTCGTGCCGCCGCCGGCGCGGCGCGAGCTGGCGGGAAGCCTGCGCGAGGCGCTGGGGCGCTGGCGCGAGGCGTTGAACCCGGCCACCTTCCGCAACTGAGTGTCATTGCGAGCGAAGCGAAGTAATCCCGGGTCTGCAAGATTGCTTCGTCGCTGTGGCTCCTCGCAATGACGTGCGGCTGATCAGAGCCCCAACACGTCGCGAGGCGTTGAACCCGGCCAGCCGTCCCCGACTGACCGCGCCTCAAATGCAACGCGATCAGGGGTAGCGGGCCGGTTTTCTTCCGACAGCGATCAGGTCCGGCTCGGCAGCTTCTCGTGTTGCGGCAAGCCGTCCGCGATCTCGAACCAAGAGGCCCGTTCGGCGACGAAGACGTGCTCCGCCGGACGGACGCCCGGATCGTCGTCCAGGATACCAAGCGGCACGCCGAATTCGGCTATCGCGCCAGGGTTGTTGGCGAGATGACGGTAGTTCGGACCGGCTCGATTGACGATAGGGGAGCCGCAGTTTCCACAGAAACCGCGGCGGAATCCGGGCGAGGATTCAAAGTACTTCACCAACTCCTCTCCCTGCAGCCACTTGAAGTCGGCGATCCGGACTCGCGCGCGGCTGCGGAATGCGGCGCCATGCTGCTTGCGGCATTGCGCGCAATGGCAGTTGAGGGGCTTGGCGAGCGGCCCGGCGATCTCGAATTTGACGCCGCCGCACAGGCAGCTCCCGCGCACTCCGGGCATCCGCCCCTCCCCGACCGGCCGCGCCTCAGAGCCCCAGCACGTCGCGCAGGCTGTAGAGCCCGGCCGGCTGGCCGACCACCCAGCGGGCGGCGCGCACCGCGCCCTTCGCGTAGATCGCGCGCGTCGTCGCGCGGTGCACGATTTCGAGGCGCTCGCCGATCCCGGCGAAGATCACGTGATGGTCGCCCGTCGCATCGCCGCCGCGCAAGGCGGCAAAGCCGATGTCGCCCATCTTGCGCGGACCGGTGATGCCGTCGCGGGCGCGCTGCGCGACCTCGTCGAGTTTGACGCCGCGGCCGTCGGCGACCGCCTCGCCAAGCGCCAGCGCGGTGCCCGAGGGTGCGTCGACCTTGCCGCGATGGTGCATCTCGACGATCTCGACATCCCATTCGGGCCCCAGCCGCTGCGCGATCTCCTTGACCACCCCCAGCAGCACGTTGATCCCGAGGCTCATATTGGGCGCCCAGACGATCGGCACGCGGCGCGCCGCGTCCCGCACCGCCTCGCCTTCCAACGCCGACAGCCCCGTCGTGCCGATCACCATCGCCTTGCCGAGATCGGCGGCGAGCCCGGCATGCGCCGCGGTCGCGGCGGGCGAGGTAAACTCGATCACGACATCGCTGTCGCGGATCAGCTTTTCGACCGCCTCGCCGACCGGGATGCCGATGCGGCCGATCGCGGCCAACTCGCCGATGTCCTGGTTTACGTAACGGCTGCCCGGCGCCTCGCTGCCGCCGGCCACCGCGCAGCCCTCGGCGCCGGCAATCTCGGCGACCAGCATGCGGCCCATGCGGCCGCCGCAGCCGACGACACCAATTCGCGTCCCAGCCATGCCTGCCTCCGATTTATTTGCCGTCGGGACGGTCGCCCATCGCCCGGCAAAACACAAGCGGGCGCGCGCCGGCGGCGCAGAGCGCGGTTTTCCCGACCGGCGTTTTCCTCTACACGAGGCGGCATGGGTTTGTTCCGCGCCGCCGCGACGGTCGGCTTCTATACGCTGTTGAGCCGGATCTTCGGCTTTGCGCGCGACATCCTGAGCGCTGCGATCCTCGGCGCCGGGCCGGTCGCCGACGCCTTCTTCGTCGCGCTGCGGCTGCCGAATTTGTTTCGCAGCCTGTTTGCCGAGGGCGCCTTCAGCGCCGCCTTCGTGCCGGCCTTCGCCGGCACCGTCGCCGAGAGCGGCGCTCCCGAGGCGCGCATCTTCGCCGAGGATGCGCTCGCCGTCCTGGTCGCGGCGCTGCTGCTCTTTCTGCTGCTTGCCGAAATCTTCATGCCGGCGGTGATGCGCGTGATGGCGCCGGGCTTCGCCGAGGTGCCCGGCAAGTTCGCGCTGGCCGTCGAGCTGGGGCGGATCACCTTCCCCTATCTGCTCTTCATTGCGCTCGTCGCGCTCGAGGCCGGCATCCTCAATTCGCTCGACCGCTTCGCAGCGGTGGCGGCGACGCCGATCCTGTTGAACCTGTTCCTGATCGGGGCATTGCTGCTGCTGCGGCATTGGCATTCGAGCGACGGTCGCGTCCTCGCCTGGGCGGTGTGCGCGGCGGGGCTGGCGCAGTTTCTGTGGCTGGCGCTCGCCTGCGCCCGCGCCGGGCTGGCCCTGCGCCTGCCCCGGCCGCGCCTGACGCCGGCGGTGCGCCGGACCTTGAGGGTCATGCTGCCGGGGGTGCTCGGCGCCGGCGTCACGCAGCTCAACCTCTTGATCTCGACCGCGCTCGCCTCGCTGCTGCCGACCGGCTCCGTCGCCTATCTCTATTATGCCGACCGCCTCAACCAGTTGCCGCTCGGCGTCGTCGGCATCGCCGTCGGCACCGCGATCCTGCCCTCGCTGTCGCGCCAGATCCGCCTCGGCGAGGTCGACGGAGCGGTGGCGACGCAAAACCGCGGCATCGAGCTGGCGCTGCTTTTGACCTTGCCCGCCGCGCTGGCGCTGATGCTGCTCTCTTCGCCGATCCTCGCCGCCCTGTTCGAGCGCGGCGCCTTCGGCGCGACGGCAACCGCCGCGACGGCGGCCGCGCTTTCCGCCTATGCCGCGGGCCTGCCGGCTTTCGTGCTGGTGCGGGTGCTGGCGCCGGGCTTTTTCGCCCGCCGGGACACCGCGACCCCGGTCAAGGTGGCGCTCGCCGCCATGCTGACCAATTTCGCGCTGACGCTCCTGCTGATGCGCGTTTTCGCGCATGTCGGCATCGCGCTGGCGACGAGCGCCGCCGGCTGGCTCAACGCGCTCTCGCTCCTCATCTTGCTGCAGCGCCGCGGGCATTTCCGCTTCGATGCGAGGGCGCGGCGCAACCTGCCGCGCATCGCCGCGGCGGCATTCGGCATGGCGGCGGTGCTGCTGCCGCTGCGCCTGGCGTCAGCCGCCGCGCTCGCCGGCGCGCCGGCATTGCGCCTGGTCGCCCTCGCGGGGCTCGTCGCCGCGGGTCTTGCCGCCTACGGCGCACTCGCCATGCTGCTGGGGGTCGCCCGCTGGCGCGAGATCCGCTCCCGCCTCTTCCGGCAAGCCGCTTGACCAGCCGCGCCGGCGCAAGCTAACGAGGCCCGATGAACCGCATCTTCTCCGGCATCCAGCCGACCGGCAATCTGCATCTCGGCAATTACCTGGGCGCGATCCGCAACTGGGTCGGCTTGCAGCACGATTACGAGTGCATCTTTTGCATCGTCGATCTGCACGCCCTGACGCAGCCGCAAGACCCGGCCGAATTGCGCGCCTCGACCCGCGAGGTGACGGCCGCCTACATCGCCTCGGGAATCGACGCCGAGCGCTGCATCATCTTCAACCAGAGCATGGTGCCGGCGCATACCGAGCTCGCCTGGCTGCTCGCTTGCCTGACCCCGCTCGGCTGGCTCAACCGGATGACCCAGTTCAAGGAAAAGGCCGGCAAGAACCGCGACATGGCCGGCCTCGGGCTCTATGCCTATCCGGTGCTGATGGCGGCCGACATCCTCGGCTACAAGGCGACGCACGTGCCGGTCGGCGAGGACCAGAAGCAGCATCTGGAACTGGCGCGCGACATCGCCGGCGCCTTCAACCGCCGCTACGGTGTCGATTTCTTTCCGCTGCCCGAGCCGCAGATCTTCGGCGCCGCGACGCGCGTCATGAGCCTGCGTGACGGCACCAGGAAGATGTCGAAATCGGACAGCTCGGACTATTCGCGGATCAACATGACGGACGCCGCCGATTTGATCGCGCTGAAGATCCGGCGCGCCAAGACCGACCCCGAGCCGTTGCCCGACAGCCTCGCCGGCCTCGAGACGAGGCCGGAGGCCGACAATCTGGTCGGCATCTACGCCGCCCTTGCCGACCTCTCGCGCGAGGCCGCGCTCGCCCGCTTCCGGGGGGCGAATTTTTCGACCTTCAAGGAAGAGCTGTCGGGGCTCGCGATCGAGGTGCTGGGGCATATCGGCGGCGAGATGCGCCGCCTGTTGGCCGATCCCGGCCATATCGACCGCATCCTGCGAGGGGGCGCCGAGCGCGCCCGGGCGATCGCCGAACCGATATTGCGGCAGGCGCAGGAATTGAGCGGGCTGCTCCGGCCCTAGCCCGGCGTCAGCGAGAAGCCGTCGAGCCGGGCACGCCAAGGCGCGCCCGAGACATCGCCTCGGCAGGGTTGATCGGCGCCCCGCCAATCCCCATGATTAGTCACGCCTTCCCCTTTTCCCGGCGGAGCCAGCGATGTTCATCCAGACCGAGCAGACGCCAAACCCGGCGAGCCTCAAATTCCTCCCCGGCGTCACGGTCATGTCCTCGGGCACCGCCAACTTTCCCGATGCCCGCTCGACGGCCCGCTCGCCGCTGGCCGAGGCGCTCTTTTCGCTGCCCGAGGTGACCGGGGTCTTTCTCGGCGCCGATTTCATCACCGTGACGAAGGGCGAGGACGCCGATTGGTACCGGGTGAAGCCGGCGGTGCTGGCGCTGATCATGGAGCATTTCACGGCCGGCCGGCCGGTGCTGCTGGCGGGGGGCGAAGAGGCGGCGGGCGAGGAAGAGGACGACGAGGTCGTCGCGCAGATCAAGGAGCTGCTGGAGACGCGGGTGCGCCCGGCAGTCGCCCAGGACGGCGGCGACATCATTTTTCAGGATTACTCGGACGGCGTCGTCTATCTCCATATGCAGGGGTCGTGCTCGGGCTGCCCGAGCTCGACCGCGACCTTGAAGGCCGGCATCGAGAACATGCTGCGCCACTACATTCCCGAGGTCGTCGAAGTCCGTCAGATCTGAGGCTGCGGCACGAATCCTGCGGGCATCATCATCGGCTCGGGCAGCACGCTGTCGCTCAACAGCGGCCAGCGGCGCGCGTCGAAAAGCTGATAGTGCCACCATTCGCGGCGGTAGAAATCCCACCCGGCCGCGGTCATCAGCCCGAGCAGCAGGGCGCGGTTGCGCTGCGCCGCCGCCGGCACCAGGATCGAGGCATGGTGCGACAGCGGCGTAAAGGCATCGAAGCCCGTCCCCATGTCCAATTCCGCGCCGTCGCCATCGACCAGCGTCAGATCGACGGCGGCGCCGCGCGAATGCGGCGAGCCGCGCCGCGGTTCGGCGAGAAATTCGGGGTCGGGCCGCGCCTCCCACAGCCGCCATTGCGCCTCGCTCGGGCGGAAGGCGTCGAAGATCTTGAGGCTGAGGCCGAGCGGGCGGGCGAGCGCGGCGGCTCTTTCGAGCAGGTCGGCGGCTTCGGGATTGAGATAGCAGGCGGCGCGCGCATAGACAGGCCGCCGGGTGATGTTGGCCGCCGTCGCATAGGCGATGTCGAACAGCACGTCATGGCTCGCCGCGCCGATCTCGACGAGGCAGGGATGGGCTTGCATGTCCGGGCGGTCTCCTGTGTCGGCGGATCGTCATAGCATGCCGCGCCGCGCCGGCGAGGCAAGCCGCGAGCCGCCGCTGATCCTGGCGCTCGACGCGGCGGGTTCGGCCGCGTCCGTCGTCGTCGCGCAAGGCGAGGCCGTGCTGGCGCGGCGGCATGTGCCGACCCGCCACGGGCAGGCCGAAATACTGCTGCCGCTCGTCGATGCGGCGATGCGCGAGGCCGGCCTTGCAGCCGGCGCGCTTGATCTCGTCGCGGTGACGGTCGGACCCGGCGGCTTCACCGGCATTCGCGTCGGCCTCGCGGCGGCGCGCGGGATTGCGCTGGCGAGCGGCGCCGGGCTGTTCGGCGTCACCGGCTTCGAGGCGGTCGCGGCGGCGCTGCGGGTTGCGGGCGCCGGCATGCAACGATTGCTCGTCGCCATCGAGAGCCGCCGCGAGGACCTCTATATTCAGCTCTTCGACCGCGACGGCCGGCCGCTCGCGCCGCCGGCCTCGGCGATGCCGGCCGCCCTCGCGCGGCTGCCGCAGCTCGGCGGGCGGGCGGGCGCCCTCGTCGTCGCCGGCGACGCCGCCGCGCGCGCCGCGGCGGCGTTGCCGCGCGGACGGGTCGCGCGGATCGTCGATGATGCCGCGGATGCCGCGGCCGGGGCTGCCATCGTGGCATATCGCGGCTGGCTCGCCGGCGCGCGCGGCAATCCGGCGCATCCGCTCTACCTGCGGCCGCCCGACGTCACCCTGCCCGCGCCGCGCAGCGCGGCGGCGCCATCGTGAGCTTGCGCCTGTCGCCGGTCCCGGCTCTCGGCGCCGAGCCGCTCGCCGCGCTGCACCGCGCCTGCTTCCCCGAAGATCCGTGGAACGCTTCGGCCATGGTCGAGATCCTCGGCCTCGCCGGGTTCTTCGGCCGCCTCGCTTGGCAGGCGGAGGTCCCGGTCGGGTTCGCCCTCGCGCTCGATCTCAAAGGCGAGTGCGAGATTCTATCGCTGGGGACGCTGCCGCAGCACCGGCGCGCCGGGATCGCCCGCGCGCTGCTTGTCGAGATCTGCCGCGAGGCGCGCCGGCGGCATGCCGAATTCGCCGTTCTCGAAGTCGCGGTCGACAATATAGCGGCGCGCGCACTCTACGCCGGGTTTGGTTTTACGCAGGCCGGCAGCCGGCCGAAGTATTATCGCCGCCGCTATAGCTCGATCGATGCGGTGATCCTGCGTCTTCCGCTTGCCGGCGACTCGCTGTTCGCTTGAGTCTTCGCGCGAGGCGGTTGGCCGCGTTTTCAGCGCCGCATGATCAAGACTCTCTGAAAATCGAAAAGCTCGATGAAAGCCGTATTGCGTCAGCGAAAACTATTACTTATATTTAGGCGGCAGTCTTAAGACGGGATCGCAGCTATGGACAACGCTGGGCAGTCAGGCGATTTGCTGGCCTTGACGACGGAAATCGTCGCGGCGCACGTCTCCAACAATACCGTTTCCCTGACTGATCTGCCGCAGTTGATCAATCAGGTGTATAATTCCTTGGCGAACATAGGAAATGTCGCGGTGCCGCCGCCCGAGCGCCCGCAGCCGGCGGTCGCGGTCAGGAAATCGGTGCATCCCGATTACATCGTCTGTCTGGAAGACGGCAAGAAGCTGAAGATGCTGAAACGGCATCTGAAGACCGCGTACAACATGACCCCGGAAGGCTATCGCGAACGCTGGGGGCTGGCGCCCGATTATCCGATGGTGGCGCCCAACTACGCGCGGCAGCGCAGCCGGCTGGCAAAGGAGATCGGCCTCGGGACAAGAGCGCGCCGCCCACGCGCGTGACCCCCGGCCGCCGCCGCGGCGGCGGACGCCGTCATCGCGGCGTCATGCTCCGGGCGTAGGCTCTCCCGATGCTTTCGGGTATGATGCCGGGGTGAGCTATGCTAGGACGACGACGCGATGATCTCGCGCCTGGAGCAGCTCTGCCTCGACAAAGGCCTCAAGATGACCGAGCAGCGCCGTGTCATCGCGCGCGTCCTGTCCGAATCCGCCGATCACCCCGATGTCGAGCAGGTGTACCGGCGCGCCACCGCCGTCGATCCGCGCATCAGCATCGCCACCGTCTACCGCACCGTGCGCCTCTTCGAGGAGGCGAACATCCTGGCGCGGCACGATTTCGGCGACGGCCGCTCGCGCTACGAAGAAATGCCGACCGCCCACCACGACCATCTGATCGACCTGCAATCCGGGCGGGTCATCGAGTTCCGCAACGAAGAGATCGAGAAGCTGCAGGAGGCGGTGGCGCGCCGGCTCGGCTACTCGCTGGTCGGGCACCGGCTCGAGCTCTATGCGGTGCCGCATGACCGCAAGCGGGCGACGGAGGAGGAATGAGGCGGCCGCAGATTGGGCAAGGTCGGCGGGCGTGATCGCCGGCGCTGCAACTGCCGGGTCGGCGCCCGCGCTCGATTCGCCGAACCCGATCGTTCCAGCGTTCGGACCCATCGTCGAGCTCCGCGCCGGGCCGATCGAGGTCCGGCTCGCCGAAACCGCCGACGACGTCGAGGCGGCGCAGGCGCTGCGCTACCGCATCTTTTACGAACGCATGGGCGCCAGGCCGCTTCCCGAGATGGCCCGCAGCCGGCGCGATGCCGACCGCTTCGACGGCGGCTGCGATCACCTGCTGGTCCTGGACCACAGCCGCGGCAAGGGGCCCGAGCGCGTCGTCGGCACCTATCGGCTGATCCGGCGGGCCGCGGCGCAGCGGCTTGGCGGCTTCTATTCCGCCGGCGAATACGACATCGCGCCGCTGCTCGCCTATCCGGGCGAGGTGCTCGAGCTCGGCCGCTCCTGCGTCGATGCCGCCTACCGCACGCGCGCCGCGATGCAGCTCTTGTGGAGCGGCATCGCCGCCTATGTGTTCCACTACGACATCGCCCTGATGTTCGGCTGCGCGAGCCTGCCCGGCACCGACGCGGAGGCGCTCGCCGTGCCGCTTTCCTATCTGTGCCGCCATCACCTAGCGCCGCCGGAGCTATGCCCGCGGGCATTGCCGCACCGCTATGTCGAGATGCGGCAGCTGCCCGCCGAGGCGTTCGATCCGGCGCGCGCGCTTGCGGCATTGCCGCCGTTGATCAAGGGCTATCTGCGCCTCGGCGGCTTTGTCGGCGACGGTGCGGTCATCGACGAGCAGTTCAACACCACCGATGTCTGCATCGTCGTCAAGACCGATCTCGTCAGCGAAAAATATTCGCGCCACTACGTGCGCCGGGCGAAAGAAATGTGGGCCGCCTGATGCGGGGGGCTCGCCCGATCGGCTCGACGGCGCTGCGGGTCGTGCGCATCGCCCTCTATCTCGGCTTCACCGGCGCCCTGATGCCGGTGCAGGCGGCGGGCCTGGCGCTGCGCCGGCGTTGGGTAGAGAGGCTGCCGGTATTTTATCACCGCGTTTGCTGCCGCATACTCGGCTTCGCCGTGCGCACGCTCGGGACGCCGGCCGGTGGCGTCTCGACCCTCTACGTCGCCAACCACGTCTCCTACACCGACATCGCGGTCCTCGGCTCGGTGCTCAAGGCCTCCTTCATCGCCAAGTCGGAAGTGGCCGGCTGGCCACTCTTCGGCCAGCTCGCCAAATTGCAGCGCAGCATCTTTATCGACCGCCAGGCCCGCAGCGCCGCGCTGCAGCTGAACGCCGTCGCGCAGCGCCTCGCCGAGGGCGGGGCGCTGATCCTCTTTGCCGAGGGGACCAGCGGCGACGGCAATCGCGTGCTGCCGTTCAAGACGACGCTTTTCGCCGCCGCCGAAATGCCGACCCCGGCGGGCGCCGTCGCTGTGCAACCGGTATCGGTCGCCTATACGCGGCTCGACGGAATTCCGATCGGCCGCCTCTACCGGCCGTTTTTTGCCTGGTACGGCAGCATGACGCTGGCGCCGCATCTGTGGACGATGCTCGGCCTCGGCGTCGTCGAGGTGGTGGTCGAGTTTCACCCCGCGACGACGCTCGCGCTGTGCGGCTCGCGCAAGGCGCTTGCGCAATACTGCCGGGCTCGGATCGCCGGCGGCATGGCGGCGGCGCTGACCGGCCGGCCGCAGACGACGCCGCTGCCGCCAGCAGGGGTCCGGGCCGAAGCGATCCCGGGAGGCGGCCGGATGATGCGACGCCCGACCAACCCGCAATGGCGCCGGACGTGACGAAGCGCGTCTTCATCAAGACCTACGGCTGCCAGATGAACGTCTACGATTCGCGCCGCATGGCCGATCTGCTGGCGCCGCTCGGATATTGCGAGGCGGCGGCGCCGGAGGGCGCCGACCTCGTCATCCTCAACACCTGCCACATCCGCGAGAAGGCGGCGGAGAAGGTCTATTCCGAGCTCGGCAATATCCGCCGGCTGAAGGCGGCGAAGGCGCGCCGCGGCGGCGCCATGCTGGTCGCCGTCGCCGGCTGCGTCGGGCAGGCCGAGGGCGAGGAGCTGGTGCGCCGCGCGCCTTGCGTCGACATCGTGCTCGGGCCGCAGACCTATCACCGCCTGCCGGAACTGGTGGCGCGCGCCGCCCGCAGCCGCGGCGCGGCCGTGCTCGACACGAGCTTTCCCGCCGAGCCGAAATTCGATCATCTGCCGCAGGCCGGGGCGGCCCCGGGGGTCACCGCCTTCCTGTCGGTGCAGGAGGGTTGCGACAAATTCTGCACCTTCTGCGTCGTGCCCTATACGCGCGGCGCCGAATATTCGCGGCCGGCCGCCCAGGTCCTCGACGAGGCGCGCCGGCTCGCGGCCGGCGGCGCGCGCGAGTTGACGCTGCTCGGCCAGAACGTCAATGCCTATCACGGGATCGGCCCCGACGGCCGCGAGTGGGGTCTCGGCGAGCTGCTGCGCGCGCTCGCCGAGGTGGCGGGCCTGGTGCGGCTGCGCTACACGACCTCGCATCCGCGCGATGTCGATGACGGCCTCGTCGCCGCCCATCGCGAGGTGCCGCAACTGATGCCCTTCGTGCACCTGCCGGTGCAGAGCGGGTCGGACCGCGTGCTCGCGGCGATGAACCGGCGCCACACGGCCGACGACTATCGCCGGATCGCCGACCGCCTGCGCGCGGCGCGGGCCGATCTCGCGCTCTCCTCCGATTTCATCGTCGGCTACCCGGGCGAGAGCGAGCGGGATTTCGCCGCGACCCTCGACCTCGTCGCCGAGATCGGCTTCGCGCAGGCGTTTTCCTTCAAATACTCGCCGCGGCCGGGAACCCCGGCGGCCGCGGCGGGCAACCAGGTTCCGGACGAGGTGAAGGTGGAGCGATTGGCGCAATTGCAGGCTTTGCTGCGGCAACAGCAGAACAGGTTCAACGCGGGCTTTGTCGGCCGGGTGCTGCCGGTGCTGCTCGAAAAGCCGGGCCGGCACGACGGCCAGCTGGTCGGCAAGAGCCCCTATCTGCAGAGCGTGCATGTGACGGCCCCGGTCGAGCGCATCGGCGATGTGGTCGCGGCGCACATCCGCACGGCCGGCCGCAACAGCCTCGGCGGCGAGGTCGCGCAGAGGCCGGCGCCGTGACCGCGCTCGCCTCCGGCGTCGCGCCGAACGCTACGCCTGCCGGGCGCACGCAACTCGAATTCGATGACAATCTGCTGCTGCCGCAGCTCTACGGCGAGCGCGACGCGCATCTCGACCGCATCGAGCGCCAGCTCGGCGTCTCCTTCGCTACCCGCGGCAATCGCCTGGCGATATCGGGACCGGCCTCGGCGACCGAGGCCGCCCGCCGCGCGCTCGTGCAGCTCTACGACCGGCTGAAGCGCGGGCAGCAGGTCGATGTGCCGGCGGTCGAGGCGGCGATCCGCTTGGCCGAAACGGAATTTTCCGACCAAAACCTGAGCCTGTGGCGCGAGGACGCCGCCTTTCTGACGCGAAAGCGCCGCATCGGCGCGCGCAGCGCCGGGCAGGCCGCCTATGTCAAGGCGTTGCGCGAGCACGAGCTGGTGTTCGGGCTGGGGCCCGCCGGCACCGGCAAGACCTATCTCGCGGTTGCCGCCGCGGTCGATCTGCTGATGACCGGCCGGGTCGAGCGCATCATCCTGTCGCGCCCCGCCGTCGAGGCCGGCGAACGCCTCGGCTTCCTGCCGGGCGATCTGCGCGACAAGGTCGATCCCTATCTGCGGCCGATCTTCGACGCGCTCAACGACATGCTGCCAGCCGACCAGCTGTCGCGGCGGCTGCAGACGGGCGAAATCGAGGTCGCGCCGATCGCCTTCATGCGCGGCCGCACGCTGGCGCACGCCTTCGTCGTCCTCGACGAGGCGCAGAACACGACGGCGGTGCAGATGAAGATGTTCCTCACCCGGCTCGGCGAGGGCTCGCGCATGGTGGTGACGGGCGACCTGACCCAGATCGACCTGCCCGCGGGCACGCGGTCGGGGCTGACCGACGCGCTCGATGCGGTGGGGACGCTCGACGGCATCGCGGTCGTCAAGCTTACCGACAAGGACGTGGTCCGGCATGCGCTCGTCGCCCGCATCGTGCGCGCCTACGAGGCACAGGAGCGAACCACCCGCCGCGGCCGCTCGTGACGCGGCCCGCCGCCGCCGTCGATATCGTCCAGCGCTGCGACGGCTGGCCGAAGCTCTTCCCCGGTGCGCGGCGGCTGGTGCGCAACGCGGCCCGGCGTGCGGTGGCGCGCGGCATGGCGGATCGCGGATGGCCGCCGGCCGGGCGCGTCGAAGTCGCGGTGGTGTTCGCCGACGACGTCGAGTTGGCGCGACTCAATCGCCGCTTCCGCGGCAAGCGCGGCCCGACCAACGTCCTTTCCTTCCCGGCGGCGGCGCCGGACGCCCCGGTTCCGCCGGGCGCGCCGCTCGTCCTCGGCGATCTCGTCCTCGCCCTCGAGACCGTCCGCCGCGAAGCGGCCGCGCAGCAAAAACCGGGCGCCGACCACCTCGCCCATCTCGTCGTGCATGGCATCCTGCACCTGATCGGCTATGATCATCATTCGGAAACCGACGCGCAGCGGATGGAATCGCTGGAAAAGTCGATTCTCGCCGAGCTGGGAGTGCCGGATCCCTATCGCGATGCCATGTAACCTGGTGCAACCCGAACCGAACTCTTGATGACCGATTCCGAGCCGCCGGACGGCGGCGGCGCGCCTCGACGGGAAAAATCTTTCCCGCACCTGCGAAACCTTCTCCGACGGATCCGTCGTCCGCACGAGGAGGAGGAAGAGGAAATCCCGCACGCCATTGCGCGCGACGGCGCCGAGGATGCCGCGGCGGACGGCGTCCACCGGCTCACGCCGCAAGAACGCGTGCTGATCGCCAACATCCGCAAGGTCCACGAGCGCAACGCCGCCGACGTCATGGTGCCGCGCGTCGACATCGTCGCGCTCGATGTCGAGACGCCGTTCCCGGAAGTCGTGCGCTGCTTGATCGAGCAGGGGCATTCGCGCGTGCCGATCTATCGCGAGAGTCTCGACGACGTGATCGGCTTCATCCATGTCAAGGACGTGCTGGGGCCCGTTGCCGAGGGGCGGCCGGGCAAGCTGTCGGCGATATTGCGGCAGGCCCTCTTCGTCGCCCCCTCGGTGCCGATTCTCGACCTCCTCGTCCAGATGCGCCAGCAGCGCATCCACATTGCGATGGTGGTCGACGAATTCGGCGGCATCGACGGGCTGGTGACGATCGAGGATCTGATCGAGGAGATCGTCGGCGAGATCGAAGACGAACACGACGAGGCCGGCAGCCCGCGCATGATCGAACGCGCCGACGGCACGCTGATCGCCGACGCCCGCACCCCGATCGAAGCGCTCGAGGAGCGCCGCGGCACGCGGCTGCGCCCGGTCGGCGAGCAGGAGGAGATCGACACCTTGGGCGGGCTCGTCTCGACGCTCGCCGGCCGCGTGCCGAAGCGCGGCGAGGTCATCAAGCACCCGACGGGCCTCGAATTCGAGGTGCTCGACGCCGATCCGCGCCGCGTCAAGCGGCTGCGGGTGCGCAGCCCGCCGGAGGAAGCGAGCCCGATTGCCAATGCCTGAGGTTTCGGTCCTTCGCATCCAGCCGGGCGCGCGGGTCGCGACGCCCTTGTGCCGGGTGGCGCAGGAACTGGCGCTGCTGTCCGGCGGCCGGCGGTACGGCCTTGGCCTCTTGCTCGGCGCGCTCGCCGCCGCAGCATTGCCGCCGATCGATCTGACGCCGCTCGTCTTCGTCGCCTTCCCGTGCATCTTGTGGCTCGATTCCGGCAGCGCCGGGGCGTGGGCCTCGTTCCGCCTCGGCTGGGTCTTCGGCTTCGGCTTTTTCGTCGCCGGCATGTATTGGGTCGCCGCCGCCCTCTTCGTCGACATCGCCCGTTTCTGGTGGCTGGTGCCGTTCGCCGTCGCCGGCCTGCCGGCGTTGCTGGCGCTGTGCGTCGGCGCCGCCTTTCTCGCAGCCCATGTCGGCAGCCGCGGCCTGGGGCTCTCGGCGACCGCCCGCGCCGTCTTTTTCGCAGTCGCCTGGTCGGCCTTCGAGTGGGTGCGCGGGCACGCGCTGAGCGGGCTGCCGTGGAACCTGATCGGCTATGCCTGGGCCGGCGGTTTCCCGGGCGCGACCGCGGTGCTGGAGAACGTCGCCTGGATCGGCATCTACGGGCTCAGCTTTCTGACCGTGCTGGCGGCGGCGCTGCCGGCGCTGTTGGGGGCGCCGTCGCTGGCGCCGATGTCGCGCACCGCGCGCGCCGCGCCGGCAATTGCCGCCGCGCTCTTGGTTCTCGTGCCGGCGGCGGCCGGGGCGCTGCGCCTTGCGCGCAGCCCGACCCGCTTCACCGCGACCCGGCTGCGGCTGGTGCAGCCCTCGATCCCGCAATCGCTGAAGTGGGACCCGCGGCGCACGGCGGCGAATTTCCGGCGGCTGCTGGCGCTGAGCGCGGCGCCGGCGCGCCGCCCGCTGGCGGCGATCCTATGGCCCGAGGCGGCGGTGATCTTTCCGCTCGACCGCGACGGCGCGGCGCGGCAGGCGATCGCCGGCGTCGCCCCCAAGGGCGGCTATGTCCTCACCGGGGTATTGCGCGGCAACCCGCCGCCGGCTCCGCTCGACAAATTCTGGAACAGCATCGAGGCGGTCGACGGGTCGGGCCGCATCCTCGCCCATTACGACAAGACGCACCTCGTGCCGTTCGGCGAATACGTGCCGCTGCGCGAGGTGCTGCCGCTGCCGCTCAAAAAGGTCACGGCCGGCAGCGTCGATCTCTCCGCCGGGCGCGGGCCGCGCACGATCGCGCTCAAGGGCCTGCCGCCTTTCGCCCCGATCATCTGCTACGAAGCGATCTTTCCCGGCGCGATCGTCGATGAGCGGGACCGGCCGGAGTGGCTCTTCAACGTCACCAACGACGCCTGGTACGGGCATAGCTCGGGTCCCTATCAGCATTTCGCGATCGCCCGCACGCGCGCCATCGAGGAAGGGCTGCCGCTGGTGCGGGTCGCCAACAACGGCATCAGCGGCGTCGTCGATGCGGCGGGCCGCGTGGTGGCGCGCATCGACCTCGACGATGTCGGCTATGCCGACGTGGCCTTGCCGGCCGCCGGCCCCCGCACCCTCTACTCGTGGGCCGGCGATCGGCTGTTTTTCGCAATGCTGGTGCTTGCGCTGCTGCCGGCGGCGCTGCGGCTGCGCTGAAACCCCCCTTGCCGCCCGGCGGCGCGTGACCTATTACGATCTCCCGTTTTCTTGGGTGGGCGAAGACCGACCATGCCATCACCGCAATCCCTGAGGCGTCCGGGCCGTCGCAAAGGCGACAAGCCGAACCCGATCGATGTGCATGTCGGCTCGCGCGTCCGCCTGCGCCGCAACATGCTCGGCCTCAGCCAGGAAAAGCTCGGCGAGGCGATCGGCCTCACCTTCCAGCAGGTGCAGAAATACGAGCGCGGCGCCAACCGCATCGGCGCCAGCCGCCTGCACGACCTGAGCCGCGTCCTCGATGTCCCGGTGTCGTTCTTCTTCGACGACATGGATCCGGTGCGCGCGCCGGCGATCCCCGCCGGCTTCGCCGAGCCGCCGGGCGAAGCCTTCGACGCCGACCCGCTGCACAAGCGCGAAACCGTGGATCTCGTCACCGCCTATTACCGCATCGGCGACCCGCTCGTGCGCCGGCGCCTGTTCGATCTCGCGAAGGCGCTCGCCGCCGGCGAGCGCCGGCTCGGCTGATCCGGATCGGCGCGGCGCGCGCGGCGGGCGACATCGGGCTTGACGGTCGCATCCGCAGATTGCGACAAACCAACCCGACGGGAGACGCCCGCACCCTCTATCGCCGACTGAAAGGAGCCTGAGATTGGCCCTGCGCGACTATGTATTCACCAGCGAGTCGGTTTCCGAAGGACACCCCGACAAGGTCTGCGACCGCATTTCCGATGCGGTCGTCGACACGTTCCTGGCCGCCGAGCCGGAAGCGCGCTGCGCCGTCGAGTGCCTGGCGACGACGAACCGCGTGGTGCTCGCGGGCGAAGTGCGCGGACCGGCTTCGATCACCTCCGAGCGGCTGATCGAGGTGGCGCGGCACGCGATCCGCGACATCGGCTACGAGCAGGAGGGCTTTCACTGGGCGCACTGCGCGGTCGACTGCTACATCCACGGGCAATCGACCGACATCGCGCTCGGCGTCGACGCCGCCGGCAACAAGGACGAGGGCGCCGGCGACCAGGGCATGATGTTCGGCTATGCCTGCCGCGAAACCCCGGAACTGATGCCGGCGCCCATTTATTACGCGCACGCGATCCTGCGCTCGCTTGCCGAAGCGCGGCATTCCGGTGCGGCGCCGCTGCTCGGGCCCGACGCCAAGAGCCAGGTGACGCTGCAATATGAGAACGGCAAGCCGGTGCGCGCGACGACGGTCGTCGTCTCGACGCAGCATTCGCCGCAGATCGACCAGGACGCGGTGCGCGAGATCGTGCGCCCGCATGTCGTCAACGTACTGCCGCAGGGCTGGATGTGCGACGAAGCGCATTTCTACGTCAACCCGACCGGGCGCTTCGTGATCGGCGGCCCCGACGGCGACACCGGCCTGACCGGCCGCAAGATCATCGTCGACACTTATGGCGGCGCCGCGCCGCATGGCGGCGGCGCCTTTTCCGGCAAGGACCCGACCAAGGTCGATCGTTCCGCCGCCTACGCCGCACGCTATCTGGCAAAGAACGTCGTCGCCGCCGGCCTTGCCGAACGCTGCACGATCCAGGTCGCCTATGCGATCGGCGTATCGAAGCCGATCTCGGTCTATGTCGACACCTCCGGCACCGGCGAGATCGACGAAGAGAAGCTGTCGCGGCTGCTGCAGGAAATGATGGATCTGTCGCCGCGCGGCATCCGTTCGCATCTGAGCCTCAACCGGCCGATCTACGCGCGCACCGCGGCCTATGGCCATTTCGGCCGCCCGGCGGAGCCGGATGGCGGCTTCTCCTGGGAACGGCTCGATCTGGCGGATGCGCTGCGCCGCTCCTGCTGAAGGCGCGTGGACCGGCCGCGCCGGGTTCTCTACGGACGCCGGCGCGGCCGCGCGCTTCGCCCCGGGCAGCGCGCCCGCATGGCCGCGCTGCTGCCGCGCCTCACGCTGGCGCTGCCGCAGGCGGGCCCGCTCGATCCCTTTGCGCTGTTCGCCCGGCGGCCGCAGAGCCTCGCGCTCGAAATCGGCTTCGGCGGCGGCGAACACCTCGCCGAATTGGCCGCCCGGCACCCGGAGACCGGCTTTATCGGCTGCGAGGTCTTCGAGAACGGCATCGCCCGGCTGGTCGCCCGCATCGAGCGAGACCGACTCGACAACATCCGCATCTTCGCCGACGACACGCGCCTCCTCCTGGCCGCGCTGCCGCCGGCCTCGCTCGACCGGGTCTTCATCCTCTTTCCCGACCCGTGGCCGAAGGCGCGCCACAAGAAGCGCCGTCTCGTCTCGGCCGAGACGCTCGACCGGCTCGCCCTGATCATGGCCGACGGCGCCGAATTGCGGCTCGCCACCGACGACCGAGATTATCTGTCCCGGATGCTGGAGGCGGGAACCGCGCATGCGGACTTCGCTTGGCTGGCTCGGCGGCCGCAGGACTGGCGCGAACGCCCTCCCGACTGGCCGCCGACGCGCTACGAAGAGAAAGCGCGCGCCGCCGGCCGCATGCCGGCCTTCCTGCGCTTCCGCCGCCGCGCGCGCGGTCGGTAAAGCGACCAATCCCCTTGCGGGAGCGACGAATTCATTTATATTGCAGCCACGTCCTTTGAGGTCCGGTTTGCGGACCGGAGCGCGGGTGGGCCGATGGCCCACTTTTTGTTTTGGGACGGCGGAATTTCTCGGAAGAGGCTGGGATTCTTGGTCGACACGGCCAATATCGCTGAAGTCATCGAGCCGGCGCTCGTCGCGATGGGCTATCGTCTGGTGCGCGTCGCGATGACGAGCGGCCGCCAGGCGAGGTTGCAGATTATGGCCGAGCGCGGCGACGAGTTGCCGATGACCGTCGAGGATTGCGCCGAGATCAGCCGCTCGCTGTCGCCGCTGCTCGACGTCGCCGATCCGATCGCCGGCAGCTACACGCTCGAAGTCAGTTCGCCCGGGATCGACCGCCCGCTGACGCGGCCCGAGGATTACGACCGGTTCGCCGGCCGCGAGGCGCGGATCGAGCTGGCGCGGCCGATCGACGGGCGCCGTCGCTTCCGCGGCCGCCTCAACGGCACCGCCGCCGGGGCGATCCGGCTGGTCCTCGACAAGGGCGAGGTACGCCTGCCGCTCGCCGAAGTGACGCGCGCCAACCTTCTCGCCGGCGACGACGCCCTTGCGGCGCGCCGCAAGCCCGGCCCGGGCCGCCCGCGGCAAGCCGCCGCCCGGCCGCACACCCATTGACCCCGAGACCCGAGAACGCCATGGAAAGCGCCGTCACTTACGCCCGCCCCGAGCTGCTGCAGGTCGCCGAGACCGTCGCGCGCGATAAGGGCATCGACCGCGACGAAGTGCTCGAGGCGATGGAGCAGGCGATCCAAAAGGCCGGCCGCTCGAAATACGGCCAGGAATACGACATCCGCGCCGAGATCGACCGGAAGAACGGCGAGATCCGGCTGCTGCGCTTTCGCGAAGTGGTCGAGGCGGTCGAAAGCGAGCCGACGCAGATCGCGCTGACCGAAGCGCAGCGCCTCAACCCGGAGGCGGAGATCGGCGATTTCATCACCGATCCGCTGCCGCCCATCGATTTCGGCCGCATCGCCGCCCAGACCGCGAAGCAGGTGATCGTGCAGAAGGTGCGCGACGCCGAGCGCCTGCGCCAATACCAGGAGTTCAAGGACCGCGTCGGCGAGATCGTCAACGGGCTCGTCAAGCGCGTCGAGTTCGGCAATGTCATCGTCGATCTGGGCCGCGCCGAGGCGATCCTGCGGCGCGACGAACTCTTGCCGCGCGAGAGCTTCCGCCAGGGCGAGCGGGTGCGCGCCTATATCCACGACGTGCGGCAGGAGCCGCGCGGCCCGCAGATCTTCATGTCGCGCACGCATCCGCAATTCATGGCAAAATTGTTCGCGCAGGAGGTGCCGGAAATCTACGACGGCATCATCGAGATCAAGGCGGTGGCGCGCGACCCCGGCAGCCGCGCCAAGATCGCGGTGATCTCGCGCGACAGCGGCATCGATCCCGTGGGCGCCTGCGTCGGCATGCGCGGCAGCAGAGTGCAGGCGGTCGTCGGCGAATTGCAGGGCGAGAAGATCGACATCGTGCCGTGGTCGGCCGATCCCGCGACCTTCGTCGTCAACGCGCTGGCGCCGGCCGAAGTCGCCAAGGTCGTGATGGACGAGGAGCAGCGGCGCATCGAAGTCGTCGTGCCCGACGATCAGCTGAGCCTCGCGATCGGCCGGCGCGGCCAGAATGTCCGCCTCGCCTCGCAATTGACCGGCTGGGACATCGACATCCTGACCGAGGCCGAGGAGTCGGAGCGGCGCACCGAGGAGTTCCGCAGCCGCAGCCAGATGTTCATAGACGCCCTCGATATCGACGACGTGATCGCCCATCTGCTGGTGACCGAGGGCTTCACCTCGTTGGAGGAGGTGGCGTACGTCAAGCTGCAGGACCTCGCCGAAATCGAAGGTTTCGACACCGATATCGCCACCGAATTGCAAGGGCGCGCGCGCAACGCCCTCGAGCGCCGCGACCGCGAATACGAGGAACAGCGCCGCGCGCTCGGCGTCAGCGACGAGCTCGCCGAGCTCGAAGGGTTGACGCCGGGCATGCTGGTGGCGCTCGGCGAAAAAGGCGTGAAGAGCCTCGACGACCTCGCCGATCTCGCCGGCGACGAGTTGATGGAGCTGCTCGCCGACTCGGAGAAGGGCGGCACGAAACTGACGCTCGATGAGGCGAACGCGCTGATCATGCGGGCGCGCGCGCATTGGTTCGCCGACGAGGCGGCCGCGCCGCCGCAGGAGTAGCCGCGACGGCTCTGTTCGAAGAGAACGCCGCAGCGCGCGCGGCCGCCGAGTGCGGGCCGCAGCGGCGCTGCATCGTCACCGGCGAGAGCGGCGAGCGGGCAGTGTTGTTGCGCTTCGTCGTCGGCCCCGGCGGCGAGATCGTGCCCGATCTCGCGGCGCGCCTGCCGGGACGGGGTTTGTGGTTGGCGGCGCGGCGGGATATAGTAGAGCGGGCGGTGGCGAAGCGGCTCTTCGCGCGGGCGGCGCGGCGGCCAGTGTCGGCGCCGCCCGGGCTCGCGGACCGGCTCGAGGCGCTGCTCGTGCAGCGCTGCATCGAGGCGGTCGGTCTCGCTCGGCGGGCGGGTCTGGCGGTGGCCGGGTTCGAGAAGGTGCGCGAGGCTGTGCGCACCGGGAAAAGTGCCCTGTTGCTCGCAGCACTCGACGGCGCGGAAGGCGGTCGCAGCAAATTGGCCGGCTTGGCGCGCGATTTGCCGCTGGCGGTCGTGCTGAGCGCGGCGGAGTTGGGCATCGCCTTCGGGCGCGAGCATGTCGTGCAGGCGGCGATCGGGCGCGGCCCGCTGTGCGGCCGACTCGCCGCCGATGCGAAGCGGATCGCCGGCTTTCGCGCGACGGCGGAGATCCGCTGCGGTGCGGCGGGCACGGCAACAGGATAGTATCGGATCGATATGAGCGACACGAACGAGCAAGAGCAGAAGCGGCCCCTGACGCTGGCCCGGACCGGCGGGCGTCTCGAACTGCGCAAGCCGGTCGAGACCGGACAAGTGCGCCAGAGCTTCTCGCATGGCCGCTCCAAGACGGTCACCGTCGAGGTCCGCAAGAAGCGGACGGTCGTGCCCGGGCCGGCGGAAACCACCGCCCGCACCGACGCGCCGGCCGCCAGCGCGCGCGCCGAACCGGAGCAGCGGCCGTCCGGCGAGCCGGTGCGCCGTCCGGTCGTCATCCCGCGGGCCCTCACTGCCGAGGAGCGCGCCGGGCGCGTCCGCGCACTGCAGGATGCGCGCAAGGCCGACGAGGACGCTCGCCGCCTCGCCGCGCTCGCCGAAGCCGATCGGCGCCGCCAGGAGGAAGAGCGCGCCGCCGAGGAGGCGCGCCGGAGCGCCGAGGAGGAGGCGCGGCGCAAGGTCGAAGAGACGGAATCGCGCCGCCGCGCGGAAGAGGAGGCGCGGCAGAAATCGGTCGACGAAGAGCAGCGCCGCAAGGAAGAGGAATCGCGCCGCGAAGTCGCCGAACGCGCCGGCAAGGCGGCGGCGGCGAAGGTCGCCGCGCTGGCCGCGGCCGGCAAGGTCGCGGTGCCGCTCGAAGAGGAAGAGGAGGCGCCGGCGGCGCGCCGCGGCGCGCGTCCCGAAATCAAGCGGCCGGCAGCGCCCGCTCGCCGCGACGACATGCGGCGCCGCGGCGGCAAGCTGACCGTCACCCGCGCGCTCTCCGACGACGAGGGCGAGCGGATGCGCAGCCTCGCCTCGGTGCGCCGCGCCCGCGAGCGCGAGCGGATGCGGATGCATCAAGGCGAGCAGGAACAGATCAAGGTCGTGCGCGAGGTCGTCGTGCCGGAGACGATCACCGTGCAGGAACTCGCCAACCGCATGGCCGAGCGCGGCGCCGACGTCATCAAGGCGCTGATGCGCATGGGCGTGATGGCAACGATCAACCAGGTCATCGACGCCGATACGGCGGAGCTCGTCGTCAGCGAGTTCGGGCATCGCCTGCGCCGCGTCTCCGAGGCCGACGTCGAGATGGGCTTGCGCGGCGAAGACGACATGCCCGAAGCGCTCGAACCGCGCGCCCCGGTCGTCACCGTGATGGGCCATGTCGACCACGGCAAGACCTCGCTGCTCGACGCCTTGCGCCAAACCGATGTCGCGGGCGGCGAAGCGGGCGGCATCACGCAGCATATCGGCGCCTACCGCGTGCGGCTGAAGAGCGGCCGGCAGATCACCTTCATCGACACGCCGGGGCATCAGGCGTTCACCGCGATGCGCGCGCGCGGCGCCAACGTCACCGACATCGTCGTGCTGGTGGTGGCGGCCGACGACGGGATCATGGAGCAGACCGTCGAAGCGATCCGCCATGCCAAGGCGGCGCAGGTGCCGATCATCGTCGCGATCAACAAGATCGACAAGCCGGAGGCGAAACCCGAGCGCGTCCGCCAGGAATTGCTGCAGCACGAGATCGTCGTCGAAAACCTCGGCGGCGAAGTCCTCGATGTCGAGGTGTCGGCGACGAAGCGCACCAACCTCGACCGGCTCGAAGAGGCGATCCTGCTGCAGGCCGAATTGCTCGACCTCAGAGCGAACCCGAACCGCCCTGCCGAAGGGGTGGTGCTCGAAGCCAAGCTCGAGCGCGGCCGCGGCGCCGTCGCGACGGTCCTGATCCAGCGCGGCACGCTGCATGTCGGCGACATCTTCGTCGCCGGCAGCGAATGGGGACGCGTGCGGGCCCTCGTCGACGACCGCGGCGAGGCGCAGAAGGAGGCCGGCCCCTCGACCCCGATCGAGGTGCTGGGCCTCAACGGCACGCCCTTCGCCGGCGACGATTTCGTCGTCGCCGAGAACGAGGGCCGGGCCCGCGACATCGCCGATTTCCGCCAGCGCCGGCGGCGCACCGCACAGGCCGCCCAGGGCGGGCGCGGCACGCTCGAGCAGATGTTCTCGCAAATCGCCGCCGGCGTCGCGAAGGAGCTGCCGATCGTCGTCAAATCGGATGTGCAGGGCTCGCTCGAGGCGATCGTCGGCTCGCTCGAAAAACTGTCGACGGGCGAGGTTTCGGTGCGCGTGCTGCACGCCGCCGTCGGCGGCGTCAACGAGAGCGACGTGATCCTCGCCAAGGCGTCCGAGGCGGTCATCGTCGGCTTCAATGTCCGCGCCAACCCGCAGGCCCGCGACCTGGCGCGGCGCGACGGCGTCGAGATCCGGTACTATTCGATCATCTACGACGTGATCGACGACGTCCGTAAGACGCTGTCGGGCCTGCTGGCGCCCACCCTGCGCGAGCGCTTCCTCGGCAACGCCTCGATCCGCGACGTGTTCAACATCACCAAGGTCGGCAAAGTCGCCGGCTGCATGGTCACCGAAGGCACGGTGCGGCGCGGCGCCAAGGTGCGCCTGTTGCGCGACAACGTCGTCATCCACGAGGGCGCGCTGAAGACGCTGAAGCGTTTCAAGGACGAGGTGCGCGAGGTCAGGGAAGGCTTCGAATGCGGCATGGCCTTCGAGAATTACCAGGACGTCCAGGCCGGCGATGTCGTCGAGTGCTTCGAGGTCGAGGAAATCGCACGGGCGCTGTGAGGCTGCGGCGCTTGCAATGTCATTGCGAGCACCGCGAAGCAATCCTGCAGCAACAATCCCGATGACCCGCAAGCGACATGTTGAACCGGGGGCGGCCGCTCGCGGGCGCGGCCAGCGGCCTCGCCGGGTCGGCGAAGAGCTGCGGCACATCCTCGCCGAGATCCTGCGCACCGAGAAATTGCACGATCCCGCGCTGGAAGGCGCGAGCATCACCGTCACCGAGGTCGCGATGAGCCCCGATCTGCGCAACGCGACCGCTTTCGTGATGCCGCTCGGCGGCGCGCGGGCCGCCGAGATCCTCGCCGGGTTGCGGCGCAGCGCCGCCTTTCTGCGCGGGCTGGCGGCGCGGCGCCTGGGCTTGCGCCATGCGCCCGGTCTGTTTTTCGCGCTCGATCGCTCGTTCGACGAGGCCGAACGCGTCCGCTCGCTGCTGGCGCGGCCCGAGGTGGCGCGCGACCTCGCGCCGCCGGACGGGACGCCGGTGGACCCCTAGGATGAGCGCACTTAGCGGCTGGCTCGTCATCGACAAGCCGCCGGGGCTGTCGTCGAGCGGCGCGGTCGCGGTCGTGCGGCGCAGCACCGGCGCCAAGGTCGGGCACGCCGGCACCCTCGACCCGCTGGCGACGGGCGTCTTGCCGGTGGCGCTCGGGGAGGCCACCAAGACGACGCTCTACGCGATGGCGGGAAAAAAGCGCTACCGCTTCCGCGTTCGCTGGGGGGTGGCGCGCGACACCGAGGACGGCGAGGGCGACATCATCGGCGAGAGCGCCCGGCGCCCGGCCCGCGCCGAGATCGAGGCCGCACTGCCCCGCTTCATCGGCACGATCGCGCAGCGCCCGCCGGTCTATTCGGCGCTCCATGTCGGCGGCGAGCGCGCCTACCGGCTGGCGCGCGCCGACCGGCCGCCCGAGCTGCCGCCGCGCCCGGTCGAGATCGCCGAATTGCGGCTCCTCGCGATGCCCGACCGCGACCACGCGGTGCTGGAGGCGTCGGTCGGCAAGGGCGCCTATATTCGGGCGCTGGCGCGCGATCTCGCCCTGGCGCTCGGCACGCTGGGACACATCGTCGAGTTGCGCCGGCTGGCGGTCGGGCGCTTCACCGAGAACCAGGCGATTTCGCTGGATTTGGTGGTTGCGCATGGGCATAATCTCGCGGGATGCGGGTATCTGCTGCCGATCGAGACTGCGCTGGACGACATCCCGGCGCTGGCCTTGACCGCAACCGAAGCCATCCGATTGTGTCACGGGCAGTGCGTGACGCCGAGCGAGCCGGGATCTCTCGATCGCCTCGACGAGGGCACGATTGTCGGCGCGCTCCGCGATCGGATGTTGATCGCCGTGGCACGGATCGAAAAAGGCGGTCTGCGGCCGGTGCGGATCATCAACCGTTGAGAGGAAGCTTATCGATGTCGATTACTGCCGAGCGCAAGCAGGCGCTCATTTCGGAATACGCGACGACCTCGGGCGATACCGGATCGCCGGAGGTGCAGGTGGCGATTTTGAGCGAACGCATTCGCAACCTGACCGAGCATCTGGCGACCCACAAAAAGGATTTTCATTCCCGGCGCGGGTTGCTGGTCATGGTCGGCCTGCGACGCCGCCTGCTCGACTATCTGAAGCGCCGCGATGCGCCGCGCTATACGGCGCTGGTCGGCCGTCTCGGATTGCGGCGCTGACGGTTGTCGGGACCGGCCTCGCCAAGCGCCGCCTCGGTGCCGGGAGTTTGCCGGGCCGATGGACAATCGTCGTGCCCGTTACCGGACCGGAATTTTTCCCAACTCGGCGCAAGCCCCGCGCGAGACCGCTCGCGCGCCGGCTTTCGCCTTTCCGTTCGATGAAAAGGATGTGATCCCGAATGTTCCAGATCTACCGTAAGGAACTGATGTGGGGCGGCCGCCGCCTCTCCCTCGAGACGGGCAGGATGGCCCGTCAGGCCGATGGCGCGGTGCTCGCCACCTATGGCGAGACGACCGTGTTGTGCACCGCGGTTGCGCTGCGCTCGACCAAGACCGGCCAGGACTTCTTCCCGCTGACCGTCAACTATCAGGAAAAAACCTTTGCCGCCGGCAAGATCCCGGGCGGCTTCTTCAAGCGCGAGGGCCGGCCCTCGGAGAAGGAGACGCTGGTCTCGCGGCTGATCGACCGGCCGATCCGGCCGCTCTTCGCGCCCGGCTTTCGGAACGAGACGCAGATCATCTGCACGGTCTTGAGCCACGATCTTGAAAACGATCCCGACATCGTCGCGATGATCGGCGCTTCGGCGGCGCTGACAATTTCCGGGATCCCGTTCCTCGGGCCGATCGGCGGCGCGCGGGTCGGCTACATCGACGGCGAGTTCGTGCTCAACCCGACCAGCCGCGACCTGCCTGGCTCGCGGCTCGACCTCGTCGTCGCCGGCACGATGGACGGCGTGCTGATGGTCGAATCCGAGGCGAAAGAGCTGCCGGAAGAGATCATGCTCGGGGCGGTGACCTTCGGTCACCAGTCGTTCCAGCCGGTGATCCAGGCAATCATCGAACTCGCCGAAGCCTGCGCCAAGGACCCCTGGGACCTGCCCTCCGAGTCGCCCGAACTCGGCGACATCGAGGCGCGGCTGCGCGCGGCGATCGGCCCGGAAATCGAGGCCGCCTATCGCGAGACGGGAAAGCAGGACCGCTCCAAGCGCCTCGAAGCGGCGAAACTGCAGGCGGTCGAGCTGTTCCCCGAGGAGCCGCAGCGCACCTCCGCGCTCGGCCTCTTCAAGAAGGTCGAGAAGGAGATCGTGCGCGGCGCCATCTTGCGCGACGGCGTCCGCATCGACGGCCGCGACACGAAGACGGTGCGGCCGATCGTCTGCGAGGTCGGCCTCTTGCCGCGCGCGCACGGCTCGGCGCTGTTCACCCGCGGCGAGACGCAGGCGCTGGCGGTCGCCACGCTCGGCACCGCGCAGGACGAGCAGATCATCGACGCGCTGGAAGGCGAGTACCGCGAAAACTTCATGCTGCACTACAACTTCCCGCCCTATTCGACCGGCGAGGCCGGTCGGCTGGGGTCGCCCGGGCGGCGCGAGATCGGTCACGGCAAGCTCGCCTGGCGGTCCATCCGCCCGCTGCTGCCGGCCAAGGAGAACTTTCCCTACACGATCCGCGTCGTCTCCGAGATCACCGAATCGAACGGCTCCTCGTCGATGGCCACGGTATGCGGCTCCTCGCTGGCGCTGATGGATGCCGGCGTGCCGATGACCCGCCCGGTCGCCGGCATCGCGATGGGGCTGATCAAGGAAAAGGACGCCTTCGCCGTGCTCTCGGACATTCTCGGCGACGAGGACCATCTGGGCGACATGGACTTCAAGGTCGCCGGCACCGAAGAGGGCGTCACCGCGCTGCAGATGGACATCAAGATCACCTCGATCACCGAGGAGATCATGCGCATCGCCTTGGCGCAGGCGCGCGACGGGCGCGCCCACATCCTCGGCGAGATGGCGAAGGCATTGGGCGGCGCGCGCGACAGCGTCAGCGTCAACGCGCCGCGCATCACGACGATCTCGATACCCAAGGACAAGATCCGCGAGGTGATCGGCTCGGGCGGCAAGGTCATCCGCGAGATCACCGAAACGACCGGCGCCAAGATCGACATCGACGACGACGGCACCGTCAAGGTGGCGGCGGTCGACAGCAGCGCGGCGCAGGCGGCGATCGACTGGATCCGCGGTATCGTCGCCGAGCCCGAACTCGGCGTCATTTACACCGGCAAGGTCGTCAAGGTCGTCGATTTCGGCGCCTTCGTGAACTTTCTCGGCTCGCGCGACGGGCTTGTCCACATCAGCGAATTGGCGCCGCACCGGGTTGCCAGGGTCGGCGACGTCCTCAAGCTCGGCGACATGGTGAAGGTCAAGGTGCTCGGCTTCGACGACCGCGGCAAGGTAAAGCTCAGCATGCGCCAGGTCGATCAGGAGACCGGCGAAGATCTCGGCAACAGCCGGCGCGAGCCGCGCCAGGAAGCGGCCAACGCGGCTACCTGAGGCCCGCCCCGGCGGCCGGCATGCCGGGGCCGCTGCGATTGCCGCGCGTCATCGGCCACCGCGGCGCCGCCGGCTGCGCGCCGGAGAACACCCTCGCCGGGTTCCGCCGGGCCCGCGCGCTGGGGTGCCGGTGGGTCGAATTCGATGTCCGGCTCAGCGCCGACCGGCATCCGATACTCTTGCACGACGAGCGCCTCGATCGCACGACGAGCGGCCGCGGCAAGGCGGGCAGACTGCCGCTCGCCGAGATCCGCCGGTACGACGCCGGCGGCTGGTTCAATCCCGCCTTTGCCGGCGAGCGGGTGCCGACTCTGGAAGCCGCGCTCGCGGTCCTTGAAGAGGAGGGCCTCGCTGCCAATGTCGAGATCAAGCCGGCGCGCGGTGAGGCAGGGGAGACGGGAGAGATCGCTGCCGGCACGCTCGCCGAGCTGTGGCCGGAAAGGGGATGGGCGACGCTGATCTCGAGTTTTGAGCCGCTGGCCCTGGCGGCGGCGAAAGCGCGGGCGCCGAACCTGCCGCGCGGTCTGCTGTTTCGCGCCTTGCCGAGAAACTGGCGGCCTCTGGCGGAAGAGCTCGGCTGCGTGTCGATTCATCTCGATCATCGACGGCTTTCGCCGGCCGTCGTGGCCGACGTAAACTCGTTGGGGTATCTTTTGCTTGCTTATACGGTTAACGATGCGACGCGGGCGCGCATATTGTTCGATTGGGGGGTAACTTCCGTGTTCTCGGACGTGCCGCACATGATCCTCGCCGAGGCGCTGCGATGAAGCCGCTCGACGCACTCGTCATTTCCGGGCGCGAGGTGCTGCCGCTGGTCGAGGGCGGCAAGGGGATCTCCGTCTCGAACGGCGAAAGCTCCGGCGCTTGGGCCGCCTCGGGCGGCGTCGGCACCTTCTCCGGCGTCAACGCCGACAGCTATACCGAAACGGGCGAGCACATCCCGCAGATCTATTACGGCCGCACCCGACGCGAACGGCACGAGGAGTTGGTCGCCTACGCGATCGCCGGCGGCATTCACCAGGCGCGCGTCGCCTATGAGCGCTCGAACGGCCAGGGCCGCATCCACATGAACGTGTTGTGGGAGATGGCGGCCGCCGAGCGCGTGCTGTACGGCGTGCTCGAAGGCGCCAGGGGCCTGATCCACGGCGTCACCTGCGGCGCCGGCATGCCGTACCGCATTGCCGAGATCTGCGCCCGCTACGGCGTCCATTATTATCCGATCGTGTCCTCGGCGCGCGCCTTCCGCGCCCTGTGGAAGCGTGCTTACCACAAGTTCTGCGACTGGCTCGGCGGCGTCGTCTACGAGGACCCGTGGCTCGCCGGCGGCCACAATGGCCTCTCCAACAGCGAAGACCCCGACCACCCCGAACCGCCCTACCCGCGGGTTCGTGAACTGCGCAGCCTGATGACCGAGTTCGGGCTCGACACGACGCCGATCTTCATGGCCGGCGGGCTGTGGTATTTGCGCGAATGGGAGGATTGGATCGGCAACCCCGAACTCGGGCCGATGGCCTTTCAGTTCGGCACAAGGCCGCTCTTGACCCAGGAAAGCCCGATCCCGGAAATCTGGAAGCGCAAGCTCCTGACGCTGAAACAAGGCGACATCTCGCTCAACCGCTTCAGCCCGACCGGGTTCTATTCCTCGGCCGTGCACAATGCCTATCTCGATGAACTGCAGCAGCGCTCGCGCCACCAAGTCGCCTATACCGTCGAACCGGTCGGCGAACACGTCGCGCAATTCGGCGTCGGCGCGCGCGGCCGCATTGTCTACCTGACCGAGCCCGACAAGAAATCGGCCGAGGGCTGGGTGCGCGAAGGCTTCACCGAGGCGTTGCGCACGCCGGATTCGACGTTGGTTTTCGTGATGCCGGAAAAGGCGCTCGAAATCCGCACCGACCAGATCGGCTGCATGGGCTGCCTCAGCGCCTGCCAGTTCTCGAATTGGGCGCAGAACGAGCAGGGCACCACGGGCAAGAAGGCCGACCCGCGCAGCTTCTGCATCCAGAAGACGTTGCAGGCGATCCGCCACTCGGGCGATGTCGATTTTCAGTTGATGTTCGCCGGGCACAACGCCTACCGCTTTGCCGGCGATCCGTTCTACGCGAACGGTTATGTGCCGACCGTCCGCGAATTGGTCGAGCGGCTGCGGACCGGCGATTAGCCGAGGGTGGTGGCGATGCAGGAGTTTATTTCCGTCTCGCCCTTCCCTATATGTGCGGAATGACTAACGAGTTGACCGCATCTTCGGCGACATCGGCAACGGCATTGCGCCGGCTGCGGGCGGCCGGGCTGCGGCCGACGCGCCAGCGGCTCGCCTTGGCGTCTCTCCTCATCGGCAACGGCGACCGCCACATCACCGCCGAGCAGCTGCATGGCGAGGCGCTCGCCGCCGAGATCAAGGTGTCGCTCGCGACCGTCTACAACACGCTGCATCAGTTCACCGGGGCCGGCCTGTTGCGCGAAGTCGTAGTCGAGCCGGGCCGCTCCTATTTCGACACCAATACCGACGATCATCATCATTTCTTCTGCGAGGCGACCGGCCGATTGCAGGACATCCCGGGCGCCGAACTGGCCGTCAATGGGCTGCCGCTGCCGCCCTCCGGCACCGAGATCCGCCGCGTCGACGTCATCGTGCGGGTGCGTCCCTGCGCCGTCTGAGGCAGCCCCGTCCGATCTGTTTAGAATTTTTCTAATCTGTTGACTCGGCCGCGCCCGCGGCTTATATGAGCGTGCGGGCAGGCTCGCACGCCGCGGCCGCCCGTTCCGAACAGCCATGGAGGGACGGATGCCGTCTTTGAAGGGCACGAAGACCGAAGAGAATCTGAAAGCGGCCTTTGCCGGCGAGAGCCAAGCCAACCGCCGCTACCTGTATTTCGCGCAAAAGGCCGACGTCGAAGGCTACAACGACGTGTCCGCGGTGTTCCGCTCGACCGCCGAAGGCGAGACCGGGCACGCACACGGCCATCTCGAATTTCTCGAGGAAGTCGGCGATCCGGCGACCGGCAAGCCGATCGGCGGCACCGCCGCCAACCTGCAGGCGGCGATCGCCGGCGAGACCCACGAATATACCGACATGTATCCGGGGATGGCGCGCACCGCCCGCGACGAGGGCTTCGAGGAGATTGCCGACTGGTTCGAGACCCTGGCCAAGGCCGAGAAATCGCATGCCGGGCGCTTCCAGCGGGCGTTCGACACGCTGAACTGATTGTCGGCCGCGGGCCGGGCCAAGCCCGGCCGCAATGGGCCGCGATCGGGCGGGGGGCGCTGAAGCGCGAGCTTCCGCGCCCCTTTTGTCCCAATCAGCCAGAGGGACCGATGCGAGAAGGCAGCCTCGAAGCGCCGACCCGGCACGCGCTGGCGTGGCAGGACCCGGATTTCGCCGATCGCGCGAAGACCGAGGCGGAGATGCACCGCGTCTTCGACATCTGCCACACCTGCCGGCGCTGCTTCAATCTGTGCGACTCGTTCCCGCGGCTGTTCGACCTGATCGACGAGTCGGCGACGGGCGAACTCGATGCGGTGGCGCCGGCCGACTACAAGAAGGTCGCCGACGCCTGCACGCTCTGCGACATGTGCTTCATGACGAAGTGCCCCTATGTGCCGCCGCACGAGTTCAACGTCGATTTCCCGCATCTGATGCTGCGCTACCGGGCGGTCGAGCGCAAAGAGAGCGGCATTCCGCTGAGCCAGCGGACGCTGACGGCGACCGACCGCAACGGACGCCTCGCCGCGCTCGCGGCGCCGCTCGCCAACTGGGCAAGCCGGCGCAACAACGCGCTGACCCGGCCGCTCCTCGAAAAGGCGGCGCATATCGACCGGCGCGCCGAGCTGCCGCTCTATCACGGGCAGAGCTTTGTGATGCGGGCGAAGCGGCAGAAGCCGGCGCGCCACGCCTCGGCGCCCGCCGCCGGCCGCAAGGCCGTCCTCTACGCGACCTGCTTCGTCAACTACAACAATCCCTCGATCGGCGAAGCAGCTCTCGCCGTGCTCGCCAAAAACGGCGTCGAGACCGAAATCCTCTACCCGCGCTGTTGCGGCATGCCGCAACTCGAGCAGGGCGATCTCGGCGCGGTCGCGGCGCGCGCGCAAGCCATCGCCGCCGCGCTCGGTCCTTACATCGAGCGCGGCTACGACATCGTCGCGCTCGTGCCCTCCTGCGCGCTGATGCTGAAATTCGAGTGGCCGTTGATCCTGCCGAAGGATGCCGCCGTCGCGAAGCTGTCGCAGGCGACTTTCGACATCAGCGAATACATCGTCGACATCGCCCGCAAGGAGGGGCTGGCGCCGGGGCTGAAAGCGCTCGACGGCGGCGTCACGGTGCAGCTCGCCTGCCACGCCCGCGCCCAGAACGTCGGGCCGAAGGCGGCCGAGATGCTGCGCCTGTTGCCGCAGGCCGATGTCGCGGTCATCGAGCGCTGCTCGGGGCATGGCGGCTCGTGGGGCATCCTCAAAGAGAATTTCGAGACGGCGATCAAGATCGGCCGGCCGGTCGCGCGCCAGGCACTGCAGAGCGGCAAGGCCTATCTTTCGTCCGAATGCCCGCTCGCCGGCATGCATATCCGGCAAGGAATGGAAATGCTGAACTCGAACGCGACCCTGCCCGAACAGGCGCTGCATCCGATCGAACTCGTGGCGCGCGCCTATGGGCTCGCCCGGGAAAGCGAGGACAGATGAGCGAGACGCGAGAGAAACCGAGACGGCTCGGCCGCGCCGACATCCTGGCGCCGGCGCAATACGCCGCCGAGCGGCGCGAACACCGCCGCCGCGTCGGCATGGTCAAGCGGCGCCGGCGGGTCGAGGTCGGGCCGTTCGCCACCTTCTATTTCGAGAACTACGACACGATGTGGCATCAGGTGCACGAGATGCTGCACATCGAGAAGGGCGGCGAGGCGCAGATCGAGGACGACCTGGCGGCCTACAACCCGCTGATCCCGCAGGGGCGCGAGCTGGTCGCGACCCTGATGTTCGAGATCGAGGACCCGGCACGGCGGGCGCGCGAACTCGGGCGCCTGGGCAGCGTTGAGAATTGCGCCTATCTCGAAATCGGCGGGGCGCGCATCAAGGGCGACCCCGACCCGGCGCGCGAGAACACGAGCCCCGACGGCAAGACATCCTCGGTGCAGTTCCTCTGGTTCCGGCTTTCGGGCGAAGAGGCCGCCGCCTTCAAGACGCCGAAGGCGCGAATCATCCTCGGCATCGACCACCCGAATTACGGCCACATGGCGGTGGTGCCGGAAGACGTGCGCGAGGCGCTCGCCGAGGATTTGGATTAGGAACGGCCGGAACCGTTGTTTGTCATTGCGAGCGAAGCGAAGCAATCTGGACGGGATTGCCGCGGCGCTTCGCGCCTCGCAATGACGGCCTTATCATCACCGCACGACCTCGTGCGGGAAGACGCCCCAGACCTCGCTCTTCTCGACCCAACCGGCGATATGGCCGGCCTCGATCCGGCACCAGGCGCCGTCGCAGTTGAGCAGCTGCGCGACGACGCCGGGCTCAGCCCGGGCGACGAGAGCGGCGCTGCGGCTCGGGCTGGCGAAAATCGGCTGGATCGCGCCGGTGACGATGACGCTGCGCCTTGCCATCACCATCCGCTCCTGCACCCAGCCTCGTGTGCCTTGCCAATCCTCGATCATCCGCCAATCGGCGAATTGCCGGATGATCTCGACCGGCATGTCCTTCTTCGTCAGCACCCACAGAATCGGATAGTTCCGCCCCGGGCCGACGCGCAGATTGATGCGGTCCGAGCGCAGGCTGACGAAGCGCGGCACGGGCAGGGGCTTCGCTCCGTCGAGCGCCGGCGCGAGCGCAACGGAGCGGCCGAGCACGGCGGCGATCAGAGTCGCGAAAAGGCTGGCGCGCGCGATCATCCCTCCCCCCGTGACGAAGCGCGTCTTTTGCGTGCTTAGCCGCGAAGGCCTTTCGCGTCAAGCGCGGGCGGCAGCAAAGGCGGGCGCGGCGCAGGTCGGGCAGTCGGGGTCCTTGGCGACGCGAATCCGATGGAAGCGCGTGGCGAGCGCGTCGTAGAGGAGCAACGTGCCGTCGAGGCTGTCGCCGAGGCCCAGGAGCTCCTTCAGCACCTCGACCGCCTGCAACGTGCCGATGACGCCGGCGACGGCGCCGAGAATCCCGGCGGTTTCGCAGCGCGGCACGAGATCGGGCGGCGGCGCCTCGCGGAAGAGGCAGCGATAGCAGGGATGCCCGGCGCCGAGATAGGGCTTGAAGGTCGAGAGCTGCCCCTCGAAAGGCGACAGCGCGCCGGCGACGAGCGGCTTGCCGAGGCGGTGGCAGATTTCGGTCAGGAGATACCGCGTCGCGAAATTGTCGCTGCCGTCGGCGACGAGGTCGTAGGCGCCGACGAGCGCCTCGGCATTCTGCGATTCGAGGCGTTGGGCGTGCGCCTCGACCCGCACCCCCGGATTGACCGCCGCGATCGTGTCGCGCGCGCTCTCGACCTTCGGCGCCCCGACGCTTGCGGTCGCATGCACGATCTGGCGCTGCAGATTGGAAAGATCGACGCTGTCGTTGTCGACGACCCCGATCGTCCCCACGCCCGCCGCGGCAAGGTAGAGCAGAACGGGCGAACCGAGGCCGCCCGCCCCGACCACCAGCACGCGCGCGGACAAGAGCTTCGCCTGCCCCTCCTCGCCGACCTCCGGCAGGATCAGATGGCGGGCATAGCGCTCGAATTCCTCTTCGCTCAGCTCCATCGCCAACGCTCCTGCCGTTCGGTCATTGCGAGGCGGCGCCAGCCGCCGCGGCAATCTCGACGAGATTGCTTCGCTCCGCTCGCGATGACATCACAACCCCTCGAACAGCGCCGTCGACAGGTAGCGCTCGGCCGAGCTCGGCAAGATGACGACGATCGTCTTGCCGGCCATGCCGTCGCGGGCGCCGACTTCGAGCGCGGCGGCGATCGCCGCCCCGGCCGAGATGCCGATCGGCAATCCCTCCAGCCGCGCCGCCTCGCGGGCGGTGCGGAACGCAGTCTCGTTGCCGATGCGGACGATCTCGTCGATCAGCCCGGTATCGAGGATCTCCGGGACGAAGCCGGCGCCGATCCCCTGGATCTTGTGCGGCCCCGGCGGGCCGCCCGACAAGACGGCGCTGTCTTCGGGCTCGACGGCGATCATCTTGAGCCCGGGCTTGCGCGGCTTCAGCACCGAGCCGACCCCGGTCAGCGTGCCGCCGGTGCCGACGCCGCTGACGACGATGTCGACCGCGCCGCCCGTATCGCGCCATATCTCTTCCGCCGTCGTGCGGCGGTGGATTGCCGGGTTCGCTGGGTTCTGGAACTGCTGCGGCATCATCGCGTCGGGCAGCGAGGCGACGATCTCCTCGGCCTTGGCGATGGCGCCGCGCATGCCCTGCGCCGCCGGCGTCAGCACCAGTTCGGCGCCGAGCAGTTTCAGCATCTTGCGGCGTTCCAACGACATGCTGTCGGGCATCGTCAGAATGAGGCGATAGCCTCTGGCGGCACAGACGAAGGCGAGTGCGATGCCGGTGTTGCCCGAGGTCGGCTCGACGAGGACGGTGCTGGGCTTCAGCCGGCCCGAGGCTTCGGCTGCCTCGATCATCGAAAGGCCGATGCGGTCCTTGACCGAGGAGAGCGGGTTGAAGAACTCGCATTTGCCGAGGATATCGGCCTTGACGCCCGCGGCGAGCCGGTGCAGGCGCACGAGCGGCGTCGCGCCGATCGTCTCGACGATGCTGTCGTAGATGCGCCCGCGAAATTCGGCGCGCCCCTCGGCCGCCGTGCCAGGGTCGTTCATCGGCTTCTCCTCCGAGCTTTGTGCACTAAAGGTGCGACCGGCCGGGCGGCAATCAACCGGCACCGCCGCTCAGATATCGAAATCGCCGCAATCGGCGACGCCGCCCTTGATCCCGGCGCGGTGCGCGCGGGTGCACAATTCGTCGAGCGTCAGGCCGTCGAGGCGGCGCATCGTCTCCTCCTCGAGCTCGTGCCACAGCGGCCGGACGACCTGGTGGCCGAGCGCGCTGCCGGCCGGGTCGCTGATCGGGTCCTCGGCGGTCTGCAGGCCGCTGACCGTGCGCACGATGTCGCCGAGGCTGATCCGCCGCCGCTCGCGCGCCAGCCGATAGCCGCCGCTCGGGCCGCGAATGCCGACGAGAATGCCGCGCCGCACCAGCTGCTGCAGCACCGGTTCGAGATAGCGCCGCGGAATGCCCTGGCGCGAGGTGATCTCCGACGAGCGCACCGGCACGAGCCCGCCGTTGTAGGCGATATCGAGCACCGCCTCGATCGCGAAGAGCAGTTTCTTGGTCAGGCGGATCATCTTGTCCGGCCGGTTGTCGTCAGGAGTTTCCTTCGTCCCGATTATCGGGGCAAGCGGCAGAAACGCCGGTCGAGCCGAAGCCCGCCCGCTGCCGGCCGCCCGTTCGGGAGAATTCGGCGACGATGACGAATTGCGGCTGCGCGACCCGCGTCACGACGAGTTGCGCGATGCGGTCGCCGGGCGCGATCGCGATGTCGCCCTCGCGGTTGCGGTTCCACGCCGAGACGAGGCATGGCCCCTCGTAATCGGCGTCGATCAGCCCGACCGAATTGCCGAGCACCAGTCCGCGTTTGTGGCCGAGGCCGGAGCGCGGCAGCACGAGCGCGCACCATTCGGGCGAGCCGATGCGCAGCGCGAACCCGGCCGAGATCAGCTGCGGCAGGGCTTGCGGCGCGAGGACGAGCGGCGCCTCTAGGCAAGCGAAGAGGTCGAGCCCGGCGGCCAGCGCCGAGCCGCGCATCGGAAACCCCCAGCCGGCGAGGCGCGGGTCGAGGATCTTCAGCTCGATCGCGAGCGGCGCCGCGCTCATCGGGCGGCGGGCGGCAGGCTGCCGGCGATGCGCTCGACGAGGCGCCGGGCGACCTCGCGCTTGTCCATGACGGGCCAGTCCTCGACGCCCTCCACGCTGACCAGGTGAATGCGGTTGCTGTCGCCGCCGAAGGTGCCGGTGCCGGGCGACACGTCGTTGGCGAGGATCCAGTCGCAGCTCTTTCTCGTGCGCTTCTTTTTCGCGTTTTCGACGATGTCGCCGGTCTCCGCCGCAAAGCCGATAACGAGCGCCGGCCGGTCGTTGCGGCGCCGCGCGATCGTCGCGAGGATGTCCGGGTTCTCGGCGAGGTGCAGCACCGGCGGCCCGCCGGCTTCCTTCTTCAGCTTCTGGCGGGAGGCCCTCTCGACCCGCCAATCGGCGACGGCCGCGGCCATCACTGCGACATCGACGGGAAGCGCTTCTTCGCAGGCGGCGAGCATCTCGGCGGCGGTCTCGACGGCGACGACCGCGACGCCGGCCGGGTGCGGCTCCTGCGTCGGGCCGCTGACGAGCACGGTCTCTGCCCCCGCCGCCGCCAAGGCCGCAGCGATCGCATGGCCCTGCTTCCCCGAGGAATGGTTCGAGATGTAGCGCACCGGGTCGATCGGCTCGCGGGTCGGGCCGCTGGTGACGAGCGCCCGCCGGCCGGCGAGACGGGCGGAAGCCGCGAAATGCGCTTCGATCGCGGCGACGATTTCGAGCGGCTCCGACATGCGGCCCGAGCCCACTTCGCCGCAAGCCAGGTCGCCCGCGGCGGGCCCCACCCGCTCGACGCCGCGCCGGGCGAGTATGTCGAGGTTCGCCTGCGTCGCCGGATGCGCCCACATCAGGACGTTCATCGCCGGCGCCAGCAGCACCGGCTTGTCCGAGGCGAGCAGCGCCGTCGTCGCGAGATCGGAGGCGAGGCCCGCGGCCATGCGCGCGATCAGATCGGCCGAGGCCGGCGCGACGACGACGAGGTCCGCTTCGCGCGAGAGGCGGATGTGGCCCATCTCGCTCTCGTCGGTCAAGGACCACAAATCGGTATAGACCTTGTCCTCGCTCAAGGAGGCGACCGAGAGCGGCGTCACGAAATGCTGCGCCGCTTCGGTCATGACCGCGCGCACATGCGCGCCGCGCTCGCGCAGCCGGCGGATCAGGTCGAGGCTCTTATAGGCGGCGATGCCGCCCGAGATGACGAGGAGAATGCGCCGGTTCTGCAGCAATTCGCACCTTCCGAGGCCGCCCCCCTTCAGTATGCTACTGTCGCCACAGCAGCGCGAGCGCGATCGCACACAGGCCGAGCGCCGCGAGCCACAGCGGCAGCAGCAGAACGGCCAGATGCCGCGCTCGCTGGGCCGCCTGCGCGGCGAGCGTCTCGGCATGCATGACGACGCCTTCGCGCGACCATGTGCCGACCAGGATCTCGAGGTCGCGCACGAGCCGCGGCACCGCCTCGAGCGTGGCGGCCAGCTCCTCGATCCCCTGCCGCAGCCTTGCCTCGACGCCGCGGTTGTCGCGCACCCATTCCTCGATCAGCGGCCGCGCCAGGGCCCAGATGTTGACACGCGGATCCAGCCGCCGGCCGACCCCTTCGACCTGCACCATCGTCTTTTGCAGCAAGAGCAGCTGCGGCTGCGTCTCCATCTCGAACTGTTCGGTGATGCGGAACAGCTGCGCCAGGAGCCGCGCGATCGAGATCTCCTCCAGCGGCTTGCCGAGGATCGGCTCGCCGATCGAGCGGCAGGCCTGCGTGAAGGCTTCGACCGAGCGGCGCCGCGGCACGTAGCCGGCCGCGAAATGCACTTCCGCGACGCGCCGGTAATCGCCGGTGAGAAACCCGACCAGCATGTCGGCGAGGTAAAAGCGGGTCTGCCGGTCGAGCCGGCCCATGATGCCGAAATCGACGGGGACAAGCGCTCCCTCGCGATCGACGAACATGTTGCCGGGATGCATGTCGGCATGAAAGAAGCCGTCGCGGAAGACCTGGTTGAAGAAGGCGCCGGCGGCTTTCGCGAGGATGCCGTCGATTGCATGGCCGGCGGCGAGGAGCGCCTCGCGGTCGTCGATGCGCGTGCCGGCCACCCGTTCGAGCGTCAAGACCCGCCGCCCGGTGCGCTGCCAATCGACGCGCGGCACGCGAAAGCTCGGGTCGCCGGCGAAATTGTCGGCGAGTTCGCGCGCCGCCGCCGCCTCGAAGCGCAGATCCATCTCGATCGCGACGACTTCGGCGAGCGTCTCGACGACCTCGACCGGCTTCAGCCGCCGCAGCGGCGGCTGCACCCTCTCGGCGAGGCGGGCGAGCCAGCGGAAGAGGTCGAGGTCGCGGGCAAAGGCCTCGATGATCCCCGGCCGCAACACCTTGACCGCGACCTCCTCGCCGTCCGCGGTGCGGGCGAAATGCACCTGCGCGATCGAGGCCGCGGCGACGGCCTTATCGTCGAAGGCGGCATAGAGTTCGGCGAGCGGGCGGTCGAATTCGGCCTCGATGGCCGCGCGCGCCTTCTCTGCCGGAAAGGGCGGCAGATGGTCCTGCAGGCTCGCCAGATCGGCGGCGATGTCGTCGCCGACCAGATCGGCGCGGGTCGAGAGCAGCTGGCCGAGCTTGATGAAACTCGGCCCCAGCGCGTTGAGCGCCTCGGCGAGGCGCTGTCCGGGCCGCGCGCCACCGGCTCTCGGCCGGCGCCCCAAGGGGCGGGCGAGCCGCACGAACGGGGCCGCGAGGCGCACCCGCTGCAACGGAAAGAGCGCGTCATAGCGCAAGAGGACGAGGCCGATCCGGACAAGGCGGGCGAGGTTGCGGCCGCTGCGCAGGACGCCGAACACGTTGCGGTCAGAGCCGCCAGGCCGAATGCAGCGCGGCGACGCCGCCCGTCAGATTGCGGAACTTGACCCGCTCGAGCCCCGCTTCGCCGATCATCCGGGCGAGTTCGCTCTGCCGCGGGAATCGCCGGATGCTGTCGACGAGATAGAGGTAGGCGTCGCGGTCGCCGGTCACGACCTGTCCCATCAGCGGCAGCAGGCGATAGCTGTAGAGGTCGTAGAGCGGCTGCAGCAGCGGGCTCGCCTGCGGGGTGAATTCGAGCGCGAGAAAGCGGCCGCCCGGCCGCAGCACGCGGCGCGCCTCGGCGAGCGCGCGGTCGAGCCGGGTGACGTTGCGCAGCCCGAAAGCGATCGTATAGAGATCGGCGCTGCCGGCGCCGAGCGGCAGCGCCTCGGCGTCGGCGCACAGCCATTCGATGCCGGCGAGGATGCCCTCGTCGAGGGCGCGGGCGCGGCCGATTGCGAGCATGCGCTCGTTGACGTCGCAGACCAGCACGCCGCCCCCGCCCGCGACCGGTCCGAGCCGCGCCATGTGGCGCCAGGCGCCGAGCGCGACGTCGCCGGTGCCGCCTGCGACATCGACGAGGCGCTGGCTCGGGCGCGGGTTGAGCAGCGCGATCATCTCCCGCTTCCACAGGCGATGGATGCCGCCGCTCATCAGATCGTTCATCAGATCGTAGCGCGGCGCGACGCTGTCGAAGACAGCGCGCACCAGCCGCGCCTTGTCGTGCGGCGCGGGTTCGTCTGCGGCGGCGGCGGTCTCGCCGCTTGTCTCGTCGGCGATCATCGGGCAGGAAGATAGCGCCGCGCCGCCGCGCGCGCCAACAATGCCACGAACCTCGCCGAACGGACCGCCGCACATGCCCGAGCTTCCCGAAGTCGAGACGGTCCGCCGCGGCCTCGCGCTGAAGATCAGCGGCCGCACCATCGTGCGCGCGCAATTGAACCGCGCCGATCTGCGCCGGCCGTTCCCGCCGGCGCTCGCCCGGCGTCTCGACGGCGCCCATATCGGCGCGCTGCAGCGCCGCGGCAAGTACATCCTGATAGAGCTCGACGGCGACGGGCTCTTGCTGCTGCACCTCGGCATGTCCGGGCGGGTCACCGCCGGCGGCGCCGAATTGCCGGCGGCGCGCCACGACCATGTCGTGCTGACCCTCGACGACGGCACCGTCGTGCGCTTCAACGACGCGCGGCGCTTCGGCACCATCGATTATCTGCGGCGCGAGGAGGCGGCGCGGCATCCTCTCTTGGCCGGGCTCGGGCCGGAGCCGCTCGATCCCGGCTTCGACGGCGCCTATCTCGCAAAGGCGCTCGCCGGCAAGCATACGCCGATCAAATCGGCGCTCATCGACCAGCGGATCGTCGCCGGCCTCGGCAACATCTATGCCTGCGAGGCGCTCTACCGCGCGCGCCTCTCGCCGCGCCGGCTGGCCGCCTCGATCGGGCCCGAACGCGCCAAGCGGCTGGCCGCGGCGATCCGCGAGGTGCTCGAGGAAGCGATCACGGCCGGCGGCTCGTCGTTGCGCGACTATGTGCAGGCGGACGGCGAACTCGGCTATTTCCAGCACCGCTGGGCGGTCTACGGGCGCGAGGGCGAGCCCTGCCCGGGGTGCACCTGCGCCGAGGGCGTGCGGCGCATCGTGCAGGCCGGCCGCTCGACCTTTTTCTGCGCCAAACGCCAGCGCTGAAAGGAAGGAACACGCCATGAGCGAAGATCGTGCCTATCGCAACATCCGCGTCGAGACGAGGGGACCGGTCGGGATCGTCACGCTCGACCGGCCGCAGGCGCTTAACGCGCTCAACGCCGAGCTGATCGCCGAGCTGGGGATGGCGCTCGACGCCTTCGAGGCCGATGCGGCGATCGGCGCCATCGTGCTCGCCGGCGGCGAGAAGGCCTTCGCCGCCGGCGCCGACATCAAGGAGATGGCGCAGAAGAGCTATGTCGAAGCCTATCGCGAGGACTTCATCACGCGCGGCTGGGAGCGGGTCGCCCAGTGCCGCAAGCCCGTCGTCGCCGCGGTCGCCGGCTTCGCGCTCGGCGGCGGCTGCGAGATCGCGATGATGTGCGACATCATTGTCGCCGCCGACAACGCCCGCTTCGGCCAGCCGGAGATCAACCTCGGCACGATGCCCGGGGCTGGCGGCACGCAGCGCCTTGCGCGCTTCGTCGGCAAGGCGAAGGCGATGGATCTGTGCCTGACCGGCCGCATGATGGACGCCGCCGAGGCGGAGCGTTCGGGGCTCGTCAGCCGCGTCGTCCCGGCGGCGCAGCTGCTCGCCGAGGCGATCGCGGTCGCCGAGCGCATCGCGGGCCTGTCGCAGCCTGCCGCGATGATGGTCAAGGAAGCGGTCAACCGCGCCTTCGAGACGACGCTCGCCGAAGGCGTGCGCTTCGAGCGGCGGCTGTTTCACGCGACCTTCGCGCTCGACGACCAGAAGGAGGGAATGGCCGCCTTCGTCGACAAGCGCAAGCCGCAGTTCCGCAACCGCTGAAAGGGGTGGCGAGCGTCTCGGTTGGCGGGGGAGCCACCCTGCGTCCTTCGAGGCCTCGCTGCGCGAGGCGCCTCAGGATGAGGACTCTGTCTTAATGCCATCAAGGACATCCTCATGCTGAGGAGCGCCGCGTCAGGGGCGCGTCTCGAAGCACGCACGGCGCCCGTGCAACATCAAACTGGGACACCACCGGGTGGCGGGCCGAGTTGACGCGGCGCCGGCGCCCCGATATAAGGCGCGTTCCTCCGGCATTGGCATAGGGCGATGGCGACTCACAAATCGGCGGAAAAGCGCATCCGCCAGACCGAGAAACGGACTGCGGTCAATCGTGCCCGGCTCTCCCGGGTGCGCACCTTCGTCAGGAATGTCGAGGCGGCGATCGCAACCGGCGACAAGGAGGCGGCCAGGGCCGCGTTCCAACTCGCCCAGCCCGAGTTGCACCGCGCCACGACCAAGGGCGTGCTGCACCGGAACACGGTGTCGCGCAAATTGTCGCGCTTGGCGACCCGCATCAACGCGCTGTGAGGCAGCCCGAAAAATCTTTTGACGTTCGTGTTTCAGTCCTGTTGCAACCCACCCGACAACTAAGTTAGAATCATAAGAACAGCAAGGGCAATCACATATCGCCCTTGTTAAACAAGTAATCGTACAGGGGACCGGCTAATCACACAAATAACCGGGTTAATAGGCGTCCTGCACAGGGCGCTTGACCGAGAGTATTTGTTGTGATGGTATGGTGGGGCCAGGCGGCGAACAACAAGCATTCCCGCCAGGAAATCTGTCGGCTTACGGCCGAATAGTGCTGCCGTCCGGATAGGGGGTGTGGTGGTAGCGCAAGCGATTCCAGAGGTCAAATCGGCACAGACGGCCTCGCTCGGCGAGTGGGACCGGGTTCTCGGGCACATGAAGGGCGAGCTCAGCGAGACCGAATTTCGCAGCTGGCTGAGCCCGATGAGCGTGCTGCGGGTCACCGACGGGCAGGCCGTCATCGCCGCGCCGACGCGGTTTCTGCGCGATTGGGTGACGACGCATTACGCCGATCGGCTGCTGTCGCTGTGGCGCGCCGAAAACCACGCGATCGGGCGCCTCTCGATCGTCGTCGCGGGGATGCCGGCGGCGATGGCGCCGGCGCCGTCGCGGATTCCGGACCCGGGCGCCATCGATGCGTCGACGCCCGCTCAACTTCCGCATCGCGAGGTTTCCGTGGATCCTGTTCGCGACCGCGCCTCACCCGCCGCCGCAGTTTCGGTCGCCGCGATCGGCGAGGACAAGGCGCGGCTCTCGGCCGCGCTCGACCCCCGCTTCACCTTCGAGAATTTCGTCGTCGGCAAGCCCAACGCCTTTGCCCATGCGGCGGCGCGCCGCGTCGCCGAAGCCTGCGCCAACCCGGTCCACACGGTGCCGTTCAACCCGCTTTTTCTCTATGGCGGGGTCGGTCTCGGCAAGACCCACCTGATGCACGCGATCGCCTGGCACGTGCGCGAGCAGACGCCGGGCCGCCGGGTCATCTACCTCTCGGCCGAAAAGTTCATGTACCAGTTCATCCGGGCGCTGCGCTTCCGCTCGACGATCGACTTCAAGGAGCAGTTCCGCTCGGTCGATCTGTTGATGGTCGACGATGTGCAGTTCATCAGCGGCAAGGACTCGACGCAGGAAGAGTTTTTCCACACCTTCAACGCGCTCGTCGACCAGAACCGGCAGATCGTCATCTCGGCCGACAAATCGCCCTCCGACCTCGAAGGGATCGAGGAGCGCGTGCGCTCGCGGCTCGGCTGGGGGCTGGTCGCCGACCTGCACCCGACGACCTACGAGCTGCGCCTCGGCATCCTGCAATCGAAGGCCGAACAGAGCGGCGTCAAGGTACCGCAGAAGGTGCTCGAATATCTCGCGCACAAGATCGTCTCGAACGTGCGCGAGCTGGAAGGGGCGCTGACCCGGATCGTCGCGCACACCCAGCTGGTGCGGCACGAGATCACGCTCGACAGCGTGCAGGAGCTGCTGCGCGACCTGTTGCGCGCCAACGAGCGGCGGGTGACGATCGAGGAGATCCAGAAGCGCGTCGCCGAGCATTTCACGATCCGGCAGAGCGAGATGACCTCGGAGCGCCGCGCCCGCGCGGTCGCCCGGCCGCGTCAGATCGCGATGTATCTGGCAAAGCAGCTGACGAGCCGCTCATTGCCCGAGATCGGCCGCAAATTCGGCGGCCGCGACCACACGACCGTGCTGCACGCGGTGCGCAAGGTCGAAGAGCTGAAGGAAACCGACGCGGCGCTGGCCGAAGACCTCGAACTGCTGCGCCGCATGCTGCAGAGCTGAGCGCGCCGGCAGTCACGGCCGGCATCGCGAATGCTGGGAGCGGCCGCGATCCGTGCTATGATGTCGTCCCGTGCGCCGGCCTCCTCGCGGGCCGGCGCGGGGGGCTGCCGGAGGGGGTCCGGCGTTCCGCCAACCTTGCCGTAGCGCCAATGAAGCTGATCATCGAACGTGCCGCTCTCCTGAAGGCGCTCTCCCACGTGCAAAGCGTCGTCGAGCGCCGCACCACCATCCCGATCCTGTCGAACGTCCTGCTGCGCGCCGAGGGCAAGCAGGCGGGCGCCCCCGGCGCGCTGTCCTTGTCCGCGACCGACATGGATCTCGAAATCGTCGAGCGGGTGCCGGGGCAGATCGAGCGCGAGGGCCGCGCCACGGCGCCCGCCCACACGCTCTACGACATCGTGCGCAAGCTGCCCGAAGGGGCGCAGATCGAGGTCGAGGCGGGCGGCGGCGGCAATTCCCTGGTGCTGCGCTCCGGCCGCTCGACCTTCACGCTCGCCGCCTTGCCGCCGGAGGATTACCCGCTGATGACGGGCGGCGAATATCCGCACAATTTCGCGCTGTCGGCGGCGGAGCTGAAGAGCCTCATCGACCGCACGCGCTTCGCGATCTCGACCGAGGAGACCCGCTACTATCTGAACGGCATCTATCTCCACGCCACCAAGAACGACGAGGTGCCGGTGATCCGGGCGGTGGCGACCGACGGGCACCGCCTCGCGCGGGTCGAGATGGTGCTGCCCGAGGGGGCGGCCGGGATGCCGGGGGTCATCGTGCCGCGCAAGACGATCCTCGAATTGCGCAAGCTCGTCGAGGAGAGCGAAGCCGAGGTGCAGGTCGCCTTGAGCCCGACCAAGGTGCGCTTTGCCATCCCCGACGGCGCCGGCGGCTCCTCCTTCGCGGGCGAGGCGATGCTGACCTCGAAGCTGATCGACGGCACCTTCCCCGATTACGACCGGGTGATCCCGCGCGACAACGACAAGGTCCTCGAAGTCGATTGCAAAACCTTCGCCGAGGCGGTCGACCGCGTCTCGACGATCTCGACCGAGAAGAGCCGGGCGGTGAAGCTCGCGATCGAGCACGGCAGCCTGACGCTGTCGGCGACGAGCCCGGAGAACGGCACGGCGGTCGAGGAGCTCGAGGTGCGCTATCTCGCGAGCCCGATCGAGATCGGCTTCAATTCGCGCTATCTGCTCGACATCACCGAGCAGATCGACGGCGAGGGCGCGCAATTCGTCATGTCCGACGCCGCGTCGCCGACGATCGTGCGCGACAGCGCCGATGCGAGCGCTCTCTACGTCCTGATGCCGATGCGGGTCTGAGGCCCGCCGGAGCGGCTCTGCGGCAAGGATTCCCGCGGGATTCGGGGTGGCGAGCGGGGCCGCGTGACCCCATATGATGAAGATGCTCGCCGAGGCGCAATATTCCGCGAGAGCGGCCGGGGCAAGCGGCGCCGGCGGGCTCTCCGAAGCCGAACTTCATGCCGGCGCCACGCTCTCGGCGGCGTCGCGGCGGGTCGGCGTGAGGCGGCTCGTGCTCACCGATTTCCGCAACTACTGCGAGGCGCGCCTCGCGCTCGGCACCGCGCCTGTCGTGCTGAGCGGCGCCAACGGCGCCGGCAAGACCAATCTGCTCGAGGCACTCTCGCTGTTCGCCCCGGGACGTGGGCTGCGCCGCGCGCGGCTTTCCGATCTCGATCGGCGCCGCGCCGACGGCGCGGCGATGGGGCGCGGCTGGGCAGTCGCCGCGACCTTCGATACACCGCGCGGCACGCTGCGGCTCGGCACCGGCCGCGACCCGGGCGGCAGCGAGCGGCGCCAGGTGCGCATCGACGGCGAGCCGGCGAAGAGCCAGGCAGCTCTGGGCGAGCGTCTCGGCATCCTCTGGCTGACGCCGGTGATGGATCGCATCTTTCTCGAAGGGCCGGGCGGCCGGCGGCGCTTTCTCGACCGCCTCGTGCTCGGCCTCGACCCAGCGCATGGCGGCCGCGTCGCGGCCTATGAAGAGGCGATGCGCGAGCGCTCGCGCCTGTTGCGCGACGGCTCCGCCGATGCCGCCTGGCTCGCCGCTCTCGAAGAGGTGATGGCGAAAGAAGGGGTCGCTGTGGCAGCCGGCCGGCGCGAGACGGCGGACCGGCTCGACCGGACCTGCGCCGCTGCGCAAGGCCCGTTTCCGCGCGCCCGGCTCAGCCTCCTCGGCGCGATCGAGGAAGGGCTGGCAGGCCGCCCGGCGCTCGCCGTCGAGGAAGAATTCGCCGCCGCCTTGCGGCAAAGCCGCGCCGCCGATGCCGCCTTGGGCGGCGCCACGATCGGCCCGCATCGAACGGACCTCGCCGTCGCCTATGCCGAGAAGGGGATAGCCGCGGCGAACGCCTCGACCGGCGAGCAGAAGGCGCTGCTCGTCGCGATCCTGCTCGCGCAGGCCCGGTTGCAGCGGGAGATTCGCGGCGAGGCGCCGCTGTTGCTCCTCGACGAGGTCGCGGCGCACCTCGACGAGAGCCGGCGCGAGGCGCTCTTTGCCGCGCTTCTCGGCCTCGAAGGGCAGGTGTGGCTTTCCGGCACCGATGCGGGGCTGTTCGCACCGCTGCGCCCCGCGGCACAATTTGTCGCCGTGCGCGACGGCACGCTTGCGGGCGATTGTCTCTGAAAAGGATCGGGTAACGACGAATGGCGAAACTTGAAGCATCCCTTCAAGAGCGGCTCGACGCCGCCAATGGCGAGGATGCGAACTACAACGAGCAATCGATCGAGGTGCTGCGCGGGCTCGATGCCGTGCGCAAGCGGCCGGGCATGTATATCGGCGACACCGACGACGGCTCGGGGCTGCACCACATGGTCTACGAGGTCGTCGACAACGCGATCGACGAGGCGCTCGCGGGCTTCTGCGACACCGTCACCGTGACGCTCAACGCCGACGGCTCGTGCACGGTCACCGACAACGGCCGCGGCATCCCGGTCGGCATCCACGAAGAGGAAGGCGTCTCGGCGGCCGAGGTCATCATGACCCACCTGCACGCCGGCGGCAAATTCAACCAGAGCGCCTACAAGGTGTCGGGCGGCCTGCACGGGGTCGGCGTGTCGGTCGTCAACGGCCTCTCGGCCTGGCTCGAACTGCGCGTCTTCCGGCACGGCGCGGAATGGTTCATGCGCTTTCGCGACGGGGTCGCCGAGGCGCCGCTCACCGAATTGGGGCCGGCGCCGGCCTGGCCGCCCGGCTCGGCCCGGCAGGGGCTCAAGACCGGCACCGAAGTCACCTTTCTGCCGAGCCGCGAGACCTTCACTCGGACCGAGTTCGACTTTACGACGCTCGAGCACCGGCTGCGCGAGCTGGCGTTTCTGAACAGCGGCGTGACGCTCGTCCTCAACGACGCGCGCAACGGCGAGCCGAAGAGCGTGACCTTGCATTTCGAGGGCGGGCTCGAAGCCTTCGTCAAGTATCTCGACCGCTCGAAGCAGGCGCTACACACGCCGCCGATCGCAATCCGCGGCGAGCGCGACGGCACCATCGTCGAAGTCGCGATGGACTGGACCGACAGCTATCACGAGACGATGCTGTGCTTCACCAACAACATCCCGCAACGCGACGGCGGCACGCATCTCGCCGGCTTCCGCGCGGCGCTGACGCGCACCGTCAACGCCTATGCGACCGACAGCGGGCTGTTGAAAAAGGAGAAGGTCGCGCTCGCCGGCGAGGACATGCGGGAAGGCCTCACCTCCATCCTCTCGGTCAAGGTGCCCGACCCGAAATTTTCCTCGCAAACGAAGGACAAGCTCGTCTCCTCGGAAGTGCGCCCGGTCGTCGAGGGGATCGTCGCCGACCGCCTCAACCAGTGGTTCGAGGAGCGCCCGGCCGACGCGCGCAAAATCGTCGCCAAGGTGGTCGAGGCCGCCGCCGCCCGCGAGGCGGCGCGCAAGGCGCGCGATCTGACGCGCCGCAAGGGCGCGCTCGACGTCGCCAATCTGCCGGGCAAGCTCGCCGACTGCCAGGAGCGCGACCCGGCGAAGAGCGAACTCTTCATCGTCGAGGGCGACAGCGCCGGCGGCTCGGCAAAGCAGGGGCGCGACCGGCGCTTCCAGGCGATCCTGCCCTTGAAGGGCAAGATCCTCAACGTCGAGCGCGCGCGCTTCGACAAGATGCTGTCCTCGGCCGAGATCGGCACCCTGATAGCGGCGCTCGGCACCGGCATCGGCCCCGAGGATTTCGACTCCGAAAAGGCGCGCTATCACCGCATCATCATCATGACCGACGCCGATGTCGACGGCAGCCATATCCGCACATTGCTGCTGACTTTTTTCTACCGGCAGATGGCGGCATTGATCGACAAGGGCTTTCTCTATATCGCGCAGCCGCCCCTCTACCGCTTGCAGCGCGGCAACCAGAAGGCCGTCTATCTGAAGGACGATCCGGCGCTCGAAGCCTATTGCATCGATGCCGCGCTGCGCGAGGCGGTGTTCGTGCAGCACGGCGGGGTCGAGCGGGCGGCGAACGATCTGCGGGCATTGCTCGACCAGGCGCGCGCCCAGCGCCGCTGGCTGCTGCCGCTGGCCTTGAAGGCGGGCGACCTCACGGTCGTCGAGGAAGCGGCGATCGCCGGCGCGCTTTCCGCCGACAGCCTCGCCGACGCGGCGCGGGCGGCGGCGGCGGCCGAACGCATCGCGGCCCGCCTCAACGCGCGCGCCGCCGATGGCGCGGCGGCCTGGCGGGGCGAACCCGCCCTCGGCCCTGAGGGCGTGCGCGGCATCCTCCTGCAGCGCGCCTATCAGGGGATCGAGGAACGGCATTTGCTCGACGCAGCGCTGTTGCGCGCCAGCGAGGCGCGCCGGCTCGACGCCGACAAGGCGGCGCTCGCCGAGACCTATGCCCGGCCGGGCACGCTGCGCGCGCGCGACAAGGAATACCCGATAAGCGGCCCGGTCGGGCTCGTCGAGGCGGTCATGGAACTGGGCCGCCGCGGCATCGAGGTGCAGCGCTACAAGGGACTGGGCGAGATGAACCCCGACCAGCTGTGGGAGACGACGCTCGACCCCGAGGCGCGCTCGTTGCTGCAGGTCAAGGTCACGCATGCCGACATGGCCGAAGAGACCTTCTCGACCCTGATGGGCGACATCGTCGAGCCACGCCGCGACTTCATCCAGGCAAACGCCCTCAACGTCGCCAATTTGGATGTGTGAGCATTAGCGCGCGAGGGTCGCAAATTGCGGGGCTCGGTGACGAGCCGCGATCCGTCGTGCCAAGTCTTCAGTCGGGTGCCTCAGATCACATACAGGGGAGGATTTTTCGCGTCCGATGGGAGCCGTCCCGATGAAAGGAGGCTCCAATGGAACCGACGATGCGCTCACTCGCATTACTGGAGGAGCGGGGGTTCTCGATTACGAGCTTCGCGGCGCAGCTCGAAGGCATGCGCGAGATCGTCAAGCTGCGATGGCCGCCGCCGCTCTTCTTCCCCTATCAGCGCAAAAGCCAGGCCGCCCTGACGCCGAGCGAACAGGAGCGGTTCCTGTGCGCCTTCTCGACCCTCGTTTCCAGCCCGTCGCCCTATGGGTGGCTCGGCCCGTTCGTCGACATCCACGACATGTTCATCGCGGTGGGCAGCCATTATCAGCACGGCACCCAGCGCTTTCTGCCCCGGCACCGCATCTATCTCATTCTGCTCGAGCGGCAATTGCGGTCGATCCATCCGGACGTCGCGATCCCCTATTGGGACTGGACGGTCGATCGCGCGTTCCCGGCCTGGCTCGCGGGCTTCACCCCGACGGTGACGACGCCGGCGCAGGGCGCCATTCACGTCACGCGATCGCCGGCCGACCCGGCTGCCCTGCCGACCGCGGGCGAGATCGCGGAAGTGCTGGCGGACACCGATTTCGCCAGCTTCACCAGCCAGCTCGAAGGCCACCACGGCAGCGTGCATGTCTGGGTCGGCGGCACGATGGGCAATATTCCGACCGCGCCCTGCGACCCGGTCTTCTTCATGCACCACGCCAATATCGACCGGCTGTGGAGCGAATGGCAGGCCGCCAATCCCGGCAAGAACCCGAGCCTGCCCGGCCCCAGCCCCGGACCCAATTCGCCGATCATCGATCCGTGGTCCTATACGGAGGCCGACACGCGCAGCACCGTCGGTCTCGGCTACACCTACACCTGAGAAGCGGGCAGGGCGCGCGGCTACGGGATCTCGTAGACCTGGAGCTCGTTGGCGACGCCGCGCAGCAGGCGGTTGCGGGCAACCGGGGCGAGGCCTTTCCTTTCGAGCAGGCTCGCCGCCTCCTTGTGGCCGACGACGGGGCCCGTCGCGAGGATCGCGCGGGCGTCGGCGAGATCCTGGACGCGCGCCGCGATGTTGACGGTCTGGCCGAAATAATCCTGCCGGTCGTTGAGGACGACGGCGAGGCACGGCCCCTCGTGGATGCCGATCTTGAGGAAGAGATCCTCCTCGCCCTCGCGCTCAGTGTTGAGGCTGCGCATCGCCTCGCGCATGCGCAGGGCGGCGGCGACCGCGCGGTCGGGGGTCGGGAAGGTCGCCATCACCGCGTCGCCGATCGTCTTGACGACGGCGCCCGCCTCGGCCGCGACGATCTCCTCCAGCACGCGGAAATGGGCGCTGACCAGATCGAAGGCCGCGAGGTCGCCGACCCGCTCGTAGAGCGGCGTCGAGCCTTTCAGATCGGTGAACAGAAAGGTGAGGCTCGTTATCTTCAGCCGCTGATCGACATCGATCGTGTCGGTGCCGTAGATGTCGCGGAAGACCTGGTTGGTCAAGAGCCGCTTTGCGGTCAGGAAGGGGCGGCGGCGCTTGATAAGGTCGTGCAGTTTGTCGCCGGCGATCCAGATGCCGGGCAGCATGCGCCGGGGCCCTCGGTTCTCGAGCGAGAGGCGCAACGGCCCGGGGCTGAGCACCGTCGTTTCGGTCGGCGCCCGGCCGCCGTCGAAGACGAGCGACAGGTTCTGCCGCTCGCGCGCGCGATCGCCCTTCACGTCGATGAAGCGGCTCGTATGCGTCACCGGATCGAAGACGATGACGAACTCGGCCGGCAATTGCAGCGACAGCAGCGCCTTCTCGCCGGGCCGCAGCTCGACGCCGTCGAGCGTCATCTCCTCGATCAGCCTCTCGAAATCCTCGGGAATGTCGATCCCGGAACTCCAGAACAGCTGGCGATGATATTCCCAGATCGGCAGCTCGTCGGGCTCGTGCGCCGGGATGTGCCGCACCCGCCGGCTGACCGTGAACGTCACCTCGACCATCTCGTCGAGGTTCGGCGAATAGCCGGCGGCGCACAGCCCGCAATGATATTCGTCGCTGCGCACGCTCTTCAGCGTGGCGCTGGCGTCGAGCACGCCGCCGCAGCCGGGACACAGCACGTTCCACGACAATTCGAAGATGCCGAGCCGGGCGGCATTCAGAAACCCGGCGATCGCGCGCTCCTCGTCGAGCCCGCGGCGGCGGGCGAAATCGAGCACGTTGACGCGGACAAGCTCGCGGTCGCCGCCGTCGCGCACCAGGCTCTCGATCGCCGCCGCCACGTCCGCGTCGGCGGACTGCCGCAGCGGCCCGAACAGCCCCTCGTCATCGAGCGTCGACAAGATCCCCGCCTCAGTCGCCGGCGAGCGGCGGCGTCCCGGCCCAGGGGTGTTCGGCGACGTCGAAGAGGACGCCCTCGGGCCCGTAGAACTTGACCTCGAAGCCGCCGGCGCGGCCCTCGGCCTCGTCCATGTAGTGCCTGCCGCCGAGCCCTTCGATCTTGCCCGCCGCCACCTCGATGTTCTCGACGAGGACGCCGAAATGGTGCAGCCCCTGATAGTCCAGGCCCTTGCCGAGCTGGTCGGTCTTGAACCGCAGGATCGCGAGATCGATCGTCCCGTCGCTCAGATGCCAGCCATAGGCGAGCGGCCCGTCGGTGCGCCGCACCTCGGTGAAGCCGAAGGCGCTCTTGTAGAACTGCGCCATCGCGTCGGGGTCCTTCGCCGCGATGGCGAGATGCCGCAGCTTTGCCATGCGTTCTCCTACTCGGCCGCCTCCGCTACCTTCTGCGGCAGCGGCTCGGCGCCGGCCCAGCCATGCTCGGCGATGTCGAAGAGGATGCCTTCGGGGCCGTAGAACTTCTTCTCGAAATAGCCGGCCTGCTGGCCGCCATGCCCCTGATCGATATAGTGGCGGGCGCCGAGGCCTTCGAGCTTTTTCGAGAATGCGTCGACATCCTCGACGAGCACGCCGAAATGATGGATGCCGCGATAGTCCATGCCCTTGCCGAGCTGGTCGGTCTTGAATTTGAGGATCGCCATGTTGAGCGTTCCGTCGGACAGGAAGACGCCGTCGGCGAGCACCCCGTTCGGCCGGCCTACCTCCTTGAAATCGAAGGCCTTCTTGTAGAACTCCGCCATCGCCACCGGGTCTTCCGCGGCGATCGCGATATGGCGCAGCTTGGGCATCGGACTCTCCTTCGTCCTTGTTCCTCGCGCTCTCGCGCTCCCTTTATCAATAGCACGCCCGCGCCTCATTCCGAAGCGCTCGATAGGATCTTTCCGCCGAGATCGAAGAGAACGCGGCGCAGGTTCCGGCCGACCTTGGCAAGCGCGTCCTCCCAAGGAAAGACGCCGAAGCGGTCGAATTCCGGCAATTCCGTCCCGTCGGGCGCGCGGAAATGCGAGCTGCAGCACAGCCCCGCCGGATCCGGCATGCGCGGCACATGCCACAAAAAGAGTGCAAGGTCCTTGTTCGGCAGGTAGGGGTGCCGGCCGAGCTCGGCGAGCCCGGCGGGCGCAACCTCGAGCCCGGTTTCCTCGAACAGCTCGCGCGCCGCGGCATCGGCGAAGTCTTCGCCGGGCTCGGCAACGCCCTTCGGGATGTCCCAGCGCGGCGAGCGCGTCGCATGCCCCAAAAGCAGCCGCCGGCCGTCGCTGACGACGACGCCGCAGCTCGTTTGCCGCATCGACGGCGCCTCAGATACGGCTGCCGCCGAGGCTGACGCCACCATAGAAGCCGTGACGCCGGTCGTCGCCCGATGAATCCGGCGCGGCGCAGCCCAAGAGCAGGAGCAGCAGTCCGAGGGCGCCGACCAACGCCGCAGTGCGTCGGATAGGGCTCATTCCGCCGCCGCATAGCGCCGCGCCTCTTCGCGGTTCGCCTCGCGGAAGCGGGCGACGGCCTCGGCGTGCCGCGCGCGCTCCCGCTCTCCGTAATCCTCGCGCGGCCGCTCCTCGTCGTCGAAATTTCCGTGCGCGTCGCGCCCGCGCACCAGCATCGCGGAAAGCCGGGTCGCGGCCCGGCAGCGCACATGGGTCGGGATATAGCTGATGCCGAGGCCGATCCGCCGGTCGGCCGAGCGGTTGGGGCCGGAGCGATGCACGAGATGGGTATGATGCAGCGACATCTGCCCCGCCGCTACCGGCATGAAGACGCTCGTCCGCGCCTCGATCTCCCGGCTGACGGTCTGGCCGCGCGACAGCAGATTGCCGGCGGCCTCGCTCTCGCGGTGATGCAATTGCCCCCAGCGATGGCTGCCGGGGATCGCCTCCATGCAGCCGGCCTCGACCGGGGCATCGGTCAATGCCACCCAGGCGGTCACCTGCAACGCCGGTTCGAGCGCGAAGTAGGTGGCGTCCTGGTGCCAGCTGACAAAGGCGCCGTCGCCCGGGCTCTTCGGCCATACCGAGAGGTGAAAGAGGCGGATGTCGGGGCCGATCAGATCCTCGACGGCGTCGAGCACCGCGGGGTGATGGACGATCTCATCGACCCAGGTGAAGAGCAGATGCGGCTTGAAATTGTGGCCCTTGCCGAAGGCCTGCCCGCTTTTTGCCTCGAAGCCTTCGAGAGCGGCGCACCAGCGCGCGGCCGCCTCGCGAGAAAACGCCGCGCCCGGACACAGAAATCCGTCGCGCTCCCAGCCCGCGATCTCGGCCGCGCTCAGCCTCTTCACCATTCTTATCCTCCGGCGTTCGGCCACTCCATCATACCAGAGGCGCAAAAAAATGGGCGCCGCGGCGCAGCGCCCATCGTCGAAGGTCCGCTGTCGGAAGACTGTGGGGCTACTTCGCCGCCACGGCCTCGCCGATCAGGTGATAGACCTGAATGCAGCCGCAGCCCGCCGGGCCCGAGGCCGGGGCACTGGTATCCGGCAGAAAGACGTGGTTGCGCACCGGATCGACCGCCACCGAATGATCGCCCACCGTCGTGGTGATGATCTGGGTCAGGGTGCGGGTATTGGCGTCGATGATGCCGAGTTCGGGCTTGGCGGCGGCCGAGCCGTTCACGTTGCTGCCGGAGCCGACGAAATACTGGTCGGTAGACCGGTTAAACCACACCTCGTCCGCCCCGTTGACGTTCGAGAAGTTTGCCAGTCTGCTGCCGGTCTTGAGGCTGACGATCTGCACGCCCTTGCTGGTGGAAGTATCGCTGCACCCGACGAGCGCCTCGAGATTGCGGCCGAGCGCGAGCCCGGCCGGCGCGCAGTTGACCGGAAAGGCGCCGACGATCGTCCGGCTCTTCGGGTTGATGATCGCGATCTCGCCCGTCGGTCCGCCGTTGACGTTCGGCACCGAGATGTAGAACAGCCCGGTGCGCCGCGACCACACCGGTTGCTCCAACCCGCCCGTCGCATCGGTGAACGTGATCTTGCCGACGACATTGAATTTGCCGCTGTTGTCCGGGATCGTCGAAATGAAGCTGACGAAAGGCGGCGTGTCGGCGTCGTTGGCGACGATGACGAGATTGTCGCGCGGGTCGTAGGCCATCTCATCCGCTCGAGCCGTCCCGCCGGTCGAAGTCGGAGATCCGGGCACGAACGCGTGTGTCAGCAGATCGACGATCTTGACCGTGCTGTCGCCGTCGCCGGCGAAGGCATAACGATTATTGACGGTCAATACGCCATCGGGCCCGGACACGTCGTTGCTCGACTGCTGCCCGACAAAGCCGGCCACCTGGAACAGCAAGGTGTTGCCGCCGGCGTCGAAGACGTCGAGGCTGCAGTTCGTCCGGTCGGCCAACAGATAGAGGCTGTCCCGCGCGTCGGTAAAGCTGATGTCGAACTTCGCGAGCGACGGGCTGGCGGTCGTGCAGGGCGGATTGGCCGTCGCCGCGACGGGGATCGTCGTCAGCAGATCATACTGGTTTTGCTGAGCTGCTTTTGCCCCCCCTGCGGTCGCCAGCAATACCCCGGCGACGGAAGCTGCGAGATAGGCCGCCGCACGCAAGCCACGGCCCATCAAGCCCGGTATTTTCCAACTTCTGGGCATGTCGTTCCTCCAATCGATGAATTTGCGCATGTCGGGCTATTTCGCCGCCACGGCTTCGCCGGTCACATTGAAGACCTTGACGCAGCCGCAGCCCGGTTTGGCCGGCTTGGGGGGCACCGTGGAAGTGTCCGGCAGGAAGATGTGGTTCAAATCCGCATCCGCCGCCACCGAATGATCGCCGACCGTCGTCGGGATCAGCTGGTCGAGCGCGTGCGTGTCGGCATTGACGATGCCGAGGACGGGCTTCGGAATCGTCTTCGTGCCTATCTTGACCGTGTTGCTGCCGGAGGCGACGAAATACTGCCGCGAGCCCTTGTTGAACCACACCTCGTCGGCCTTCCCCAAGGTCTTGAAGGTGGCGAGCGGCTTTTCCTTCGTGTCCAGGATCTTCAGGCTGACGATCTGCACCGGCCCGTTGCTGCACCCGACCATCGCCTCGAGGTTCGGGCCGAGCGCAAGGCCGGCCGGCTGGCAGTTGGTGAGCGGGATGTGCCCGATGATCTTCTTCTTCTTCGGGCTGATGACCGCGATCTCCCCGGGGCTTGTCGCGGTGCCGACCGCCGGCACCGCGATATAGAAGAGCCCGGTCTTCGAGGAGTAAACCGATTGTTCGAGGCCGCCGGCCGCGTTGGGGAACGTGATCTGCCCGAGGATCCCGTAGCCTGGGGTCGTCGAGATGAAGGTGACGAAGGGCTGCACCGGCGCCGTCGGTGCGTCGTTGGCGACAATGATCATATGATCCTTCGGGTCTAAGGCCATTTCGTCGGCGCGATTATCGCTGGTCGGCCCGGTCGCAACCGAGGCGATGATACTTTGCTGGAACAAATCGACCACCTTGACCGTGCTGTCGCCGTTGCCGACGAAGGCATAGCGGCCGTTGGCCGTCAGCACGCCGTCCGGCCCGGAAATGTCGTTGTTGGTACCTTGCTGGCCCGAGAAGCCGCCGACCGCGAACAATTGCTTGTTGGTGTTGGCGTCGAAGACATCGAGGCTGCAATTCGTCCGGTCGGCGAGCAGATAGACGCCGAGGATCGAATCGAACCAGCTGATGTCGAAATGCCCCAACGAGGTGCTGGCGCCTGGGCAGTTCACCGTATCGGGGTTCGCCGTGACGGGAATGGTGGTCAGCTGGCTGTAGGTATCGTCGGCGCGCGCCAGGCCTGTATTGACGACAAGCGCCGCCAGCAATGCCACCGCCGCGCAGACGACCGATTTTCCCGTTTTCATGATTTTAGTGAGCGGTTCACAACTTCTGGGCATTTTATTCCTCCGACAGTTGAACCCTCTCCTGCGCTTCGGTTGGCCCGCAACGCAACTCCGAACAACTTATCGTGTATTGCGACCGTCTGGAAAGGTCAAGAGTGCCGATTTCGTTCGACCTCTACGCGGTATCGACGGGAAGCGAGACGCAATCCTTATGCGCGATAAGAGAAACCTTTGCTTACTCGCGTGATATCAAAAGGATTTTCGGCGCCTTTTGTAATATTAAGGCTAACAAGCGATCGCCGCTCCGTGCCGCTCTCCAGGCGCGCGAGGATCGGGAGTACGGTCCCGATTAGCTATAGGCTTACAGTTTTTTGCAATTTTGTTGCAGGAATTAGTAACTTATCCGGTAAATTCCACCGGCCGAAAGGCAGCGGCCGGCGGGCGCCGATGGCGCCGGCCGGCCGCTCCCGCCACCGCCGCGCCGCTTTCAGATGCGGCGCGGCAATCCCCCCACTGGCGGCGGCTCAGTCGCCTTCGCCGTGGCTCTGACAGTCGTTGCCGTGGCCGTGGCCGTGGCCGTGGCCGTTGTCGGCCGTATCGCCATGCCCGCCGTGGCGGGCCTGGCAGGCGAAGACCTCGATACAGCCGTTGCTGCACTGCGGATTGCTGCTGGTCGCTTGGCTCGGCAGGAAGACGTGGTTGCGCAGCTGGTCCGCCGCCACTGAATGATCGCCGACCGCAGTCGGGACATTTTCGTCGAACTGCTTCGTCTGCGCGTCGATGACGCCGAGCACCGGGGTCGGCGTGCCGTTGACGACGTTGCTGCCCGAGGCCGAGAAGAAATGCCCGTCACCCGGGTTGAACCACACCTCGTCGGCGAAGCCGACCTGCGGGAAGCTTCTGATATGCGCGCCGCTCCTGATGTTGATGACCTGCACCGGGCCGTCCGAGCAGCCGACGAAGGCCTCGTTCTCGGGGCCGAGCGCGAGGCCGGCCGGCTCGCAGCTTACCGGGAAGGTCTTGACGATCGCGCGCGTGTTCGGGTCGATGACGGCGATCTCCCCTTGCCCGACGACATGGTTCAGCTCGGGCACCGAGAGATAGAAGAGGCCGGTGCGCGGCGACCACGCCGGCTGCTCGAGCCCGTTGGTGGCGTTCGCAAAGGGCAGCGTGCCGAGCACGTTATAGGGCGCCGTCGTCGAGATGAATGAGAGGAAGGGCGGCGCATCGGCGTCGTTGGCGACGACGACGATCCCGTCGCGCGGGTCGAGCGCCATCTCGTCGGCGCGCTTCGTGCCGCCCGTCGAGACCGTCGCGACGATGCTCTTCGAGGCGAGATCGATGATCTTCACCGTGCTGTCGCCGTCGCCGGCCCAGACCTGCGAGTGACTGACCGTGAGCACGCCGTCGGGACCCGAGAGGTCGAACCCGCCGGGGCTCGCGCCGACGAAGCCGCCCACGCGATAGAGGAACGTGTTGCTGTCGGTGCTGTAGACATCGACCGAGCAATTGGTCCGGTCGGCGAGGAAATAATTGTCGAGGGTAGGATCGACAAAGCTGATGTCGAAGGCTTTGATGCCATTGACGCCGAGGCCGGAGGTGCAGGTGTTGTCGGTCGTCGGCGGCACTTGCATCGTCGTCAGCAGCGTGAACTGCTCCTCGTGATTACCTTGGTCGTCGGCCTTTACCGCCGCCCCCACGAGCACCGTCGCCGCGGCCGTGCACAGGCCGGCGTAAAGGAGCTTGCGTAGCCTCGCCCGCGTCGCCCGGGCTGGGATTTCACTTCTAGGCATATTGCCTCTCCTGGGCTGAATTGCCGGTTGCAACGAGCGCACAACGCTTGGTTTAGCGTTTTCGCGCAGACGGTTCCCCGGCAAAGGGCCGTTGCCCCAATTTTGCCACCATGGCGGCCGCGGCACGGCGGCTTTCCGGGCAGTTGCGCGAAATCCGCGGCGCGCCCTTAACAGCGGCCGGGGAAGCTGCTAAATGGCGACACGAAAACGTGGGGCGGTCGATAGAGCGCCCATCCGATACCAATCCGGGAGAGGAGCGTCCCTTGCCGCGCCGCCGTCGCCCAACCGCCGCCTGCCGGCGGCCCCCTCCCATTCCCTCCCCCGCAAGCGGGGGAGGGTCAGGGCGGGGGTAGGCGATGTCCCTCTCGCTTGAACTGCTGCTCAACGCCATCGTCGCCGGGCTCCTGCTCGGCGGCTTTTACGCCGCCGTCACGATCGGCGTGACGATCTCGTTCGGCATGCTCGACATCGTCAACATCGCCCACCCGGCCTTCATCCTGCTGGGCTCGTTCATCGCCTATATCGCGAATTCGAGATACGGCCTCGATCCGATCGTCTGCGGCATTGCGATGACGCCGGTATTCTTCGTGATCGGCCTTGCGGTCTACCAGATCTATTACGTGGCCTTCGAGCGGCGCGGCGAGGAGTCGATCCAGGGCCTGGCCTTTTTCTTCGGATTGCTGTTCGTCGGCGAAGTGTCGCTGATCCTCGTCTTCGGGGTCGATTACCGCTTCGTCCAGACCGCCTATATCGGCCCGAGCCTCAGATTCAGCTTTTTCGAGCTGCCGCTGCGCATGCTGATCCCGTTCCTGCTCTCGGTGCTGATGGTCGCGGCGTTGCACGTCGTGCTGCCGCGCACCTTTGTCGGCCGCGCCATCCTCGCGGTCTCGCAGGACCGGCAGGCGCTGCAGCTCTTGGCCGTCAACCCGATCCGCATCAAGCGCATCGCCTTCGGCCTGTCGATCGCGACGGCGGCGCTCGCCGGCGCCTTTCTGATCATCATCCAGCCGGTCGAACCGTCGGTCGGACGCGACTATATCGGACGGATCTTCGCGATCTGCGTGCTCGGCGGCATGACGAGCTTTCCCGGCATGCTCGCCGGCGCGCTTCTGATCGGCGTCGTCGAGAGCATCACCGCGACCTTTTACGGCCCCTCCTGGGCGCCGGCAGTCGCCTTCGGATTTCTGCTCCTGACGCTGGCGGTGCGCCCCGCCGGCATTCTCGGGCGGTGAGGCGAGAATGGCGACCGCTCGGCCACTCCCCTCCGCCGCATTGCGGGAGGGCAAAAGACTGCGCCATACGACAATGGAATTGACCCCGCACATCGCGACCGCGGCGCGGCCGGCATGAGCGCGGCGAAATTCTTGGTCGTCTCGTTTGTCGTCAGCCTCGCGGCCCTGGTCGCGAGCCGCTTCGCCAGCAACGAGTACTTCTTCTACATCGGCTACCAGGTGCTGCAATTCGCCGTTTTGGCGACCGCTTGGAACATCCTCGGCGGCTACACCGGCTACATCAATTTCGGCACCCCGGCGTTTTTCGCCTTCGGCGCCTACAGCACGGTTGTGCTGCACAAGCTGACGAGTTTGCCGGTCCCGGCGATGATGCTGGTCGCCGGCGTCGTCAGCGGCGTCATGGGTCTCGGCATGGGCTATTTGACGCTGCGGCTGCGCGGCGTCTTCTTCGCGATCGCCACCTTGGCGCTCGCCATCGTGGCGCAGACGCTGATCGTCAATTGGGACTTCGTCGGCGGCTCGCGCGGCGTCTACATCATCCGTCCCGAAATGGCGCCGATCCACGGCACCTATGTGCAATATCTCTATACGCTGATGTTCGCGCTCGTCTGGCTGTCGGTCGCGGTCGCGCGGACGGTCGAGCGCTCGCGGCTTGGGCTGGGTCTCGCCGCGATCCGCGACGACGAGCTGGCGGCCGAGGCGAGCGGCGTGCCGACGCTGCGCCTCAAGCTGATCTCGACGACGATCTCGGGCGCGCTGATGGGCATGGCGGGCGCGCCGCTTCCCTATTACGTGACCTATCTCGATCCGACCTCGAGCTTCAATCTCTCCTACGCCGTCAACAGCGTTGCGATGCCGGTGATCGGCGGCATGACGAGCTGGGTCGGCCCGATCATCGGCGCGGCATTGCTCGGCACGGTCCAGCAGCTCGCGACGGTCATGCATTTCAGGGTGGATCCTTCGGTCAACCTGCTGATCGTCGGACTGCTCCTGATCGTTTTCGTGATCATCGCGCCGAACGGCATCATCGGCCTGTTCCGGGCGCGCCGGCGCGGCGCCGGCCGATGACGGCCCTGCTCGAGGCGCGCGGCGTCGGCAAGCGCTTTGGCGGGTTCGTCGCGCTGGAAGCGATCGACCTCGACATCGCGAACGGCGAGCGGCTCGGCCTTATCGGCCCGAACGGCTCCGGCAAATCGACGCTCGTTAATTGCCTGACCGGCACCCTGAAGCACGACAGCGGCGGCATCCGCTACGACGGCCGCGCGATCGACTCCCTCTCGCCGCACCAGCGCACGCGCTTGGGGCTGGCGCGCAGCTTTCAGCTGCCGAAACCCTTCCGCACCCTCTCGCTCGTCGACAATCTGCGCATCCCGCTGATCTACACGGTCGGCGCGCGCACCAAGGCGCATCACCTGTCGGATGCGGCGGCGCAGCAGCGCGCCCTCGCGGTGCTCGCCGACGTCGGGCTCGCCGACAAGGCGCACCGCCTGCCGCGCGACCTGACGCAGGTCGAGATGCGCAAATTGGAGCTGGCGCGCGCGGTCGCCTCGGCGCCGCGCCTGTTATTCGCCGACGAAGCGATGGCGGGGCTGTCGCCGGCCGAGGTCGAGGAGATCCTCGCCGTCCTCTTCCGCCTCAACGAAGAGGGCATCACGATCGTTCTCATCGAGCACATCATGCGTGCGGTGATGAGCTTTTCGACCCGCCTCGTCGTGCTGGTGGCAGGCCAGAAGATCGCCGACGGGCCGCCGCAGGAGGCGATCCGCAACCCGCAGGTCGAAAGGGCGTATCTTGGCGAGTAGCCTCGAAATCAAGGGCCTCGACGCGGCCTATGGCTCGGTGCGCGCGCTCGAGGAGGTGTCGCTCAGCGTCGCGCCCGGCGAAACCGTGGCGCTGCTCGGCACCAACGGCAACGGCAAGAGCACGCTGATGAAATGCGTGATGGGGATGCTCGCCCCGCGCGCCGGCACGATCCGCGCCGAGATCGACGGCGAGAGCATCGACCTCGTCGGCCGCACGACCGAGGAGATCGTCGATCTCGGCATCAGCCTCGTCCCCGAGGGCCGCCGCCTTTTCCCGAAGCTGACGGTCGAGGAAAACCTGCTGCTCGGCGCCTTCCGCAAGAAGGCGCGGGCCGAGATCGGGCGCAACCTCGACTCCTCCTACGCCACCTTTCCGGTTTTGCGCGAGCGGCGCCGCCAGCTGTCGGGCAGCCTCTCGGGGGGCGAGCAGCAGATGCTGGCGCTCGCGCGGGCGCTGATGTCCTCGCCGCGGCTCCTGCTGATCGACGAGCCTTCGGTCGGGCTCGCCCCGGTGCTCGTCAAGCGGGTCATCGACAAGATCGCGGAATTGAAGGAGAGCCACGCGCTGACCGTGCTGATGGCCGAGCAGAACTTCGCGCAGGCGGTGCGCATCGCCGACCGCGGCTATGTCATCGTGCACGGCAAGATCGCCTTTGCCGGCGCCTCGGCCGAGGAGCTCAACAACAACGAACTCGTGCGCAAATTCTATTTGGGGCTGTGAGGCGGGTGCCGATGCGGCGGCGTTGATCTATTCCCGCCGCCGAGATGGAGACCGCGATGCAGGCATCCGAGATCATGACCAAGGATGTGGTGACGGTGTCGCCCGACACCCCGGTCTGCGAAATCGCGCAGCTTCTTCTCGCACACGGCATCAGCGCCGTCCCGGTGGTGGATGAGGCGGGGGCGCCGATCGGGATGGTCAGCGAGGGCGACCTCGTCGGCCGCAGCGAGGCCGAACGCGAAGCGCGCCGCGACTGGTGGCTGTCGCTCCTCGCCGAAGGCGAAAGTCTGCACGCCGATTTCATCGCGAGCCTCAAGCGGCCCCAACGCAAGGCCCGTGAAATCATGTCGGCCCCGGTCGTCGCGGTGACCGAGGCGACCGAAATCCCCGAGATCGCCCGGCTCCTCGCGAATTACCGGCTGAAGCGCGTGCCGGTGCTGCGCGACGGCAAGCTCGTCGGCATCGTCAGCCGCGCCGATTTGCTGCGTGCGCTCGCCGAAGCGACACCGGCGCCTCGCACCGCTCGCAGCCGCGGCCTCATCGCCGAGGTCATCGAAGGCTTTGATGAGCATTTTCGCGGGCACCGCGCGGCGGCGGCCGGCGCGGCTGCCGCGGCGCGCTCGCCGGCAGCCGGCCAAGAAGGGCTCTCCGTCGCCGATTTTCAAGGCCTCGTCGCGGATCATGCGCGGGCGAAACTCGCGCAGGCCAGCGAGCGGCGCCGCGTCGAGGGCGAGGAGCGCCGGCGCGCAGTGACGGCGCTGATCGAAGCGCATATCCGCGAAGACGATTGGAGAAGGCTGCTGCACAAGGCGCGCGAAGCCGCCGAACGAGGCGAGAAAGAGGCGCTGCTCTTGCGCTTTCCGAGCGAACTGTGTGCCGACGCCGGCCGCGCGATCAACGCGACGCTGTCTCATTGGCCGCAGACCCTGCGCGGCGAGGCGGCCGAGATCTACCTGCGCTGGGAGCGCGATTTGAAGCCGCGCGGCTTCCACCTCGCCGCCCGCGTGCTCGATTTCCCGCACGGCATGCCGGGCGACATCGGGCTCTTCCTCGGCTGGGGCGAGTAAGCGCACCGCATCGCTCGAAATCGCCGCCGCGCTGCGGTAGCTTCGGGGGCATTCGCGAAAGGAGGCCCGCATGCGCTTCGGCATCGGACAAGGGGTGACGCGCACCGAGGACCCGCGCTTCCTGACCGGACGCGGCACCTATGTCGCCGATATCGACCTGGCGCGGCAGACTTATGCGGTCTTCCTCTATTCGCCGCATGCGCATGCGAAGATCCGCGGCATCGACACCGCGCCGGCGCTCGCCATTCCCGGCGTCCATGCCGTCTTGACGGGCGCCGATTGGGCGGCGGACGGGCTCGGCACGCTCGACCCCGAGGCGATGCCCGAGGATATGGGCGGCCCGAAGGGCTACCGCACGAAGCGCCCGCCGCTCGCGCAGGGCCGCGTGCGCTATGTCGGCGAGCGCGTCGCGGTCGCCATCGCCGACAGCGAAGCCGCGGCGCGCGACGCGCTCGAACGGGTCGCGGTTGATTACGAAATCCTGCCGGCCGTCATCGACGCCGAGGATGCCGTCAAACCCGGCGCGCCGCTCGTCTGGGAGGATTGCCCAGGCAACGTCTCCTTCGCGCTCAAGATGGGCAACCCTGAGGCGGCCGCCGCCGCTTTTGCGAAAGCGGCGCACGTCACGCGCCTTTCCCTGCGCAACCAGCGCATCACCGCCGTCACGATGGAGCCGCGCGGCTGCATCGGCGAATACAACCGCGGCACCGGCCGCTATACGCTGACCTCGAGCACGCAGAACGTGCACGGCGCCCGGCATATTCTGGCGCACCAGATCCTGCACGTGCCGGAAAGCCGCATCCGCGTCGTCGCCCGCGACGTCGGCGGCGGCTTCGGCATGAAGGGGCAGGTCTATGCCGAGGAGGCGGTCGTCGTGTGGGCGGCGAAGCGGGTCGGGCGGCCGGTCAAATGGATCCCGTCGCGCAGCGAGGGGATGCTCGGCGACAACGAGGGGCGCGACCAGATCGTCGAGGCGGAACTGGCGCTCGACGGCGAGGGCCGGTTTCTCGGCCTGCGCTGGACGGGCATGCACAACGCCGGCGCCTATATCGAAGGGGCGGGCGCGATCCCGATCATCTTTTCCCTGAAGCTCGCCTCGACCGTCTACGACATCGGAGCGGTCGCGGTCGAAAGCCGCTTCGTCCTCACCAACACCGCGCCGACCGTTCCCTATCGCGGCGCCGGGCGGCCCGAGGCGGTCTATGTCATGGAGCGGCTCGTCGCGCGCGCCGCCATCGAGACGGGCATCGACCCGGCCGAATTGCGGGCCAGGAACCTGATCCGGCCCGACGCCTTCCCCTATGCGACGCAGACCGGTTGGGTCTACGACAGCGGCGATTACCGCAAGGCGCTCGCCCGCTGCCAGGCGCTCGCCGATTGGCAGGGCTATGCCGCCCGCAAGGCGGCGAGCGAAGCGCAAGGCAAATTGCGCGGCCGCGGCCTCGTCTACTATGTCGACAATACCGGCATCTTCAACGAGCGCATGGAATTGCGCTTCGACCCCGACGGCGAGGCGACGATTGTCGCCGGCACCTTGTCGCATGGGCAGGGGCACGAGACGACCTACGCCCAGATGGTGGCCGACTGGCTCGGCCTCGAGCCCGAGCACATCCATCTCTTGCAGGCCGACACCGACGAGGTCGCGATCGGCCGCGGCACTTATGCCTCGCGCAGCATGATGGTGGGGGGCAGCGCCTTGCGCGCGGCGGCCGACGAAGTGATCGAGCGCGGCCGCCGCTTCGCCGCGCATTTCATGGAGGCGGCCGCCGCCGACATCGTCTTCGAGAGCGGCCGCTTTACGATCGCCGGCACCGACCGCGCGCTCGGCATCGTCGAGGTGGCGCAGCGTTCCTTTATTCCAATGGGCCTGCCGTCGGAATTGGGGGTCGGGCTGCAAGGCGCCGGCGGCTTCGCGGCGAACGTGCCGAGCTTTCCCAACGGCTGCCACATCTGCGAAGTCGAGATCGACCGCGAGACCGGCGCCGTTTCGCTCGACCGCTATGCCGTCGTCGACGACATCGGCATGGTCGTCAACCCGCTCCTGGCAACGGGGCAGGTGAAGGGCGGCGTCGCGCAGGGCGCGGGGCAGGCGCTCTTGGAAGAAATCGTCTACGAGCGCGAGAGCGGGCAGTTCCTCTCCGGCTCGTTGACCGACTACGCGATCCCGCGGGCCGACGATCTGCCGGCGATCGCGGTCGATTTCTCGCCGGTCCCGAGCCCTTCCAATCCGCTCGGCGTCAAGGGGGTCGGCGAAGGCGGCACGGTCGCCGCGACCCCGGCGGTGATGAGCGCGATCCTCGATGCGCTCGCGCCATTGGGCGTCAAGGACGTGCCGATGCCGGCGACCGCCGAGCGCATCTGGCAGGCGATAAGAAAGAAGGCGAAAGAGAAAACGCTTTAACGCGGTGGCCGCCGAGGGAGCGCTGAGGACGCAGCGTGCCCGGAACCTCCGCGGCCACCGCGAAACCTCCGCGTCCTCAGCGGTGAAGCGTCTCTCTCTAACCCATCGCGGAAAAGCCGCCATCGACGGCGATGGCCGCGCCGGTGACGAAATCGGAGGCGGTCGAGGCAAGAAAAACCGCGATGCCGGCAAGGTCCGAGGGCTCTCCCCAGCGCCCGGCCGGGGTGCGCGCCAATACCCGCTCGTGCAGCCCTTCGACCTGCGCGCGGGCATTGCGCGTCAACTCCGTGTCGATCCAGCCGGGCAATACGGCATTGACCTGGATGTTGTCCTTGGCCCAGGCGCAGGCCAATGACTTCGTCATCTGTACCAGCGCCCCCTTGCTCGCCGAGTAGGGGATCGCATAGGCGGCGCCGAACACCGCGAACATCGACCCGATATTGACGATCTTGCCTTGGCCGGCGCGCCGCATCGGCGCGTGCGCCGCCTGTGCGCAGAAGAAGGCGCCCGACAGGTTGGTGTCGAGGACGGCATGCCATTCCGCCGCCGTATAGTCTTCGGCCGCCTTTCGGATCGACATGCCGGCATTGTTGACGAGGATGTCGAGGCGGCCCATCCGCCGCTCGGCCTCGGCGACGAGGCCGCGGCACGAAGCTTCATCCGCCGCGTCGAAGGCGAGGAAGGCGGCCTTGCCGCCCTTTGCAGCGATCCCCGAGACTGCGCTTTCGCCCTTCTCCCGGTCGCGCGCCGCGACGACGACCGCCGCGCCGGCCTGCGCGAGCGCTTGCGCCATCGCGAGGCCGATGCCGCCATTGCCGCCGGTGACGACCGCGGCGCGCCCCGTCAGATCGAAAAGTTGCATTGCCGTCTCCCGCAAGCCCGCTGCGCTGCTATCCTGATAGCCGATCGCGGTTTAATCGTGGAGCTTCAATCATGTCGTCATACCCGGCCTTGTGCCGGGCATCCACGTGGATGGCCGGGTCGAGCCCGGCCATGACGAAAAATGGGAGGAACTATGAGCGACGAATTACCGACGGCGGCGCGCGTCAGCGATCCCGGCATTCGCGCGCTTTACCGGCAGGAGAACCGCTGGCAGGCATGGCTCGATGTCGAGGCGGCGCTCGCCGAGGCCGAGGCCGAATTGGGCATCATCCCGCAGGCGGCCGCAGCGGCGATCGGACGCGCCGCGCGGCTCGACCTCCTCGACCGCGGCCGCATCATGGAGGGCTTCGCCCGGACCGGCCATACCATCGTGCCGCTCGTCTGGGAACTCTCGCGCGTCGTCGGCGAGCCGCATGGCGGCTGGGTGCATTGGGGCGCGACGACGCAGAACATCACGCAGACGGGCGACCTGCTCGTCCTGCGCGACGCGCACCGGATCTTTCTGCGCCAGATCGCCGACATCCTAGCCGCGATGGCCGATCTCGCCGAGGAGGGCGCCGAGATGCCGATCGCCGGCCGCACGCATGGCCAGCACGCGGTGCCGGCGACCTTCGGGCTGAAGCCCGCCGGGTGGATCGACGAGATGCTGCGCCATGTCGAGCGCTTCGGGCAGTTGGCGCCCCGCCTCTTTGTCGCGATGCTCGGCGGCGGCGCCGGCACCTATGCCTCATTGGGCGAGATGGGGCCGCGCGTCCAGGCCGGGATCGCGAAGCGGCTCGGATTCGGCTCGATGCGCGTGCCGGCGCGCACGATCCTCGACCATCTGGCCGAGAACATCCTGCTCTTCGGCCTCCTCGCCGCGACTTCCGCCAAGATCGCGCGCGAGATCTATACGCTGATGAAGACCGAGTTCGGCGAGGTCGAGGAGCCGGTGCCGCCCGGCACCGTCGGCAGCTCGACGATGCCGCAAAAGCGCAACCCCAAGCTCTGCCAGGACATCATCTTCGCCGCGAGCGAAGTGCGTGCCGCCGTGCCGCTCGCCCTCGAGGCGATGCAGGTGGAGCACGAGGCCGACCGCACGACGAGCCTCGTCATGGAAGCCGCCGAATCCCGCGCCGCCATCCAGCTCGGCGACATGCTGGCGCGGCTGGCGGAAGTCTTGAAGGGATTGCGGCTCGACCCCGCGCGCATGCGCCGGAATCTCGATTTGGGCGGCGGCCTCATCATGGCCGAGGCGGTGATGCTGAAGCTCGGCGCCGCGATCGGCCGGCAGCACGCGCACGACGTCGTCTACGACGCGGCGCAGGCTGCCTTTGTCGAAGAGAAGCCCTTCGGCGAACTCCTGGCGGCCGACCCGCGCGTCAGCTCGCACCTCGACCAGCGGGCGATCGCGGCGCTGCTCGATCCGGTCGCCTATACCGGACTGTGCGCCGAGATGGCGCGCGACGCCGCCGCCCGCGCCCGCGAGGCGGCGCGCGAGATAACGGGCCCTTGAGCGGCGCGCGCGAACGGGCCACGATTGGCTTGATTGGAGGATAAGGCCATGCAATTCGGCGTCTCGATCTTCTTCACCGAATATTCGATCGCGCCGACCGAGCTGGGGCCGGCGCTCGAAGCGCGCGGCTTCGACTCGCTGTGGGCGGCCGAGCATTCGCACATCCCGGTGATGCGCCGCTACAACGTGCCGACGGGGGACCTTTCGCGCCAGTATTACGACGTGATGGACCCGTTCGTGACCTTGGCGGCGGCAGCCGCCGTCACCAAGACCCTGAAGCTCGCGACCGGGGTCTGCCTCGTCATTCAGCGCGACACGATCCAGACCGCGAAGGCGGTCGCCTCGCTCGACCGGATCTCGCAGGGCCGCTTCATCTTCGGCATCGGGGCGGGGTGGAACGCCGAGGAGATGGAGGACCACGGCACCGTCTACATGACGCGCTTCAAGAAGATGCGCGAGCAGATCGAGGCGATGAAGGAGATCTGGACAAAAGATGAGGCCGAATATCACGGCGAGTTCGTCAATTTCCTGCCGATGCGCACCTGGCCGAAGCCGGCGCAGCGGCCGCACCCGCCGATCATCGTCGGCGGCGCCTTCAATAACGCCGCGCGCCGGGCGCTGCGCTACGGCGACGGCATCATCCCGCAGGCTGCCGAAGCCGGCTCCGGCAGCCCCGAAGCCTTCATGCCGCGCTTTGCCGAGATGGCGCGCGAGGCGGGCCGCGAATCATTGCCGGTCACCCTAGGCGGCGCGCCCGAAGACCTCGACAAATTGAAGCGCTGGCGCGATCTCGGCGTCGCGCGCGCCAACGTTCGCCTGCCGCCGGCGAAGGCAGACGAAATCCTGCCGACCCTCGACCGCTGGGCGATGCTGATCCGGCAGGTCGGGTGAGGGAGCGGGGCATGCCTGGGCCGCGCACGCTTTCCGTCTATATCGACTACAAGAGCCCTTACGCCTATCTCGCGAAGGACCTTGTTTACGAACTGGCGCAGGACCTCCCGGTCGAGGTCGATTGGCTCCCCTACGACCTCGATCTTGCCGCCGCGCTCGGCACGGCGCGCCTCGACGAAGCGGGCCGCGTCGTCGAGGAGAACCGCAACCCGCACCAATGGCGGCGCGTGCGCTACAGCTACATGGATTGCCGCCGCCAGGCGCGAAAGCGCGGCCTCACGATCCGCGGCACGCAGAAGATCTGGGATTCTTCGATCGCGCTCTGCGGCATGCTCTACGCGAAGCGCCAGGGAGGCGTGGCGCTCAACCGTTACAACGACATCGTCTTTGAGCGCTTCTGGAAGCGTGAACTCGACATCGAGAACCCCGATATCGTCGCCGCGGTATTGACCGAGGCGGGGGTCGATGCGGCGGGCTTCCCCGCCTGGCTCGCCGGCCCCGGGCGCGCGGAACTCACGCAAATCTGCCGCGACGCCGAGGGAAAGGGCGTCTTCGGCGTACCCAGCTTCATCCTCGACGGCGAGCTCTACTGGGGACGCGAGCACCTCCCCGACATCCGCGCCGCCCTCGCCGGCTGACAATTCCGTCGTCCCGGCGGAGGCCGAGACCCACTCCCGCCGTGGATACCGGCCTTCGCCGGTATGACAAAGACAGGGGCGAGTACTATTCCTCGCCTGCCTCGCGCAGATAGCCGTCGCGGGTCTGCGGCAGGCGGCGGCCGAGGAGGCGCGAGGCGAGGAAGGTGCGCAGGATCTGCGCGGTGCCGCCGCCGATCGTGAACATGCGCGCATCGCGCGCCATGCGCTCCAACGGGCGGTTGCGCGAATAGCCGGCGGCGCCGAACAGCTGCATGGCGTCGTTCGTCACCTTGATCGCCGTATCGGCGGCGAGGATTTTGGCCTGCGCCGCCTCGGTCGGGTCGGGAAAGCCGTCGCCGGCCCCGGCCGCCGCCTGATAGACGAGCGAGCGCGCCGCAGCGAGGCCGATCGCCATGTCGGCGAGCATCCATTGCACGCCCTGGAATTCGCAGATCGGCCGGCCGAACTGCTTGCGCTCTTTCGTGTAGCCGAGCGCCAGTTCGTAGGCGCCCGCGGCTAGCCCCAGCGCCACCGTCGCCGCTCCGACCCGCTGCCCGTTATAGGCGTTCATCAGATCGGCGAAGCCCTTTTTGAGGCCGCGCGGCGGCAAGACCAGCGCGTCCGCCGGCAGCCACATCGCTTCGAAGACGATCTCCGCCTCGGGGATGCCGCGCAGCCCCATCGCCGGCTCGCGCTTGCCGATCTTGAGCCCCATCGTCTCGTCGCGGAAGGCGAGGAAGCCGCCGATCCCTTCTTCCGCGCCCTCCTCGTCGAAGACGCGGGCAAAGACGAGATGCAGCCGCGAGACGCCGCCGCCGGTGATCCAATGCTTTTTGCCGTTGACGACAAAGCCGTTGCCGCGGCGATCGGCGCGCGCCGTCATCTCGCTCGCCGCGCTGCCGGCCTCGGGCTCGGTGATGCAGATCGCCGGCTTGTCCCCCGCGAGCACCAATTCGGCGGCGCGGCGTTTCTGCTGTTCGCTGCCGTATTTCATGATGGCGCCGATCGCGCCCATATTCGCTTCGACGACGATCCGGCCGGTGATGCCGCAGCTTTTCGCCATCTCCTCGATGACGAGGACGGCGTCGAGATAGGAGGCGCCGCGGCCGCCATAGGCGGCAGGGATCGTCATGCCGAAGAATCCCGCCTCCTGCAGAAGCGCGACATTGTCCCACGGGTATTCTTCGGTGCGGTCGATCTCGGCGGCGCGCGCGGCGATCGGGCCTTCGGCGAGCGCCCGCGCCTTTTCCTGCAATTGCCGCTGTGCGAGAGTGAGGGCGAACGGCATGGAGCCTCCCGAGGCGGACTGACGAGGCGGCGATGATGCAGTTCCGCGACGCGCACGACAACCTCGTGACGGCGGCGAGCCCCGAAGCGGTCGCGGCGCTCGATGCGACCGTCACCGCCTATCTCGGATTCCGCGCCGACACCGGCGACCGGCTGAAGGCCGCCGTCGCGGCCGATCCCGACCTGCCGCTGGCGCATGTGCTGCGCGGCTGTTTCATGCTGCTCTTCGGACGGCGCGCGATGGTGCCGCGGGCGCAGGCCGCGCTCGACGCGGCGCAGGCCGCCGCCGCGCGCCGCCAATTGACCGCCCGCGAAGAGGCGCATGTGGCGGCGCTTGCGGCCTGGGTCGCGGGCGATCTCGCCGGCGCGACGCGAGGCTGGGAAGAACTCGCCGCCGAGCATCCGCGCGACATCCTCGCCTTGAAGCTCGGACAATACGGCTGTTTCTACATGGGCGAGAGCGCGCGCATGCGCGGCGTCATCGAGCGCGGGCTCGCCCATTGGAGCGCGGCCATCCCCGATTACGCCTTCCTGCTCGGCTGCCACGCCTTCGGCCTCGAGGAGACGGGCGACTATCTGGCCGCCGAGCGCGCCGGCCGCGCCGCGGTCGAGAACAATCCGGCCGACATCTGGGCGGCGCACGCGGTCGCGCATGTCTGCGAGATGACCGGCAGGGCGAAGGACGGCGCCGAATGGGTCGGCGGGCTCGCAGCCAATTGGCGCGAGTGCAACAACTTCGCCTATCACGCGCTGTGGCACCGCTGCCTGTTCCTGATCGAGCTGGGCGAGACGGAACGCGCCCTCGAACTCTACGACCGCGATGTGCGGGCGGAATCCTCGGATGACCTGCTCGACATCGCGAACGCCGTCTCCTTGCTGTGGCGGCTGGAGAGCGAGGGCGTCGATGTCGGTGACCGCTGGCAGGAATTGGCCGAGCGGTCCGAGGCCCATATCGGCGACCATCTGCTGACCTTCGGCGACGTTCATTATGTGATGGCGCTCGCCGCGGCGGGAAAAGACGAAGCGGTGGAGCGGATGCTGCAAAGCCTCGAAAATTTCGCGGCGACGAGCCCGGAAAGCGAAGCGGCGGTGGCGCGCGAGCCCGGCCTCGCGCTGGCGCGGGCCGCCGTCGCGCATCGCCGCGGCGACTGGGCCGGCGCGTTGGAGGGGCTGTTGCCGGTGCGCGAGCGGGTGTGCCGCATCGGCGGCAGCCACGCACAGCGCGACCTCTTCGAGGAGATGCTGATCGACGCGGCGCTGCGCGGCGGGCGGGCGAGCGAGGCGAAGGCGCTGCTGGACCGCCGCCTCGAACTGCGGCCCGGCAACGCCTGGGGCCGGCGGCGTCTGCAAGGGCTTGCCGGATAAGGCTGCGCGGCGGCAAGATCGGCGCCGCACCCCCTCGCATTCCCTCCCCCGCATGCGGGGGAGGGTTAGGGTGGGGGCATTGCGAGCGAAGGCCGCTATTGATGTTTGAGGTACAGGAATGGCGTCACGCGAGCAGATCGAGCTTTACGAAAGTTTGACCCGGACGGGGCGCGGCACGCCGATGGGGCAGACCATGCGCCGCTATTGGCTGCCGGCGCTCTTGTCGCGCGAGATCGCCGAGCCCGATTGCCCGCCGGCGCGCGTCAAGCTGCTCGGCGAGGACCTCGTCGCCTTCCGCGACAGCAAGGGCCGCGTCGGGCTCGTCGAGGAGCATTGCCCGCACCGGCGCGCTTCGCTCTTTTTCGGGCGCAACGAGGAATGCGGGCTGCGCTGCGTCTATCACGGCTGGAAATTCGACGTCGAGGGAAACTGCGTCGACCAGATGAACGAGCCGCCCGAGAATCAATTCAAGCACAAGGTGCGGTTGACGGCCTATCCGACCTGCGAATTGGGCGGTCTCGTTTGGGCCTATCTGGGGCCGGCCGACAGGATCCCGCCGCTGCCGAAATTCGCCTGGACGCAGGTGCCGCCGACGCATCGCCACGTCTCAAAGCTGATCCAGCAATCGAACTGGCTGCAGGGCGTCGAGGGCGGGCTCGACACCTCGCACGCGCCGATCCTGCACCGCCTCCTGACGGACGGCACGAAGAAGGGCGGCATCGGGCCGTCGGTTGCCTATGTGCGCGCCTCGGCGCCGCGCATCGTCGTCGATATTACCGATTACGGCTACCAGTACACCGGCATCCGCGAATTGGGCCAAGCCGAGATGCACGTGCGCACCTACCACTTCATTATGCCGTTCCACCAGATCCGCGCCTTTTCGAACGAGAAGGGCGGCGATGCGGACGCCGGCCACATCTGGGTCCCGATCGATGACGAAAACTGCATGGTCTACAACTGGCACTACAGCCGCACCGAGAAGCCGCTGACCGAGGAGGAGCGGGCGGAGGCCTGGCTCGGCAATGGTCCCGACCATGTCGACCAGACGACTTTCCGGGCGCGCCTCAACCCCGACAACGACTATCTGATCGACCGCGCCGTGCAGAAGCGCGAGACCTTCACCGGCATCGACGGCATCAACACGCAGGACCGCGCCATCCAGGAGAGCATGGGTCGGGTCCTCGACCGCTCGAAGGAGCATCTGGGCCCGGCCGACAAGGCGATCGTCCAGACGCGGCGGGTATTGCGGCAGGCCGTCAAGACCGTAGAGGCGGGCGGCGACCCGCCCGGATTGGGGCCGAGCTATTACGATCTCTATTGCGCGCTCGAAGTGCTGCCGAAAGGCGCCGACTGGCGCCGCCTGTTGGCTCCCGAGATCACCGGCGAGCGGATCTTGGAGACGGTGTGAGAGCCGGTGATTAAAAAAGTCCGAAGACGACGGGGGTATCCCGATCCGTGAAGCGCTAGAGCAATTTCCTATCTGACGTAACCGGCGTGAGCGAGATAGTGGCGGCATTCCTCGGCCGAGAAGTGGTCGAGCAGCTCGCCGATTCGGGTCCACAGCGCCGGGATTGAGCGTTCGGCGGCCTTGCGCAGCAGCGCC
>DATLKN010000052.1:0-64380 GCA_035538335.1 Allostellaceae bacterium
ACCTGGCGAACCACCCGTTCTCGAAGATCCACCGAATACGGCCGCGTCATCCCCCATCTCCCCCAAGATGTGGGGGCCATTCTCCCCTACTTCACCACATCTGGGAAGCCGTCGATTCTGTCAGATGAGAAAGCGCTCTAAGTCCTCACCGCCGCGCAGGCCGGGGTCCACCGTTCCGCCGCACGATCGCTGCGGCCGTTTCTGCCGGGACGACGACAGAGGCTTCGCGCCCTCGGGATCGAGTTAGTGCGTGACGAGCCGGCGCTCGATGGCGGCGGCCTTGATCGCCTTCTGCAGTTTCTCGAAGGCGCGCACCTCGATCTGGCGCACGCGCTCGCGCGAGATGCCGTATTGCTGCGACAGGTCCTCGAGCGTCGTCGGGTTGTCGCGCAAGCGGCGCTCGATCAGGATATGCCGCTCGCGCTCGTTCAGATGCGTCATCGCCTTTTCCAAGAGGTCGCGCCGCAGCCCCAGTTCCTGCCGCTCGCCGAGCTGGGTCTCCTGGCTCTCGCTTTCGTCGACGAGCCAGTCCTGCCATTCGCCTTCGCTGTCGCTTCTCAATGGCGCGTTCAGCGAGTGGTCGGGGCTGGCAAGGCGCCGGTTCATGCTGACGACGTCGGCCTCGGGCACGTCCAGCTCGGTGGCGATCTTCTTCAGGTTCTCGGGCGAGAGATCGCCGTCCTCCATTGCCTGCAATTGTCCCTTCAGCTTGCGCAGATTGAAGAACAGCTTTTTCTGCGCCGCTGTGGTGCCCATCTTCACGAGCGACCAGGAGTGCAGGATGTATTCCTGGATGGCGGCACGGATCCACCACATCGCGTAGGTCGCGAGGCGGAAGCCGCGATCCGGGTCGAAGCGCTTGACGGCCTGCATCATGCCGACATTGCCCTCGGAGATCAGCTCCGAAAGCGGCAGGCCATAGCCGCGGTAGCCCATCGCGATCTTGGCGACCAGCCGCAGATGGCTCGTCACCAGGCGGTGCGCCGCCTCCGGGTCCTCATGCTCCTTCCAGCGCTTGGCGAGCATGTATTCCTCGTTCGGCTCCAGCATCGGAAACCGGCGAATCTCCTGCAAATAGCGCGTCAGGTTGCCTTCCGCGGAAATGGAAGGTACCGAAAGGCTGGCCATCTAGTCTCTTTCTCTCCTTCGCGAACCGCCCGCGGGCGCCGCCGAGGGTGGGGCGCCGGAAGGCCGGTTCTATGTGGGAAGTCCTACTAATATAGTAGGGATTTGTCCAGTTTAAAGTCCCTCTAAAAAAGCGGCGAGCTGCCGCAGATCGGGGGGCAGCGGGCTGTCGAATTCGAGCCGCTCGCCCGAGGCCGGGTGCGTGAAGCCGAGCCGCTTTGCGTGCAAGGCCTGGCGCTCGAGGCCGGCGAGCCGCGGCCGCGCGCGGCCGGCGCGGCCGCCATAGACCGGGTCCCCGATCAGCGGATGGCCGCTATGCGCGAGATGCACGCGAAGCTGGTGCGTGCGCCCGGTCAACAGGCGGCATTCGATCTCGGCCGCGGCCTTGCCGAAGGCGCGCAGGACGCGGTAGCGGGTGATTGCCGGCCTCCCTCTCGCTTCGGAAACGACGGCCATCTTCTTGCGATTGGCCGGGCTGCGGCCGATGTTTCCGGCAATCTCGCCGGCGGACGGGATCGGCACTCCCCAGACAAACGCCGCATAGGCGCGCTCGATCCGCCGCGCTGCGAAATCGCGCGACAGCGCCTGGTGCGCCGCCTCGGTCTTGGCGACGACGAGAAGGCCGCTGGTGCCCTTGTCGAGGCGATGCACGATGCCCGGGCGCCTGACCCCGCCGATGCCGGCGAGGCTCGCCCCGCAATGCTGCAGGAGCGCGTTGACGAGGGTGCCGTCGGGGTTGCCGGGGGCGGGATGGACGACCATGCCGGCGGGCTTGTCGAGGACGACGATATGTGCATCCTCGAAACGGATGTCGAGCGCGATCGGCTGCGCCTTTGGCGCCGCCGGTTCGACCGGGGGGATGACGATTGTGAAATGGTCGCCGGGCTTGACGCGCATCGAGGGGTCGCGATGGACGACGCCGGCGCGGCTGACGTGACCCGCCTCGATCAGCCGCTTCAGCTGGCTGCGCGACAAGCCGCCGAGATGGCGGCTCAGCACCCGGTCGAGGCGCTCTCCGGCATCCTCTTCCTCGGCGGCGACGGATCGCGCGTCAGCCGTCACGGCGCAGGCTCGGGCCGACGATGCGCGGGCTGACCGTCTTCGTCGTCGTCATGGGTGTCGTCATCCTCGTCGGCTTCGCGGCGGTGATCGCGACGATCGTCGGCAGGCTGGCGCGCAACGAGGACCGCGGCGTCCATGCCTTCGCGGCGGCGCCGATCGCGATCCCGAAAGGGGCGCGGGTCGCGGCGATGACGGCGGACGCGAATCGGCTCGTGCTGCGCCTCGAATTGCCGGGCGGCGGACAGCAGATTCTGATTGTCGATCTCGCCTCGGGCCGCCGCCTCGGCACGATCCCGCTGCGGCCGGCGCCCTGACGAGAACGGAGACCGAAATGACGCAGATCGAAGGGAGTGCGGTCGAGGCCTGGGACGCGCGCTGGGCGAGCGAGGAGGGGCGCGCCGATTGGCTCGATCCGCACCCGGCGGTCGTCGCGTTGCTGCCGGAGTTGCAGGCGCGCGGCGCAGCGCGTGTGCTCGATCTCGGCTGCGGCGTCGGCCGGCATACCCTCCTCCTCGCCGAACACGGCTTCAGCGTCGACGCCTTCGACGGCAGCGCCGCCGGGCTCGCCTTTCTCGCCGCAGAAGCGCGCGCCCGAGGGCTGCCGCTCCGCCTCGCGCAAGGCTCGGCGGATCGATTGCCTTATCCGGCCGAGAGCTTCGATTTCGTCCTCTCCTGGAATGTCATCTATCACGGCAGCCTCGGCGACACCGGCGGGCGCCTCGCCGAGATCTGGCGCGTGCTGAAGCCCGGCGGTCTATACCAGGGAACGATGCTGTCGAAGCGCAACGGCAATTACGGGCTCGGCCGAATGGTCGCGCCCGACACCTTCGTCGATTCGCGCGAACGGGCGCACCCGCATTTCTACTGCGACGCGGCCGGCCTCGTCGCGCTCTTCGCCGGCTTCGAGATCCTCTCGCTGGTGCAGCGCGAGCACCGCAAGCCGCAATCCTGGCACTGGCACGTCCTCGCCGAGCGCCGCGGCTAGGTGCCCCCGCGCAGCAGCCGGTCGAGGCTCCAAGGGCCGCCGCCTGCGACGAACAGGTAGAAGAAACTGAAGCAATAGAGGACCGCCAGGTTCCCGCCGGTCGACATCGGATAGAAGCCGCGCGGCGCGAACACCATGAAATAGGCGACCGCCATCTCTCCCGACAGGATGAACGCCGCCCAGCGCGTGAACAGCCCGAGAGCGACGAAAGGCCCGCCGATCGCTTCGAGCAGCGCCGCGAGGCCGGGATTGAGGGTGAACAGCAGATAAGGGTGATGGCCCGAGGTCGGCGGGAAATCGAACAATTTGTTGAGCCCGTGCTGCATGTAAAGCAGCCCGACGAAAAAGCGAAGGATGCTGAGGACGCGCGGCTCCCAGGTGGCGCTCAGGCTTCTTGCTTCGGACATGACCATTTTCTCCTGCCATCCGGACAGACAGTCTGCTCAGATCCAACCGGCTTCTGCCGTCATGCCGGCGAAAGCCGGTATGCATGGCCGACATGGGTCCCGACCTTCGTCGGGACGACAACAGCGTCCACCTGCCTCGATCGCGATACGTCGCCCCGCAACGCTAGAGCGGCGGCTTGACGCCGTTCTTCTCGGCGGTGACCCGTGCCGCCTTCAAGCTGCCGTCGGGCTGCTTGAAGGCGACCATGAAGATCGCCGCGCCGGGTTTCAAGAGGGTCGGATCGCCCGGCACATAGGCGACGATGATGGTTTTTGGGCCGACGACGAGATCGGCGGCTTTGTCCTTGAAGGTGACGTGCAGGACATGGCCCTTCGGCGCGGCCGTGACCCGTGCGACCGTCGCGTTCGTCATCAGGGCGTGCGGCATCAGATCCCATGGCAGCTGACCCTCGGGGACAACGCCGCGCAGCGTTTTCGGCAGGATGTGCGCTTCGACGGCGTGCTGCCGACCGTCTTTGCCGGTCAGCGACGTCACGCCGACGAAATCGTCGGGCTTGAGGTCGGCCAGCCGCCTTTTGGCCACCCCTAGCACGGCGAATTTCGGCGTCAGCGCGATCGTCAGTGTCGCGCCGTCGCGCGAGGCGACTTCGAGCGAGTGGCCGGCGAGCTTTGTGACGGTACCGCGGATTCGGGTCGGTACGCCCTGCGGCGCTTGCGTCAGGGCGGGAAAAGCCACGACCGCGAACAGCGCGGCGAAAAGAACGCTTGTCTTCGGCATCGTATACCCCCGATTCGGGCGCAGCGGTTGAACCGATTAGCTGCGCTCGCGGTTTCTTCCTAGCGCCGGCCGCGGTTTGCCGGCGATCAATCCCGCGTGAGTTCGGCAGAGGTTGGGAGCGCCGGCGGAGCGCTTACAAATTTTTTTCGAGTTTTCCCTTGCGCCCGCACTCGATCGGCGTATGTATCCGGCCCTCGACGCACTCGCACGTGCCTATGGCCCATGGTGGTTATGCAACGACGTAACGCGTCCTTTTTGGCAGCCCGGCTGCAAGGCCGGTCCCGAGAGGGAGGTCGATATGGTTGCAATCCCGAACAGGGCCTCGACGCCCTGCCCTGACGCCAACCTCCGCGGCACGCGCCAGCGTGGCCGGGGCAGCCGGGTCACCGATCCGAGCAGTTTGAGCTGATCCCAACATCTCTGCGACGCGGTCTTGCCGCGTCGGTCTGCGGTTCGCGGTTTGTCGAGCCGGGCTGCTCCCTTGCCCGGTTCGCTCGCCCGGACCGCCGGTGCCCAGCCGCTGTTCGAAGGACCACCCGTCGATGAACCAGAGGATTGCACGTTTCCTTGCCGAAAACGCTCCCGAGACGCCGTGCCTCGTCGTCGATCTCGAAATCATCGCCGCTGCGTACGATCTATTGTGCCGCTACTTGCCGCTCGCCCGCATCTATTACGCCGTCAAGGCCAACCCGGCGCGCGAGATCGTCGCGATGCTGGAGGGCAAGGGCTCGAGCTTCGACGTCGCGAGCCGCGGCGAGATCGAGCTGTGCCTCGACAGCGGCGTCGCCGCCGAGCGGCTCTCCTACGGCAACACGATAAAGAAGGAGAAGGACATCGCCTTCGCCTATGCGAAGGGGGTGCGGCTGTTCGCCTTCGACAGTGCCGACGAATTGGACAAGCTGGCGCGCTCGGCGCCGGGCTCGCGCGTCTTCTGCCGCCTGCTCGTCGCCTGCGAGGGCGCCGAATGGCCGCTGTCGCGCAAATTCGGCTGCGCGCCGGAGATGGCGCTCGATCTGCTGCGCCGGGCGCGCGATCTCGGCCTCGACGCCTATGGCGTGTCGTTCCATGTTGGCTCGCAACAGACCGACCTCTCGCAGTGGGACGGCGCCGTCGGCGCCGCCCAGCGCATGTTCTCCGCGCTTGCCGAAGCCGACATCAACCTGCGCATGGTCAATATCGGCGGCGGCTTTCCGGCGCGCTACCGAGGCCGGGTGCCGGCCGTCGAGCAGTACGCCGCGGCCGTCATGGCGGCGATCACCCGGCATTTCGGCAACCATCTGCCGGAGATCATCATCGAGCCCGGCCGCTCGCTCGTCGGCGACGCCGGCGTCATCCAGAGCGAGGTCGTGCTGATCGCCGAGAAGGGCGGCGGCAGCGACAAGCGCTGGGTCTATCTCGACGTCGGCAAGTTCAACGGGCTCGCCGAGACGATGGACGAGAGCATCAAATACCGGATCGCGACGCCCGGCCGCGACGGCCCGTCGGGGCCGGTGATCCTCGCCGGGCCGACTTGCGACAGCGCCGACATCCTCTACGAGCGCACCGAATACCGGCTGCCGCTCGGCCTCGCGGTCGGCGACAAGGTCGAGATCCTGTCGGCCGGCGCCTATACCGCGAGCTATGCCTCGGTCGGCTTCAACGGCTTCGCGCCGATCCGCACTTATTGCATCTGAGGCCGCTTATCGTCGCCCCCGCTCAGGCGGGGGTCCAGGGCAAGCGATCGGACCTCGCGGCTCCGGATTCCGGCTTTCGCGGGAATGACCGGGCCGTACAGAGCGAGTTCCGGCGGAATTCCCGAAATTTCGAGGGCGAGCTTGCGCAGCATCGCGGCGGCGAAGCTGGCGGGACCGCGCGCCGCGAGCGCGAAGGCTGCCGGGCCGCCGATCACCTGGTGCCGGTAATAGCCCTCGAGCCACGGCTCGCGGCTGAGCACCGCGAGGCCGTTGATCGTGATCCCGGCCTTGACCGCGGCATCGCGCGCGACCGCCGGCGAGACGCCGAAATTCGCCATGCCGTCGCCGGAGACGTCGATCACCCGCCGCGCCGCCGGCACGGGCAGCCCGTCGAACTGTTTCATCGCCGCGAGGATTGCCGCGCCGATCGCGGTCAGCCCGCGCGAGCTGCGCCGTGCCCGCCGCACCCGGCTCGCGAAGCGGCGGGCGCCGGCGGCATCCTCGAGGCGCGTCCACGGCACGCTGACGACGACGTCGCGCGGGCTCGACCATTGCAGCAGCAGCACCTCGATGCCGCCGGGCGCGGCGGCAATGGCCTCGACGATGCGAGGGTCCTCGATCGCGCGGGCGATGCCGTCCATCTGCAGCAGATAGGTGTCCGGCGTGACGCTGCCCGAGACGTCGGTCGCGAAGACCAGAGCGAGCGCCGCGCTTTCGGCCGCCGCGGCAGGCGGCGCGCCGACCCCGAGCAGCAGCACGGCAACGAGCGTGGCGAAGCGGCGCATCAGGGCAGCGAAATTATCGCCGTCGCCGTGCCGACGCGATAAGCTTCGATGCCGCCGTTTCGGGCACTTGCCCGGCGGCTGCGCAGGGGATCGAATGGCGGGGAAGCTGGTCCGGGAATGAGGTCCGGAAAAAGATCCGGCGATCCCGGCCCGGATCGGCCTTGCGACTGGCGGCGGAGGCCCGGACCTGGGATTTTTGTAACAAGAATCGTGCCACGCGGCGCGGTCGAGGCGGAGGGATAGGATGCCACATTTGACGACGGACGACGGAGTGCGGCTCTATTACGAGGAGACGGGGGCAGGGACGCCAGTCGTCTTCGTCCACGAATTCGCCGGCGACACCCGAAGCTTCGAGCCGCAGCTGCGCTATTTCGGCCGGCGCTACCGGGCAATCGCCTTCAACGCCCGCGGCTACCCCCCTTCCGAGGTGCCGTCCGATCCGCAGCGCTATTCGCAGGACCGCGCGCGCGACGACATCCGCGCCACCCTCGACGCGCTGAAGATCGGGAAGGCGCATATCGTCGGCGTCTCGATGGGCGGCTTCGCGACTCTGCATTTCGGCCTCGCCTATCCCGAGCGCGCGCTCTCGCTCGTCGTCGCCGGCTGCGGCTACGGCGCCGAGCCGGGCAAGCGGCAGCTGTTCCACGACGAGACCGCGAAGACCGCGCAGCACATCGAAGAGGCCGGGATGGCGGTCGCCGCCAAGAGCTATTCGCTCGGCCCCTCGCGCGTGCAGTTCCAGAACAAGGACCCGCGCGGCTGGGCCGAGTTCGCCGCACAGCTTGCCGAGCATTCGACGGAAGGCTCGGCGAAGACGATGAAGGGCGTCCAGGCGCGCCGGCCGTCGCTCTGGGACCTGACCGACAAGATGCGGGCCCTCGACGTGCCGACGCTCGTCGTCAGCGGCGACGAGGACGACCCCTGCCTCGAACCCGGCATCCTGATGAAGCGCACGATCCCGACCGCGGCGCTTGTCGTCTTCCCTGGCACCGGGCACGCCGTCAACCTCGAGGAGCCCGACCTCTTCAACCGCAGCTGCGCCGATTTCTTTCACCAAGTCGAAAGCGGCCGCTGGCCGCGCCGCGACCCGCGCTCGCAGACGGGCTCGATACTGGGGGTCAGGTGAATGCATTGCCCCTTACCCTCCCGCTGTGGCGGGTCCCTCCCTCTCCCCGCCTGCGGGGAGAGGGTTGGGGTGAGGGGGGCCGGTGATGTGGAGTGTTCGGCCGGCGTCGAGCGGCAGCCCGGGATCGTCTATTCCTTGTTGAGGCCGAGCTTCAGCTGCAGGCAGACGCCGACGAGGCTCTCGCCGCCGCCTTCGGACACCTCGATGCGCTCGCAGAACGTGTCCTCGAACAGCTCGCGGGCGCGGGCGAGGGCGGCCGGCTCTGTCGGGTAGATTTCGGTCCGCGGCGCGCCTTCGATACCGCTGCCGACCGCCGGCGAGGTGTCGATGTAGGTGATGCGGTAGCTCATGATCTCCTCCCAGTGACGTGCGGGCCACACTGCCGTGCGACTTCCGGTTCGCAAATTCGCAAGCTTGGCGGCACCGGTTTCGATGCCGTGCCTTGGACTGCCTATTCTGTTATCATAGCTTCGTCCGGCCAGCGAGTCCTGCCCAAAAAGTGTCACTTTTGAGGTTTCTACTGTGCTTTTCTTTGCAGATTTTCAATGAAGCTCTTGGGCGAGGAGGGGCGCGCGACGGATTGGCGAAACGCCCCGGCGGGTCCACATTATGCGCAACGCACCGAAATGGAGGTCGGCATGGACGACAAGACCCGTATCGAGCTCGAGGCGGCAGCCTTCCGCCGTCTCGTCGCGCATCTGCGCGAGCGCACCGATGTGCAGAATATCGATCTGATGAATCTCGCCGGGTTCTGCCGGAACTGCCTGTCGAAATGGTATCTGGCCGAGGCGCAGGAGCGCGGCGTGCCGCTGACCGACCCGCAGGCCCGCGAGATCGTCTACGGCATGCCGTACGAGGAATGGAAGGCGAAGCACCAGAAGGAGGCGAGCCCCGCGCAGCAATCGGGGTTCGCGGGATCGCATCAGCACTGAACTGCTTCCCCGCGGGGAGGCGAGAAGCAAGCGGAGTCAAGAGGGGACCATGCCGGATGTCGGGGGGATCGCGGGCGACAGGTTGCGCTCGTTCATCGAGCGCATCGAGCGGCTCGAAGAGGAGCGGCGCGTCTTGAGCGCCGACATAAAAGAAGTCTATGCCGAGGCGAAGGGCAACGGCTTCGAACCCAAGATCATGCGCCAGATCGTCCGCCTGAGAAAAAAGGACAAGGACGAACTGGACGAGGAGGAGGGCCTGCTCGAGGTCTATAAGCGCGCGCTCGGCATGGTGCCGGCGGCCGCGGCGGCGGAATAGGCCTCAGCCGCGCTCGGCCTCGGCCGGATATAGCCGCTCGCGCGGCCGCGCGTCGGCGACGATGCGGCCGTCGTCCATCTCGATCAGGCGGTCGGCGGTCTCGATGATGCGCCGGTCGTGCGTCACCATCAGCACTGTCGAGCCCTGGGCGGCGACCGTCTCGCGCAGCAGCGCGACGACGTTGCCGCGCGACTCGCGGTCGAGCGCGGCGGTCGGCTCGTCGGCCAAGACGAGCGGCGGCCGGTTGACGAGGGCGCGGGCGACAGCGACGCGCTGGCATTCGCCGACCAAGAGCGCGCCCGGGCCTTCGTCGGCGCGGCTGCCGAGGCCGAGCCGGCTCAGGATCTCGATGCCGCGTCGCCGCATCTCGCGGCGGCGCCAGGTGCCGAGCTGCATCGCCATTCGGACGTTCTCGTAGGCCGAGAGCGCGTCGAACAGATTATGCGTCTGGAAGATGAAGCCAATCCGCCGGCGCAATGCGGTGCGCTCGCGCGGCCGCAGCCCTGCGAGATCGCGGCCCAGCACCTCGATGCGGCCGTCCTGCGGCCGGCGCAGCGCGCCGATCAGCGTCAACAGCGTCGTCTTTCCAGACCCCGAGGGGCCAGTCAGCACGATGAGCTGTCCCGCCTCGATCTCGGTCGAAAGGTCGTAGAGCACCTGATTAGCCGCCTTGCCGCGGCCATAGGCGTAGCCGACCCCGTCGAGGCGGACGACCGGCTGCGACAGAGCGGGGGCTGCCATCACAGCACCTCGGCCGGGTCGGCTGCGATCAGGCGCCGCACCGCCAGCATCGCGGAGAGAAGCGATATGCCGAGCGTCAGCCCCAGCCCTTCGAGCGCCAGTTGCGGCGTCATTTGCAGCGGCAACAGGGCGAGCCCGCCGACGAGCCGAAAAATCGCGATGCCCGAGACGACGGCGATCAGGTAGCCGGCGAGCGCCGTCATGAAGGCTTGCTCCAGAACGATGCGCACCAGCCGGCCGGTGCCGTAGCCGATCGCTTTCAGGGTGGCGTATTGCGGCAACGTCTCGGACAGCTCGGTATAGACGATCTGGTAGGCGATCAGCATGCCGACGGCGAACCCCATCGCCGTGCCGATCGTGAAGATCGGCCCGGCCGAGGAGACCCTCGCCTGGAAATTCTTCTCCAATCGCACGATGCCGGGTTTGCCGAGGACCGAAACGGAGCGCGGCAGCGCCTCGCGCAATGCCGTGCGCACGACTGCGGCGTGCGCTCCGGGCGCCAGCCTGATCACGCCCGTCTCGACGCCGGCCGGCGGGTAGAGCTCCTTGAAGGTGTCGACGCTCATGATCACCGTGCCGTCGTTCTGAAAATCGGGGCCGAGCGCGAAACTGCCGACGATGCGCACCGGCTTGCCGTTGATCTCGCTTTTTTCGGCGCTGCCCGTCATGCCGAGAAAGCGCCGCGCGCGGCGATCGACGAGCACCGTGCCGTGCGCCTTCAGGCGCGGGATCAGCGGCGCCAGCGCCGGCCAGCGAAACACCGGCCGGTCGGGATCGACACCCAGCGCCTGCACCACGAACCGCTTGTGGTCGTAAGGGTTCTGCCAGAAGAAATCGAACCAGCCGGCGTAGAGCGGCGATGCCGATGCAACCCCGGGGACCTGCCGCGCCGCCTCGATGAGGTGAGAGGAGAACGGCTCGCTCGTTGCAAAGCGGTACTTCGCCGCGTCGATGATGAAGAGGCTGCCGTCGAGGCGCCGCGGGATCGCCAGCGCGCTGTCGAAGAACGCCCGCTGGAAACCGAGCTGCACCAGCATCAGCAGCACCGCGAAGCCGATCGCGCTCGCCGAGCGCAGGAAGCGTCCGCGCCTCGCCGCGAGATTGCGCCAGGCGAGCGGCACCGGCCAGCCGACGGAGCGCCGCGGCGCGACCGACAGACGGGTCGAGGCGGCCGGCATCAGAAGCGCTGCCCGCGTTTGATCAGCTCGGCCGGATTGGCGCGGCCGAGACCCGACAGCGCCAGCCCGGCCGAGACCGCCGCCATCGCGAGCGCGGCGCCGAGGACGGCGGCAAGCTGCAGCTCGCTCATCGCCGCCGGCAGGAGCGTCTGCGTCCGGATCAGGCGGTAGACGAGGAGCGCCGCGCCCGTCGCCGGGACGAAGGCGATCAGCACGATCGCCAACGACATGCCGAGGACGACCGCGGCGAGCGCCCCGTCCGCATAGCCGATCGCCTTCAGCATCGCGAACTCGCCGAGCCGCCGGCCGATCTCGATCGACAGCGTCTGGAAGACGATCATGATGCCGACGACGAGGGAGACGACGAGCCCCGACCCGAAAATCAGCCCGACCGAGGTGCGGATCGTCCAATAGGCGATCTCGTGCGCTTCGAGTTGCGGCCGGGTGAAGATGCGCACCTCCCCTCCCAGGCGCGCGCGCAGCTCTGCCGCGGCGAGTTCGGGATCGGCGCCGGAACGCAAGCGAAGCAGCCCGATATTGGCGTCGCCGACGCCGCGGCCGGGAAAGAGACGAACGAAATTTTCGGCGCTCGCCAGCGCGACGCCGAGCCCCAAAAACCCCGTGCCGAGCCGGTATTTGCCGGCGATCGTCTCCTTGCGGCCGGCGATCTCGACGCGCCGGCCCTTCGTCAGGGGCCCGAACATCGGCCGCGTCGCGCTGTCCATCAGCACAGTATCGGGCTTCTCGAGGGCGCCGATCCGGCTCTCGATGCCGGCGACCGAAAAGATCCCGCCCGTGGGCGGAAAGCCGATGACGAACAGGTCGGGCTCGACGCCGCCCGCAAGGCTCTTCCATTTCGCCGAGCCGAAATAGAGCGGGGTCGCCCGCGCGACCTCGGGAACGGCGCGCGCCCGGTCGAGCAGCTGCGCCGGAAACTCGCCGGGTTGCGTCACGTATTCGTAGTCCCGAGAGGTCATCAACAGGTCGAACCGCAGCCGATGATAGAGCAGCAGGCCGCCGCGCGGGATCGCGACGTAAAGGCCGATCTCGACGAAAACGAGCAGGATCGCGATGAAGATCCCGGCGATCGCGAGACCGGTGCGAGCCTTGTCGTGGGCGAGTATCCGCCAAGCGAGAAAAAACGGTTTCGATCGCATTCCTTGACGACAACGCCCGGTCGGCGGTCTCGATCGCAGGAAACCGCGAGCCGTTTTCTGGTGTTGCCTTTTACAGCCCGCGGACGATAGCGCCGCGGCGATACGGGTATGGTGGAGGGTTGACGCAATGGCGTGCACGAAAAGCGGCGTTCGCCGCACGATGATCGCCGCGGCCGCGGCCGCTTGTCTCGCCGGAATGTGGCCGGGGCTCGCCTCGGCTCTGCCGGTCAACAGCTTGCCGAACGGTCCCGTCGCCTGCGGCGCGGTGGTGCGCCACTTCGGCGCCTGGACCGTGCGGGCGCCGCTGACGCTCCAGACTGATCAAGGGCCGTTGCAGCTCTCCCCGGGCCAGACTTTCGGGCCGGGGTATTTCATCGGCCGCGTCGAACCGTCGGCGATTTTCGACCGCAACTGCGGCAATCCTTGAGCTTTGGTGGCCGCCGATACCGGCGCCGGTATCCGTGGCCGTCATGCATCCCGTCTTTCGTAGGGACGGCGAGGCGGCGAGGTTCGAGGTGTGCTAAGCTGCACCGCGAGGAGGGCAGGGGCGACCCCGACGCATGCAGAAGCTCGCCGACAAGGCCGCCGCGCTCGCTGCCGGCGGCCGCGTGCCGCGCGAGATCGAGCTCGGCGCCGCGCTCGCGATACGGCTGTGCGCCGTCATCCTCGCCGCGACGGCGCGCGAGCCGCGCGTGCTCACGGTACGCATCGGTGGCGAGGAGGCGGCTGAGGCGCTCCCCTCGGGGCCGCTCGAAATCGAGCACCGCACGCTCGAACTGGGCCTGCGCGCCTGGGTCGAGCGCCAGACGAGCCATATCCTCGGCTATGTCGAGCAACTCTACACCTTCGGCGACCGCGACCGGCTGGAAGGCGACGGACGGCCGACGCGGGCCTTGACCGTCGCCTATCTGGCGCTCGTCCTCGAAGCGCGTCCGGCCGGCACGGCCGAGGCGAATTGGCAGAATTGGTACCGCTATTTTCCGTGGGAGGATTGGCGCGACGGCGAGCCGGCGGTGCTCGGGGCCCTGCTGCGCGGGCTGGCGGATTGGGCGCGGGCGGCGCCGGGCGAGGGTGAGCGGCGGTTGCGCGAGGAGCGGCTGTGGCTCGCCTTCGCGGCCGGCGCCGCCGCGTGGAACGAGGAGCTGGTGCTCGAGCGCTACGAGCTGCTCTACGAGGCGGGGCTCGTCGCCGAACGCCGGCGCGACCTGCCGAGCCTCGGCGAGGCCGCGCCGGGCCCTGTCTTCGGACAGGCGATGGCGGCCGACCACCGCCGCATTCTGGCGACCGCCATCGGCCGCCTGCGCGGCAAGATCAAATACCGGCCGGTCGTCTTCGAGCTGATGCCGCCCGCCTTCACGCTGCTGCAATTGCAGCGCACCGTCGAGGCGCTGTCGGGGGTGCGGCTGCACAAGCAGAATTTCCGCCGGCTCGTCGAGCAGCAGGGCCTCGTCGAGGAGACCGGCGAACTGAGCCTCGATACCGGCGGCCGCCCGGCGCGGCTCGTCCGTTTCCGCCGCGAGGTGTTGCTCGAACGCCCGGCGCCGGGGGTGCGGTTGCGGGCCGGCCGGCGCGTGCCCGCTTGACGTCGGCTCGGCGCGCCTTATACTCATATACAGTATAAGAACATCGCCGGGCTGTCGCGCCCGGCTTTCTCGGGCAATCAAAATGCTCATTCTGAGTATAACATAGGAGAACCCGATGCCGCAAAGCGTGGTGTGCGAAACCGCCGACAGCGGCTTGCCGCTGCCCTTTCTCTACGACCGCGTGCGGCGCCATGTCCCGCCCTTCGAGTGGCAGATCCTCGCCGAGGATATCGCGGCGATCCTCGAGCTCAAGCACGAGCGCAACGCCGTCATCCTGGCGCACAACTATCAGACCCCCGAAATCTTCCACACGGTTGCCGACATCGTCGGCGACAGCCTCGCTCTGGCGCGCGAGGCGGCGCGCACTGAGGCTGCCGTCATCGTGCTGGCGGGCGTCCACTTCATGGCGGAAACGGCAAAGCTGCTGAACCCGCAGAAGCGGGTGCTGATCCCCGATCCGCGGGCCGGCTGCTCGCTCGCCGCCTCGATCACCGCCGCCGATGTGCGGCTGTTGCGCGAGCGCTATCCGGGGATGCCGATCGTCGGCTACGTCAACACTTCGGCCGCGGTCAAGGCCGAATGCGACGTGTGCTGCACCTCGAGCAACGCGAAGCAGGTGGTCGAGGCGTTGGGCGCGCCGCGCGTCGTCATGCTCCCCGACGAATATCTCGCCCGCAACACGGCGGCGCAAACCCGCGTCGAGATCATCGCCTGGAAGGGCCATTGCGAGGTACACGAGCGCTTCACGCCCGAGGACATCCGCGAATTGCGCGCCGGCTACCCCGGCGTCACGGTGCTCGCCCACCCCGAATGCCCTCCCGAGGTCGTCGCCGAATGCGATTTCGCCGGTTCGACCGCGGCGATGGCGGCCTATGTCGGCGCGCGTCGGCCGGCGCGCGTCGCGCTTTTGACCGAATGCTCGATGAGCGACAATGTGGCGTTGCAGTATCCCGATCTCGAATTCGTCCGGCCGTGCAATCTGTGCCCGCACATGAAACGGATCACCCTGCCGAAGATCCGCCGGGCGCTCGAGACGATGACGCACGAGGTCGCCGTCGAGCCGGGCGTCGCCCAGCGCGCGCGGGCGGCCGTCGAGCGCATGCTGGCGCTGGGATGAGGCTGCTGTTCTCTCGTCGGCCCCGCGCAAGCGGGGGTCCAGAGCAACCGTTGCCTCGCTCGCCCCGGGTTCCCGCTTTCGCGGAAACGACGATCTCCTTCGGATGGAGGCTGCGATGACGATGCGCTTTCTCGCCGAGCCGGTGGTGCGCGCGGCATTGTTCGAGGATCTGGGCCGCGCCGGCGACATCACGAGCGAGGCGATCGTGCCGGAAGAGGCCGAGGTCGGGGCGGTCGTCGGCGCGCGCCGTCCCGGAATCCTCGCCGGCCTCGAGACCGCGCTGCTCGCCTTCGAACTGCTCGATTCCGGTCTGCGCATCGAGCTGCTCGCCCGCGACGGCGAGCGGCTCGCGCCCGGCCAGCCGGTCGCGCGCATCGCCGGCCGGGCGCGCCCGATCCTCGCCGCCGAGCGCACCGCGCTCAATTTTCTCGGCCGCCTCAGCGGCATCGCGACGGCGACGCGCGCCTTCGCCGACGCCATTGCCGGCTACGAGGCGAAGATCGTCTGCACCCGCAAGACGACGCCCGGCCTGCGCGCACTCGAAAAACACGCGGTGCGGCAGGGCGGCGGCGCCAACCACCGCTTCGGGCTCGACGACGCGATGCTGATCAAGGACAACCACATCGCGCTCGCCGGCGGGGTGCGGCCGGCGGTCGAGCGGGCGCGCGCGCAGGCCGGCCATCTCGTCAAGATCGAGCTCGAGGTCGACACGCTCGAGCAGCTCGTGCAAGGGCTCGCGCTCGGGGTCGATGCCGTGCTCCTCGACAACATGGACCCGCCGATGCTTGCCGAGGCGGTAGGGATGGTCGGCGGCCGGGCCGTCACCGAAGCCTCGGGCCGCATCACGCTCGAGACCGTCGCGGCGGTGGCGGCGACCGGCGTCGATCTGATCTCCTCGGGCTACATCACGCACAGCGCCCCGAGCCTCGATCTCGGGCTCGACATCGAGGGCTGACGGCCTAGGAAACCGGCGCCGGCTCCCGTTCTGGCAGATCGGGCGCGAGGCGGACGCGCGGCGACGCGCCGGCCGCCTGCGTGACCGCGCCGATCAGCGCCGCGCGGTAGCCGAGTTCGCGCAATTCCGCGAGGCACTCCACGGCCTGTGCCGCCGGCACGCCGGCCAAGAGCCCGCCCGAGGTCTGCGGATCGGCGATCAGCGCCTCGATCTCCGGCGGCAGCCCGTCGCCGGCGTCGAGCGCGCCCAGCGCCGCCGCATTCTCGGCATGCAGCGAGCTTCGGATGCCGCGGGCGATCAGCGGCAGCACGCCGTCGAGCGCCGGGATGGCTGACGGGTCGAGGCTGGCATCGACGGCCGAGGCGCGCAGCATTTCGAGGAGGTGCCCCAAGAGGCCGAACCCGGTCACGTCGGTCGCCGCGCTCGCGCCGTGCCGCGCCAGGCACTCGGCGGCGGCGGCGCTGCATTGCAGCATCGTCGCGATCGCCGCCTCGACGATCCGCCCCGGCGCCTCGCCGCGCCCGTCGGCAGCGAGGATGATGCCGGTGCCGAGCGGCTTCGTCAGGATCAGCCGGTCGCCGCGGGCGAGCCCGCCCTTGCGCAAGAGGCGTGTGCGGCGCGGCCGCCCGGTCACGGCGAAGCCGAGCCCGAGTTCGGCGCCTTCCGCGCTGTGCCCGCCGACGAGCGCGGCGCCCGCCGGCTCCAATACGTCGAGCGCGCCCTTCAGCATCTGGTAGAGGTCGTGCTCGACGATCGGCCCGCGCCCCGGCGGCACGGTGGCGATCGCGAGCGCGGTTTCGGGCAGCCCGTCCATCGCATAGATGTCGCCGAGCGCGTGCGTCGCGGCGATGCGGCCGAAGAGATAGGGGTCGTCGACCATCGCGCGAAAGAAATCGACGGTCTGCAGCAGCAGCGGCGCGCCGGGAAAGGCGAGCAGCGCCGCGTCGTCGGGGCTCTCGAGGCCGAGCGCCACCGTGCCGCCGGCGACCGGCTGCAGGCGCTCGATGACGCGGCCGAGGATCTGCGCCGGCACCTTGGCGGCGCAGCCGTTGCAGCGCATAGTATCGGCGCTCTCGCCCGCCATCGCCGGCAGCTCGCGATAGCGCGCGATCCAGCGCCGGTCGATCCGGTCCTTGAGCCGCCACAGGAGCCGGCCATGCGCGGCGAGGACCCCGCGCGACGCGACCGCCTGCCCGTCGCCGGTGCCGATCAGCGCCAGCGCTCGGCGCTGCGGCACGGCGCGGCGCAGCGGCTGGCTGGCGAGCGCGCGGCGCAGATTGGCGGCGAGCGGCGGGCCTTGCCGCACCGCATAGACGCCGGCCTTCTCGCGCGCGTGCCCGCGCATCGCCGCTACGTCGCCGGCCGCAAAGATCCGCTCCTGCCCGAGCGCGCGCAGGCACTCGTCGACGACGACGAAGCCGCCCTCGTCGAGGACGAGCCCGGTGGCCGGAAGCCAGGATGCGGCGCCCGCCTGCGTCACCCACAGCGCCTCGTCGAAGGCGATCTGCCGGCCGTCGGCGCAGTGCAGCCGATGCGGCTCGACCGAGACGATTTCGCAATGGCTCGCGACGGCGATGCCGCGCTGCGCGAAGATCCGCTCGAAGATCCGCCGCACCCGCGCATTATGCGACGGCAACAGCGCCTCGCGAGTAACGAGCGTCACGTTGAGCGCGCTCTTGCGCTCGCCGAACAGTTGCGCGAGGCGGTGCTGCGCCGAAAGGGCCAATTCGACCCCGCCGGCGCCGCCGCCGACGATCGCAAGCGACAGCCTCGGCAGGTCGCGGGCGCGCAGCAGCAGCCCTTCCCAGCGTCGGGCGAAGCGGTCGATCGGCTTCACCGGGACCGTATGCTCGGCGGCGCCCGGCACCTCGTCGAGGCGAGGCGCCGAGCCGATGTCGAGCGACAGGAAATCGTAGCGGATCGGCGGGTGCGCCGCGAGCAGCAGGCGGCGCTCGCCGCGCTCGATGCCGCTCGCCTCGTCATGGATGAAGCGTGCATTGGCGAAGCGGGCCAGCCGGCGCAGGTCGATATGGCAATCGGATAAGGGATAACGGCCGGCGACGTAGCCAGGCAGCATGCCGGAATAGGGCGTCTCGACGTCCCGGCTGACGAGCGTCAGGCGCACCCCCGGCAGCGGCCGCATGGCGAAGGCTTTCAGCACGCGCACATGCGCGTGCCCGCCGCCGGCGAGCACCAAATCCTGGGCGATCGGAAGAGTCTGCTGCATCGCCGCGACTATGCCCGATCGCGCCCGCCGAGGCGAGGCAAGCCTCCCTCTCCGCCCCCGGGGGCGGAGAGGGCCGGCGTGAGGTGGGGGATTTCAGGGCCCTCGCGGATGCCCGCCTCACCCTCCCATCGCTTCGCGATGGGCCCCGCCCTCTCCGCCCTCAGGGCGGAGAGGGCCTAGTTGATCAGCCCGTAGAACTTGCCGGCGTTCTCGCAGGTGATTTGGCGGACGATCTGCGGCGCGAGCCCGGCGAACTGCTCGTCGATGTATTTCTGCGATTCCGGCCAGATGCCGTCGGTGTGCGGGTAGTCGGAGCCCCACATCAAGGTCTCGACGCCGATCTCGTCGATCAGCTTCGGGCCGATGCGATCGAACTGGAAGGTCGCCTTGCACTGCCGGCGCCAGTAGTCGCTGGGCTTCAGCGGCATCAGGTCGCGGAAGCGGTCTTCGTACTCGAAATCCATGCGGTCGAGCGCGTAAGGCAGCCAGCCGATGCCGCTCTCGCCGAACGAGATCCGGAGGCGCGGATAGCGCTCCAATACGCCGGCCCCGATCATCGCCGCGATGATGTTGATGAGGCCCATCTGGAAGGCGGAGACGCCGGTGAAGAGCGCGGCTCGCCGGGTCTTGCCGGAGGCCTGCTCGCGCGCCCTCGGATCGGTCGTCGGGAAGGTGTGGAAATGCAGCGGCAACTGCACCTCGTTGACCGCCTGCCACAACGGCTCCCATATCGGGTGCCACATCGGCTCCATGTCCCAGGAGCAGGACAGTTCGAGCCCCTTGATACCCATCTTGGCGACCCGGTGGATCTCCTTCACCGCCGCATCGATGTCGCCATAGGGCAGGCATGCCAGGCCGATCTGGCGATCGGGATAATGGCTGCAGAAATCCTTCAGCCAGTCGTTGTAGATGCGCAGCATCTCGTTCGAGGCTTCGCGGTCGTTGAGCCGCGAGGCGGCGCCGAGGATGCCGTAGATGACTTCCGCGTCGACCCCGTCGCGGTCCATGTCCTTGATGCGCAGATGCGGGTCGGAGCAGCGCCGGATGTCGCGCTTGCCGTCCTCGTACATGCCGGTCTCGGCCATCTTGTCGACGCGGTAGTTCTGCCCCGGGACGAAGGGCGCGCCGCCCGGCCCGACGCCGTTCTTGAGGCCGAAATTGGCGCCGTTCTTGGCCACCCATTGCGGCCCCTGCGGGCCGTCCTCGACATAGGGCATGCGCTCCCTCATCTCGGCCCGCGCCTGCGAGGTGAACAGGTCGGGCGGCATCCACGGCATGTCGAGATGGCAGTCGGCCGAGATCCTGCGGTACTGCATCGTTTCTTCCCCGCTTCTTCGAATGGGCAAGCCCGTCGGAAAAACTCTACTCCCGGCGCGGCTTTCTTTCCTAGCGGCGCGTGCGTGAGCGGCTTGCATGGCTGCGGCTCGTTGCCGCATGATCGCTGTGCGTCCTTTCGCGGAGGAGCCCAGCCATGCCGGACACCATCGAAGCCGAGAGTGCGGTTGCCGTCCTCGGGCTCGACCACGTCGTGCTGCGCGTCGCCGATCTCGACCGCGCCGTCGCCTTTTACGGGCGTGTGCTCGGCCTCAATGTCGAGCGCACGCTGGAAAAGCCGAAGCTCGTGCAGTTGCGCGCCGGCCAATCGCTGATCGACCTGGTGCCGGCCGAAGAGGGCAAGCCGGCCGGGCGCAATATGGACCATTTCGCAGTGCGCATCCGGAATTTCGACGCTGCCGCATTGGCCGCGCATCTGAAGCGGCAGGGGGTCGCGGTCGGCGAGGTGCATGAGCGCTACGGCGCCGAAGGCTACGGCTCCTCCATCTACATCGAGGACCCCGACGGCAATACCGTCGAGTTGAAGGGCCCGGCCTACCGCAAGCTGTGAGCTGAATCGTGGCCGAGTTCTTTCCGGGCTTCGCGCGGCGCCGGATCGACACTTCGGGCGCCGCCATCAACCTCGTCACCGGCGGCAGCGGGCCGCCGCTGCTGCTGTTGCATGGCTATCCCGAGACGCACCTGATGTGGCGCAAGCTGGCGCCGCGCCTCGCCGCCGACTTCACCCTCGTCATTCCCGATCTGCGCGGCTACGGCGACTCCTCGAAGCCGCCCGCCGGCCCCGATCAGGCGAATTATGCGAAACGCGCGCTGGCCCTCGACCAGGTCGAGGCGATGGCCGCGCTCGGCTTCGAGCGCTTCCGGGTTGCCGGCCACGACCGCGGCGCGCGCGTCGCGCACCGCCTCGCGCTCGACCATCCGGGAAAGGTCGAGCGCGTCGCACTGCTCGACATCGTGCCGACGCTCTATCGCTTCGAGACGATCGACCAAAAGGCGGCGACCGCGAGCTTTCACTGGTTCTTTCTGATCCAGGGCGGCGGATTGCCGGAGCGCCTGATCGGCGCGGAAGCGGAATTCTTTCTGCGCCACATGATGGGTGCCGCCGGCCGCGATCCGCGGATCGTCGAGCCGGCGGCCTTCGCCGAATATCTGCGCTGCTTTTCCGACCCCGAAACGATCCGCGCGACCTGCGACGAATATCGCGCCGGCGCCGGCATCGACCTCGTCCACGACCGCGCCGACCGCGGCCGCCGCATCGAGCCGCCGCTCTGCGTCCTGTGGGGCGCGCGCAGCGCCCAGGGCAGCGGCTACGACCTCCTCGCTGTATGGCGCGAGCGGGCCGAAACCGTCACCGGCCAGGCGGTCGAAAGCGGCCATTTCCTCGCCGAAGAGGCGCCCGAGGCGACCCGTCGGGCATTGCAGGAATTTTTCGCCGCCTGAGACGGTCCGCCTGCGTGAGCGGGCTCACATGCGGCGGCGCGGCGCGGCGATAAGTTGATGCGCGAGGCATCGTAAGGCGCGCTGCGATTTGTCGGCTGTGTTATCGTCGCCCGGGACGGGAGGCAGCACATGACCGTGCGAGCGGGTGGGCCCGGCGTGCGGACCGCGAGGGGTAGCCTCGGGCGGCGCGATCTCCTTCTTTTCGCCGCCGCCGCGGCCGGCTGCAAGGCGGCTCGCGCCCAGGGAAGGATGCCGCGCGTCGGCTTCATCGAGGCCGGGTCGCCGAAAACGCAGGGCCGGCTTCTCGCCGCGTTTCGCGACGGACTCGCGTCGCTCGGCTGGGTCGACGGCAAAAACGTCATCATTGTCGAAGCCTGGGGCGAGGGGGAGGCCGGCCGCCTGCCCGGCATCGTCGACGGGCTGAACTGGTCGGCGATCGACGCTCTCGTCACCGGCGCCGCGCCGGCCGCGGTCGCGGCCGCCGAGGTGACGCGCGCGATCCCGATCGTGCTCGCCGGCGTCCGCGATGCGGCCGCCCTCGGCCTCACCGGCCGCAACGTCACCGGCCTGTCGGCCTCGACCTTGGATCTCGCCGGTCGGCAATTGCAGCTGTTGAAGACAACCGCGCCGGCGATGCGCCACATCGCGGCGATCGCCGATTTCGAAGGGCCCGGTGCCGACCGGCGATGGCTCGCGGTGCAGACGAGTTGCGACCGGCTCGGGCTGCAGCTCCTGGAATTGCAGACGACGACGCGGGGGGCGGTCGAGCGCGCTTTCGAGCTGGCCCGCAACGAGGGCTGCGACGGGCTGTGGGTCGCCTTCGACCGCGCCGCTCCCGAGGAGCGCGCGGCGGTGGTCCGGCTCGCCGCCGACAACCGGCTGCCGGCGATTTCTCCGGCGCGCAGCTTTGTGGAATTGGGCGGGCTGATGTCGTACGGCACCGATCCGCGCGATCTGTTCCGGCGGGCCGCCCTCTATGTCGACAAGATCCTGAAAGGCGCGCACCCGGCCGATCTGCCGCTCGCGCCGCCGGCGAAATACCATCTCGCCGTCAACCGCACGGCGGCACAGGCGCTTGGCTTGACGATCCCGCCGGCGGTCCTCGCCCGCGCCGACGAAATCGTCGAGAGGGAGGTGGAGCGGCCGCTCCCACCGCCGCCGATGCCGCCGCCGCGCCTCGAGGGGCCGGAGGCGAAGAGCGGCTCGGTGGGCGGCGGATGAGGCGGCGCGAGCTGCTGGTCCTGTGTTGCGGCGGTATGCTCGTTTCGCCGCTTGCTGCGCGCGCACAGGGGCGGACGCGGATCGGCTATCTGGGTGCGGCGCCCAGGAGTTCCGCATCGGTCCGCGCTTTCTTCGACGAGTTGAAACGCCTCGGCTACGCCGAGGGCCGCAATCTCGACGCGCTGTACCACGATATTGGGGAGGATCCGGGCCGGCTGCCGCAATTCGCGGCCGCGATGGCCGGCGCCCATCTCGGGGCGATCGTCGCGGACGGATCGGAAGCGCCGCTGCGGGCGGCGCGCGCCGCTGCCCCCGGCACGCCGGTCGTCATCGTCGCGGTCAATTACGATCCGGTCGCGCGCGGCTATGCGGCGAGCCTCGCGCATCCGGGGGGCGAGGTCACCGGGGTTCTGTTCCGCTCGCTGGAGATCGTCGGAAAGCAGGTCGAGCTGCTGAAGACGATGATGCCGCGGGCGAGCCGTCTGACGATAGTGTGGGGTGTCGAAAACCCGGACGAATTCGCGGCCGCGAAGGCCGGCGCCAAGGCGCAGGGGCTGGACGTCCAGTCTTTCGAGCTGGGGCCGCCGCCCTACGACTTCGAGGCGATGTTCCGCCGGCTCGCGCAGGGCGCCCCAGCGATGGTGCTGATGCTGTCGCCGCCCGGGTTCGCCGCGCATCACCGCCGCGTCGCCGGCCTGGCGCTGCGCCACCGGCTGCCTGCGATGTTCCGCTTCAAGGATTTCGTCGAGGCCGGCGGGCTCATTTCCTACGGCGTCAACCGCGCCGCGATGCGCCGGCGCGCCGCCGATTACGTCGCCAAGATTCTCGCCGGCGCCAGGCCCGGCGACCTGCCGATCGAGCGGGCCGACACCTTCGAACTGGCGGTCAACCTGAAAACCGCTCGGGCTCTCGGCATCGTGATCCCGCCGCGGATCCTCGCGCGCGCCGACGAGGTGATCCAATGAGGCGGCGCCACTTCATCGCCGGTTTGGCATCGGCGGCGGCCGCGCGCCGCGCCTGGGCGCAGGCGGCGCCGGGCCCGGCGCATATCGCCTTCGTACACAGCGGGATTCCCGCGGCCCAGCTCACCGCGGCGAGCAAGACCCCGTGGGTCCGCGTGTTTTTCGAGAGCTTGCGCAGGCTCGGTTATGTCGAGGGCAAGAACCTCGTCGTCGAGCGCTATTCCGCCGAAGGGCGCACCGAGCGCTTCGCCGAGCTGGCGCGCGCGGTCGTCGCGCAGAAGCCCGATGCGATCGTCGCGAACGGCCCGCTCGTCGGCAGGCTCAAGGCCGCGACGGGCACAATCCCGATCGTCGCCATCATGGGGGATCCGGTCCGCTTCGGCCTCGTCGCAAGCCTCGCGCGGCCGGGCGGCAATGTGACCGGGGTCAGCGTCGACGCCGGCATCGAGGTCTACGGCAAGGATCTGCAGATCCTGAAAGAGGCGATCCCGTCCGCCGCGAAGATCGCCTATCTCGGCTCGCCGGGCCTCTTGGGTGGGGTGGCTGGGCAGGGGCTCCAAGACGGTGGCCGCCGCCTCGGCGTGTCGGTCGTCCTGATGCCGCTCGAGGAAGCGACCCCGGCGCGGTTTCGCGAGGTTTTCGCGGAGATGGCGCGGCAGCGGGTGGACGGCCTGATGGTGAGCCCCGAGGGCGAATACCTGGCGCAATACCGGCTGATCGTCGATCTCGCCAAGGAGGGCCGGCTGCCGGGCATCTATCCCTACCGCGATTTCGTCGAAGCCGGCGGGCTGATGGCCTATGCGCCCGATCTCGCCGATCTCGCGAACCGCATGGCAGGGCAGGTGCGCGACATCCTCGGCGGCGCCGATCCCGGGCAGATCCCGGTTTATCAGGCCACCACCTTCACGTTGATCGTCAATCTGAAGACCGCGAAGGCGCTCGGCCTAACCGTGCCGCCGATCCTCCTGGCTCAAGCCGACGAGGTGATCCAATGAGACGCCGCCAGTTCGTCGCTCTTCTCGGCGGCCTCGCCGCCGTTCCCTCGGCCAGCGTGCTGGCGCAGGGGACGCAGCCGGCGCAATCCGTCAGCCGCATCGGCCTGCTCGGGTCGGGGCCGCCTTTCGGCGGCAAGAGCCCGATCGTCCTCGGACTCGGTGCCGCCTTCAAAGCGCACGGCTACATGGTGGGCCGCGATGTCGTATTCGTGGGGCGGGCCGCCGCCGGCGACGAGAAGCGCCTGCCCGGGCTCGTCGGCGAGCTGACGGCGAGCGGCGTCCGGCTGATCGTCTCGCTGGGGTATCCGGCGGCGGTCGCGGCGAAGGAGCACACGCGGCTTGCGGTGGTCGCGATGAACACCGGCGATCCGGTCGCGACCCGGCTGGTCGAGAGCCTCGCGCGCCCCGGCGGCCACGTTACCGGGATCTCCGACATCGCCAGCGAGCTGGCGGCCAAGCGGCTGCAGCTGCTGACCGAAGCGGTGCCGCATGTGCGCAAGGTCGCGATGCTGTGGAACGCCGACAATCTCGGCATGACCTTCCGCTACAAGGCGGCCAGGGCGGCGGCGCTGCGGCTGCATATCGAGGTGCAGCCATTGGGGGTGCGCGAGCCGGACGATTTCGGCTCGGCCTTCGCGGCGATGACGAAGGATCCGCCGGACGCGATCCTGATGGTGACCGACGCGCTGACCATCCTCAACCATCGCCGCGTCTTCGAGTTCGCCGCGGCGCACCGGCTGCCGGCGATCTACGAATTCGATTTTCTGGTGCGCGACGGCGGCCTGATGTCGTACGGCCCCGATGACGCCGAAACCTACGATCGCGTCGCCGGGCTCGCCGACCGCATCCTGAAGGGCGCGAACCCCGCCGATCTTCCGTTCGAGGAGCCGACCAAATTCGACCTGGCGGTCAACCTGAAGACCGCGAAGGCGATCGGCCTCAAGATCCCCCGGGCGATCCTCGCCCGCGCCGACGAGGTCGTCGAATGAGGCGGCGCGAGCCCGGCGATACCGGCTCGCGCGGAAATCGGCTATGATGCGCGCCGCGGGAAGGCGATGAGCGAAGCGGCGGAGCGGCCACCATCCTTCGGCCTGTCGGCGGCGGATTGTGCCGCGGCGGCCGATGCCGCTCGCCCGAAGGGCCGGCTCTTCCGCAAATACGTGGTGCTGCTCGTCTGCCTCGTCGGCGTCGTCCTCTTCGCCGATGCGGCGGTCAATTTCTGGTTCAGCTGGCAGGAGGAGCGGGCCGCCACCGGCCGCATCCTGCAGGAGAAGGCCGATTCCGCGGCGCGCCGCATCCGCGGCTTCATCGACGGCATCGAGCGCCAGATCGGCTGGACGACGATCGCGCAATGGGCGGCGAGCCCGCTCGACGAGCGCCGCTTCGATTTCGTGCGGCTGTTGCGCCAGGTGCCGGCCATCACCTCGGTCAGCCAGCTCGACGGCGCGGGCAAGGAGCAGCTGAAGGTCTCGCGGCTCTCGATGGACGTCGTCGGCAGCGGCAAGGACCTTTCGAAGAGCCCGGCCTTCATCGAGGCGCGCGCGCACCGTGTCTGGTACGGCCCGGTTTATTTCCGCAAGCAATCCGAGCCCTACATGACTGTCGCGGTCGGGAGCCTCGGCCCGCATGCCGGCGTCACCGTCGCCGACGTAAATCTGAAGCTGATCTGGGACGTCGTGACGCGCCTCAAGATCGGCGAGCGGGGCGAAGCTTATGTCGTGGACGGCAAGGGGCGCCTGATCGCCGACCCCGATATCAGCCTCGTCCTGCGCGAAACCGACATGTCGCGCCTGCCGCAGGTCAAGGCCGCCCTCGCGGGCGGGCCGCAGCGCGCCACCGCCGCCGACAATATCGCCGGCAATCGGGTGCTGACCGCGCACGCGCCGATCGAGCCCTTGGGCTGGCTCGTCTTTGTCGAATTGCCGATGCGCGAGGCGCTGGCGCCGCTCTATGCCGCGGCCGAGCGCGATCTGGCGCTCCTCCTCCTAGGCCTCCTGCTCGCGAGCATGGCCGCGCTCTTGCTCGCGCGCCGCATGGTCGTGCCGATCCGCGCCATCGCCGAGGGCGCCTCCCGCCTCGGCCGCGGCGAACTCGACCGCCGCATCGAGGTGAAGACCGGCGACGAATTGGAGGCGCTCGCCGGCGAGTTCAACCAGATGGCCGGCGAATTGCAGAAATCCTACGCCGAGCTCGAACAGAAGGTCGAAGCGCGCACCGCCGAACTCTCCGAGGCGCTCGACCAGCAGACCGCGACCGCCGAGGTCTTGGGCGTCATCAATAGTTCGCCCGGCGATCTCGCGCCGGTGTTCGAGGCAATGCTCGAAAAAGCTATCCGCCTGTGCGACGCGGCGTTCGGGACGCTGTGGACCTATGACGGCCAGGACTTCCGTATTGCGGCGTTGCTCGGCGTGCCATCGGGATTCGCCGAATTCATCGCACAAGCGCCGGACAGCACGGGCCACACTGCCGCGCATCTGCGTCTCTTGCATGGCGAGGATGCCGTCCATGTGCCGGACCTGACCGTGGACGAAGCCTACCGATCCGGGAATCCGATGCGGCGCGCGCTCGTTGATCTCGGCGGGGCGCGCACTCTTCTCGCCGTGCCGCTGCGCAAGGAAGGGAGGTTGCTCGGCGTCTTCTCGACGTGCCGTCGGGAAGTGCGGCCGTTCAGCGACAAGCAGATCGCGCTCCTCGAAAACTTCGCGGCGCAGGCGGTCATCGCGATGGAGAACGCGCGCCTCATCACCGAGACGCGCGAAGCCCTGGAACAGCAGACCGCGACCGCCGAAGTCCTGCAGGTCATCAATTCCTCGCCCGGCGACCTCGCGCCGGTGTTCGAGGCGATGCTCGAAAAGGCGCTGGCGCTTTGCGGCGCCGCCTTCGGCATCATGCTCACCTACGACGGCCAACGGTTTCATCACGCGGCAGTGCGGGGCGTACCCGATGCCTTCGCGGAGCATCGGCGGCGCAACCCGTCGATGAAATTCCCGCCGCGGAGCAACGTTGGACGACATCTCCAGGGCGAGGACGTCGTCCAAATCCTCGACCTCGAAGCCGACGATACGACCAGGGGCACGGACCAAGGTCGTGCGCTCCTCGACCTCGGTGGCGCCCGCACCCTTCTCTCGGCAGCTTTGCGCAAAGACGGATCCTTGCTCGGCATTTTGTCGATCTACCGCCAGGAGGTCCGCCCCTTCACCGACAAGCAGACCGCGCTGTTGCAGAATTTCGCCGCGCAGGCGGTCATCGCGATGGAGAACGCGCGCCTTATCACCGAGACGCGCGAAGCCTTGGAGCAGCAGACCGCGACGGCCGAGGTATTGGGCGTCATCAATTCTTCGCCCGGCGACCTCGCCCCGGTGTTCGAGGCGATGCTCGAAAAGGCGATGCGCCTGTGCGCAGCGCCCCTCGGCTTCATGCTCGATTATCGAGACGGGAAGTTCGGGCTGGCGGCCGGGCGCGGCCTGCCGGCGCCGCTGGCGCGATATCTCTTGCACATGGACCAGCCACGCAGCGACGAGGGAAACGCGCAGGTTCTGGAAGGCGCACCCTACATTCATTTCGCCGATCTCAAAGATGACGAGGCTTATCGATCGGGCGCGCCGCTGCGCCGAGCGGTCGTCGATCTCGGGGGCGCTCGATCGGCGCTGGGCGTCGCGCTGCGCAAGGACGACAGAATCCTCGGGACCTTCAACCTGGCCCGAACGGAGGTGCGGCCGTTCTCGGACAAGCAGATCGCGCTGTTGCAGAATTTCGCGGCGCAGGCGGTGATCGCGATGGAGAACGCGCGCCTCATCACCGAGACGCGCGAGGCTTTGGAGCAGCAGACCGCGACCGCCGAGGTATTGGGCGTCATCAACTCCTCTCCCGGCGATCTCGCCCCGGTGTTCGACGCCATGCTCGAAAAGGCGCTGCGCCTTTGCGACGCCGCTTTTGGAATGTTGCTGGCATACGACGGCGAGCGCTTCGAAATGGTAGCCGATCTCGGGCTCCCGGATCCTTTCGCCGAATACCTTAGAGGTCGCCAGATGTCCTTTAGGCCCGGCACTGGGCCAGCGCGATTTCTCGAAGGGGTACTATTCGACCACCATGCTGATGTCGCGGCAGATGAGAACACTCATCGGACCGACGATCCTCATCGCCGTGCGCTTATCGACCTCGGCAAAGCGCGCACTGCCCTCGGCGTCCCGCTTCGCAAAGATGATGTGCTGCTCGGATGTTTCATCATCTACCGCCAGGAGGTGCGACCGTTCAGCGAGAAACAGATCGTGCTGCTGCAGAACTTCGCGGCGCAGGCCGTCATCGCGATGGAGAACGCGCGCCTTATCACCGAGACGCGCGAAGCACTGGAGCAGCAAACCGCCACCGCCGAGGTGCTGGGCGTCATCAATTCCTCGCCCGGCGACCTCGCGCCCGTGTTCGAGGCGATGCTCGAAAGGGCGATGCGGCTTTGCGAGGCGGCCTTCGGGCAGCTTTCGGTCTATGATGGCGAGCGCTTCGCGACGGCGGCGACGAAGGGCGTTCCGGCGGCCTTTGCCGAATACCGCAGAAACAACCCGCCGAGCTATGGCCCCGGCACCGCGCCCGCCCGCATCCTGGCCGGCGAGCGGGTCATATCGATCGAGGATTTGAAGGCGGAACCGCCCTACGCCGCCGGCGAGCCTAATCGCCGCGCGCTGGTCGATCTCGGCGGCGCGCGCAGCGACCTGCTGGTCGCCTTGACCAAGGACGGATCGGTGCGCGGTTTCATCGAGATCTACCGCCAGGAGGTGCGCCCGTTCACTGAGAAGCAGATCGCGCTGCTCGAGAATTTTGCGGCGCAGGCGGTCATCGCGATGGAGAATGCGCGGCTCATCACCGAGACGCGCGAGGCCTTGGAGCAGCAGACCGCGACGGCCGAGGTATTGGGCGTCATCAATTCTTCGCCCGGCGACCTCGCGCCGGTGTTCGACGCGATCCTTGAGAAAGCGCACACCCTCTGCGGCGCGACGCATGGCTCGCTTGGCGCATATGACGGCGAGCACTTCCACGCAGTAGCCACGCGTGGCTATCCGGCGGAATTGACGGAGCGCTTGCAACACGGGTTTGACGGTCTGGAGAACCCGGTTACCCGGCCGCTGTTCGAAGGCGCGCGGTTTGTGCAAATTCCTGATCTCGCCGAAATCGACCATCCGATACCGCGGGCGGTCGCCGAGATCGGCGGTTTCCGCACCGCGCTTTTCATCCCGCTGCGCAAGGACGGCGTGCTGCGTGGCCACATTTCGGCCAGCCGGCACGAAGTCCGGCCGTTCGGCGAGAAGGAAATCACGCTCCTCGAAAACTTCGCGGCGCAGGCGGTCATCGCGATGGAGAATGCGCGGCTCATCACCGAAACGCGCGAGGCCCTGGAGCAGCAGACCGCGACCGCCGAGGTGTTGGGCGTCATCAACTCCTCGCCGGGCGACCTTGCGCCGGTGTTCGACGCGATCCTGGAGAAAGCGCACGCGCTCTGCGGCGCCTCTCACGGCGCGCTGGTCGCCTATGACGGCGAGCATTTCCGCGCCGTGGCGACGCACGAGCTGCCGGAGCCGTTCGCGAAGGTGCTGCGGCAGCCGTTCAAGCCGGCTGCGGGAAGCCCGCCGAGCCGATTGCTCGGCGGCGAACGTGTCGTCCAGGTTCAGGATGTCGCCCAATACCACGGCGACGACCCGATCGCGCGTGTCTCCGCCAGCGTCGGCCTCCATACCCTCCTGATGGTGCCGCTGCGCAAGGAAGGGACGCTGCTCGGCTACCTTACCGCTCACCGCACCGAGGTGCGGGCGTTTTCGGAGAAGGAAATCTCGCTACTCGAAAATTTCGCCGCGCAGGCGGTCATCGCGATGGAGAATGCGCGTCTCATCAACGAGACGCGCGAGGCGTTGGAGCAGCAGACGGCGACGGCCGAGGTGTTGGGCGTCATCAACTCCTCGCCGGGCGACCTCGCGCCGGTGTTCGACGCGATGCTCGAAAAGGCGCTGCGGCTTTGCGAAGCGGCCTTCGGTATTCTATGGACCTATGACGGCGAGCGTTACAGCGCGGCGTCGTTGCGCAATGTACCCTCCGCATACGCCGAATTCCTGCGCGAGCCGCAGCGCGCCGCACCCTCGACCGTGATCGGTCAACTCGCGGGTGGCAAATCGGTAGCGCAGATCGCCGATATTTCGGCCGACGAATATTATCAAACCGGTGGGGCGATGGTGCGGCAAGGTTTGGCGCTCGCCGGTTTCCGCACGGTGCTCGGCGTTGCTCTGCGCAGGGACGATGCGCTGGTCGGCGCCATCACGGTCTATCGGCAGCATGTGCAACTGTTTCCGGACAAGCAGATCACGCTGTTGCAGAATTTCGCGGCGCAGGCGGTCATCGCGATGGAGAACGCGCGTCTCATCACCGAGACGCGCGAAGCCTTGGAGCAGCAGACCGCGACCGCCGAAGTCTTGCAGGTCATCAATTCCTCGCCCGGCGACCTCGCCCCGGTGTTCGATACAATGCTCGAAAGGGCGATGCACCTGTGTGAGGCCGCCTTTGGCGGGCTATGGACCTTCGAAGGGGAGCGCTACGTCGCGTCTGCGCTGCGCGGTGTCCCGACGGCCTATGCGGAATTTCTCGCCACCGCGACGCTCGCTCACCCCGGACCCGGTACCGCGCCCTACCGCTTTTTGCGGGGAGAGCGGGTCGTCCACAATATTGATATGGCGGCCGAGGAGCCCTATCGGGCCGGCGAGCCCAATCGCCGAGCGCTGGTCGATCTCGGCGGCGCGCGCACGGCGCTGCAAGTGCCGCTCGAGAAGGACGACGCCGTGCTTGGCGTGATCACGATCTACCGCCAGGAGGTCCGCCCGTTCACCGACAAGCAGATCGCGCTGCTCGAGAACTTCGCGGCGCAGGCGGTGATCGCGATGGAAAACGCGCGGCTCATCACCGAGACGCGCGAAGCCTTGGAGCAGCAGACCGCCACCGCCGAAGTCTTGCAGGTCATCAATTCCTCGCCCGGCGATCTTGCGCCGGTGTTCGACGCGATGCTCGAAAAGGCAATGCGGCTGTGCGAGGCGGCCTATGGCGTCCTGTGGAAATCCGACGGACAGTCGTTCCGCGCAGCGGCATTGCGCGGGGTTCCAGCGGACTACGCCGAGTTCGCGACAAGCCGACCGCGCGGCGCTGCGCCGGACACGGCTCTAGGCCAACTCGTCGCTGGAGAACGCTTCGTTCATATAGCGGATGTCGCCAGCCGTCGCACCGGCGACGAGATCGTGCGCAAATTGGTCGAGCTCGGGGGCGTGCGCACTTTGTTGGCGGTTCCGCTTCGCAAGGACGGAGTATTGCTCGGCTCCTTTGCGATGTACCGCCGGCAGGTGCGCCCCTTCACCGACAAGCAGATCGCGCTGCTCGAAAACTTCGCGGCGCAGGCGGTGATCGCGATGGAGAACGCGCGGCTCATCAACGAGACGCGCGAAGCCCTGGAGCAGCAGACCGCCACTGCCGAGGTATTGCAGGTCATCAACGCCTCACCCGGCGACCTCAGCCCCGTATTTGAAGCGATCTTGGAAAAGGCCCATGCCCTATGCGGGATCACCTTGGGTGAATTGGAGCTTTACGAGGACGGGAAGGTTCGCGCGGTTGCGATCCGAGGCGTCTCCGGCCCTTTCGCGGAACTTTTGCGCCAGCCGTTTGAACCTCCACCGCGATCGCCGCCGGCCCGGTTGATTGCCGGTGAAAGGACAGTTCAGATCACTGACGTGTCGAAACTGGCTCGGCACCGGCCCGACGATCCCAGAGCGCGAGCAGGCGCGCAACACGGATTGCGCACGGCGCTATTCGTGCCTCTCCGCAAAGACGATGCCTTATTGGGCTACATTACGGGCTATCGCCGAGAGGTGCGGCCGTTCTCGCAGAAAGAGATTGCCCTGCTCCAGAACTTCGCGGCGCAGGCGGTGATCGCGATGGAGAATACGCGACTCTTGGGCGAATTGCGCGAGCGCACCGCCGAATTGGGCCGTTCGGTCGAGGAATTGAAGCTGCTCTCCGAAGTGGGGCAGGCGGTCAGCTCGACGCTCGACCTGCGCGCGGTCCTTTCGACCGTTCTGACCCGTTCTGTGGCGATGACCGGCGTCGATGCCGGCGCGGTCTTCCGCCACCGCCGCGCCGACCGCGCCTTCCATCTGGTCGAGGCGGTCGGCTGGGACGAGGCGCTCATGCGCTCGGTACGCGACCTCAAGGTTCCCGAAAGCGAGAGCGCGATGGGCGAGGCGGCGGCGAAGCGGCTGCCGATCCAGCTCGCCGACGTTTCCCGGCGGTCGAGCTACCCGATGCGCGACGTGACGCTCGCCGCGGGCTTCCGCGCGGCCCTCATCGTGCCGCTGGTCGGCCCCGAGCGGGTATTCGGCTCGTTGATCCTGATGCGCCGCGCCGCCGGCGAGTTCCCGCCCGAGACGGTGCGGCTGATGCAGACGCTGGCGAGCCAATCGGTATTGGCGATCCAGAACGCGCGCCTCTTCCGCGAACTGGCAGAGAAGAGCGAGGAATTGGAATTGGCGAGCCAGCACAAATCGCAGTTCCTCGCCAATATGAGCCACGAATTGCGCACGCCGTTGAATGCGATCCTGGGGTATGCCGAACTGCTCGTCGACGGCATCTACGGCGAGATGCCGGAGAAGCCGAAGGGCGTCTTGGAGCGCATCCAGAACAACGGCAGGCATCTCCTCGCCCTCATCAACGATGTATTGGACCTCGCCAAGATCGAAGCGGGGCAATTGACGCTCTCGCTCGAGGATTATTCATTGCCCGAGCTGGTGCGCTCGGTGGTGACCGCGACCGAGCCATTGGCGAGTGCGAAGGGGCTCAAATTCGCCGCGCTGTTGCCCGACGACATGCCGACCGCGCACGGCGATGCGCGGCGTATCTCGCAGGTGCTCCTGAACCTCGTCGGCAATGCCATCAAATTCACCGACGCGGGCGAAGTCGAGATCGCCGCCGCCGCCGCCGACGGGTATTTCACCCTGACCGTGCGCGACACCGGCCCCGGCATCGCCGAAGCGGATCGGGAGCGGATCTTCGGCGAATTCCAGCAGATCGACAATTCCAACACGCGCAAGACGGGCGGCACCGGCCTCGGCCTCGCGATCTCGAAGCGCATGGTCGAGATGCAGGGCGGCACGATCGCGGTCGAATCCGCCTTGGGGCAGGGCTCGACCTTCCGCGTCACCTTGCCCGTCCATGTCGAAGAGCGGATGGAGGCGGCGGCATGACGCAGCGCATCCTCGTCGTCGAGGACACCGAGGACAACCGGCAGATCATCCGCGACCTCTTGACGAGCGTCGGTTACGAGCTGATCGAGGCGGTGGACGGCGCCGAGGGCGTCGCGATGGCGCAGAGCGAGCGTCCCGATCTGATCCTGATGGACATGCAATTGCCGCAGATTGACGGCTACGAGGCGACGCGGCGCATCCGCGCGATCCCGGAGCTGGCGAAGGTGCCGATCATCGCCGTCACTTCATACGCGCTCTCCGGCGACGAGGCGAAGACGCGCGAAGCGGGTTGCGACGGCTATGTCGCGAAACCCTTCAGCCCGCGCCAGCTGCTCGCCAAGATCCGCGAGTTTCTGCCGTAGGAAAACGCTTTATCGCGGAGGGCGCGGAGGATACGCAGAGGACGCCGAGTGTGACCGAGAACATTTTTGGAGACGCGATCATCCGCTCGGCGATGAGGGTCCATTCGGCACTTGGCCCTGGGCTCTTGGAAAGCGCTTACGAGGCGTGTTTGCTCTATGAACTGGAAAAACATGGCATTGCAGCCTGCCGACAGGTTCTAATTCCGATACGGTACGAGGCTCTAACGATCGACAACGGCTACCGTATCGATCTCCTGATCGGCGGATCCGTTGTTGTCGAACTGAAGGCGGTCGATGCGATCCTGCCGGTGCACCGAAGTCAGCTGCTGAGCTATCTTCGCCTTGGCGGTTTCAAACTTGGCTATCTGTTGAATTTTAATGTCGCGCATATGCGCGACGGCATCGTCAGAATGGTCAATGGTCTTTGATCCTCCGCGTCCACCGCGAGCCCTCCGCGTCCTCCGCGGTGAAGCGTACTCTTTTGGAGATGGAAAGTGCGCGAGCGGCCGCTGATCCTAGTCGTCGACGATGTGCCCGACAATGTCGAGATCCTCGAGATGCGGCTCGCGAGCCAAGGCTACGAAATCGCGACCGCCGGCGACGGCGTCGAGGCATTGGCGAAGGTCCGCGAACTCCTGCCCGATCTCGTGTTGCTCGACGTGATGATGCCGCGGATGGACGGCATCGAGGCCGTGCGGCGGCTGAAGGCCGACGCGGGCTTGCCCTTCATCCCGGTCATCCTCGTTACCGCCAAGACCGACGGCAAGGATGTCGTGTTGGGGCTCGAAAGCGGCGGCGACGATTATCTGACAAAGCCGGTCGATCACACCGCGTTGACGGCGCGGGTGCGCGCGATGCTGCGCATCAAGGCGCTGCACGACACGGTGCGGGAGCAAAGCGCCGAGCTCGAAGCGTGGAACGGGAAGCTCGAGGAGCGCGTCGCCGCGCAGCTCGGCGAAATCGAGCGGGTCGGGCGATTGAAACGCTTTCTCGCGCCGCAATTGGCCGAGCTCGTCGTCTCCTCGGGCGACGAGAGGCTGCTCGAAAGCCATCGCCGCGACATCGTCGTCGTGTTCTGCGACCTGCGCGGCTACACCGCCTTTGCCGAGACCGCCGAGCCGGAGGAGGTGATGGGGGTCCTGCGCGAGTACCACGATGCGCTGGGGCCGCTCGTCACCCGCTTCGAGGGCACGCTCGACCATTTCTTGGGCGACGGGCTGATGGTGTTCTTCAACGACCCGCTGCCCTGCCCGGACCCCGCCGAGCGCGCCGTCAAGATGGCGCTCGCGATGCGCGCGGCGGCCAGCGAGCGGCTGCTGGCCTGGCGCCGGCGCGGCTTCGATCTCGGCCTCGGCATCGGCATCGCGCAAGGCTACGCGACGCTCGGGCGGATCGGCTTCGAGGGGCGCATGGACTACACTGCGATCGGCACGGTGACGAACCTCGCGGCGCGGCTGTGCGGCGAAGCGCGCGACGGGCAGATCCTCGTCTCGCAGCGCATCGCCGCCGCGGTCGAGGGCTTCGCGGTGCTGGAGGAGGTCGGCTCTCTCGCATTAAAGGGCTTGCGGGAGCCGGTCATGGCCTACAATGTCGGCGGCGAAAAATAGCGCCCTATCCGGCTTCGCACCAGCAGGATACCGGCCGCCTTAACCCGCAGATCTCGCTCACGCAAATTGTCTTCGGCGATCGCGCGGCCGCCCTCGCCGCGACCTGCGTCCACCGTGCCCCGGAACCGTCGCGCTCTCGGAACCGTTGCGTTAGAGACCATGCATCTCGCTTCGCGCGTCGGGAAAAGCATGCGTCATTGAGGAACGGCGAAAGAACTGTCCTTGCCCCTCCTCCACGATCTTCATATCGCGGCTTGGTTGCAGCGGATGAATCAACTCGCCGCGTCGGGTGAACTCCTCGAAGCGTTTGCCGTGCAGCTCGCGGTCGTCGCGTCTCTGTTCCTCGTCGCCTGGGGAATCCGGGTTGCGACGCGGGCGTGGATCGATCGCCTCGTCGAGTTCGCCCGCAGCCATCTTCGATGGAGGGTCCCACGCGAGTTGCCTCAGCTGATCGTCTTTCTCTACGCGTGGTTGCTGCTGGCGGTCGCCGAGAATGTGGGAACCCGCGCCGGCACCAAGGTACCGCTGATCGGTATCGCTGCGACCCTGACCGGGTTGTGGATCGTGCTGAGGGTATCCGCGTTGTTTCTGCGCGATGCTCTGCTCGCCCGGGCCGTGGCGAGCGCGGCGTGGATCATCGCCGCGCTCGCCATCCTCGGACTATTGTCGCCGACCGCCGCGGCGCTCGACAGCCTGGCGATCAACATCGGCAAATTGCGGCTGTCGCTGCTGCTGGCGATCAAGGCGACGGCGGTCGTCGCGATTCTGCTCTGGGCGGCGCTCGGCCTCTCTAGGTTGGTCCGCATTCGCATCCAGCGCGTCGCTGGGTTGAGCCCGTCGATCCAGGTGTTAACCGGGAATCTGATCAAGATCGCTCTCGTTACCGTGGCGCTGCTGATCGGCCTTGATGTCGTCGGCATCGACTTGACAGCATTCACCGTTTTCAGCGGCGCGGTCGGCGTCGGCATTGGCTTCGGGTTGCAGAAGATCGTGTCGAACTTCATCAGCGGCATTATTTTGCTGCTCGAGCGCTCTGTGAAGCCGGGCGATGTCATCGAGGTAGGCAGTACCTTTGGTTCCATCACCCATCTCGGCGCCCGTTATGCCTCGGTGCTTGGCCGCGATGGAAAGGAGTACTTGATCCCGAACGAGAGCCTGATTACCAACCAGGTCGTCAACTGGTCGTATTCGAGCTCGCTGGTACGGATCGATACGGCGTTTGGGGTCGCCTATTCGAGCGACTTGCCTCTCGTGCGAAAGATTGCGACCGGCGTCGCGACTCGCACCCCGCGCGTCCTTTCCTCGCCGCAACCGGTCTGCCACGCGACAGGGTTCGGCGACAGCGCAGTCTTGCTGCTGCTGCGCTTTTGGATCGAGGACCCCGAGAACGGGGTCACCAACGTCAAGAGCGATGTGCTGCTCGGGCTTTGGGATGCATTTCGCGAGAACCATATCGAGCTGCCGTTCCCGCAGCGCGTGCTGCACATCAGCGAACTGCCGGCGGATATTGCGACCCTGCGCGCCAAATCTGCGGTGCCGAGCGAGTGATCGCATTCGACGAGGCCGGCATTCACGGTTATCTGCATCGCCCCAAGGGCGCGAACCAACGCGGTCTCGTCCTGACCTGATGCAGGGCCGGCGGCAATTAACTTCGACCGAGCACGCGCCGGCCGCCTGACATCAGGTCCACCTAGCGGAAGAGCGGCCGGCCGATTGGTCCCTCGAAGAAATAATCGAGCGCGACATGCAGCTGCGCAGCGACGCCGATTCCGGTGCCGGCGCCGCGGGAGAGCGGAACGAGCGCCTCGACGGCAAATTCCCAGCCGTCGCCCGCATAGCTGACGCCGGGGCCGAGGGTGGCGCTCTCCCGGCTGCCGCCGCTGCTCCTTTGCGGGGTCACGACGAACGCCTCGACAAGCGCCGTCATCCGGCGCAGCGCATCGGGCAACGGCAATGCCTGCACCTTCGATTGCAGATAGGGGATCGAATATTCGAGCGCTAGCCCGCTCACCAGCGCATCGGCGCGCGGGCGCGCGTCGGCGAACTGCCAGCCGAGGACGCCCGTAAGCGCGAGCGGGCGCAGATAGCCGAGATCGAGATCGCCCAAGCCTTTCGCGGCATAGAGGGTCGGCGCCGTCGCGCCGCTCGCCGCGACGCCGATCGATGACGTGCCGGTGCCACCCCATTCGCGGCTGATCCCGAGCGAGACCAGCGCCTCGTGCTGCGCGTCTCGGATCGCCAGATATTTGACGACAAGCTGCAAATTCTGCCAGCCGCCCTGCGTCGCGGCGCCGCTTCGCCCGAGCCAGGTGTAGCCGTCCGAGAGCTGCGCCCCGAGCCGCTCGGTCAGCGTCTTGTCGAGGGTGACGTTGAGCTTTGTCGTTTGTCCGCCGGGGATCGGCTGGAACTCCGGCGTCACATAGAATTCGTCGGCGGGGGCGGCTTGCGGCAACAGGATCGTCGCCGGAAAGGTGCGGTCGCCGGCGGCGGTGTAGGCGAGGGCGGCCCTTGCCGAGGCGAAGAGCAGAAGAGCCGCGACGATCGGCGCAGTCCGGCCCATCGCTATTTCTCGAGGGCGACGAAGATGCCGTCCCAGGAGGGCCCCGGCGGCTCGGCCGCGAAACGGCGCAGGCGCTCCTTGTAGAGATCGTAGAGCGCGGCGAGCCGCGCATCGAGCTTGCGGGCCTGCGCGAGCGCTTCCGCTGCGCCCGCCCAATCCTGCGCCCGGTAGCCGCACAGCAGCCGGTTGTGCGCTTGCGCGAGGGCGGCGAATTCCGGCGAGCGCGCATGCGCTGCGTCGCCGAGCAGGGCATGGATCGCGATCGCCTCGTGCTTGCCCTTGACGGCGATGCGGTCGAGTTCGACGGTCGCCCAGCCGGGCGCTGCCGCTCGCGTCGCCTCGCCGATGACGATCGGCACGCCATAGGTCTTCGACTGGCCTTCGAGGCGCGAGGCGAGGTTGACCGCATCGCCCAGCACCGAATAGTCGAAGCGGCGGGTCGAGCCCATATTGCCGACGACGCATTCGCCCGAATTGATGCCGATGCCGATTCGCAGCGGCTGGAACGCGCTTGGCGCGGCCTCGGCCTCGAGCTCGCGATTGAGCCGGTCGAGGCCGTCGAGCATCGCGAGCGCGGCGGCGCAGGCGCGATCGGCGTGCTCGGGGTCGTCGAGCGGCGCGTTCCAGAACGCCATGATGCAGTCGCCCATGTACTTGTCGATCGTGCCGCCATTGGTCATTACGATGTCGCTCATCGGCGAGAGAAACCGGTTGATCAGCCCGGTCAGCGCGCTCGGGTTCGACTTGTAGCCTTCCGAGATCGCGGTGAAGCCGCGGATGTCGCAGAACATGATCGTCAGCGGCCGGGTCTCGCCGCCGAGGCGCAGCCGCTCGGGATGCTCGGCCAGGACTGCGACGAGCTCCGGCGCGAGGTATTGCCGGAAGGCCGCGCGGACGCGGCGGCCGTCGCGATCGACGACCCAATAGCGGAACAAGAGCACGCTCGCCGCCGCCGCCGCGAGCGCGGCGAAGGGTCCGGCCGCCGGCAGCCAGAAATCGCGCTCGAAGGCGAATTGCGCCGCGCCCGCCCAGGCGAGAAGCGGCGCCGCCGCGGCGAGCGCGGCAAAGCGGGTCGGCAGGAACTCGGTCGCGCCGCCGGCGAATGCCGCCAGCAGCAGCACCGTCGTCATCACGGCCAACCGCCCGAGCGGCCCCGGCTCGGCGATGAAGTCGCCGGCGACGATCGTGTCGATGATGTCGGCGAGCCGCTCGACCCCCGGCATCGGCGTGCTGCCGAAAGGCTGCGCCAAGCTGTCGGGGCTGCCGACGAAAGAGGCGCCGATCAGCACGATGCGGCCCGCGAGGTCCGCTCTCGGCACCTTCTCGGCGAGCAGATCGGCGAAGGAAAAGGTCGGAAAGGTGCCGCGGGGGCCGCGGTAGTTGATCAAGAGGCGCATCGCCCGGTCGGTCGGCACCATGCGCCGCCCGATCTCGACCCCGGCGCCGGGTGCCAGCCGCACCTTCGCCCAGGGGACGCCGAGATATTGCGCGGCGGCGCGGATCGGCAGCGACGGCAGGAAATCGCCCGCATAGGGGAGCGCCGCGTAGTCGTAGCGCGGCGCCCCGTCGACGTCGTAGGCGAGGCTCGTATGACCGAGGCCCAATGCGGCCTCGCCGAGCCGCGCGATCGGCAGCAGGGCCGAGACCGGGCGCAGCGGGAAATCGGGCGGAAGCGGGCTCTTCGCGAAGTCGAGATAGGCCGATCGGGCGAGCCAGTCGGGCTCCTTGCCGGCGGGGCCGGCATAGGCGAAGCCGACCGGCAGCAGCACATTGCCCGAAGCGCGCATGGCGGCCGCGAAGCGGCCGTCCCGGTCGCTGTCGGCGAGCCGCGCGAGCGGCGCGCGCAGCGTGCTTCCGGGGGCGAGCGCCTTGGCGGCGGCATCCGCCGCTGCCCGCAGATCGGTCGGCACCGGCTCATCCGGCTCGGCGAATAGCAGGTCGAAGGCGATGACCTTGGCGTCGGCGCGGTCGAGGACGGCGAGCGCCCGGGCGAAGAGGGTGCGCGAAAACGGCCAGCGGCCGAGGGCGGCGAGGCTCTTGTCGTCGACGAGGACGATGCTCGCTTCCGGCCCAGGCGGGCGCACGCCGCGCAGGCGAAAGTGCAGATCGAGCGCGGCGGTCTCGAGGCCGCGCAACAACGGCATATCGGCAAAGCGCGCGAAGGCGAACGTGACGCAAGCGGCGGCGGCGATCGCCAGCCCGGCCGAGCGCAGCCCGCGCGGCAGTCTCACCGCGGCAGGTTCGTGCGCCGGATGACGTCCGCGAATTCGGCGTGCGACCACGCCCGCGGCGGCGTCGGGTCCTTGCCGGCATAGACCCGGGCCCCCCAATGCGCGGGAATCAGCACCGACCTCCCGGTGGCGGCGCTTTCGAGGCTGACGCGGCCCTTCAGCACGCCGACCTGCGTCACGCCCGCGCGCGCCTCGACAAACCAGTCGGTCGAGCGCACCGCCGCGACGCCGGTCGCGGTGTCGACCTCGAAATGCGAGCCTCCCCGCAGCGGCGACACGACGGCGCGCAACAGGCCGTGCGCGAGCGACAGCGCGGCCAGCCGGCTCGCGCCGTTTTGCGCGACCGTGTAATTCTTTATCGTCAGCCGGCTGTTGGAGGCGACCGCAATGATCGAGCCGTCCGCCATGCGCAATTTCAGCTTGCCGCCGGCCGCGACATCGACGGCGTCGCCGACATGCACCGGATCGCCGAATTTGAGCGCCGCCGTGTGGCCGCCGGTCTCGATGAAGCACGGCCCGAAGAGAGCGAGCACTTGGCCGGCCGGCGCCGCCGCCGCTGCGAAGGGCGGCGCAGCAAGACAGGCGAGGATCGCGAAGGCGGCAAATCTCAAACGCATGGATCGCGTTCCGCGGCGCGGCGAGAACGCGATGGTATGCGGGCCGCGCCCGGCCGGCAAGGCGCGTGGCGGCGGCCCTGAGCCGCGGAGAGCGGCATGTCCCTTGTCCTGACCATCGGCCATTCTACCCGCCCGCTCGAGGCGCTGATTGCGACGCTTTCGGCGAACGGCGTCGAGCGCCTCCTCGACATCCGCACCATTCCCCGCTCGCGCCACAATCCGCAGTTCAACCGCGAAAGCCTCGCCGCGGCATTGCCGGCCGCCGGCATCGCCTATCAGCACCGCCCGGGCCTCGGCGGGCTGCGCCGATCGCGGCCGGATTCGCCCAATCGGGGCTGGCGCAACGCCGGCTTCCGCGGCTTTGCCGACTACATGCAGACCGCGGCGTTCGCGAGCGAGATCGAGGCGCTGATCGGGGAGGCGCGATCGCAGCGCCTCGCGATCATGTGTGCCGAGGCAGTGCCGTGGCGCTGCCACCGCTCGCTCGTCGCCGACGCGCTCGCCGTGCGCGGCGTCGCGGTCGAGCACATCATCGACGCAGGGCATCGCGCGCCGCACAAGCTTACCGCCTTCGCGCGAGTCGAAGGCGCGCGGCTCACCTATCCGCCACCCGGGGGCGAACTCTTGTAGGCGCCGTCCGGCTTAGGAGTTGCGGCCGCGGAGTTGAAGTACCGGCGCACCCTGACGCGAAACCTCGCGGTGCATCGCCTGCTGCACCGCGGTCTTGAGATCGCCGAGCCGGAAGGGCTTCTTCAGCGTCGGATCGTCGCCGGTGTCCGGCATCGCGCCGGCGGCATCGGCATAGCCGGTAATGTAGAGCGCCCGCAGGCCCGGCCATTTTGCCCGCGCCCGCCGCAGCGTCTCGATCCCGCTCGCGCCGGGCATTGCGATATCGATGACGATCAGATCGTAAACCTCGCCGCGCGACAGCGCGTCGAGCGCGGCCTGCCCGCTTTCCGCCTCGGCCACGCCGTAGCCGGATTCGCGCAACATTTGCACGGTGATTTCGCGCACCGCCGCGTCGTCGTCGACGACGAGAATGCGCCCGCCGCGTAGCTGCGGCGCCAAATCCTTGCGCCGCCGCGCCTCGCTCTCGACATCGCCGGCCGCTTTCGGCAGATAGAGATAGACGCCCGTGCCTCGGCCCACTTCGCTGTCGATCCATAAGGAGCCGCTCGACTGCCGCAGCATGCCGTACACCTGGCTGAGGCCGAGGCCGCTGCCTTTGCCGACGGGCTTTGTCGTGAAGAACGGCTCGACGGCCAGAGGCAGCACCTCCTCGGGCATGCCGATGCCGGTGTCGCGGACCGACAGGCAGACGCAGTCGCGATCGCGGATCTCGCTCGGGGCGGCCTCGCTCCCGGCCGGCAGATTGCGGGTTCCGATCGTCAGCGTGCCGCCAAGCGGCATCGCGTCGCGCGAGTTGATCGCGAGGTTGAGGATGGCGATCTCGATCTGCGTCGGGTCGACCAGAGCCGGCCACAGTTCTGGCGTCAGATCGGTGAGCATTTCGGTGCCGGTGCCGATCGTGCGCATCAGCATCTCGTGCATGTTGCCGACGACCTCGTTGAGATCGACCGCCCGAGGCTGCAAATGCTGGCGGCGCGAGAACGCCAGCAGCTGCTCGGTCAACTTCGCGCCGTTGTGAGCCGAGCGCTCGGCCGCTTCGAGCAGCCGCATGCCCCTCCTGTCGCGGGCGAGCCGCGGTGCAAGCAGTTCGAGATTGCCGATGATCGCCGTCAGCAGATTGTTGAAGTCGTGCGCGATGCCGCCCGTCAACTGGCCGAGAGCCTCCATTTTCTGGGCTTGCCGCAGCTGCTGCTCGATCTGCTCCCGCTCGGTGATGTCGCGCGCGGTCGCCATGATGAACCAGTCGCCGTCGTACTTCTCGGGAACGCGGACGAACATCACATCGACGGTCCGCGTGACGCCGGCCATCGTGCGCCGGGCGGTGTAGCGCTGGTTCTCGCCGGTCGCAATGCAGGCCCGCATCAGACGCAGCGGCAATTGCGCCGGTTCGGGGCCGAGGATCTCTTCGACCGTGCGGCCGATGACCTGATGGCGCGATATGCCGTAGGCGCGTTCCGTCGCGGGGTTCAGATCCTCATAGACGAAGCGGCCGTCCGCGGTCGCCCGGAACAGCGTCAGCCAATCGGGAGAATTGTCGCAAATCGCCTGAATCTGGGCGCGGCTCGCATCGAGCTGGCGCGCCCGCTCTTCCGCCAGTTCTTCGAGCTGTTCGTTGAGTTCGCGCAGGCGGCGTTCGGTTTCGAGCAAGGCGGCCGCGGCGGCCTCTTCCCGGCGCCGCCGGTCCGTGCTGTCGATGGTGATACCGAGCGCGCGAACCGGCCGCCCCGTCGCGTCGCCGACGGCCCGCCCGAGAAAGACGATCCAATGCCGGTCGCCGCCGGGCCACAGCGCGCGAATTTCGACGCGCATCGGGCCGGGCCGGCGGCGCAGATCGTCAAGGGAGTCTTCAAGGGGCTGCCGATCCTCGAGCTCGGCCGCCGCGAGGAGGTTATCGTAGGACGCCTCCGCGCATTCGGGGGGAAGGCCGAGATTGCGGAACATCTGCGCCGACCAGCGCATCCGTCCGGTTGTCAGATCCCATTCCCAGCTGCCAATGCCGCCCGCTTCCTGCGCCAGCCGGAAGTGCTCTTCCCAACCCCGAAGGTCATCGAGCGCTGGCCTTCCGGACGGATCTCCGGGCGCTTCTTGCACGTGTTTTTCTCCCCGCAGAGTTGTTTGAGAACGCCGGGATCGCGAGTTCGTTCCGAGAGGATGCCCCTACCCGGAACCGCTGCCGGCGATGCGCTCTGCGGCTTCGGCAATGGCGCGCCAAGTCTGCGCCGCAATCGCGTCGCCCGCCCGCTCGGCCGAGGCGGCGAGCTCGCGCAGCATTGATGCGCCCCGGTCGCCGTAACGGCCGAAATACTCCCAGGCGGTCTCTTCGATGAAGCCGTCGTCTACGAAGCCTTCGTCTTCCATGCCGGTCCTGCCGCCGCGCTTCGCAAGTAGCAACCTTCGAGTGTGTAAATGCCCCCGGACTCGCAAGCCTCGATCTGAAACAGTCCAACTCTGTTGGTTTCGTTCGTGAAAGATTCAGGAATCTAGCGCATGCATTATCGGCGGCAGCAGGAATCATATTCTTTTGGCCGCACAAACCGCTCCGTTGCCGCCCGATGCCGAGGAACTGTCAGATAACCCTAAATCCCGCGCGAATCCGCCACAATCCCAATCATAATTCGGCATGTGAAAATACCGTTAAAATGAGACGAATGTCTGCGGCGAGTACGATATACTGTCCAGGTGGCGCACCCTTTGAGGCGCGGCGGTGCGCCTCTGGCGGTGTGGGCTGAAAGACGAGGCGAGCATGCCCGTACGTTTTCACGAAACTCTCGATCCGACGAGTAAAGTAACCGACCTCGCCTCGGTCAGGAGGATAAAAGTTGTCCCTGCCGCCAGCCCCAGCGAGTCGCAAAGAATAACAAGGATTTATCTGCTCGGGCCGATGCGCGCCGTGGGACCTGACGGGGAGGACATCCTGCCACGCGGTCGAAAGACACGGGCATTGCTTGCCTATCTCTGTCTGGCGCAGGGCGAAAGAGTATCGCGAAGCCGTCTCATCGGCTTGTTGTGGGACCGCTCGGAGGACGCGCATGCGCGCATGAGCTTGCGGCAGGCGCTTTCGGAACTGAACGCGGTCGTCAACACTCAAGGTTCCGCTCTCGTCGAAATCGACCGCGAGGGGGTTCGCGCGAACCTCGGCGCATGCTGGATAGACGCGCTTGCCGCCCCCGCTCAGCTCGAACGCCTGCTCGAAGATCTCGAAGGCGTATCTCCGCCGTTCGACCAGTGGCTCGCCGCCGAGCGGACGCGGTTCGAAGACGGCGTGCGCACGAACCTGGAAGACGAACTCGCGAAGCTCGTCGAGGAGCATGCCGCCCCCGAATTGCTGGCAGCGGCCGCGCGTCGGCTCATCAACTTCGATCCGACGCACGAAGCCGCCGCCCGCACGCTGATGACCGCCTTTGTACGCATGGGGGATCGCGCCCAGGCGATCCGCGAATTCGAGCGTTGCCGTACCGCGCTTCGCACCGCGCTCGACCTGGCTCCGTCAAAGGAGACCATGGCTTTGTACCAGGCGGTGCGCCTGGTTTCCGCCGGCGAGATTTCCGCGCCGGCGGGCCAGGGGCGCAGCGAAGCGGCGGTCCCGAGGGCGCCCGCGCAATCGGAAGAAGGGGACGATCAGCCGCCTTCCATTGCCGTGCTGCCGTTTCGCAGCCTGTTCCTCGAAACCGACCGCGACTACGCAGCCGAAGGTCTGGTCGAGGATCTGATCGAAACACTGTCGCGGCTTCCCAATTTCTTCGTCATCTCGCGGTTGTCGACGCTCTCTTTCAGAAACCAGGATCGGCCGCCGCAGGAGATCGGCGAGGCGCTCGGCGTCCGTTACGTCATCTCGGGAAGCATGCGGATGGTCGGCGATCGCCTGCGCCTGAATGTCGAGCTGACCGATACCCGCAAGGGAACGGCATTGTGGTCCTCCAGGCTCGACGAACGATGCTTCGATCTGTTGGAGGTGCAGAACCGTTTGGCCGACGGGATCGCCAGGCGGGTCGCGCCCTACCTGCGCGCGGCCGAAATAAAGCGCGCGCGCACGAAGCCGCCGGAGCGCCTCGAGGCCTACGACCTGTTTCTCCAGGCGCAGGAAAACATGCACAACTCGTCGCGCGCCGTTTTCGAAAGTTCCGAGCGTCTGTTCGATGCTGCGTTTGCTCGCGACCCGCGGTACTCGACGGCGCTCGCGTGGCGCGCCTATTGGCACGTCCTGCGAGTCGGGCAGGGTTGGTCTCCCAACCCGGAGCACGATACGGCGCAGGCGGAGTTTTTCGCCCGCCGCGCTGTCGAGTCCAACCGCATGGAAGCAATGGCGCTTGCCGTCGAGGGGCACATTGCATCCTATCTGCATAAGGATTTCGACCTGGCGTTTCAGCATTTCGAAGCGGCGCACCGCATCAATCCCAACGCCGCTCCGGCCTGGCTCTGGAGCGCGGCGGCGCACGCCTGGATCGGGGATGGACGGCGGTCAGTGGAAGAGATCAACAGGGCGCAGTCGCTGTCGCCGTACGACCCGCTGATGTACGCCTACAGCAGCGTCGCCGGGGTGGCATACCTGGCCGACGCACAATACGAGCGCGCCGTCGAATCGCAGCTCCGCGCGATCCGCGAAAACAGAACCTATACGAGCGCTTATCGGCTGCTGATCATTTCGCTGGTGCTGGTGCGACGCGAAGAGGAAGCGCGGTCCGTTTTGTACGAACTGCTGAAGCTGGAGCCGGGCTTGACGGTGGAGCAGTTTCGGGCGCGATATCCGATGGGCAGCGCCGGCCCGCAGGCCGGCCTTTATTGCGATGCATTGGCGAGGGCTGGTGTGCCCCTTACGAGCTGAGCCGCCTCGCTCCATCGCCTACAACTCTTTCACCCGGTATTCACGCTCGGCACAGCTTCCGGTTCACGGCGCATTCTCGGCGGGTCCGCATCCTCCGTCCCGGCCTAGGGCGATTCTGCTCCTGGCATTGATGGAGGATCGGGAGTATGACGTTCGTAAAGCAATCAGCTGTGCAGCTGCCGACCCCGGAAATTGCCGATCGTGGGACCGTGCGGCTCGGCAGCAGCGGCATCACCGGCAACTTCCCGCCGCTGCGGCGGCCGAAGCCGGAAATCGCCGATCGCGGCGCAGTGCGGCTCGGCAGCAGCGGCATCAGCGGCAACTTCCCGCCGCTGCAGCCGCCGAAGCCGGAGATCGCCGATCGCGGCGCAGTGCGGCTCGGCAGCAGCGGTATCACTACTGGCTTCCCGGCACTGCAGCGCCCGAAGCCGGAAATCGCCGATCGCGGCGCGGTGCGGCTCGGCAGCAGCGGCATCAAGGCCAATTTCCCGCCTCGCTGATTGTTCGACGGCGGCCGCGGCACCCGGAGCAGGATCGAATGGCTGAAACAGATGAGCCTGCGATTTGCCGGTTTTACCGGTTTATTGCCGATGCTCCGGTGCCGCGGCGGGCCGACCGTTCCGCCGACGGTATGCTGCCGGTTCGGGCATATCGCTATTGCGAGGCAGTGTCGGCCGCATCGGCGTTCGGCTGGTATCTCTATCCGCCGCTGAATTTCAGTCTCGTCTGGGACGGCGTCGAAGTCGCCTGGACCTACGAAGGCGCCGACGAATGGTATCCGTTGCGGGGCGCCCAATATCCGGGATTTCGCGACCGCTTCGAGAAATTGGCGCCGGCCGCGGCGAAACCGCTGGCGCCGACTTTTTTGAGCGTCGCAAGGGAACCTGGGGTCGTGCAGATCTGGAGCGGCTATGTCGCACGCACGGCGCCCGGCTGGGGATTGCTGTCGCGGGCGCCCGTCAACATCCCGCGAACGCAAGGCTACGAGCATTTCGAAGGGATCGTCGAGGCCGACACCTGGTTCGGTCCGCTCTTCACCAACATTCGTCTGACGCGGACGAACTCGCCCGTCGAGTTTCACGTCCGTTATCCGCTCTTCCAGGTGCAGCCGCTGCCGCGGCAGTGCTACGGCGATCCTTCGTTCGCGACCCTCGAACTGGACCAGCTCGACGCCGCCGACTGGCAGCGCTTCGCGGCGACCATGACGCCCAATACCGATCAGATGCGTGCGCTCGGACATTACGCGGTCGATACCCGCAAGCGCCTGCGCAAGAGCCGAGGGGAGTAGAATTGCGTCCGGTGCGCGCGATCCCAGAGCAGGCGCCGGGCGCCATTGAGCTCTGGCTCAACCTCGTCATCATCTCCGGCACCGCCGGAAGCAGCTTTCTGTTCATCAAGCTGATCGACAATTCCCTGCCGGTTTTCGCCTTCGCGGCAAGCCGCGGCTTTATCGCGATGGCTGCGCTGCTGGTGTTTCTCGCACTGCGACGGCTGTTGGTCGGGCGCACGACGCAGCGCACGGCGGCGTGGGCGAACCTGCGCCACATGCTCGTGCTCGGAACCACCAACGGGTGGCTGGCAAATGCGCTGATCGCCATGGCCGTGCGCCATGTCGATACCGCGGTTGTCGCGATGATCCAGGCGGCGGTGCCGCTGTTCGTCGCGATCATGGCTCACTTCCTGTTTTACGAGGAGCGGTTCCGCAGCGACCAGTTGATCGGCATTTTAACCGGACTGGGGGGGATCGTCCTGATTATCGGACCGCTGGCGCTGCTCGGCAGCCACGGCTCGCTGATCGGCGTCGCAGCCATGCTTTTGACGGCTCTGCTGTACGCCTGCGGCCTCGTCTACGCGCGCGGCGTGGCGCCGGAGAACCCGGTTGCGCTGGCCTGTGGACAGCAGGCCTGCGGCGCCGTTATCGCTGGGGTGATTTCGTTCGTATTCGAGCCCGCGGCGGCCTTCGGCGACGCGGTCGGCGTGTGGCCCTATCTCGTCGTGCTCGGGGTACTGTGCTCGGCTGTGCCGACGGCGCTGTTGTTGCGCTTGGTGCGGCGCACTCCCTCGGTTTCGACCGCGATGATCGCCTACCTGCAGCCGGCATGGGCGAGCCTTTTGGGGGTGCTCGTGCTTCTGGAGCCAATTCACCCCAGAGGCCTCTTCGGCACGGCGATGATCGTGGCCGGCGTCATGATCGCAACCAGAAGGCCGAAACAAAGCGCGATTGCCGCGCCATTGCGGGCGAGCCCGGCGAACGTTGCAGCCCGCCTGGCGCAGGTGAGCGGCGACTGAGCTCCAGCCCCTCGTCCTGCCGTCGAACCGCCGCGGTCACACGCCGGCAACGGCGTCCTGAAGCCCACCCGTCCAGCCCGGATTGTCGAAGACGCTGGGAGGCGCCGGCAGACCGTAGTGGTCGCGCAGCGTCGTTCCTGCGTATTCGGTCCGGAACAGCCCCCGCCGCTGCAGGATCGGGATCACTTCGGAGCTGAAGACGTCGAGCTGCGCCGGCAGCAACGGCGGCATGATGTTGAACCCGTCCGCCGCGCCGTCGGCGAACCAGTCCTCGATCAGCTCGGCGATCTGCTCCGGCGTCCCGGCGGTCACGAAATGCCCGCGTGCGCCGGCCAGGTAGCCGAGCAGCTGCCGCAGCGTCGGCCGGTCGCGCCGCACCAGGTTGAGGATCACCTCGGTGCGGCTGCGCGCCGCCTCTACCGAATCCGGGGCCGGAAAATCGGCCGGCGACAACGGGCGGTCGAGCGGCAGGTGCGAGAAATCGTGCCCCCCGAAGCGGCCCGACAGCCGCTTGCGTCCGACCTCCGGGTCGGTCAGATCGTTGACCTCGCGAAGCAGGCGCTGCGCCTCGCTTTCCGTCCCGGCGATCATCGGGCTGAGGCCGGGCAGGATCAGCACGTGGTCCGGATTGCGGCCTTCGGCTTTCGCGAGCGTCTTCAAATCGGCATAAAATTCCTGCGCCGTCGTCTTTGCCATGTGGGCGGTGAAAACGGCTTCGGCATGCCGCGCGGCGAAACGGCGGCCGGTGTCGGATGATCCCGCCTGCACCAGTACCGGGCGGCCCTGCGGACAGCGCGGCAGGTTGAGCGGCCCCGCCACCGTATAGAAATCGCCGCGGTGATCGATCCGTCTGATGCGTTCGCGGCGCGCGTAGATCCCCGACGAGCGGTTGTCGACGACCGCATCGGCGGCCCAGCTGTCCCACAAGCCCTTCACCACCGCCATGAACTCTTCGCCGCGGGCGTAGCGGTCGGCATGGCTGACCTGGCCGCCGCCGCCGTAGTTTTCCGCCGCGGTCGCGAGCCACGAGGTGACGATGTTCCAGGCCGCCCGGCCGTTGCTGATGTGATCGATCGAGGCGAACTGGCGGGCGAGGTTGAACGGTTCGGTATAGGTGGTCGAGGCGGTGGCGATCAGTCCGACCCGGCTCGTCGCCGTCGCCAATGCCGCCAGCACGGTGATCGGCTCGAGCCAGGTGCGCGGCGCCTGCGCCACATCGCCGCCGAGCGCCAGCTGGTCGGCGAGAAAAATCGAATCGAACCGCGCGGCTTCGGCCCGCTGCGCCAGGTCCTGGTAATAGCGTATGTCGGTGAGGGCAAGCGGCGAAGAGGCCGGATGGCGCCACGACGCTTCGTGATGGCCGCGGCTGTGGATGAACAGGTTGAGGTGCAATTGCCGTTTCATCGGGCCGGTCCTCGCCGAGCCATTGTGTCCCCCGAAGCCGCGGCGCGTCCATATCGAAATGTGCCGTCCGGCTCAGGCAGATCCCCGAAGCGGCCGCTCTCGCACGTCGAACCCGTCGCGTATCGGATGCTTCGATAGACCCGGCGGCATGTTCGAGAATGGGTGGTGCGGACGGCGGGACTCGAACCCGCACCCGGTTTCCCGGAGCAGATTTTAAGTCTGCTGCGTCTACCGTTTCGCCACGTCCGCTAATCCTCGCTCAAGCCGTCTTGCGGGTCGCCGCCGAGGGCGCGGATCAGCTCCCGCAATTCCGCCGTCGCCGCTTCGAGCCGGGCCCGGTCGGTGCCGCGCACGACCAAAGTCACGCCGAAATCGCCGCGCCGGAAATACGGGTAGGAGCCGATCTCGAGATCGGCCCAGCGGTCCTGCAAGGCGCCGAGGTCCTGCGCCAGCGTGCCCTCGGCGAGCGCGCAGCTGACGCTACGGCTCAACATCTTGTCGCCGCCTTTGAGGCGCGCCTTCAACTGCTCGAAGATGCCCTGCATGATGTTCGGTACGCCGGGCAGCACATGCACGTTCTCGATCGCGAAGCCGGGGGCGCGCGAGATCGGGTTCGGCAACAGCCGCGCCCCCTTCGGCACCTGCGCCATGCGCAGCCGCGCCTCGTTGAGGTCGCCCGGCCGGTAATGCGATTCGAGCAGCCGCCTGGCGTCGGGATGGATGTAGAGCTCGACCCCGAAGGCGTCGGCCACCGACTGCGCCGTGATGTCGTCGTGCGTCGGGCCGATGCCGCCCGTCGTGAAGACGTAGTCGAAGCGGGCCCGCGCCTCGTTGACGGCGGCGGCGATCGTCGCGGCGTCGTCCGGGACGACGCGCGCCTCGACGACGCGGATGCCGACCTCGTTCAATCCTTTCGCGAGATAGGCGAGGTTCAAATCCTGCGTGCGGCCGGACAGGATCTCGTTGCCGATGATCAGGATCGCGGCGGTGACGCGGCGGGGCTCGGGCATCCCTTTGTCGCCTCGTTCGGAGTGGGCTCGGCCCTTCATAGAGGCAGGCGCGGATGCCGGCAATCCCTGCCGAGTGTTGCCGTAGCGCGCCGAAATACCTACGTTCAGAGGCGGCGAGGGTCGGTCACAGAGCGGTCGGATGCGGCAGGAGAGCACAGCGAACCCCGGGTTTGTCCCGGCGTTGGGGATGGGCCGGGCGGAAACCCGCGACGGCCGCATCAAGCTGCATGGGTCCGAGGCCTTCGAAGGCATGCGCAAGGCCGGCCGGCTGGCGGCCGAGACGCTCGACTTCATCACGCCGCATGTGCGGCCGGGCGTCACCACCGGCGAACTCGACCGGCTGTGCCACGATTTCACGATCGCGCGGGGCGCGGTCCCGGCGCCGCTCAACTACCGCGGTTTCCCGAAATCGATCTGCACCTCGATCAACCATGTCGTCTGCCACGGCATCCCCGGCGACCGGCGGCTCGTCGAGGGCGACATCCTCAACATCGACGTGACCCCGATCCTCGACGGCTGGCACGGCGATTCGAGCCGCATGTTCTTCGTCGGCGACAGGATGCCGCTGAAGGCGCGAAAGCTCGTCGAGGTGACCTGGGAGGCGATGATGCGGGGCATCGCGGTCATTCGCCCCGGCGTGCGCATCGGCGCCATCGGCGAGGCGATCCAGCGCTATGCCGAAAGCCATCGCTATTCGGTGGTGCGCGACTTCTGCGGCCACGGCATCGGCCGCATCTTTCACGACGTCCCCTCGATCCTGCACTACGGGCGGGCCGATGACGGCCCGGAAATGCGCGAGGGCATGCTGTTCACGGTCGAGCCGATGATCAACGCCGGCCGCTGGGAAGTGAAGATCCTCGGCGACGGCTGGACCGCGGTCACGAAGGACCGCTCGCTGTCGGCGCAGTTCGAGCACACGGTCGGGGTGACCGCCGCGGGCCACGAGATCTTCACGCTCTCACCCAAGGGCTGGCACCGCCCGCCCTATCCCGTTTAGGGCTCCGGAAGAAAATCCTCCGCCAGGACCTGATCGAAGCTGAACGGGCAATCGACCGGAAATGTCGCTTCCGAGAGGCCGGTCTCGTTGGCCGCCTTCTCCCGCGCTTCCGCGTAGATTTCCGGCAACAGCCGGTCGGTCGCATTGCGCAGGCTCGGCGATTCACGGAGCAGCTTTGCGATCTGGCGCCGCTGCTCGCGGACCGTGGCGGACCAGCTTCGCGACCGAAACCCGACCTGGATCTGCCATTTCAGCAGGTGAACGAGCAGCACGACTAGGCGGCTGTCAATCTCGCGCTTGTCGCGGCGGCCCATGCTCTCGATCTCCTCGGCAATATTCTCGATGTCGAGCGCGGTGAGTTCGCCGGCGCGCAAATGCCGCGCCTGCTCGATCGTCCAGGCGTAGAAATCGTCGTCATAGGCCGCCCGGTTGCGGGCCATCGAGACCTCCGAGGTAAGTGTCCGATCCTAGCACGCTACGCGGCCGGCTGCATCGCGCCTCGCGGCTTGAGCCGGCGCCCCAAATCGTAGCACTGTGGCGGCAGCGACAAGGCGGCTGAGAGGAGGGGTCATGAAGATCGGTTTTGTCGGGCTCGGCATCATGGGCCGGCCGATGGCGATCAATTTGATGAAGGGCGGGCACCAGCTCTTCGTCTACGGCAAGCGGCGGCTGCCGGCCGACGTGCGCGAGGCGGGCGCCACCGTCTGCGATACGCTGAAGGAAGTCGCCGCTGCCGCCGAGACCGTCATCCTGATGGTCCCCGACACGCCCGACGTGAAGAGCGCCCTTTTCGACGCGGATGGCGTCGCCGCCGGCCTCTCGCCGGGCAAGACCGTCGTCGATATGAGCTCGATCTCGCCGATCGAGACGAAGGCGTTTGCCGCCGAGATCGCGAAGAAAGGCTGCGGCTATGTCGATGCGCCGGTGTCGGGCGGTGAGGTCGGCGCCAAGGCCGCCTCGCTGACGATCATGGTCGGCGGATCGGAGCGCGACTTCGCCAAGGTCAAGCCGCTGTTCGAGTTGATGGGCAAGAACATCACCCTCGTCGGCGAGGTCGGCGCCGGGCAGACGACGAAGGTGGCGAACCAGATCATCGTCGCGCTGACGATCGAGGCGGTCGGCGAAGCCTTGCTCTTCGCTTCGCGCGCCGGCGCCGACCCGGCCAAGGTGCGCGAGGCGCTGATGGGCGGCTTCGCCTCCTCGCGCATCCTGGAAGTGCATGGCGAGCGCATGATCAACCGCACCTTCGACCCCGGCTTCCGCATCGAACTGCACCAGAAGGATCTGGGCCTCGCGCTATCCGGGGCGCGGGCCCTCAGCCTGTCGCTGCCCAATACCGCGACGACGCAGGAGCTCTTCAACGCCGCCGCCGCGCTCGGCGGCAAGGGCTGGGACCATTCGGGCCTGGTGCGCGTCCTCGAACACCTCGCCGGCCACGAAGTGGCGAAGGGGTAGGCGAGCGACTCCCTCGCCCCGCTTGCGGGGAGAGGGTCGGGGTGAGGGGCAAGGGACACATGCGGGGGAAAGATGAAAAGCGCTCAGGACGTGCGCGTTCGCTCCGCCGCTCGCTGACCAGGCCGGAATTTCTCCTGTGGGCGAAAATCCGAAATCGCCAGCTCGGGGGATTCAAGTTTGTCCGGCAAGAGCCGATCGGGCCGTATTACGCCGATTTTATCTGTCGCGAGCGGCACGTTGTAGTCGAGCTCGATGGAGGCCAGCATGCCGAAAGCGCCGATGATCGCCGACGCGACGAAAAGCTAACCGCGATCGGATATCGCGTAATCCGCGTCTGGAACAACGACCTCGTCGAAAACATGGAGGGTGTCCTGCAGATGCTGCTCGTCGAGTTGCGGAAATAGCCCCTCACCCCGACCCTCTCCCCGCGGGCGCGGGGCGAGGGAGCTACGGGCCGAGCACGCGTTCGAGCGTTTTGACGAGATTGTCCGGGCCGGGGGCGCTTTCGGCTTCGGCGGCCGCGAGGTCGGCATAGAGCCGCGCGACCGCTGCGTAGATGTCGCTCGAAGCCTCGTTGCCGGCGAGAAAGTCCGAGATCTCCTCCATCTCGCCGACCCAGCGGTAGGCCTTGTCGTACATGCGCGGGATGGCGGTGCGGAATTGCGCGAGGAGCTGCGGCTGGCTCGCCGAAAGCTCGGCGATGAGCGCCTCGGCGCAGCCGAAGCGCGCCGCGCCCAGGAGCATCGCGGAAGCGATCGCGGTCGTCCCCTTGGTGATCCCGGCATAGGACATCTTGAGCCCCGAGGCGGCGCCGGCCGGCCCCGGAATTGCCCGCAGATCGAGCCCCCAATCCCTGAGCGGCAATGCCTCGCGCACATGCTCGCCCGAGGCGTAGATGGCCGGGCCCTTTTTGCCGGGCTGCGGCGGCCCGCCGATGATGCCGGCATCGACGAAATGCGCGCCGGTCTGAGACACGACGGGGGCGATGCGCAATGCCGTCTGCGGGCTGACCGCGTTGCAGTCGATGTAGACGGGCTTTCGGTCGAGCTCCGCGAAGCTCGGCGCGAGCCGGCGCGCGAGGCCCTCGGCGGCGGCCGGCGGTAACACGGACAGAAAGAAATCAGCGCCGGCGAGCAGCGCACGCTCGTCGGCAGCCGCGGCCATCCCCGCCTCGCGCGCCCGCGCGGCGCTTTCCGGGCTGCGCCCGGACAGCAGCGTTCTGACCTGCGCCCCGTTCTCGGTGAGGCGGCGGCCGATGCCGGCCCCCATCGTGCCTTGCGCGATGATCGCGACGGTGATGCTCATCGGTGCCTCCTGCGGCGTGGGCCAATCCGGCAGAGGCTAGCGAGCCTGGCGCGCCGTGAAAAGATCAGGCCGCGCCTTTGAGCCGGCCGGCCAGCGCCGCCTCCAGAGCCGGCCGCCCGATGCGGTGGCAGAAATCGCCGAAGCCCTCGCCCGCCTCGCGAGTTGCGGCGAAAAGCGCGAAAAGCGGCTCCAGCACCTCGCCGATCTCGCCCAGCGCCACCCGGTCGGCGAGCGCCGCGTTGAGCCGGGTGCCGGCGAAATCGCCGCCGACGAAGAGCGCGTAATAGCCCGGCATGCGGCCGACAATGCCGATGTCGCCGGTATAAGGGCGGGCGCAGCCGTTGGGGCAGCCGGTGATGCGCACCGAGATGCGCTCGCGCTCGAGCCCGTGCCGGGCGAGCGCGGCGGCGATCATCCCTACGATATCGTCGCGCACGCGCTCGGCTTCGGTGAGCGCAAGGCCGCAGGTCGGCAATGCCGGGCAGGCGAGCGCCCAGCGCTCGACCGGCAACAGCTCGCGCGCGAGCGGCACGCGATGGGCGGCGAGGATCGCTTCGATCGCGGCGCAGTCGGCGGGATCGATGTTGGACAGGATGATGTCCTGGCTCGGCATCAGAACGGGATCGCAGCCGAAGCGCGCGACGATCTCTCGCAATGCCGCGCGGATCTCGCCCGCGATGCGCCCGCTCGACACCGGCACGCCGAGATAGAGCCGGCCGTCGCCTTGCTCGTGCCAGCCCATATGGTCGGGAACGGCGAAAGCGGGCATCGGCCGCGCCGGTTCCAGCGCTTTGCCGAGGTATTCCGAAAGCCGCGCGCGCGCCCATTCCTCGCCGCGCTCGGCGACAATGTATTTAAGCCGGGCATGGCGGCGGTTGCCGCGGTCGCCCCAATCGCGGTGCAGTTTGACGACGGCGGCTGCCCCATCGAGCAGATCTTCCGCGCCGACGAAGGCGACGGGCGTCGCCAGGCGTGGGTAGGTCTCGGGCTTGTTGTGCGTCATCCCGTGGCCGCCGCCGAGGAAGAAATTGTAGCCCGCCGGTGCTTCGCCCTCGAAGAGCGCCACGATCGCGAGGTCGTTGGTCAAGACGTCGATGGTGTTGTCCTGCGGCACCGCGAGGCCGATCTTGAACTTTCGCGGCAGGTAGCGCTCGCTGTAGAGCGGGTCGGGGCTCTCCTCGGCGCCGCTCTCCTTGCGCCACTTCTCGCCGTCGATCCAGATCTCGTGATAGGCCGCGGTGCGCGGCAGGAGATGCGTCGAAAGGCGCCGCGCATCCTCTTCGAGCCGGCGATGGACAGGGTCGCGGATCGGCGCCGGCACCGTCGTCACGTTTCGCACGACGTCGCCGCAGGCCGACAGGGTCGTCAGCATCGCCGCGTTGATCGCCGCGATCGTCGCCTTCAGGTTGCGCTTCGCGACGCCGTGAAACTGGATCCCTTCGCGCGTCGTGATGCGCAGCGCGCCGCCCGCCCAGCGCCCGGCGATGCCGTCGAGCGCCAGATACTGCGCGGCCGTCAGCCGGCCGCCCGGAATGCGGGCGCGCACCATGAACTGCCAGATTTTGGCGTCGCCGCGCTGCTTTCTCTCGGTGGCGCTGTCGCGGTCATAGCCCTGATAGACGCCATGGAATTTGAGGAGCGCATACCCCTCATTGTCGAAGGGCACAGTTTGATCGGCGAGGTCGCGCGCAATATGGCCGCGCAATTGCCGGCTGTTCTTCTTGACCGCCTCGGCCTTGCTGACCGTCTCGATCTGAACCATGGCGCACCTCTCGCGAGGCGAGCGGGCAAAATGCCGGCTCGACGGCGTGGTTCAGATATAAAGACCTATATTAACATGTCAAATAAGATATATTCACATATATATTCCGCTAAACATGCTGCAAGGCGCGATCGATGTCGGCGGTCAGATCGGCTTCGGCTTCGAGCCCGGCGGACAGCCGCACCAGCGTGTCGCCGATGCCGAGTTCGGCGCGCGCCTCGGGCTTGAGGCGCGAATGCGTCGTCGTCGCCGGGTGCGTGACGAGGCTCTTCGAATCGCCGAGATTGTTCGAGATGTCGACGAGGCGGAGCGCGTCGAGAAAGCGGAAACAGGCTTCCTTGCCGCCGGCGACATCGAAGGCGACGAGGCTGCCGCCGGCCTTCATCTGGCGCTGCGCGAGATCGTATTGCGGGTGGCTCGGCAGCCCGGGATAGATGACGCGCGCGATCTTCGGGTGAGATGCGAGATGCCGGGCGATGCCGAGCGCGGTCGCGCATTGCCGCTCGACCCGCAATTCGAGCGTCTCCAGCCCTTTCAGCAACAGCCAGGCGTTGAACGGAGACAATGACGGCCCGGTGTGCCGGTAGAAGGTGCCGAGATCCTCCTTCAGGTATTTCTCCGCGCCGAGGATCGCGCCGCCGAGCGAACGGCCTTGCCCGTCGATGTGCTTCGTCGCCGAATAGACGACGACGTCGGCGCCGAGCGCCAATGGCTTCTGCAACAGCGGTGTCGCGAACACGTTGTCGACGACGAAAATGCCGCCGGCGCGATGCACGAGGCGCGCCACCGCCTCGAGGTCGATCAATTCCATCGCCGGGTTCGATGGGCTCTCGCAAAAGGCGAGCGCCGCGCCGGGGGCAAGCGCCGCCTCCCATTGAGCGAGGTCGCGCCCGTCGACGAGCACGCTCTCGATGCCGAAGCGCGGCAGCAGCTCGGCGACGATATAATGGCAGCTGCCGAAGAGCGCCCGGCTCGAGACGACGCGCTGTCCGGCGCGCAGCTTGCACAGCAGCGCGGCGAAGACTGCCGCCATGCCGCTTGCCGTGGCGCGGCAGGCTTCCGCCCCTTCGATGAGGCGCAGCCGCTCCTCGAACATCGCCACGGTCGGGTTGCGGTAGCGCGAATAGACATAGCGCGAGCCGTCATTGGCGAAGGCCGCTTCCGCCGCCGCGGCGTTGTCGTAGACAAAGCCCGAAGTCATGAAGAGCGCTTCGGAAGTCTCTTCGAAGGCGCTGCGGGTCGCGCCGCCGCGCACCAAGAGGGTCGCGGGCGCGACCTTGTCGGCGAGTTCGGCGGGCAGCACGGGCTTCGGCATCGGCGCGTCTCCTGTTTGCGGCCGCGCCGGCCCGGGCAACAAAAAACCCCGGTCCCGCGCGGGCCAGGGTTCCTTTTCGAACACCCGACCTTTTAGCGCTTGTTTAGCGTGGCCGCAAGCCGGTCGGCTCAAATTCACCACGTGCGCGGTTTGTTAGCCCGGTGCGTCGGGGGTGTCAAGCGCCGACCCGCTATCGGTGATGTACGGAGATTTGTGTCAGGGCTGTGAGAGGGGGTACTCGGCGGGTTGCTGAAGTCCGCAAAGAGGAGCACCCCCAATGCCACAGGCTGTGACGATCGCGAGCTTACCGAGGGCCTTCGAGTTGGTGAAGGGCATGCAGGCACAAGGGCTGGAATGGGGCGAGAGCTATCGGCCGCTTGGCCGACGGGCGATCGCCGCGGTGCTTGCCGGCCAGATGGGTCAGGCGATCGATGAACATCTCGACCGCATGGCCGCGCTCGACAAAGCGGACCGGCGCAACGGCTCGTACCGGCGGCATTTGTTGACCGAGCTGGGCGAGATCGAGCTCTCGGTGCCGCGCACTCGCCGTTTCGCGCCGATCGCCGTGTTGCGCGCCTATGCGCGGCGGGCCGTCCAGCTCGACCGTATGATCCTGGCCTGCTTCGTGCTCGGGCTGTCGGTGCGCAAGGTCAGCGAAGCGCTGCTGCCGATCCTCGGCCGGCTGATCAGCCCGGCGACGGTAAGCACGGTGGCCAAGCAGCTCGACGCGGTGGTCGCCGCCTTTCATGCCCGCCCGCTCAGGGAGCGCTACCGCGTCTTGATGCTCGACGGCGTGGTGCTGGCCCGCAAGACCGGCGCCGGCGCCATCCGCCGGCCGGTGCTGGTCGCCCTCGGCCTGCGCGAGGACGGCAAGAAGGAAGTCATCGATTTCCGCCTGGCGCACAGCGAAAGCGCCGCCGAATGGGAACGCTTTCTCGGCGACCTGATTCGTCGCGGCCTCGTCGGCGAGGGCCTCGAGATGATCTGCGTCGACGGCGGTTCGGGCCTCCTGGCAGCGCTGCCGACCGCCTTTCCAGGGGTCGCGGTCCAGCGCTGCTGGGCGCACAAGATGCGCAATGTGCTCGGCAAGGTGCGCCAAGCCGACCAGGGGGCCGTCAAGGCCGATCTGCAGGCCGTGATGAACGCCAAAACCCTGCCGCAGGCGCGCTCGGCCGCCCGCCGGTTCGCCGACCGCTGGGAAGCCGAATACCCCAAAGCGGTCGCCTGCCTGCGTGACGACCTCGACGAACTCTTCACCTGCTGGCGCTACAAATCGCTGGCCGAGCGCAAAAAGGTCAGGACCACCAACGCCATCGAGCGCCGCTTTCGCGAAGTCAGACGCCGAACCCGGCCAATGGGCGTCTTCTCCGACCGCACCTCGATGGACCGCATCCTGTTCGCCGTCTTCAACCACGAAAACCAAAACCAGGGCGTCAGCACCCCTCTCCTGCTGACACAAACCTTTTGACGTTACCCTTCCGCCCCAAATCTCGTCACCCCGGCAAAGGCGGGGGTCCACTCCCGCCAACGCGCGGACCAGGCAAAACTGCATGCGGTTCGACCAGGCTGAAACCTGGGTCCCGGCCTTCGCCGGGACGACGAAACAGGGCTGGTTTTGCGCACGATACGGATCTAATCAGAAACCCTCGGACAGAAGGATCCTGCGATGAGCGCCGTCATCCTCGAAAACTGCGCGATCCTCGACGGCACGAGCCGGGAGCGCCGCGGGGACCATCACCTGCTCGTCGAGGAGGGCCGCATCCGCGAGGTCGCCGACCGGCCGCTGAACAGCGCTTCGGCCGAGGTCGTCGATATCAAGGGCCACACGCTGATGCCGGGCCTGATCGACGCCCATGTGCATGTAATGGCCGTCGATTCGACGCTGGCTCGGCTCGCCGAGCGGCCGGCGAGCCTGCTCGCCTTCGAGGCGGGCCAGGTATTGCGCGGAATGCTGGCGCGCGGCTTCACGACCGTGCGCGACGCCGGGGGCGCCGATGGCGGGCTCGCCGAGGCGATCGATAAGGGCCTCGTCACGGGCCCGCGGCTCTTCCCTTCCGGCTTCGCCTTGAGCCAGACCGGCGGGCATGGCGATCTGCGGCCGCGCGGGGTTGCCGCCTGCGCCTGCTGCACGGCCGGCAGCGGCCTCACGCGCATCGCCGACGGCGTCGCCGAATGCCGCCGCGCGGCGCGCGACGAATTGCGCAAGGGCGCGACGCAGTTGAAGATCATGGCGTCGGGCGGCGTCGCCTCGCCGCACGACCCGATCGCCAACCTGCAATACAGCGAGGAAGAGGTGCGCGCCATCGTCGAGGAGGCGCGGCATTGGCACACTTACGTGCTGGCGCACGCCTACACGCCGCAGGCGATCAGCCGGTCGGTCGAATTCGGGGTGCGCTCGATCGAGCACGCCAATCTGATCGACCGCGAAACCGCCGAGCGCGTGGCGGCGGCGGGCGCCTTCGTCGTGCCGACGCTCGTCACCTTCGACGCGCTGCACCGCTTCGGCCGCGAGCTCGGCTTTCCCGAGGCGAGCCTCGAAAAGTTGCAGGAGGTGCGCGACGCCGGGCTTTCCTCGCTCGAGATCCTCGAGCGGGCGGGTGTGAAGATCGGATTCGGCACCGACCTCCTGGGCGCGATGCACCGCTGTCAGAGCCGCGAATTCGTGCTCCGCGCCGAGGCGATGGCGCCCTTCGAGATCATCCGCTCGGCGACGCTGGTCAACGCCGAGATCCTCAACCGCGCGGGCGAATTGGGCGTCGTCGCGCCGGGCGCACGCGCCGACCTGATTGCGATCGACGGCGACCCGCTCGCCGATATTTCGCTGCTCGACGGCGAGGGCGAGCGGATCGCCATGATCATGAAGGACGGCGCGTTTTATAAGCGGCCGTGAGGTGAGGTGGGCTTTTCCCCGACGCCTCTGGAATCCCCCACCTCACCCGGCCCTCTCCGGCGGAGAGGAGTTTTGTCCTTAGCGGCGAGCGAAGCGGTCAGGGCGCGTCGGCGGCGAGCTTGCCGAACTCCTCCGGCGAGAAGGCGCGCACCGTCGTGGTGCGCACGTCGCCGGTCTTCATCAAGGCGATCGCATATTTCGTCATCGCGTCGCCGTTCGGCATTTCGAGCGTCAGCACGACGTCGAATTGCCCCGTCGTCACATAGCTGCTGACCAAACGCCCGCCGAGCTTTTCGGCCAAGGCCTTAGCACCGGCATGGCGCTTCGGCGCGTCCTTCGCCGCCATCGCGGCCTTTTCGGTCCAGTTCAGGAAGCACATGAAGGTCGGCATCGAACACCTCCCGTTCGTCTCCCCCCGAAGCGATCATCGCGCCCGCGGCCCGTCCAGGCAAGGCTTCAAAGCCCGCCGCTAACCCGCCGCGTTGCTGCCGCCGTAGCGGCGCACGCGCAGATCGGCCTGCTCCTTGTGGCCCCAGAAGCGCTCGATGGCGCAGAGCCGGCTGCAATATTCGCCGACCAGGGCGCTCGCCTGCGGCGTCCTCACCTCCTGAAAGGTGCAGGTCTTCAAAAATTTGCCGACCCAAAGGCCGCCCGTATAGCGCGCCGCGCCCTTGGTCGGCAGCGTGTGGTTGGTGCCGATCACCTTGTCGCCGTAGGCGACGTTGGTTTCGGGGCCGAGAAAAAGGGCGCCGTAGCTCTTGAGCCGGCCGAGCCAGGCCCGCGGCTCCTTTGTCAGCACCTCGACATGCTCGGCGGCGATGCGGTCCGCTTCCCGCGCCATCTCATCCTCGTCGGCGCAGAGGATTACTTCGCCCCAGTCGCGCCAGGCGACCCCGGCGACATCCGCGGTTGGCAAGATCGCGAGCTGCCGCTCGATCTCGGCGAGGGTGTCGCGGGCGAGGCGCTCGGAGGTGGTGAGCAGGGTCGCGGGCGAAGTCGGCCCGTGCTCGGCCTGGCCGAGGAGGTCGGTCGCGCACATCTCGCCGTCGGCCGTCTCGTCGGCAATGACGAGGATCTCGGTCGGGCCGGCGAAGAGGTCGATGCCGACGCGGCCGTAGAGCTGGCGCTTCGCCTCCGCGACATAGGCGTTGCCGGGGCCCACAAGCATGTCGACGGCGCGCATCGTCTCGGTTCCGAGCCCCATCGCCGCCACCGCCTGCACGCCGCCCAGCACATGGATCTCGTCAGCGCCGCCCAGATGCATCGCGGCGATCGTCTCGGGATGCGGGGTCCCCTGGTTCGGCGGCGTGCAGGCGACGATGTGGCCGACCCCGGCGACGCGGGCCGTCACGATCGACATATGCGCCGAAGCGACCATCGGGTAGCGCCCGCCCGGCACATAGCAGCCCACACTCTGGACCGGGATATGGCGATGCCCGAGCACGACGCCCGGCAGGGTCTCGACCTCGACATCCTGCATCGAAGCGCGCTGGATCTGCGCGAAGTTGCGGATCTGCGCCTGCGCGAATTTTATGTCGGCGATGGTCTGCGCCGACACTCGGGCGAGGAGCGCGCGGATCTCATCGGCCGACAGGCGGAAGCTCGGCGGCGACCACTTGTCGAAGCGTTCCGACAATTCGCGCACCGCCTTGTCGCCGCGCTCCCGGACATCGGCGAGGATCCCTTCGACCGTCGCCCTGACATTGGCGTCCGCCTCTTCCTTCTGGTCCGCCAGCGCGCCCGTCTTGATGTAGCGAGGCATCGGGTCCTCCTGAAAATATTCACCACGCCGTCCAACCGCCATCGACGAGCAGGCTCGAGCCGGTGACGAGCGCGGCCGCGGGCGAACAGAGAAAGACAACCGCCATCGCCACTTCCTCGACCGTGCCAACCCGGCCGCGCGGTATGCGGGCCTCGACCCAGCGGCGGAACTCGGCGTTCTCGAAAAACGGCTTCGTCAGCGGCGTGTCGATAAAGGTCGGCGCGATCGAGACGACGCGCACGCCCTGCGGCGCCAATTCGGCCGCCATCGCCTTCGTCATCCCTTCGACCGCGTGCTTCGTCATCACATAGACCGTGCGGTCGCGCTCCGAGCCGACATGGCCCATCTGCGAGGACATGTTGACGACAACTCCTCCCGGGACCCCGCCCTTGCCCGCGGTCATCTGCCGCACGGCGTACTGCGCGACGCGAAACGGCGCCTTGACGTTGAGCGCCAGCATCCGGTCGAGGGTTTCCTCGTCGACTTCGAGAAAGGGCTGCGGCCGGTTGACGCCGGCATTGTTGACGAGGATGTCGAGCCGCGCGAGCCCGGCGAAGGCGGCGGCCACCGCGCCCCTGTCGGTGACGTCGCAGACGATCGGCCGGGCGGCGCCTCCCTTCGTCCGAATCTCTTCGGCGACCGCGACGAGCTCGCGCTCGGTGCGGCTCAGCAGCACGAGTTCGGCGCCGGCCTCGGCGAGCGCGAGCGCGAGCGCGCGGCCGATGCCGCGGCCGGCGCCGGTGACCAGCGCCAGCTTGCCGTCGAGGCGGAAGGCGTCGGGGAAAGTCATCGGCATCAGGCGAGGATCTCGCCGGCGTGAGCTTCGAGCAGCCGCCAGGCTTCGGCGCCCGCCCGCTCGCGCCATTGCGCGTAAAACGGCCCGAGCTTTTTGCGGAAGCTCGCGGTGTCGGCCTCGTTGATCGCCATGCCGAGCTTTGCCAATTGCTCGGCGCCCGCCGCATTGACGCGCTCGACATCCGCGCGCTGCGCGAGCGCGGCAGCCTCGGCGTGCCGCCCGACGATCTCGCGGATGCGCTCCGGCAAGGCCGCCCACGCGGCGGCGTTGCCGAGCAGCGTGAAACCCGACCACCAATGCGCCGTCAGGCTCAGCCAGCTCTGCACCTCGTAGAGCTTTAATGCGAGGACGACTTGCAGCGGGTCGCTCTGGCCGTCGAAGGTGCGCGATTGCAATGCCTCGTACATGCGGTTGAAGGGGATCATGCCGGGCTCGGCGCCGAGCGCGCGGAAGAAATCGGCGGCGATGTCGCCGCCCGGCGTGCGGATCTTGAGCCCGGCGAGATCGACGGCCTCGCGGATCGGCCTGACGCTCGTCGTCAGATGGTGGAAGCCGTTCTGCCAGGAGCGGGGAAAGGCGTAGATGCCGTGGCCCGCGAGTTCACCCCGGATGCGCGCCCCCAATGCGCCGTCGAGGGCGGCGAAGACGGCCGCCGAATCCTTGAACGCGAAAGGCAGCATCGCGAGCGCGCTGGTCGGCGCGAGGCCGCCGAAGAGCGCCCCCGACATGTAGAATTCCAGCCTGCCCTCGCGCATGTCGGCGAGCATTTGCGGGTCGAGCCCGAGCCGCGCCTCAGGGAAGGTGTCGAGCCTGAATTCGCCGTCCGCCTCACGGTTAATCGCGTCCGCCATCTCGGCGGTGCGCAGCTGCGTCGGCGTGCCGAGCGGCTGGTTCAGCCCGAGGCGGTAGAGGAAACGGGGTGCGGGCATGTCCCACCTATTCGTTCATGGCCGGGCTCGGCCGATCGGCATTCGGCTCAATCTATCATCTCGTCGTCCCGACGGAAGTCGGGACCCAAGGCAGACCTGGATACCGGCCTTCGCCGGTATAACAAGGAAGATAGCGGGGGTGACGTCAAAAGGTTTGTGTCAGCAGGAGAGGGGTGCTGACGCCCTGGTTTTGGTTTTCGTGGTTGAAGACGGCGAACAGGATGCGGTCCATCGAGGTGCGGTCGGAGAAGACGCCCATTGGCCGGGTTCGGCGTCT
>DATLKN010000053.1:0-38190 GCA_035538335.1 Allostellaceae bacterium
AGACGCCGAACCCGGCCAATGGGCGTCTTCTCCGACCGCACCTCGATGGACCGCATCCTGTTCGCCGTCTTCAACCACGAAAACCAAAACCAGGGCGTCAGCACCCCTCTCCTGCTGACACAAACCTTTTGACGTCACCCCGAGTTCGGTTGACAGCTGCGCGGCCCGGCGTGCGATAAGTCGCCGCGCCTTGCCGTCGGAGCAAGGCCATACAATCCGCGGGAAACCGGGAGGAATGCATGCGTACGATCCTTCGCGCGGCCCTCGCCCTGTTCGCGCCCCTCGCACTCGCCGTTCCGGCGACGGCGGCCGGGCTCGACAAGGTCAACGTCATCATCCCCCGCGACAGCGCCTTCGTGCTCAACTATTTCGGCGGCCGGGACGCCGGCATCTTTCGGAAGCACGGCATCGACCTCGAAATCGACGCCCGCCCCTTCGCCGGGTTTCTCGCCGGCCTGCCGTCGAAACAGGCGATGGTCGGCACCTATTCCGGCATGGACGCGATCGAGAAGATCAACCAGGGCCTCGACTGGGTGATCATCGGCGGCGGGCTGACCGATATGCAGCAGGTCTATGTCCGCAAGGATTCGCCCTTCAAGACGATCGGCGATCTGCGCGGCAAGAGATTCGGCAGCTTCTCGACCGGCGCCGGCTCCTTCAAGGCGACCCGGGCGGCGATCATCGCCAGCGACAAGTTCGATGTGTTGAAGGACACGAAATTCCAGCAAGTCGCGCCGCCGGCCTTGTTCCATCTGTTGGAAACGGGCGGCCTCGACGCGATGTTCAACATCAGCTCGCTGACGATCGCCGCCGCCTCGCAGCCGGATAAATTCCGCTCAATCTACGCGCCGAACGCCTACTGGAAAAAGCACACCGGTTATCCGATCGTCTGGTCCGCGCCGCTCGTCGCCTGGCGCAGCTGGGTCGATGCGAACCCGAGCCGGGCGAAGAACTTGGTGGCGGCGGTTGCGGCGTCCTTTCGTTGGCTTCGAGACCCGAAAAACTTCGATGCCGCGGTCAAGAAGTACGGAGCGCTGGCCGGCGTGACGACGCCGGCGGAAGCCGCGACCTACAAGAAATGGCTGCGGCAAAAGCGCATTTTTCTCGCTCGTTGGGACCGCAAGACGATCGCCGCGCAATGGAAATTCCTCGACGTCGCGAAGCGCGCCGGCGTGCTCACGGCCGTGCCGTCCGAATCGAAATACGGCCTCGTCTTGAAGTAGCCGGCGGCGCGTCGTGACCGGAAGGCCGCGCAAGCACGACATGCTGCCGACGGCGGCGACGTTCGCCGTCATCCTCGGCCTCTGGCAGGCCGTCTCGCTGTTCTTTCTGCCGGTATTTTTCCCCGGCCCCTGGGTGCTGGCCGAGCGCATGGCCGCGATCTACAGCGAGCCTTCCACCTACCTCGTCGTCGGCGAGACCTTGCGGCGCATCTTCGAGGGTTTTGCCTTCTCGATGATTGCCGGCATCCTCTTCGGCCTGGTCATGGGGTTGAAGCGGGACATCGAAATATTCTTCGATAGCTGGATCATGGTGCTGTTGACGTTTCCCGCGATCTGCTGGGCGTTTCTCTCGGTACTGTGGTTCGGCTTCTCCGAGGCGGCGCCGGTATTGACGATCGTGCTGATCGTCTTCCCGTTCGTCGTGATGAACGTTTGGGAAGGTACGAAGGCGGTCGAGAAGAGCCTTTTGGAGATGGGCCGCGTCTACAAGGCAAACCGCAAGCTGCTGCTGCGCAAGGTGCTTATCCCGCAATTGATGCCCTACATTTTCTCGGCGCTGCGCATCGCCTTGTCGCTGTCCTGGAAGATCGCGCTCGTCGCCGAGGCGTTCGGCTCCGGCAACGGCGTCGGGCAAAAGCTCATTTACTGGTTTCAGGATACTCGGGCCGATATGATGCTCGCCTGGGGTGTCAGTTTCATGATCGTTATGACGTTGATCGATCTCCTGGTATTCCGCTGGTGGGAGCGCCGGGTGTTTGCCTGGAGACCGCAATTTGCTGCCTGATAGCTGCGGTCGGGGGCAGCCTTCGGCAAAGGGCGCCGCGATTGCGATCGGTAATTTGACGAAGCGATTCCCCGCTCCCGGCGGCGGACCGGATTTCGTCGTCATGGAGGGGGTCGACCTCGTCGCCGAGGAAGGGCAATTCGTCAGCATCGTTGGTCCGTCCGGCTGCGGAAAATCGACGCTGCTCAACATAATCGCGGGGATCGAGACGCATGACGGCGGCTCGGTCGCGGTTGCCCCGAGAGCGGGCGCCGGCAGTTCGCGGCCTCATATCGGCTATGTCTTCCAGAGCCCGCGCCTGCTCAACTGGCTGACCGTTCAGGACAACATAGAGTTTGTCCTCGAGGCGCAGAAGGTCGGCCGCGAGCGCTGGCCGGGACTGGTGACAAAGCAACTCGACCTCGTCGGCCTGCCGGGGCAGGAGCGCAATTATCCGCTCAACCTGTCGGGCGGCATGCAGCAGCGGGTGGCGATCGCCCGGGCGCTGGCGATCGAGCCCGACATACTCCTGATGGACGAGCCGTTCAGCCATCTCGACGCCATTACGGCGAGAAAACTGCGCTACGACCTGATGGAGATCCTCGAGCGGGCGAGGCCGACCATCCTCTTCGTGACGCACGATCTGTCGGAGGCGGTCTTCCTGTCGGACCGCATCTACATGATGAGCACGAAGCCGGCGCGCATCTTCAGGCGGGTGGAGATCGACATTCCGCGGCCGCGAAAGCCCGACGATGCGGCGGTTTTCGACCTGGAGAGGGAGCTGGTGCGCGAATTCTTCAGCGTTCTGGAAGGGCCGGCGTGAGGGAGAACCGGCTGCGGAGCTTCGGCCTCAGAGCCGCCTCGATCCTTACGCTCGTCGTGCTCTGGTGGGCCGGCTCCCGGCTGATGGGCGATCCGAAGGTGCTGCCGGGGCCTTGGCGCATCGCGCAGACGATTTTCGCCAATTTGACGACGCCGGGGCCGGAGGGAGAATCCGCGTTCTTCGATATCGCCATCACCCTTGCCCGCATCTTCGTCACCTTCTCGGCGGCGATGCTCGCCGGCCTCGGCATAGGCCTCGCGATGGGGCTGAGCCGGATCGTCGAGCGCTCGCTCCTGGCCCTGATCCCGCTCCTCCTGACGATGCCGACCGTCCTGATGGTCTTTCTCGCGATCATGTGGTTCGGCTACAGCGAAGCCGGCGGCCTCGCCGCAGTCCTCGTCGTGGTGACGCCCTATGTCGCCGTCAACATGTATGAAGGCGCCAAGGCGATGGACAAATCGCTGATCGAGATGGCGAGAACGTTCCGCGCCTCGCGGCGCCTGCTGCTCCGCCGGGTCTACATTCCGCAGCTGATGCCGTACATCTTCTCGGCGTTCCGCTATGCCTTCGGCATGACATGGAAGATCGTGGCGCTGGCCGAGACGTTCGGACTGAAATACGGCATCGGCTACATGTTTTCGTTCTGGTTCGAGCAGTTCAACATGGCTCAAGTGCTGGCCTGGGTGATCCTGTTCGTCATCCTGATGTTGATCCTCGAACACGCGGTGTTCGCGCGGCTGGAGGCGCGCGCCTTCGCCTGGCGGCCGTCGCATTCATTTTGAGACCTGGCGAGCCCCGCATCGTGCCACGGATCCGGGTTCATCGCGCCCCTGCCTGTGCCGCCATCGCCCGCCAGGCGCGCGCCGCCGCCGCGAGGACGGCGAGCGAGGCGAGCGCGCCCGCCGCCTCGCCCTTCTCGAAATCGCCGCCCTCGACCGCCATCCGGTTCGTCACATGGGCGAAGCAGAGGACGGGCCTGCCGCTCCTTTGCGCGAAGGCATAGAGCGCTGCAGCTTCCATCTCGACGGCGAGGATGCCGCGCGTACGGCACGCCGCGATCGCCGCCTCGGTCTCGCGGAAGGGCGCATCGGTCGTCCAACTGGCGCCGCGATAGACCGGCTCCGACACCCCCGCGCAGCCGCGCATCGCCGCCTCGACGAGCGCCGGATCGGCGTCGGCGAACTCGTCGGGCGGCAGGTAATGGTAGCTGGTGCCCTCGTCGCGCAAGGCGCGCTCGATCAGGACGAAATAAGGCGGCGCGCCGCGTGGCATGATCTGCCCGGCCGAGGTCATGCTGAGAAGGCAGCGGCAGCCCGAGGCGAATAGCTCCTCGGCGAGCAGCACCGCAAAGGGCGCGCCGACCGCGCAGCCGATGATCCCGAAATGCTCGCCGCCTTCGGTGAATTCCCAGAGATCGGTATGATAGCAGGCCCAGCCCGCCGCCCGCCGCGCGCGGCCGCTGTTGCGCAACAGCCGCACGATGTCGCCGTCCGGGTCGAGCAGGCAGATCCCCGGAACCGCGGCCTCCGGCAAATTCTTTTGCCGCCGCGCCTCGCGCAGCAGATTGGCCGGAACAAAGACCGACGGCGCGTCGTAATCCTTGTCCGACAGGATCGGCGGCAACCGGCTCACCGCGCCTCCCGGAAAGCAGGCGCTATGCGCTGGTAGCCGCCCCCGCCTGCCCCTGGGCGCACCGCAAGGTCATCGCCCGCCGCTGCAAGCGCCTCGAAGCGGCGATCCGGTTCCTCGCCTCCGATTTGCCGAAGGGTGCAGATAGATAGCGCCATATCGCCGACTGCCTCTCTTCGATCTGCCGCACCAACCGCAGCCCGCCAAACGACATCGGCAGGCCGAGTAGTAGCCATACCACAGCTGCAGGCTCCCTCAGCCAGCGCATCGCCATTGCGCGCTCGCCGCCGCCTAGCCCGGGTTTCTCAAAGGAGTAGGTGCATCGGGGCCTCGGATCTGAGAACCTTGGGGATAGCCTATATCCCGATCGGTCCGAGGCTCCTCCGTGAAACGCGCTGAGTTAACTGGTGAGCCCGTCGGGATTCGAACCCGAGACCTACTGATTAAAAGTCAGTTGCTCTACCGGCTGAGCTACGGGCTCGCTGCGGCGCGGCGAACATAGGCAAGGGCCGCCCCCCGGTCAACGCCGCGCCCCGCGCCCGGTGCAATTTGGGCTAACGTATCACGCGGTTTACCCGGCCGGCTTCAATTGCCGGTTCTGCCGCATATGCTGCGGAATATTTACAAGAAATTACCGTCGCGCCACGCGAAAACATCATGGCGCTACACGCGCTGCCTATATTGGCCGGCACCGAGCGGCCCCGGCGACCGGGGTCGGAACTTCCGAGGACCGGCTCGATGAGCGATTTCGCCCGGCGTCTCGAAACCGAAATCCCGCGGCTGCGCCGCTATGCCCGCGCCTTGACGCGGGACGCGACGCGCGCGGACGATCTCGTGCAGAACTGCCTGTTGCGCGCCATCGCCAAGGAGCATCTTTGGCAGCCCGGCACCGACCTGCGGGCCTGGCTGTTCACGATCCTGCACAATCAGCATGTCAACGACGTGCGCCGCGCCGTGCGCGAGGGCATCAACACCGCCGTCGAGGAGATGGCGCCGATGTTGACAGTGCCGTCGAACGCCACCGCCTCGCTGCTGCTGCGCGACCTCGAGCGGGCGATCGCCAGGCTGCCCGAGGAGCAGCGCCAGGTGATCCTGCTCGTCGGCCTCGAAGGGATGCGCTACGAAGAGGTCGCGACGATCCTTGACGTGCCGATCGGCACGGTGCGCTCGCGCCTGTCGCGCGGCCGCGAAATGTTGCGCCGCTTGATGGACCTGAAGGACGAGGCCCTCGTCGTCGAGGAGGAGGGAATGCAGCTGGAGCCGGGCGGCCTGTCGCGCTCGGCCGCCTGATCCGGCGCATCGCGCGATCGGCGGCGGCGTCTCGCGGACGAAACTGCGGCTTGCGGCCGGGGCCGATTTGTCGAATACCGGCCAAAACCCATAAGAAAAACACGACGTCACGGTTGCGCCGCCGCCGGCTTTGTCAGACCGTAAGGTAGGGGAGGCGGCCAAAAGGACGTGCGGATGAGCCCGGTCGGCCGGAGGATTCTCGTCGTCGAAGACAACGAGCGCGTGCGGGGGGTCATCGAAGAGACGCTGGCCGAAGAAGGTTTCGCGGTGACCGCGGTCGCCGACGCCGCCGCCGCCCTGGCGGCGCTCGGCCAAGAGGATTTCGCGCTCGCCGTCATGGAGGTGAGCCTGCCGGGACCGCTCGACGGCATCGCCGCGGCGCGCCGGGCGCGGCTTCTGCACCCGCCCCTCAAATGCCTTTTCACCGCGCGCTTCCCGCCGGGCTCGGTATGGGACAACCCCGACACCGACGATTTCATCGCCCGTCCCTTCGACCGGCGCGAATTGCTCGGCTGCGTATTCGAGCTGCTGCAGCGCGGCGATTTCGAGGGCCGCGCCGCGGCCGCCGGCGGCGTTCGCGATCGGCCGCACCCGCTCCCGGTTGCGCCGTCGCGGCAAAGCAGCTAAATACGCCCCGGGCCGCCGGGTGTTTTCGGGTCGCGGGGCGTGGCTCAGCCTGGCAGGCTCAAATGGCCAACCGACTCCACTCATCCCTGGATGAAAGTCGGGGCTCAGGTCACGAGCCGTCGGTCAAGACGAGGCCGATCCGCTCGCCGGGCTGCACTGGGCGCCGCGCGCAGAGGATCGCGACGTGCTCCCAAGGGGAGCCCCAGGCGTCGAAATCGAAGAGGTTGAAGGGCGCGAGGTCGATCGCCCGCATGACGCGCCGGCTGTCGGCGACATAGAGCAGCCGCCGGTCGCGATACCAGTCAGGTTCCAGCCCGGTCGTCCCAGCACCGTCGCCAGCGTTAGCTGTCGCATCCGAGAAGGCTGATCGAAGTCGACGGCGTATCCGCCGTACCTGGCTCCCGCCGCACGGCCGCAGCTCTTTGCGTCATGTCACGGCGCGCAGCCGGCGCGGCGCCTGAATCAACTACGGGTACATTGGGGTTGGACGGCCGTGCAGGGGCAGCGACCACCCGTCAATGGGCTTTGTATTGTCCCTTTCTGTATTGCCCCCAGACGCGGTCGAGTTCCGCTATACAGACCGGATCGAGGTCGTAGCGCGGCAGCGGATCCGCGTCCCAATGGCCATAGCGGTCGACGCCGCGGACGAGCAGCGCGCTGCGGCGCTGCGAATCGGAGCGGACATGCGCCGGGATATAGAAGAAGGCGAGCCCGATGCGCCGGTCGTCGCTGCCGTTGGGATGCGAGGAATGGACGGTCCTTTCCTGATGCAATGAGAACTCGCCGGCCTCGAGCACGAGATCGGCCGCCTTTGCTTCGTCGAGCCCGGTGATCGTCTGGCCGCGCGACAGCATGTTGTTCGCTTCGTCCATCCTCTCTTCGTGCTGGAAATCGCCGGCCCGATGGCTGCGCGGCATGACCCGAACGCAGCCGTTTGTCCGGTTGCTATCGGTGAAGGCGACCCAGGCGGTCACCTCCTCGTGCGGCGCCAGGCCGAAATAGGCGGAATCCTGATGCCAGGAGACGAAACGCGGGTCGTGCGCCTGCTTCGCGAACAGCGAGGAGCCCATCAGCAGGATGTCGGGGCCGATCAGATCCTCCACCGCGTCGAGGATGCGCGGATGGAAGGCGAGATCGACCATCCACGGCGCCGCGACATGCGCCTTGATCTTGAAATACCCCTCCGAATCGTGACCGACCCGCTCTTCGAATCCTTCGATGCGGCGGCGAAATTCCGTCGCCTGTTGGCGGCTGACGGCGCGGAACGGCGCCGTGAAGCCTTCGCGCTCGAAATGGGCGACCTGCTCGGCGGTAAGAAGTTTCGGCACGGTCTTGTGTCCTCCCTCCGGGCCGCGATGTCGTGCTTCGCGCCGATTATGAGATAGCGCGCTCGAAGGGGTCAACGGTCGCGCAGATGCCTACACGCCGACGCCGATGTATCGCGCCTGCACCTCCGGCTGCTTCTCCAGTTCCTGCGGCGAGCCCTCGAAGACGGTGCGCCCCTTGTCGAGCACGCAGATGTGGTCGGCGATCGCGAGCGCGATCGGCAGCTCCTGGACGACGATCAGGATCCCGAGTTCACCCGAGGCCCGCAGCTCGCGAATGACGTCGAGCACGATGTCCATGAAGAGCGGCGCGAGCCCCTCGGTCGGCTCGTCCATCAAGAGGCATTCGGGCTCGGTGCGCAGCGCCCGCGCGATCGCCAGCATCGATTGCTCGCCGCCGGAGAGATGCGCGGCCCGCTGATTGATGCGCTCTCTCAGCCGCGGAAAGATCGTAAAGATGCGCTCCAGCGTCCAGCTCGTTTCACGCCTTCGGCTGGCGGCGATGGCGAGATGTTCACCGACCGACAGCGAGGCGAAGATGCGCCGGCCCTGCGGCACGAGGCCAATGCCGCGCCGCGCGATCTCGTGCGCCGGCAGGCGGGTCAACTCGACTTCGCCGAACCTGATGCTGCCGCGGCGCGGCGGCGTCAGGCCCGCGATCGACCGGATTACCGTCGTCTTGCCGGCGCCGTTGCGCCCCATTAGCACGGTTATCCGGCCGCGTTCGACGCCGAGCGAGACGCCCTGAATGACGTAGCTGTCACCATAATAGGTATGGATGTCACTGACGGTCAGCATGTCGCGCATTGGCCGTCTTCGGGGGCGCTTGCCGTGGCGGCGAGGTGGGCCGCCGCATGCGCCCCGAAATAGAGGTCCCGCACTTGCGGGTCTTGCCGCACAGCGCTCGGCAGGCCGTCCATCAGTACGCTGCCCTGGTGGAGCACTAGCACCCGCTCGACGAATTCGAAGATCACTTCCAGGTGATGCTCGACGGCAAGCACGGTCAGGTCCGGCGGCAGCGAGGCGAGCAGCCGCTGCATGCTCGCGATCTCCGGCTGCGCGAGGCCCGCCGTCGGCTCGTCGAGTAGCAACAGGCTCGGCTCCGGCGCCAGCGCCAGCGCGATCTCGAGCTGGCGCTGGTGGCCGTAGGAGAGGTGGCGTACCTCGGTATCGCGGTAGGGCCACAATCCGACCGCCTCGAGCAGCTCGCGCGATCGCGCCTCGAGGTCGCGATGGGTGGTGAGCGGCGCCCATAGCCGGAAGCGGTAGCGGCGAAAGGTCGAGCCGAGCAGTGCAACATCGATGTTCTCGCGCACCGAGAGGCTCGGATAGAGCAGCGTGATCTGAAAGGTGCGCGACAGCCCGAGCGCCGCCCGCCGGTTCGGGGGAGCGCCGGTCACGTCGCGGCCAAACAGCGAGATGCGCCCGCCCGACGGCGGTTCGAGGCCGCTGATCACATGGAAGAGCGTCGTCTTGCCGGCGCCGTTCAAACCGATGATGCCGACGCGCCCGCCGGGCTCGACGGAGAACGTCACGTCCGTGAGGACCCGCAGATCGCCGAAACTCTTGCCGACGCAATCGAGCGCGAGCGCGGGGCGCGCCTGCGCAGGGCCACTGCCCGCTCCGCCGACGACCGGGCGCGGCGCGCCCAGCGCCGCCGCGACTTCCGCCGGCGCCGCGAGACTCGTCGGATCGTCCACAACCTCCTTCTTCCGCGGCATGCCGAGACGGCCGGCGAGGCCGGCGACGCCGTGGACGATGCCGTCGGGCAGGTAGATCGTCGCGAAGACGTAGATAACGCCGAGAATGATCGGCCAGGCGTTCGCCCAATATGTGCTCAGCTCGAACTGCAATGCCGTGATCAGGACGGCGCCGACGATCGGGCCGGTCATCGTGCCCGAGCCGCCGAAGATGACCATCAGCATCGCCGCGAAAGACTGGTCGAGCGTCAGATCGCTCGGGCTCGCGATGCCGTTGTAGGCGGCGCTCAGGATGCCGGCGACCGTCGCCGCTATGCCGGCGATGACGAAGGCGAGGTATTTGTGGGCGTAGGTCGCGTAGCCAAGCGTCTGCGAGCGGATTTCCCGGTCGCGGATGCCTTTGAGCGTCAGCCCGAACGGCGAGACGATCACGAGGCAAATGAGCGCCGCCATCACCATGAAGACGGCGAGCGTAAAGTAATAGAAATGCAGCCCCGAATAGAACCACGCCGACGGCCGGCCGCCGCCGAGCTCCAGCCCGTCGGCCCCGCCGGTGAAGGCGCCCCAGCGGTAGTCGGCACCCCACAGCACCTGGCTCATGGCTGCGGTGATCAGCAGGAAATAGAGGCCGCGCGTGCGCACGGCAATGGCGCCGATGACGGCCGCGCCGGCGATGCCGATCGCGATTGCAGCCAAGGCCGCCGCCCACCAGCCGACGCCGTACCTGACCGTCAGGACGCCGAGCCCGTAGGAGCCGAGCCCGAAGAACGCCGCCTGGCCGAGGGAATCGAGGCCGGTGTAGCCCATCAGCAGATTGAGCCCCATCGCCTCGATCGCATAGATCAAGGCGAGGGTCGCGATGGTGACCCAGTAGCCCGGAAAGAGCGCCGGCAGGGCCATCGCCAAGACGAGAATCGCGGCGGCGACGACGATCCTCGATGCGACGACCGCATCCGGGCGCAGCCCGCTCGGGGACTGCGGACGGGCCGGGAGCGCTCCCTGCACGCCGCGCCTCACTCCCCTATCGCCAGCTTCTTGCCGAACAGCCCGCGCGGGCGCAGGCTCAGAACCAGGATCATCGGGGCGAACAGCACGAAATACGCGTACTGCGCGAAATACGCGATTCCGACATTCCACAGGATGCCGACCATGAGGCTGCCGACGAAGGCGCCGGCGATGCTGCCGAGACCACCGACGACAACGACGATCAGCGTCAGGGTCAGGATCTCCCATTCGACCCCCGGATAGCCGCCGAGCAGCGGCGCCCCGAAGGCGCCGCCGAGGCCGACGAGAAACCCGGTGAAGCCGAACAGCATCGTGGCGAGGCGGTCGACGTCGATGCCTATGCTGCGTGCGATCTCCTCGTCATCGACGGAGGCGCGCACCAGCGCGCCGATCTGGGTCCGGTCGATCAGCAGCCACAGCGCCACCGCGAGGACGATCGCGACCCCGATCAGGAACAGCCGATAAACGGGGATGATCGTCCCGAACAGCAACACGGTCCCATCGAGAGCGGATGGCGTATCCATGACCTCGGTGTAGCCGCCCCAGATGAGACGCACCGACTGGGCGATGATCAGCGTGACCCCGTAGGTCGCCAGCACCTGCGGCAGCGGCGCGAGATTGAAGCGCCGCAGCAGCAGCCGGTGCAACAGCGCCGCCAACAGCATGATGACCAGGGAGTCGACGACGAGCGCGCTGAGGAAGCCGCCGGCAATTTGGGCGATCGTCACGCCGAGATAGACGCACAGGATGTAGAAGGCGCCGTGCGCGATGTTAATGACGCGCAACACGCCGAGCGCCAGCGAGAAGCCGCTGGCGAGGATGAAGAGGAGCCCGCCGAACGCGATGCCGTTTATGACGTTGGCCAGCAACCTCGCCTACCCGCGGCTACTCCTCGTCTGAGAACCCAGCCGGCAAGCGGCTGGAGTGACCGCCCGCCGCCGCTTCTCGTCATGGCGATCGCGACCAACCCGGAGCCGCGGCCGCCGCTAGGTCGTGCAACACGGCGGGAAAGTGCGCGAGAACAGCGGATGGGCGAGAAACTCCTTTGGGCTCTCGATCCAGAACTGGCTCGCATTCGGGGTCGAAGCGAGGATCTTCGCGTGCCCCGGCTTGTCGACCCGCATCATGTAGAGCGTCATGACCGCATTGTGGTAGGAGTCCATGTGCAGCGGCCCGCGCGGGGTTTCGGGGAGCCGCGTCGCGACGACCGCGTCGATGAACTCCGCCGGTTTCTTGCGGACCCATTCGGGGACGGCGTCGGCGCTCATCCCCGTCTTCTTGCGGTGGTTGGTGATGGCCTGATCGATCCAGTGGGCCATCGTGTAGGTCGACTCGCCCCAATAGGATGGGATCTGGCCGTTATAGGCCTGCTTCCAGTCGCTGACGAACTTGCGGGTGGCGGCGAGCGGCAGTTGCGCGCTGTACTCGTGCACGAAGGTGATGCCGACGGCGTCCTTGCCGGTCGCACGCAACGCATCCTCGTCGGCCATGTCGGGCCCTCCGAGCAGCGGGATCTTGCCGCCGAGACCGAGCTGATTATAGGTCTTGACGAAGCGCGGCACGTTCGAGCCCACGAGCATCGCGTAGATCGCGTCGACACTCTTGTCGAGCTGGCTGACGAACGGCGTGTAGTCGGTCGTCGTCAGCGGCGCATAGAGTTTCTGGACGACCTTGCCGCCGGACTTCTCGAAGGCATACTGGAACCCGCCGCCCGATTCCCAGCCGTAAGCGTAATCCTGCAGGATCATCGCGATGCGGCGGTGGTGCAGGTTCTTGTACACCCACGCGCCGAAATAGAGGTTCGGCTGGCTGCTCGTCATGTTGGCGCGCGCGAAGGTCGGCACGAGCTTGCGCTGGGTCAGATCGTCGGAGGCCGCAATCGAGCTCATGAACGCAATTTGCGCCGGCGCGGTGACCTGTTCGATCGCATAGGCGTCGAGCGCCAACCCGGCGCCGGCGATGAAGTCGGCCGCGTCGCTCTCGATCTCCTGCCGCGTCTTCGCGATCGCAACCGAGGGCGTCGTTTGCGTGTCGTCGATGAAGAGCTTGACGGGAGCGCCGCCCAGCTTGTTGCCGTGCTGCTTCAGGTAAAGATCGTAGCCGTGCACCATCTCTTCGGCTTCTTCGGCGATCGGTCCCGTCAGCTCGATGGGGACCCCGATCTTGAAGACGCTGCTCGAGGCGGCGCGAGCGGGCGTCAGCCCGTATCTCGCCAAATAGCCCGCGGAGAGCGCCGACCCGAGCGCCAGCGCGCTCTGCGCGACGAAGTCCCGCCGGGACATCGCCGGCGTCCACAGCCCGCTCCTATTCCGGTTGCCGTGCTCCGCCTCTCTCATCTGCATGTCTCCCCGCCTTGGTGGCTACCTGCGGCAAGGCCCGTCGGCGTCCGCTTCCCATGGTGAACTCGGGTAGAGTTGCACGCCGCAGTCGCGGAGTCCATGAATGCCGAAAGGCGAAGCAGCGCCCCCCGCCGGCGCGGCGGCGGCCGTCGATTGAAGACGCTAGGCCTTATCCTCGATATACGCCTGCACCTCGATTTCCAGGATCCAATCCGGATGAACGAGGCTGCGTACCGCGACGGCGGTGCAGACGGGATAAGGCGGCGTGAAGAATTCCTGCCGGATGTGCTGGTAATGCGCGTAATACTGCATGTCGGTCACAAACACGTTGGCCAGCACGACATCCGCCATCGTTCCACCGGCTGCTTCGACCAATTCTTTAATGTTGTTCAAAACTTGTCGCCATTGCGCTTCGGGGTCGATCTTCGGCGGGGTCGACGAGGTGCCGCCGATCGCGCCGACCGTCTTCATCGTCTTGTAGTCTACGGCAGTAACGCCGGACAGAAAGAGCCACGGTCCCACCTTGAGCCCAGGGCTCCATACTCTGCCGCCGAGCCCCTGCTTGAAGTTGGGACCGGTGATTAGTTGTTTATGGACCATGCTCACCTCCTTCGCTCGAACCGCGCCCTGGATGACGATGCCATAGAGGTCCCCGCGCCGTGCCGCGGCCGAAATGCAGCTCCTCGGCGACCGCGACGAAGCACCCGGTCTGGCGGAAACAGAACATAAGCCGAATTGTGGCCGCGAAGGCCCGACGGTATAGCATGACCCGCGACGCCGGCTGAACGTCCCCCGTCGCCTGCCATCTCGTCGAGGCATAGTGGGCCGAACGTTTAAGAGAGGTAACGTATGAGAAACTCGGCTTCCGTCGCGGCTCCGGCAGATGCGGCGGAGCGGCGCAAGGCATCCCCCGTTCTCGTCTATTCGGTCGATCGCCTGCCGCCCTTCGACGCCGCCTTCTACGAGAGGGCGCGCTCTTCGCTGACGAAAGTGCAGGAGCTCGTCGTGCCGCCGCGCGACGCGAAGGCTTTCACCGTGCCGGCCGGCGCCTTCTTTCGCATTACCAATATCGAAGGCTCGCAGGTCGGTGATCTCAACCTGTGGAACGCGCACGATCTATCGGAGCACTTCTTCAGCGGCAAGACGCGCGCATTGCACGCGACGCATGTGACGACCGGCGACCGGCTGTGGAGCACGTTGCCGAGCCTTCGCCCATTGGCGACGATCACGCACGACACGCTCGCCTTGTACGGCTGGGACGAGGACGGCGCCGGCGTGCACGACGTGATCGGCACGCGCTGCGATCCGTACACCAACCTGCTGCTGAAAGGCACCGAGTACCACCATTGCTGCCACTCGAATTTGACGCGGGCGCTGGCAGCGCAACAGGGCCTGCCGCTATCGCAGGCGGAGCGCCATATTCACGACGTGATGAACGTCTTCATGTGCACCGGCTACACGCGCGATACGCACCGCTACTTCATGAAGGCGAGCCCGGCGCGGCCCGGCGATTTCATCGAGCTCTTCGCCGAGATCGACCTCTTGGCGGCACTGTCGGCCTGCCCCGGTGGCGATTGCGGCGCCGGCCATTCCAGCGACAGCGCCCGATGCTGGCCGCTGAGGGTCGAAATCCTGCGCCCCGAACAGAGCGCGTTGGCCGGTTGGCGGCCGCCCTCCCCGAGCGCCTATTCCCGAGCGCACCGGGACTGAGCGGAGATCGCCTCGGGAAAGACCATTCACGTCCGGCGGAGACGGGGCGCGGTCACGATTGCGCAGCGGCCTCATAGGCGAGCTTCGCCGCGGCAATGTCCTCGATCGCGAGGCCGACGGATTTGAAGACCGTCCTCCGCCCCGCCGGCGGCCTAGGGGTCGTTCCGGCGAAGATCTCTCCGACTTCGGCATAGATCGCCGCCTTCGAGAGGATCACGTCGCCCGCTTCCTTCAGCACTGCTTCGCGCGAATCGACGACCAGCACACTCTGCGTCATCGCCTCGTCGTCGAGTTCGCGCCAATCGGGGCGCGGCGCGCCGACCGCATTGACGTGTGCCCCCCGCTTGAGCCAAGCGCCTTCGAGGACCGGCTCGCGGGCGTTCGTCGCCGTCACCACGATGTCAGCGTCCCGCACCGCGGTCTCCGCATTCGGCGTGACGCGGACCTCGTGCTCTTCGCCAAAATGCCGGGCGTGCTCGGGCGTCCGGCTCCACACCCGCACTTCCTCGAAGCGGAAGAGGCGCGACAGCGCCTCGAGATGCGCGGCCGCTTGGACGCCGCTGCCGATCAGCGCCAGGATACGGCTTTGCGGCGAGGCGAGAGCCCGCGTCACCACCGCCGATACCGCGGCCGTGCGCATCTCGGTGAGGAGGCGCCCGTCCATGACGGCAAGCGGCTCGCCGGTGTCGGCACGGAACAGGAGAATCATCGCCATGTGGGTCGGGACGCCGGTCCCCGCATTTGCCGGATAGAAGCTGACGAGCTTCGCGCCCATCGCCTTTTCGGCGACGGCCGGCATGATGCCGAGATAGCGCTTCCCTTCCTCGATCGTCAGCATGTTGCGCACGGGCTGGATGACGCGGCCGGCAGAGAAGGCGGCGAGCGCCTCTTCCATGGCGGTGAACAGCGGCTCCCACCGCAGCACCGCGCGCACTCCCGCTTCGTCGAGATACCGAATCAAGCGGCCGCTCGCAGGGGCTCGGTTCCGTCCGAGGTGGTAACGCGGCGCAAGTCGCGAACCTGCCTCTCGTCGAAGGGCAGGCCGCGGTGCATCGAGCGGCGGTTGTCCCACATGACGAGGTCGCCCACCCGCCATTCGTGGCGGTAGGTCGCGCACGTCGCCCGCTCGATCAGCTCCATCAGCAATAGCCGCCCGTCCGCCACCTCCATGCCGAGGATGTGCGAGGCGTGCGAGGCGACATAGATCGATTTCCGGCCGGTGCTCGGATGCTTGAGCACGAGCGGCTGCACGACCGGTGGCAACGCCGCGCGCTCCTCGGGCGCGAACTCGGTGAAGCCGAGCAGCGCCCGCGAGTGCATCAGGCTGTGTTCCGCCTGCAGACCTTTCAGCATCGCCTGCCGCTCGGGCGGGAGCGACTCGTAGGCGGCGCAGGTATCGGCGAACTCGGTTTCGCCGGCGCCGAGCGGTCCCGGCGGCGGCACGGCATGGGCGTAGAGCAGCGAGAAGCCGCCGCGCGGCAGCCGGAACGAGCTGTCGGTATGCCAAAGCCGGTTGCCGAGATTGACCATGCGATGCCGCATGGAGCCGGTCTGCGGTTTGCCCGTCACGGCGTCGAGGTTCGAGATGTCCGCCATCTCCCGGCGCTTCAGCCGCAATGGCACGCTGCTGCTGTAGGAGAAGACGTAGCGCTCCGGCTCGCCGAAATTCCGGGCGAAGGCAATCTGCTCGTCGTCGGTCAGCCGCTGCCCGCGAAAAACAAGCACCGCGTGCGCGTCGCTCGCCTCCCACAGCGCCGCTCCCGTATCGGGCGTCAGCGGCCCGGATATGTCGATATTGCGGATCTCGGCGACAAAGCCGGGTCGGATGGGTTTGACGTTGAGGCTCATCGTCTCCTCCCATGCAGGCTCTCGTAGATATTAACAGAGGCAGCCGCCGGTTTCTTGACCCCCCTTGCCGCCCTTCATAGACTGCCCGCGCAAGCGCCGAGAGCGGTCGTCGACCAGAGGGAGGGAGGCCATGCGTCGAAATGGAATCCGGGCGGCGTGCGGGCTCGCGGCACTCGCCCTTACCGCGAGTATGGCGATCGCCCCGCGGCCCGCAACGGCGGCGGAGCCGGTCAAGGTCGGGGTGCCGGCGCCGCTGTCCGGCTCGAACGCTAGCGCCGGCGTCGACATCGTCAATGCCGCCAAGCTCGCGGCGCAGCAGATCAACAAGAAGGGCGGGGTTCTCGGTCGCCAGATCGAGATCGTGCCGGAAGACGACGCCTGCGAAGCGCAGACTGCCGTGCAGGCGGCGCAGAAGATGATCGACAGCGGCGTCGTCGCCGTCGCCGGCGGCTACTGCTCGACCGCGGCTTTGCCCGAGCTCTCGGCGCTGCACCGTCGCAACATCGCCTACATCCTCGACGCCTCGACGAACCCGCAGCTCACCGAGATGGGCTACAAGGATGTGTTCCGTACGATCGGGCGCGACGACGAGCAGGGGCCGTTCGCCGCCAGCTTCATGAAGACCGTGCTGCACGCGAAGAGCGCCGCCGTCATCAACGACAACACAACCTATTCGAAGGGGCTCGCCGACGCCACCGTAGCAGCGCTCAAAAAGCTCGGTGTCGACGTCGTCTACGACAATGCGATCACGCCGGGCCAGCTCGACTATTCGCCGGCGCTGACGCGGGTCGCTGCGCTCAATCCCAGCGTCATCTACTACACCGGCTATTTCTCCGAAGCGGGGCTGATGGTGAAGGAATCGCGCCGGCTGAAGCTGAAGCCGGTGTTCATGGGGGGCGACGCGACGAACGACCCGACCCTCCTGAAGACGGCGGGCGAAGCCGCCGACGGCATGTTCATCACGACGGCGCCGCTGCCGCAGTTCCTCTCCGGCGCGAAGGGCTTCGTCGAGGACTACACAAAGGAATTCGGCCACGGGCCGGGACCCTATTCGGCCTACGAATACGACGCGATCGGGGTATTGGCGAACGCAATCGAGCGGGCGAAATCGACGGCTCCCGCCGCGCTCAATGCCGCCCTCGCCAAGACCCGCGACTATCAGGGGATCACCGGCAGCATTAACTTCGACCCGAAGGGCGACCGGGCGGTCGCCGTCTACATCGTCATCACTGTCAAGAACGATCAGTTCGTGCCGTATATGCGGCAGAACGCTGCCGGCAAATGGATGGCGATGAAGTAGGAGAGGCGCTCGATCAGTCCGCTCCTTTCGTTCGTGGCCGGGACTGACCCGGCCGCCCGAGCGGAGGCCCGGACCAAGTCCGGGCCGAACGGATAGGAGTGGCGCAACGGGCGTGCAGGCGTTCTTCCAGTACACCGTCGAGGGGCTGACGATCGGCGCCTTCTATGCCCTCGTCGCCCTCGGCTACACGATGGTGTACGGCATCATTCGCCTCATCAATTTCGCGCATGGCGACGTCTTCATGGTCGGCGCCTTCATCGGCTGGAGCGTGCTGGTGACGCTGCTCGGCATGCACTGGGCGATGGCTGCTGCGTTTCTCGTCGCCCTCGCCCTCGCTCTCGCCGGCTGCGGCGCGCTCGGCGTGGTGATCGACCGGGTCGCCTATCAGCCGCTGCTCGCCGCACCGCGGCTCTCGATCCTGATCACCGCCCTCGGCGTCTCGCTCGCGCTCGAAAACGGCGTGCTGCTGCTCTACGGCCCCGGCTTTCTGACCTACCCGCATCTGATCAGCACGGCGGGATTCGACATCGGCGGGGTCGAGATCAGCTGGGCCCAGACGGCAATGTTCGTCATCAGCGTCGTGCTGATGTTCGCGCTCTACCTCGTCGTCCACCGCACCTATGTCGGCACCGCGATGCGGGCGCTCGCGGTCGATCAGGACGCGGCGCGGCTGATGGGGATCGATGTCGAGCGCATCATCCAGCTCACCTTCTTCATCGGCTCGGTTCTGGCCGCAGCGGCCGGCGTCATGGAAGGCGTCTACTACACCCAGATCTCGTTCTTCATGGGCTTCCTCGTCGGCCTCAGGGCCTTCACCGCCGCTGTGCTCGGCGGCATCGGCAACATCCCGGGAGCGATGGCGGGCGGCCTCCTGATCGGGCTGCTCGAAGCCTACAGCGCCGGCTATCTCTCCTCGCGCTGGACCGACGTGTTCGTGTTCCTGGTGCTGATCGGCGTGCTCGTCGTCAAGCCGACCGGGCTCTTCGGCGAGCGCGTCGTGGAGCGGATGTAGCGGGTGGAAGATCTGCCGGCATCGCGCGCCGTCGCGGGAACAGCGCTCGCCGCGCTCGCCCTGGGCGCCGGCGTGCTGCCCTTCTGGGCGAGCGATTATGTCCTCGACGTCGCGATCACGATCCTCACCTACGGCATCCTCGGCCTCGGCCTCAACATCGTCGTCGGCTATGCCGGCCTCTTGGACCTCGGCTATGCCGCCTTCTTCGCGATCGGCGCCTATACGACGGCGCTCCTCGAAACGCATGTCCATCTCGGCTTCTGGGAGACCCTGCCGCCCGCCCTCGCGCTCGCCGCATTGTCCGGGGTCGTCATCGGCTACCCGACGCTGCGCCTGCGCAGCGACTATCTCGCGATCGTCACGCTCGGCTTCGGTGAGATCGTCCGCATCATCGCGACCAACCTCGACATCACCGGCGGCCCGAACGGCATTTACGGCATCAACCCGCCGGTATTGTTCGGTGTCGAGCTCAGCTCGCCGGCGCAGCTCTATGGGCTCGCCTGGGCCTTTCTCGTCGTCGTCCTCCTATTCACTCGCCGCCTTGCAACCTCGCGGCTCGGCCGGGCTTGGCTCAGCATCCGCGAGGACGAGACGGCGGCCGAGGCGATCGGCGTGCCGACGTTGCGGGTGAAGCTGCTCGCTTACGTCATGGGGGCACTCGTCGGCGGCTTCGGCGGCAGCCTTTTCGCCGGGCGCTTCGGCGCGATCGATCCGACCGGCTTCACCTATCTGCAATCGATCAACGTCTTGATAGTGGTTGTGCTCGGCGGTATGGGCAGCACCCCCGGCGTATTGCTCGGCGCGGTCATCGTCGCCGGCCTGCCGGAGGCGCTTCGGTTTCTCGAGCTGTGGCGCGAGTTCGGCTTCGCGATCGGGCTCATCGTGCTGATGCTGGTGCGGCCGCAGGGGCTCTGGCCGGCACCGGCGAGCCGGCGCGTCGTGCTGCCCGAGGGCGACGCAGGCAACCTAGTCTTTCCCGGCGCCGGGGCGGCGCGCGGCGAGCCGCTGCTCGCGGTCGCCAGCCTCACCCATGAGTTCGGCGGCGTGCGCGCGGTGAGCGAGGTCAGCCTCGAGGTCCGGCGCGGCGAGATCCTCAGCATCATCGGCCCCAACGGCGCCGGCAAGACGACCGTCTTCAATTGTCTCACCGGCGTCATCCGGCCGCGCGCCGGCGACCTCCGCTTCCGCGGCCGGCCGATCGCGGGCCTCCCCCCGCATCGCGTCGTCGCCCTCGGCCTGTCGCGCACCTTTCAGGGCATCCGGCTCTTTCCGAACATGCCGGCCTACGAGAACGTGCTCGTCGGCATGGACCCGCACCATCGCGTCTCGCTTCCGGGCGAGATCTTTCGCCTGCCGGGGACCCGCCGCGACGCGAGCGAGCATCTGGCGCTGTGCCGCAGCCTCTTGCGCTTCGTCGACCTCGAGGGCGCCGCCGGGCAGCGGGCGGGCGACCTCTCCTACGGCGACCAGCGCCGCCTCGAAATCGCCCGCGCCCTCGGTGCCCGGCCCGAGATCCTGCTGCTCGACGAGCCGGCGGCGGGCATGAACCCGACCGAGAAGGGGGAGCTGATGGCGCTCATCCGCCGCATCCGCGACCTGGGCGTGACGGTGGTGCTGATCGAGCACGACATGATGCTGGTAATGCAGGTCTCCGACCGCGTGCTGGTCATGGACCATGGCGCGCTGATTTCGGAAGGGCGCCCCGAAGAGATTCAGCGCGACCCGCGCGTCATTGACGCCTATCTCGGCATCGAGGAGGGAGAGGAAGCGGGCGCCGAGCCCGAGGAGGCGGCGCTGTGGCGCTCTTAGAGGTGCACGGCCTCTACGTCGCCTACGGCAAGATCGAGGTGCTGCACGGCCTCGACATCGAGGTCAAGGAAGGCGAGATCGTGGCGCTGCTCGGCAGCAACGGCGCCGGCAAGACGACGAGCCTGCGCACGATTTCGGGGCTGGTGCGGGCCCGGCGCGGCCGCGTCCTTTTCGCCGGCGGGGACATCACGCGGCTCGGCGCGCACCAGATCGTCGCCCGCGGCATCGGCCACGTGCCCGAGGGACGGCGGATCTTCGGCCCGCTCTCGGTCGAGGAAAACCTGCGCCTCGGCGGCTATCTGATGCGCCGCGACCCGGCGGAGATCGCGGCGCGGCTGCGCGCCAGCTACGAGGAGTTCCCGCGCCTCGCCGAGCGGCGGCAGCAGTTGGCCGGCACCTTGTCGGGCGGCGAGCAGCAGATGCTGGCGATCGCGCGCGCGCTGATGCTGAAGCCGCGCCTCGTCGTACTCGACGAGCCCTCGATGGGGCTCGCGCCCAAGCTGGTACGGGCGATCTTCTCGATCATCGGCCGCATCCGCGCGCAGGGCACCTCGGTCCTGCTCGTCGAGCAGAACGCGCGCCAGGCGCTGCGCATCGCCCACCGCGCCTATGTGCTCGAGAGCGGTCGCGTCGTGCTCGCCGGAACGGCGGCGCAGATCGCCGACAACCCGCAGGTGCGCGCCGCCTATCTCGGCGGCGGCGCGGGTTGACGGCCGAAGCGGACGTGCAGATTGGTGCGCCCGGAGCATTGCGCCGCCGCTGCCACGAGCCCCGCTGGCGGCGGAGCGGGTGCTCGGCACAGCTGTCGACAGGCTCGGGACGCCGCCTCTGCTCGCTCGCTGAGAGCAGCGCCGACCGTTACTCGGCGGCCATCTGACGCTGCGCGGTCCGCGGCCGGGCGAGCATCGCCGCGGCATTCCCGTGCAGGATCTGCTCGCGCGCGTCATCGCCGATCTGCGCTTCCGCCAGCGCCTTGCGGCTCCAATCGACGCCGAATTCGGTGCCGTCGGTGCCGCAAACGATGCGCTCGTGACCGTACAGCCTGACCGCCGCCTCAATCGCGCGCGGGCCGAACGAATTGCAATCGACATACACCTTCGCCTTCCGGAAGCGCAAAGACGGCAGCTCCTCCTGCGGCGTGTCGAGCAGGCAGCGATGGTCCATGCGCTCGACTTCGTAGGGAATGTTGCCGCCCAAATTGTGGACGACGGCGGTCACGTCGGGGTAGGGCACGAGGCAGTCGGTCAGGCACAGCGTTACCATGACCGAGGACAGGCTCGCCTGCATGTCGAGCGTGCCGTTGCGGCGGCGCGCATTATCGGTGTCGCCGGAGACTTTCGGAAAGGCGTCGCCGGGGCGCGGGCCGTGATGGATGAAGAGGACGGCGCGCTCGCGGTTCGCGGCTTCCAGCAGCGGGCGGATCGCTTCGACGTTCTTGCGGGTGAGGAAATAGTTGCCCGGCAGCTGCGCGCCGATGACGCCCGGCAGGCGGAGTGCCCGCTCGAGCTCGGCAGACGCGGCGGTCATGTCGGCCAGCGGCAGCGCAGCAAAGGCAGCGAAGCGGCCGGGGTGCTTCTCGCAAATTACGGAAAGCCCGTCGTTGACGCGCCGGCACAGCGGCACGGACACGTCCGGCGCTTGGGCCTCGATCCAGCAGAACGAGCCGAGCAGCGACAGCACGCTCGTCCGCACCTGCTGGCGGTCCATCCGCGCGAGATGAAGATCGACGTTGTCGAAGGCCTCGCCAACGGGCGTGTCGCCCATCCGCGGGGCGCGCAACACCTCGATCCCGTCGCTGTTGCGAAGAATGCGCGGCTCCCGCGTCCGGGCGCGCAGGGCATCGGCGACTTCGGCGGGCCGCCAATGGGCGTGCATGTCGATCATCGTCACGGCTGGTTCCTCCCCAGGTAGTCAGCAGCTTAACCCCGCGGTGGCTCGCCGCAAAGCCGACAACTCTCAACCGCGTTTGGCGCGCTCCGGCACCGCGTGCACGCCGCTCGCCGCAATGTCCCGTGTGCGTGCCTCGAGCGCCGCGTCCCCGCTCCAGCGGCGCGTGCGTCTTGGCGGCCATCGCTGCAACGCTGGCGCGATCGAACGCCTCGATCGCACCAGATTACATGGTCAGCACGAGGAGTGCGTATCGATCCGTCGACATGATCGATCATCAATGCGGAATTCGTCTCGAAACGATACGATCGGTCTCGGCGCATGCGGAAGCGCCGTTTCGTCCGGATAGCCGCTGCCGATCAACATCACGAGGCCCACATGTCGCTCGCCAACTCTCCCGACCCCGCGATCCGCGAAGCCGTCGTGCGACGGGATCTCGAAAACGTCCTGCACCCGATTGTTCAGCACAAGGTGCTGGAAACCAAGCAGATGGTCGCCGCCGGCGGCGAGGGCTCGACGATCGTCGACGCCGACGGTACCAGCTACCTCGATGCGATGGCCGGCCTATGGTGCGTCAACATCGGTTACGGGCGCACCGAGCTGGCCGAAGTCGCCGCCGAGCAGATGCGGCAACTGTCGTACTTCCCGCACACCGCGATGAACGTGCCTGCCGCGGGGTTGGCCGAGAAGATCAACGGCCTCATGGGCGGCGGCTATCATACCTACTTCGTCAACTCAGGTTCGGAGGCGAACGAAGCCGGCTTCAAGATTGCGCGGCAGTACATGAAGCACGAGTACCCGGGGGAATATCGTTACAAGACGATCGGCCGCTATTTCTCCTACCACGGCACGACGCTCGCGACCTTGGATGCCGGCGGCATGGGCGAACGCAAGGCGAAGTTCGAGCCGTTTTCCGGCAACTTCGTCCATGTCGCCCCGCCTTACTGCTATCGCTGTCCTTTCGGCCTTAGTTACCCGAGCTGTGGGCTCGCCTGCGTCAAGAACATCGAGGCCACAATCCTCGGCGAAGGACCTGAGACGGTGGCCGAGGTGATCGTCGAGCCGATCATGAGCGGCGTCGGCGTCGCGGTGCCGCCCGACGAGTATCTGCCCGAAGTCGAAAGCTTGTGCCGGAAGTACGGCATCCTTCTGCACGTCGACGAGGTCATCAACGGGTTCGGCCGCACCGGCAAGATGTTCGCCCATCAGCACTACGGGGTATCGCCCGACATCGTTGCCGTCGCCAAGGGCATCTCCAGCGCCTACCTGCCCATCGCCGCGACCGTCGTCAAGAACAGCGTCTTCGAAAGCTTCTATGGCGATCCGGCGGATAACCGGCAGGTGGCTCAGGTCAACACCTATGGCGGTCACCCGGTCGCGTCGGCGGTCGCTTTACGCAATATCGAGATAATGGAGGCGGAGCAGCTCGCTGACCGGGCGGCGGAGATCGGCGCCTACCTGATCGACGGCTTGCGCGGCTTGATGAGCCACAAGTCCGTCGGCGACGTGCGCGGGAAAGGGCTGCTGATCGGCGTCGAGCTGGTCAAGGACCGCGCGACCAAGGAGCCGATAGAGGCGGCGCAGGTTGCCGGTATCGTCGACTATTGCCGTGATCACGGCCTGATCGTCGGCCGCGCAGCGGGCGGTCGCCGCTATGGCGGCAACACGATTACCCTGTGCCCGCCATTGGTGATCACTCGCACGGAATGCGATCGGATCGTCGATACGCTGGGCCGAGCGCTGGCAACGATCGATCTCGGCTGAATTGTGGAGGTGCCTTTTCACGGGTGGCCCCCTTGCCGCTGTAGTCGAAGACGCTCGGCGCACCCGTCGCTCGATCGACGGCGGGGCGGGTAGCGAGGCTGATCTTGTCGATCGGGCCACTACGTAGAAAGGCCTGGTTCGAGCCGCGGTCACCCTCGAGCAGCCGGCGCTCGATCCTCATCTGGCGGTTAGACCATGTTTCGAACGGACCCACATACCTCCTCGTCACCCCCGCACAAGCGGGGGTCCAGGGCAATCGTCTCGTCGCCCGCTCCGAATTCCCGCTTTCGCGCAGGGCTGTGCGGGGAATGGCAGAAGGTTGTTCGGGGCAATCGCGAGACAGCCAAAGCTCGTCTTGCCCGGACTTGATCCGGGCATCCACGCCTTTGCTGCCGCTGCCGGTGTCGCTCGCCGGCGCGTGGATGCCCACGGAACTAGTCCGTGGGCTGAAGGCCCACGGATCAAGTCCGGCCACGACCGCTCTAAGGTGAAAACGAACGGCACCATGGGCAGGGAATTGCGCATCGTGATTTTCCCCGGACAGCCCTGCGCTGTCGCGGAAACGACGATCTGCTTGGTCGGATAGCGCTCTAAATCGACGAACGTTGCTCTGACATGAGAGCGCTGCTTCCCATTTCCCGAAACATCGCGTACCGGGATGCCATAGCAGGAGGGGAGCGGAGGGTGTGCGATGCAAATCGGGATCCACTTGCCGCAGGCGGGGAGCCGGGCGACGCCAGAGCTGATCCGCCGCCATGCGATCCGCGCCGAGGCGCTGGGCCTCGCCGACGTGTGGGTGAGCGAACACATCATCGTCCCGCGCGCGAGCTTCCCGCGCTCGCCCTTGTTCTACGACCCGGTGCTGACCCTGACCTGGGTCGCCGCGGTCACCGAACGGGTACGCCTCGGCACCAGCGTCCTGGTTTTGCCGATGCGGCATCCGCTGCCGCTCGCGAAGGAACTCTCGACGCTTCACAATTTGTCGGGCGGACGGCTGATCCTGGGGGTCGGGGTTGGCTGGCTCGAAGCCGAGTTTGCCGCGCTCGGCGCGCCGTTCCATGAACGCGGCCGACGCATGGACGAAGGCATCGCGATGATGCGCGCGGTGTGGTCGCAAGACCCCGTTACCTTCGAGGCCAAATACATACCCGCCGAGATCCGCGACATGGCGATGCTGCCGCAGCCGATCAGCCCCATACCCATGTGGCATGGCAGCCGTTCCGAGGCGGCGCATCGCCGCGCCGTACGCCTGGGCGACGGCTGGCATGGCAGCCAGCTCACCCCGGAGCAGGCGAAACCCGTGATCGCGCGCCTGCGCCGCGATCGGCCCGAGCCGGAATTCACGATTTCGATCCGCTCACATTGGGACGGCAGGGATCTGGGAATGATGCGCGAGCGGGTCGCCGCCTATCGGGAGGCGGGCGTCCAGCACATCATGGTGCATCCGGAGAACCGCGAGGTCGATGACTGGGACACGGTCATCGAGGGGGTAGGCCGCGTTGCCGAGGGCGATTGGTAACAGGCTATATCGCCCGCTGACGCCTCGCTCGTCGCCACAGCTGGAATTTGCGCGTCACTCGGCGATTTCATTGCGGCTTGCCCTCATGAAGCGAAATACTACCCTCGAAGGGGCGAGAATTTTGGGGGATCTAGTCCTTTGTCGTTTCCGGGACTCGCATTTTATGCGGTGGTGCTGATCGGCGCGTTCGCGGTGCGGAGCGCGGCGGGATTCGGAGCGGTGTTGATTGCGGTGCCGATGCTTGCCTTCGTGCTGCCGGTGCCAACGGCAGTGTCGGTGGCAACCGCCCTGACCGTCGTCATGTCGATACGGCACGTACACCGCGACTGGGGTCGAATCGCGTGGAAGCAGTTTGCGATCATATCCCTCTACACAACGATCGGGATCGGATTGGGGTTTTACTTTCTGAAAACCTTGGACGCGATTACCTTGCGGCGAAGTTTGGGAGCCTTTTTGATCTTTTATTCCGTCTATGTCTTATACACAGGCGGGGCTTCTCTTGTGCTGCCAGCGCGCTGGCACGGTGTTCTGGCCGCGTGCGCCGGCATCATCGGCGGCTTCCTGGGCGCCTTGTTCGGGGGCGGAGTTGGGCCGATATATGTTGTTTATTTCAATATCTTGCGACTAGAGAGGGAGGTTTTCCGGGTGACCCTGACCACTGTCCTGCTGGTCGGGAGCGCGGCTCGTATCGCTGGATATGCAAGTTTTGGGTTTTACCGCGGTTCGACCCTTGCTCTGCTCGCGTTCGGACTGCCGCTGGTAGGTATCGGCTCCTGGTTGGGAGACCGGCTCGCATATAGGATCGACCCAAGGCTGTTCAGCTTCTTTATCGGCGGTCTCGTCCTCCTTAGCGGCCTTGCCCTACTCCTGAGGTAGCTCGCCTGCCCGGGCCAGATAGCAGTATGGAGGCACGGCCGCTATCGGCGCGCATTCCTTGCCGTTGCCGAGCCAGGCCCAGGCGGCCTCGCGCTGCGCCTGGCGCGGTATTGTTCGTCGTCGAGGAGAACGTGCGGCATGGCGCCGAGGATCGCCTCCTCGGTCGTCACGCGGGCCGCGATCTCGTCAGCCCGCAGCCGATCGTTGCGCACCAAGAGGCCGATGAAGGCGTTGATCTCGGCTCGCAGCCTGAGCGCGTGTTCGGCCGTGCCGGCAAGCGCCGCCACGGCCCCGCGCTCGGGCGCGGCCGGAAGTTGGCTCGGCGCCGTCATCGCCGGCTCGGAACGGCACGAGAACGGAACTGGGCGTCAGGCCCGGCTTGTGTCGTCGTTGTGACACAAAACTTTCCGAAATTGCGCGTTTGTTCGCATCCGAGGGGCTTGCTGCACGGCTGCAAAGGGGCTAGAACCCGCGGAATCCTTGGCGCGGGGCGTGGCTCAGCCTGGTAGAGCGCCTGCTTTGGGAGCAGGATGTCGGAGGTTCGAATCCTCTCGCCCCGACCACCTGCGGCGATCGAGAGGAATTTCGGCTCGGGCAGGGGCGAGATGGCGCAGGCGCGCATTTTCAGGCCGGCAAAGACGGCGATGCAGTCGGGGCGGCGGGAGACCCGGGGCTGGTTCCTCGAATACGAGCCGGCAAGCCCGCGCGAGCCGGATCCGCTGATGGGCTGGGCGAGCGCCGGCGACACGCTGAACGAGGTGCGGTTGCGCTTCGCGACGCTGCAGGAGGCGATCGCCTTCGCCGACCGGCTCGGGCTCGACTATACGGTCATCGAGCCGCACGACCCGACCCCGAAGGCGAAGAGCTACGCCGACAATTTCCGCTACGACCGCGTGCTCGCCTGACCCGCCGTGCCCGCGCCGCCCTCCCGACCCCGTAGCTCAGCTGGATAGAGCACCTGCCTTCTAAGCAGGTGGTCGCAGGTTCGAATCCTGCCGGGGTCGCCACTTTCGTTCCGCACTCAAGGTTTTCCAACGAATTAGGCGAAGAATTGTCAAACCCGTCGGGCCGGTTTGACAATCGATGCTCCCGTTTCGTTCCGGCGGCGGGCCTTGATTGGCGGCTCCGGGGCACTCGCCGCGAGAATGGAGAGAACCTTCTCTCGGTCTTCCGGGTTTGCGTCACCCCATGCCAGGATGAGGCGATCGTAGCTTCCGAGAACAGCGTGGCGGGATGCAGAAGGGCGCGCGTGCGAGGCCGCGTAGCCACAATTCATGCCGACGCCGCAAGCCCTCTAAGATGATTTGGGCGGCCCGCTCCCGTACATGTCGTCATTTTGCTCTGGACCCTTTTGTTCCGGCCGCTGGAAAAGCCGCCGTCACGGTCGCCATCGCCGCCCGTGCCATAGCTGATTGCTCAGCCGCGCGCGTGTAGCGCCGGATCTCTGCAAGGCTCTCATGCCCGCTGATGGCGGCGATCTGATGTTCCGAACAGCCAGCCTCGGCAAGTCGACGGCATTGCGCCTTTCGCAGCCCATGGGCAGTGCAGGCTTTGAGCCCGGCTTCGTCGCACCACTCGCGAAAGAGGTTCCCGAACCCCGCGGCCGTGAAGGGCGCGCCCGCGGTGGTCGTCAGAAAGGTTAGGTGTCCGGCCGGGGTGGCGGCTAGGATTGACGCAAGCTCCGGGTGCACCGGGATTTGGAGGATCTTTCCCGTGGTGCGGGAAGTCTTTTGCGCCCGCACGGTGATCATGCCATCTCGGATATGCTGCGGGCCGAGGCGGATGACATCACTGCGCCGCTGCGCGGTATACAGGAGAAGGGCCATCGCGAGCCGCGGGCGCGAGCCGATCGGGTGTGCGGTCTCGAATTGCGCGATCTCTTCCTCCGACCATGTATGGAACCCATCCGTCGTAGGCGCCTTCACGGGCTTTATCCCGTCGGTCGGATCGTCCGGCCGTAGCCCGATGGCGACAGCGAACTGCATCAGGCCGCGGATCGTCTTGAGCCAGTTGCGGGCCGCGAAGGGTCTCTTGCTGCCGAGCATTTTGGCGATATGGGGGCGCTGTAGTAGCGCAATGCGCTTCTCGCCGTGTTCGCTCCGAAAACGTTCTAAAATGGCACGTCGCATTCCTTGTGTCGCCGGCGCGAGGCCGTCCCGAAACGAGCTGTCGGCATAGTAAGCGGCGATGGCCGCCGAGATTGTTCCGGGGGCTGAGCGGCTTGACCCGATCGGGGCGCGCAGCTCATGCCCGGACGCGGCGGCCTGATAATGCTCCATGAATTCAGTCGAGCCTGGCGCGCCGGGGAGCTGTACGAGCGGGAAGCCCGCGCGGCGGAAGTACCGCCGCACCTTGCCGTGCCGATCCCGGAATTCCTGAATGTACGGCAGGCGAATCCTAGTCATATTGCGTCCCACTCGTTCTTGTCGGCCGTCTCGCGCACCATGCGCGCGCCTTCGGTCGTGACCACTACAATCTTGCCTACCTTGTCGATTTCGACGCGCTCGACCTTGTACCCGGCTGCTTCAACCGCCTTGACCGCGGCAGTCACGTCTCGTTGCCGGAAGGTGGTGGGGCCGCGAGCCATCTGTGCCTATTCACCTCCATCCTCCGGCCGCCTCCGGCTTCGTCGCCTCTTCGGCACCGTAAAAGCCACATTTGGCCCAAGCCGTTCGCTCTGCTCCAATGCAAATGCCCGCGCGTCGAGGTATTCCGCGCTGTCGGAAGGGGCGACCTGTGTCGGGTCCGCCAGCAAGGCGAGCGTCCCGATCGCGGTATCGTCCCCTACATGCGCTGGACGGAAGCTGGTTGCATACGGCTTAGGAGGCGCCGAAAACTCCCGGTCGCCCTGTGGCCGGATGCCCTCTAGGATCGTCTTTGTGGCCGAGGCGACTTGATCGAAGGCATATGGATTCGAGAGCCAACCGTCGAGGTTTTCCGGTGATTGCGTCGCTAAGAACATCGCGCGCCGCCCGGTCGTGCTCATCACCCTACCCAAGATCAGGAGCAGCGCAGCGAGCTGAGGACCATAAGCGAGTTCGAGCGCCGGTTCTAAGAGCGCTTGGTGCTGGTAGCTGCCTGCGAGCCGGCGCTCTGCCTCTTCGCTCAGATGTATGCCAGCGGCCTTCGCGTCGCCGTCGAGCCGCCGCTTCAAACCGGACGGAACCCGGAGGGTAAGCGTCGTCTTTTCTCCCGGCTTCGTGGCTGTCGTCGGGCGTCCAATTTTCCGCTTCATTATCGAAGGCTCCGGTCGCTCCGCGAATTTACGCCAGATAGCATATACCTCTTGCGAACGCAAGGGGATGTCGATAGTTTACGCGAAACGTCGTAAATTAGGAAGCAAAGGATGTCCTATCGTTCTCTCTCTGAGGATCTCGTAGGGGGTGCGAAAGCGATCGGCGCCGAGTTAGGAGTCGATGAGCGTCGGGCCTTTCATCTCCTCGAACGGGGACACATTCCCGGCTTCAAGCTTGGGGGAAGGTGGTACGCCCGCCGGAGCCGCTTGCGGCTGCATATAGAGCGCTTGGAGCAATCTAGGCCGTCACCGGATCACGGCGACGTCGCCTAGAACGCCTTCGGGAAGGGGGTGGCGGCTGAATGCCGGTCAGCGTGGCGTTCTGGGAGGGCGTCTTCGCCGCGCCGCCCCATCTGCCGAGGGGCTGAGCGATGGCCACGACCGTCAAGCAGCGCATCACCCTCGAAGGAGGCGACGAGATCAAGGCGAAACTCGTCGAGGTCGGCGACGCTGGCGAGCCCGATCTAGTAGGTCCAGGCAAGTCGCGCAGGCCTTCTCTAGGCCGCTGGTACGGATCAATTCGATGACGCTGCCGCGCTTCTCCTCGGTGGGCTTGGTCGACGCGCTCGGCGCGGCCTCGATTCCGGCGCCGCTTAGGATGTCGGCGGGCAGCCGGTCGTCATGACCCGGCCGATGCACACGTTCAACCTTGCGATCGGCGACGAAGTATTCCGATCGCTGCTCGCGCCCGAAGATACGGCGGAGCGTCTCGTCACCTTCGCGCGCCGGCGGCAGCTCCGGAACCACGGCCGGTTGCCGACCTGGTACGGCAGCCGTGACTGACGCCGGCTATCTTCCGCCGCCGCGCCGACGTTGCGCCGAGTGCGGGTGCGGCAAGCGCCGCCGTTGCGCACTCTCCGAGCTGGCTCGCCTCGCTGACGAGATCGCCCGCGGCGAGAAGGTCCGCGAGGCGTTGACGGCTCTGCCGCTGTCGGAGCCCGCCGAATGACCGATATGCCTTCGGCAATCTCTCGGCCCGTTTCCCTGCCCGTCCTACGCGGTGCGTCCGGACGCAAAAGTAGATCTCGCGATGCCACGTCGCGATCGGGCTGACAAGTTCCACTCCGTTCCATTCAAGCCGAGGCACAGGCGGTCGCGGGATGATCTGCTGCCGGCCGCCGATTCTCTCGACCGCCTCATGGAAGAATTTAACGCGAAGTTCGCGACGGTTCCCGAGGGCGGCAAGACGCATGTTTTCGAGCAGCGCCGTGATCCCGAGCTGAATTGCTTCCGGCTCGACAAATGGAGCTTCAAAGCCTTCCGCGAGCGCTATTCGCACCTGCGCCTTTCCGTGCCGGGTTCCGATGGCGAGCCGATCACCAAGACGTTTGCCGAATGGTGGCTTTCGAACCCGAAACGGCGGCATTACGACCGGGGCGCCATCTTCGACCCATCGGGAAACACCCCTGAGGGCTATCTGAACTTGTGGCGCGGCTATGGTGTCGACCCCGCGGCGGGCGATTGGAGCCTATTGCGCGAGCATATCGAACGGGTCGTTTGTCGAGGCGAGCCGAAGCATTTCGACTATTTCCTGAACTGGGCCGCCCTGATGGTCCAGCATCCGAATAAGCCGGGCGAAGTCGCCATCGTGCTGCGCGGCAAAAAAGGGACCGGCAAGGGTATCGTCGGCACATCGATCGCGACTATTTTCGGGCCGCATGCGTTGCAGATTTCAAATTCGTCTCATCTCGTCGGCCGCTTCAACTCGCATCTGCGGGCCTGCGTCTTTCTCTTTGCGGATGAGGCGTTCTTCGCCGGCGACAAGCCGGGCGAGGGCACGCTCAAAAGCCTGATCACCGAACGTCGGCTCGCGATCGAAGAGAAATTCGAGGCGGTGAAGAGCGAGGCCAACCGCTTACACATTATGTTGGCCAGCAATTCCGAATGGGTTATCCCGGCCACGGCTGACGAGCGGCGATTTTTTTGTCTCGAGGTTGCCGACAACCGCCGCGGCGATTTTCGCTACTTTCGCGCGATCCGTCGCCAGCTCGACAATGGCGGCCTCGCCGCCATGCTGTACGAGCTGCTTCATCGCGACATCTCGAAATTCGATGTCCGCGATCTGCCGGCGAGCCCTGCCTTGGCCTGGCAAAAAACGTTCTCCCTCGACAGCGTGGCCAAGTGGTGGCTGACGGTATTGACCCGCGGCTTTCTCTTTCGGTCGCGGCACGGCGACCCGCGGCTGATGCAATGGTGTGAACCGCAGGAACCGGAGCCGGGGCGCGAGCCAAAAGAACCGGAGCCGTGGGAGAAGGGATTTTTTACGAACAATCTCCTCCATGATAGCTACTTGCAATGGCTCTCCGAGAACCGGCCCTACGACCGCAAGAGCCGTGAAGAACTCGGGCGCTTCATGATCCAGCTCTATCCTCGGAAGCGCCCATACGGCCCACAGATCCTCTCCGAACTGGAAAGCCCCGACGCGCACCGCGGCAGCGTCGTTTTTTCGCCGAGCAACAAACGTTGTCCCGGCTACCAGGTGGGAAGCCTCGATGAGGCGCGGGCAAGCTTCTGCGAGAAATTCGACGGCGTGATCGTGGAGTGGCGCGAGGAGGAGGATGATCCCGGCGGATAGGGCGTAACCTACTGATTGTCAATGATGAACGGATTGGGCAGGGTGCACCGGGCGCACGGGCAGGGTGTAAGCCCTTGATTGTCAACGATGACAGGGTGGGCAGGGCCGCTTTGCTCCTCTACGCAATTGCTAGTTTTCCCTTCTACCTACCCTGTCCTCTATGTCATCGTTGACAGTCAAAGGATTAGAGCAAGGTTCACCCTGCCGGGGCAAGGCCGCACCCTGTCTATCGTTGACATTCAAAGGGTCAGCGGGCGCCGAGGCGTCGCGAACCCGCGGCCTTGGGATCATCCGGCGGCCATCGGAAGGGCCGCTGCCCGACGGTAAGGAAAGCCCCTCATTGCGGGTCCTTTTCACGTGAGAACCAACGCGGGGCGGGCGGCGCGCGAAATTCGACAAGTGAATGAGCCGAATTTATCGTGAACTCACAGAGTGAAATCAATAGGGTAGCGGATGTCCGAGATCATTTCGAAGTCGGAGTACGCGGAGCGGCGCGGCGTCGGCGAATCGGCGGTCTCGAATTGGATCGCGCGCGGCCAACTGACGCCGCCGGCGTTACAGGCGGACGGGTCGATCGACGCCGATCTCGCCGATGAGCAGCGCTCGCGGCGACGTATCAAGCCTCGCCGCCTGCCCCGACACTGCGACCACTAGCCCTACTCGAACGCCCGGATCTCCGGCGCAGAAGAAGTGGGCCTTTGTCGACAGCCTCGCGCCGCAGCAAGGGGACATCATCGCGGGCGGCACGAAGGCGCTCATCCAATCGACGACGGCCTGGGGCGCGCTCGTCGCCGGACTCGTGGCGCTCGCACAGCTCGTCGGCTACACGATCAGCCCCGCCGACCAGGCGACGATCGTCAAGCTGATCGAGAGCGGCTACGCGGCCCTCTCGAGCGTCATCGCGCTCGCCGGCGCCGCGGTTGCGCGGTGGGGACGCATCTACGCGACGAAACAGATCGGCGGGATCATCAAGCGAAAGACATGACCTGTCGCTGTCGGCAACGGGGAAGGGCCTCGCGCATCGCCGCCGCCGGCATCGTCCGCGGGCGGCCGCAGACGGCGGCCGCAGCGCTGAGGAGCATCGTGCGCAGCATCAAGCTCGATCTCAAACGGGGGAAGTGAATGGACGACAAGCAGAAGACCGCCGCCGAAGCGGCGCTCAAGGCACTGAAGGCCTGGTGGCTCAATACCGACCCGGCCAAGGAACAACCGCTGCTCGACGGCCTCGTCGCGGCGGTCGAGGGCTTGCAAAGGTCCTGGGAAGAGTGACGGCGCCGCCGCCAGCGCAAGCGTCGGCGCCGCTCGATCCGCGGCAGGACTTCCTCTGCATCGATTGCGGGTGGCGCATCCGGCGCGCCGTGCCCGTGCCCAAGGGCGAGCCGCCTTTGTGCGCCGCGTGTCTGATGCTGCCCGGCTGGATGGATGTCCCCGAGCTGGCGGCGATCTTCGACCCCAAACGGGGCCTCTGAGCGAAAGGAAAGCGAGATGGTGCAACAGTTGGCGATCGTCAACGCCTCGCGCGTCTTGACGAACGACCAGGTCGCGGCAGTGCTGCCGGCGCTGCAAAAGCAGATCGACCGCGACTTTCTGCCGGCCTGGGGCAGCCGCGCGACGGCACTGCAGCTCATCACGGCGGAGCTGCATCAGATCCCGGACGGCGCCTGGCCCATCTTCCTCAACCGCCATTCGAGCGACCCCGGCGCACTCGGCTGGCACACCGACGACGGCAAGCTGATCTACGGTCGCGTCTTCGTCGGCGACTGCATGCGTTACGGCGTCTCGTGGACCGTCGATCTCGGCCACGAGATCCTCGAGACGGCGGGCGATCCCGCCGTCGAACACACCTTCCAGATGCCGGACGGCCGGGCGGCGGCGCTCGAAATCTGCGACGCGGTCGAGAGCGACGATCAAAGCTATGAAATCGACGGGGTTCGGTGCACGAACTTCGTGCTGCCGGCCTACTTCTCGAGCGGCCCCGGGCCTTACGACTTCCGCAGGCATCTCGACGCGCCTTGCCCGGCGCTGACGCCCGGCGGCTACATGTCGATCTACATCCCCGGCGAGGGCTGGACGCAAGTCGAGGCCGACCGGCTCGACGGGCTGCGCTCGCGGCGCGCGCTGATGGCGGGATGGCGCCGGCGCATCCGCCTCGGCGAACGGGAGGCGGCGCGGTGAACCGCTTCACCCGCCGGCGTCTGCTGTCGCTCGCCCTGACGGCGGCGCCCGCCGCCGCGCTCGGCGCCTGCGCCGGCCTGCCGACGGCCGATCAGATCCAGCAGGCCCTCTCCGACCTCAACTCGCTCGACGCGACGCTCAACGTCGTCCTCGGGTCGATCGAGACGATCAAGGGCATCCCCTCCGACATCGTCGCCCAGGCGCAGGCTTGGGTGCAGAAGATCGACGGGCTGATCGGCAATTTCGCGAACGTCGTCGGCACCGGCAGCGCCACCCTCGGCTGGCAGTCGATCGTCGGCGACGTGGCGGGCCTCGCCGGCCTCCTCGCGCCCTTCGTATCGGGGCCGATCGGGCTCGCGCTGGCGGCGGCCTCGGCGGCGCTGCCGGCGATCGCCGCCCTCTTCAACATCGTCGCGGCTCCGCTGGCGGCCGCGCCGTCGCCCGCCTTCCTGCGGTTGATGGCCGAGCATCCGATGACGCCCGACGAGGCGCTCTCGATCATCCGCCGGGTCGCGGCGACGAGGACCCTGCCGCAGCGATGAAAATGGCCTTCCACCTACACAAAGCAGCCCTCAACCGGATCGAGGCCAAGCTCGATCGCGTGTTGGCGCTCCTTGGCGATCGGGCGCCGGCCAGCGTGCGATTCGGCATTGCACGATTCACCACGAAAGGAGGTCAATCAGTGTCAGGCTCGCTCAATTTCGCCGACGACGACGTCGCCACGGTGCCGCTCGTCTTCAAGGATCAGAACGGCGTCGTGCACGCCCCGCCCACCGGGGGCACGGCCGCCAGCGACAACTCGGCCGTCGCCACCGCGGCGCTTTCGGCCGACGGCGGCAGCGTCGTCATCACGCCCGTCGCGGACGGGAGCTGCAACGTTTCCTACTCGAACGGCGCGCTCTCGGACAGCATCTCCGTGACGGTGTCGCCGCCGGCGCCGACCAGCGTCGCGCTCGACGCTGCCGACGCCACGTTCGCGGCGAAGTCCTAGGGTTCCTCCGTGCCTTCGCGGCGGTCCGCAGCGAAGGCCCCTTGGCGGGCGGCCTGCCGCGAGGCAGGCCGCCCTTTTTTTCAGCGCTGGTAGTGAAAACCCTCATGCCCGCTTCTAAGGTCGGCTTCTCGGCGCAATTACGTCGTTCGCTTCGGTCACGCGCGACGACAGCCCATGCCCCCGAATCCGACCTTTGCTTAGGCCCTCGCACCCGGCACTCCGACCCGATATCCTTAGCCGGCATCTCAAAGCAAACCCTTATGCCGACAAGCCGTTCATCCATACCCGGAACTGAAGTTGAGAGTCTGCCCCGCAGGAACACCGATCCCGCGTGGTTGCAGGACCACTTCGTCGCCACCGGCCATGACGAAACGACACCCAGCGCGACCTTCACATTCATCCGGCGCCGCGGTGCTGTCTACGCGGTGACATGCCGCCACGTGGTCGACGCGCTCGCACACCTGCCCGCCGATCGTCGCCCCCATTTTCCGACCCTCGCGATTCAGTTGGGCAGATCTTTCCTCAACCTCTCCGGCTTTGGTCCGCAGGGTTTCCACCACGCCCTTCGCTGTCCGTCTGCTGATCCAGACGGAGCCGACATTGCAATTGCCCCACTGGATAATTATTGGGAGCTGCTCGCGAGTCGCAAAAACAAAATCGCCATTGATCTTGATAATTGGCACGAACCCGACTGGAGCCACGTAAGATATTGCGCTGCCGCGGGCTATCTCAACGAGCACAAGCGAACTTTCTCTACCGGAGACGGGGACAAGATTGCCAATCAGCTCGCCGTCGTCGTAGCCGAGGTAAGCTCCGCCATTGGACGCAGCGAACGCCGATTTACGCTCTCCAGTCAGCTATCCCAGCCCCACGGCTATTACTTCAGCGGGTTGAGCGGCGGCCCCGTCTATGCGATCGAAGGGGACCAGCAGCGCGAAGTCCCGGACGGAGAGCTGTTTCCGATCGGCATCATTTTCGAGGGCTTTCCCGCTGGCCAGCAGCCCTCGAAAACCGAAATCGATCCGCTTCGCTCAAGCTCGTATCTGACCGGACACGATCTTTTCCTCAGGGCGCTAACGCTGGCGCCTGAATTCTTTGATGAATGGCTTCAGCATTGCGGTTTTTGATAGGCAATCACCGCTCGACCGCTTCTCACCCGACGAATGCCGGCGTTATCTCGCTCATGCCGGGTACGTCAGATAGGAAAATGCTATAGCGGCCGGATCGGCGAAGGCCGGCGCGGCATCCTAGGCCCCAAACGTCAGACCTTATCTATTGGGGATCCCACCCGACGATGCCGACCATCGCCCGCAAGATGCTGCCGATCGACGAGGTGATCCCCAACCCGCGGAACGACAATTTGCATCCGCAGGCGCAGATCGACCTGCTTGTCGAGAGCTACCGCAAATTCGGGCAGACACGGCCGATCCTCGTGCGGGCCGAGAACCGCATGATCATCGCCGGCCACGCGTCCACCAGGCGCTGCGGCAGGCGGGTGCGACCGAGATCGACGCGCTCTTGTGGGAGGTCGACCAGGCGACGGCCGACGGCTACCTCGTCGCCGACAACCGGCTGGGCGAGCTGTCGCACGCCGATCTCGAGCGGCGCCGGGAGCTGCTCGTCGATTTCCGCGAGGCCTTCGGCGACGGCGACTTCTCGGCCCTCGGCTTCACCCTGCCCGAGGTTGAGAAGCTCTTGAAGGAGGCGGAGGCGATCGAGATCCGCGAGATCGAGACGAAGCCGGTCGCCGACACCTTCTGGATCACCGTGCGCGGGCCGCTCGCAAGCCAGGCCTACGCGCTGCAGCGGCTGCAGGAGCTGATGGCGGAGCTCCCCGACGTCTCGGTCGAGCTCGGGACCGTGCGCGATGCCGCGGTCGCGTAGGGCCTTCGGCGCCTCGCTCAAATCGGGCGGCAACCGCAAGACCAACAACCACCCGCGGGCGCTTGCCGCCAAGGTCCAGATCCGCGAGAACGTCCTGCAGGCGATCGGCGGCGGGGCGGCGGTGTTCGACGCCTTCGCCGGCGAAGGCCAGCTCTATCGCGCCGTCTGGGCGCGCGCTGCGGGCTATGTCGGCTGCGACCTCACCTGGTATCGCGACCGGCGCCTGCTCTATGTCGCGGACAGCCGGCGCGTCATGCGGGCGATCGACCTCGCGCCCTTCAACATCTTCGATTTCGACGCCTGGGGCTCGCCCTGGGAGCACGTCGCGATCCTCTGCGCGCGACGGCCGATCGCGCCGCGCGAGCAGATCGGGCTCGTCTTGACGGACGGCTCGGCCTTGAAGGTGAAGCTCGGCAAGCTGCCGCTGGGCCTCAGCTACATGGCCGGCATGAAGATGACGATGCCGGGGGCGATGCGCGGCCCGCGCCGAGATCGTCGAGCGGGCGATCGCCGAGACCTGCCGGCGCCTCAACTGCCGTGTCGAGCGCCGCTGGGAGGCGCTGGGACGGGTGGGGACCCAGATGCTCTACCTGGGGCTCGTGCTGGTTGGCGCCGGTCTGGGATCAGCGCCACCCGCCGTCGACGAGGCGCTCAGCGCCACGAACCTTTCCAGCGCCGGCCTAGCAGGCTGCTGAAAAACGGTCCAACTCGGCCATCCTAACCCGGCTGGGATCTCGCTGGTGGCCAGGTCTGGGGGGCGGTGCTGGCCCGCGCCGCCGTGGATGGCAATCGGCGGGAAGAATTGGCAGGAAGCGACGGCC
>DATLKN010000054.1:0-78690 GCA_035538335.1 Allostellaceae bacterium
CGTCTCCTGCATGGGCGAGGAGTCGGTGATCCTGTGCCGCGACCGGGTGGGGCAGATCCACGTCTTTCTCAATTCCTGCCGGCATCGCGGCATGAAGGTGTGCCGCTACGACGAAGGCTCGACGACCGTCTTCACCTGCCCCTATCACGGCTGGAGCTACGGCCTCGACGGCCGCCTCGTCGGCGTCCCCTATTTCAAGGAGGCCTACGAGAGCCGCCTCGACCGCGCGAAATGGGGCCTCGTCGAGGTGGCGCAGTGCGAGAACTACCACGGCTCGATCTGGGCCTGCTGGGATGCCGAGGCGCCATCGCTCGCCGAGTATCTCGGCGATTTCGCGGGCTATCTCGATCTCGTGCTCGACGGCTGGGACGGCCGCGAAGGGCAGGCCGAGGTGTTGGGCGGCGTCCAGAAATGGCTCATTCCCTGCAACTGGAAATTCCCGGCCGAGAATTTCAGCGGCGACACCTATCACAACATCAGCCACCGCTCGGTCGATCTGGTCGGCATCGGGCCGTCCGGCACCGGCCGGCGCGACATGCAGGAGCGATTGATCGGCCGCCGGCTGCAGGTTTGCGAGCCCGAGCGCGGCCATGAGACGATCCTCTATCTGCTGCCGAGCGACCGTCCGACACCGGCCGCCTACGCGCAGGCGCCGGCCGTCGCCGAATATTTCCGCCATTGCGAAGCGGAGCGGCGCCGGCGCGGCGGCGAGCGGGCGCGGCTCGTCGGCGCGCCGGGCGAGATCTTTCCCAATACCGCATTGCACCCGCGCCAGCCGCGCTCGATCGCGGTGTGGCACCCGCGCGGCGCGCACCAGACCGAGTGCTGGCGGTGGTATTTCGTCGACCGCGAGGCGCCGGCGGAAGTGAAGAATTTCCTGCGCGACTACTACATCCGCTATTCGGGCCCGGCCGGGATGACCGAGGGCGACGACATGGAGAACTGGAACTACGCGCATGCCGCCAGCCGCGGCACGGTCGCGCGCCGCCACCCCTATTGCTATGCGCAAGGGATCGGCCGCGCCGTCCGGAATTACGAATGGGACGGCCTCAAGGTGGCGGGCGCGGTCATCGATATCACGCAGGCGCAGTCGAGCGAAGAGCCGATGCGCAACCTCTACCGCCGCTGGGCGCAGTTCATGGAAGCCGAAAGCTGGGCCGAACTGGCGAGCTGGCGGATGAAGGCGGCGGCGGAGTAGACACCCTCATGTGTCGTCCCGGCGAAGGAGAGTGTGAATCTTTTGCCGGGCCGCTGGGATCGTCGTCGTGCGTCCTTCGAGACGCGTCCTCCGGGTGCTCCTCAGGATGACGACTTTTCTTAATTCCATCAATGAAGTACATCATCCTGAGGAGGTGCGAAGCGCCGTCTCGAAGGACGCGATGCCGGGCCTGCAGCCCACTTTTTCGATACCTTCACACGCTCGAGGGCCGGGACCCACGGCAGACGTGGATACCGGCCTTCGCCGATATGACATGAAGACGCGGGCTACCCGATGCCCAACAGCTTCGCCGCGGTGCCGCCGAGCATCGCGATGCGGTCGGCGTCCGACAGACCCGGCGTCTCCAGGATGTGATCGACCGAGGTGCTGGTCCACGGATAAGGGTAGTCGGTTCCCATCATGATCTGGCCGGGGCCGGCCTCGGCGGCGAGGTGGCGCAACGCCTCGGGGGTGAAGACGATCGTGTCGAAATAAAGCTGCCGCAGATACTCGGTCGGCCGCTTTTTCGGCAACGGCCCGACGCGGTCGGGGAAGGTCTTGCACACCGCGTCCGAGCGCGCGGCATAGGAGGGCAGAAAGCCGCCGCCGTGCGCGGCGCAGATCTTGAGGCCGGGGAAGCGGTCGAGCGTCCCCTCGAAGATCAGGTGCGACAGCGCGATCGTCGTCTCGAGCGGGTTGCCGATCGTGTTCGTCAACAGCCCGCTGCCGCCGAGCCGGCCGCTCGCCTCCAACTCCCTCGTCCCCTGCGGATGCATGAAGACGAGGACGCCCAGCTCCTCGGCCTTCTGCCAGAAAGGGTGGAATTTCGCGTCGGAAAGATCGGCGCCGTTGACGCTGCCGCCGGTCGAGACGCCGCGGAAGCCGAGCCTTTTGACGGCATGTTCGAGCTGCTCGGCGGCGAGCGCGGGATGTTGCAGGGCGACCGTCGCGAAGGCGGTGAAGCGGTCGCTGCCGGCGATCGCCTCGGCCAGCTTTTCGTTCTGGACGCGGATCAGCTCGGCCGCGAGGTCGCGCTCGGCGCCGTACCAATAGGGGTTGATCGAGAGCGCCTCGACATCGATCCCCTGCTCGTCCATCGCCTTGACACGCGCACTCGTATCGGACATGCGCAAGGCCGGCTCGACCGGCCCGCCCAACAGCGCCACCGCCTCCGGCACCGTGCAGTGCGCGTGGATATCGACGGTCTTGACGCGCTTGCCGCTGACGACGACCTCGCGGCGCCTGCCTCCCGCCGGGCGCGGCGTCCCGCCGCCGAGGCTGCAGCCGATGAATGCCAGCCCGGCGAACGCGCCCGAAATCATTTCACCGCCGATCGTCATCCGTTGTTCCTCCTCTTGAGTTCTCGTCATTGCGAGCGAAGCGAAGCAATCCCAGCGAGATTGCCGCGGCGCGTGTGCGCCTCGCAATGACCATCTAACGGTCGAGCAAGGCCCGGCCGCAGGCGGCATAGGCGGCCTGCCGGCTGGCGGCGTGGTGCGTGACGATCGTCGTCACGTCGCGGCGGATCATGCCGAGCGGGTCATCGTCATAGACCCAGCGCGCGCCCGCCGCCTCGCACAAGCGATCGAGCGCCCAGGCCGCCTGATGCTGCGCGAAGACCATGTCGCGGCGGCTGCCGAGCGCCTCCGCCTCGGCGATATGCCGGCCGGAGGAGACCGCCTCGGTCGTCGCGCGGCGGCCTTCATATAGCAACAGCGTCGCCGCCTCGATCGCCGCCGCCGCCTCGCCGACCGCCATCTGCACGGCCTCGGAATCTTTCAGCCGGGTGACGCCGCGCGACACGCGCCCCGCGAGCGTGCGGCAGGCGATGTCGAGGCCGCGCCGGGCGAGCGCGATCGCGACGGGCGGCAGCGAATAGGCGACGAGATAGCCGCGCGGCGCGCGCACGACCGGATATTGCGGGTGCACCAGCGCGCCGGGCGCCGTGCCGGCATAAAGGTCGGCGAGCATGACGGCGCGATGCTCGGGCACGAAGACGTCGTCAAGCACGAGCGACTTGCTGCCGGTGCCGGCGAGCCCCAGCACGTGCCAGTCGTCGACGATCTCGATCTCGGCGAACGGCACCAGGAGATAGGCGATCGCGCGCGGGTCGCCCATCTCCCCGAGAAAGGCGCCGATGATCGCCCATTGCGCGTAATCGCAGCCGCTCGAAAAGGAATAACGCCCGGAGAGCCGCCAGCCGCCGGCGGCGCGGCTGGCCGCGGCGCGCGGCGCCAGCGAGGAGGCGGCGACGGCCCCGGGATGCTCGCCCCAGACGTCGATCTGCGCCTTTTCCGGATAGGCGGCGATGATCCATTGGTGCTCGGCCAGGACCGCATAGACCCAGCCGGCCGAGGCGCAGCCGTAGCTCAATTCCTCGACGATGCGCGAGAAGATGCTGAAGCGGCCCTCGAGGCCGCCGAAGCGGCGCGGCTGCAGGATGCGCAATATGCCGGCGGCATGGAAATCGGCGATCGTCTCGGGCGAAAGCCGCCGCGCCGCGGCGGCCGCCGGCGCGCGCTCGGCGACGACCGGAACGAGCGCCCGCGCGCGCTCCAAGAACACACGCTCCTCATCGGGGAGCCTGTCATCGTCGGCATAGGGCGGCGCGAGGCTCTTCGGCGTCATCAGTGACGAGCAGCATCAGCCGAAGAGCTTGGCGGCGAGCAGGGTCCCGGTCATGACGACCAGCATGCTGCCGAGCCGTATCGTCATGTCCCGGCGCAAAATTTCGAGCTTCGATTCGAACTTCGCCTCCGAGCCTGCAATCCTGGCCTCCAAGCTTGCGAGCTTCGCCTCGACTTCCTGCCGCAACAGCGCCATTTCGGATCGGACACCGGCTATCTCGGATTTCAGTTCCGCAATGTCGGCCTTGGTCGCCAGATCGGCGATAGTCCCTTCGCGGCTTTCGCGCAGGACCTCGGTCATCGCCTCGGCTTGGGCCTCGTTGAAGCCCGCCTCCTTGAGGCGTTTCATGGTCTGCAAGGTGTCGAGCGCGCCGAGCATGCGAGGTTTCTAGCACACGTCAGACGAGGTCGGCGAGGACGGGCGGCGCAGAGGAGCGGCGCAGCAGCTTTTTCGCCTGCCATTCCTGCGGCCCTTCGAGGGTTTCGAGGAAATGCGCGTCGCCGCCGGTCAGAAACGCGACCGGCAGCCCGTCGCGGCATAAGAGCCGGTTGCCGCCGATCGCGGCGAGCTTCGGCCCGGGCGTCAGGATGCCGGCGAGGTTCAAGGGGTCGGCGGCCGACAGCGAGACGAGAACGCCGGTCGGCGGCTTCTTGCGGATCTCGCGCAAGGCGCCGACCGCCTCCGGCAGCGCATATTGCTCGCCGGCAAAGCCGGCGACGAAGCGACCGCCGCGGATCTCGCCGCGCGCCTCGAGCCGGCGGTAGACGCGCAAGAGATCGCGCCACGGCGGCAGCGCCTGCGCCTCGCGTTCGAGGAGCCGCCAGAAGACGACGCCGTAGCGGCGCAACAGCGCGCGCGCCAGATATTCGGCCGTCTCGGGCGCGGCCGGCGGCGCGGCGCGGCGAGCGAGCGCCCAGCGGCCGGCGTCGGCCATGCCGAAGACGGTGCGCCGCTGGCGCTTTCCGCTCGGCACCAGCAACGCGCGCAGCCCGGCGAAGCTGTCCGAGATGACGAGGCCGAGGCCGACCAGTTCGGCGAGCGCCTCCTCGACTTGCGGGCGCAACAGACCCGTCCCTTCGACCAGCTCGTCGAAGAACGAGGCGCCGTTCGCGCGCAGGCATTCGAGAACCGCCCGCGCGCGGCTGCTCGGCTCCGCCGCCTCGGGCGGCGAGGCCGGCGCCCAATAGGCCATGTGGCGGCGGGCGAAGAGCGCGATCGGCGTGCTGCGCACCGGGCCGGCCGCGTGCTCGCCCGCGGCTCGGCCGCTCTTCGGCCGCACCCGCGCCCAGGCGATGCGGCCCGAAAGGCAGCGGTCGTCGAGCCAGGCCGGGTCGTAACCGACGAGCCGCGCCGGCAGGATCTCGGTTTCCCAAGCCTGCGCCGGCGCCGCGAAGCCCTCGAGCTGGCCGACCACGACTTCCAGCGCGTCCGGCCCCTGCATGCGGCTTTCCGCGACGACGCGCTGCCAATGCAACAGAAAGCGCAGGAAGTCGCGCGCCGCGACGGGCTCGATCTCGGCGCGCAGCCGCTTCACCGTGTAGAGATGGATGCGCGCCAAGAGCCGGCGCTCGCACCATTCCTCCTGCTCCCCGCCGGTGAACCGGCCGCGCAAGGCGAAGCCTTCGCCGGCGAGCCGCGCGAGCGCCGCCGCAACCTCGCTCTGCGGCAGGCCGAGCGGTCGCGCGAGGCTCTCCTCGGCGACCGGCCCCAGCCCTTCGAGCCGGCCGCGCAGGATTTCGACGAGCGCCTCCTCCGGCGCATAGGCCCTGTCGTCGCCCTCGGGGGCGCGGATCGGCGGGGCGAGCGCGGCTTCCGGCCAGATCGCGCGGAACTGCGGCAGCCGCTCGGCGGCGATCCACAGCGCGCCCGCCGGCCTATCGAGGCGCGCCGCGCGCCCCTCGCCCGCCAGTTCGCCGAGCAATTCGCGCCATTGCGGCTCTGCCGTCGCTTCTTCCTCGGTCAGAAAGCCGAGCCAAACCAGCGCGTCGTGCAGTTCGTCGCGGTTTGCAGCCTCGGGCCAGGCTTCGCCCCGGACGCGCTCGATCGCCTCCTTGTCGAGCCGGCCGATATCGGCGGCCGCTTCCGGCGACAGCCAGCGCCGGCCCATGACCGCCTGCGTGCGCCGCTCCTCGAGCGGGGCGTTGTCGAGATAGGCGTAGGGTCGGGCCGAGAGGACTTCGAGCGCCAGCGGCGAGGGCTCGGTCAGCTCGCGCGCGGCGACGCGAACCGCGCCCGCCTCGATGCCGGCGATCAGCCGCACGAGGCCGCCCGCGTCCATCGCCTCTTCGAGGCAATCGGCGAGCACCTGGCGGACGAGCGGATGGTCCGGAATCTCGCGCGCCCCGACGAGGTTCTCGGCGCAGGCGATCTGGTCCGGAAAGACCCCGCCGAGCAGATCCTCGGCTTCCATGCGGGCGAGCGGCGCCGGCAATTTCTTGCCGCCGCGGAAGCGCGGCAGGGCGAGCGCGACGGCGGCGACCCAGCGCCAGCGCGTCGCGAACATCGGCGCGTCGAGCACCGCCTGGATCAGGACCTCGCGCACCGAGTTCGAGTGCAGATAGCGCGCCGCCTCCTCGAGGGAAAAGCTGTGCGCCGTCGTCAGCGACAAGACGATGTTGTCCTCGGTCGCCGCCGCCTGGATCTCGAAATTGAAGGTGCGGCAGATGCGCTTGCGCAAGGCGAGGCCCCAGGCGCGGTTGATGCGGCTGCCGTAGGGCGAATGGATGACGAGCTGCATGCCGCCCGTCGCGTCGAAGAAGCGCTCGAAGACGATCTCCTCGCGGGTCGGCAGGAGGCCGAGGGCGGCCTTTGCGGCGGCGAGGTATTCGACCAGTTCTTCCGCCGCCGGCGGCGCGATCCCGACCTCCTCGACGAGCCAGGAGGTCGCCGCGCCTTGCCCCAGCCGGCAGGCGATCTCGGCGCGCAGCCGCGACACCGCCTGCGAAAGCTCGTCGCTGCGCCCTGGCGCCTCGCCGAGCCAGAACGGCACGTTCGGCGCCTCGCCCTGCGCGTCCTCGACGCGCACGACGCCGCGCTCGACGCGGCGGATGCGGTAGGCGCTGTTGCCGAGTTGGAAGACATCGCCCGTGAGGCTCTCGACCGCGAAATCCTCGTTGACGGTGCCGATGAACTGGCTCTCGGGCTCGAGCAATACCTGGTAGTCGGCGGTGTCGGGGATCGTCCCGCCCGAGGTGAGCGCCACGAGCCGCGCGCCACGCCGGCCGCGCACCATTCGGTTGACCGCGTCGTAATGGAGGAGCGAGCCGCGCCGGCCGCGCCGCGTCGTGAAGCCGTCGGCGAGCATGCGCAGGATCGCCCGAAAATCCTGCCGCGGCAGCTCGCGATAGGGGTGGGCGCGGCGGCACAGCGCGTAGAGCTCGGCTTCGGGCCAATCCTGCGCCGCCGCTTCGGCGACGATCTGCTGCGCCAGCACGTCGAGCGGCGCTTGCGGCATATGGAGCCGGTCGAGCTCGCCGCGGCGCACGCTGTCGAGGAGGGCCGCGCATTCGACCAGCTCGTCGCGCGAGGTCGGGAAGAGCCGGCCTTTCGGCGTGCCGCCGACCTGATGCCCGGACCGGCCGACGCGCTGCAGAAAGCTCGCGATCGAGCGCGGCGAGCCCAATTGGCAGACGAGATCGACATCGCCGATGTCGATGCCGAGCTCGAGCGAGGCGGTGGCGACGAGCGCCCGCAATTGCCCCGCCTTGAGGCGCTCTTCGGCGTCTAGCCGATGCTCTTTCGACAGGCTGCCGTGATGCGCCGCGACGTCCTTCTCGCCGAGGCGCAGCGACAATTGCCGCGTCGCGCGCTCGGCCATGCGGCGCGTGTTGACGAAGATCAGGGTCGTGCGGTGTTCGCAGGCGAGCGCGGCGAGGCGGTCGTAAACCTCTTCCCAGACCTCGCCCGACATCACGCTTTCGAGCGGCGCCGAGGGGAGCTCGAGCGCAAGCTCGCGGGCCCGCACATGGCCGGTGTCGATGATCTTGCAGGCCGCCTCGCGCGCGCCGACGAGAAACCGCGAGACCGCCTCGATCGGCTTTTGCGTCGCCGACAGGCCGATCCGCTGCAACGGGCGGCCGCAGAGCGCTTCGAGGCGCTCCAGCGACAGCGCGAGATGGGCGCCGCGCTTGTTCGGCGCGAGCGCGTGGATCTCGTCGACGATGACGGTCCGCGTCGTCGCCAGCATGGCGCGGCCGGAAGCGGAGCCGAGCAGGATGTAGAGCGATTCCGGGGTGGTGACGACGATGTGCGGCGGCGCGCGCCTCATTTTGTCGCGCTCGGCCTGTGCGGTGTCGCCGGTGCGCACCAGCGTGCGGATCGGCACGGGCGGCAGGCCTGCCTTGCCGAGCGCCTCGCCGATGCCGGCGAGCGGGGCTTCGAGGTTCTTCTTGATGTCGTTCGAGAGCGCCTTCAAGGGCGAGACGTAGACGATCTCGGTCTCGTCCCTGAGGCCCTCGGCGAGGCCGCGGCGGACGAGCCTATCGATCGCCGCGAGAAAGGCGGCGAGCGTCTTGCCCGAGCCGGTCGGGGCGGCGATCAGCACATGCCCGCCGCCCTGGATCGAGGGCCAGGCTTCCGCCTGCGCCGCGGTCGGCGCCGCGAAGCTCGCCTCGAACCACGCCGCGACCGCCGGGTGAAACAGATCCTCTCGCATCACAGTGCCGATATATGTCCCTCTCCGCCCATTGGGGGGAGAGGGAGGGGCCCATCGCGCCGCGATGGGAGGGTGAGGTGGGCGGCGCCGAGCCTCGCCGCAGGCACCCTCCTCACCCTGCCCTCTCCCCCCGCAAGCGGGGAGAGAGGGAAGCAAAAGGGAGCGCGGAGATTTACCTGCATCACCGGAACTCGCCGACGATCGGCATCGTCAGCACGCCCGGATTGGCGAGGAGCAGCCGCGCCTGGCGTAAGAGCGGCAGCAGATCGCCGGCGGCGCGCGAGGCGACCGGGCCGCTGTCGTCTTCGCGGTCGGCGAAGGCGCCGTAGAGAGAAGCGAGGAGCCCCTTCTTGCGCGGGTAGACGACGAGATCGACAGGCGCATTCGGCGCGATGTGCGCCGCCGCCTTGGCGAGATCGAGCGCCGTGCCGAAGCCGCCGAGCGCATCGACGAGGCCGCGCGCCTTCGCCTGCGCGCCGGTCCACACGCGGCCTTGCGCCACCTTCTCGACCGCATCGAGGCTCATGTGTCGGCCCTCGGCGACGCGCTTCTTGAAGCCCTCGTAGACCGCGTCGAGGAACGCCTCGAATTTCCGCTGCTGCGCGGGCGTGAATTCCTGCGTGCTCGAAAACATCCCGGCATCCTCGCCGAACTGCGCCGAATCGGTCGTGACGCCGAGCTTTTTCAACAGCCCGGAGATAACGAACTTGCCGGCGAAGACGCCGATCGAGGCGGTGAGCGTCGCCGGCTCGGCGACGATCTTGTCGGCTCCGGCGGCGATGTAATAGCCGCCCGAGCCGGCCAGATCGCCCATCGAGACGACGACCGGCTTGCCCTTCTCGCGGGCCTTTGCGACGGCGCGCCAGATCGTCTCCGAGGCGACGACCGAGCCGCCGGGGCTGTCGATGCGGAAGAGGATCGCGCGCACCCTCTTGTCGCGCGCGGCCCGGCGAAAGGCGCGCGCGACCTTGTCGGCGGCCATTTCCTGCGACCCGAAGAGCGGATTGTGCGCGCCGCCGCCGCGGACGATCAGGCCGCTCGCATAGACGACCGCTATCCGCGCGCCGTGCGTGTAGGGCCGCCCGGCGCGATCGAGATAGCTGGAAAGCCGCACCGTCTTCGACCCCGGTCCGGCCAGCGCGCGGGCGCGGGCGAGCACCTCGTCGCGATAGCCGAGCCGATCGACGAGCTTTTTCGCGAGCGCCGACTGGGCGAGGTACGGCCCCGCGTCGACCAGCTGCCGCACGGTTTCGGGATCGAGCTTGCGGTCCCGGGCGATGCCGTCGACGATCCCGCCGGCGGTCGAATGAATGAGCGCCTCCGTCTCCTCGCGATGCGCCGGCGTCATGCGGCTGTGCGTCAGGCTGTTCATCGCCGTCTTGTACGGCCCGCGGTGATCGAATTCCGGGGTGATCCCGAGGAGGCCGAAGGTGCCCTTGAAGAACGGCACCTCGCTATAGATCCCGGTCAGGCCGAGGCTGCCCATCGGCTGCAGCCAGATCTTGTCGAAGGCGGTCGCGAGATAATAGCCGCCGGTGCCGGCGCCCAATTCGCCGAAGCTGTCGGAAAACGCGATCGCGAACTTGCCGTGCCGGCGAAACCCGGCGATCGCGTCGCGGACTTCTTGCGCGTCGGCGAAGCCGAGCGCGCTGCCGCCGAGGAAGGCGACGAGCCCCTTGACGCGCCGATCGCGCCCGGCGCGCACGATCGCGTCGAGAAAATCGCGCATCGTCGGCTTGGCGGGGACGACGAGGCGCCGCAAGGCGCTCTCGCCCGCGCCTTCGGCGAGCCCCTGCCGCAGATCGACGGTCAGCACGATCTTGTCGGGCAGCGCCGGCGAGACCGCATGCGCGAGCAAGAGAGCGATGCCGCCGGCGACGAGCAAGACGATCGCGCCGACGACGGCAAGAAAGCCGACGACGAAGCGCCGCATCAGGGCCTGCGCCGGCGCAATTCACACGCTCCCGCGGAGCGCGCGCTGGCGCAGCAGATGATCGGCGAGGACGCAGGCGACCATCGCCTCGCCTACCGGCACGGCGCGGATGCCGACGCAGGGGTCGTGCCGGCCGTGCGTCGAGATCTCGACCTCGTTGCCGTCGACGTCGATGGTGCGCATCGGATGCAGAATCGAACTCGTCGGCTTGACGGCGAAGCGGGCGACGATCGGCTGACCGGTCGAGATGCCGCCCAATATGCCGCCGGCATGGTTCGACAGGAAAATCGGCCCCTCCTGCCCCATCCGCATCTCGTCGGCGTTCTCTTCGCCGCGCAACGCGGCCGCCGCGAAGCCCTCGCCGATCTCGACCCCCTTGACGGCGTTGATCGTCATCAGCGCGCGGGCGAGGTCGCCGTCGAGCTTGTCGTAGACGGGGTCGCCCAAGCCCGGCGGCACGCCTTCGGCGACGATCTCGATGACGGCGCCGGCCGAAGAGCCCTCCTTGCGCAGCTTGTCGAGGTAGTCGGCCCATTTGAGCGCCGCCGCGGCGTCCGGGCACCAGAACGGGTTCTCCGCCGTCGCCCGCCAATCCCAATGCGCGCGGTCGATCGCGTGCGGTCCCACCTGCACCAGCGCGCCGCGGACCCTGACGCCCTCGCCCAAGACCTTGCGCGCGACCGCCCCGGCGGCGACGCGCGAGGCGGTCTCGCGCGCCGAGGCGCGGCCGCCGCCGCGGTAATCGCGGATGCCGTATTTCTTCCAGTAGGTGTAATCGGCGTGGCCGGGGCGAAAGCGGTCGGCGATGTTCTTGTAGTCTTTCGAGCGCTGGTCGGTGTTCTCGATCAACAGCTGGATCGGCGCGCCGGTCGTCAACCCATCGAAGGTGCCCGAGAGGATCTGGACGAGGTCCGCTTCGCGGCGCTGCGTCGTGAAGCGCGACTGGCCGGGCTTGCGCTTGTCGAGCCAGGCCTGAATGTCGGGCTCGGCGAGCGGCAGGCCGGGCGGCGCGCCGTCGACGACGCAACCGATCGCCGGCCCGTGGCTCTCGCCCCAGGTCGTGAAACGGAAAAGGGTGCCGAAGGAATTGCCGGCCATGGTTAGGAAAATGCCCCGCCGTTTTGGTCGTCCCGGCGGAGGCCGGGGCCCATGGCGGCCGTGGATACCGGCCTTCGCCGGTATGACGCAGACCTTCGCATTACGGGACCGACCTGCCCATCAAACCACCGAGATGTCGGGGGCGTCGACGGCCTTCATGCCGACGACGTGGTAGCCGCAATCGACGTGGTGCACCTCGCCCGAGACGCCGGACGAAAGCTCGCTCAGCAGATAGAGCGCGGCGCCGCCGACATCCTCGAGCGTGACGTTGCGCTTCAAGGGCGAATTGTACCGGCTCCATTTGAGGATGTAGGGAAAATCGCCGATCGCCGAGGATGCGAGGGTTCTGACCGGCCCGGCCGAGATCGCATTGACGCGAATCTTGCCGCCGCCGAGATCGACCGCGAGATACTTGACGCTCGCCTCGAGCGCTGCTTTCGCGACGCCCATGACGTTGTAATGCGGCATGACCCGCTCGGCGCCGGCATAGGTCAGCGTCAACAGGCTGCCGCCCTCCGGCATCAGCTGGGCGGCTCGCCGGCAGATATCGGTGAAGGAATAGCAGGAGATCTCGAGCGTCTTCAGGAAATTGGCACGCGAGGTATCGACGTATTTGCCGGTCAGCTCGGCCTTGTCGGAGAAGGCGATCGCGTGCACGAGGAAATCGAGCCGGCCCCAACGCGCCGCCAGCGTCGCGAAGAGCGCGTCGAGGCTCGCCTGCGAGACGGCGTCGACATCGAGCACGAGATCGCTGCCGAGGCTCTCGGCAAGCGGCCGGACGCGCTTTGCGAAGGCCTCGCCCTGATAGGTGAAGGCGAGGGCCGCCTCGTGCGCGGCGAGCGTCTTGGCGATGCCCCAGGCGAGCGAGCGGTCGTTGGCCACGCCCATGATGAGGCCCCGCTTTCCCGACATCAGCGCCATTCTGCTCCCCGAAACCGGAATGGGGAGCGGCGACGCGCTCCCGATAGGGCGCATCCTACACGAAGCAGCGCCGGCCGGCCAATCGGTGGGCCTAACGAGACCCCGCCCCCGTACCCATCTTCAGCCGATCGCGATATAGATTGCCGGCTGGAGACGGGAACCGGAATGGACGAAATCGCCGAATTGGAGCCGCTCGCGCCGTTCGCGCGCTGGTTCGAGGAAGCCTGGAAGGGCGAACCCAACGCGCATGCAATGACGCTCGCGACGGTGGCGGGCGACGGCCGGCCGTCGCTGCGCGCGGTGCTGCTCAAAGGCTTCGACGAGCGCGGCTTCGTCTTCTACACGAACCTCGAAAGCCGCAAGGCGCGGGAGCTCGACGCGCATCCCTACGCGGCCTTGTGCTTTCATTGGAAATCGCTGGCGCGGCAGGTGCGCATCGAAGGGACTGCGGAAGCGGTCGCCGGCGAGGAGGCGGACGCGTACTTCGCGACGCGGCCGCGCGAGAGCCAGCTGGGCGCCTGGGCATCGGACCAGTCGCGGGTGCTCGAGAGCCGGGCCGTGTTGGAGGCGCGCCTCGAGGAGTTCACGCGCCGCTTCGAGGGCGCTATCGTGGAGCGGCCCGCCTTTTGGTCGGGCTTCCGGGTCGTCCCGGAACGCATCGAATTCTGGCAGGAGCGGCCGTCGCGGCTGCACGACCGGTGGCTCTTCATGCGCACAGGTGACGGATGGCGGCGGCAGCGCCTCTACCCCTGAGCCACCGCGCCGCCGCAAATCGGCTGCGGCGGCGGGCGAGCTATGCCTCGGTTTCGGTCGCGCTGGTCTTGATCGCGGCGAAATTCGGCGCCTGGCTCGGCACCGGCTCGGTGGCGCTCTTGTCGAGCCTCATCGATTCGATGCTCGACGCGCTCGCCTCGCTCGTCACCCTCTTCGCCTTGCGCCAGGCGATGGCGCCGGCCGACCGCGAGCACCGCTTCGGGCACGGCAAGGCCGAACCGCTCGCCGTCCTCGGGCAATCGGCGTTCATCGCGGGCAGCGCCTTGTGGCTGCTCGCCGAGGCGGTGCGGCGGCTGATCTTGCCGGCGCCGATCCAAAACCCTCCGACCGGCATCGCGGTCATGCTGTTCGCCATCGTCGTGACGCTCGGCCTCGTCTCGTTTCAGCGGCATGTCGTCAAAAAAACAGGCTCCTTGGCGGTCGGCGCCGACGAATTGCACTATCGCGGCGACCTCATCCTGAATTTGAGCGTGCTCGCCGCCCTCGTGCTCGAAAGCCGCCTCAAACTCCCGATCATCGACCCGCTGTTCGGCGGCGCGATCGGCCTGTGGATCACCTACAGCGCGGCGCGCCTCGCGCGGGTGTCGCTGACGCAGCTGATGGACCGCGAGCTGTCGGACGAGGAGCGCGCCCGCATCCGCGCCATCGCGCAGGCGCACCCCGAGGTCGTCGCCGCGCACGATCTGAAGACGCGCGTCGCCGGCCCCACCGCCTTCATCCAGCTGCATATCGAGATGGACGGCGCGATGAGCCTCTTGCGCGCGCACCAGATCTCGGACGAGGTCGAGGGGAACCTGCGCGAGGCCTATCCCAACGCCGAGATCATCATCCACCAGGACCCGGAAGGGATCGAGGAGGCGCGCGCCAGCTTCCCGGCGAAGGAGCCGGCGAAGACGCGGACGGCGGCGCGATGAGCGACCAGAGAAAAGTGCTGCTGCTGACCGGCGCCAGCCGCGGCATCGGGCATGCGACGGTGAAGCGCTTCAGCGAATCGCAGTGGCGGATCATCACCTGCTCGCGTGAGGAGGTGCCGCCCGAATGCAAGCGCGACCCGAACTGGACGCACCACATCACCGCCGATCTCGCGCAGCCCGCCGAGGTCGAGCGCTTCATCGCCGAGGCGCGGCAGTTCATCGACGGCAAATTGCACGCGCTCGTCAACAATGCCGGGGTGTCGCCGAAGGCGCCGACGGGCGAGCGGCTCGGCTGCCTCAATACCGACCTCGGCGAGTGGAGCCACGTCTTTCAGGTCAATTTCTTCGTGCCGCTGATCCTGGCGCGCGCCTTCGCCGAGCCGCTTTCGGCCGCGAGCGGGGCGATCGTCAATATCGGTTCGATCGCCGGCCACCGCGTGCACCCCTTCGCGGGCGCCGCCTATGCGACCTCGAAGGCGGCGCTCTCGGCCCTGACGCGCGAGATGGCCGCCGAGTTCGCCCAATTGCGGGTGCGCGTCAACGCCGTCGCGCCGGGCGAGATCGAGACCGCGATGCTGTCGCCCGAAACGGTCGAGCTTCTGCCGCGCATCCCCTTGCACCGGCTCGGCATCCCCTCCGACATCGCCGGCACGATCTTCTTCCTGTGCAGCGAGGACGCCGCCTACGTCACCGGCGCCGAAATCTTCGTCACCGGCGGCCAGCATGTCTATTGAGGCGCGGCCGGCGGCTCGTCCCTCGCCGGCCGTGCTCGCGCGCGATCCGGCTGACCACTTTCCGTGTCATACCGGCGGAGGCCGGTATCCATGACAGCGGTGGGTCCCGACCTTCGTCGGGACGACACGATCACAGGGTGAGCATGAACCTGTGGCAGTCCGGCGCGAGCTGGATTACTCGGTCGTAGGACAAGGAAGGCACTCGGCGATGAGAAAACTCCGCTCGGCGGTCACCAGGGAGGGGCTTTCCCGAACGCCGCACCGCGCCTTCATGCGGGCGATGGGGCTCGACGACGCGGCGATCGAAAAACCGATGGTCGGCGTCGTCAGCATGAAGGGCGAGCAGACGCCGTGCAACATGACGCATGGGCCGCAGGTCGAGGCGGCAAAGGAAGGGATCGAGCAGGCCGGCGGCACGCCGCGCGAGTTCACGACGGTCTCGGTCTCCGACGGCATCAGCATGAACCACGAGGGCATGAAATTCTCGCTGGTGTCGCGGGAGCTGATCGCCGATTCGATCGAGGCGGTCGTGCACGGGCTCGCCTATGACGGGCTCGTCGGCTTCGGCGGCTGCGACAAGACCCTGCCGGGTGTCATGATGGGGATGGTGCGCTGCAACGTGCCTGCGGTCTTCGTCTATGGCGGCAGCGCGCTTCCGGGCCGCTTCGAGGGGCGCGAGGTGACGATCCTCGATTCCTACGAAGGGGTCGGCGCGGTGATGACGGGGGCGATGGACACCGCGACGCTCGACCGGCTCGAACGCGCTTGCCTGCCGAGCATCGGCGCCTGCGCCGGCCAGTTCACCGCCAACACGATGGCGATGGTGTCGGAGGCCTTGGGCCTCAGCGTGCCGAACGTCTCGATGGTGCCGGGCGTCTTCGCCGAGCGCGCCGCTTATGCCCGGCATGCCGGGGCGCTCGTCATGCAGGCGATCGAGAAAGGCGGGCCGCGGCCGCGCGATCTGGTGACGCGGCGGGCGCTCGAAAACGCCTGCGCAATGGTCGCGGCGACGGGCGGCTCGACCAACGCGGCGCTGCACATCCCGGCGATCGCGCACGAGGCGGGCATCGCGTTCGGCCTCGACGACATGGCGCGGGTCTGGGCCCGCACGCCGCTGATCGCCGATCTGCGGCCCGGCGGGCGCTTCACCGCCAAGGACGTCTACGACATCGGCGGCACGGCGGTCATCCTGAAGGCGCTGATCGAAGCGGGGCACATCGACGGCGGTTGCCTCTGCGTCACCGGCGAGACGCTGCGCGAGGCCTATGGCCGGGCCGGGGCGCCCGACGGCGCGGTGGTGCGCGCGGTCGCGAACCCGCTCCTGCCCGATGGCGGCCTCGTCGTCCTGAAGGGCAACCTCGCGCCCGACGGGGCGCTGATCAAGCCGGCGGCATTGAAGGCGATGGTGCATGAAGGCCCGGCGCGCGTCTTCGAATGCGAAGAGGATTGCGTCAAGACGGTCGAGGCGCGCGACTACCGGGCGGGCGAGGTGCTGGTGCTGCGCAACGAAGGCCCGGTCGGCGGGCCGGGGATGCGCGAGATGCTCGGCATCACGGCGCTGATCGCCGGGCAGCAGATGGGCGAGAAGGTGGCGCTCGTCACCGACGGCCGTTTTTCGGGCGCCACGCGCGGCATCTGCGTCGGCCATGTCGCGCCGGAAGCGGCGGTCGGCGGCCCGCTGGCGCTGGTGCGCGACGGCGACCGGGTCCGCATCGACGTGACGGCCCGGCGCATCGACCTGTTGCTCGAGGAGGCGGAACTTTCCGCCCGCCGGGCGCAGTGGCAGGCGCATCCGCCGCGCCACCGCGCCGGGCTGCTTGCGAAATACGCCCGCCTCGTCGGGCAGGCCGACAAGGGCGCCGTCACCCATGAAGGTGGCGCCGAATGGCCCTGGTTCGACGGCTGAGAGGCTACAACCGTTCGTCACCCCGGCGGAGGCCGGGGTCCACCAATCCGCCGCATGAAAAGCGCCAGGATCTCTCGATCATTGCAGATATTTGCAGGAAAATGTGGGCTGCAGGCCCGGCATCGCGTCCTTCGAGACGGCGCTACGCACCTCCTCAGGATGATGTACTTCATTGATGGCATTAAGAAAAATCGTCATCCTGAGGAGCACCCGGAGGGCGCGTCTCGAAGGACGCACGACACCGATCCCAGCAGCCCGGCAAAAGATTCACACTCTCCTTCGCCGGGACGACGAGTCGATAAACCCTGAAGCTCACTCCCGCGCGGCGACGGCGAAGCGGTCGAGGCTGAGCGCGGCGCGGAAATCGGCGCTCGCCTGCGCCTTCTGCTCTTCGAGCGGGATGCCGGTCGCATCGGCGACCCGGTCGATGGCGTTGAAGAGGCCGGCGACGGCGGCGGCATCGACGAGCCCCGCGGAACCGACCGCGGCGCCCAAATCGGCGCGGGCGCGCGCGAGCCGCGCGTCGTCCTCGCCGAGCACGGCTTCGGCGAATTCGACGAGAAGCCGGCCATGCGGCGCACCGCCCCCCTCGACCCCGCCGATGACGGCGGCGAGGTCGTAAGCCCTAGCCTGCGTCAGGCCGCTCGCACGGAGCAGCAAGGCGTGGCTCGTCGTTCAATAGAGACATCGGTTGAGGGCCGAGACGCGCGCCGCCAACAGCTCGATCTGGGCGTGGCTGATCGCCCGGTATTCGCGCGAGAAATCGCGCATCGCCGCGGCCGGCTGGTACTGGTGCGCGACCAAATCGAAGAACGAGGCCACCTCGTCGGGGACGAGGCTCATCGCCTTCATGATGTTGGGCGGCCGGCTCGTCCCATAAAGCTCGCCGGCGCCCGCTTCGCCCGGTTCGAGCCAGGGGACCCAGGCCGGGCCCGCTTTCGCGCCGACGGGGCGTCGCCGCGACGGCGAACCCGGCCGGCTTTGCGGCAGCGGCAGCGGGTCGAGGCCGAGGCCGCGCGCGAAGGTGTCGATCGCAACCGTATGGGCGACGACGCCGATCGCCTCGACATACTCCTCGGCCATGAGGCCGGCGGCGAGGATGTCGCGGAACCAGCGCTCGGCAAGCCGGCCGGGATCGGTCGCCACCCGATGCACGACCTCGACGACGGCCGCGGAAAGTTCGCCGATTCTGTCGTGGGCGCCGGCAACCGCCGCCGGCGACAGCGCCTCTTTGCGGGCGCGGCAGAGGGCGCAGGACGGCGCCCGGCGCGTCTCGTCGGCGATCGCGACGCGCGCCTCGCCGGTCCACCACGTCCCCGGCTTGCCGATCCGCGCCCAGGCGCGGCCATGCGCGGCGGCGAGATCGTCGCGTATCGGGATCGGCGCCGCCGCGTAAAATTCGCGCATCGGCTGCTCCTCGGAAGGCGCCTCAGGCGGCGCGCGGCAGGCTCAAGCGGCTCCAGATATCGCAGAGTGCCGCCGTCAGCGTCTCGATGTCGGCGTCGCTGTGCAGCGGCGTCGGGGTCAGGCGCAGCCGCTCGCGGCCGCGCGGCACGGTCGGGTAGTTGATCGGCTGCACATAAATGCGGTGGCGTTCCAGGAGCTCGTCCGAGGCGAGCTTGCAGAGGCCCGCATCGCCGACCATGACCGGCACGATATGGCTCTGCGACGGCATCACCGGCAGCCCCGCCTCGCCCAGGCTGCGTTTGAGGCGCGCCGCCCGCTCCTGATGACGCTCGCGCTCGGCGTTGCTCGCCTTCAGATGCCGCACGCTGGCGAGCGCGCCCGCCGCCAGCAGCGGCGGCAGCGAGGTGGTAAAGATGAAGCCCGGCGCATGGCTGCGCAGGAAATCGACGAGCGCGGCCGAGCCCGCGACATAGCCGCCCATCACGCCGAACGCCTTGGCGAGGGTTCCCTGGATGACCGTCGGGCGATGCATGACGCCGTCACGCTCGGCCACCCCGCCGCCATGCGCGCCGTAGAGCCCGACCGCGTGCACCTCGTCGAGATAAGTCATGGCGCCGTGGCGCTCGGCGACCTCGCAGATCTCGCCGATCGGCGCGATGTCGCCATCCATTGAATAGACCGATTCGAAGGCGACGAGCTTCGGCCGCTCCGGCGGCAGGCGCTTGAGCAGGCGTTCGAGATCCTGCGGGTCGTTGTGGCGGAAGATCTGCTTTTCGGCGCGGCTGTTGCGGATGCCGGCGATCATCGAGGCGTGGTTGAGCGCGTCCGACAGGACGATCGTGCCCGGGATGTCGCGCGCCAAGGTCGAGAGCGCCGTCTCGTTCGCGACATAGCCTGAGGTGAAGACCAGCGCCGCCTCGCGGCCGTGCAGCTCAGCCAGCTCGCGCTCGAGCAGCAGATGGAAATGGTTGTTGCCGGAGATGTTGCGCGTGCCGCCGGCGCCGGCGCCGGCCGAATGCAACGCTTCCTGCATGGCGGCGAGCACTTTGGGGTGCTGGCCCATGCCGAGATAGTCGTTCGAGCACCACACCGTCACCTCGGCGCCGACGCGGTGGTCGAAGGCGCGCGGAAAGCGGCCGCAGCGCCGCTCGAGATCGGCGAAGACGCGGTAGCGGCCTTCGGCGCGCAGCGCCGCCAGCCGGTCGCGGAAAAAGCTTTCGTAATCCATCGCCCGCCATTATCCGACAAGCGGCCCCGCCGGCGCCACAATTTCCGCGCTCTGCGCTCATTGGCCGCGCGAGGCTCAAGGCGGCATAAGGTGGATCGCGGCGCAAGGTATTTCAACCTCGACGATGCTGCCCGAAGCGAGGCTGAGCCGGCGCGCTTCGCGGCGCATCATGAGGGCCGTCAGCGGAAAGCCGCAATCGAGCCGAACCCGGGTCAGCGCTCCCTCCTCGGCGGCGCCGACGACGCGGGCCGCGAGCCGGTTCGCCGGCGCCCGCGGCGCGGCATCCTCGCCGAGCAGCTCGATCTCGTCGGCGCGGATCGCGAGCAGCACTTCGGGTCCCGCCACCAGGCTCTCGGGCGCCGCGGCGCGCAGCCGTGCCTCGCCGAGCGCCAGCGTGACGAGCCCCTCCGAGCGGCCGGCAAGGCGCGCCGGCAGCAGGTTCTCGACGCCGAGAAACTCGGCGACGAAGCGGTCGCGCGGCGACCCGAACACCGCCCGCGCGGCGCCCTGCTGCACGATCCCGCCGCCGCGCATGATGGCGAGCCGGCCGTCGAGAGCGAGCGCGTCGGCGCGGTCGTGCGTGACGAAGACCGCCGGCGTGCCGCGGCGCGACAGGAACTCGCGCAGCTCCTGCCGCAGCCGCTCGCGCGTGCCCGCGTCGAGGGCCGAGAACGGCTCGTCGAAAAGAAACAGGTCGGGCTCCGCGGCGAGCGCGCGGGCGAGCGCGGTGCGCTGCTTTTCGCCGGGGCTGAGAGCCGCCGGCGCGCGCTCGGCGAGGTGGGAAATCGCGAACTCGTCGAGCAGCCGGGCGAGCCGGCCGCGGACGGCCGCGCCGCGCGAACGGCGCAGCCCAAGAGCGACGTTCCCCTTGACCGAAAGATGCGGGAACAGCCCGAAATTCTGCAACACCAGCGCGACGTTGCGGCGCTCGGGCGGCAGCCCCGTCACATCCCGCCCGCCGATCGCGATATGGCCGGCCGATGGCCGGTGAAAGCCGGCGATGGTCTCCAATGTCACCGATTTCCCGGCGCCGTTCGGACCGAGCAGGACCAGGGTCTCGCCCGCCGCGACGGCGAGGCCGACGCTTTTCAGCGCGAACGCGCCGAGCGCCAGCGACAGGCCCTCGATCTCGAGCCCTCTCGCGGTCACCGACCGGCCCCCGCATCGACGGCGCGCCCGTAGGCGAGCGCCCGGAACAGGATGAAGAGGGCGAGGCAGAGGGCGAGCAGGATGACGGCGGCGGCGGCCGCCTCGTCGAGGCCGTAGCGCACGAAGAGCGTGTAGATCCGCACCGGCGCCGTCATCGGGTAATAGACGAGGATGACGACCGCGCCGAACTCGCTGATGGCGCGCGCGAAGGTAAGGGTGAGGCCCGTCAGGATGCTGCGCCGCGCCAAGGGCAGGCTGATGCGCAGCCAGACGGGCCAAGCCCCGAGCCCCAACGTGCGCCCGACCTGTTCCAATCGCGGATCGACCGCCTCGAAGCCGATGCGCGCCGCATTGACGGTGTAGGGGACGGAAACGAACAGCATCGCCGCGACAATGCCCCACAGCGTGCCCCAGAATTTGATGCCGAAGAGCGCGGCGGCCGGCGCCCCAAGCAGCCCCTCGCGCCCGAACACCATCAACAGCGCAATGCCGGCGACGGTATGCGGCACCGCCAGCGGCAGGTCGATCAATGCCGCGACTGCGCTCTTGCCGCGGAACCGGCTGCGCGCCAGCCCATAGGCGAGCGGCACCCCGAAAAAGGCGGCGGCGAGCGCCGTCAGGAACGAGCCCACGAGGCTCAGCCACAATGCCGCGCGCAATTGCGGCATCTGCGCCGCATGCCGCAGGGCCGAGGCGGAGGGCGTCAGGCCGAGCGCGGCGAGCGGCAGCACCACGAAGCCGACGAGCAGGCTGCCGGCCAGCCAGCAGCACAGAAACAGCCCGCCCGACCGGCTAGGCCGCAAAGCGGTCATCCCGGCGCATCACCGTGTCCCGACGCGCGTCGATGTTCTCGTCGTCCCGGCGGAAGCCGGGACCCATATGCGCGGTGGATACCGGCTTTCGCCGGTATGACGATGACGTCGGGTCGATTTCTCGCCCTCGGCACTGGCGTACGAACCGATCACGACCCCGGCCAGGGCTTGACGAGCGCGCGCAACGACGCCGGCATCGCTGCCTCGCCGACCGCGTAAGGCGGGGCGAGGACGCCGAACCCGTTCTTTTCCATGACCGCCTGGCCCTGCGGCCCCAACAGGAGGGCGAGGTATTTCTGCGCCCATTCGGGGTGCGGCGCCCGTTTCGGGATCGTCACCGCATAGACGATCGGCCGGCCGGGGAGCGCGCCGTTTTTGGTATGCGCCACCGCCTCGCGGTAGACGGCGGCATGGCGCGGGTCGGAGAGATCGATCCGCACCGGCAGATGCAGGTACCGGAAATGGTGCTGCACCGCGTCCGAGCGGTAGATCGCGAGGTAATCGATCTGGTGCAACTGCAATGCGGCGATCAGCGAGGTCTCGGTGTCGCGCATATTGGCGGCGGGCGCATTGGCGAGGATGCGCGCGGCGAGTCCCGGCGCCTTGTAATATCGCTCGGCGAGCGACAGCATCTGCACGGTCTGATAGCCGGAGGGGTCGGTATCGGGATTGGAGCGGCCGATCTCGACGCCGTTGCGCGCCAGCATGCGATACCAGTTCGCCGGCGTCACGTCCGCGGCGTATTTGCTTTGCGGCGTATAGACGAAGGTGATGGCGTTCCGCGCAAACCCGGCATACCAGTCGGCATAGCCGGGCTGTCCGTCCTTGCCGAACATGTATTGCGGGATGACGCTGTAATCGGCGACGGCGAGGATGTCGGCCGGCTGGTGCAATTGCGTGATCTCGCGCGCCATCTTGACGCTGCCGGCGAATTGCGGCTGCGGCACCGCATCGGGGTAGCGCGCGGCGAACAGCCGGTCGATGTCGCGGAACGGCCGCGCCAGCGTGCCGGCGGCGAGGATCATAAGGCGCGCCGGCGGCGCCGCCTGCGCCGGCCCGCCGGGCAACAGTGCGGCGAGGCCCAGCAATACCGCGGCAACGCTCGTGCGACGGGGCATTTTCTTCTCCCGAGCGGGGCTATTTCTTCTGCGGCACGCAGGCGAAGGTGGCGCGGGCCGGCAGCAGGAGCGGGCAATAGTCGAGGTGATAGTCGGTGTCGAGGAGGGCGGCGCGGGTAGCGGGCGGGCATTGCGCCTGCGCGCTCTTCTGCACCTGCGCCGGCGAGCTGGCGAGCCGGTCGTAGCAGATGGCGACGCGCTCGCCCTCGGGCTCGCCCTTCTTCGCTTCCGCCGGCTGCGTTGGATAGGGCTCGACTGCCGAGCAGCCGGCGAGCGCCGCCGCGGCGGCGGCAAGGATGAGCCGCCATCCTCTCATCGCGCGAGCGCACGTTCGAGAAAGGCGGCCGCAGCGAGCAGCCGCGCATCCTCGCCGAGGCGCCCGACGAGCTGCACCCCGGTCGGCAATCCGCTCTCGCCCCAGCGTGCCGGCAAGGTCACGGCCGGCGTTCCGAGCAGGGTCCACATGCGGTTGAAGACCGGGTCGCCGGTGTTGCCGAGCCCGTTCGGCGCCTCGCCCGGCGCCGCCGGCACGAGGACCGCGTCGCAATCCCCGAAAAACTCGCCGAGGGCGGCGCGTGCGGCGGCCGCGCGGGCGAGCGCGCGGTCATAATCCTCGGCGCCGACCGACATCCCGGCGTCGAGCATCTGCGCGAGCCGCGGCGACAGCTCGGCGCTGCACATCACCCGCTCATGCGCGAGCGAGCGTGTCATCTCGTAGAGCATCACCGTGTTCTGCGCCTCGTTCAGTCCCTCGTGCTCGGGGGCGATCGCCAATTCCGCGATCCGGGCGCCGGCTTTTTCGAGGCTCGCGCGCGCCGCGTCGAGAGCGGCCGCGGTGGCGGGCTCCGCCGCATCCCAATAGGGCGTGCGGTAGAGCCCGAAGCGCGGCGCCGCATCCGGCATCGCCAGTTCGCGCAGCGGGCGCCGCTCGCTCAGGACGCCGGCGAAAAAAGCGGCGTCGAGCACGCTGCCCGCCATGATGCCGAGCGTGTCGAGGCTGTCGGCGAGCGGCTTGATGCCGGCGCGCGGCAAGAGGCCGAAGCTCGGCTTGTAGCCGACGGCGCCGCAATAGGCGGCGGGGCGGATGACCGAGCCGGCGGTCTGGGTGCCGAAGGCGAGCGGCGCCATGCCGTCGGCGACGGCGGCGGCCGAGCCGCTCGACGAGCCGCCGGGGGTATGGGCGGGGTTTTTCGGGTTGGCGGTCTTGCCAGCGGTGAAGGCGGCGAATTCGGTGGTGACGGTCTTGCCGAGCACGACCGCGCCGGCGGCGCGCGCCAGCGCGACGCAGGCCGCGTCGGCGGCCGGACGGTGCCCGCGATAGATCGGCGAGCCGTAGCCGGTCGGCATGTCGCAGGTGTCGATCAGATCCTTGACGGCGATCGGCACCCCGTGCAGCGGGCCGCGCGGCGGCTCGGCGTCGCGCGCCCGGGCGGCAGCGAGGGCCCGGTCGGGGTCGAGATATTCGAAGGCGCCGACGACGCTCTCGCGCTCGGCGATGCGTTCGAGATAGGCGGTAGCGAGCGCTTCGGCGGTGAGCCGGCGCTCGGCGATGCGGCGGGCGGCGTCGCGGGCGCTGAGTTGGCGAAGCTCGGTCAAATCGTGTCCTCTCGGCTCGGGGCGGCCCCACCCTAATGCGGCGCGCGGCGATATGGTAGAAGGGAGCGGCTCGGAGAAATGCCGATGAACGACGGCGGGGACGGAGGCGGGCGCGGCCAGGGCCAGGAGGCCCGGCGGTTTGCCGAATATGTGGCGGCGCTCGGGCGCGGCCCCGGCCGCTCGCGCGCGCTCGCTCGCGAGGAGGCGGCGGACGCGCTCGCGACGATCCTCGACGGCGGCGCCGACCCATATCAGACGGGCGCCTTTCTGATGCTGCTGCGCTATCGCGGCGAAAGCGCACCGGAGATCGCCGGGCTCGTCGATGCGGCGCGCCGCGCCGGCGGCTGCGGCGGGCGCGCCGAGCGGCCCGGCGCCGATCTCGACTGGCCCTCCTACGGCGCCGGGCGGACGCGCGAGGCGCCGTGGTTTCTGCTGTCGGCGCTGGCGCTCGCCGCCGCCGGGTTTCGCATCGCGATGCACGGCTCGAACCGCTTCGCCCGGGGCCGGCCGCTCGGCTGGGGGTTGGAAGCGCTCGGGCTCGAGCCGGCGAGCAGCCGCGCGGCGGCGGCAGCCGAACTCGCGGCGCGCAATTTCACCTACCTGCCGATCGGCCAATTCGACGCGCGGCTCGACCGGCTCTTGGGCCTGCGCGAGCTTTTCGGACTGCGCTCGCCGATCAATACGGCGGTGCGGCTGCTCGATCCGTTCGACGCCGGCGCCGCAATCGACGGCGTCTTTCATCCCGGCTATCTCGATCTGCATTTGGACGCGGCGGCATTGCTCGGCCGGCCGCGCCTGCTCGTCGTCAAGGGCGGCGGCGGCGAAGCCGAGCGCAACCCGGTGAAGCCGACCGCCGCCCTGCTCGGTACCGGCGCCGGCCGGGCGGAGGTATCGTTCCCGGAATTCGGCGCGGCGGCGCGCCGGATGCGCGACCCGGCGCCGATCGCCGCCGAAGACTTCGCCGCGCTGTGGCGGGAAGGGCGCGAGGACCATCCGGCCTGGGCTGCGGCGGTCGCAACGATCGCGCTCGCTCTCGTCGCGCTCGGCGCCGCGGAAGACCCCGGCAAGGCCGACACCGAGGCGGCCCGCATCTGGCGGCGCCGGCACGGCGTTGCCCACGCGAGGAGCAGCCGATGAAGCCGATCCCGGTCGGAGCCGCCGGCTCCTTCACCCTCGTCGTCGGCCCGGAGCACCTCGCCAGCCGCTTCAAGGATGCGAGCCTGCCGCCGGTGCTGGCGACGCCGGTCATGATCATGGTCATGGAGAATGCCGCCCTCAACGCGCTGAAGCCCTATCTCGACCCCGGCGAAAGCGCGCTCGGCACGCGGGTCGATGTCCGCCATCTGGCGGCGAGCCCGGCCGGCCGGCCGGTGACGGGCGAAGCCGAGGTGACAAAAGTGGACGGCCGGCGGATCGAATTCCGCATCCGCGCGCTGGAGGGCAAAAAATTGATCGGCGAAGGTACCCACGAGCGCGCAATCGTCAACGTTGCGCGCTTCACGGCAAAGCTCGGCTGAACCCGCGGTAGTGTCTCGGTTTGGCGTGGACAGCCGTCCAGCGTCCTTCGAGGCCTCGCTGCGCGAGGCGCCTCAGGATGAGGACTCTTGTTAATGCCATCGAGGACACATCCTCATGCTGAGGAGCCCCCGATAGGGTGCGTCTCGAAGCACGCACGGCGCCTGTGCAACATCAAACCGAGACACTGCTGAACCCGCCGCGCCATTGCACCGCGCACGGCGGCGCGGCAATCTCGGCGGCATTGCTTCGCCGCGCCCGCAATGACAGCCTAATCATTGTAAAGCGCCATCAACCGGAGTTTCGAATGCGCTATCTGACCGTCCTTTGCGCGCTGCTGCTCGCGGCGGCGCCGGCGCGCGCCCAGAACCCGCTCGCCGCGGCCGCTGCGAGCAACATGCGGATCATCGGCCGCAGCGATCTGAACGGCGTCGGCAAGGGCGGCGAAGGCCTGGCGCTGAAGCAATATCAGGGCGGCCGGCGCGTGCTCTTCCTCGCGCATGAATCGGCGCCGATGTGTTTCAGCGAGATCGACGTGACGCAGCCGAACGCGCCGAAAGTCATCAAGCAGATCCCGGTCGAGGCCGATTTCGTGCGCTGCAATTCGCTGGGGCTCGCCGGCAACACGCTCGTCGTCGCGCACCAGACGGAAAAGGCGGGCGAGCCTCATGCCGGGCTCGACATCTATGACGTGAGCGACCCGACGCAGCCGAGAAAGCTGTCGCATTTCGACACATCCGGGCCGCATTCGCGCGGCGTCCATTACGTCTGGTTCGCCGACGGGCGTTATGCCTATCTCTCGACCGGCGCGCGCGACTTCACGCCGCGCGACCCGAAAGACGACCAGTTTCTGATGATCGTCGATCTGAAGGACCCGCGGCAGCCGCGCGAACTCGGGCGCTGGTGGCTGCCCGGCACGCGCCAGGGGGACGCCGCCGCCGCGCCGGCCCGCGTCGGCACCTTCGACAGCGGCATCCGCATGCATTCGCTGACGATCCCCGCGGACCTTCCGAACCGCGCCTATATCGGCTGGATCGACGGCGGCTGGCTCATCCTCGACATCGGCGACAAGCGGCATCCGCGGGCGATTGTGCGCCGAGCCTGGCAGTCGCTCGACGAGGGCTTTGCCCATACCGTCCTCGCCATTCCCGCGCGCGGCATCGCGATCCAGAGCGAGGAGGCGATCAAGTTCAAATGCGCCGATTGGCCGAAGCGCAACTGGGTGTGGGACATCAGGGACGAGCGCCATCCCTATCCGCTCGCGCCCTTCCCGCCGGTGCCGAACCAAGCGGCGCTCTGCCGTGCCGGCGGCCGCTTCGGCTCGCACAACATCGACATGAACCGGCCGGTGCCGAATTCGAAGACGCTGAACAACACCGTCGTCGGCAGCTATTTCAACGGCGGCGTGCGCGCCTATTCGATCGCCGACCCGTCGCATCCTGTCGAGATCGGCTATGTGATCCCGGCGGCGCCGCCCGGCAACCCGACGCCTACCATCCAGATCAACGACATCTATGTCGACGAGCACGGGCTCATCTATGCGAACGACCGGCTCTCGGGCGGGCTCTACGTCATCCGCTACACCGGCAAGGTGCCGCTCGACTGACGCGGTTAGAAGCATTTTCCGTGCAGCTCGAACCACTTTATTGGTCTTGGCCGGGCTTGGGGACCCGCGGGTCAAGCCCGCGGGAAACGGACTTTTTTTGCGGATACAGCCGAACGGAAAATGCCCAAGGAAGATTTCATCGATCGGTACACAAATGCCCTCTCTGCCCTTCAGGGCGGAGAGGGAGGGGACCCGCCGCGACGCGGCGGGGAGGGTGAGGTGGGCATCGACGCAGGCGCGATCTCCCCCACCTCACCCCGGCCCTCTCCGCCCCCAGGGGCGGAGAGGGAGCATTCGGCCGCGGATGACGAGGTGTGGATCATCCGACGAGAAGCTGCTTAGTACCTCTCGACCGGCAGATCGAGATGCGGGAAGGCGCTGTGGACATTGGGCGCCGCCACCGTGCGCGCCGGGCGGATGTAGGAGCGGTCGAGTTCGGAATAGCGCGTAACGCCCAATAGCGACAGGCAAATGCGGATCTCGTCCTCGAGTATTTCGAAGAGCCGCACGACGCCCTCCGTGCCGGCGGCGGCGAGGCCGTAGACGTAGAGCCGGCCGACCGCGACCGCGTCGGCGCCGAGGATCAAGGCCTTGACGACGTCGGTGCCGCGGCTGATGCCGCCATCGACGATGATGCGGGCGCGGCCCTCGACCGCCTCGACGACCTCCGGCAACACATCGATCGATCCGACGCCGTGGTCGAGCTGGCGGCCGCCATGGTTCGAGACATAGACGCAATCGACGCCGTGCTCGACCGCGATTGCCGCATCCTCCGCCGTCGCGATGCCTTTGAGGATCAACGGGATGTCGAAATTCTTCTTGATCCGCTCGATGTCGCGCCAGTTGAAGCGCGCCTGGTAGATGCGCGCGTCGTCGACGCGCACGCGGCGGCGCTGGTGGCGTTTCGCGATGTCGCGCTCGCGCCGCGAATAGCTGTCGGTGTCGATCGTCAGGCAAAAGGCGTCGTAGTCCTTGTCGATGGCGCGGCGCACCTGCTCGTCGACCCAGGCTTCGTCGCCGCGCACATAAAGCTGGTAGATGCGGAAGCCGTCGCCCGCGGCCGCGGCGGTTTTTTCGAGCCCCGGTTCGGAGACGGAAGAGAGGATGATGCCGTTGCCGAATTCGCTCGTCGCCTTCGCGACGGCGGCGCCGCCCTCGGGGTCGAAGACCTGCAGTGAGCCGACCGGCGCGCATAGGACCGGCAGGCGCAATTTGCAGCCGAAGAGCGTCGTCGAGCAGTCGATGTCGGAGACGTCGCGCAAGACGCGCGGGCGAAAGCCGATCGCGTCCAAGGCCATGCGGTTGCGCGCCAAGGTCGTCTCGCTCTCCGAGCCGCCGATCAGATAATCCCAGTTGTTGCGGTCGAGGTTGGTGCGCGCCGCCTTGACGAATTCGTGCAGGTTCTGAAAGCGGTAGGCGAGAATTTCGTCGGCCATCGGCGGGTCACCTCGGGTTCTGGGCGGCGCGCACCATACCCCGCGCGGCGGCGGCGCGGCAATCGCGGGAGCGCGCGATTTCTCCTTCCGCTTGCGCGCCCGCGCTCGCTACGATGCGGCGACGATCCCGTGCGACAAGAGGAGAGAAAAGCCATGCCCCGCCGCGTCCTGACCCCGAACAGCCACTCCGAGGACACGATGGAGATCGCCCGCGAATTGCTGCCCGAGGGTCTCGACCTCGTCACCGCCGCGCATGGCAGCCCGGAATTCTGGAACCTGCTGCAGGACGCCGACTTCTACATCGGCGCCGGGCAGTTCAAGCACGGCCCGGAATTCTATGCGAAAGCCCCGAAGCTGAAGCTCGTGCAGACCTTGAGCGCCGGCTACAACACCTACGATTTGGAAGCGGCGCGCGCCGCGGGCGTGCCGATCTGCAACAATGGCGGGGCGAACGCGACCGCGGTCGCCGAGCATGCGATCCTCCTGATGCTGGCGGTCGCGAGGAAGCTGATCTGGCAGCACGAAGGCGTCGTCTCCGGGCGCTGGCGCGGCAACGACTTCAACGCGACGAAGCTCTACGAGCTGGAAGACAAGGTGCTCGGCATCGTCGGCCTCGGCAATATCGGCAAGAAGGTGGCGCGCCGCGCCCGCGCCTTCGACATGCGCATCCAGTACTACGACATCAACCGCCTCTCGACCGACCAGGAGGACGCGCTCGGCCTGCGCTTCACCCTCTTCCCGGAGCTCCTCAAGACCTCCGACATCGTCACGCTGCACGTGCCGCTCGACCGCTCGACGCACAATTTGATCGGCGCCGCCGAATTCGCGCTGATGAAGCCGACGGCGATCCTCGTCAACACCTGCCGCGGCCCGGTCGTCGACGAAAAGGCGCTCTACGCGGCCTTGCGCGACGAAAAGATATTGGGCGCCGGCATCGACGTGATGCGCGAGGAGCCGCCGCAGCCGGACCACGAACTCTTCACCCTCAAAAACGCCATCTACACGCCGCACGCCGCGGGTCCCACCTGGGACAATCACTGGAAGCGCTGGCGCAACGCCTTCGACAATTGCGAGCGCGTCGGCCGCGGCCAGAAACCGTTCTGGATCGTCCCCGAACTGCGGGAGTAGCCGTCAGCCGCAGGAGCGGCCCGCGCCATGCGTCGGCGGCTCCTGCGAGTCGTTCGATCTTTGTTCTTGACGCACTTTCCAACCTGCGATAGGCTTTTTGCTCGGCGATTCTCGGATCGCCTGCGGATTGCCGGAACGGGCAGGGTGACCAAGCTCTACAGCGACCTTGAGAACGACGACCTGATCGATCAGCTGATTCGCCGCAACGCGCTCTCGGGTCGTACTCGGAAACCGAGCGCAGCAAGCGTGACGAGCGTCCGGCTTGCGGGGAAAGCACCGGTCGCGCAGGATTTGTCGATGTCAACTCCCGCAAAGAGGCGTCAAGCATCTCCTGTTGGGCCGCAGCTTGCGTCTCGGCGGTATGAGCCGCTCGCTTCGGTCTGGTACGGCGAAGGGGACGCCGAGCTCATAGAGCAGCTGCTTTTGTTCTATCCCCATCGAGAACCGCGCCTGATCCTCGACGCAACTGTGAACGGCCGCCGCTTCTGGCGCGGCAGTACGCGCCCGGTCGTCGGCCTCGATAATGATTCCCGACATCGCCCCGATATATGCGCTGACAATGGCGCGATGCCTTTCCGATCGAACTCTTTCGACGTGGTCGTCTACGATCCCCCGCACATTCCGAATCAGGGGCAGGACCGCTCGAAAGACTTCAATACTCGCTTCGGATTGGGCGCCCGGTCTCCCAAAGAGAACGGCTACACCTTTTCTCATACCTATCCAGCGTTCATGCGCGAAGCGCGGCGCGTGTTGTCCGAGGATGGGGTGCTGTTCTGCAAGATTGTCGATTATGTACACAACCATCGGTATCAATGGGCGCACATAGACCTGATCCGCGCAGGGCAAGACGCGGGGTTCACTGCATGCGACTGCATCATCAAGGTTCGCAAGGGGCCGATCGTAGATCCGAAATGGAAACGGGCGCACCATAGCCGACGCCAGCACTGCTACTGGATCGTCTTTCGCGAGTCCCCGCGCTGCGAATGAAATCACATGACCATTGTTATGCCTGCGCCGCAGCTTCAGGTCGATTTCGCGCTCGCGCTGGAACGGATCCGCGGGATGTATCTACAGGAGGCGCTGAGCGCAGCCGCGGCGTCCCTCGACATCGCGACAATCGACTCCGATTTGGCACGCTTTGTACCTGGAGACAGCCTTTCCCAACTCGCGGGTCATGGGCTGCGAGGCGAGCTGATGTTCGCCGTGCCATGCGTGCTTCGCAAAAATCCCCGCCTGCTCGGCTATTATCGCCTGCTCTTGGGCTTCAGTCAGAAGGCATTTTACGGAATCGCGGGCGTCGGCCAGTTTCGCTCGATGGAAAATTCGGGAAGCCTGAACAAGGCACAGGAGTACGCGCTCTCGTCACTTTGTAGCGCGTTGACGGCCGCATCCGCGGCACTGCTCGATGGCATCGGTGCAAGAAGGATCAGTCGCGAGCTACTCGATGACCTGGCCTTATTAACGGTGGGGCCGCAACTGCGCGGCGGCTACAACGTAAGAGCGGGGACCGCCGGGATCGTCAGGGTCTTCGACGCGATTGCGGCGATAGTCTGACACGCCGCAGCCAAAACCGAGCCTCAGCTGATCGAGTTGAAAAACGCCGCCGGGAGGCGCGTCTCCATCCAGTTCGCATCCGATCCGGATATTCGGATTCAAGAGGAAATGGCGGCGGGGAGCCTTCGCAACATTATCGCGATCGAGGTCAAGGCCGGGGTGGATTTCTCGAATATCCACAACCGCATTGGCGAGGCAGAAAAAAGCCACCAAAAGGCGAAGGCCGACGGATACGTCGAGCGCTGGACAGTCGTCAACGTGGACCGGATGGATATGACGATGGCGCGGCGCGAGAGCCCCTCGACCGATCGATTTTACCGCCTGTCGCAAATCGATGCCCGCACCGGCGAAGAATATCAGGACTTCTTCAACAGAGTCGTAGCATTGACGGGCATAATTGCACCGCCGGGCGGTGCCGCCGGCCCGTAGAATTCTGAGATCAAACCGCTCGACTGACCAGGAGGACGCGCTCGGCCTGCGCTTCACGCTGTTTTCCGGAGCTGCACGCCGCGGGTCCCACCTGGGACAATCACTGGAAGCGCTGGCGCAACGCCTTCGACAATTGCGAGCGCGTCGGCCGCGGCCAGAAACCGTTCTGGATCGTCCCCGAGCTGCGGGATTGAAGGAACGCTTCACCACGAAGGCCGCGAAGGAAACGCAAAGGACGCGATGGCTACCGAAGCCTTCGCGGCCTTCGCGCAACCTTTGCGGCCTTCGCGTTTAAAGCTTTTTCTGTTCCCGGCACCGCACCATGCGCAGCGGCGTGTAGGTGAGCGCGGGCGTGCCGTCCTGCTTCACGACCCGGACGCGGGTGCGCACGAGGCCGCGCCCCTTGCGGCTCTTCGAGAGGCGCGCCTCGGTGATCTCGCATTCGGCATGGATCGTATCGCCGGCGAAGACCGGGCCCTCGACATTCAGCTCCATGTGCAGAAAGGCGAGCCCCGTGTGCTGCATCGTCGCTTGCACGAGCAGCCCCTCGGCAAAGGCGTAGACGAGCGCGGCCGGCGCGAGGCGCGCCTTGATGTCGCTCTCGTGCGCGAGAAATTCGAGGTTGGTGAACAACACCTCGACCATGCCGGTCGCATTGACGAAATTCGTGATGTCGGCCTCGGTGACTGTGCGCCCGATCGTCCTGAACTGCCTGCCGACCGGCAGATCCTCGAAAAAGAGGCCGAGCCCCACCGTCTCCATCAGTCGTCCTCCCCAGATCGGCGAGAGGGCGTGTTAGCACCTGCAGGCCGCCTGTCGGGAGGAAAAAATGGAACGGCGCGAACCGCCCTTTCTAGATTGACGGGCCGCGCCGTTCCGCGCGCCGGCCGATTTACGCCGGCGCGAGATAGCGGCCGTAGACCCAGCCCGGGCCGTACGGCGTCTCGACCGGCCACCAGCCGCCGACCTCCGGCCCGGCCAGCGTCACCGGCGTCCCGCCCGGCAGCGAGGTGCGCACCGGCGCCGCGCCGTTCGGGGCCGCCCTGAGATTTAACCCGCCGATCGCGACGACGAACTGGCCGCCCCCATAGGCCACGGGCCCGCTCGGCGCATATGAGCCGCCATACCCTTCGGTCGTCTCGCGGCCGGGCGGGGTCAGGTAATTGAAGATCGGCTGAGCCTCGCGGCCATAGGCGCCGTCGTAGCCGGTATAGGACTGCGGATTGCGCCAGCCGTTGTAGGGGCCGCGGTAATCGCCGCCATAGGTTGGCTCGCCATAGCCTTCGTCGCCGCCGGCGGCGCTGTCATAGCCGCCGTAGGGCTGCGGATAATAGCCGGGGCCGCTGTCGCCGTAGGCCTCGGCGCCCGGCGGCCCGTAGTAGTCGGGGCTGTCCGTCCAGCTGTACACCCGGTCCGGCGCCGGCGGCGGCGAATAGCCGTAGCCCTGAGCGAAAGCCGACGAAGGATAGGCGAGAGGAAGAATTATCGCGAGGGCGGCGGATACGCCCAGCACCTTACCGAACGGTTGCGCGCTCATCGGTTCCTCCAGCGCAAGTCATGCGAGCTGGCCCGCGGGGTCAGACGCTCGGCCGGAAAACGGAGTCGCCTCGCGCGCTGTTCCGCAGCGCCGCGATTGCGCGAATTCGGCTCAGCCGAAAACGCCGCCCGCGCGCAATTGGGCGATCTCGGCGGGATCGAGCCACCCCGCGAGTGCCGCTTCGCTCGGCGGCAGCGGCTCCTGCGGCGGAACCGGCAGGGGCGGCGTGCTGCGGCTGAAGCGCGGCGCCGGCGCCGGCTGGGTGATGCCGTCGATCTCGACATAGGTGCCGCGCGCCTTCAGGTGCGGGTGCGAAGGCGCCTCGGCGGTCGACAGCACCGGCGCAAAGCAGGCATCCGTTCCTTCGAGGAGCGCGCACCATTCCTCGCGTGTTTTCGTCTTGAAGAGCGCTTTCAGCCGCGCCTTCGCGTTCGGCCACTCGGCCGCCTCCAGCTGCGGCGGCAGGCTCGCGCGCTCGATGTCGAGCCGGCGCAGCAGCTCGTCGTAGAATTTGCCCTCGATCGCCGCGACCGAGATCCAGCGCTCGTCGGCGCATTCGTAGACGTCGTAGAAATGCGAGCCGGTGTCGATCGCGTTGCTGCCGCGCTCGTGGCTCTGGCGTCCGCCCGCCACCATGCCGATGAAGGCGGTCATCAGCGAGGCGGCGCCGTCGACCATCGCGGCGTCGACGACCTGGCCCTTGCCCGAGCTGCGCGCCTCGAAAATTCCGCACAATATGCCGAAGGCGAGATAGAGCGCGCCGCCCGCGAAATCGCCGACGATGTTGATCGGCGGCGTCGGCGGCTGGCCGCGCCGGCCGAAGGCATGCAGCGCGCCGGCGAGCGCGATGTAGTTGAGGTCGTGCCCGGCGGCGTGCGCGAGCGGGCCTTCCTGGCCCCAGCCGGTGACGCGGCCGTAGACGAGCCGCGGGTTGCGCGCGAGGCACGGCTCGGGGCCGAGCCCCAGCCGTTCCATGACGCCGGGGCGAAAGCCTTCGATCAGCGCATCCGCATGGCCCACCAGGGCGAGCGCGAGCGCGCGGCCGCCCGCGCCTTTCAGATCGACCGCGATCGCCTTGCGGCCGCGCAGCAAGAGGTCGCAGCGCAACGGGCGCTCGAGGCCGAGATCGCTCGGCTCCGTGCGGTCGATGCGCAACACCTCGGCGCCGAGATCGGCGAAGAGCATCGCGCACATCGGCCCCGGCCCGATGCCGGTGAATTCGACGATCCTCAGCCCGGCGAGCGGTCCCATGCCGCTTCCCTCCTTATTCTCCGACGGAAAGAGCCTGCGTGGCGCGGCGCCATCAGGTCAAGCGGCTCGCGAGGGCCCGGTGTACATGGATGGCCACGGCGGAGCAGGCCCGAAAGACCCAGCGAGCCCGGTTTTCGGCCCCGAGGCCGGAGCTTCGGCCGCCGGCGCCTTACTCGGCGGCGGCGAGGTTCGGCGTCGGCTCGAGCGGCAAGCCGGGATGCCCGGTCAGCCGTTCGCCTTCCTCCCACATCGCCAGCGCCCGCTTCTTCACGGCCGGAAGCACGGCCGCGATCTTGTCGGTATCGAGGTCGGCGGCGATGCCGGGATAGCCTGCGCGCACGATCATCGCCGGCAGCTTCCCGCTCTCGAACTGCTCGAGGGTCCAGGCGAGCGGGTTCTCGACCAGCGTCCGGTCCCAGTAGATGCGGTGGTTCTTGTTGCGCGGGCCGTAGTGGTAATGCGCGCCGTTCCAGAAATGATCGAAGGCCAAAAGCTCGGTTTCCTCGGTGTAGGCTTTCCCCGGCGTGCCGCCGATATCGGCCAGCACATGGATGGCGAGCCCGCCGTCGCCCATCGGCAGCCGCCGCATCTCCAGCCCGAAGCGGATGTTTCCGGCCTCGAAGATGTCGGTCCCGCGATTGTGCTTCACCGTGTTGCGCTTGGCGGCGAACAGCTGACGGGCGCAGGCTTCCACTTCGGGCAGCACTTGGCGCACCGCGTCGAGATCGGCGCTCTTGGCGATCGCCGGATAGCCGGCCCGCCCCAGCATCCGTTCGAGCTTCGTGCCCAAAATCTTGATCGTCCAGCCGATCGGGTTGCCGCAGGCGATCGGGTCCATGCGGTAGAGATTGGTCAGCGGCGCGCCGCCCAGCATCTCCGGCCCGGCGACCAAGAGTTCCTTGTTCTCGGGGCCGTAGACATAGCTCTTCTCGATGTCGAAGCAGTTGAAGCGCAGCAGCGTCGTATCTCGGCCTCCGACCTGCGCCTTGACCGAGATCGCCACGCCTTGGTCGGCGTGATCCTGGATGTTTTCGTCCCACAGCTCGTGCTTGACGACAAAGGTCAGCGGACCCGCGGTGAACGTCCCTTGAGCTGCTTGTGTCATCTGTCCGGGCACTCCTTCTGCGATGGGCCGGCGAAAGTTTATAGGCACCCCGTACGATCATCGCACGGCCGTCTGCGAAGTCCAGTGCCGGCTGCGCGCCGCAGCCATGCCGCAGCCAGCTTGACAAAACCGCATCGGCGCGATATTATTGCATAATTAACAATTCCCGCCACCGCTCGCACCTGTTATCCGCCTGCGAAAAACAGGTCGAACAGGCGGCGGGGCCGGTCGCGTCCGTGTCCGCTGCGAGAACCGCCATTCGAGGATTGACCGCGGCCTCCGGCTGGTATCCCATCGCGCGACTTCGACTGCGGAGATACGGCCGCGATGAGCATCAACGGCAAGGCCTATGTCGTCGGCGTCTACGAGCATCCGACGCGCAAGGCCGAGGACAAGTCGGTGGCGCAACTGCACGCCGAATCGGCGAAGGGCGCGATCGAGGACGCCGGTCTTTCGAAAAGCGACATCGACGGCTATTTCTGCGCCGGCGACGCGCCGGGGCTCGGGCCGCTGTCGATGGCCGACTACATGGGCCTCAAATTGCGCCATATGGACGCGACCGACACCGGCGGCTCCTCCTATATCGTGCATGTCGGGCACGCCGCCGAGGCGATTGCTCTCGGCAAATGCAATATCGCGCTGATCACGCTGGCCGGCCGGCCGCGCTCGGAAGGCCAGGCGACGGGCACGGCGGCGCGCGCCGTGCAGAACACGCCCGATTCCTCGTTCGAAGCACCCTTCGGCCCCGCCACCGCCAACATGTACGCGATGTGCGCGATGCGGCACATGCACCAATACGGCACGACGAGCGAACAGCTTGCCTGGATCAAGGTCGCCGCCTCGCAGCACGCGCAACACAATCCGCACGCGATGCTGCGCGAGGTCGTGACGGTCGAGGAGGTCGTCAACTCGCCGATCATCGCCGACCCCTTGCACCGGCTCGATTGCTGCGTCATCAGCGACGGCGGCGGCGCCATCATCGTCGCGCGGCCGGAGATCGCGAAGAGCCTGAAGCGGCCGAAGGTCAAGATCCTCGGCGCCGGCGAGGCGCCGAAGGGGCAGATGGGCGGAAAGGTCGATCTCACCTATTCGGGCGCCGTGTGGTCGGGCCCGGCCGCCTTCGCCGAAGCGGGCGTCAAACCGGCGGATATAAAATACGCCTCGATCTACGACAGCTTCACGATCACCGTTCTGATGCAGATCGAGGATCTGGGTTTTTGCGAGAAGGGCGCGGGCGGCCGCTTCGTCGCCGACGGGGCGCTGATCGCGCCCAATGGAAGGCTGCCCTTCAACACCGACGGCGGGGGGCTGTGCAACAACCACCCGGCGAACCGCGGCGGCCTCACCAAGGTCGTCGAGGCGGCGCGGCAATTGCGCGGCGAAGCGCACCCGGCCGTGCAGGTGCGCAACTGCGACATCGCGTTGGCGCACGGCACCGGCGGCTCGCTCGGCACCCGCCACGGCGCCGCGACCGTCATCATGGCGAGGGAGTGAAGACGATGGCGACCCCGGCAGGCGACCGCAAGATCCCGGCGCCGCAGCCCAACCCCGAGACGAAGGCGTTCTGGGACGCCTGCGAGGGGAAGAGGCTGATGGTCGGCAAATGCGATGCGTGCGGCGAAACGCATTTCTACCCGCGCGCGCTGTGCCCCTTCTGCTTCAGCGACAGGACCTCGCTGCAACAGGCTGCCGGCACCGGCGAGATCTATACCTACAGCGTCATGCGCCGCGCCCCCGTGCCCTATGCGATCGCCTATGTAAAGCTCGCCGAGGGGCCGGCGATGATGACCAACATCGTCGATTGCGACCTCGACGCCATCCGTATCGGCCAAAAGGTGAAGCTCGTCTGGAAACCCACCGACGGCGGCCCGCCGGTGCCGATGTTCACGCCGGCTTGAGGTCCGGATTGTTGCGATGAATTGGCGCGACAGAATCTCGATCGACCCGGCGATCCATCACGGCGACCCGTGCATCAAAGGCACACGCGTGCCCGTCAGCGTGATCGTCGGCAGCATCGCCGATGGCGACGCCCCGGAGGAGATCATCGACGCTTGGCCGCAATTGACCGCCGACGATATCAAAGCCGCCCTCAAATTCGCCGCCGAGGCGGTGAACAACGCTGATTTCGTGCCGCTCGGCCATGACGGCGGACAGTGAGCGCGCGCGTCAAAGTGGATGAGGATTTGCCCCGGGAGGTGGCCGACGTACTGAGCGCGGGCGGTCACGAAGCGATGACCGTCCGCGAGCAGGGCTGGCAGGGGATTTCCGACGCTCGTCTGTGGCAGCAGATTCAAAACGAGCGTCGCTGGCTCATTACCGCGGACAAAGGTTTTGCCGATCTCCGGCGGCATCCGCCCGGCAGCCATGCCGGGGTGATCCTCCTGCGATCGCGCGAGCAGAGCCGTCGGGGATTTGTCGAACTCGCCGCGAGGGTTGTAGAACGGCTTAATCTTGATCGAATGGAGGGCGCCGTGGTCGTCATCACAGAGCGCGGGATTCGCATCCGCCGGTCGCGCTCCTAACGAGAGAGGCCGCGGAAAACAAAGGAGAACCCGAATGGACACGCACGACACCAGCCTCGCGGCCCGGCCGCGGCACATCGCGCCGGCGGAATGGGAGACGCGGGTCGATCTCGCGGCCTGCTATAGGCTCATCCGCCATTTCGGCTGGGACGACCTCGTCCTCACCCACAATTCGGCGCGCGTGCCGGGGCGCGACGACCAGTTCCTGATCAACCCGATGGGGCTGATGTTCGACGAGATCACCGCCTCGAACCTGATCAAGATCGACCTGGAAGGGAACGTCGTCGAGGAGACCGAGTACCAGCCGAACCGGGCCGGCTTCGTCATCCACAGCGCCATCTACATGGGCCGGGCGGACGTGCAGTGCGTCATCCACACTCATACCGAGGCCGACATCGCGGTCGGCGCGCTGGAGGAGGGCCTGTTGCCGCTGTCGCAATGGGCGATGCGTTTCTACAATCGGCTCGGCTACCATGATTACGAAGGCGTCTCGCTCGAGCTCGACGAGCGCGAGCGGCTGCAGCAGAGCCTCGGCAACCACCCGGTGCTGGTGTTGCGCAATCACGGCCTCTTGGCGACCGGCCGCAACGTCGCCGAGGCGTTCTCGCTGACCTACCATTTCGAGCGCTCGGCCGAGGCGCAGCTGAAGATCCAGGCGGCGGCCGCGGCCGGCGGCAAGATCGTCGTGCCGCCGCCCGAGACCTGCGAGAGCCAGGCGCAGCTCTTCGCCAACAGCGCGCTCGAGCCGCGCCTGCAGGGACAGCGCGAATGGCCCGCGCTATTGCGCATGCTCGACCGCATCGACCCCGGCTATCGCAGCTGAGGGATAAACCGCGGGGAGGCCCGGAGCGATGGTCGATTTCGCAGGCGCGCAAATCGTCGTGACCGGCGGCACCGGTGCGCTCGGGCGGGCCGTCGTCGCGGCATTGCATGCGAAGGGCGCGGTCTGCCACATCCCCAACTTCGCGGAGGCCGAGCTCCTCTCCTTCGACCTCGCGCACGACCCGCGCATCCACATCGCCCGCGGCGTCGATCTCGGCGACGAGCAGGCGGTGCAGGCGTTCTACGGCGCGCTGCCGGCGCTGTGGGCCTCGATCCACCTCGCAGGCGGCTTCGCGATGGCGCCCGTCGCCGAAATCTCGGCCGCGGATTTCACCGCGCAATTCCGCCTCAACGCGCTCTCCGCCTTTCTCTGCTCGCGCGCCGCAATCGCGGCGATGCGGCGGCGCCGGTCGCCCGGCCTGCAAGGGGCGAAAGGCGGCCGCATCGTCAACGTCGCGGCGCGGCCGGCACTCGAAGCGCGGCTCGGCGCCGGCATGGTCGCCTACACGGCCGCGAAGGCGGCGGTGGCGGCGTTGACGCAGGCGCTGGCGCAGGAAGTCGCCGAGGAAGAGATCTGGGTCAACGCGGTCGCGCCCTCGATCATCGACACGCCGGCGAACCGCGCCGCGATGCCGGATGCCGATCACGCCCGCTGGGTTGCGCCCGCCGCGCTTGCCGAGATCATCGCGTTTCTCGCGTCGGCCGACAACCGGGCGACGCGCGGCGCGGTGCTGCCGGTTTACGGGCAATCCTGAGCGCGGCGATGCGCATCCTCGTTCCGATCGACGGTTCGGCCCCCTCGCTGCGTGCGGTCGAACACGCGATCGGGCTGGTCGGCGGCAGAGCGGGTTCGGAGATCATCCTCCTCAACGTGCAAGGCCCGGAGACCCTCGACGTCTCCGATTTCGCCGCCGTCGTCACGGCGCAGGCCGATCGCGCGCGCGCCGCCCGGCAGTCGAAGGCGGCCTTGCGCAAGGCCGTCGCGCGTTGCGGACAGGCGAACGCCCGGTTTACGGTGCGGGCCGAAATCGGCCCCGTCGCCGAGACCATCGCCGAACTCGCCCGCCGGCTCGAAGTCGACCAGATCGTCATCGGCAGCCGCGGCCTCGGAGCGCTCGGCCGGCTTTTCCTCGGCTCCGTCGCGACCAAGGTCGCCCGCCTCGTCCGGGTGCCGGTGACGCTCGTCAAATAAAGCGGCGCGCTGTATGATTGCCGCACCCCCCTTTTCGGTTTAGCCACGTGTCGAACCTCAAGACATTGCCGATCCGCCGGAGCGGCCGCACCGGCGAATGCCGCGAGCGCGGCTTTACCCTGCTCGAGCTGCTGGTCGTCCTCGCAATCCTCGGCCTGTTGATCGGCCTCGTCGCGCCGGCGGTGCTGCGCCAGCTCGGCCATGCCAAGGAGGAGATCGCGCATCAGTCGATCGAACGCCTGGGCGGCGTCCTCGACATCTACAAGCTCGATGTCGGCTCATACCCGACGACCGAGCAGGGCCTGCAGGCGCTGATCACCCGGCCGGAGGGGATCCGCCATTGGCACGGCCCCTATCTCAAGGGCGCCAAGCTGCCGGAGGATCCGTGGGGGCACCCGTTCGTCTACCGCAGCCCGAGCGAGCGGCAGGGGCACGAATACGACCTCTATTCGCTGGGGCCGAGCGGCCAGCCCGGCGGGCAAGGCGAGATCGAGAACGAATGAGCCTCATTCCGCCGCGCCGGCGTCGCGCGCCAGAATGACGTAGCCGCCCGGCAGCATCGGGCCGATGCGCGCGATCACCGTGCGCTCCGCGCGCGCGTTTCCCAGGCCCAGCGCGGCGGCCGTGATCCGCGCCGTCACGATTGGCGGCGGCGCCGTCAGAAAGGCCGGGTTCGGGGCATTCGGATTGCTTTCCTGAACCAGCGCGAGCGCGGCCGTCACCGTTGGGTCGGCGCTTTGCGGATTGGGAAGAGGCGGGCCGTAGAGCGTCAGGTGCGGTCGGATCGCGGCGAATATCTCGGGCGTCATGCCAAGCACCCGGCGCAATTCGCCCAAGGTTTGCAGCGGCTCGCCCGGCGGCCCGTAGGACCGCCCCGCCGCCTCGTAGCGAGCCATTTCCTCCGTCGGCTGCGGGCCGCCGGGGGCGCTGCCGACCCACAAGGCGATTTCCTGCGCAATCTGCTGCGCCGTCCCGTCGTCGCTGCCGACCGCCCGCAACAGCGCATATAGCAGCGCCGGCGTCGCCGTGTTCGGATTGATCCGCCCCGCCTCGTCGGTGACGCGCACGACGGTTTCCGCGGCGCCGATGCGCAGCTTGTGGGCGCTGCCGTCGAGCGGCCAGCGGCGGTCGGGTTGCGGGTCGGACAGGTTGTAGATCGCCTGATAGACCGCCCCGTCGGCCGCCGCCTGCGCCGCCGCATTGGAGACGAGATTGCTCGCGATGCGGATCTCGGTGCGGCCGCGCGCCGTCAGATTGCCGACGATGAAGGCGATCAGCACGAGCGTCCACAGCACGATCAACAGCGCAAAGCCGCGGTTCCGGCCAGTCATCGCGGCCGGCCGGCACGGCACGGCGTCAGAGCCCGTTCGGGTTCGGCGACCCCCCGGCGGGTTTCGCCTGCAGCTGTTGCGGCACCAGTCCGGCATTGATCAATTGCGCGCGCAAATCCTCGGTCAGCGCGCGCGCGTCGCGCTGATCGTGCACGACGTGCGGCGTGATCATCACCAACAGCTCGGTGCGCGCCCGCGTATTGTTCTGGTTCGACACGATCGCGCTCAGGATCGGAATATCCTTGAGCCAGGGAAGGCCCGTATTCCCCTGGCTGACATTGTCGCGGATCAGCCCCGCCATGCCGACGGTCTGGCCATCCTGCACGGCAAGGCGGGTGCGGAACACCTGATCGTTGAATGTCGGCGAGCCCTGCACGGTGTTGGTCGCCGCCGCCGCCACATCGCTGACTTCCTGCGCGATGTCGAGGCTGACGAGGCCGCCGGAATTGACGCGCGGCGTCACCAGCATGATGACGCCCGTTTCGTGGTAGTCGACGCTGTTGACGATCGGCGCCCCCGTCGTCAGCGTGCTCGTCGCGGTGCCGGTCAGCACCGGCACCTGCTGCCCGACTTGCAGGCTGGCCGGCTGGTTGTCGAGCACCATGATCTGCGGCGCCGACAGCACCCTCACCTTGGTGATGTCGGCCAGCGCGTTCAGAACAAAGCTCTGGCTCTTGCCGATGACGAAGCTGTTCGCGGTGAAGCTCTGGTTGAAGATCGAGGTCGGGCCCTGGCTCATATAGGCGGTGGCCGCCCCGATCCGGGCGAACCATTGGGTGCCGTATTGCAGACTGTCGTTCAGATCGACCTCGGCGATGGTCGCCGAGATCAACACTTGCAGCGGGATGATGTCGATCTTGCGCAGCATCGCATCGATGACGTGGTATTCGCTCGGTGTCGCGTAAATCAAGAGCCCGTTGTTGCGCTGGTCGGCGATGATGCGGATGCGATTGGCAGCCTCCTTGCCCGTCTCGCCGCCGGCCTCGGCCGACAAGGGCTCGGTCGCGGCGCTCGTCGTCTGCGCGCCGGTCGTGCCGGTCGTGCCGGTCGCCGCGCCCGGCGTCGTGCCAGCGAGCGTCATGCCGCCGGTCGTGCCGGTCGTCCCGCCCGTCGATCCGGGGCTGGCGCCCGGAAGCGAGGTCAACCCGCCGGGCGCCGCGCCGCCGGTGGCGCCGGTCGGAGCGCCGAAGCCCGTCAGCGACCCGGTGCTGCTCGTCGCCGTCGCCGCGCCGGGTGCGGTGCTGCCCGGCGCGGCCGCCGGCAGCGGCGTCACGTGTTCGGGCGTGAACGCGCGCTGCAACAGGTTCTGCAGCTCGATGGCCTGCCCGTTCTGCACATAATAGACGTGCCAGCTGCGCGCGGTCGCATCCTCGACATTGTGCGCCAGGCGCAGCAGCCGCCGCGCCGAATCGATGTAGCTCGGCTGCGGCGAGATCACGAGCACGGCGTCGACGCGGTCCATCGGCAAGACGCGAACGACCCCGGCAAGCGGCTCGCCCTGCCCCGCCTGCATGACTTTTTCTATTTCCTTCGCGAGCTTCTCGGGGTTCGCATCGCCGGCCGGAAACAGCGCGTAGGATTGACCGGCCAGCAGGTCGATGTCGAACGCGTGAACAAGGCTGACGAGGGCCTGCCGCCCGGCCGCGTCGCCGCTGACGATCAGGCCGTTGCCGGCCGGGTCGGGGAAGATCTTGCTGGTTCCCGAAACATAGGGCGCCAGCACCTTGGCGAGCTGTTCGGCCGAGGCGTAGTGCAGCGGCACGACCTCGGTCCCGGCGCCGAGCGCGCCGCCGCCCTCGATCGCGTTCACCACCGCGCCGGGGGCGATCAGCATGACCCGGAAAACGCCGTTCTGCTTGACGATCGTCGCGCCGTTCTGATTGAGCAGCGTCTCGAGCGTCGGCAACAGCGCCGCCCGGCTGATCGGCTTGCCGGTCTCGATCGAGGCCGTTCCCTTCACATCGGGATCGATCGTGTAGTTGACCTTCAGCATATTGCCGAGGATCGTGCGGACGACCTCCCGGATATCGGTATCGACGAAGTCGAGGGTGACCTCGCCGCCGGCAACCGCCCCCGCTGTCGCAGGGGCGGCGACCGCCGGGTGTTCCGGCCGGCCCGGGGCGACATAGGCGTGCTGCTGGCTGTATTGGTTCGGGATCGTGCCGCTGACCCGCGGCGCTGCCGGCTGCAGGTTGGCCGGCGCCTGCAACGGCGCGAGATGGGGCGGTGGTGGCGGCGTCGCATGGCAAGCGGCGAGCAGCGCTAGCGCGGCGGCCGCGAAAACGTGCCGGAAGCCGCCGGGGGACCGCATCACGGCCGCCAAACCGGCACCGCCCCGGTCGGCGGGCGCGGCACAAAACGCGGGCCCAGCCCCCCCGGCGGCCGGAACGGTGCGCCGGGCGCCGGGCGGCCGTTGAACGGCAGCTGCCGATTGGCGACGGCGACGCTCCGTGGCGACGCGCGCACGAGGCTCGGATCCTCTTTCGGCCGCAACATCCGGGTGCCGCCGGGACCGCTCAGCGAGATCTCGACCGGCGTGATCTGGTCGATCCGCCAGCCGCTGACGGTCTCCCCCTCGCCGAGCACCAGCGGCTTTGCCCCCTTGACCGCAAAGATCGCCATCTTGAGCGGCGGCAATGTGACGATCCCCGTCAAGCGGGCGTCGGCCAGGTCGAGGCCGGCGTCGGGGCCGGAGGCGGCCGGAGGCGGGCGCCGCTCCGGACTGAAGAGCGGCCGTCCCAAGATCGTCGCCAGCAGTTCCCGGTGGCGAAGTTTTTGCTGCGGCCGAACGGCGGCCGGGGCTTTCACCTGCCGCGGCATCTCGATCGCCGGCTTGTCGCCGGCCGCGCCGGAACCGATCTCGAGATAGAGTATCGCGCCGAACAGAACGCTGCCGGCGAGCAATAGGTAGATGACGAGGCGATCCATCATCGCTTGGCCGCGGCGGCAGTTTGGGCGGCGCGGAAGCCGTATACGTCGAGCGTCCCGTTGATCGTCTGCGGCCCCGGCAGCCCCGGCCGCCGCAACACACCGTGCAGCTGCAAATCGTCGATGACGAGCGGCGGATTGGTTTCTTCGAGGGCGGCGATCAGCTTCACCACGGTTTCATAGGTACCGCTGAGGATGACGCGCAATCCTATACGCCGGTACGGGCCGCGCGTCTCGGCCGATAGCGCCTCGGTGCTGCCGATCGTGGCGCCGACCGAGACGGCGAGCGCCTCGACGCGGCTTTCGAGATCGGCTGAAGCGATCGCGTCGGTCGATCCCTGGAGCGTCACCTTGCGCGCCTGCGCCTCGGTGCGCAGCGCGGCCAACCGCGCGCGCAGCGCCGGCAGCTCGGCCGCCAGCGCCTTCAGCCGCGGCACCAGCATCTCCCGCCGCTCGAGCCTTGCGGCGCGTTCGGCGTAGAAGCCGACAACCGGGGCCACGGCTAGCAGATAGAGGCTGCCGAGCACGACGAAGAGCAGCGTCAGCGCCAGAAGCCGGCCCGTAAGGCCAGTGGGCATGGCAGCGAGCGTGATTACGGCCGGACCCCCGCGGTGATGGTGAAGACTTCGGCGTGCAGCGCCTCCAGCCGCGTCACCGGCGCGGCAAAAGCCGGATTGCCGAACTCGCCCGACGCTGAGAGCGGGCCGATCAGGCGCGCCGCCGCCGCCGAGCGGCCGCTCAACGTCACCTTGCGGTGCCGCAGCGAGAATTCGGACAGATAGGTGTCGTCGGGCAGAACGCGAGTTGCCGCCGCCAGCGCCTCCAGCGGGTGCCCGGCCTTGTCGCGCTCGCGCGCGATCAGATCGACATTGCCCGACAGGCGATCGATGTCGCGGCGCAGCTTGTCGGCCTCCGCCGCCGCGACCCTGCCGGCGGCGACCTGACGGTCGACGGCCGCCAGCGCCAGGCTTTGCCGGACGAACGGGGTTACCACGACGGCAAGTCCCAGCACCGCGCAAACCGCCGCCGCCGCATGGACGAAGCGGCGCGACGGCGCTTCGATTCGGCCGCCATTGCCGTCGAGCGGCAGATGGCAGGCGCGTCCCCTTGCATCGGCGATCTCCGCCCGCCGCGGCGCGAGCCCCGCCCCGCGCAGCGCCGCAAGCAGCGGCGCGAGGGCGGCTTTCGGCAGCAGCGTCAGGCGGACCGACAGGCGGCCGCTCTGCCGATCGACCGATTCGACCTGGTAGTCCCAATAAAGCTCCTCGGCCGCGAACGGCGTCTCGCGGTCCATTTCGAAAGCGAGGACCTGCCGCAGTTCGCGCTCGGCGGCGAGCGGCAGGCTGACCGTCTTTTGCAGCACGTCCGTGTCGTGCAGGCGCAGCACCGCCGGCTTGCCGGCGGCGCGCGGCAATCCGGTAAACCCGGCCGACGCCAGTGGGTAGCGCCCGAGGAGCGTCTCCCTCCCGCCGCGACGCAGGCTGGCCGTCACCCCGTCAACCTCGCCGAGCGGACCGATCGGGGCGATCACCAGCGCGTCGCCGGCACTCGTCCCGGTCTGCCGAAAGCGCTGCGGCACAAGCTCGAGCAGCTGGCCCAGCCACCAGTCCCAAAAATCGCGCATCATTTGTCGCGACCGCGCCGATCAATCGCCGATTGGCCGTCCCCGCAGGAGGGCGGCGATGCCCCACCGGCGCCGACCGCCGGCTCCCCCCACGGCCCGACGACAAGGAGATTTTCCGAATGTGGCCCTATCAAGGCAAGCCCCTCAAAGACGCGGCGCGGCGACCAGATCCGGCCAGCGCCTCAGGTCGCCTTTTTTGAAGGCGAGCCGAATGCGGATCAACGGCGGATTGCCGGGGCCATGCCAGGCGGCAAGCCATCGCGCCGGCTGCCCCGGCGCGGGCGGGCCCCAATAGGCGAGCTGCAGGCGTTCGACGGCGCCGACGAGTTCGGTCTCGCTCGGGCGTGGCGGCGGCCCGGCCAACTGCTCGTGCCGGTGCGGCGCCCACAGCAGCACCAGCCGATGCCGGTCGAGTTCGAGACGGATGTCGGCGCGGCGCACCGTGCCGAGCCCGGTCGGCAAGTCGCCGACAAAGGTGAAGCGGACCGCCGTGCCCCGCACGCCCTCTTGACCTGTCGCACCCTTGGCAAATCCTTCGGGCGCGATCTGCGGCGTCCCGGTCAGCACGTTGCGCAAGACGCGCGCGGCGGCGTCGAGGTCGGAGGTGTCGGCCAGCCGCCGGCGCTGCGCGCCCCACATCTCGAGCCCGGCACGCACGCCCTGCGTCAGCCCGACGACGAGAAACCCGAGCACGACGAGCGCAACGATGATCTCGAGCAGCGTGAAGCCCGATTGCCGGTGCGGCGGGCTCGGGGGGGTCATCGCCGGATCACTGCGGACTTTGCGTCGTCGCGACGCGCCTGGTCTCGAGCACGACGCGGCGGTTGCGGCCGCGGGTCTTCCAAGAGATCGCCACCCGCACGTCGTAGAGCGTCGTCACGAGACTCCCGACGCCGTTCGGGGACTGCGTGCTGCGCGACGTCAGCGGCCGCACCGAGAGGTGCCAGCGGAAGCCGCCGCCGTCATCGCCCTGATGCTTTCCCGCCACCACGCTCGCCTCGCGCCCGATCGCGGCGAGATGCGACTGCGCCCGCTCCACCGCCTCTTCGGTCCGGCTCGCCGTGTTGGCCGCGACGAGCCCGGTGCCGCCGGCGCGGAACAACAGCACAAAGGCAAGACCGGCGATCGCCAAGGCGACGACGACCTCGAGCAGCGTGAAGCCGCGCGGCGGGCGCCGCGGCGTGCGTGGCCCGGGTTTAGTGCGCATCAGCGACCTGCACCCGACCGGTCAGCCAATCGATGCCGATGGCAATCTGGCGGCCGTCCTCGGCGATCGAAATCCGCCCGCCGCTGGAGCTGCCGTCGGGGTTGAAGCGGATGTCGCCCTGGCGCTCGGTCGCCCGTTCGCCGGCGATCGTCAACAGCTCGATCGAGAGCCGCGCCGGCAACGGGTGCGGCTGGCCGTCGCCAATGCGCCAGCTGCGCCGTTGGAGATCGAGCGCGAGGGCAACGCTGCGGTTGTCGAGGATCGCCTGCGAGCGCGCCAGCCGCAGCCCCGAGGCGAGCTCGGCGGCGGTCGCCTTGAGCGCGGCGCCGCTGCTCCACGGCGCCTTGTAGCCTGCGATCAGCGTCAGCGCGAAACCGAGGATGGCGATCACGACCAGCAGTTCGAGCAGGGTAAAGCCGCCGGCCGGCGGACGGCGGGCAGTCTCACGACACCAGATCATTGAGGCTCAGCATCGCCGTCAGCAGGGCGCTGATGATGCCGGCAACCACCAGGCCCATCGTGATCGTGATCGCCGGCACCGCCAGCGAGACCAGCCGCTGCAGCAACAGGCGCGCCTGCTCGTCGTGGATTTCGGCCGCGCGCAGCGCCATTGCCGAGAGCTGGGCCGCCTCCTCGCCGAGCTGCAGCAGATGGATGGTGCGCGGCGGGAAGAGGCCCGCTTCGCCGAGCGAGCGGGCGAGGCCGGCGCCGCCCTTTGCCGCCAGCGCCGCTTTCTCAACGGCGGCGCTGGCGGCGAGATTGCCGAGTGCCTCCTTGACGATGCCGAGGGCCGGAATCAGCGGCACGCCGTTCTGCAAGAGGCTGCCCAGCGTCCGCGTCAGCCGGGCCGCGAGGGTTTCGCGCAGCAGCCTGCCGACGACCGGCAGGCGCAGCAGCAGCCGGTCCACCGGCAGACGGTAGGCGGGAACCCGCAACAGCTGGCGGGCCACCAGCCCGAGCACCGCCATCGCGAGCAGCGCCCACGGCCCGCCCTCGTGAACCGCCGTGCCGAGACCCATCAAAAACCGGGTCGGGGTGGGCAGCTTCGCGCCGGCCTGCTCGAAGATCGGCACGAATTGCGGCAACACGTAATCGAGCAGCAGCACGATCGAGCCGATCGCGGCAACGACAAGCAACGCCGGATAGACGAGGGCGGCGTGCAGGCTGGCCGTCAGGCTGCGCTCGCGGTCGAGCAGCTCGGCCAGCCGGCTGAGGGTCGCCGCGAGCGTGCCGCCCGCCTCGCCAGCGCGCACGAGCCCGATGTAGAGCCGCGAGAAGCTGCGCGGCTCGGCCGCCAGCGCGGCCGCCAGCGAGCTGCCGCCGCGCACCTTGTCGCGCACATTGGCAAGCACCGCGCGCACCTTCGCGTTGCCGCTGTTTTCGGTGACGTAGCGCAACGCCCGATCGAGGTCCTGGCCCGCGCCCAGCATGATCGCAAGCTCGCGGGTGACTTCGCCGAGCGCGGTTTTGTCGAGCCCGCGCGCGCCTCCGATCTCGATGCGCAACAGTTCGCCAAACGCGCGCCGCGCGCCGGCCGGATCGGCACGCAAGACGATCTGACCCTGCCGCTGCAGCCGGTCGACGACAGTGCTGCGGTCCGGGGCCTCCATGACGCCGCGCACCACTTCGCCGCCGCCATTCAGCGCCGACCAGCGAAACGACGGCATCCCAGCCCTCACTCCCACTGCTTTACCGGGCTGCCGCGATGCTAGGCAATTCGGCCTGTCCGGTCAATCGGCAGCACGCCCGGTCGCGGCCGGTTTCGACCACCGCCGCGCCGGAAAACTCAATAGTCGAGGCGCGCTGGCGGCGCCTGCATCGGCGGGTCAGCTTTTCATCACCGCGGCGATCAGCGCGGCCAGCGCGAGGCCAATCCCGACGAGCGTCAGCGGCAAGCTGGCGGAACGAATGAACGCCGCCGCCAGGACGAGCCCGGCGGCCGCGACGGTTGCGATAACGATGGTGGGCTTGATGTCCGATCCCCCGCAGCGGCGCGCGAAGCTAGGCGGCGCACGTCAACGGGGCGTGGCGAGGGGCGTCAAAATAGCGTCAAAAAAAAGAAATCCGGGCGCCGATCCGGCTCAGGAGACTTCGCTGCGGATGCAGCGCACGACCTCCTCGATCGTCGTATCGCCTTCCAGCACCGCCAGCAGGCCGTTGTCGAAAATCGGCCGCATCCCGCCTTTGACGGCGGCCTCCTCGATCGCCGCGTCGTCGGCGCGGTCGAATATGAGCTGGTCGATTTCCCGGCTCGGCACCAGCAGCTCGGCAATCGCGCGGCGACCGCGGTAGCCGGTGCCGCGGCAGTGCGCGCAGCCGACCGGGTGATAGAGCACGATCGCGCGGTTTCCGGCCAAGCGATCGAGCCGGAAACGCTCGACGAGCGCGGCCGGCGCCTCCTCCGCCCGCTTGCAGTCTGCGCACAAGCGCCGCACCAGCCGCTGCGCCAGCACCGCCTTCAAGGTCGCGGTCAGCAGATAGTCCTCGAGCCCCATGTCGCGCAGCCGGGTCACCGTCGCGGCGGCCGAATTGGTGTGCAGGGTCGACAGCACGAGATGCCCCGTCAGCGCCGCCTGCACCGCGATCTGCGCGGTCTCGAGGTCGCGGATCTCGCCGATCATGATGACGTCTGGATCCTGCCGCAGGATCGAGCGCAAGAGGTTCGCGAAGCTGAGGCCGATCTGCGGCTTCACCTGGATCTGGTTGATGCCGGTCAGCTGGTATTCGATCGGATCCTCGACCGTGACGATCTTGCGCACGACCGAGTTGAGCTGCAGCAGCCCCGTATAGAGCGTCGTCGTCTTGCCGCTGCCGGTCGGGCCGGTGACCAGCACCATGCCGTTCGGCAGGTTGAGCGCATGCTCGACCCCGTGCCGGATGTCCTGCGGCAGGCCGAGCTTTTCGTAGTCGAACTCGACGGCCGTGCGGTCGAGGACGCGCAGCACCACGGTTTCGCCGTGCAGTGAGGGTATCGTCGAGACGCGAAAATCGATCTCGTGGCCGCGCACCGTCAATTTGATGCGGCCATCCTGCGGCAGCCGGCGTTCGGCGATGTCGAGCCGCGCCATGATCTTGACCCGCGAGATGATCGCGGCTTGCAGGCGAGAGGGCGGGGAATCGACCTCGTGCAGCACGCCGTCATAGCGATAGCGCACCCGCAAGCGGTCCGGAAAGGGTTCGAGGTGAACGTCGGAGGCCTGCGTTTCGACGGCCCGCGCGATCAGCTGGTTGACGAGCCGAATGACCGGCGCCTCGCTCGCCAGATCCTTCAACCGCTCGGCATCCTCCTCCATCGGCGCGTCGTCCGAGATCACCTCGTCGAGGAGCGAGGCGGCCTCGTCGCCCTCTTCGCCTTCGGCGTAGAGGCGCTCGAAGGCCGCTTCGAGCTCGATCGGCACGGCGACGGCGACCGCAACCGGGCGACCGAGGGCGCTCGCCACCGCGCCCTGGGTGAAGGCATCGAGCGGATCGGCCATCGCCAGCACCGTGCGGCCGTCGGGGGCAGCGATCGGCATCGCCCGCACGCGGCGCAGGAATTTCGCCTTGAGGCGGTCGGCGAAGAGCGGCTCCTCCGGATAATCCGCCACCGCCACCAGCGGCGCCTTGATGAGGCGCGCCAGCGCCTCGGCGAGCGAACGCTCGCTGACAAGGCCGAGCTGGGTCAGCACCCGGTCGAGCCGGCCGCCGGTTTCCGCCGTGACCCGCCGGGCCCGCTCCAGGGTGCGCGTATCGAGGGCGCCCGACTCGACGAGCGTCGCGCCCAGCCTGGCGACCGCGTCGTCGAGCTCGGGGGCGTTGAAGAAATCCGGTTCCGGCCCGGAAGAGCCGCCGGAGACCGACGGTCTGATCTTTTCGTGCACTGCTGCCATAGTCTAGATGATAGCCGAAGAGGAGTGGCGGGGGCGAGAGCGCGGATTCATCATGCAATTTCTCGCCGATTTGCGCGAACGCTTCGCCAGTCTCGGGATGGCCGGATGGGCCATGATTCTCGCCGCCCCTTTTATCGGCAGCTTTCTCGGGGTGGTGATCCGCCGCCTGCCCGACGGGGTGCCGCTGTCCCGGGCGCGCTCGCGCTGCGAAGAATGCGGCGCGCGGCTGCGGCCGCGCGATCTGGTGCCGCTCTTCAGCTGGCTGGCGGCGCGCGGGCGATGCAACTATTGCGGCGCGCAGCTCGGCTGGTTCTATCCGGGGGTCGAACTCGCCGCTCTCGCGGTCGCCCTCGTCTCGGTCGCGGCCGACCGCGGCCTGTGGGCCTGGCTCGATTGCCTTTTCGGCTGGTGGCTTCTCGCTCTCGGTTGGATCGACCTGCGCCGCATGATCCTGCCCGATGTGCTGACCCTGCCGCTGATCGTCGCGGGTCTCGCCGCCGCCCTGTGGTCGCCGCAGCACCTTACGGCCCGCGCGCTCGGCGCCGTCCTCGGCTATCTGAGCCTCGCCGGCATCGCTTTTCTCTACCGCCGCCTGCGCGGGCGCGACGGTCTGGGCGGCGGCGATCCCAAGCTGTTCGCCGCCGCCGGCGCCTGGGTCGGCGCCTTGGCATTGCCGAGCGTGCTCTTCCTCGCGGCCTCTCTCGCGCTCGCCGCCGCCGCCGTCGCGATCGCCGCCGGACACCGCTTGCGCCGGAACTCGGCCTTGCCGTTCGGACCCTTTCTCGCGCTTGCCAGCTGGTTGGTTTATCTATTCGGGCCGTTTTACTTTTGATGCATCGACGGCGCGGCATTTGGCCGGAAGTCAAAAACCGTGTATGTCGAAAGCGCCTGTCGAGGAAGCATTCGATGATTCACCCGGTCATTCTGTCCGGCGGCTCCGGAACCCGGCTGTGGCCGATGTCGCGCATGCTCTATCCGAAGCAGCTCTTAAACCTCGCCGGCAGCGGCAGCCTGTTGCAGCAGACCGTGCAGCGGGTGGCGGACGCGAGCCGCTTCGCCGCGCCGCTCTTGATCGCCAACGAAGAACACCGCTTCATCATCGCCGAGCAGTTGCGCGAGATCGCGGTGACGCCGCGCGCGCTGCTGCTCGAGCCGGTCGGGCGCAACACGGCGCCCGCCGCCTGCGTCGCGGCGCTGGCGCTCGCCGAAGCGGAAGAAGACCCCCTGATGCTGCTGCTGCCCTCCGATCACGCGATCGGCGACGAGGCGGCGTTCGGCGCCGCGATCGAGCGCGGCGCCGCCGCGGCGGGCTGCGGCAGGCTCATCAGCTTCGGCATCGCGCCGGAACGGGCCGAGACCGGCTATGGATACATTCGACAGGGCGCCGCGATCACGGGCGCCGAGGGCGCCTTCGCGATCGCCGAATTCGTCGAGAAGCCCGATGCGGAAGCCGCCGAGCGCTATCTCGCCTCCGGCGAGCATTGCTGGAACAGCGGCATTTTCCTGTTTCCGGCGCGCCTCTATCTCGCCGAGCTCGAGCGTCTGCGCCCGGACATGGTGGCCGCCTGCAAGCGGGCCCTCGCGGAAGCGCACCGCGACAGCGACTTCATCCGCCTCGGCAAGGAGGCGTTCGCCGCCTGCGTCGGCGACTCGATCGACTATGCGGTCATGGAAAAAACCGGGCATGCCGCGGTCGTGCCGGTCGCCATGGGCTGGAGCGACGTCGGGTCGTGGGACGCGCTGTGGGAGATGAGCGCCAGGGACGAGGCCGGCAACGCGATCGACGGCAATGTCGTCGCCGAAGCGACGCGCAACTGCTACCTGCGCTCGAATGCCGGGCTCGTCGCGGCGATCGGAGTGGAGGATCTCGTCGTCGTGGCGACCGACGACGCGGTGATGATCGCGCCGCGCAACCGCACGCAGCAGGTGAAGGACCTCGTCGCCCGGCTCACCCGCGAAGGCCGCGAGGAGGCGAACGCGCTGCCGACGGTGCACCGCCCGTGGGGCAGCTTCAAGACGCTGCATATGGGCCACCGCGTGCAGGTGAAGCACATCGTCGTCAAGCCGGGCGGCAAGCTGTCGCTGCAGCTGCACCATCATCGCGCCGAGCACTGGGTCGTCGTGCAGGGGACCGCTAAGATCGTGCGCGGCGAGGAGGCGATGATCCTGTCCGAGAACCAGTCGAGCTACATCCCGCTCGGCACGGCGCACCGTCTCGAGAACCCGGGCAAGATCCCGCTGCATCTGATCGAGGTGCAGTCGGGCAGCTATCTCGGCGAGGACGATATCGTGCGGCTGGAGGACAGCTACGGGCGCAACTGAGCGCGGCGCCGGCGCGCAAGTGGGCCAATGACACACTAGCGCCGGGCGCGGCCGCGTTGCGGAGAGACCATAATTTCGGTATTATCGGGCTCCTGCTGCCGACGTTGAACCGGGTTCGCACGCATGGCCCACCAGCCCGCCGATCACCCGGCTCTCGCTGCCGCGCACCTGCACGATGCGAGGCTCTTTGCGAGCCGGAAAGACATGCTTGCCGCCCTGCCGGTCCGCCAGGGCGGCGTTGTCGGCGAGGTCGGCGTCGGGCCGGGCGACTTGTCCGAGCTGCTGCTCGACATTCTCGAGCCGTCGCGCTTCGTCGCCTTCGATACTTTCACGATGCACGAATACCCGTACCTTTGGGCCGATGCGGCGCAAAGCCCGTTCCGCGACGAAACCCAACTCGACTTCTACCGCCGACGCTTTTCCGAACGCGGCGAGCAGGTGGCCATCGAGCGCGGCTGGGGCCATGTCGGGCTTGCCCGCTACCCCGATCGCAGCTTCGACCTGATCGCTCTCGATCCCGGGAACGACTACCAGATCGTCAAGCGCGAGATCGATTTGGCGTCGGAAAAGATCAAGCCCGACGGGGTCTTGATGCTGGCCCGCTACATGGCATTCGACCATCTGACCAACGAACCCTGCGGCGTCGTATCGGCGGTCAACGAACTGGTGGCCGGCGGGGACTGGCACGTCCTCGGCCTCGCGCTGCAGCGGGAAATGTTCTGCGACATCGCGGTGCGCCGCTAGCCTTCGAGCGGATTCAGGATGCGCGTTGCCGCGCCGCCTCGCGGATCATCTGCGCGCCTTTTTCGGCGATCATGATGGTCGGCGCATTGGTGTTGGTCGAGGTGACGGCCGGCATCACCGAAGCATCGACGACGCGCAACCGCTCGATGCTGCGCACTCGCAGCCGATCGTCGACGACCGCCATCGCGTCCTGCCCCATCTTGCAGCTGCAAGTCGCGTGAAAGACGGTCGAGCCGGTTTGCCGCGCATAATCCAGCAATTCCGCATCGCTTTCGACATTCGGGCCGGGCACGGTTTCGGCCGCGGCATGGCGGGCGAGCGGCGGCGCGGCGAAGAGCCGGCGCGCAAATCTGAGCCCGCCGACGACGGCGCGCCGGTCGGTCTCCTCGGAGAAATAGCGCGGGTTGATCGCCGGCGGTTCGCCAGGCCGGTTCGACTTCGCCTCGACATAGCCGCGCGACAAGGGCCGCATCTGCCAGATGCCGATCGTCATGCCCGGCTTGTCGTCGAGCCGGCGCACCGCGCCCGCGGCGTAGCTGCCGTGCGCGAAGAGGCACTGCACGTCGGGCGTCGCCGATTCTTCGAGCACTTTGACCGAGGCGGCGACGAGCGAGGCGGCATAGGTCAGCATGCCGGTGCCAGTCGCGAAATAGCGCATCACTTCGCCCGCGAGGCGAAGGCCGCGCGAGGATTCGTTGAGGCTGCGCGCCCCCGTCACCCGGCAGGAAACCCGAGCCAGGTAGTGGTCCTGCAGGTTCCTGCCGACCCCCGGCAATGCCTGAGCGAGCGGGATGCCGACGCGTGCGAGATGCTCGGGGTCGCCGACGCCGGAGAGCTGCAGGATGTGCGGCGAGCCGATGGCGCCGGCCGCAAGGATCACCTCGGCGGCGGCCTCCACCCGCTCCACCGCGCCGCCGCGCGACAGCTCGACGCCGACGGCGCGGCCCCCCTCGATCAGCACGCGGTGCACGAGCGCACCCGTCACCACGGCGAGGTTGGGGCGCTGCATCGCCGGGCGCAGATAGGTGCGCGCGGCACTCTGCCGGCGCCGTCCGCGGCGCGTCTGCTGCACCCAGCCGATGTTCGGCGGCGCCCCCGGCGGCAACCGGTTCACGTCCTCGTGGTAATCGAGGCCGAGAGCGACACCGGCCTCGATCATCCTTTCGCACAAAAGCGGCCGGTCGGCAGTGCGCGAGGTCAACAGCGGCCCGCCCGCGCCGTGGAATTCGTCCGCCTCGCCCTCCCAGCTTTCGGCCCTCTTGAAATAGGGCAGCACGTCCTCCCACGCCCAGCCGCGATTGCCGAGTTGCGCCCAATGGTCGAAATCCTCGGGCTGCCCGCGCACGTAGATCATGCCGTTGATCGAAGAGGAGCCGCCGAGCACCCGGCCGCGCGGATAGGAAATGGCGCGTCCCGCGGTGCCGGGGTCGGGCTCGGCGCGGAACCCCCAGGTCAGCCGGCGATGGTCGAGCAGCTTCATATAGCCGGCCGGGATATGTATCAGCGGGTTGCGGTCGCGCCCGCCCGCCTCGATCAGGAGGACCCGCGTCTTCGGATCCTCGCTCAAGCGATTGGCGAGCACGCAGCCCGCCGAGCCGGCGCCGACGATGACGTAATCGGCCTGCATGTCTTTCCCCCCGAGGCTGGGGCGGCGGCGCCAGCCGCCGCCCTTGCCCTTCGGTTATTCCGCCGCGGCGCGGGCCGAATCGATGAAGCGCGACACCCATTTGTTGCGGCGCTTCAGATTGGCGCGGTACATCGCCTCGAATTCGCCCTCGGGGAAGGAATGGGTCGAGGCGCGCTCGACGAGTGCCTTGCCCCAGGCCTGAAGCCGCAGGAATTTCTCGATGACGCCGAGCCGCTTCACCCGGTCGAGGAAGAAATAGCGTTGCAGGAAGGGGGCATAGGCGGCATCGACCAGGGAGTAGCGCGCGCCGTTGAAGAACGGGCCGGCGCCCTGTTTCTCGAGCGCCTTTTCGAGCCGCTCGAAGACGGCCGGGATGCCGGCCGCGGCCTTCTCGTATTCCGCTTCCGTGTCGGCGTAGGCGGTCGCCGTGACGGCAGCGGCGAAGCTCGGCACGTAATCGGTCCAGGCGCGGTTGACGGCGCGCTCGACCGCGTCTTCCGGGTGCAGCCGCGGCGCGATCGTCTCGTCGAGGTACTCGGCGATCGCATTCGATTCGAAGAGCGAGATGCGGTCGTCGATGCGCAATACCGGCACCTTCTTGTGCGGCGAGATCGCGAGAAACCAGTCGGGCCGGTTGTCGGGCTCGATATGGCGGAATTCGAATTCGACGTTCTTCTCGCGCAGCACAATGGCGGCGCGCTGCACCCAGGGGCAGGTCTTGAAGCTGACGAGGAGATAGTGGGGCATCGGCGTCCTCCGGTGAGTTTCCCTGCTGTCCCGGCGATGATGGCACGCGGGGCGCCGCGGGGTTAAGGGAAAATCACCCCGGAAGGATCCCGCGCACCGCCCAGGCGGCGGCGGCGAGCGAGCGCGGGCCGTCAGCCGCGCCAGAGAGATAAGCGGCGCGGACGAGCGCCTCGACGGCGGCGCGGCGCTCAGGGGATAGCCCCGCGACATAGCTGCCGACCGGCCCCTGTCCGCCCAGCAACGGCTGCCAATAATCGGCGAAATCCTCGTATTCCATGCGGATCGTCAGCGAGGCGCGCTCGACCTGCGAGAGCCCCGTCCGCTCGAACAGGTTCGTCAACCCGTCGGGCAAGGCGAGCGGCGCCGAGAAGAGGCGGTCGCGGACCCGCGCGGCCTGCGGATCGATCGCGGCGGCGCTGTCCCACAAAAGGCGCTGGTAGACGAGCCCGCCGCGGAAATCCCAGACGCAGGCGGCGACGACCCCGCCCGGCCGGCTCACGCGCCGCAATTCACCGGCTGCCCGTTCCGGATCGGTGGCGAAATTCAAGGACAGCTGCGCCGCCGCGCCGGCAAAGCAGCCGCTTGCGCAAGGCAGCCGGCAGAGGTCGCCGACCGCGAAGGCCAGACCCGGGGAGCCGGCGCGCGAGCGGGCGAACGCCACATAAGAGGGCGCGATATCGATGCCGAGGATCCGTCGGCCAGGCCAACGCCCTCCCATCGCGCGGGCGAGGCTGCCGGTGCCACAGCCGGCGTCGAGCAGCTCGCCCTCCGGCGTAAAGCGCGCGAAATCGAGAAAGGGCTCGGCGAGCTGGCGGCTCCAGCGGCCGAGAAAGATTTCGTACGCCGCCCCGTCATTCGCCCGGTAATTGTCCATAGCACACGGCCCCCGAACGCCCGCGTCATTCCGGGGGCCTCGCATAGCGAGGCGGTCCCGATGCGGCGCCCCCGGAACGACGATACTGCCGTTGTCTGCGGATTACAGGCGGAACCCGTTGCAGGCGTCGTATTCGACGGTATATATCGCCGGTCACCGAGGAGAACGATACGCATGAGGGAATTTCCCGTGGTCGCGCGCTCGGCGCTATGCCTGCTGGCGGTGCTCGTGCCGCTCGCCGCGGCTCGGGCGGGGCAAACGGTCGACGTGCTCTATGCAGGGTCGCTCGTCAATCTGCTGGAACGCGGCGTCGGGCCCGCTTTCGACAGGGCGAGCGGCGACCGCTTCCGCGGCTATGCCGGCGGCTCGAAACAGCTCGCGAGCGAGATCAAGGCGAAGCTGCGGCATGCCGACATCTTCATCAGCGCCGCCCCGAAGGTGAACCGGGCGCTGATGGGCGAGGCGAACGGCAACTGGGTGCGCTGGTACGTCACCTTTGCGCAATCGCTGCTGGTCATCGGCTACAATCCGAAGAGCCGCTTCGCCACGGCGTTCGGCAAGGAACCCTGGTACGAGGCGCTGCTGCAAAGGGACATCCGGCTCGGACGCACCGACCCGAAGCTCGACCCGAAGGGCGCTCTGACGTTGGCACTGATGAAAAAAGCCGAAGCCTTCTACAAGATGCCGGGCCTCTCGCGGCGCATCCTCGGAGCCGCCGACAATCCGCGGCAGATCTTCCCCGAGGAGACGCTCGTCGGCCGGCTGCAATCGGGCCAGCTCGATGCCGGCTTCTTCTATGCGAGCGAGACCGCCGACGACAGGATCCCGGCGGCGCGCCTGCCGGCGGCGGTGGCGCCGAAGGCCCGCTATACGATCACGATCCTGCGCGGCGCGCCGCATGGACAAGCCGCCGAGGCCTTTCTCGCCTATCTGCTCGGACCGCAGGGCCGCGCTTTTCTGAAACAGCACGGCCTCGACCCGGTCGCACCGGCGATCGTGGGAGATCCGGCGGCGGCGCCCAAGGGGGTCAAGGCGCTTGCCGCGAAGAACGGGTGATCGCCGCCCGGCGAGCGGCCGGGCCCCGGCGGCACTGCCCTGGCTCGGCGGGCTGCTGGCGGTTTATCTGATCGCGCCGCTCGGCGCCGGTATCGCAGCGGCGGTTTCGGCTGACTGGCGGGCGGCCGATATGGCGGCGCTGGCGCGGGCGGCGCTGACTTCGGTGCTGAGCGCCAGCCTCGCGACGCTCGTCATCGCGCTGTTCGGCATCCCGCTCGGCTATCTCCTGGCGCGCCGGCGCGGCCGCGCCGTCGCCGCGCTCGGGCTTGTCGTCCAGCTGCCGCTGGCATTGCCGCCGCTGTCGAGCGGCATCCTCTTGTTGTTCCTGATCGGCTACGATTCGCCGCTCGGGCGGCTGACCGGCGGAGCGCTGACGGATTCCTTCATCGGCATCGTGCTGTCGCAGACTTTCGTTGCCGCGCCCTTTCTGGTGATCGCGGCGCGCTCGGCCTTCGCCGCGGTCGATCCGATGCTGGAGGAAGTCGCCGCAACGCTCGGCCGCGGCCGCCTCCCGATATTCCTCTCGATCAGCCTGCCGCTCGCCTGGCCGGCGACCGCCGCCGGGCTGCTGCTCGCCTGGCTGCGCGCCTTCGGCGAGTTCGGCGCGACGGTGATGGTCGCCTACCACCCCTATTCGCTGCCGGTTTACACCTATGTCGCGTTCGGCGCGCAGGGCCTGCCGGCGATGCTGCCGATCGTGCTGCCGACGCTCGTCATCGCGCTGTCGTTGCTGGCGCTCGCCGGCATGCTGTCGCAGCGGCCGTCGATACCGGCATTTCGCGCCCGCCGCAAAATCCCGCCCGCTCGGGCGCCGCGACCGCCGGCCCCGATACCGAGGCAGGCCGAGGGAGTGCCGCTCGATCTGCGCCTCGAAAAACGCCTCGGCGATTTCCGCCTCGACATCGCCTGGTCGAGCGCGGCGCGGCGGCTGGCGATCCTCGGCCCCTCCGGCTCCGGCAAGACCCTGACCCTGAAGCTGATCGCCGGCATCGAGGCGCTCGACGGCGGCTGCATCAGGCTCGCTGGCGCGGAGCTGTCGGGGCTGCCGCCGGCGCGCCGGGGGGTCGCCTATGTGCCGCAGAATTACGGGCTCTTTCCGCATCTGAGCGTCGCCGAGCAGCTGCTGTTTCCGGCCGGCGCCGATCCGCGGCTCGGCCGGCGCTGGATCGAACGCCTGCGTCTGGAGGGGTTGGAGGACCGCCTTCCGGCGGCGCTCTCGCTCGGCCAGCAGCAGCGCGTCGCGGTGGCGCGCGCGCTCGTGCGGCAGAGCCGGCTCATTCTCCTCGACGAACCGTTCTCGGCCCTCGACGCGCCGCTGCGGGCGGATCTGCGGCGCGAGCTTCTCGCCTTGCAGGGCGAACTCGAGGCGACGACGATCCTCGTCACGCACGACCCGCAGGAAGCGGCGCTCCTCGCCGACGAGTTGCTCGTGCTCGAGGGCGGGCGGATCTTGCAATCGGGCTCGGCCGCGGCGGTCTTCCGGCGGCCGGCCGGAGAGCGCGTGGCGCGGCTGCTCGGTGCGCAGAACGCCGCCGAGGGGGTGGCCGTCGAGGGCGGGCTGATCGCGATCGGGGGCGGCGTCGCGCTCGCCGCCGCTGGGCCCTCCTTCGAGCCCGGCACCCGCGTCGGCTGGAACGTGCCGCCCGAACGCATCCGGCTCGTCGCCGACGGAACCTATCGCGGGCAGGTCGAGAGCGTCGCCCCGCTCGGCGCCGGCTTCGAGGCGAGCGTACGGCTCGGCGACGCAAGGCTGCTTATATCGGGCAGCGGCGCGCCGCCCGCCTGCTGCCAATCCTGCCGCCTCGATATCGATCCGCAGGCGATCCAGCTGTGGCCGCGCGCCCTTTGACAAGACAAGCCGAATTCCCACATAGAAAGGCGTCGATCGGGCGGCGGGAACGATGGCCGGAGAGATGAGCGAAACCGTCGAGCAGCGGATCACCCTCAGCGAGAACGCGGCGCGGCGCATCGCTGCGCTGAAGGCGCAGGAGGCGCAAGAGAGCGCGTTTCTGCGCATCGCCGTCTCCGGCGGCGGCTGCTCGGGCTTTCAGTACGGGCTGTCGCTCGACGATGAGCGCCATGAGGACGACGTCGTCTTCGAGCGGGACGGCGTCGCCGTCGTCGTCGATCAGGTCTCGCTCGACCTGTTGAACGGCGCCGAGCTCGATTTCGTCGAGGACCTGATCGGCGCCTCGTTCCAGATCAAGAACCCCAACGCGGCCTCCTCCTGCGGCTGCGGCAACTCCTTTTCGATCGGCTGAGAAGACCGGCGCGCCGGCCGTGAAGGTCGCGAGCTGGAACGTCAACTCGGTCAAGGCGCGGCTGCCGCATCTGCTCGCTTTCCTGAAGGAGAGCGAGCCGGATGTTCTCTGCCTGCAGGAAACCAAATGCCCGGCGGCGGATTTCCCGCGGCTCGAGATCGTCGGCCTCGGCTACCATGTCGAGGCGCTGGGGCAGCGCGCTTATAACGGCGTCGCGCTCGTCTCCAAACTCCCGGCGCAGGACATCGTGCGCGGGCTGCCCGGCGACGACGGCGACGAGCAGGCGCGCTATCTGGAAGCCGCTTTCGACGGCGTGCGCGTCGCCTCGATCTATCTGCCGAACGGCAACCCGGTCGACACCGACAAATTCTCCTACAAGCTCGCCTGGATGGAGCGGCTCGGCCGCCACGCCGCCGGGCTATTGCGCGACGAGAAGCCGTTCGTACTGGCGGGCGACTACAACATCTGCCCGACCGACGACGACGTTTACGACCCGGTCGCCTTCCGCGACGACGCGCTGTGCCGCATCGAGGCGCGCTCGCGCTATCGCGCGCTCGTCTATCTCGGGCTGTACGACGCCTACCGCATCTTCCACCGCGAGCCGCACCGCTACACCTTCTGGGACTATCAGGCCGGGCGCTGGCACCGCGACGAGGGGCTGCGAATCGATCACCTGCTCCTGTCGCCGCAGGCCGCCGACCGGGTCCTCGCCTGCGACATCGACAAGCGGCCCCGCGCCAAGGAACGCGCCTCGGACCACACCCCGATCTGGTGCGAGCTTTAGCCGGGATCGGCGGGGTAGGCGTGCTCGCCGCCCTGCCCGTCGCGGACGATCCAGCCGCCGGTTGACGGGTTGCGCCGGGCCGCGCCTTCGGCGAGCGGGACCTTGCCGTAGCCGCCAGGGATATCGAGCACATAGGTCGGCTGGCACAGGCCGGATAATTCGCGGCGCAAGGCCGCGACGAGGCGCTGCCCCTCGTTGATGCCGACGCGAAACCGGGCCGTGCCGGGCGCCAGGTCGGGGTGGTGCAGGTAATAGGGCTTGACCCGCATCGCGACGAGGGCGCGGAAAAGCTCGCCCAGAATCGCCGCGTCGTCGTTGACGCCGCGCAATAGCACGGTCTGCGACAGCAGCGGGATGCCGGCCCGCACAAGCTGCCCTGCCGCCACCCGCGCCGCCGCGGTCAGTTCGCGCGGATGGTTGGCGTGGATGACGACCCAGACCGCCTTTTCCGCCGCCAGCGCGGCGATCAGCGCCGGGCCGACCCGCCGCGGCTCGACGACCGGCACGCGCGTGTGGAAGCGGATCGTCTCGAGCTGCGGCATGCCGTCGAGGGCGCGCACGATCGGGCGCAGGCGGCGCGGCGACAGCACGAACGGATCGCCGCCGGTGAGGATGACCTCCCGGATCTCCGGATGTTCGCGGATATAGTCGAGGGCGCGGCCGAGCGCCGCCGCGTCGAGCACCGCCTCTTTTTTGCCGACGCTCTCGCGGCGAAAGCAGAAGCGGCAATAGACCGGGCACAGCAGGGTAGGTTTCAGGAGCACCCGGTCGCGATGCCGATGGACGATGCCCGGCACCGGCGACCAGCGCTCGTCGCCGATCGGATCGGCGCGTTCCTCGGGCGCGGCGACGAGTTCGCTCGCGCGCGGCACGAATTGCCCGGCGATCGGATCGGCCGGATCGGCCGGGTCGATCAGCGCCGCCACGTCCGGGGTGAGCGCCACCGCATATCGCTCGGCGACCCGGCGGATCTCGTCGAGCCGTTCGGGCCCGACGAGTCCCGCCGCCACCAGCTCCTCGGCACGCCTGATCATGAACGCTCGCTCATCCGGAGATCATTCCGCCGCGGCTGATATGGCGACCACGCGCAGCGTGTGCGAGCCGACCCTTGAAGACGCTGCTCTCGCTGTTTTCTGCAAGGAATCAGGAGCAAACGGATGTGCACAGCGCCGATCCTCGAGCAATGCTGTTCTGCCTGCTTCTGCAAGGAATCAGCAGGCGGGCCGAGCTGCCATCAAAAGCATCGTTACTCGGATAATAAGATGCGAATATGGCAATTTTAGCGGCGCGCCTGTCAAACGGCGGCCAAGCGGTCGTAGGCGGCCTTGAGGCGGTTGCGGTCACGCCCGGCGTCGGCCTCGCGCTCGCGTTGCTCCTCGATCACCTCGGGCTTCGCTTTCGCGAGAAAGCCGGGGTTGCCGAGCTTCGCCGCGATGCGCGCGAGCTCGCCGTCGAGCCGGCCAATCTCTTTTTCGAGCCGCGCCTTCTCGCGCGCCAGATCGACGATGTCGCCCAACGGCAGGATGAGGCTCGTGCCCTCGACGATTGCGGCGACCGCGCCCTTCGGAATCGCCTCGACCTTGTCGATGCGCGCCAATCGCGCGAGGCGCAGGAAGTGCTCGCGATGGCGCTCGAGGCGGGCCGTCGCGGCGGCGTCCGCATCCTTGACGAGGAGTGGCGGGCGCGCCCCGGGCGGCACATTCATCTCGCTGCGCACGGTGCGGATCGCCGAGACCGCCGCGACGACCCACTCCATCTCGGCCCGCGCCTCGGCGTCCTCCAGATCGGCCGGAAGGTCGGGCCAGCTGGCGGTCAGCAGCATTCCCGCCCGTGCGCCGGCCAATTGCTGCCACACCTCCTCGGTGATGAACGGCATGATCGGATGCAGCAGGTGGACGATGCGGCCGAGCACCCAGGCGGTCGTGGCGCGGGTCTCGGCGCGCGCCGCCGCGTCCTCGCCCGAGAGGATCGGCTTCGAGAATTCGAGATACCAGTCGCAGAAACTGCCCCAGACGAACTGGTAAAGCGCATTGGCCGCCTCGTCGAAGCGGAAGCTGTCGAGTGCGCCGGCAACCGCCCGCGCGCACGCCGCCGTCGCGCCGACGATCCAGCGGTTGACCGTCAGCCGGCATTTCGCCGGATCGAAACCGGCGTCGGGCGCGCATTCGTTCATCTGCGCATAGCGCGCCGCGTTCCATAGCTTCGTCGCAAAATTGCGGTAGCCCTCGACGCGGCTCTCGGCGAGCTTGATGTCGCGCCCCGGGACCGCCAGTGCCGCCAGGGTGAAGCGCAGCGCGTCGCAGCCATAGCGCTCGATCAGGACAAGCGGATCGATGATGTTGCCGCGCGACTTCGACATTTTCTGGCCGCGCTCGTCGCGCACCAGCGCATGGATATAGACCGTGCGGAACGGCACCTCGCTCATAAAGTGCAGTCCCATCATCATCATCCGGGCGACCCAGAAAAAGATGATGTCGAAGCCGGTGACGAGCACGTCGCCCGGGTAGTAGCGGGCGAGTTCGGGCGTCTTCTCGGGCCAACCCAGGGTCGAGAACGGCCACAGCGCCGAGGAGAACCAGGTGTCGAGCACGTCCTCGTCGCGGGTGAGCGCGACCGCGCGGCCGTATTTGGCTGCCGCCTCCTGCGCCGCCGCCGCCTCGCTCTCGGCGACGAAGACCGACCCGTCCGGCGCATACCAGGCCGGGATCTGATGGCCCCACCACAATTGCCGCGAGATGCACCAAGGCTGGATGTTGCGCAGCCATTCGAAGAACGTGTTCTCCCACTGCCGCGGCACGAAGCGGGTGGCGCCGCTTTCGACCGCGGCGATCGCCGGCGCGGCGAGCGTCTTCGCGTCGCAGAACCACTGGTCGGTGAGCCACGGCTCGATCACCGCCCCGGAGCGGTCGCCATAGGGGATCGTCAGCGTGTGCGGCTCGGCCTTTTCGAGCAGGCCCCGGCTTTCGAGATCGGCGACGATCTTCTTGCGCGCGGCGAAGCGGTCGAGGCCGCGATAGGCGGCGGGCGCCGCCTCGTTCAATTTCGCGTCGGCGTCGAAGATGTTGATCGTCGGCAGGCTGTGCCGGCGGCCGACCTCGAAATCGTTGAAATCGTGCGCCGGCGTGATCTTGACGGCGCCGCTGCCGGTTTTCGGGTCGGCGTAGGCGTCGGCAATTATCGGGATCGGCCGATCGGCGAGCGGCAGCCGCACCGTCTTGCCGACGAGGCCCTCATAGCGCTCGTCATCCGGATGGACGGCGACCGCCGTGTCGCCGAGCATCGTCTCCGGCCGCGTCGTCGCGACGGTGATGAAGCGGCCGGGTTCGCCCTCGAGCGGGTAGCGGATGTGCCACAGGGTGCCGCTCGTCTCGCGGTTGTCGACTTCGAGATCGGAGATCGTCGTGTGCATCTCCGGATCCCAGTTGACGAGCCGCTTGTCGCGATAGATGAGGCCTTCGCGGTAGAGCGAAACAAAGACGCGGCGCACCGCGGCGGCGAGCGCCGGGTCCATCGTGAAGCGCTCGCGCGGCCAGTCGGGCGAGGCGCCGAGCCGGCGCAGCTGGTTGACGATCGTGCCGCCCGACTGCTCCTTCCAGGTCCAGACGCGCTCGATGAACCTGTCGCGGCCGAGCGCGCGCTTGTCGATGTGCTGCTCGGCGAGCTGGTTGGTGACGACGATCTCGGTGGCGATGCCGGCGTGGTCGGTGCCCGGCTGCCACAACGCGTCGCGGCCGCGCATGCGATGGTAGCGGATCAAGACGTCCTGCAAGGTGAAGGTCAGCGCGTGACCCATGTGCAGGCTCCCCGTCACGTTCGGGGGCGGCATCATGATCGTATAGGGCGCCTTGCCGCTCGCCGGATCGGCGGCGAACCCGCCCGAGGCTTCCCACAGCGCATAGCGCCGCGCCTCCACCTCGGCGGGATGATAGGTCTTCTCCAGCATGACCGAGCCGTCCTCGACGCGAAACCCGGCGGCGCGCCGATCGCGCGCCGCCGCGGCCGGGCAGCTAGCCTATTCCGGCGGCGCCGTCAACGCAGCCCGGCCTCGCGCGCGGCCCGGGCGATCTCTTCGCGCACCAGCCGCTCGACAAGGCCAGGCAGGTTCTGGTCGAGCCAGGTCTGCAGCAGCGGGCGCAGCACCTCGCGCACGATCGCCTCCAGCGTGCGATCGCTGCCGCCGAGCGACAATTCGCCCGAGCGGCGCTTTTCCTGCCCCGCCGCGGCGAGTTCGGCAAAGGCCGAACTGGCGGCCGCCGCCGTCGTGGTCGAGGCGATGCCGGCGGGCGTCGATTCGGGCGCGCCGGTGCCCGAGGCGGGCTCGTTGCCCTCGCCTTTCCCGGCCGACTCGCCGGCAGCGCGCGGGCCTTGCGGTTCGGCCCGCCCGCTGTCGCCCGAGGACGCCATGGCGAGCGGCGTCAGATGCCGCACCGAGCCGTCCTCGCCGACTGCCTCGGTCAGTTCGAGGACGCCGCGCGGCGGTTCGGCGGCGCCCGGTGCGCCCTTATCCTCGCTGATGATCCGATTGATCGAGGCGAGAATTTGCTCCATCGACGGGTCCGGCTGCGATTTTGCGTCCGACATCGAGATTACCAATAAAAGAGGACAACCCCGCTACCCTAGGGGAGCCAGCCCAAACTTTCCAGCGGAACCGTGCTTGTCATTATCACTGCGAGGAGGCCTGAGGCCGACAACGCTAACTCGACGGGATTCTTTCGCTTTGTTCGCAATGACAATGCAACCTGGGGCTATTCCTTTAACCCGCCGCCGAAACCGATCAATTTGTTCTTCACGGCGTTGTAGTGACGCTGCATGTCGTAGAGCTTGACCGGAAGCTTGAGCTCGGGGGCGATCAACCGTCCGACGGCGGCGGCCAGGTTGAACTCAGCAAGCGCGGTATCGTGCTGCGAGACGACGAGTTGCGACTGCGTGGTGAACACCTGCTGCTCGGCGATCAGCACATCGAGGACGGTGCGCGAGCCGACGAGCGCCTCCTGCTGCGTGCCCTCGAGGGCGATTTGGGCGGCGCGCACCGCGGCGGCGAATGAGGCGATGGCGGCCCGGGTCGATCGCAGGGTTTCCCAATCCTGGGTCGCCGACTGCACCGCGACCCGGCGCGCCTGATCGACGAGGCTGCGCTTCTGCCCGACGGTCTGCTCGGCCTGCCGCGTCTGCGAATAGATGGCGCCGCCCTCATAGAGCGGCATCGTCATCTCGGCGAGGACCTGGGCGGTGTTTTCCAGACCGCCCCTTTCAACCGTCGTCACATCGTAGGCCCGCGACAGCGTTCCGACGACCGAGATCTGCGGCAACAGCTGACCGCGCACGACCGAGACGTTGTCGCGCGCGGCGCGCTCGGCGAAAATCGCCGAGATGACGTTCGGGTTGCCGTTGGCGGCGAGGCTCAGCGCCTCGGCCCGCGTCGCCGGCAGTGCCAGCCGCTCGCGAGGCATCAGCAACCGGCCCGGCGGATGGCCGACAGCCGCGGTATAATTGGCGCGGCTGGTGGCGAGCTGGCCTTCGGAAGTAATGCGCGTCGCGGTCGCCTGCGCCAGCGAGGATTCGGCCTGGGCGACGTCGGTGCGGGTCACCTCGCCGACCCGAAAACGGTCTTGCGTGGCTTCGAGCTGCTTGCGCAGAACCTGCTCGTTGTTGCGGTTGACCTGCACCAGCGTCTGGTCGCGAACGCAGTCCAAATAAGCCTGCACCACCGCCTGGAACACTGTAGTCTCGACCGCCAGCGTTTGCGCCCGGGTCGAATCCACCGTGTCGATCGCCTGTGTGGTCTGCGCCTCGGTGCGGCCGCCACGGTAGATCGGCTGAGCGATTTGGAGCTGCACCAGATTCGGGCGTAAATTCTCGCTCGAATTGGTTGTCGGCGTCGTCGTACCGATGTTCTCGAACCCGACGTTGCCGGTAAATGTGACGGTCGGCCGCCAGTTCGAGAGCGCCTGCGGCACCTGCTCGTCGGTCGCCCGCAACAGCGCCCGTTGCGCGAGAAGCTGCGGGTTGGTCTGGTAGGCGTAGGCGAGCGCCTGGGTGAGAGTCTCGGCGGCGGCCGGGTATGCCCCGATTGCAAACAGGATGCCGAGCGATGCCGCTGCCAAGGTGCGATGTCGGTGCCGCATCACCGGAACCTCGATGCCGGCGCGCCGGCTTCCACCTCGATCGCGAAAACTGGCACGGCTTCGGACATTAGAGCCTCGACGACAGAGAAACATAGCATAAAGGATAGCGGCGCCGACACTTGAGGTTGGACGAGGGATAACACATCTTGCGTCGGCGGAGTTCACGAAAAACTTGGCCCTGCCGATCTATAGGGCAAAGGCGGGGCGCGGCGAAAACCCCGGCAACAGCGGCGTCGCCGCGTCAAATATCGGGCGGTGCGCCAACACCCCCTCGGTTCGCGTACAGATGACGCCGCGGCCGATGCCGCCGGGCGGCCGCACGACCGCAACGAGCCGTCCGCCATCGGCCAGCTGCCGGCCGATTTCCGGCGGCAGCTCGGCGACGGCGCCGCCGAACAGGATGACATCGTAAGGCGCGCGCGGCTTATGACCCTGGCGCAAGGGCCCTTCGACGACGCCGACCGAAGCGATGCCGTGCTCGACGAGCGCCGCGCGCGCCATCCGGGCGAGGTTCGCGTCTTCTTCGAGGGCGACGACGCTGCGCGCCAAATGCGCGAGGACGGCAGCTTCGTAGCCGCTGCCGGCGCCGACGACGAGCGCCGTGTCGGCGGGCTGGACGGAAGCCGCCTGCAACAGGCGGGCGGCAACCCGCGGCTCCATCAGATAGCGGCCGGCGCCGAGCGGCAGGCCCTCGTCGACATAGGCGACCGCCCGCAACGGCTCCGGCACGAACAGCCCGCGCCGAATCGCAGCGAAGGCATCAAGCAGCCGCCGGTCGACGATGCCGTTGGGGCGGAGCTGGCTGACGATCATATGGGCGCGGGCGACCTCGTAGGAATTCATCAACCCACCGCTGACATGGGGACAACCTTTCGGCACCTGCCGGCGCAGCCGCTTATATCGGCAGGGCGCCGCGAAGACAATCGGCCGCGGCAGGCCACTCAGCCGGGAAAAGGCTCGGCGCGCGGCTCGGAAGGAAGGCGCGCGAGCAGCTCGCGGACGCCGAGGCCGAGCCGCGGATGGCGCCAGCCCGGCGCCACCTCGGCGAGCGGCGCCAGCACGAAGCGCCGCTCGTGCAGCCGCGGATGCGGCAGCACCAAGGGCTCGCCCTCGACGAGCCGGCCGTCGTAATCGAGCAGGTCGAGGTCGAGCGTGCGCGGCGCGTTGGGCTCGCCGCGCACGCGCCCGAAGCGCCGCTCGAGATCGAGCAATTCGGCGAGCAGGGCCGGCGGCTCGAGCGCCGTTTGCACGACCGCGACGGCATTGACGAACCAGGGCTGCGCCGAGGGCGGCACCGGCTCGCTCGAATACCAGCGGGAGCGCGCGAGAACGCGGATCGGCCTTGCCGCCAGCGCCGCCAGCGCCGCCGTCAGCGTCTGGCGCGGCGGCCCGTAATCGACGGTCGCCAGATTTCCACCGAGGCCGAGCAGGATCACCGGTCCACCTCCGCCCCGCCGCCCGGCCGGCGAACTTGACCGCGCCCCGCCGATATATGACACTTGCGTGGCATTATCTGCCCTTTCGGAGCTTTATTTGGATGACATTCTACCCTGAAGAACGAATCGCGCTGTTCATTGACGGGGCCAACCTTTATTCAGCCGCGCGGGGCCTTGCTTTCGACATCGACTACAAACGCCTCTTGGAGCTGTTCGGCGGCAAGGGGCGGCTGATCCGCGCCTTCTATTACACCGCGCTTGTCGAGGATCAGGAATATTCGCCGATCCGGCCGCTCGTCGATTGGCTCGACTACAACGGCTACACGATGGTGACGAAGCCGACGAAGGAATTCACCGACTCGCTCGGCCGCCGCCGGATCAAGGCGAACATGGACATCGAGCTGGCGATCGACATGCTCGAAATGGCGCAGCATATCGACCATGCGATCCTGTTTTCCGGCGACGGCGACTTCCGCCGCCTGGTCGAAGCGGTGCAGCGCAAGGGCGTGCGCGTCTCGGTGGTCTCGACGCTGCGCTCCTCGCCGCCGATGGTGTCGGACGATTTGCGCCGGCAGGCCGACAATTTCATCGAGCTGCAGGATCTGGCGCCCAGCATCATGCGCAATCATCACACCCGCGAGGAGGCGCATCGGCTGCGTCCCGAGCCGACCGAGAGCGCGTGAGCGCTCCCGAGACGCCGGCGCGTGACTGCCCGCGGTGCCCGCGCCTCGTCGGATTGCGCGATGCGACGCGAGCGGCGCATCCCGACTGGTTCAACGCGCCGGTTCCCTCCTTCGGCGACCTGTCGGCCGAGCTGCTGATCGTCGGCTTGGCGCCGGGCCTCACGGGCGCCAACCGCACCGGGCGCCCGTTCACCGGTGACCACGCCGGCGGCCTGCTCTACGCGACGCTGCGCAAATTCGATTATGCCCGGGGCGAGTATGCTGCGCGCGCCGATGACGGGCTGACGCTGAGCGGGGTGCGGATCACCAACGCGGTGCGCTGCGTGCCGCCGCAAAACCGCCCGGAGCCGGCCGAGACCGCCCGCTGCCGGCCCTATCTCGCGGCCGAGATCGCCGCGCTGCCGCGGCTGCGCGCTATCCTAGCGCTCGGCGCGATAGCGCATGCGAGCGTCACCGCGGCGCGCGGCCTCAAGGGCTCCGCCTACCCGTTCGCGCATGGCCGGCTGCACGCGCTGCCCGGCGGGCTCGTGCTCGCCGACAGCTATCACTGCTCGCGTCTCAACACGAACACCGGCAAGCTGACGCAACAGATGTTCGAGGCGGTATTCACGGCGTTGCAGCCGGTGCTGGGCGGCGGCCCCTCACCCCGCCCCTCTCCCCGCGGGCGGGGAGAGGGAGAGGCCCGCGGAAAAGTCGCGGGAGGGTGAGGGGCGACGGGCGTCCGGCGAACCGCCGTCACGAATTGCGGCCGGCGAGGATGCGGGCGCGGCTGCGCTGCCAGTCGCGATCGCGTTCGGCCTGGCGTTTGTCGGCCTTGCGCTTGCCGCGGGCGAGACCGAGCTCGACCTTGGCGCGGCCGCGCTCGTTGAAATAGATCGACAGCGGCACCAAGGTCACGCCCTCGCGGCGGATCGCGCCCAAGAGCTTGTTCACCTGCTTCCGGTGCAAGAGCAGCTTCCTCGGCCGCCGCGGCTGATGGTTGAAATGCGCCGAGGCCGCGTATTCCGGAATATTGGCGTTGAGGAGGTAGAGTTCGCCGCCCGCTTCGTCGGCATAGGCCTCGGCGATCGAGGCCTGGCCCTGCCGCAGCACCTTGACCTCGGTGCCCTTCAGCATCAGCCCCGCCTCGAGCGTATCCTCGATCAGGTAGTCGTGGCGCGCGCGGCGGTTTTGCGCGACATAACGATCGGTCGCCCGCATCCGTGCTAGTTGATCAGCCTGGCGCCGCGCATCGCGCGGGAGACCTTGTCCTGGGTCTCCGGGCCGATCGCCCACAGCGGCTGGCGCACCTCGGAGGTTGAGCGCCCGAGCAGCGAGGCGGCGTACTTGACGGGCGCTGGGCTTGTCTCGGCGAACAGCGCGTCGTGCAGCGGAATGAGGCGCTCGTTGATCTCGCGCACGGTCTGCACCTCGCCCTTCTGCCAGGCCTCGTGCATCTCGCAGCACAAGCGCGGCGCGACGTTGGCGGTCACCGAGATGCAGCCGTCGCCACCCTGCGCCAGATAGGCGACGGCGGTGGCGTCCTCGCCGGACAACAGCGCGAATTCCTTGCCGATCTCGACGCGCATGCGCAGCGGCCGCGCAAGATCGTTGGTCGCATCCTTGACGCCGACGATGTTCGGCAGCTTCGACAGCCGCGCCATCGTCGCATTCGTCATGTCGACAGAGGTCCGGCCGGGGATGTTGTAGATCACGATCGGGATCTCGACCGCGTCGTGCACCGCCTTGAAATGCTGGTAGAGCCCCTCTTGCGTCGGCTTGTTGTAATAGGGGCAGACGACGAGCGCGGCGTCCGCCCCCGCCTCCTTCGCGGCTCGCGTCATCTCGATCGTGTGCGCGGTCGAGTTCGAGCCGGTGCCGGCGATGATCGGTCGCTTGCCCTTGGCCACCTCGGCGCACAGCGCGATGATCCGCACCTGCTCCTTATGCTCGAGCGCGGGCGCCTCGCCGGTGGTGCCGCAGGGCACGAAACCGTGCGTCCCTTGGCCGATTTGCCACGCCACGAACTCTTGAAAGGCGGTTTCGTCCACCGCCCCGTTGCGGAACGGAGTGATCAGCGCGACGAGCGATCCCTTGAACATCGGTTCCTCCCGGGCGGCAGCGTCAGAGGGCCACGATAGCCCCCTCGGTCAACCCGTTCAACAGCCGGGCGGCGGGCCGCGCTCCCGGCCGCGGATGCGGCTCAACCTATTGACGAAATAGCAATCGTTGCATAGCATTACGGACTTCCCGCCACAGGGAGGCCCTCCGATGCACAAGCGAACCGGATTTTTTGCGCTCGGCGCCTTCGCGCTCGTTGCGCTCCTTGCGATGCCGAGCCTCGCCGAGGACAAGAAGAAGGACGAACACGCCCCGGCGAAGACCGCGTCGCACGAGCATGGCGGTTCGCACGATCACGGCGGGTCGCACCCCTCTGGCCCCGGCGCCGCGGGCGTCGCCAGAGACATCGGTATCGGCCTCGGCGTGCTCGGCGCGCTCAACGCACTCAGCCAAACGGCGCCGCCGCCCCCGCCGCCGGCCGCCGCCTTCCGCTACACCGACCAGCCCGGCTTTATCGGACCCGCCGGCCAGCCGTGCCGGCATTACGTCGCGGGCGCGCATTACGGCACCGCATGCCAGGGCGGCGACGGCGGCTGGCACGTCGTCAACTGACCGCGCGCTGCTGCCGGCGAGCGCCGGCGCGGCGCGGGTTCTCTTCGCTGCGTCATTCCTGCTGTGCTCGCTTCGGATAGCCGCGGCCGAGAACGGCTGCCCGACAGACGCCGGGGCCGATATACCGGTCGCGACCGCGGCCGGCGCCGTCGTGCGCATGACGGCGGAACAATATTCCGCCTATATCGGCCGCCTGCGGCCATTGCCGACATTGGCAAGATCCTATGTCTTCGGAAATCGCATCCCGCTGCCGAAGACCGACGAGCTCGGCCGCGTTCCGGTCGCGAAGCCCGCCTGCAATGGGCGCTCGGCGCCGGCCGCGCGGCCGGCGGGCGGCGCGGGCGTCCGCTCCGCCGAAATTCTGGCCTTCGGCGACAGCTTGACGGCCGGCTTGGGGCTGCGGCCTACAGCGGCGTTTCCCCGGCGCCTCGAGGCCGATTTGCACGCCCGCGGGCTCGCCGTCACGGTCGTCAATGGCGGCGTTTCCGGCGACACCACCGCCGGCGGCCTCGCGCGCCTCGACAAGTCCCTCGCGACGAGGCCCGGCCTCGTCATAGTGGAATTGGGCACCAACGACGCATTGCGCGGCATCGATCCGGCGAAGGTGCGCGCCGATCTGCAACGGATCATCGAGAGAATCAGAGCCGGCGGCGCGCACCTGTTGCTCGCCGGAACGCTCGCGCCGGCGAATTGGGGCACGGCGTACCAGCAGGCGTTCGACGCCATCTATCCACAGCTCGCCCGCCGCTACGCGGTGCCGCTCTACCCGTTCTTCCTCGCCGGCGTTGCGCAACGCCCGGCGCTCAACCAGCGCGACGGCTTGCACCCGAACGGGCGCGGCGTGGCGGCCATCGTCGAGCGCATCGGCCCGATCGTCGCCCGCCTCATCGGCGCTTCGCAGCCGCGGTAGGATTGGTCTTCGGGCGCGGGTTGAAGTCGGGTGGAAGCGCGTTCGCGACGCCGAGCGCTTCGTCGACCGGGGTGATGCCGAGCGCCTTGCAGCCATAGCCGCTCGCCGCCGGCAAGTTGCGCACAAGCTTTTCCGGGATGCCCGCGTAAGCCGCCGGCAGCGGCGTCGCGCGGCCTGCCAGCCGGGCCGGATCGAAGGCGGAGGAGAGATCGGCGACGCCGGCGACGAGAGCGTCCGCGGGGCCGAGATCGGCAAGGCCGAATTTTGCCAGCCCCAGCCGGCGGGCGCGCGCCTCGTCGGGCAACAGCGCGAGCGGGGTGAGGCCAAACAGGCGATCGACGAATTTGACGACCGAGGCCTGGCTGCCCTCCGCATGCGCGACGCGGTGCGCCCGGGCGTAGGGCGAGATCACGAGGAGCGGAACCCGCGGCCCGTCGGTGACGACGCTGCCGTCGGGGCCCCTCGAACGGACCGGCGGCGGCACGTGGTCGTAGTCGCCCTCGGAATCGTCCCAGGTGAGAATGATCGCGCTCTCGCCCCAATAGGGGCTTGCAGCGATGCGGTTGACGGCCTCGGCGACCAGCGCCTCGCTCAACTGCGCGTCGGAATAGCCGGGGTGGTCGTCGTCGCCGAGGAAGTTCTTCTGCACCGTTACATCGGGGTCGGCGGGCTTCAGCCCGAGCGTGTTCCGATAGCCGCCCTTGACGAAAAACACGCCGCCCGATTTCGGCAGGGCGCGCTTGTCGAGCGCGGTGAAGAAATCCTCGAGCCCGTGCAGCTGTCCGCGCAATTCGGGATTGTTCGCGATATAGCCGAAATATTGCGGCCCGTTGTGGTGCGTAATGTAGGAGGCGTGACTGCCCTCGGCGTCGGTCGGCCCTGGATCGGTCGGCTCGCGGCCGTAGCCTTCTTCGTACCAGCCGAAGCCGAAGGCCGGATTGCCGGCGCGCGTCACCGCGAGGATGTCGTCGCGGACATCGGCGAGGTCGGTGTCGGGGTCGCTGTCGGCTTTGCTCGTCCGGGCGAGCGTCTTGCCGCGCAGCGTCAAGGGCAGGGTCGCGAAGGTGAGGTTGCGCTGCGTCGCGTAGAGATGCAGATGCGGCGGCTTGCCCTTGATGTCGCGCGGGTTGACCGGCATCTTGTTCGCCGAATTGTCGAGCTGCGAGCCCCAAAAAGGGTCGGCATCGTTGACGACGGGCACGCCCATACCCGTGTCGCCGTCGCCGCTGAAGGCTTCGTTCGGGTGCAGCACCCACTGCGTCTGCCCGCTCTGCGCCGCGATGATCGCGAGATTGCCGGGCGTCGAGGGGCCGGCGATCAGCTGAAAGATGCGATCGAAGAGGACGAAACGGTCGGCATAGCGCCACAGCAGCGGCACCGTGTCGCAATCCTCGTGCGCCATCGCCAGTTCGCCGAACTGCCTCGCCTCGAGCGAGGGATTGCCGAAAGGCGAATATTTGCGCTCCTCGACCAGCGCGAAACGGTCCATGCGGGGCCGGCCGCCGACAATGTGCATCTTGGCGAGGATGCGGCTGTGGCTGTGGTCGATGTCGTCGGTGTCGGCGGCGAATTCGCGCGGCCCGATGCGGAACGGCCGGATTGTGCCGGGCTTGCCATCGCGCCCGAGCAGCAGCTGGACGAAGCCCGGCGTCTGCGCGGCCGGCCGCGAATAGAGCCCATCTGCCCCGGGGAAGGTGCCGAAATAGGAATCGAACGAGCGGTTTTCCTGATAGATGACGAAGACATAGCGGATATGCCGGCGGATCAGGCGCCACAACGCCTCGCGGCCGAGGCGCGGTTCGGCGCCGGGCGCGACGACATAGGGGGCGGTCGCCGCGCCGGGCGGCGCCGGGTGATAATCGGGCGGCTGCGCGGCGCCCCGGCCGGCGGCAACGGCGGCGAGCGAGAGGGCAGCGGAGAAGACGAGAAAGGTCCGGCGGATCATCGGCGGCGCCCGGTGCGAATAAGACCAAGAAGCAGGAGCATAACCGCTGCCTGGCCTATGCGAGATGCGTGACGGAATCTTTTGCCGGTGATGACGGTTCGGTGAAGGCTTCAGCCCCGAACCGTGCGAGACCCAAAGAGATCGGTCATTGCGAGCCCACGGGTCGATGCTGCCCGCCGCCCGTCCGCGACGCAATCCCGTCGGCGAATCGCCAACCCCGTTCGAGATTGCCGCGTCGCCCTCCGGGCGCTCGCAATGACCAGCTCTTATTTCTAAAGCGCTGTCCGACCGAACAGATCGTCGTTCCCGCGAAAGCGGGGACCCAGAGCCGGCGACGAGACGGTTGCCCTGGACCCCCGCTTACGCGGGGGTGACGAGGAGGTGTGCTCGACATCCTCATCGGCCGGCCCTCCTCGCGCGGGAAACGGTCCCGACCGCCGATCATTCCGGTGGAGAAGGCCGCTGCCAGCGTCAAAATGCGGGCCGCCCGGCCTTCCTCAATCCGCTGCGGCGGCGGGCAGGGCCGCGAGATCCTCGGCGTTGATTTCTTCGAGCGAGCGGCCGCTCGTTTCCGGGACGATGACGAAGGAAAGCAGGCCGCCGAGCAAGGCGGTCGCGGCAAGCAGCCAGATGACGCCGGCCTCGCCGATGCTCGCGAACAGCGGCGGAAAGAGGAAGGCGCTGATCGAGGCGCCGATGCGCCCGCCGACCACCGAGACGCTCTGCGCCACCGTGCGCACCCGCGTCGGCGACAGTTCGACGCCGAGGATGCCGGCGCCCGACACCATGCTCGGAAAGGTGATGAAGACCGAATAGAGGCCATAGACGACGAGCCCCAGGACCGGCACCGCCGAAAGCTCGGGTTTATAGAAGGCGAAGACAGCGAGCATGACGGCCGACATGATCATGCCGATCGCATAGATCGGCTTGCGCCCCACTCGGTCGAGGGCGAAGAGGCTCAACGCGAGCGCGGTCGGCACAATGACACCGAGCGACATCAATAGGGAGAAGACGACCGGCTGCACGCCGAGCCCCTGCGCGATCAGCGACGGGCCGAAGAGGATCCCCGAATAGACGACAACGTCGAACAGCCCCCACAGCACCGCCGCGGCAATGATCGGGCCCGCATATTGCCGGAACACCTCGCCGAACTCGCGCCGATCGGCGGGCGGCAGGCTCGCCTGGTGGGTGCCGCTGACCTCGGCGATGACCCTTGCCGCAGCGCCGGGGTCGCCCGCCAGCCGCGCCAGATAGCGCGCGGTTTCCGGCATCCGGCGGCGCAGATAGAGCACCGAGATCGCCGGCACTGCGCCGAAGGCCAGGACGATGCGCCATTGCATGTCGGGCGAAACGCCAGCGAGCTTGAGAACGAGGAGGACCAAGCCGGCGGCGACCGCCCCCAGCCACCACATGACGCCAAAGCCGATGCCGAGCGTCTTGCCGCGATCGGCGCGGTTCGCATGCTCGGCCATGATCGTCGGCGACAGCACATAATCGGCGCCGACACCGATGCCGAGGATGAAGCGGATTGCGATCAGCGACCACAAGCCACCGGCGAAGATTTGCGCGACGGCGGCCAATGCCATCAGCGTCACGTCGAGGCCGTAGAATTTCTTGCGCCCGTTCTGCGCGAGCGCACCGAAGACGAGCGCGCCAAGCGCGGCGCCGACGAGGGCGGAGCCGGCGAGCATCGCGCTCGCGAGGCTCGAGACGTGCGTGACGCCAAAGCTCGCCAGCACCAGCGGCAGCACGACACCGATCGAAGAAAGGTCGTAGCCGTCGGTGAAGACGCCCATGCCGGTCGTCAGCATGGCGCGAAGATGGAAACCCTTGAGCGGCTCCTCGTCGAGAAGCCGGAACCCTGTCGCGGCGGTCATTGCGCACCTCTGCGGTTGCCAGACAAGAGGCTCCTACGCGAGGTGCGTGACAGTATCTTTTAAGCGCGATGACGGTTTCGCGACGGCTTCGGCCCCCACCCTTCCCTCCCCGCACGCGGGGGAGGGTTAGGGAGGGGGTGCAAGCCCGGTTATGTCCTGCGCGAAGATCATCTCTTCGCTGCCGATGCGGGCGGGGTCGGCGGGCGATGCGAGATAGCGCGCGAACACCCAGACGCCATCCTTCGGGTTCGACACGATCTCGGCGACGGCGCCGTCGGCAAGTGCGATGCGGGTGCCCTCGGCGAGCAGCCGAACATTCAACAATTCGCTCACTCGGCTGCCCTCCGCCAGGGGGCGAGCGCGTGCCAATCCGGCGCCTCCATGAACTGCGCCCAGCGCCGGTAGAGGTTGCGCAGCGTGTGCTCGCTCGATTTGCGCTCGGTGATGTCGAGGACGCTGCCCGGGATATGCACGCCCTCGAACTCGAAATCGTCGGTCTCGGCGCCGAGCCCCTGCTCGTAGGTATAGGGATGGCGCCGGGCGATGGTGCCGCGGCTGGCGGCATGCGCGTAGTTCCAGTTTTCCATGTCGTCCTGCTCGGTCATCCCGGCGGGGCCGGAATAGCGGATGTAGTAGTCGCGCAGAAAGCGCTTGACCTCGGCGGGCGCGCTTTTGTCGACGAGGTACCAGCGCCACACCTCGGTCTGGTTGACCCCGCGCGGGTGCCACACGGCGATCGAGCGGGGCTGGCGCGGATGCAGCGCGGCGGTCGGGAAAACCGTACCGGGGCTGCCCGTTACCCGCCCCCATTCGCCACGCCGGACGCGGCGCAATTCCTCGCATTCACGGAAATAGTCGGCGACGGCCGGCGAATGCTGGTAGGCGGGCGGCGTCGGCTCGCCGCGCGGCAGCAGATAGAGCCCCGTCTGGTGGCCGCGCTCGGGAAAGGCGACGTGCAACCGCCGCGCCACCAGCCGCTCGCGCATGTCGCGCCGGCCGCTGCCGGAGGGGCCGATGCCGGCGAGATCGACTGAGCGGTGGCTGATGTTGTGGTAGCTGTCGCCACAGAAATTCTCGGCCGGGAATTTCCAGTTGCAGGGGATGCGCCATTTCTGGACGCCGCCGAGGATCTCGCTGCCGCCTTCGCTGCCGTCCCAGCCGTCGAGGGTCAAATCGAGGAACGGGCGGAACTCGCCGAGATATTCGAGGAAAGGCGGGGCCGCTTCGTCCCAGGTCGCCCACACCGCGCCCTTGTAGCTGCACAGCTGCGCCACCTCGACTAGGCCCCATTTCGCGCGGTCGAGCCGGCTTTCGTAGGCTTCCTTGAAATAGGGGACGCCGACGAGCTTGCCGTCGAGGCCGTAGCTCCAGCCGTGATAAGGGCAGGTGAAGACGGTCGTCGAGCCTTCGTCGTAGCGGCACACCTTCATGCCGCGATGCCGGCAGGAATTGAGAAAGACGTGGATCTGCCCCACCCGGTCGCGGCACAGGATCACCGACTCCTCGCCCATGCAGGAGACG
>DATLKN010000055.1:0-41132 GCA_035538335.1 Allostellaceae bacterium
GGCGGCGTGGCGAGGCGGGCCATCGGCTGCGCGCCGCCGGCCGCCTGTGCGCCGCCGGCTTCCGGCGCCACGGCGGCGCGGAAGCGGCTGAAGAAATCGCCCGCCATCTTGCGCGCCGTCGCGTCGATCAGGCGCGAGCCGATCTGCGCCAGCTTGCCGCCGACATGCGAGTTGACCGTGTAGCTCAGCACCGTCTCGCCGCCGTCCTCGGCGAGGCTGACCTTGGCGCTTCCCTTGGCGAAGCCGGCGACGCCGCCCGAGCCTTCGCCGCTGATCGTATAGCCCTGCGGCGGGTCGAGGTCGCTGAGCGTCACCTTGCCCGCAAAGGTCGCCTTCACCGGCCCCACCCGGGCGACCACCTTGGCGGTGAACTCGGTGTCGGAAAGCTTCTCGACGGTCTCGCAGCCGGGGATGCTTGCTTTGAGGATGTCGGTGTCGTTGAGCGCCTCCCACACCCGCTGCCGCGGCGCCGGAATGCGAAACTCGCCCGTCATATCCATCGCGCGTTGCCCCTTCGTCTTGCCTTCGGGCGGCGGAGTGTGGGCTCGCGGGCGGCGGATTGCAACCGCAGCCGCATCGCGGCCCGGCGTGCTTCGAGACGCGCCCTGCGGGCGCCCGCAGCATGAGGGTCCGCTCAAACGGCATTATGAAAAATCCTCATCCTGAGGCGCCTTGCGCAGCAAGGCCTCGAAGGACGCAGCGGCGCGGATCGAGGCGGCTCAGGGAACAACCGCAATGGCGCTCATCTCGATCAGATAATCGGGCGAAGTCATCTTCGTCACCTCGACCATCGTCGAGGCGGGCAGCGGCTCTTCGAAGTATTGCCGCCGGACTTTGTGGATCAGGGGGAAGTGCTCCATGTTGCGGACATAGACATCGACCCGGCAGATGTCGGCCATCGTGCCGCCGGCCGCCTCGACCGCGGCCTTCACGTTCTCGCAGACCTGCCGCGTCTGCGCCTCGATGTCGCCGATGCCGGCGACCGAGCCGTCGGCGCGGCGCGCGGTCATCCCGGAAATGAAGACGAGCCGGCCTCTCGCCGCGATCGCCGTCGCATGCGAAAACACCCCGCTCGGCGGCGCCAATTTGGGCGAGCTAATCTGTTCCTTGGCCATTCCGTTTCTCCCTGCTACAGAGCATGTCCGATGCCCGAGCCCCGCGAGCTGCCGCAGAACATCGAGGACCGCCTGATCGTCGCCCTCGACCTGCCGACGATCGGCGAGGCGCGCGGCATCGTCAAGAAGCTCGACGGCATCGCCTCGTTCTTCAAGCTCGGCCTGTGGCTGCAATACGCCGAAGGCTTCGACAGCTTCCTCGCCGATCTGTTGCGGGCCGGCAAGAAGATCTTTCTCGACGCCAAGATGTTCGACATCGGCGAGACCGTCAAACAGGGCGTCAAGCGCGCTGCCGAGCGTGGCGTCAGCTTTGTGACCGTGCACGGCGACGGTGAGATCATGCGGGCGGCCGTCGAGGGCCGCGGCGCCTCCGGGCTGAAGATCTTCGCGATCACGGTGCTGACGAGCCTCGACGAGAAGGGGCTCTACGACCTCGGCTCGTCCTTGAGCGTCGAAGAGCTGATCCGCCGGCGCGTGCAGCGGGCGGCCGAATGCGGCTGCGACGGCATCATCGCTTCGCCGCACGACGATCCGAACGCGATGCGCGAGGCCGCGGCGGCGCCGGGCCTGCTCGTCGCCACCCCGGGGGTGCGCCTCGCCGGCGCGGCGATCGACGATCACAAGCGCGTCGGGACGCCGGCGCAGGCGATCGCCGCCGGCGCCGATTATCTCGTCGTCGGTCGGCCGATCGTCAAAAGCTCCGATCCGGCGCGCGAAGCGGCCGCGATAATCGCGGATATGAAGAGGGGGCTCGCGTAGGGCCTCGCTGTCGTCGAAGCCGTCCTCGCGGCACTCGAGAGGCGGCTCTCAGCCCGGCACGATGCCGGCCGACCTCCGATCGCGGGCGCAGACCTCGACCGGGGCGGCAACCGTCGGCGCGCTTGCCGCGGCGTCGCGCTCGACCGCGTGGCTGTGCAAGAGCAAGCCGCCGAAGAAGGCCCCGACAATAAAGAGGCAAACGAGCCAAGCTCCGATCACATCGCGATCGCCGATGGCGGACGGTGAAAGAGAGGAGTAGTGGCCCATTATCGTATCTCCAACCTCGATCTTTCCCCGCCGGACCGCGGCGCGGTTTGCCGCACTGGACAGGTACAAACCCGCCTGCGGCCGTGCATTGGACGGCAGGGGATAGACCGGCGGGGGGTACGAATTATTCGCCGGTCAGCCATGTTTGAGACGCGGTGAATACAACTTCGTGCATTTCGGTCCGCGCGTAGCCCCGGCTAACCGATCGTCCTCGACCCGGAATAATTCGTCACGCCCTTCGGTCTTGTTTCGACTCGGCTCGGCAGTAAGCCGGCGCAATGCGCGTCAACGCGAAAATTGTCGCGCATCCGGAAGAATAAATCGCCGTCGGCAGCGATCTGTCTCGGCATCCCTCCAGTACGTTCGGGAGATGCCAGTGACCAATTTCAATGCTAATGCGAAACGGCGACACACATGCACTACGAGAGCGCGTCGGAGAGTGGCGGCATTGGCTGGAGCAGCGACATCGGTTGTGCTGATCGCAACCCTTCCCGCCGCACATGCCGATGAGCTCGCGGATCTCGAGGCTAATCAACGACTGCTGCAGCGCGAACTCGACCAGCTGGCCCAGGTGCCGGATGCGGGTACTAAGGCAGTACCCGGCGCGGCGGTGACGGGCGGCAGCTTTCCGCGCTCGTTTCTCATCCCAGGTACCAACACCTCGCTGCGCGTGGGCGGCGAGGTCCGGCTCAGCGTCGATTACCTCCTGACCGGCGGCGGGCAGAACGCCACCGGGTTGCCGACCAATACCCTCGGCAGCACCGGTTTGTTGGAAACGACGCCGCTGAACGCTCGCGGACAGATCGTGCCGGGACTGGGCGCGGTGCCCGCCGACCTCAACGCCTCGAGAAGCCATTTCGTCATGTTCGTGCCGCGCGAGTCGCGCATCCACATCGAGACGCGCACGCCGACCGAATGGGGCGAGGCCGCGACGGTGTTCGAGTTCGATTTCAACGGCGGCAATATCGCGGCCGATCCGGCGCAAGTCTCGAACAGCCTGATCCCGCGCCTGCGGCACGCCTACGCGACGCTCGGGCCGTGGCTGGTGGGGCAGACCTATCCCTTCCAGTACGACATCTCGACCCACAACGAGACGCTCGATTTCGGCAGCGACGCAGGCTATTTCGGCCCGTCGCGGCAGCCGCAGATACGCTTCACCGGGCAGCTTCCCTATGTCGCCGGAGGAGCGTTTGCGATTGAGCTCGACCAGCCCGACACCGACGTGCAGACCGCGGTCGGGAAATTCGACGCCGACACGACGACGGTATTCCCGTCGACGGTCGGGACCAAGAACCCGGCGGACGGAACCGTCAACCCGGCCGTGAGCCCGGCGCCGGACCTGATCGGCGGGGTGGAGTTCGATCGCCCGTGGACGCATATGCGGCTCGCGGCGGTCGTTCGTGACCTCAAATTGAACGACGGCCGCTTCATCAACCGGCAGTTCATCGGCTACGGCGGCGCCTTGATGGGCTGGACAAAGCCCGGATGGTTCGGATTGCAGCGCGACGTGATCGATTACGGCTTCGGGGCCGGCGACGGCCTCGGCCGCGAAATCAACGGCAGCACGGATTCGGGCCTCGACACCAACTACGGGGCGTTCCCGATCACCACCGCAACGGCCGCCAAGAGCGTGATCGCCAAGACGGTCACCGGGTGGGGCGGGTGGGCCGGCTACTCGCATTATTGGCTGCCGAATCTGCACTCCAACTTCACCTTCGGCATCCGCCACTCGGACTACCACTCGACCCTGATCGGGCCGGCGCAGGACATCGTCGCCGACAAGCAATTGCTGACGGCGCATATCAACCTGATCTACGCGCCGGTGCCGTTTGCCGATGTCGGCATCGAATATTTCTGGGGCCAGCGCCAGGTGGTCGCCAACTTGACCGGCAACATCAGCGCCGTGCTGACCCGCGTCCGCATGCGGTTCTGACGCCGGGGAACGGGTGCAGCCATGATCGAAGTCATCGAGGGGCTTCCCGAAAACGTGCTCGGTATCGTCGTCAAGGGCCGGGTGACGAGGCACGACTGTTCGGAAGTTCTGATCCCCGCTTTCGAGAGGGCGCGCGAATGGCATCACAGGCTGCGCCTCTATTACGAGATCAGGTCGCGATATCCGGGCGCCGCCTGGGAGGAAATGAGCCTCGTGGGTGCGCACGGCCCGCTTTGGGAGCGCATCGCAATCGTCACCGACGTCGCCTGGGTCAAGCACATGGTACGGGCGCTGCGCCTCTTGATCCCCGGCGAGGTTCGCGTGTTCACGACATTGCAAACGCCGGAGGGGCTCGACTGGATCGCCGGCAGCCGGTGGCGCGCGCGGCGGCCTTTCCCGGAGCCTATGGTCGGCTCCGACGGCGATGCCCGCGCTTTCGTGCCGGCGCGGCAGTTCTTGCATCTCGCGCCATGACTGCGGCCTGCCCAGGCGGCAGTGTCGCCATTCACGTGCGACCGCTTTTGCTTGTCGCGCTGTTGGCGGTCGGCGGCTGCACCGAGGCCGCGGTAAGCCGCATCGGCGATCGCACCTTTCGCATCGACGGGCCTGGCCTGCCGTCGGAATCGACTACTCCCAACCGACGGGTCGCCGAGCGCCTGTGCCCGAACGGCTACCGTGTTCTCGATCGTATCGTACGGCGGAACACGCCCGACGGCATCCGGGACGAACTCGGAATGTTCACCGATTGGACGATCAGATGTCTCTAGTCCGCTCCGGGCCGGCAAGGCGGCGCCGCCCGCTTTCGCTGGTGCGGGTTTCCGGGATCGCCACGCTATTCGCCGCGCTGTTCGGCTGCGCCGCTCCGGTGCCCCGCGCCGGCATCGCGGTCATTGCCGGCGTGCCAGCGGGCGCGGCTCGCCTGTGGATTTACCGCGATTACGAGCCCTACGAGACATTGGCGCGCCCTTATGTCCGATTCAACGGCCGAGTTGTCGGCGTATCGGAGCCAGGCGGCTCTTTCTACCGGGACGTGCCGCCGGGACCTTACCGGGTGACGGTCGATACGGTCGGCCGCGATGTCAATCAGTTCGCGACCGTCATCCTCGCCGCCGGGCAGACCGGCTTCATCAAGATCGAATCGTCGAAGCTCTGGTTGAGCGACCTCTCGTACCGGGCCGACACCTTCTATACGCGCCTCATGCCGTCGGGCCTCGCTGAGGAAGAGGTCAAGGGACGGCATTCGATACCCCCCGATCGGCTCTCGCATGTGCCGGAGAAGTCATGAATTTCGATCAACTGTTCGAGCCGGTGCTCGAAGCCGTTCATTGGCGCAATCCCTGTGCCGCGCCCGTCGCGATCGAATGCCGGGTGGGGCGCTTCCCGCGCTCTTTCGATCCGCGCCTACAGTACGAGACGACCCTCTGGTGCTCCAACGACTACCTCGGCATGGGCCATCATCCGGTGGTGATCGAAGCCGTCCGGGCAGCCCTCGATCGCTTTGGCGCCGGCGCGGGCGGGACGCCGAATGCGGCCGGGACAAGCCCTTATCACGTGCCGCTGGAAAAGGAGTTGGCCGAGCTGCACGGCAAGGAGAAGGCGCTGCTCTTTAGCTCGGGATACCTCGCCAACCAGGCGACCCTCTCGACGTTGGCGCGGCACCTGTGCGAATGCATCGTATTCGCGGACACGGCCTGCCATCCCTCGATCATCGAGGGTATCCGGAACAGCGGCGCCGAAGCCCATTTCTTCCGTCACAACGATGCGAGCGATGTCGAAAAACGGCTCGCTTGTGTCGATTTCTGGCGGCCGAAGCTGGTCTGCTTCGAAGCCGTTTCGTCGAGGCATGACGATATCGCGCCGATCGCCGATATTTGCGAGGTCGCGGAGCGCTACGGCGCGATGACCTATCTCGACGAGGCCGACACCGTCGGTCTGTACGGGCCGCGGGGCGGCGGGCTCGCCCAACGGGATGGGGCGATGCATCGCCTGACCGCGGTTCACGGCACGCTCGATCGAGCGTTCGGCATCGCGGGCGGGTATGTCGCCGGCTCGGCCCGGCTGATCGAGTTCGTGCGAGCGCTCGCTGTCGGGTTCGGCTCGACGACACCGCTGCCGCCGGCTGTTGCCGCCGGAGCGTTGGCCAGCGTCCGCCACCTCAAATCGAGCGGAGCGGAACGCGAGCGGCAGCGGGAACTAGCCGCGAGCCTGCGGCGGCGCCTGATCGAAGCGGGGCTGCCGGTGATGCGTTCGGCGGACCACGTCGTGTCGGTGTCGGTCGGCGGCGTCGCCCGGTGCCGGATAATGACGGACGATCTGCTTCGACGCTTCGGCCTTTACGTACAGCCCGTTTACGGCATCGCCACGGGGCGCCGCGCACGACTGCGCATCACTCCCACGTCGCGGCATAGCGAGCGCGACATCGATGGCCTGCTCGAGGCGCTGGCCGCGGTGTGGGCCGAAGGATCGCTGCGCCGTGTCGCGTGACGCCGGCGAGCATATCGTCATCGTCGGCGGCGGCTTTGGCGGGCTTGCTGCGGCAGTTGCGCTGCGTCGCGCACCGGTGCGTGTGACGGTCATCGACCGGCGCAATTATCACCTCTTCCAACCGCTGCTTTATCAGGTCGCGACCGCCGGGCTGTCGCCCGCCGACATCGCCTCGCCGATCCGCGCGATCCTGCGGCATCAACGTAACACCACCGTTCTGCTGGGCAGGGTCACCGGGATCGATGTCGCAGGGAAGGCGGTTCTGACGGATGCTGGGCGCTTGGCCTATGACCAGCTCGTCGTCGCGACCGGCGCCCGGCACGCCTACTTCAGTCACGAGGAATGGGAGCGGTTCGCCCCCGGCCTCAAGAAGATCGACGATGCCGTCGACATCCGCGGCCGCATCCTCACCGCTTTCGAGCGCGCCGAGAACAGCAGCGATGAAAGCGAGCGCCGGCGACTGCTCAGCTTTGTCATCGTCGGCGGCGGGCCGACGGGCGTCGAGATGGCCGGGGCGATCGCCGAACTCGCGCGCCGGGCGCTCGCCACCGACTTTCGCAACATCGATCCGCGCTCGGCGCGCATCGTTCTGGTGGAAAGCGGGCCGCGGCTCCTTTCGCACTTTCCCGAGCCGCTTTCGGCATTCGCCGAGCGGTCGCTTGCGCGCCTCGGCGTCGAAGTTCGCGTTCGAACCCGCGTCGGCCGATGTGATTCGGACGGCGTCATCCTCGCCAATCAGCGACTCGAGGCGCATACGATCGTCTGGGCCGCGGGCGTCATGGCCTCGCCGGCGGCAAAATGGCTGGATGCCGAAAGGGACTCCGCCGGACGCGTACTCGTCGGACCCGATCTGACGCTCAAGGGCCATCCGGAGATTTTCGTGATCGGGGACACCGCTTCCGTAATGGGAGCGGACGGCAAGCCGCTGCCCGGGATCGCACCGGTCGCAAAGCAACAGGGCGCTTACGTCGCGCGGGTCATTGCGGCGCGCGGACGCGGCAGACCGCCACATGCTCCGTTCCGCTATCGTCACTTCGGCACAATGGCGACGATAGGGCGCAAATCGGCGGTCGCGGATTTCGGCAGGCTGCGCCTCACGGGATTTTCCGCATGGCTTCTCTGGGGTCTCGTTCACGTCTACTTCCTGGTCGGCTTCCGCAACCGCGCCGCCGTGATGATGGGGTGGCTGTGGGCCTATCTGACTTTCGAGCGCGGCGCGCGGCTGATCACCGGTCACGAGACCTGACGATGGCGCCGGCGCAATTGCGTCGAACGCGTCAATGCACCCATCGATTTTCGGCGCGCCCGGTCACCGGATCTCGGAATAGGCCGTCTCGCTTCAGAGTCCAGCATGTATGATTAACAGATCCTTAGAAAGCTGAAAAATGATCCGCATGCTCACGCGAGTGAAGCCGATGCTGGCGGCGATTTCACTGCTGGCAGTGACCGAAACCGCCGAAACCGCAAACGCCGACCCGTCTCTGTGCTGCCGCGCCGGCCCGAGCTTGGTGGCGCTGCAGTCGAAAGTCTCGCCGGTCCGGCCGGGAATGGCACGAGTCTGGTTTCTGCAGCAATTCATCCCGAGCGAGTCGCTCGCCAGACCGCTGATTTCGGCAAACGGTGTGCCGGTCGGGCAGAGCCAGCCGGGCACCGCCTTTACTCGGGATTTCCGCGCCGGAACGTACACTTTCTCGGTTCCGAGCGAGGGGGTCGACAGCGATCAGGCGGCGACCGTTCGGCTCGCCTCCCAGAGCGAAACCTTCATCGAAGTGCAATCGCTGCGCAGCTAGGCGAGTTGCGGCGACAGTTGCGCGCGAGACACGCTTTATGTTCGGCAAATCCCTCTGTATTGGGCGGAACGATACTTCCCCACCATGGTATATCGCGGCTTGAGGTGAATTCGACGCCATTGTGGAATAAATCCGTCGTGCAGGCAGTCCTTGAATCGGCTTTCCTAGGGAGGCGGCAATGAGGCGGCTGCGGCTCACAGTGGCGTGTTGCGGCATTCTCGCCGGCGGCTGTCATGAGCATGCCGTGCCGGTCGCCGCACGGACACAGTCCATCGAGTTCGAGCGCGTCGTAGAGTTGCGACGAACGGCGGCCGCGTTACAGCCTCCACATTATTTTCTAGGGGCGCAGCGCAGCTATGCCTATGACCAAGAAACGCAGGAGTTGATGCTCGGGCTGTTGACAGTAGTTGCGATCATCACCAATGCGCCGCCGCCCAAGCCTAATTGACGGGCCTTGTCCGGTACGCAGCCGGACAACGGGTGGGGGGCGAGATCAGCCCTGCGCCAGCACCGTCGAGTCTTTGCCGCTGCCGTTGACGGCGGCGGCCGGCGCGAGAACCCGCGAGGCGCCCAGCCGCAGCGTCACGGTCGTGCCGCGGCCCTTCTCGCTCTCGATGTGCAATTCTCCGCCGTGCAATTCCGCGAGCCGGCGCGCCAGCGGCAGCCCCAAGCCGGCTCCTTCGTGCCGGCGCGCAAGGCTCGAATCGACCTGGCCGAAGGGTTCGAGCGCGATCTCCACCTCGGCCGCCGTCATCCCCGATCCGGTGTCGCGCACCGCGAAATCGAGCCCGCCGTCCTGCGCCCGGCGCACCGTCAGCTCGACGGAGCCGCCGGCGTCGGTGAATTTAACCGCGTTCGACAACAGGTTGATCAGGATCTGCGTCAGCCGCGTCGGGTCGGCGACGATCAGCGGCGCCCCGTCCTCGATCTCGCAGGACAACCGGACGCCGCCGCTGCGGGCGCGCTCGCGCACCAGTGCCAGCGAGGCCTCGGCGATACGGCGCGGATCGATCCCTTCCTCCTCGCGTAATTCGAGCCGCCCAGCGTCGACCCGCACCAGGTCGAGAATGTCGTTGATGACGTGCAGCAGATGCGCGCCGCCCTGGTAGATGAAATCGGCATATTCCCGCTGCCGGTCGCTGACCGGCCCGGCAAGGCCTTTGCCGAGCATCTCGGCAAAGCCGAGGATCGCGTTGAGCGGCGTTCTGAGCTCGTGGCTGATATTCGCGAGGAACTGCGATTTCGCCCGGTTGGCGGTCTCCGCCGCGGTCTTCGCCTCGCGCAATGCCCGCTCGGCGGCGACCTCGCGGGTGATGTCGCGGCCGGTCCCGCGATAGCCGGCGAACCGGCCCGCGCGGTCGAACACCGGCTTGCCGCTGACCGAAATGACGCGCTCCGCGTCCTCGCCGGCCACCCGCCGCGTATAGACGAAATTGCGAAACGGCTCATGCCGGTCGAGGGTGGCGAAATGCGCCTGCCATTTTTCCGGCTCGGCATCGGCGTCCGCCGCCAGTTGGCGGCGCGTGCGGCCGATGCGGTATTCGGGGTTCTGGCCGAATTCGCGCACCTGCTGCGATGTGAAGGAGAAGCGGTGGCTCTCGTCGGTCTCCCACAGCCAGTCCGACGAGACGAGGGCGAAGTCGCGGAAGCATTCCTCGCTGTCGCGCAGCGCGTCTGCGGTCAGCGCCAGTTCGGCGGTGCGCTCTTCGAGCCGGCTCGATTGCCGGGCGAGCGCGCGAAACAGAACCGCGAAGCCGACGACGGCGCACAGCGCGCCGAGCGCGATCAGCAGGGTCTGCCGCCGCCAGCCGGCGAGCGCCGCCTCTTTGGTGACGGCGGTCGAGACGACCAGCGGAAAATGCGCGAGCGGCTGCACCGAAACGATGCGCGGAGCGCCCGTGAGCGTGCCCATCGAGGTGAAGGTTCCGCCGCCCGTCTTGACGGTCGCGTACCACGGTGACTGCGCCGCCGGCTTGCGGCCGAGTATTCCGTCACGGCGCGGGTAGCGCGCGATTACCGTTCCGTCGCGGCGGAACAGCGCGACCGAGCCGCCGGGGCGCACCGCGATCCGCTCGAAGAATTTCTCGAAATAAGGGATCTCGAAAACGGCGACGACGATCCCCTCGAACCTGCCGCCGGGGCCGTCGATGCGGCGCGCGAGGTAGAACGACGGGATTCCTGTGAGGCGCGCGGCGACCGGGCCGGCGGCGATGATGGCCTTGTCGTCCTTGGCGTGCAGCGCGCGATAGGCCTCGAAATTCGAGAAATCGACGTCGCGGGCGGGCCAAAAGCGCGAGCTGTTGGCGAGCCTGCCGTCGGCGCCGATCGCCATGATCGCCTGTGTACCCGGCAGGTTCTTCATCTCGCCGACGAGAAAATCGTGCACCGCGCCGGTTCGCATCTGCTCTTCGAAGTGTTGCGGATCGGCGGCCCCGGAGGCGAGCAATTGCTTGCGGGTCTTTTGCAGGACCACGTCGACGGCTTCGAATTTCCGCATCATATCGAGGGCCAGCACGACCCGCAAATTGGCAAGCCCGACGCGCGTCTGCTTCAGCTCGTGCTGCCGCAGGTTCCAGATCGCGAGCAGGGCCGCCATGACCGTGGCGACGATCAAGAATGCCCCGGCGCGGTAAAGTCCGCGGCTCGGCAACTCCGACGGCGAGAGAGCTTTGGCGAGATTCATGAGAGAATGCGATCGACCGATGCTGTGATGTTCGCCGCGGCAGCCCGTAGCACTGGTCCAACCTCGCATCATACAATTAACGAGCGATAAAAGAGAGGCCCGAATAAAGATCTTTTGACGCAAGCGGGCGGGTGTTTGAAGGGTTGCGGCGGCGCGTTACACTCCATCGTAACGGCAGGGGAGAAAAGATGATCCGCGAAGAGCTGATCTTCGTCGCGAGCTGCGACATATCGGGGCATGTCCGGGGCAAGGGATTCCCGGCGCGCGAGCTCCCCTCAAGGCTCGACAAGGGCATCGGCTGGACCGGCAGCAATTTGATGATGTCGCCGGCCGGGCCGATCTGGGACACGCCGTTCGGCACCGCCGGCGATTTGATGATCGTCCCCGATACCGGCGCCGAGGTGCGCGTCGACTTCGCCGACGGCTCGGCCGTCGAGCATTTCTTTCTCGGCGACATCCGGACGACCGACGGCGCCCCCTGGGAATGCTGTCCGCGCGAGTTCCTGCGCCGGGCGGCGGCCGAACTCGAGGCGGCAGCCGGCTTGCGCCTCGTCGCCGCCTTCGAGCAGGAGTTCTTCTATGCCGGCACCGATTCTCGTCCGGGCGACGCTTACGCGCTCGGCGCGTTCCGCCGCCAGGGCGCTTTCGGCGAGGCGTTCACCGCCGCGCTGCGCATGGCCGGCGTTCTTCCCGACAGCTTTCTCGCCGAATACGGGCCGCGCCAGTTCGAGGTGACGGTGGCGCCGCAACCGGCGCTGAAGGCCGCCGATCACGCCGTCGTCACGCGCGAGATGGCACGCGCCGCGGCGCATCGGCTCGGGCATCGCGTCACCTTCTCGCCGAAGCCGGATCCGGAAGCAGTCGGCAACGGCGTCCACATCCATATGAGCTTCACCGATCGGGCGGGGCAGCCGGTAACCCACGATCCCGAAGGGCTGCTCGGCCTGTCGAAGCCGGCGCAGCATTTCTTCGCCGGCGTGCTCGAGCACATGCCGGCGATCGCCGCGGTGACGGCGCCCTCGCCCGTCTCCTATCTTCGCCTGGTGCCGAACGCCTGGGCGCCGACGTTGATCGACATCGTGCGGCAGGACCGCGGCGCAAGCCTGCGCGTCTGCCCCCTCTTCGCGGCGGCGAGCCCTGCGGCGCGGGCTCGCCAGTTCAATGTCGAATTCCGCGTCTGCGACGCCGCGGCGAGCCCCTATCTGGCGCTTGGCGCGGTGATCTTCGCCGGCGCCGACGGCATCCGCCGCGAATTGCCGCTGCCGGCCTCGGGCAGCGAGCGGCCGCTGTTGCCGCGCACGCTCGGCGAGGCGCTCGACCGGCTCGCCGCCGCCCCGCTGGCGGGGCAATGGTTCGGCCCGACCCATCTCGACGCCTATCTGCGCTTCAAGCGGGTCGAGGCGGAAAAGGTGGCGCAACTGTCGCCCGCCGAGCTGTGCGACCATTACGCACAAATTTACTGAGGGTGGCGAAGTCTGCGATGGCATCGAAGAAGATCCTCATCCCGAGGTGCCTCGCGCCGCGAGGCCTCGAAGGACGTATTGGCAATGAGCCGGCTTTCGACCGGCTTTTCGGGAGCCGCCGGGAATGGTCGGGATGTCGCTGATCGCCGCGGACGAGCCGGAGCCGGTAGTGCTGCTCAACGCGACCGGCGGCTCGCCGTTCTTCCTGACCTGCGACCATGGCGGGCGGGCGATCCCGCGGCGGCTCGGCAGGCTCGGCCTGCCGGAGGCGGAGACCTGGCGCCACATCGCCTGGGACATTGGCGTCGCCGCGGTCGGGCGGCTGCTGTCGCGGGCGCTCGACGCGGCGCTGATCGGCCAGGCCTATTCGCGGCTCGTCATCGACTGCAACCGCGACCCCGCCGTCGCCAGCTCGATCCCCGAAGTGAGCGAGACGACCGAAATTCCCGGCAATCGCGGCCTCGGCGAGGACGAGCGCCTGGCGCGCCGCCGGGCGATCTTCCTGCCTTATCACGGCGCGCTCGCCGCCGCGCTCGACCGGCGCGGCGCGGCCGGGCGCCCGAGCGTGCTCGTCGCGCTGCACAGCTTCACCCCGGTCTTCAAGGGCGTGGCGCGGCCGTGGCACGCCGGCATCCTGTTCAATCGCGACGATCGGCTGGCGCGGCCGCTGCTCGCCGCGCTGCGGCGCGAGGCGGGGCTCGAGATCGGCGAAAACGAACCCTATCGCGTCACCGATCAGACCGATTACACGGTGCCGGTGCATGGCGAGCGGCGCGGCCTCGTGCATGTCGAGATCGAGTTGCGGCAGGATCTGATCGACGAGCCGTCGGGACAGGCGGATTGGGCGCAGCGCCTGGCGCGCGTGCTGCCCGCCGCCTATGACGAATGCCTCGCCGCCGCCGCCGGAAGGGCGTGATGGGCCGGCAGGCCTTTGGGGAGTAGGGGGCTAAACATGCATCGGTGGATGACGGCGGTAGTTTGCGCGGCTGTGCTTCTCGCCTTGGGCGGGCGCGCTTTTGCGATGGATTGCAAGCATGCGCGGCTGCCGGCGCAGCAGGTCGCCTGCAGCAGCCCCGAGCTGTTGCAGGTGCTGGCCGAGCGCGACCGCGTCTTCGCGCAGGCGCGCGCCCGCCTCAAGGGAAAGGACTTGGCCGCGCTCGTCGCCGACGAGCGGGATTGGATCAAGAGCTACCCGAAATCCTGCGGCGTGCCGGCCAAGGGCACCCTGCCGCATCCGATCCCGAAGGCAACGATCGCCTGCTTCAAGCGGGCGAGCGAGCAGCGCATCGGCTATTTGCGCCAGTACGGCCGGCCGAAATCGGCAGCTGCCCCGTCGGCGCCGGCGCCGGGCGCACCGCAGGCCTTGCCGCCGGTTGCGCCGAAGCCGGTCGAGGAATCGGCGCTGCCGCCGGCGGCGAAGCCCGCCCCGTCGCAACCAGCCGCTGAGCCCGCCCCGTCGCCGGCCCCGCCGCCCGCGCCGCCGCAGCCCGCCGCTGCGCCTGCCGCGTCCGCCCAGCCGCAATCGCCGCCCGCGGAGAAGCCCGCGGCGCCGGCCGTCGCCGCGGTCCCGCCTGGTCTGGCTCCGCAGGCGCCGCCACCCCCTGCCGCGAGCCCGCCGCCCGCCGCTGCGCCCAACCCCGCCGCGGAGTACCATCTGAAATTCACCTTCGCCTGCAGCAATGCGAGCGAGTTGCCGAAGGTGATCAGTTCGATCGCGGCGAACGATTTGAGCTATCCGTTGAGCCGGCCCGATTGCCTGCCGGTTCCCGACGGCGGCAAGGCGAGCCTCCTGTCGGTCAGCGGCGATATCGCCAAGATCCGCATGTGTACGGCCGATGTCGGCTGCACCGACGTCTATATCGACGCGAAGAGCGTGCTCGACCCCGAGGGCCGGCCGGTCGCCAAATAACCCGCCGGCGGCGGCCTCAAACCGGCCGGTCGCCCTTGACCGTGACGCGGTTGCCGGAGCGGGTGTGCGGCCAGTAGTCCCACATCGCGTGGTGCTGCACGCAACGGTTGTCCCAGAAGGCGATCGAATTCTCGCGCCAGCGAAAGCGGCACTGGAAGAGCGGGTTCGCCATGTGCTCATAGAGGTAGCTGAGGATGCCCTCGCTCTCGTCAAGCGGAATGCCGAGGATGCGGCGGGTGAACCCCTTGTTGACGTAGAGCGCCTTCTTGCCGGTCACCGGATGAGTGCGCACGACCGGGTGGGTGGCGCGCGGGTATTCCGCCTTGTCGGCAACGCCGTAATTGGCGTACTGGCCGCGGTAGTGCTCGCCCGAGTGCTCGGCCGTCAGCCCCTCGAGATAGCCCTTCATCCGGTCCGACAAGGCGTCGTAGGCGGCGTACATGCTGGCGAAAAGGGTGTCGCCGCCATGCGGCGGGCATTTGCGGATGTAAAGGATGCTGCCCATCGGCGGCTCCGGCTCGCACGACACGTCGCTGTGCCAGCCCTCGCCGTTGGCGCGCGGCGAATCCTTGTCGGCGTGGATGATCATCAGTTCCAGCTTCCCCGGCACCGAGGGCGCCGCCGGGTGGATGTGCAATTCGCCGAACAGCCGGCCGAACGCCAGATGCTGGTCCTCGCTCAAATGCTGGTCGCGGAAGAAGATGACGAGATTTTCGGCGAGCGCCCGGTGGATTTCGTCGAGCGTGCGGTTGCCGAGCGGTTGCGACAGGTCGACCCCGCCCACTTCGGCGCCGATGATCGGCGTCAGCTTGTCGATTGTTAGCGCTTCGTAGGGCTCGCCCTCATCTGCGGCATGCTTGATCCGCGGACCGTCGAGGCGACGCAGTGAGCTCATTGGGTTCCTCCCGCGATAAGAAGAAGCCGGATCGTATTACTCGCTCTTGTCCTCGATCAGCGCCTCGATCGGCACATCGAGCGCGCGCGCAATCCGGCCGATTGTCTCGATGCTGCCCTGTTTCCGCCGCGTCTCGATTTGTGCGATCAAGTCGCGGCCAACCCCTGATTTAAAGGCCAGATGCAGCTGGGTCCATCCTTTGTGATCCCGCCAGGCACGCACCGGATGCACGCCCTCCAACTTGGCCTTGACGACCTCGATAGGGACAGTCGTTACGACCCGCCGCCCGCGCTCGCTCTCGATGCGGGCGGCAAAGCGCGCATCCTCCTCGCGCGCCTCTGTCACCGCGGCAATATCGTTGTCGTCCTCCTCGGCGCGGTCCGCGAGAGCCGCCACAATCTGTTCCCAATCGCCTCGGGACAGAACGACCTCGTCCGCGGTTACCAGCTTAGGCTTCGGTAGCGGGAAGGACATAATCACCTCTTGTATACATCACCGCGGGTCCGGATCAGCTCCACTGTGATCACATCTTTGGCGTCATCCACCGTGAACAGCACCCGGTAATCGCCGACCCGCAACCGAAGGAGTTCGCTTCCGCCAAGCGGCTCTACGTCATGCCGGCGGCTCCGGGGCTCAGCCGCCACGGCTGCGATGCGGCTGACGATCTGCCGACGCCTATTGACCGGGAGCCGATCGAGCGCCTTCTCGCCCGATCGCGTGAAGACGACCCTCATCCGATCGGGATGTTACCGACAGGCACGCCCTGGGTCAAGCGCGATGTGACCTTGAGTCACGGCCCGAAAACACGGCGGAAGATCGTGTCCACATGCTTCAGATGATATTCCGTGCCGAAGAGCGCATCGATCGCCCCCGGCTCGATGCGCTGGGCGATCTCGGGATCTCCTTTCAGCAGGTCGGAAAACCGGCCTTCGCCGGCCCAGGCGCGCATCGCGTGCCGCTGCACCGCGCGATAGGCGTCCTCGCGGCTCATCCCCGCCTGCGTCAGCGCCAGCAGCACGCGCTGCGAGTCGACGAGCCCGCCGAGGGCTTCGAGGTTCGCCCGCATCCGCTCGGGATAGACGACGAGCCGCTCGACAAGGCCCGCCGCCCGCGCCAGGGCGAAATCCAGCAGGATCGTCGCGTCGGGCGCGATGACCCGCTCGACCGAGGAATGCGAGATGTCGCGCTCGTGCCAGAGCGCCACGTCCTCGAGTGCCGGCACCACGGTCGCGCGGACGAGCCGGGCGAGGCCGGTCAAATTCTCGGACAGGATCGGGTTGCGCTTGTGCGGCATCGCCGAGGAGCCCTTCTGCCCCGGCGCGAAATATTCCTCGGCCTCGCGCACCTCGGTGCGCTGCAGATGGCGGATCTCGCTGGCGAGCCGCTCGACCCCGGCGGCGACGAGCGCCAAGGTCATGAAGAACTGCGCATGCCGGTCGCGCGGTATCACCTGTGTCGAAATCGGTTCGGGGGCGAGCCCGAGCTTTTCCGCGACATAGGCCTCGACCCGGGGATCGATGTTGGCGAAGGTGCCGACCGCGCCCGAGATCGCGCAGGTCGCGATCTCGCGCCGCGCCGCGACGAGCCGCTCGCGGTCGCGGGCGAATTCGGCATAGTGCCCGGCGAGCTTCAGGCCGAAGCTCGTCGGTTCGGCATGGATGCCGTGGCTGCGCCCGACCGTCGGCGTGTGCTTGTGCTCGAAGGCGCGCCGCTCCAACGCCGCGAGCAGCGCATCGAGGTCGGCGATAAGGATGTCCGCCGCCTCTTTCAACTGCACCGCGAGGCAGGTGTCGAGCACGTCGCTCGAGGTCATCCCCTGATGCACGAACCGCGCCTGCGGCCCGACATGCTCGGCGAGGTTGGTGAGGAACGCGATCACGTCGTGATGCGTCTCGCGCTCGATCTCGTCGATGCGCGCGATCTCGAAGGCGCCCTTATCGCGCACCGCCTTCGCCGCGCTCGCCGGCACGACGCCGAGCTGCGCCTGCGCTTCGCAGGCCAGCGTCTCGATCTCCAGCCAGATGCGAAAGCGGTTCTCCGGTTCCCAGATCGCCGCCATCTTTGGGCGGCTGTAGCGGGGGATCATCGTCCTGCGTCCTTCGACTGCTCCCTTCGCTCGCGCTCAGGATGAGGAAGCTGTTTCACGCCGCTAAGAGCACCCTCACGCTGAGGAGCACCCGAAGGGCGCGTCTCGAAGCACGCATCGTAGCCGAGCCCGCGCAGCGCGGCGAGCATATGTGGCGGCGGCGGCGCCGTCACGTCGAGCGGCGGGCGGCCGGGATAGAGCGGCAGCATTATGCGGCGGGCGTGTAGCAGCAGCGGCCGGCCGGCCTGGGCCCGGCCATAAGCGTGGTCGCCGGCGACCGGCGTGCCCAAGCTCGCGCAATGCACGCGGATCTGGTGCGTGCGCCCGGTCAACGGCTTCAGCTCGAGCCAGGCGCGGCCCCCGGCGGCGGCGAGCACGCGGTACTGCGTCGCTGCCCGCTGCCCTTGGCTGTCGACGATCATGCGCCAGCCGCGGCCGTGCGATTGCTTCGTCAATCCGGTTTCGATCTGTCCCTGCGCCGCGCTCGGCACGCCTTCGACGACCGCCCAATAGGTCTTTCCGACTTTCCCCTCGGCGAAGAGCGCGCCCAATCGGCGCAGCGCCTTTGCGTGCCGGCCGAGCACCAGGCAGCCGCTGGTGTCCCGATCCAGCCGGTGCGCGAGATGCGGCGGCTGCGGCAGGCCGAATCGCAAGCCGTCGAATAGCGCTTCGAGGTTCGCGCCGCCGCCCGGCCCCGCATGCACCGGCAGCCCCGCCGGCTTGTCGATGACGAGGACGAGGCCGTCGCGATAGAGAACGCGGTCGGCGAGCGAAATACCGTTCATGCCGAACGAATCATTTCTCCCTTCGTCGTCCCGGCGAAGGCCGGGACCCATCCCTGCCATGGATACCGGCTTTCGCCGGTATGGCGACAATGCGTCGTCGCCTCACCGCTTGCGGTCTCATTCGTAAATTCAATCGCGAAAGCGGGTTTCGAGCGCCTGCCATTCCACCAATCCGAGCCGCGCGAAGAGGTCGCGCACCGTGAGCTCGCCGGGGATCGGCGGATGGCGGCCGGCCGATTTCAGCGCGGCGAGCATCTCCTCGCATATGGCGACCACCGACTTGACGAGCAGCCCCGGCACGATCGCGAGCTTGTAGCCCATGCGCTCGGCCTCCGCGAAACCGACCTCGGGCGTCTTGCCGCCGCGCACGACGTTGAGGAGGCACGGGCCCTCGACCCGGCGCGGCACCAGCGCCACCTCTTCGAGGCTCTGCGGCGCCTCGAGGAAGGCCATGTCGGCGCCCGCGGCGAGCGCCGCGTTGGCGCGCGCCACCGCCTCCTCGAAGCCGGCGACGGCGCGGGCATCGGTGCGCGCGATGATCGCGAACTCGGCGTTGCGGCGGGCTGCGGCGGCGGCGCGGATCTTCGCGAGCCAATCCTCGCGCGGCAGGATGCGCTTGTCGTCGAGATGGCCGCAGCGTTTCGGGAATTCCTGGTCCTCGATATGGATGGCGGCGACGCCGCGCGCTTCGAATTCGCGCACCGTGCGCCAGACGTTGAGTTCGTTGCCGTAGCCGGTATCGGCGTCGGCGACGAGCGGCAGCGCGACGGCGGCGGCGATGCGGCCGGCGTTCTCGACCATCTCGGTCATCGTGAGGAGCCCCAGATCCGGGAAGCCGAGCCCCGCCGCGGTGCCGGCGCCGGTCATGTAGAGCGCGGCGTAGCCGGCCCGCTCGGCGAGCTTGGCGGTCAGGCAGTCATAGACGCCCGGCGCCACGACCATGCCCTCCTGCCGCAGCAGCTGGCGAAATCGGCCCGCTCCGGTCATCGGCGCCTCTCTTCGATCTCCATCTGCGAGGCTAGGTCCGCCCGGCGCGCGCGTCCAGCTTGTCGCGCGCGCCTGCGGCTGCTACGACGATTCCGGGAGTATGCCGAGGAGAGCGGGCGATGCTGAGCTTCAATCTCGAGGCGGAGGCCGGGTTCGACCCGGAAAAGCATGTCGAGCGGGTGCTGGGCCGGGTCGGCGAGGGCGATGTGACGATCGCCTGCTGGGAGCCCGGCCAGACGAGCCCCTACCATTGCCACCCGCAGGCGACCGAGATCTATTTCTGCTTTTCCGGCGGCGGCACGATGAAGACGCCGCGGGAGACGATCGCGGTTCGACCCGGCAGCTTCGTCGTCCATCCGCCGGGCGAATTGCACGAATTCGCGAACGGCGGCGAGCGCACGCTGCTCTTCCGCGTCCGCTACGGCGCCGACATGGCGGGCCGCACCAAGGAATGGCCGAACAACCCGCGCTGGGCGCCGCGCCCGCAAGACATCGAATATTTCGCTCAACAGACGGCGCGCTGAGCGGTCGAGGGCAGGCCGATGCTGACGAAGGGTGGCAAACTTCTCGGAGTCGTCCCGGCGAAGGCCGGGACCCACTCCTCAGCCGTTCGGCGCTTTCGAGCATCGGCAATGTCGTAGCGGCTGTCGTCGGCTCGTGACGCCGAAGGATGGACCCCGGCCTTCGCCTGACCTTCGCCGGGGCGACACACAAGCAGGGAGACCGGAAATGACCCCCGACCACGCGCTCAACATCGATTTCGTCGGTCACAGCGACATGGGCGGCAAGGGAGACGGCGTGCAGGTCATGGTCCATAAGGGCCACGCCTTCGTCGGCCACATGTTTTCGGACGGCTTTACGGTGGTCGACGTCGCCGATCCGCGGCAGCCGCGCACCGTCAATTTCGTGCCGGCGCCGCCCAATTCGCGCGCCTTTCATCTGCAGACGCACGGCGATCTGCTGCTGACCGTCAACTCGCCGAACATTTGGGTGCTGCAGGGCTACGCGGACCCCAACGACTACTTCAAGGGCTCGATCACCGAGACCTTCACGCGCCGCGAAAAGACTTTCACCGCGGGGCTGCGCGTCTGGGATATCTCGAAGCCGGCCGCCCCGCGCGAGATCGCCTTCATGCCGGTCGACGGGCTGGGGCTGCATCGCCTCTGGTATGTCGGCGGGCGCTATGCCTATGCCTCCTGCCACTGGCAGGGCTTCACCGACCATGTGCTGGCGGTCATCGACATGCAGGAGCCGACGCGGCCGGAGGTCGTCGGCCGCTGGTGGCTGCCCGGCATGCACGCGGCGGGCGGCGAGACCCCGAATTGGCCGAAGGGGCGCCGCTATGCCCTGCACCACGCGATCGTGCACGAAAACCTCGCCTACGCCGCCTGGCGCGACGGCGGCATGACGATCCTCGACGTGTCCGATCCGGCCGCGCCGAAGCTCGTCGTGCACCGCAACTGGTGCCCGCCTTTCGGCGGCGGCACGCACACGCCGCTGCCGCTGCCGGACCGCAAGCTCTTCGTCGCCGCCGACGAGGGCAACCTCGACGATTGCGCGAACGGCATCCAGCGCTGCTGGGTGTTCGACGTGCGCGAGCCGGCGAACCCGGTCTCGATCTCGACACTGCCGACGCCGGCCGAGGAGGACTATTGCCGCAAGGGCGCGAAATTCGGGCCCCATAACCTGCACGAAAACCGGCCCGGCTCATTTCAGAGCTCGCGCCTCATCTTCGCGACCTATCAGAACGCCGGGGTGCGCGTCTTCGACATCGGCAATCCCTTCGAGCCGCGCGAGGTTGCGCATTTCGTGCCGCCGGCGCCCGAGCGCATGGTCGATCCGCGCCCCAACCGGCCGCGGATCATCCAGTCGAACGACGTCTACGTCGCGCCGGACGGGCTGATGTACCTGACCGACGTCAATGCCGGGTTGACGATCCTCAAATACCGCGGCTGATGCCGGAACGGGCGTGCCGGTGGGCTACTGAGACGCTCCGCGATCCTGTTGCGGCTGATCGTCGGGCGCCCTTCCCAGCGGCCGCAAAAGCCACGTCATTCCGGACCCAGCGGAAGCGGGCTCGGGGTGGTAGGCGACGAGCAGCGGCTTGAGGTCGGACGCCGTCTCGGGTTGATAGGCGACGAGCACCGGCTTGATCGCCGGCGGCGTCTTGGTGTGATCGGCGGCGAGTTGCGGCGCCGGGGCGGCCGGCGGCATGTCGCCGAGCGGCTCGACCGCGACGCGGGCGAGGCCCGCCCCGATCATGTGCAGCCGCTCTGCGGCGCCTGCCGAAAGATCGATCGTCAGCTCGCGCCGCCAGGGTCCGCGGTCGTTGATCTCGACGACCACCGAGCGGCCGTTTTCGAGATCGGTCACCTTGGCGTAGGAATGCAGCGGCAGCGTGCGGTGCGCGGCCGTCAGCCTCGAAGCCTCGAAGCGGTCGCCGCTCGCCGTGCGGCGGCCTTTGAGATCGTACCAGGCCGCCATCCCCGTCTCGCCGCGTGTCTCCGCTCGCGTCCCCCCAGTACCGGGCTCGGGCACGTGGAAGCTCGCCAGCGTCAGGCGATGCGGTGGCGGCAAATGGTAACGCGCCGCGCGACGCCGCCCGTGCAGGCGGCGCTGCGCCGACAGCCGGGCCCGCGTGCGCGCGGCGCGGCTGTGCGCTTCTTCGGGCTTGGCGGCGTGGATCGGATCGTGCGCGGTGCTCTTGGTCGCCGTTTGTGCATTTGCCCCCGCCGACACCACCATCAGCGCGAGAGAAATGCCAATCGTTCGATGCAGGGGCATCCGGCATCGCCTCCTTATGTTCAGGACTATTCCGTCAGCGCGCGAAGCGGGGACCGCCGCCACGCCAACGGCATTGGCTGGACACGAAAATGCTGGGAGCGTCGTCCCGGATTATTGGGGGGTTCCGGGTAGGACAGGTTGGCGGAGGGCAAACTAATCAGGCTCGCATGCCCCTGTCAACCATCGTTTTGCTTTGATTTGGATTAGCCGTTTCCGAGCACATGCACGGGTTAGCTCGACCGCAGGGGGCAGCCGCCCCTTCGATGCTCAATCCGCTGTCGGATATTCTACTGTCTGGACTGTTTTACTTGGAGAGATTCGGTCTTGCCGGGAGAGAACAATAAAGCGCCGGTCGTCGCAAATGCTCGGGTGCGGGCGCTGCGGGTTACGGCCATTCGTAATGTTTGAAGCGCCGCACCGCCCGGCGCAGCGAGGTTTGCGGCGCGGCGAGACCGAGCCTCGTCGTCGCCTTCTCCCAGCGGTAAGCGGCCGCACGCAGCAACGGCGTCATCGGGCTGTCCGCGAGCCGTCCGGCCCAGGTGGGAAGGTCGGCCGCGGCCAGCAGCGACAGCACGAAGGCGCCGATCAGGCAGGCGAGCAGGACCTGCCGCGGCGAGGCGCTGCGGCCTCGCGCCGCCGCGCGGATCCCGTCGGCGCCGACGGTGGGCGGCGCGGGTTCGCGACTCTCGCGTCCGAGGGCGACCATCCTCAAAACCGGAAATAGATGAACGGCGCGACGCCGGCGGGGCCGAGCGCGTTGATCGTCGCGACGGCGAGGCCGGCGAGCGAACCCTGTCCCCAGACCGGCAACCGGCCGAGCGCGTCCACGGCGCGTTCGAAAAAGTCCTTCGGGATGAACTGCGCGGCGAGCCCGAAGAGGATCAGCAGAACCGGAAAGGGTTGCGCCGCCTGCAGCCCGGCGCTCCAGCCGGTTGCCAGGCGGCCGAGATAGATCGACGCGACGGTGAAGTCTTCGGCGCGGAAGAAGATCCAGCCGAGGCACACGAAGTGGAACACGACGAGCCGGCTCGACAGCCGGCCCCAGGCGCTCTGCGCGGCGCGGCCGAGCCACGGCTCGAGCGCCCGCTCTACCGCGAGGCCGCCACCGTGCAGCGCGCCCCAGGCGAGGAATTTCCATCCCGCGCCGTGCCAGATGCCGCCGAGCAGCATCGTCACGAGCAGGTTGCGGTAGGTCTTGAGCCGTCCCCGCCGGTTGCCGCCGAGCGGCTTGTAGAGGTAGTCGCGCAGCCAGGTCGACAGCGAGATGTGCCAGCGCTGCCAGAATTCGCGCAGCCGCTCGGCCCGGTAGGGCTGCGCGAAATTCGGCGGAAAGCGGAACCCGACCAGCGCCGCCATGCCGATCGCCATGTCGCTGTAGGCGCTGAAGTCGCAATAGATCTGCACGGCATAGCCGTAGACGGCGAGGAGCAGGTCCGGCCCGCCATAGTTCGTCGGGTCGGCGAAGACCGGATCGACGAGCTGGGTGGCGAGGTAATTGGCGACGACGACCTTCTTGAAGAGGCCGCCCAAGATCAGCAGCAGCGAGGCGGCGAGCGGGATCGGCTGCACTGCCGGGGCGCGCAGCTGCGGCAGGAAATAGGAAGCGCGCACGATCGGCCCGGCGACGAGCTGCGGAAAGAACGACATGTAGAGCAGCATGTCGATCGGCCGCCGGCAAACCGCGACATCGCCGCGGTAGACGTCGGTGAGGTAGGAGATGCCGTGGAAGGTGAAGAACGAAATCCCGAGCGGCAGCAGCACCTCGATGAACGGCAGCTCGTGTTCGAGGCCCAAGAGATGCGCGAGCTGGTTCGCCGACAGCGTGATGAAGTCGAAATATTTGAAGAAGCCGAGCAGCGAGAGGTGGATGGCGACGGCGCCGGCGAGAAAGGCCCGCCGCCGCCTCGGATCGCGGCTGCCGGCGATGCAAAGGCCGCCCGCATAGCTGACCGCCGTGCTGAAGGCCAAGAGAAAGCAGAATCGCCAGTTCCACTGCGCATAGAAGAAATAGCTGGCGACGACGAGCAGCGCCTTTTTCGCTTCGAAACGCTGTTCGAGCGCCGCCATCGCCGCGGCGACGACGAGGAAGAACGCAAGAAAGCCGAGGGTCGGGAACAGCACCGCGTCGCTCTGCCCGAGCGGCAGGTTGAGGGGAGGAGTTTCTAGCGGGCGAAGAGATCGCGCGCAAGCCCGGCTTCGCCGAATGCGCGAAATGTTTGCGTTTGCATCGCGGGTTCTATGTGATCACTATTGCTCGAAAGAGAAGTTTCAAGTCGGGGGCGTCGTGACAACTTGCCGTGGCAGGGAGTGCGGTGCGCGGAAAATCGCCGCACGCGCGGTTTTCCTTCTGGTGGCGCTGTCGGCGCTGGGCGGCGGCGCCGCGGCGGAGGACCGGCGCGACCCGACGACGATCGTCATCTTCGGCGACAGCCAGGCGCAAGGCCTGGCCGTCGGGCTGCAGCGCTATCTGATTGGCCGGCCGCGCTACAAGATCCTCAACCGCACGCATCCCGGGGCCGCGATCGTGCATGGCGAATCGGAATGGCTCGGCCCGATCCGCGATTTCGTCGCCCACGAGAAGGCCGACATCGCGATCGTCATGCTCGGCGCCAACGACCGCCTCGACATGCATGTCGGCGAACACGACCGCTATCTGCATTTCCGCACGCCCGATTGGCAGGCCGAATATGCAAGCCGCCTCGACATGATCCTCGCCACGCTCAAGGCCGCCCGCCTCAAGACCGTGTGGCTCGGCAACCCGATCGCCCGCAGCCCGACCTATTCGGCCGATATGAGCTACATCAACGGCATCATCGAGGAGCGCCTCACGGCGGCGGGGGCGCAGTTCATCCCGCTGTGGAACGTCGTCGTCGACGACGGCGGCAAGTACGTCGCCTACGGCAAGGATCTCGAAGGCACGACCGAGCGGCTGCGCACCGACGACGGCATCCATTTCACCGCTGCCGGCTACCAGCTCGTCGCCGCCCGGATCATGTCCGTCGTGTTTCCGAAAACCGCCGCCGCCGCGACGGTGCATTGAGGTCGATCGCCGCCGTCGAGGCTCGCCGCGTGCGCTGGCCCCTCTCCCCGCCTGGCGGTAAGCCGGAGGGTGAGGAGCAGGAATCGACGGGGCTTCGCAGATTTGGCGCAGTTCTGCTACTCGGCTGCCTCGCGGCATGCACACCGCGGCCGATCGCCGCGCCGAAAGCCGAGCGGCCGCGCGCACCGCTCGCGTTGCCGGCGCTGCTGGCGCCCGGCCGCGCCGGCGAACAACGGCTGTTCTTCGCCAAAAACCTAGCGCCGTTCTTTGCCGGGCTCGCCCGGCTCGAGGGGCGGCGCGCGGCGGGCCCGCTGCAGGTCATTCAGTTGGGCGACAGCCATACCGCCAACGACGCTTTCAGCGGGCGGGTGCGGCAGCATCTGCAGGTCCGCTTCGGCGCCGCCGGCCGCGGCTGGCTGCCCGCCGGGGTGCCGTACAAATATTTCCGCCCGCATCTCGTCAGCGTCGCCGAAACCGGCTGGCGGCATGTGACGCCGAGAGGGTCGAAGCTTCCCTTCGGTCTCGACGCGACGATTGCCGAGAGCCGGCGGCGCGGCGCCTCGGTGACGCTCGCCGACACCGAGGCCGCCGGCTTCGACCGGCTCGCGATCGAGTTTCTCGCCATGCCCGGCGGCGGCGCCTTCTCGGTCGCGGTCGACGGCCGGCCGCCGTTGCGCATCGCGACCGGCGCCGCGGCCGAGCGCATGAAGAGGGTCGAGATCCCGGCGCCGCCGCATGCGCATCGGATGCTGCTCGCGAGCCTCGACGAGAGGCCGGTGCGGCTCGTCGGCTGGGCGGTCGAGCGCCGCGCCCCGGGCATAATCTACGAGAACCACGGCACGGTCGGCGCGACCGTCGCGCTTCTCGCCCGGATGAGCGCGCGGACCCTCGCAACCGAACTCGCCGACAGCCGGCCGCGGCTGATCGTCGTCGCCTTCGGCACCAATGAAGGCTTCGACGACACGCTCGATCCGCGGCGATACGCGGCCGATTTCCGCGCCCGCGTCGCGGCGCTGGCGCAACTGGCGCCGGGCGCGGCGATCCTCGTAGTGGGGCCACCCGACGGCAATCGCCGCCGGCGCGCGTGCCCGCCGGCGCAGCCGCAACAAATGAGCTGCCGGCCGGCTGCGGCCGACCCCTGCCGCTGGCACGAGCCGCCGCGTCTCGCCGCCGTGCGGCGGGCCCAGCGCGCGGCCGCGCAGCGCGCCGGCTGGGCGTTCTGGGACTGGCGCGGAGCGATGGGCGGGGCCTGTAGCATCGACCGCTTCGCCGCTGCGGACCCGCCGCTCGCCTATCCCGAGCACGTGCACCTGACCGATCTCGGCTACGAGGAAAGCGCCGAGGTGCTTTACTTCGATCTGATGCGGGCCTACGCCGCCTGGAAGCGGCGCGGCGCGCGCAGCTGAAGGAGGAGCGAATGCCGAAACCGGTGTTTTTCTACAGCGAAGGGGTGCGGCTGGCGGGCGACATCTATCTGCCGGCCGATCTCGTCGCCGGCGAGCAGCGCGCCGGCATCGTGCTGTGCCACGGCTATACGGGCGTGCGCAACATCTACCTGCCGGACAATGCGCGCCTCCTCGCCGAGGCGGGCTATGTCGTGCTGAATTTCGACTACAAGGGCTGGGGCGACAGCGAGGGGCCCAAGACCCGGCTCGCGCCCTACAGTCGGGTGGCCGACGTCATGGCGGCGCTGAGCTTTCTCGGCGCCCGGCCCGAGGTCGATGCGAGCCGCCTCGGGCTCTACGGCACCAGCTACGGCGGCGCCACCGTTGTGTGGACGGCGGCGATCGATCCGCGCGTCAAATGCGTCGTCTCGGTGGTCGGCATCGGCAACGGCGCGCGTTGGATGCGCAGCGTGCGCCGGCCGGACGAATATCACGACCTGCTGGCGCGCGCCGAGGCCGACCGCTCGCGCCGCGCCGAGACCGGTCGCTCCGAGTTCGTCGATCGCGGCGAAATTCTGCTCGCCGACCGGCAATCGGCCGAGATCGGCGCCAAGGCGCGGACCGGCAATCCCGCGGCGGTCACCGAGGTGCCGCTCGAATTCGTCGACGACACGCTCGCCTTCAACCCGGAATGGGTCGTCGACCGCATCGCGCCGCGGCCGGCTCTGTTCATCACGACCGACGACGACCGGCTCGTGCCGCCGGCCGAGAGCGAGGCGCTCTACGAGCGCGCCGGCGAGCCCAAGAAGCTCGTCGTCCTCAAGGGCTTCGGTCATTACCAGGTGTACGAGGGCGAGGCTTTCCGGCAGGTCATGGACGCGGCCCTCGACTGGTACCGCGAGCACATCCCGGCGCGGTAGCGCCGAGGCCCGCTTACGGCACCAGCCGCCGCGCCAGCGTCTCCAGCACCGGCACTGCGAGGCTCTGCGCCCGCCGGCCGAGGCCGAGCGGCTTCAGCAGCATGCGCACGCTCATCCCATGCGGGAAATGCCTCCCGAGCAGCGCGCGGCATTGCCGGCGCAACCCGCGATATACCGCGGCATCGAACGGCGCCTGCGGGTGGCGCGCGGCATAGACGTGCTTCAGCACGACGAAGCTGTCCTCGCCGTCGGTCATCTTGAGGCGCCGCCACAAGGCCGGAGCGACGGCGCGGCGCGACACCCGGTCGGTCTCGCGATAGTGGCGGAAATAGCGGTAGAAATACTTGTAGTGCCGCACCTCGTCCTCGGCGATGCGGCGCGCCAGCAGCGACAGCACGGGGTCGGGGCTGGCCCGCGACAGCGTCGTGTAATAGCTCGCCGTTCCCATCTCGACGACGCAGCGCGAGGCCATTTCGAGCCCGCGCGCCGGCTCCAAGAGCTCGAGCTTGCAATAGGCCTGAAACTCTTCGACGAAGGGCCCGTAGCGCTCTTCCCAGGCGAAATCCGGCCAGGCCGTCTCGACATAGTGGCGCAGCGCGCGGCCGTGCTGCAGTTCCTCCGGCAGCCAATGGTCGGCGAGCCAGGTCGTCACTTCCTCGTCGCCTTGGAAATGGTCGATCAGGTTCTGCGTATAGAGGTCGGTCGTCGCCTCCATGAAGGAGGCCGTCGCCACCAGATAGAACATCGCCTCGTTGTCGCGCATTGCGTCGTGGTCGATCGCCTCCCAGGGGATGTCGGCGAGCGTCCAGCGCTGATGCGCCGCGTCCGCGGCGGCGGCGCGGGTCCTGGTGCGAAGCGGCATGCGTGACGGGATCGGCGGCACGGCGTTCCGGGTCAAAAGGTGAACATCGTACTCTCGGGCGGCAGGCCGAGCAGCACCTGCCCGACGCTTTCGAAATGCGCCTGCCGGCCCTGGTACTGCTGCGCTACCGTGTGGATGTCGCGGAACCGCCGTTCGAACGGGTTACTCTCGAAGATCGCCGTCGCGCCGGCGGCGTGATAGATCGTCGCGACCGAATCGCGCGCCTGGTGGATGGCCCAGGTCGAGGCGAGCCGGATCGCCGCGTTGTCCTCCATGGCGAGGCGGCCGCGCCCTTCGACGGCGCTCCAAATCGTCTCGAGCGAGGTCAACAGATAAATCCGCGCCGCCGACAGCCGCGCCTCGCACTGCGCCACCTGCGATTGGATCACGTTGTTGTCGCGCAAGGTGCGTTTGGCGCCGCGCGGGATCTTGTCGCGCGCCAGCTCGATGAAGGCGTCGAGCGCGCTGCGCGCGATGCCGAGCGCGACGCCGGCGAAAGCGGCGGAATAGACGTTGGAGCTGTTGAACCGGTAGAGGATGCCCGGCTCGCGCGGCGGGGTTTGCCCGTCGCGCAGAATGGTGAAGGCTTCCGGGACGAAGAGATCCTCGACCGTATAGGTGTCGCTGCCGGTGCCGCGCAGCCCGATGACGTGCCAGATATCGGTGAACCGCGCCTTGTCCTTCCGGAACAGCAGGGTGCGGATGACCGGCGTCCCGTCCGGCCGCCGACGCGGCGAGCCGTCCTCCTCGAAGATCGCGACATGCGCGCCGAGCCAGCTCGCATGGTGGCTGCCGCTGGCAAAGCTCCAGCTGCCGGAGAGGCGGTAGCCGCCTTTGACGGCGCGCGCCTTGGCGTCGGACGGCGGCCCCCAGGCGACGATGCCGCGCGGCGGTGCGAAAATCTCGCGGGCGATCTCGGGGTCGAGATAGGCGGCGCTGATCGTACATCCGGTGGCTTGCCCGACGCACCAGGCGGCGCTCGCATCGTGCTTGGCGATCTCCTCGACGACCGCGACGTAATCGGCCGGCCGCAACTCGGCGCCGCCGAGCGCGCGCGGCAGCAGCAGGTGAAAGAGCCCGGCCTCGGCGAGCGCCGCGACGATCGGCTCAGGCAGCTCGCGGCGCGCTTCGATCTCGTCGGCCGCCGCCGCCAGCGCCGGGCCCAGCTCGCGCGCCCGCTGTAACAACTCGGCGGCCGGCGGAGCGGCGCTGTGCGGATCGGCGGCGATCGGACTCATCCCTCTCTCGCTTTTCGTCGCGGGCGCGCTCGCGCCGGCGGGCGCCACATACTAGCGAAGTCGCAGCATATCGGAAGGGAGCGTATTTTGTCGCGGCGCAGGAGCCTTGGTGCGCGGTCCGGCGGCGCTCGCCCGCCGCGGCCGCCGCGAATCAGGCCGCAGAGGAGTGTGACATGCAGCGCCTGACGCTGGCATCGCTGGCAGCGGCTATTCTCGCGAGCGGGGCTCTTCCCGCGGCGGCACGCGATCCGGGTCAGGGCGCCGCCGTCTGCGACGAGCGGCGGTTCGCGCCCGATGCCCCGACTTTGCGGATCGGACGAACCATCGGATCCGGCGCCATCCTCGGTTATTTCGAGGGCGATCGGCAGGGCTGCCCCGAAACTCCGTCGGCCTGCCTCGGCACCGCCTCGATCATGCCCGGCGCGGCATTGCTGCTCGATGCGGCGCGGGCGGACCATGTCTGCGCCATTTTCGCGGACGGACAGGAGGCGAGGGCGGGCTGGCTGCCGCGGCGGCGGATCGCGCCGGCGGCGCGGCCGGTCGATCCGGCGCCGCCGCTTGCCGCCTGGGTCGGGACGTGGCGGCAGTACGACAACAACATCGTGCTGACGCGGGAGGGCGGCCGCATCGCGGCGGCAGGCGAAGCCTATTGGCCCGCCAAGAATATCATGCCCGCCAACGAGGGTGCCTTCGCCGGCGCCGCGGCGCCTTCCGGCCGCCGTCTGCAAATTGCCGACGCGCCTTGCGAGGTCGAGATGACGCTGGCCGGAGATTTCCTCTTCGTCGCGGACAACCGGATGTGCGGCGGCCACAACGCGTCGTTTCTAGGCATCTTCGTCCGCCGGACCGATGCTTCGAAGTGAGCGCCCCGCCGCTCAGGGCGCGGCCGCCAGCCCGTTCGCGCACAGCACCCAGAAATGCATCGCCTGCTCCGCAGTCGCGGCCTCTTTGCGCATCGCGCGCACCGGCGATGCATCGGGATGCTCCCGCAGATAGCGGGCGAGTTCCTCGGCCGACAGCCCGCCCTCCTTCACCGGCGGGGCAACATAGTCGAGCTGCTGGCGGCAGGTGGCGGCGCAGCGCTTTTGGCCCTTGCCGTCGCAATAGGCGGCGATCGCCGTGATCGCGGCCATGACCGCCTCGTTGCTCGCGAAATCGGGCAGCTGCTGCCAGGGCTGCGGATTGTCCCCCGCTGCCGAGAACCGCTCGACGGCGCGCGGCATCATTCCCGGCGGCCACGGGCGCTTTGCGCCACCCGCCGCAGGCGGCGCAATGGTCATTGCCAGCACCTCATGAAGCGGGCGCGGCTTCCACGCCTCGGCGCGCTTCTTTGCCGCCTCGAGCTGGGCCGAGGTCATGTTTTTTTCGATCTGCAACCGCAGGCTCGCATTGTCGTGATAGGGCGAGCGCGCCGCGAGGCGCAGCCACATGTCGGCGGCGACGGGATCGGGCGCGATGACGCTCTTCGCCCCGGCCATCGCGCCTTCGGCGAGCACCTCGCTGAGCATCTCCTGGGCAGCGGCGTCGTCGAGGATGGCCGCCCGCATCAACCAACGATAGCCCTCGACCGGGTCGCGCAGGGCGGCGTCGGGGTGGCGGAAATACATCGAGCCGAGCGAGCGCATCGCCGCGATGTTGCCGCGGCGCCCGGCCTCGGCCATCCAGCGGAAGCCCTCCTTGGGGTTCTCCTCGATGCCCGGCGCGCCGCGCAGATAGAGTTCGGCCAGATCCATCGCTGCGGCGGCCGAGCCCGCCGCCACGGCGCGGCGCAAAAGCTCAACTCCGCGCGCGGCGTTGCGGGGAACGCCGCGGCCGTAGATCGTCATGTCGGCGAGCGCGCGCATCGCGCCGCGGTCGCCTTTGTCGGCTTCGGCGTCGAGGGCCGCGGCGATCTTCGCCTCGTCGGCCGGGATGTCGCGCCCTTCATGGCGCAGGCGGTTGAGTTCGAGCGCGGCGGCGACATAACCCTGCTCGGCGGATTTGCCGTACCACGCGGCGGCCGCCGGCAGGTCGCGCGCAATGCCGTCGCTGCGCTCCAGCATTCGCGCAATGCGGAACTGCGCCTCGCGGTCTCCCGCAACGGCGGCCCTCAGCGCGGCATAGGCCTCGCTGCTGATCGGGCAGCCGATCCCGAGCGTCTTGCACAATGTCGGCAGACGGCCGAGGGCGGCGGCTGCGTTCTGCGGCCCGTAATCCGCGGCCCGCACCGGGCCGGCGAGGACGAGCGCGATCGACCAGGCGACGGCGGCAAGCACCGGTTTCGGCAAGCGGCGGCGCGGCTGCATCGGACTCCCCGCAAAATCAATCGGCCGGCCAGCATGAGAGCACGCCGCCGAGCGCCCGCACGCTCTGCCGCGAGCGGCCGATTTCCGCTTCGACGTCGTAGGCGGCGACCGACGGCGCTTCATTCCAGCGCTGCTCGTCGAGGCGCTTCATCTCGGCCGCGAAGCAGCCGGGGCTCGGCTTTTGCCGAGCCTCGCAACGGCCTTTTGCCATGGCCGACTTCGCCTTCGCATAGCCGGTCTTGCAGTCGGGAGACGGTGCGGTCCTCACGCCCGGCATCCCCGCCGCCATCTCGGCCCAGCATTTGGCTCCGGCATGCGGGACCGAGCACGAGCCGGCAAAGGCCCTGCGGTACCGCACTCTGATCGCTCCCCCATGGGCTTTGGCGGTGCGAAGCGCACCGACCGCGAGATCCTCGAACAGCTTCTTGCCGGTGCGCCCGTCGAAAACCGCGAAACCGAGCCCGCCATTGGTGCCGTCTTCGGCGTCGAAGAACACGTAACCGGATTTGACGCCCTTGAAATAGCCGCTCCATTCTTTGCTCGGAATGACGATCTCCCCCGGCGAGGCGCTGCGGCGGCAGGGCGGTTTGGCCCCGCCCGCAAGCGGCAAGATCGCCAGTTCGGCGGCGCCGACTTCGCCGAGATCGAGCTGCTTCACGCGCAATCCGCGAAAATAAAAACAGCTGAGAGCCGCCTTGCCGCCGGATGCGCCGCCGCTGGCGATCGGGATACGTTCCGTCGAAAGCGGCTTATCGAAGCCGGCCGCGAGGGCCGGCGCCGCCGCAAGAAGCCAGATCGCTGCCGGCAGGATGGACGCTTTCACGCGGCTTCTCCAAGGTGCGATGTCAACGACGGTGCAGCGGGCGCAGATGCGGTGCTGGTGCCCCGAGTCTGATTCGAACAGACGGCCTGCCGCTTACGAAGCGGCTGCTCTACCGCTGAGCTATCGGGGCGAATCCAGCCGCCCGATACTTAGCGCGTCCGCGCCGCCCCGCCAAGCCGTTCGGCATTTTCATCATTCCCCTGCGGCCGCCGGCAGGGCGGCGAGCGGTGGCTCGGGGGCGCTGCGCAGCGCTTTGATGGCGGCGGCCGGCAGCGGCAGCAGGCCGGCCGGCGGAGCGCCCCCCGGGGTGCGCCAGGAAAGCGTGTCGAAGGCGCCGCAAGAGGGGCAGAGCGAATGCCATTCGAGGCTCTCCGCGCCGCACTCGGCGCAGATGTAGCGCGGCTCGGGCAGCGCCCCGGCGACCCGGTCGAGCCACTCGCGCGTCTGCCCGTCGCTGCCGTGCTCGGCCTCTTCGAGCCGCGCCATCATCAGGCACAGCCGCGCGGTTGGGCTGCCCGGCGGCGGTTCCTCCGCCTCGGTGCCCGGCGCGGTCTTGTGGGCAAGCTCGGCGCGCGGCGGCGGCGCCGCCAGCGCCGCTTCGAGATGGCGGCGCGCCTCGCCCCACAGCGAGGCTTCGAGCGCCGCCTCGGCGAGCGCCATGTGGGTTTCGCGCGCGCCGGGGTTTTCTTCGGCGAGCCGCTCGAAGCATTTGAGCCGTGACAGCGGCGGCTCGTCGCCGAAGATCTCGCCGTAGAGCCGCGCCAATTCCGGCTGCGGCGCCTGCCGCCAGGCGTGCTCGACCGCGCGCGCCGCCAGCCGCTTGCGCCCGTCCGCCAGGACGAGGCGGGCGTAGTGGACGGCGGGCGCCGCGAGGTCGGAGACGAGCGCCTGCGCCTCGGCCGCCAGCCGCACGGCGCGCCGCCGGTCGCCGCCGCGGGCGGCCGCGAGGCTCAACTCGTGCACGATGACGCCCCGACGATGGCGGGCCCGTTCGGCCGACAGAAGGCGCAGCTTTTCCGCCCGTGCCAGGGTCTCGCGCGCGGCTTCCCAGCGCCCGGCGCGCAGTTGCAGGTCTAACAGGCTCTCGACGACCCAGCCGGTATTCGGGCGCAATGTCCGCGCCCGCTCGGCGAGCCGCAGCGCGGTACCGCGGTCGCCGGCGCGCAGCGCCTGGTTGATCAGCCCGCGCAGCCCGAGGAACTCGGTCTCGCCGCGGCCGAGCATCGCGGTGAAGAATTTGCGCGCCGCCGCCTCGTCGCCCTCGAGCTGCGCCGCCTGCGCCGAAAGCAGCAGCGTCAACGGCGGCTCGGCGAGCAGGATTTCGGCCTTGCGGGCGTAGCGCTTCGCTTCCTGCGGGTCGCCCGCGGCGACCGCGACCATGCCCTGCGTCAGCGCCCGGTAGCCGGCTTCCCGCCGCTTCTCGCGGCGCCGGCGCAGGTAGAGGCCGGGGCCGCGCACGATCAGCGCGGCGCCTTTGACGAGCGCCATGACGATGAGCGTGGCGAGGATGATCGCGGCGGCCAGCACCGCCACCGAGGTCTCGACCTGCCAGCTGCGCCAGACGATCTCGACGCTGCCCGGATGGTCGGCGAGAAAGGCGGCGGCAACGGCCAGAAGGGCGATCGCGACGGCGGCGATCCAGCCGCGCATCAGGACGGCGCTCCGGGCTTTTTCGCGGTTGCCGGCGGGGCCTTGCCGGGGGGCGGCGCGGCGGGGGCCGCGGGGACCCCGACGACGCGCTGCACCATCAGTTGCTGCAGATGCGCCAGCGCCGTGTCGGCGGCGAGCCGCTGCCGCGCCAGATCGAGCCATGGGCGCGCCGCCTCGGCGGCCGGGCCCGAAAGCGGCGCGAGCGCTGCGACGGCGCCGGCGAGATCGCCATGCGCGAGCGCCAGCTGCGCCGCGTTGACCGCTCCTTGCGGGCTCGATTTGTCCTTGTCGTCGATGTGCCGGATCTTGACCAGCGAGGTTACCTCGGCGGCGAGCCGCGAGCGCCAGTCCTTCTTGGCGGGCAGCGGCTTTTTCGCTGCGATCCGCCCGGCCAGTTCGGCCAGCCGGTGAAACAGGACGACCCGGCTCGCCACCCCGGCCTTGGCGGCGGCGGCGAGCGGCTTCGCCGCGTCCGCGAGATCGGGCCAGTCGCGCACCAGGCTCAGGAAGGCGTTGTATTCCTGCGGGAATGGCCGCCCCGCGGCGACTGCTTCGCGCAGTTGCAGAAGGCCGAGGAAGAGCGCCGCGTCGGAATGCCCGGCGGCGCGGTGCGCATGCAGTTCGGCGGCGAGCGCCGGGACCCGGTCGGCCAGCCCGGCGGTTACGGCGTCGAGCCGCGTTTCTTCCGCCTTGAGCTTCGCGATCTCGGCGCGCAATTGCGCCGCGCGCGACTGCGAGCGCGCGTCGAGCGCGGTCATCTGCTGCTCGAGCTTGGCCAATCCCGCCGCCGGCGCCGCCGCATTTGCGGCCGTGGCGGGTGCGGCCGGCGCGGCGGATGGGCGAGGCTGCTTTTCGAGTTCGCTCAGCTGCTTTTGCAGCGCCGCGATCTGCGCCGGGTCGATGATCGGCGCCGCGGTCGCCTTCGCTTCGAGCACGGTGACGCGCTTCGCCAGCGTGCGCAGCTGTCCCGCCGTTGCCGCGATCGCCTTGTCGTTCTCGCGATTGGCCGCGACCGAGGCGGCGGCCGTGGCGCGCGCGCCGGCCTCGAGCGCGGCGAGTCGTGCGGTGAGCCGCGAATACGCGTCGGCGGCGGGCGAGGGCGCCTTTGCCCAGGGCAGCAGCGGCGTCACCTGCGGCGCCCAGTACGGGGCCGAGCCGACCCCGCCGAGCACGATTGCGATGAGCAGCGCGAGAGCGAGCGCCGCCCACATTGCGCGGCGGCGCGGCTTACGCGGTGCGGCGTCAGCCCGTGCCTCGGTTTCATCAGTCATGCCGCACCACCCAAGCTGCCCATCGAAAACTCGCGCACCGCATCAGCTTTCAATGCCGGGCGAGCACGACATCGACGGCGTCGAGCAACGCCGTCCGGTCCGGCCTTTCGGCGACGACGCGGCTTCGCCATACGAAGCCGCCGAGCGCCGCGTCGGCGGCCTTGCTGATCGATACCGCGGTCACCGCCGCCATCGCCCGCTCGAGGCCGGCGGCGGCAGCGAGCCTAGCAAAGAGCGCGGCGGTGCGCGGCGAAAAAAACAGCGCCATGTCGATCGCCCCCGCGCGCAAGGCGTCCGCGGCCGCAATGCTTAGCGCCGCGACCGGCCGCGCCTCGTACATGACCCGCCGCTCGACCGCGAAGCCGCGCCGCGACAGCGCGCCCGCCAGGTCGCCGGCGACGACGCTGCCGGCGACATGGACGAGGCGCCCGGCTTCCGGCCGCAATCGCTCGGCGACGAGCCGCGCCAGATCGGCGGCGTCGCCGCCGGCGCTGGCGACCCGCTCGAACCCTTCGCTGCGGGCGCGCGCCGCGGTCGCTTCGCCGACCGCGAATAGCGGCAGCCGCCGTTCGCCGCTCGCCCGCGCCAGCGCGCGCACGCCGTTGGCGCTCGTGCACAGCACCGCCTGCACGCCCTCGAGATCCGGCGCCGCGGCCCGGTAATGCACCACCATCAGCGGCTCGACGAGCGCCTCGACGCCGCGCGCCGCGAGCGCCGCCGCCAGCTCTTCCGCCTCCTCGCGCGGGCGCGTGACGAGGGCGCGCTTCATCTCCATAATCCGGAACGATTGCCGCGCCGCAGACCTGACGCACTGGGAGAAGACCGATGCCGCTGACGCAAAGCCTCGGACGGTTCGTCGCCGAAACCTCTTACGGGGATCTGCCGCAGGACGCGATCGAGGTCGCCCGCCTCGGCTTCGCCGACACGATCGCGACGATGATCGCCGGCGCGCAGGAGCCAGCGCCGCAATTGCTGCGCCGCACGCTGCGTCCGCCGGTCGGCGAGGCGAGCCTCTATTTCTCGGGCGAGACCGCGCCCGCGCCCGAGGCCGCCTGGATCAACGGCACCGCCGGGCACGCACTCGACTACGATGACGTCGGCCAGCGCGGCCATCCGAGTACGGTCATGGTGCCGGCGATCCTCGCCGAGGGCGAGGCGCTCGGCGCCTCCGGCCGCCAGCTGCTGCTCGCCTATGTCGCGGGCTACGAATGCTGGGCCGAGCTCGCCCGCCGTGATCCCGGGCATCATCACCGCAAGGGCTGGCACCCGACCGGGATTTTCGGCTCGATCGGTGCGGCGGCGGCCTGCGCTTCGCTGCGCCGGCTCGACGCCGCGGCCGCCGCCACGGCGCTGTCGCTCGCCGCCTCGCAGAGCGGCGGCATCATGGCCAATTTCGGGACCATGACGAAGCCGTTCCACGCCGGGCGCGCCGCCTATGCCGGCGTCATCTCGGCGCGCCTTGCCGAAGCGGGCTTCACCGCCGCGCCCGATGCTCTCGAACATCCCCAAGGGTTTCTCGCCGCCGTGTCGCCCGAGGGCAAGGCCGACCGCGACGGCCCGGCGGACGGGCTCGGGCAGCGCTGGAAGATCGCGGCCGACCGCATCGGCATCAAGAAATACCCGGCCTGCTACTGCACGCACCGCTCCCTCGACGCGATGCTCGACCTGCTGGCGCGCCGGCCGCTCGACGCCGAGGCCATCGAAGAAATCACGGTGTCGCTGAGCGGTACCCATTCCCTGATCCTGCGGAACCATATGCCGCAGACGGGCCTCGAGGCCAAGTTCAGCATGGAATTCGCGATGGCCGCGGCGGTTCTCGCGCAGCAGGCGGGGCTCGCCCAGTACACCGACGGGTTCGTCCGCCGCCCGCAAGTGCAGGCGCTGATGCCGCGGGTGCGGATCGAGACGAACGAGGATTACGATCCCGATCTGCCGGGCGCCTCGCGCTTCGACCAGGTGCGCGTTGCGCTGAAGAGCGGCGAGACCGTCGAGAGCGACAAGGTGCGCCGCGCCCGCGGCCACGGTGAGCGGCCGCTCGAAGAAGCCGAGATCTTCGAGAAATTCCGTTCCTGCCTCGAGGCGGGCGGCTCGCGCCTCGCGCCTGCCGTGCTGTTCGACCGGGTGAAACGCCTCGAATCGCTGTCGGCGCGCGAGCTGACGGCGATCCCCTGAGGGCCGGCCGGCGATGCGGCTCCTCCGGGCGGCGCCGGGCCTCGTCTTCATCGCCATGCCGGCGCTGGCGCAGCCGGCCGCGCCGCCCCCGACCGTGCTGCATCTGAGCGCGACCGCGCAGCAGCGGGTGGTGCGCGACCGGCTGCGCGTCGATCTGCGGGCCGACGAGACGGCGGCCGAGCCGCAGCGCGTCGAGACGGCGATCAACCGCCTGATGGCGGCGGCCGTCGCCAAGGCGCGGGCGGTGCAGGGCGTCGAGGTCGAGACCGGCAGCTACGCCGTCTACCAGGAGGCGCCGCCAAACCGCCCGAAACTGTGGCACGGCAGCCAGGAGCTGGTGCTGACCGGCACCGATTCGGGAGCCCTTCTGAAGCTCGCGGGCGATTTGCAGACGGCCGGCCTCGTCATGTCGAACCTGACCTACGAAGCTTCGCCCGAGGTGGTGCGCGGCGCCGAGGACGATTTGACCGCCGACGCGCTCTCCGCCCTCGAACGGCGCGCCGCCATGATCGCACGGCAGCTGCATCTCTCGGTGCTGCGCTACAGCGAGTTGCGCGTCGGCAACGCGCAATCGAGCGGCGCGCCGCCGCGCTTTGCCGCCATGGCGGCGGCCGCAAAGGTGCCGCCCCCGGTCGCCGCGCCCGGCGAGACGACGATCGCCGTCACCGTCACGGCCGCCGTCCTGCTCGGCCGCAAGCCGCCATGAGCCGCCGCGCGCCGCCCTGCCCGCCGCTCCTCGTCATTTCCGACCGCAGCCAGGCGCGCCTTACGCTCGAGGACGTGGCGCAGGCTGCCTTTGCCGGCGGCTGCCGCTGGTTCAGCCTGCGCGAGAAGGATCTGGCGGCGCCCGAGCGGCTCTCCCTGCTCGCGCGCCTCGTCGCGATCGGCGCGGCGTTCGGCGCGCTCGTCGGCGTGCACGAGGATGTCGCGGCGGCCGCGGCGGCCGGCGCCGGCGCGGTGCACCTGCCGGCCGGCGGCAGCATCGCGCAAGCGCGCGCCCGGCTGCCGCGGGCCCTTATCGGCGCCTCGGCGCATTCCGCGCAAGAGGCGGCGGCGCTGCTCGCGGCGGGCGCCGATTACGTCAGCCTCAGCCCGATCTTTCCGACGCAGAGCAAGCCGGGCTACGGGCCGGCGCTCGGCATCGAGGGACTGGGGCGGGCGGCGGCGCTCGGCCTGGGGCCGATCGTCGCACTCGGCGGCGTCGGGGCGGCGAATGCTGCCCTCTGCCTCGCTGCCGGCGCAAGCGGCGTCGCGGTCATGGGCGAGGTGATGCGCGCCCGCGATCCGCAATCCGCGGTCCGCCAGATCCTCGCCGCACTCGGCAAATAAATCTAAGAGCGCATCGTAACAACAGTACAGCACCTATGGTGTAAATGGGGATTGAATCGGGCATCGCGTCGTATAGAGGAGAGGCAAGGCAAACATTGGAGGTTTGCTATGAAAAAGCTGATCCTTGCGACCGTGGCCGCGGCCAGCCTGTTGTCCGGCAGCGCCCTGTTGACGCAGCCGGCGCATGCGGCGGTGCGCTGCTGGTGGAACGGGTGGGGGCGGCATTGCGCCTATACCCACCCGGGCTGGCGCTACTATCACCATCCGTGGTGGTGGTACCGCTACTGAGCACCTTGCCGAGCACATTGCGGCGCCGGCCTGCGGCCGGCCCGCCTGGTCTGAAAAGCGGGGGCGCCGCGATGCCGCGAAAGCGGGCGGCGCCCCCCGCGCGTGCCGGCGCCTCTTGACTGCGGCCGGCGGTTAGGCTGCCGTTCCAAAGCCCGCGGGGGAGAACGACATGCCGCGCAGCGACGTTTTGATCGTCGGCGCCGGTCCTACCGGCCTCGTCCTCGCGCTTTGGCTGGTGAAGCTCGGGGCGAGGCTGCGCATCATCGACAAGACGGCCGAGCCCGGGACGACCTCGCGGGCGCTGGCGGTGCACGCGCGCACCCTCGAACTTTACCGTCAGCTCGATCTTGCCGACGCCGTCATCCTCAAGGGCCACAAGGTGCCGGCCGTCAATCTCTGGGTCAGGGGAAAGCAGGAGGCGCGCATATCGTTCGCCGATGTCGGCTCCGACCTCACCCCCTATCCGTTTTTGCACATCTTCCCGCAGGACGAGCATGAACGGCTGCTGATTGCGGCCTTGGAAGCGGCCGGGGTCTGCGTCGAACGGCGCACCGAACTGGTCGATTACGGCGATGCGGGCGACTGCGTCGTGGCGCGGCTGCGCGGGCCGGAGGGGCGGGAGGAGGATTGCGAGGCGGATTACATCGCCGGCTGCGACGGCGCCGGCTCGCTGGTGCGGCAGAGGATGGGCACGGGTTTTCCCGGCGGCACCTATCGGCAAATCTTCTATGTCGCCGATGTCGAGGCATCCGGGCCGGCGATCGACGGCGAATTGCACGTCGATCTCGACAAAGCCGACTTTCTGGCGATTTTTCCGCTCGCCGGCCATGGCCGCGCGCGCCTCATCGGAACGGTGCGCGACGATCGCGCCGACCATGCCGAGACCCTGCGGTTCGACGACGTGAGCGGGCGGGCGATCGAGCATCTCGGGCTCGGCGTCGGAAAGGTCAACTGGTTCTCGACCTATCGCGTGCACCACCGCGTGACGGACCATTTCCGTAAAGGGCGCGCCTTCCTCGCCGGCGACGCCGCGCACATCCACAGCCCGGCCGGCGGCCAGGGCATGAACACCGGCATCGGCGACGCGATCAACCTCGCCTGGAAGCTGAAAGCGGTCCTCGCGGGCGAGGCGCCGGACAGGCTCCTCGACAGCTATGAGACCGAGCGCATCGCCTTCGCGCGCCGGCTCGTCAACACCACCGATCGGGTCTTCTCGCTGGCGAGCGCGCAGGGCAGGCTCGCCGACATCATCCGCACGCGGCTCGCCCCGGTGCTGATCCCGGCGGCCGCGAGATTCGAGGCCTTGCGCGAGTTCATGTTCCGCACGGTCTCGCAAGTCATGATCAATTACCGCCACGGCCCGTTGAGCGAGGGCAGGGCCGGCGAGGTGGCGGGCGGCGATCGGCTGCCTTGGGTCGCGGCCGGCGGCGCCGACAATTACCGCCCGCTGCGCGCGATGCGCTGGCAGGTGCACGTCTATGGCGCCGCCGGTCCCGAATTGCAGGCATGGTGCGGCGGGCGCGATCTGCCGCTGCACGTCTTTTCATGGCGGCCGGGCTACGCGCGGGCGGGCCTTGCCGAGAACGCGCTCTATCTCGTCCGGCCCGACACCTATGTCGCGCTCGCCGACCCCTCCGGCGCGAGCGGCGCCTTGCAGAACTATTTCGCCGCCCGCGGCATTCGGCCCTGAAGCCGTCAGATAGTGTCTCGGTTTGGCGGGGGAGTCGTCGTGCGTCCTTCGAGGCCTCGCTGCGCGAGGCACCTCAGGATGAGGAACTGCCTTGGTTCCCTCATGCTGAGCGACTGTCTGCGGTGTCAAGCGGGCTGCCATGGTTTGCGGTCTCGCAGGATGGCGTTGAGGATGACGAGGAGTTTTCGCATGCAGGCGGTGAGGGCCTGTTTTGCGGTTTTTCCAGCGGCGCGGAGCTT
>DATLKN010000056.1:0-39938 GCA_035538335.1 Allostellaceae bacterium
GGGCACCGTGCTCAGCAGCGGGCTTACTGGCCCAAGGAGCGATCGGGCTCCCATCCGCCACCGCGACGCCGACTTTACGCCGGTCTCGCGACGGAGGAGAGATACAAGGAGCGCCCGATAGGGCGCGTCTCGAAGCACGCATGAACGCGATGCAGTCCATATCCGCGAATTTTCATAGCCGCTCAAACGTGGAACGATTCGCCGCAGCCGCAGCGGCCCTTCTCGTTCGGATTGCGGAAGGTGAAGCCGCTCTGCAGCTTGTCCTCGATCCAGTCCATCTCGGTGCCGAGGATGAACATGATGGCTTTCGGATCGACGAGGATCGTCACGCCCTTGTCTTCGACCATCTCGTCGAAGCGGCCCTTCTCGTCGGCGTATTCGAGCGTGTAGCTGAGCCCCGAGCAGCCGCGCGCGCGCACTCCGACGCGCACCCCGACCGAGGGCTTGCCGCGCTTTGCCAGCAATGCCCGGATATGCTCCGCCGCGGCGTCGGTCACCGACAAGGCCTGCTTTCGCGCCATCTTGCGATCCGCCGTTGCTGTCGTTGCCTGCTCCATTCCACCCGAGCCCATAGCGCTGTCAAACCTTATGTGGGGGCTTTGCGCCCGCTTGCGAGCCGGCCCGCCGCTTCGGCGAGGGCATCGACCGCGAAATCGGCCTCCGCCGCCGTCGTGAAGCGGCCGAGCCCGATGCGAATCGACCCCTGCGCCGCCTCGTCCGACAATCCCATCGCGCGCAGCACATAGGAGGGCTCGACCGCGGCCGAGGTGCAGGCCGAGCCGGTTGAGATCGCGATGCTCGGGCAGGCTTCGATCAGCTCCGCCGCGGTCACCCCCGGGAAGGTGAAATTGAGGCTGCCCGGCAGCCGCCGCTCGGCGTCGCCGTTGAGCGCGAGCCCGGGCACGCGCCGCGTTAGCCCCTCGGTCATATGCCGCCGCAGGCGCAGCAGCCGCGCTGCTTCCTCGCCCATCTCGGCGCCGGCGATCGCGGCGGCGCGGCCGAGCCCGACGCAGAGCGGCGTCGGCAGGGTGCCCGAGCGCAGCCCCCGCTCCTGCCCGCCGCCGTCGATCAGCGGCGTGAGGCGCACGCGCGGCCGGCGCCGGATGTAGAGCGCGCCGACGCCTTTCGGTCCGTAGAGCTTGTGGCCGGAGATCGACATCAGGTCGATCCCCATCGCCGCGACGTCGAGCGGGATCTTGCCCGCCGCCTGCGCCGCGTCGGTGTGGAAGAGTGCGCCTTTTGCATGCGCGAGCCGGGCGATCTCGGTGATCGGCTGCAAGACGCCGATCTCGTTGTGCGCGGCCATCACCGAGACAAGCAGCGTGCGCTCGCCGATCGCCGCGGCGAGCCGGTCGAGCGCCACGAGGCCGCTCCTCTCGATCGGCAGATAGGTCACCCTAAAGCCTTCGCGTTCGAGAGCACGGCCACTTTCGAGGACGCATTTGTGTTCGCTCGCGAGCGCCACGATGTGGTCGCGCGCGGGCCCGCTCGTCGGATGTTCGCGCGCGAAATGCGCCACACCCTTGATCGCGAGGTTGTTCGATTCGGTGGCGCCCGAGGTGAAGACGATCTCGCGCGGGTCGGCGCCGACGAGCGCCGCGACCTCGGCGCGGGCCCGCTCGACGGCCGCCGCGGCGTTCTTGCCGTAAATGTGGCTCTCGCTGTGCGGGTTGCCGAAATGCTCGGTGAAATAAGGCAGCATCGCCTCGAGCACGCGCGGGTCGAGCGGCGTCGAGGACTGGTTGTCGAGATAGATCGGCAGGCTGTTGGCGGCGGCCTGCAACTCCTTGCGGACGAGAGCCGGGGTCATGCCGCGAGCGTTCCTGCGGCGAGTCCGCGGCGCCGCCGGTAGAGCGCGCCCCAGGCGTCGAGGAAATGCGCGACCTCGGCCTCGCTCGTGCTCCACCCCAAGCTGACGCGGATCGTCGAGCGGGCGAGTTCGGCGCCGGCGCCCATCGCTTCCAGCACATGGCTCGGGCTGACCTTGCCCGAGGAACAGGCGGCGCCGGCGCTGACCATGACGCCGTCGAGGTCGAGCGCGATGACCTGCGTCTCGGCCGGGGTGCCGGGCATCGCGATGGCCGAGGTATTGGGCAGCCGCGGCACGCCGGCGCCGAAGACGACCGCTTCCGGCGCCAGCCGCGCGATTTCGGCTTCGAGCATGTCGCGCAATTGCCGCACCCGGTCGTAGGCCGCGATCTCGGCCGCCGCGACGCGCGCCGCGGCGGCGAAGCCGGCGATCCCGGGCAAATTCTCGGTGCCGGCACGGCGCCGTCGCTCCTGCGCGCCGCCGCGCAGCAACGAGACCAGCTCGACACCGCCGCGCAGGATCAGCGCCCCGATGCCGCTCGGCCCGCCGAGCTTGTGCGCCGACAGCGACAACAGATCCGCACCGGTCTCCGCGAGATCGAGCGGCAGCTTGCCGGCCGCCTGCACAGCGTCGCAATGAAAGAGCGCGCCGTGCGCATGCGCAATTTCGGCGACCGCGGCGACCGGCTCGAAGACGCCCGTCTCGTTGTTCGCCGCCATCACCGAGACGAGCGCGGGGGCGCAATCGCCGGCGAGAAGCTCGCCGAGCGCGGCGAGGAGGACGCGCCCGTCCTTGTCGACCGGGATGCGCTCGGCCTCGGGGACCGCGCGCAGCACCGAATCGTGCTCGACCGCCGAGACGAGGACGCGCGCGCGGCCGGCGCCGAGGAGCGCCAGATGGTTCGCCTCGGTGCCGCCGCTGACAAAGACGACCTCTTCCGGCATGGCGCCGACGAGCCCGCCGACCGCCGCCCGCGCGGCTTCGACCATTTGCCGCGCCGCGCGGCCGCGGCGATGCACCGAGGATGGGTTGCCGCACATCTCGAGGGCGGCGACGGCCGCCGCCCGCGCCTCTTGCCGCAGCGGCGCGCTGGCGTTCCAGTCGAGATAGCTCTCGCGTGCGCTCATCCGAGACCGGAAGCAGCGCGCAGGTTGGCGCAATGCAGGAGGCCGCTGGTGCCGAGCACGCGACGCTCGCAGACATCGGCGAGCGACACCGAGCTCAGATAGAGGTGGATCTGGTTGCCGAGCTCCTCCCACAGATCGTGGGTCAGGCACCGGGTGCGGTTGCCGCGGCAGCCGTGCGGCGCGCCGGGCGCGCAGCGCGTCGCGCGAATCGGCTCGTCGACCGCCAGGATGATGTCGGCAATGCGCGTCGCTGCCCGGTCGTGCGCTAAGAGATAGCCGCCGCCCGGGCCGCGCACGCTCTTGACGAGGCCGCCCTGGCGCAATTTCGCGAACAGCTGCTCGAGATATGAGAGCGAAATCTCCTGCCGCTCGGCGATCTCGGCGAGCGGCACCGGCTCGCCGCGCCCGTAATGGGCGAGGTCCACCATCGCCATCACGGCGTAGCGGCCCTTGGTGCTCAGGCGCATGGCCCTGCCTCAGCTCGGCCGCTTTGCCGCGTCGCCGGGGCTGTCGGCCGCGCCCGTGCCGTTGCCGGCGCCGGCCGGCGCCGCCTTGCCGGCTTCGAGTTGGACGACGCGCGCGCGCAGGGTCGTGACCTCGTCGAGGAGCGCGCCGAGGGCGCGGGCCACCGGGTCGGGAATGTCGGGGTCGATGCCATAAGGCAGGAACGCCGGCTCGGGAGCCGGCGCCGCCGCACGCACGCCGACCGGGCGCGCCGGGCTGCCGACGACGGTGGTGCCGGCCGCCACCTCGCGCACGACGACGGAACCCGCGCCGACGCGCGCGCCGTCGCCGACCTTGAAGGGGCCCAGCACTTGCGCGCCGGAGCCGACGATGACGCAATTGCCGAGCGTCGGATGGCGCTTCTGGCCGTGCTCGCCGCGGCGCGGCGCGATGCCGCCGAGCGTCACCCCATGATAAAGCGTGCAATCGTCGCCGATCTCGGCGGTCTCGCCGATGACGACGCCCATGCCGTGATCGATAAAGAGCCGCTGGCCGATCTTGGCGCCGGGATGAATCTCGATGCCGGTCATCACGCGCCCCAAATGCGAGACGAAGCGGCCCGAGAGCCGCCAGCGCCGCTCCCACAGAAAATGCGCGATGCGATAAAAGATGAGCGCGTGAAACCCTGGGTAGCAGAGCACGACCTCGAGCCGCGAGCGGGCGGCCGGATCGCGAGCCAGCGTCGCGTCGATCTCTTCGCGCAGGTTTTTCAGAAGCATCGCGTTCACTGTGCTATGGTCGCGCCCGGCCTGCCGCGCCATATATACAGGCCGCGCGGCATCGCGAACGCCTCGCGGGAGGATATAAGTATCCGAGCAATATCATCAAGAATTCCGGACCCGACATACGACAGCCTTCCACCGATATCCGAGCGCGCGCGTGGGAGATGCCCTGGATCAAAAAATGCCTGACGTGATCATCAACGGACCCGAGGGGCGCATCGAGGCGCGCTACCACCACGTGCGCACGCCGGCGGCGCCGATGGCCCTGGTTTTGCACCCGCACCCGCAACACGGCGGGACGATGAACAACAAGGTCGTCTACGCCCTCTATCAATGCTTCGTGCGCCGCGGCTTTTCGACCCTGCGCTTCAACTTCCGCGGCGTCGGGCGCAGCCAGGGCAGCTTCGACCGCGGCGAGGGCGAATTGTCGGACGCCGCCTCGGCCCTCGATTGGCTGCAGACCTACAACCCGAACGCCCCCTCCTGCTGGATCGCCGGCTTTTCGTTCGGCGCCTGGATCGCGATGCAGCTGTTGATGCGGCGGCCGGAGATCGAAAGCTTCATCGCCGTGGCGCCGCCGGCCAATCTCTACGATTTCTCGTTTCTCGCGCCCTGCCCCTCCTCGGGCATGATCCTGCACGGCGTCGAGGACAATCTGGTGCCGATCGAGTCGGTGCAGAAGCTCGTGACCAAGCTGTCGCATCAGCGCGACATCAAGATCGATTTCCGCAAGATGCCCGGCGCCGACCATTTCTTCGCCGACCATCTCGACGCGCTCGCCCGGCTCGTCGAGGGCTATGTCGCCGACCACATGCGCCCCGCGGCAACCGGCGCCGTCGCGCACGGCCGCGGGCGGTAGCCGGCCCGAAGAGGCTCACGTCATTGCGAGCGGAGCGAAGCAATCTCGCCGGGATTGCTTCGTCGCTCCGCTCCTCGCAATGACTGTCGATCGCGAGGTCCTCAATCCGCGAACGGGTCGCGCACCAGCACCGTGTCGTCGCGCTCCGGGCTCGTCGACAAGAGCGCGACGGGCGCGCCGATCAGCTCTTCCAATCGCCGGATGTATTTGATCGCGGTCGCCGGCAGATCGGCCCAGGAACGGGCGCCGCGCGTGCTGGCCTGCCAGCCCTCGGCCACTTCGTAGACGGGCTCGACCTCGGCCTGCAGCGAGGCTGACGCCGGGAAGTAATCGTAGGTCTCGCCGCCGCGGCGGTAGGCGGTGCAGAACTTCACTTCGTCGAAGCCGTCGAGCACGTCGAGCTTCGTCAGCGCGATGCCGTCGATGCCGCCCAGTTTGATCGCCTGCCGCACGGCGACCGCGTCGAACCAGCCGCAGCGCCGGCGCCGCCCGGTGACGACGCCGAATTCGCGCCCGCGGTCGCCGAGGAGGCGGCCGATCTTGTCCTTCAGCTCGGTCGGGAACGGACCGCTGCCGACCCGCGTCGTGTAAGCCTTGGTGATGCCGAGCACATAGCCGACCGCCGACGGCGCGATCCCCGCTCCCGCCGCCGCTTGCCCGGCGAGCGTGTTCGACGAGGTGACGTAGGGGTAGGTGCCGTGATCGACATCGAGCATCGCGCCTTGCGCGCCCTCGAAGAGGATGCGGCGGCCCTGCCGCTTGGCTTCGTCGAGGCGGCGCCAGACGGGCTCGGCATAGGGCAGCACCTTCGGCGCCACCTCGTTGAGCGCGGCGAGGAGTTGCGCGCGGTCGACCTCGGGCTTCCCGAGGCCGCGCAACAGCGCGTTGTGGTGCAAGAGCAGCTGGTCGAGGCGCTCGCCGAGCGCGGCCGGGTCGGCGAGGTCGCACACCCTCAGCGCGCGGCGCCCGACCTTGTCCTCGTAGGCGGGGCCGATGCCGCGCCCGGTGGTGCCGATCTTGCGGGCGCCGTGCCGCTCCTCGCGGGCGCGGTCGAGCGCTCCGTGCGACGGCAAAATCAGCGCCGCGTTGTCGGCCAGCTTCAGATTGTCGGGCGACACCGCGATGCCCTTGCCGCGCATCGCCTCGATCTCGGCGACGAGCGCCCAGGGATCGACGACGACGCCGCTGCCGATGATCGACAATTTGCCCGGCCGCACGACGCCCGAGGGCAGAAGGCTCAGCTTGTATTCGACATTGCCGATGACGAGCGTGTGGCCGGCATTGTGCCCGCCCTGAAAACGCACCACGACATCGGCGCGCTCCGACAGCCAGTCGACGATCTTGCCCTTGCCTTCGTCGCCCCATTGCGCGCCGACGACGGCGACGTTGCCCATGGCCCCCTCCCCTAGCCTGCGACCGCCGCCGGCCCGCCCTTTTCCAGCACGTGGCCGCAGCGCAGCCGCCGCGCCTCGGCATGCCAGTCGCGCGCCGGCGCCAATGCAGCGACCGTGACCCAGCCCTCTTCGCGCAGCCGGCGCGCGCGATCTCGCGCGGTGCCGAGCGGCAGCAGCAGGCGCCGGCGCGGCGCTTCCTCGGGGATCGTATCGAGGATCGCTTCGGTATAGAGCGAAAAGCCGGTCGCCGGCTCGGGCGCGGCCGGGTCGCCCGCCTGATAGCGGCCGCCGCGGCCGAGTTCGCCGACCCCGCCGCCGGCGAAAAAGGTGAAGCTGATGCCGGTGTGATACTCGAAGCCGCGGTTTTCGACGGGATCGACGGTCACCCGCAATTCCGGCATCGCCGCGGCGAGGCCGGCGACGACTTCGGCGAGGCGGGCGCGCTCGCCGCGGGCGCGCTCGGGCAGATCGAGCCGGTCGAGCGCCAGAATCGCCGCCGCCGCCGGCCCGGCCGCGCGCAGCAAGGCCTCGAACCGGGGGCCGGCCGGCCCGGCGAGCGCGGCAACGGCGGTCGCGTCCTTGTGGTCGAGCGCGGCGCGCAGCGCGGCGGCGGGCTCGGCGCCGAGGCCATAGGCCTCGACCAGCGCCGGCACAAGCGTCGGCAGCGTGATGTCGACCGAGAGATCGGCGACCCCGATCGCGAGCAGCGCCTCGCTCGCCACCGCGATCGCCTCGACATCGGCGAGCGGCCCTTCGGCCCCGATCAGCTCGGCGCCGACCTGACCGGATTGCCGTCCGGGGCGGATTTCCGAGGCTTTGACGCGCAATACCTGGCCGGCATAGGAAAGCCGCAGCGGCCGGGGGGCGGCGCCCAGCCGGGTGGCGGCGATGCGGGCGACCTGCGGCGTCATGTCGGCGCGCATGCCGATCATGCGGTGCGAGGCCGGGTCCATCAGGCGGAAGGTTGCCGTCGCCATCGCCGCCCCGGCGCCGGAAAACAGCGTCTCCTCGAATTCGACCAGCGGCGGCTTGACGCGCTCGTAGCCGTGCGCGCCGAGGCTCGCCATCAGCCGCGCCGTCACCGAGGCCTCGACCTCGGCCGTGGGCGGCAAGAGATCGTAGAGGCCGGCCGGCAACAGCGGCGAAGGTTCGTTCATCGCGCAGTTGTACCCTCTCCGCCCTCCAGGGGGGAGAGGGAGGGGCCCATCGCGAAGCGATGGGAGGATGAGGTGGGTGCCCGCGAGCAGTTTCGAATCCCCCACCTCACCCTACTCTCACCGCCCCCGAGGGGCGGTGAGGGTTCGGCAAGCAGCCCGCGGATGCCCATCGTGTATTTCAAAATCTGAGCGCCTTCGCCTGGATGACGTTCGGCAGGCCGCGCACCGTCTCGAGGATCTGCGGAGTCAGCGGCTCGTCGACCTCGACCAAGGCGATCGCGTCCTCGCCGGGGGCGGTGCGCCCCAGGTGAAAGGTCGCAATGTTGACCTGCGCGGCGCCGAGCACCTGGCCCAGCGCGCCGATGAAGCCTGGCTTGTCGTAGTTGCGCACGAACAGCATCTGCGGCCCCAGCTCGCCTTCGAGCGGGATGTCGTCGACCGCGACGATGCGCGGCTTGTCGCCGCCGAACAAGGTGCCGGCGACCGAGCGCTGGCGTCGCTCGGTCGTGACGCGCACGCGGATCAGCGTCTGGTAGTCGCCGGGCTCGGGGCTCAAGGTTTCGCTGATCCGGATGTCGCGCTCGCGGCAGATCAGCGCCGCGTTGACCATGTTGACGGTGGCGAGCTGCGGCGACAAGAGCCCGGTCAGCGCGACCGCCGTCAGCGGCTTCACATTGTGCGCGGCGATCGCGCCCTGGTAGTCGATCGCGACCGCCTTGATGCCGGTTTCGGTCAATTGTCCGGCAAAGCTGCCGAGCTGTTCGGCGAGCCGCATATAGGGCTTGAGGCGCTTTGCCTCCTCGGCGCCGAGCGAAGGCGCGTTGACGGCGTTGGCGACGGCGCCGGTCAGCAGGAAATCGGCGATCTGCTCGGCGATCTGCAAGGCGACGTTCTCCTGCGCCTCGTTCGTCGCCGCCCCCAGATGCGGCGTCGCCACGACCTCGTCGCGGCCGAAAAGCGGACTTTGTTTCGCCGGCTCCTCGACGAAGACGTCGATCGCCGCGCCGGCGACATGGCCGTCGTCGAGCGCGCGCGCCAGATCCTCCTCGACGACGAGGCCGCCGCGCGCGCAATTGATGATGCGCACGCCGCGCTTCATTTTCGCGATAGCGGCAGCGTCGATCAGGTTTTTCGTCGCCGCCGTCAAGGGCGTATGCAGGGTCACGATGTCGGCGCGGGCGAACAGCTCGTCGAGCACGACTTTTTCGACGCCGAGCGCGACGGCGCGCTCTGCCGAGAGAAACGGGTCGTAGGCGACGACCTTCATCTTGAGCCCCAATGCCCGCTCGGCGACGACCCCGCCGACATTGCCGCAGCCGATGACGCCTAAGGTCTTGCCGGCCAGTTCGACCCCCATGAAGCGCGACTTTTCCCATTTGCCGGCCTGCGTCGAGCGGTCGGCCGCCGGGATCTGCCGGGCCAGCGCGAACAGCATGGCGATGGTGTGCTCGGCCGTCGTGATCGAGTTGCCGTAGGGCGTGTTCATGACGACGACGCCGCGCGCCGTCGCCGCCGCGACATCGATGTTGTCGACGCCGATGCCGGCGCGGCCGACGACCTTTAGCCGACTCGCGGCGGCGATGAGCTCGGCCGTGACCTTGGTCGCCGAGCGCACCGCGAGCCCGTCATAGTCCGCGATGCGGCCCTGCAACGCCGCGGCGTCGAGCCCCGGGAGGAAATCGACGGCGATGCCGCGCCGTTCGAAGATCTCGATCGCGCGCGGGCTTAAGGCGTCGGAAATCAGGACTTTCGGCATAAACTCTCCAGAAACTCGCCCGCAGAGGCATAGAGCGATGCGTCATTGCGAGCAGAGCGAAGCAATCCCGATCAGATTGCGTCGTCGGCTTACAGCCTCCTCGCAATGACAACCAATTCTGTGCCTCCGGTACGCTTCATGCGGCCTTGACGGTCTTCCGTTGTTCCTCCCAGGCCCAATCGAGCCACGGCAGCAATGCCGCGACATCCTCGCTCTCGATCGTCGCGCCGGTCCAGATGCGGATGCCGGGCGGCGAGGCGCGGTGGCTGGCGATGTCGTAGGCCGCCCCCTCCTCCTCGAGCCGGCGCGTCATCGCCCGCACGGTCGTGAAGCGCTCCTCCGGCGAGAGCCCCTGAAACCAGCCATCGGTGATCGACAGCTGCGGCGAGGTGCAGGACCGCGTCGCCTTGTCTTCGGCGAGAAAACGCAGCCACTGCGAGCGCTCCTCCCATTCGGCGATGACGCCGAGGTTCCTCTCGCAGCGCCCGACGAGCGCGTCGAGGCCGCCGATCTCTTCGGCCCATTTCAGCGAATCGAGCGCGTCCTCGACGCACAGCATCGACGGCGTGTTGATCGTCTCGCCGCGGAAGACGCCCTCGATCAGCTTGCGCTTTTGCGTCAGGCGGAAAAGCTTCGGCAGCGGCCAGGGCGGGGCATAGCTTTCGAGCCGCTCGACGGCGCGCGGCGACAGCGCCAGCATGCCGTGCGCCGCCTCGCCGCCCAGCGCCTTCTGCCACGACCAGGTGACGACATCGAGCTTCGGCCAGGGCAGCCGCATGCCGAAAACGGCCGAGGTCGCGTCGCAGATCGCCAGGCCCTTGCGGTCGTCGGCGATCCAGTCGCCGTGCGGCAGCCGCACGCCCGAGGTCGTGCCGTTCCACACAAAGACGACGTCGCGCTCCCAATCGACCGCCGACAGGTCGGGCAGCCGCCCGTAAGGCGCCTGCAGCACGCGCACGTCCGGCAGCTTCAGCTGCGCCACGTCGGCAACCCAGCCTTCGCCGAAATTCTCCCAGGCGAGCATGTCGATGCCGCGCGCCCCGAGCAGCGACCACAGCGCGATCTCGATCGCGCCGGTATCGGAGGCGGCGACCACCCCGACCCGCCAATCCGCCGGCACTCCCAAAATCGCCCGCGAGCGCGCGATCACCTCCTGGATGCGCGCGAGCCCCGCGGCCGAGCGATGCGAGCGGCCGACGAGCGCCGCCGACAGCACGGCAGGCGACCAGCCCGGCCGCTTCGCGCAGGGTCCGGAGGAAAAGCAGGGGTTGCGAGGTCGCCGCGACGGCTTCATTAAGGGCTGTTCCTTGCAGAATGGGTGCCACCCGTTCGGGGGCCGCGTCCCGCGGCGGAACTTATGGGCGAGGGGTGGCCGCGTCAATGCGGCGGAACGGGAAAGCCACGGCGCACCGCCGGGCGCACATCGGAAATTTCGTCATCGTCGTCCCGGCGGAGGCCGGGACCCACCCCAGCCGTGGATACCGGCTTGCGCCGGTATGACAAGGAAAGGCTGGCCGGCTGACAACTCCGCCACCCCGGCGGAGGCCGCGGTCCACGGTTGCCGCGGATACCGGCTTGCGCCGGTATGACACAAGGAACGATCGGCGACTGCCGCCTGACAAAAAATCCCTACGCGCCAAAATTGGACGGGCCTGCTAGCGTAATCGCACGAACGCACCACTTCTCGGGAGGAAGAGATGCAATACGGTTTCAGCCCGCCGGTGAGCGGCCCTATGTCGGCGCCCGAAAACCTCGCCCGCATCGCGGCCGAAGGCGAGGCGATGGGCTACGACTATGCCTGCGTCAGCGACCATGTCGTGCTGCCGCTCAGCATCGAGGCGCGCTATCCCTACAGCGAGACGGGCGAGTTCCCCGGCCGCGCCCGCGGCGACCGCCACGAGCAGCTGATCGCCGCCGCCTTCATCGCCGGCAAGACCTCCCGGTTGCAGCTCGTCACCTCGGTGACGGTTGTGCCGCACCGCCCCGCCGTGCTGCTCGCCAAGATGCTGGCGACGATCGACGTGCTCTCGAAAGGCCGGCTCGTCTTCGGCATCGGCGCCGGCTGGATGCGGGAGGAGTTCGAGGCGCTGGGCCTGCCGCCCTTTCCCGAGCGCGGCGCCGTGACCGACGAGTATCTCTTGGCCTGCAAAGAATTGTGGACCAACTCCAGCCCTCGCTTCGCGGGCAAATACGTCAACTTCGCCGACATCCTCTTCGAGCCGAAACCGGTGCAGAAGCCGCACCCGCCGATCTGGATCGGCGGCGAGAGCGGGCCCGCCTTGCGCCGCACGGCGCGGCTCGGTGACGGCTGGTATCCGATCGGCACCAACCCGCAGCATCGGCTCGATTCGATGAAGCGCTTCGCGGCCGGGGTCGAGCGGTTGCGCGGGCTCGTCCGCGAGGCGGGGCGCGATCCCGACAACATCGCCCTCGCCTATCGCGTCAGCCAGATGGGCAAGGGGCTGCCGGCGAAAGCGGACGACGGCGAGCGGCGGCTCTTTTCCGGCGACGATTCGGATATCGTCGGCGATCTGCGGGCATTTCGCGATTTCGGCGTCGGCCATGTCGATTTCGGTTTCGAGGGCGCGACCGCCGACGCGATCATCGACAACATGCGCCGCTTCCGCGAGGAGGTTCTGGCCAAAGTGTGAAGCGCGATTTACCGGTGAGGCGGTGAGACAGCGAGAACCCATGGGTCGCCATTGCGAGCTAAGCGAAGCAATTCCTCAGACCACGAGATTGCTTCGTCGGCCTTACGGCCTCCTCGCGATGACGTTTCCCGCTCACCTTCTCACCGTCTCACTGCCTCACTGCCTCACTGGTAAAGAATAAAAGGAGCAGGCATTGCTGAAGCTCGGATACAAGGCGTCGGCGGAACAGTTCGGGCCGCGCGAACTTCTCGAATTCTCCTGTCTCGCCGAGGAGGTCGGGTTCGACTCGGTCTTCGTCAGCGACCATTTCCAGCCCTGGAAGCACACCGGCGGGCACGCGCCGAACTCGCTCGCCTGGCTCGGCGCGCTCGGCGCGAAGACGCGCCGGGCCGTGATCGGCACCAGCGTCGCCACGCCCACCTTCCGCTATCATCCCTCGATCGTGGCGCAGGCCTTCGGTACATTGGGCTCGATGTTTCCCGGCCGCGTCGTGCTCGGGCTCGGCACCGGCGAGAGCCTCAACGAGGTGCCGGCGACCGGCATGGCCTGGCCCGGGCCGAAGGAACGGCGCGACCGGCTGCGCGAGGCGGTGCGCCTCATCAACAGGCTGTGGACCGAGGACCGGGTCACCTTCGAGGGCCAGTTCTACCGAACCGAAAAGGCGACGATCTACGACAAGCCGAAGCAGAAGGTGCCGATCTGGATCGCCGCTTCCGGCCCGCTCGCGGCGGTGATGGCCGGGCAGATCGCCGAGGGCTTCATCTGCACGAGCGGCAAGAACCCGCAGCTCTATACCGACCTCACGGGCAAGGTCGACGAGGGCCTGGCGAAGGCCGGCCGCGGCGGCGCCGATCTCGAAAGGATGATCGAGGTCAAGGTGTCGTTCGACACTGATTACAAGCGCGCGATGGACGATACGCGGCACTGGGCGGCGCTCGCCCTGACGCCGGAGGAAAAAGTCGGCGTCGAAGACCCGGTCGAGATGGAGCGGCTCGCAGCCGCTTTGCCGCTCGAACGCGCGGCGAGCCGCTGGATCGTCTCCGCCGATCCCGAGGCTCAGGTCGAGGCGATCCGCCCCTATGTCGAACTCGGCTTCCGCCATCTCGTGTTCCACGCGCCCGGACCCGACCAGGCACGTTTTCTGCGGCTCTACGCCGAGCAGGTGGCGCCGCGGCTGCGGAAGAGATTCGGCTGAGCATGCCCGCGGGCCCTTCCCTGTCGCTGATCGGGCTTGCCGGCATCAAGCTCGTCGAGCCGGGCGACGACATCGGCGCCATCGCGGTCGCGGCACTGGCCGCGAACGATGTCGCGCCGCGGGACGGCGACGTCCTCGTCGTCGCGCAAAAGATCGTCTCGAAGGCGGAGGGCCGCTACGCGGAATTCGATGGCGTCGTGCCGTCGGAGCGCGCGAAGGCGCTCGCCGCGGAACTCGACAAGGACCCGCGGCTCGTCGAAATCATCCTCGCCGAATCGAAGCGCGTCGTGCGGCACCGCCCGGGCCTGTTGATCGTCGAGCACCGGCTCGGCTTCGTGATGGCGAATGCCGGCGTCGACCGCTCGAACATCACCGCCCCCGGCGGCCGCGAGCGCGTCCTGCTGCTGCCGCTCGAACCCGACGCCTCGGCGCGGCGCCTGCATGAGCATCTCGCCCGGACCTGCGGCCGCCGCATCGCGGTCGTCATCAACGACAGCTTCGGCCGGCCGTGGCGCAAGGGCGTCGTCGGCGTCGCGCTCGGCGCGGCGGGGCTGCCGGCGCTGATCGATCTGCGCGGCCGGCCCGACCTTTTCGGGCGCGAATTGCAGGTGACCGAGATCGCGTTTGCCGACCAGATCGCCGATGCCGCCGCGCTCCTGATGGGCCAGGCGGGCGAAGCGGTCCCGATGGTGCTGGTGCGCGGGCTCGACTGGTCGGCGCCGGATTTGCCGGCCGCCGCGCTGGTGCGGCCCCCGGAGCACGACCTCTTCCGATGAGCAGCGCGGACGGTTTCGTGCTGGCCCTATCGGGCGGCATCGGCGGCGCCAAGCTGGCGCTCGGGCTTTACCGCATCCTGCCGCCGGGGGTGCTGACGGTCGTCGCCAACACGGGCGACGATTTCACGCATTTGGGTCTCGCGGTTTCGCCCGATCTCGACACCCTTCTCTATACCCTCGCCGGCCTCGACAACCCCGAGACCGGTTGGGGCCGCCGCGGCGAGACCTGGACCTTCATGGCGGCCCTCGAGGCATTGGGTGGCGAGAGCTGGTTCAAGCTCGGCGACGGCGATCTCGCGACGCATGTCGAACGCACCCGCCGATTGGCGGCGGGCGAGCCCCTGTCCGCGATCATGGACGATTTCCGCCGCCGCCTCGGGATCGCGGCGCGCCTCCTGCCGATGAGCGACGAGCCGGTGCGCACGCGGCTCTCGACGGCCGAGGGCTGGCTCGATTTCCAGGATTATTTCGTGCGCCGGCATTGCGCCCCGGAAATCCGCGCGGTCGCCTTCGCGGGCGCCGAGAAGGCTCGGCCGCTGCCCGAATTTCTCGCCGCCCTCGCCGAACCGCGCCTCGCCGCAATCGTCATCTGCCCGTCAAACCCGTTCATCAGCATCGACCCGATCCTGGCGCTCCCGGGCGTGCGCGAAGCGTTGCGCGCGAGCCCGGCGCCGGTCGTCGCGGTCTCGCCGGTCATCGCCGGCAAGGCGGTCAAGGGCCCGACCGCGAAGATGATGCAGGAGCTGGGGCTGCCGGTCGATGCGGCGAGCGTCGCGCGGCATTACGGCGACATCCTCGATCATTACGTCGCGGACGAGGAGGATGCGGCGGCGCTTCGCGACCTCGCCGTGCCGGTCAGCTTCACGCGCACCTTGATGCTGAGCCTCGAGGACCGCGACGGCTTGGCGCGGCACGTGCTGCGGGCGGCCGAGCGCGCGCGATGACGGGCCTCGGGGGGATCTGGGCGGTCGTCCCGGTGAAGGAGCTGGGGCTGGCGAAGCAGCGCCTCGCCGAACTGGTGCCGGCGAGGCTGCGCGAGACGCTCGCGCTGGCGATGCTCGAAGACGTGCTCTCGGCGATTGCGCAGACGACGGGGCTCGCCGGGCTTGCGGTCGTCACCGTCGATCCCGCGGCGAGCCGGCTGGCGCGGCGCTACGGCGCGCGGCTCGTCGATATGGGCGCGCGCGACGGGCACACCGGCGCCGTCGCCGCGGCGGCGCGGCTTGTCGCGGCCGAGGGCGCGGCCGGCATCCTGACCCTGCCGGGCGACATCCCGCTGGTGACGCCGGCGGAGATCGCGGCCGTGCTGCAGGCGCACCGCCCCGCCCCCGCCTTCACGATTGCGCCTTCCCACGACGAGCAGGGCTCGAACGCAATTCTGTGCTCTCCCCCCGAGGCGGTGCCGCTGCGTTTTGGCGAGAACAGCTTCTTTCCGCATTTGCGCGCCGCCGAGCAACGCGGAATCGTGCCGACTGTGTTGCGCCTGCCGGGGATTGCCCTCGACATCGACAATCCGCAAGATCTGCGCCGCTTCGCGCAGGTCGAGAGCGGCACGCGCACCCGGAGCCTCATCGTGGCCGAGGGCATTCTGGAGCCGCGCGGCGCGGCCATCGGAGGAAGGACGGGATGAGGATCGCGGAGGTTCTGGCGCGCGCGCAGACGGGCGAGCGGCTTCTGCCCGAGGCGGCGCGCGCGCTCGCCGGGGCCGACCTCGAACCCTTGCTGCGGGCCGCCGCGGAATTGCGCGACAGCGCGCATGGCGAGATCGTCACCTATTCGAAAAAAGTCTTCATCCCGCTGACGCAGCTGTGCCGCGACGTGTGCCATTACTGCACCTTCGCGCATCCGCCGCGGCGCGGCGAGCGCGCCTATCTCGATACGCAAGAAGTCTTGGCGGTCGCCCGCGCCGGCGCCGCCGCCGGCTGCCATGAGGCGCTCTTCACGCTCGGCGACAAGCCCGAATTGCGCTACCGCGCAGCGCGCGAGGAACTGGCCCGGCTGGGGCATGAGACGACGCTCTCCTACCTCGCCGAGACGGCGTCGCTCGTCCTGCGCGAAACGGGGCTGTTGCCGCATCTCAATCCGGGCGTCATGTGCCGCGCCGACCTCGAAACCTTGCGCAAGGTTTCTGTCTCGCAGGGGCTGATGCTCGAAAGCGCGTCCGAGCGGCTAGTGCTCCGCGGCGGCCCGCATTTCGGCTCGCCCGATAAGCGGCCGGCGGCGCGCCTCGCGACGATCGCCGCGGCCGGCGAGGCGGCGGTGCCGTTCACCTCCGGCATCCTGATCGGCATCGGCGAAACGCGGGCCGAACGGATCGAAGCGCTCCTCGAATTGCGCGGCTTGCACGAGCGCTTCGGCCACATCCAGGAAATCATCATCCAGAATTTCCGGGCGAAGCCGGGGACCCGCATGGCGGGCGCGCCTGAGCCTTCGCTCGACGAGCATCTGTGGACGATCGCCGCGGCGCGGCTCGTCTTCGGCGCGGCGATGAACATCCAGGCACCGCCCAACCTCAACCCCGCTGCGCTGCCGCAGATGATCGCCGCCGGCATCAACGATTGGGGCGGCGTCTCGCCGGTGACGCCGGACCACGTCAACCCCGAGGCGCCTTGGCCGGCCCTCGACCGCCTCGCCGAGCACACCGCGCGAGCGGGCAAGCTGCTCGTCGAGCGGCTCGCGGTCTATCCCGAATACGCGCGCGATGCCGCCCGCTGGATCGATCCCGCATTACGCACTGCGCTGTTGCGCGCGAGCGATGCCGAAGCGCTCGCTCGTCCCGAGGCGTGGACCGCCGGGGCCGGCATGGCGCCGCCCGCCGAGCGCCGCCGCTCGCCGCGCCCGGGCGATGCGCTCCTCGCGACGCTCGACCGTGCGAGCGCCGGCGAGGCGCTGGAGGAAGCGGATGTCGTCCGCCTCTTTGCCGCGCGGGGCGACGCTTTCGCCGCCGTCTGCGAGGCCGCCGACCGGCTGCGCCGCGAGGTTAACGGCGACGGCGTCAGCTATATCGTGACGCGCAACATCAACTACACGAACATCTGCTATTTTCGCTGCCAGTTCTGCGCCTTTTCGAAGGGCAAGCTGAGCGAGAATTTGCGCGGCCGTCCGTACGACCTCGATCTCCCGGAAATCCAGCGGCGGGTCGAGGAAGCCTGGGCGCGCGGCGCGACCGAAGTCTGCCTGCAGGGCGGCATCCACCCCGAATATACCGGCGCCACCTATCTCGCGATCTGCCGCGCGATCAAGGAGGCGGTGCCCGGCATGCACATCCACGCCTTCTCGCCGCTCGAAGTCTTCCAGGGCGCGAAAACCCTGGGGCGCACCGTGCCCGACTTCCTGCACGAATTGAAGGCGGCAGGGCTCGGCTCGCTGCCCGGCACCGCGGCCGAGATCCTCGACGACGAGGTGCGCGCCATCATCTGCCCGGACAAGGTCAAGACCGGCGAGTGGCTGGCCGTGATGGAGGCGGCGCATCGCGTCGGGCTCAGGAGCACCGTCACGGTCATGTACGGGCATGTCGAGCGCCCCGAGCATTGGGCGCGGCACCTCTTGCGCATCCGCGCCCTGCAAGAAAAGACCGGCGGGTTTACCGAATTCGTGCCGCTGCCCTTCGTGCCGATGGAGGCGCCGATCTATCTGAAGGGCCGCGCCCGGCCGGGCCCCACCTGGCGCGAGGCGGTGCTGATGCACGCCGTCGGCCGGCTCGTCCTCCACCCGCTCGTGCGCAACGTCCAGACCTCATGGGTCAAGATGGGCGGCGCCGGTGTCTTGCGCTGCCTCGAAGCCGGCGCCAACGATCTCGGCGGCACCTTGATGAACGAAAGCATCACGCGGGCCGCCGGCGCGGTCAACGGCGAGGAAATGCCGCCCGAGGCGATGGAGGCGCTGATCCGCTCATTGGGACGCACGCCGCGCCAGCGCACGACGCTCTACGCCGATGCGCCGGATGCCCGGATCGCCGCCTCCTTCGATGCGCCGCCGCTGACGGAGCCGATCAACACTCCGGCACGTAAGTATGAACGCGCCGGCGCCGCGGCGGATTGAAGATCGCTACTTCGGACCCTTGACCGCGGTCAGGTAATCGACGATCGCCGGCACCGCCTTCTCGTCTACCGGCGCCTTGTAGACGTTGCGCATCTTGTTGACCTCGACCTGCCACGCGGCTTTCGCCAGCGCCGGCTGGTTGAGGATCATGCCCGCCGAATGGCAGCCGAGGCAGTTGTTGCGCACGGTTGCGACCCCCGGCCCGTCGGGCAAGGCCCGCGTGCTTTCGGGCAGGGTGACGGCGACCGAGGCGAGCCTCGCCGGGACCTTCGCCGCGGCCGTAGCGGCGATCAGCGCCGCGCCGGCGAGCGTGACGAGCTGCAGCATGTTACGGTTCATGACGAGGCTCCCTCACGCCGCCGTGACGGTGGTCGCTTCGACCACGTTGCGCATGAAGCCGGCCGGGTTCCAGTTGGGCTCGCTCGGCTGCGCCTCGCCGTTCGTGTTGGTGCAGCGGCACATCAGCGTGTAGCCGCCTTTCTGTCGCGGCGAGAAATGCGCGTTCCAGCGGCGGAAGCCGTATTTGCCCTCGTCCCTGCCGAGCCGCGCCGTATGCCAGCTCTTGCCGCCGTCGGCGGAGAACTCGACGCGCTTCACTCCGGCATCGCCGCCGAACGCGATGCCGCGCACCGAATGCGGTTTGCCGGCCGGGATCGTCGCGCCGGAAGCGAGGTTGGTGATGAAGGAACGCGGGTTCATCCGGTTGATCGGCACCATCTTGACGCCCGCCTCTCCCGGCTTCATGTCGGCGCGCCGGTTGTCCGGGATCGTATAGGCGGTCTTCATCCAGAAATTCGTATCCGGGCTGTCGAGCACCTCGATGTCGTTCAGCATCTTGATCCAATAGGTCGCGTACCAGCCCGGCACGACGAGGCGCAGCGGAAAGCCGTTCAACAGCGGCAATTGCTTGCCGTTCATCGCATAGGCGATCATCACCTCGCCGTCGCGGGCGTGGTCGACCGCCAGCGACTTCATGAAATCGGGGCCCTGCGGCACCACCGGCTCGTCGAGCCCATTGAAGCGGACCTGCACGGCGCCGGCCTTGACACCCGCCCGGTCGAGCACGTCCTTGAGCTTGACGCCCGTCCAGCGCGCATTGCCCATCGCGCCGTTGCCCCATTCGCCGCCGGCGACGCGCGGCTGAAAAAAGCCGCGCGAATTGCCCGAGCACTGGTTGACCGCGGCGATCTCGACGCGCGGCAAGGCCAGAACCTCCTTCAGCGGCAGCGACAGCTCCCGCTCGACATGGCCGCGCACCTTGAGCCGAAACTTTCCGGCGTCGATCCGGGTCGGGATCACCGCCCAATGCCAGCGCACGAAGAAGCGGTCGTTCGGCGTGAAGACGCCCTTGTCGTAGACCGCGAACGGCGTTTCCAGAAGCGGCGGCCGGGTGCGCTGCAAGATCATCGCGCCCTTTTGCGGAAAGGCGCCGGTGATCGGCCGCTCGTCGGGCCCGCCCGGCAGCGGCAGGCTCGCCATCGTCTGCGCCCAGGCCGGCGAAGCGAGCCCCGCCAGTCCCGCCATCCCCGCCTGCCGCAGCAGACCGCGGCGCGTCATTCGCCGCCAATCGATCGACACGTCGTCCATTGGTCTTGTCCTCCCCTCTGCAATTTTCATGTTATTGCCGCCGGCGCCTGCGGTACGGTTTGCCAGAATTCGATGTCGTGACCGAAGAAGATGCGGGCGCCGCCGGCCTGGAGCCGCGCCAGCCGCTCGAGCGACAACAGCATCGCCGCCTTGTCGTGGGCGAAGCGCGGCAGCCGTCGCTCCGCAAGGGTGCGGCAGAAATAACAGGAATCGGCAGCCAGCACGATCTCGCCGCCGGCGAGCCGCAATTTCAGCGATTGGTGGCCCGGCGTGTGGCCGTAGGTCGGCAGGCAGACGATGGCGCCGTCGCCGAACACATCGTATTCGCCCTCGATCAGCTTCAACTTATGGCCGAGGTCGAAATCGCGCCGGTCGAAGCCGCGGCGGGCGGCGATGTCGGGGTCCATGCCGGCTTCCCATTCGGCGCGCTGCAGCAGCATCGTCGCGTTCGGGATCTGCGCGTTGCCGCCGACATGGTCGAAATGCAGGTGCGAATTAATGAGAATGTCGATTTCGGCCGGGTCGCGGCCGAGCGCCGCCAGCCGTGCGCCGACCTCCTCGCCCGCGCGGTAGTCGAAATCGAAGAGGCTCATGAGGCGCGCGCCGAGGCGTCCCGCCGGGTCGTGCTGGCAATCGACATGCATGCCGGCGTCGAAGAGGACGCGGCCTTTCGGGTGCTCGATCAGATAAGAGGGGATCGGCAGCCGCACGCGCCCCTCCCCGCCTTCCATCAGATAGGAAAGCTCGCCCTCGAGATGGCCGCAGGTCAGTGCGAAGACAGTCAAGCCCATGTTTTTTCTCACGCTTGCAGCATGGGGGCTCGTCGCCGGGCGTGGCCCCTCACCCCAGCCCTCTCCCCGCTTGCGGGGAGAGGGAGGGACCCGCGCAGCGGGAGGGTGAGGGGCGGCAAGCGGCGGATCCTGGCCATGCTTATCTCGCCTCAGCCGAGGATGGTTCGGGCGATCGTCTCCCACTCCTCGTTGAGCGGCGCCGACGACACGGGCTTCCCGGCGCGGCGGTACCAGCCGCCGGCGTTCGACATGTCGCCTTCGACGCGGTGCAGATAGGCATGCACCCAGGCGCCGGTCGGGTCGGGCTGGCGCTGCGCGCAGCGATGCGCCTCGGCCCAATCGCCCTTGGCGTCCCACCACAGCGCCTCGATCGCGGGCCCGAGCCCGGCGGGCGGCTTCTCCTCGGCGAGCGAGCTTTTGAATGCGGTGAAATCCATGTCGTCACCTCCTTCTCTCAAGGGACGAGGCGGTCGAACCGGTCGCGCAGCCGATAGTAGCCGCCGACCAGCGGCAGGAACCACGGGTTCCCGGTGTAGAGCGGATGGGTCGGGAAATCCTCGTCGTCGTAGCTGCACGCATAATTGGCGACGCCCGCGATCTTGCGCGCGGTTTGCTGCCCGAGATAGGTCATCATCGCGATGCCGCTGCCGTTGCAGCCGAGGCAGAAATAAAGCCCTTCCGACACCCCCATATGCGGCAATGCGTCGAGCGTGAAGGCGGTGTTGCCGTCCCAGGCATGCGTGAGGCGCACGCCATGCAAATGCGGGAAGCGCGCGGTCATATAGCCGTGGAGGATGCGCGCGCTCTCTTTCTGGTCGATATGCGTGAAGCGGGCGCGGCCGCCGAATACCATCCGCCGCCCGTCGGGCGACATGCGGTAATAGCACAGCACGCGCTTCGTATCGGAAAGCGTGCGCCCCTTCGGGATCAACGAGGCGGCGAGGTCGGGCGGCAGTTCCTCGGTCGCGATGATGTGGCTGGCGACCGGAACGACGCGGCGGCGTAATGAAGGCGTCAGGCGGCCGGTATAGCCGTTGGTCGCGATGACGACGTCGCCGGCCGTCAGCGTGCCGCGCGCCGTGTCGACCCGCCAGCCGGAGCCCTGCCGCGCCAGCCCTTCGACCGCCGCCTTGCCGCACACCGTGACGCCGCGCCGGCGGCAGGCGGCAAGCAGCCCCGCGTAATAGAGCGCCGGGTGCAATTTGCCCGAGCGCTCGACGACCATGCCGCCGTGGTAATAGTCGCTCGCGATCTCCTCGCGCTGGCGCTCGCGCGGCACGAGGTAGGCGCCCGATTGCGCCCCGTCGTTGAGTAGCGCGAGCCGCTTTTCGAGGGCGGCGTAATGGCCGCGCGTCCAGGCGCCTACAAAGCGGCCGCGCTTTTCCCAGAAGCAGGCGATCCCTTCCTCCTCGATCAGCCGGTCGATAAGGGAGAAAGCATCGGCGCCGTCCGAGAGCAGCCGGCGCGCCCGCTCCTCCTCGACGGCGAGCGTCCTGCCGCTGAAGCTCTTGCCGATATTGACGCCGCCGCTGACCGCGCCGCCGTTGCGCGTGCTCGCGCCGAAGCCCAATTCGGCGGCTTCGAGGACGACCGCCTCGATCCCCGCCTTCGCCAGTTCGAGCGCCGCGGAAAGTCCGGCATAGCCGCCGCCGACGATCGCGACGCGCGCCTCGCGCGGCACCTCCGCCGGCTCGCCGACAGCCGGCCGGTACGCTTCCCACCAATAGGGATAGGGCCGGAAATCTACGTCGAAGATGTCGGGATTAGCCATCGACAATCCAGAACCGATCGCGTCGCAAGGACTATAGCATGGGGCCTGCCGACCGGGACCGTCGCCTTGGCGATTGCTATATTGACAAGAATTGACAAATCAGGTACAATGCCATAAATGCCCTCTCTGCCCTTCAGGGCGGAGAGCGAGGGGACCCGCGCCGAAGGCGCGGGGAGGGTGAGGTGGGCACTGGCGAGCTCTGGTATCCCCCACCTCACCCTGCCCTCTCCGCCCCCGAGGGCGGAGAGGGGCCAACGGACACGGACGATCCAATGTGCCGATGATCGAAGAGAATGCCGCTCAGCCCTGTTTTTTTTCTGTTTTTATCAGGCGAAACAGGTACCGCCGCTCATCTGGGGCATCGGCGATTGCCCGCCTCCCCGGCCGTGTCAATGAAACCGCGGCATTACCTCTTTGCACAAGAGCTCGAGCGAGCGCATGACCTGCGGGTGCGGGATCTTGGTGCCGCAATTCATCTCGGCGAGGATGCCGTCGAGGCCGAGTTCCTCGCGCAATTCCTCGAGCCGTTCCGTCACCGCCTGCGGCGTCCCGACGATGATCTTGTCGCGCAGCGCCTCGTCATAGGTGATCGTCTGCAGCCGCCGGCCGCGCGCCGCCCGGTCCTCGATCGCCCGCACCCCGGCGCGCGACGCCGAATCCTCGAGCCGTTCGCCGAGATAGCGGTAGAAATACATGATGCTCTCTTCCGGCTCCTCGCGGGCCGCCTTTTCGGTCTCGGCGACATAAACGGGGGCGCGCAGGAACACCTGGCCTTCGCCCGGATGCCCGGCCGCCTTATAGGCCTCGCGGTAGGCGCGGATGTTGGGCAGCAGCTCCGACAATGTGCCGAGGCGCACCGCCACGAACACGCCGTGCCCGAGCTTGCCGATCGCCGGAAAGGTGTCGGGGCTGTTGGCGGCGATGCGGATCTCCGGATAGGGCTGCTGATACGGTTTCGGGGTCAGCTTGACGTCGTTGAACTTGTAATACTTGCCTTCGTAGGAAAAGGACGGCTTAGTCCACGCCTCCTTCAGGATTTCGAGCGTCTCGGCAAAGCGTTCGCGGCTCTCGCCATAGGGCACGCCGTAGGCCTCGTAGGTGCGCGGAAAGCCGCTCCGCCCGACGCCGAAAATCAGCCTGCCGTGGCTGATCTGATCGACCGTCGCGGCTTCCTCGGCCAGCCGCAGCGGATGGCACAGCGGCAGCACCTGCACCGCAGTGCCGATCTTGATGCGGCTGGTGCGGGCGGCAATGGCGCTGCCGATCGTCAACGGCGCCGACAATACCGAGCGCTCGGGCGCCACATGGATCTCCGCGAGCCACATCGCGTCGAGTCCCCAGCGCTCGGCGGCGTCGACCTCGGCCATCGACCGGGTGAACGCCTCGGCCTGCGAGAGCCCGGCCGGGCACTGGAACTCGTGGAACATGCCGAATTCGAAGGCCATCAGAGCCTCTCCTTTTCTTTTCCACAGGCAGCTTAAGGTCGAACCGGCGCCCGCGCCAGCCGGGAAATCGCCCGGCGGGCAGCGGCAGGTTGCTAAAATGCCAGTTAATGCGCTAGAAAAGGACAGCTCAGGGAGGTATGCGCCGTGCCTCGCAGCGGGCGGCATCGGGAGTATTTCAGAGGATGGCGGGCGTGAGCGCGGCGGCCGCCGCGCCCATGATGCGTGGCGCCGACGACGACGCCCCGGCGCAATGCCGCCTGGCCGAGGCGCTTTATTACGACGGCCGGCGTGAGGCGGCGCTCGACCTCGCCCGCACGGCCTTCGCCGCTGCCGGCGAGAGCGAGCCGGTGGCCGAGTTTTGCGCCTGGCTCTTCAGCAATTGCGGCCGTCATCGCGAGGCTGCCGCGGCTTATGAGGCGCTGTTGCAGCGCCGGCCCGGCTGGGCGGCGGGACACCGCCACGCGAGCGGCTCCTATGCGGCGGTCGGCGACAGCGGGCGCGCGCTTTTCCACGCGCTCGAGGCCTATGCGCTGCGGCCCGCCGACTGTGGCATCGCGTGCCACGCGACGGAACTCTTGCTGCGCAGCGATCGCCTCGCCGAGGCGGCCGAAACCGCCCGCCGCACCGCCGCCGCGCATTCGCAAGACGAGATCGCCCTTCGCCTGCTCTCCGAGGCGGAAATGCGGTTGGGGTCGCCGGAGCGGGCGCTCGCGGCGATCGACCGGGCGCTGTCGCTCGGCCCCGACACGGTCGAATACCATCTGCACCGCGGCCACCTGCTCGGCCGCCTCGACCGCTGGGACGAGGCCATCGAGAGCTTCGGCGCCGCCCTGGCGCTGGAACCCGGCAATGTCGCGGCGCAGCGGGCAAAGCTTTCGGCATTGCTCGACAGCGGCCGGGTGGAGGACGCCCTCGCCTTCGGCGGCGCGCTCATTCATGCCGCGCCCGACAACGAGGAGATCGCGCAGGCGCTGCTGGAGACGCTCAACCGCCGCTTGGCGACGCTCGACGGCGACTGGGTCGTGCTCGGGCAGCGCCGGCTCGATCGATTGCGCCCGCCGAGGCCGCCGGCGCATTGGGCCGACGGGTTCAAGACGCAAGCGCGCGTCATCCTCGCCCTTGTCATTCGCGAGGCGCGCACCCGCTTCGCCGAGGCGAAGCTCGGTTACGGCTGGGCATTGCTGGAGCCGACCCTCCACATCCTGATGCTGTCGCTGGTGTTCGCGGTACTGATGCGCGGCCAGCCGCCGATCGGCCGCGAATTCTTCATTTTTTATTACACCGGCATTATTCCCTACCACATGTTCGTTCATACCAGCAGCAATCTCGCTTATGCGATCTCGGGCAGTGCGGCGCTGCTGCAATTGCCTCTGGTGACGACCCTCGATCTCGTCATTGCCCGCGGGCTCGTCGAATTCGTCACCGACGCGCTCGTCGCCGTTATCCTGCTGGTCGGCTTCAGTGCGTTCGGCCTGCATGCCAGGCCGCACGACCTTCTCGGCGTCGCCGCGGCGCTGATCGCGAGCTGGCTCTTCGGCTGCGGCTGCGGCGTCGTCAATGCGGTCGTCAACCGCTTCGTCAAATCCTGGGACAAGATCTGGGTGCAGCTGACCCGCGTATTGTATTTCGCCTCCGGAATATTTTACGTGCCGGCGATGATGCCGGACTGGATCCGCGGCATCCTGGTATGGAATCCGGTACTGCAGGCCGTCGAATGGTTCCGCGGCAGCTTTTTCGAAGGCTACGCACCGCATTGGCTCGACCGCTCCTATCTCGCGGGATTGGCGCTCTTGTCGTTGCTGCTCGGCCTCGCCCTCGAGCGCCGCCTGCGGCCACGGCTCTTCGAGCCGTCATGATCGCGCTCGAAGCCGTCTCGAAATCCTACCGCACCCGGCGCGGCCGGCAGGTGGTGCTCGAGGATGCGAGCGCCAATTTCCCGACCGGCCATAATTTCGGCATTCTCGGCGTCAACGGCTCCGGCAAATCGACGCTGATCCGGCTGCTCGCCGGCACCGAACTGCCCGACCGCGGCGTCATCCGGCGCGACGCGCGCGTCTCTTTTCCATTGGGCTTCGGCGGCACCTTTCACGGCGCCCTGTCGGGGCGCGAGAATGTCGCTTTCGTCGCGCGCCTCTACGGCGCGGATCGCCGCGCCGCGATCCGCTATGTCGAGGATTTCGCGGAGCTCGGCGAATATTTCCGGATGCCGGTCAACACCTATTCGGCCGGAATGCGCGCCCGACTCGCTTTCGCCGCCTGCCTCGCGATCGATTTCGATCTCTACCTGATCGACGAGGTGACTGAGATCGGCGACCAGCGCTTCCGCAAGAAGTGCGCCGCCGCGTTCCGCGAGCGGATGCAGCGATCGGACATCATCCTCGTCACCCACAATCCGCAGACGATCCGGCAATACTGCGACCGCGGCGCGGTGCTGGCGGGGGGCGAGCTGCAATTGTACGACGATGTCGGCGCCGCGCTCGCCGCGTACCGGCGGGTCAGCGGCAGCGAAGCGGCATGAGCCTCGACCCGTCCCCCTCGCCTCCTCCGGCCCCGCGCGAGCCCGGCAACATCGCCCGCCTGCCGTTCCGCACGCCGCTGCCATATGCCGTGGCGGCCGCCGGAAAGCGCCGCCTGCCGCTCGGCCTCATGTCGTTTCTGCTGGCCGTCGTGCTGCCGGCCGCCCTCGCCGCCGTCTATTTCTTCGCCATTGCCGCCGACCAGTACGTCGTCGAGTTCCGCATCGCGGTGCGCTCGGTCGGGCCGGTGCGCAGCGATGCCCCCACCCTATTGCGCGGCAGCGTCGCCGCCGCCCAGCTGGGCCTCGATTCGAATATCGTCGTGCAATACATCGACAGCCGTGCCATCGTCGACGACATCGGCAAAACCCTCGACCTGCGCAAGATGTTTTCCCGGCGCCGCGCCGACTGGCTGTCGCGCCTGCCTGCCGCGGTGCCCGTCGAGGAGCTGGTGCGCTATTGGAAGGGCCAGGTCGACGCCTTCTTCGACACCGGCGACGGCACGATCACCGTCAAGGTCAGCGCCTTCACGCCGGCCGACGCGCTGGCCATCGCGCGCGCCGTCGTCCAATCCTCGCAGCGTCTCGTGAACGAGCTTTCGCAACGCGCCCGGCGCGACACGTTGCGGCAGTCGCAGGCGGAAGTGCGGCGGGCCGAGGCGCGCCTCGGCGCGGCGCTTCTGAAGCTGCGCCAGTTCCGCGACCGCAAGGGCGTCGTCGATCCGAAGGCGACGGCCGACCGCACGCTGGCGCTCGCCGCGAAGCTGCGCGAACAGCGTCTCGCCGCCGAGGCCAAGCTCGCGGCCCTCAGGAAGTACCTGAGCGGCGAGGCCCCGGCGATTGCCATCTTGGAGACGCGGATCGCCGCGCTCGGCGCGCAGCAGCGGGCGCTCGACGCCGAGGTGACTGCCGCACACGGCCCAGGCGGCGAGGCGCTTTCCGCCGTGATGGGCTCGTATGACCGGCTCGAGACCGAGCGCGGCTTCGCCGATACCGCCTATCGGCATGCGCTCGCCGCGCTCGACCGGTCGCGCGCCGACGCCGAGCGGCGGCAGATCTATCTCGCCGATTTCGTCGCGCCGAGCCTGCCGCAGGAAGCACTCTACCCGCGCCGCTGGCGGGCATTCGGTTTGACGATTCTGATCGCCTTCGCCGTCTGGGCGGTCGGCGGCCTCGTCCTGCAGTCCGTGCGCGACCATCTCTGAGGCGTTCGCTACTCCGCCGCCGGCTCGCGGTTCTTGGCGCCGCGGCGCAGCGCCGGCGGCGGGAAGAGCCGGTCCCGGCGGTTGGCGGCGAGATATACCGCCTTGTTGGTTTCGACATTGAAGCGCAGCGGCTCCTGCCGCGCCGGGAATTGCGGCGCCGCCATGATCCGTTCGGCGAGTTCGAGATGATTGCCGATGTCGAAGAATTCGATGCGTTGCGGGTGATAGGCCGCGAACTGCAGGAAGGTTCGGGTGCGCGAGGCGATGACCCGGCAGCCCAGCTCGATCGCCTGCGAGATCGGCCCCGAGGAAGACTGCCCGACATCGAGATACGGCATGACGACCGCGTCGCAAATCGCCATGCCGGCGAGAAAATCGGGCTCCTCGAGGGCGCCCATGAAGTGCATGCGGCCGGACAAATCCTTTGGGTGGCGAACGAGGATGTCGCGCAATGAGCGGTCGATCGCGACCGACAGTGACGGGCTCTGCCGGCCGGCTTCGGTCCCGGCCCGCTCGACGAGGGTGGTGTCGACGTAACCGGCATCGAAAAGGCTGGCGATGCGCGGGTCGATCGGCTGGTTGCGCGGGATCTCGTTCGGATGCACGCCGCCGAAGATCAGCACGTGATGGTCTTCCGGCAGGTGCTGCATGGCCCGGATCACGGTCTCGAAGCCCTTGTACCGGCCGAAGAACCCGAAAACGCCGATGAGCCTCGCCTCGGACGGCACGTTGCCGAGCAGCGGGAAGCGCTCGCGCCGCGCGCCGGCGCGGATCGCGCGCGCTTCCGCCGCGTCGAGAAAAGCGAGCGGGTGGTCGTACACTTCGCCGATGCGATGCACGTCTCGCATCTGCCGCAAATCCCAGCGGTTGTGCACGATGACAGCGGCGCGCTTGCGGCGCTGCATCCGCCGCAGGCGGCGCACGATGCCGGCCGACAAGAGATTGTTGCGCAGATATTGCGAGTGCAGCCGCGCCGCGGTCGCGAAATCGAACCGCCGCAGCGCCCTCGCCCAGCCGGCGAAATCGAATTCGGGCGTCGACAGCATGGTGTGAAAGGTCACGGATATCTGCGGCGCCGCGGCCAGGATCCAGCCGAACCGCCGGTAGATGTCCCTTGCGCCGCGGCCGAGCGTTCCGTGCTCGAGCTGCAGATTGACCGCGTCGAACCGCCCGAGCTCGCGGCAGATTTCCTTGACGTGCCGGTCGCCGAGCTGCCGGATCCGCCGGTGCCGACCGCGCAGCAGATATTGGTCGAGGCCGAAGAGGGTGATCTCGAAGTCGCGGCTCAGCTGTTTTTCGAGCGAATGGCAATAGGCGCCGATGCCGCACAGCTCCTCGACCGCCGAGATCAGCGCCAGTTGCGGGCGCACGCCGCGCCGCGCGGACGACAGCGGCTTCCCGATTGCCGCCGCGGCGGAAAACCCCGAGCCGTCTGCCCGAAATTCGAAGGCCGTCATGTTCTGCCCCTCCCTGCCGGTTCGGCCCGCCTCCTCACGGCGGCACCCGGTCGAGACGCGCGAGCGCCATTCGCGTCATCGGATTGCGCCCGTCGAGGGCGCGCAGCCTGTCGCCGAGCCGCAGGCGCAGGGGGCCGGCGTGCGGCAGCGCGCGGTCGCGCCAAAACGGCGCGGCGGGTTCGAAAAAGCCGAGCGTGTCGAGAAAGGCGATCGTGAAATAATAGCTCTCGGGCAGCGACTCCCCGACCGCCCGCGCCGTCACCGTCCCGTCATCGGCAATGGCGCTGTCGAGGCACCACGCCAGAAGCCGGTCGAGTTCGTCGGCGCCGCGGCGGCGCTGATCGGCGCGCATCGCGTTCCAGCCGAGGCGCAGCAGCACCGCCACGTCGTAATTGTTGTGGCTCGTCATGCCCTCGTCGTCGAGCCAGCCATAGGGATAGATGTCGTCACGGATCGCGAACAGCGTGTCGATCAGTTGCGGCCAATAGGCGATCGCGCCGTCGAGATAGCGCGCCATGTGGAATGTCATGCTGAGATCGTTCGTGCGCAGCAGGCGGGCGCCGACTTCGTAGGTTGCTCCGAAGAAGCCGGTCGCCGGGTCCTGCCAATCGGCGATGAAGCGGCGCAGGACGGCTGCGAGCCTCGGGTCCCAAGGGTAGCCGACGGGCCGCCGCCGCAAGATCAGGCGGACGAGGTTGGCGCTCGACAGGTTGAGTTCGTTGCGCCGATCGACACCGTCCTCGGCGGGCCGCGAGACGAGCAGCGCCTCGAAATACGACCGCAGTCGCTGCGGATCGTTGACCGGATCGAGAAAATGCGCCGGCACCGGCGAAGCCGCGGCATCGTCCGCCAGCATCCAGTCGATCGACGCATCGAGCTTCAGAAACCAGATTTCGGTCGGAATCCCGCAGCTGCCATCCTCGTTGCGCTCGAGCGCGCTCGGCGGCGTCGGCATCGCCGCATAATGGCGCAGGCGCGCCAGCGCCGCGCAGGCGGCGGCCGCGTCGCCGGTATATTCGAGCCGCCAGCAAAGCTCGCGCAACGCCTGCCGCAGCCCCGAGGTGTCGGCGCCCACGGCCTCGTCTTCGGCGAGTTTTCCTTGCAATGCCCGGATTTCCGGGACGACTGCCGCGCGCAATGCCGCGATCTCCGGATAACTGCCGGCGATCGCCGCGCGCGGATCGAAGCGGGCACGCGCAGGTCGAACGGCTCCGGCCGCCTCGATCATCGCGAGAAGGGTTCCGCGGCCGCCGGCAGCCTCATGCGGCCCGGCTTCTCGACGACGGCGGCAAAGCTTTCGACGGCATCGTCGATGGCGGCGAACTCCGGGCCTTGTGCGTCCTTGCGTGCAGACCGCGGTACGAGGCCGAAAGTCATTTCAGGCTTGCGCCAGCAGCTTTGCAAGAAACTCGTTGCTCCAGCCGGCGAGGTTGAATTTGGCGCGCAGCGAGCCGGCGGAATTGTCCTTGCGCATCACGTTGAGCGCCATGTGCCGCAGGATCGCGAGGTTGTACGGGCTGTTGTCCATGCGGCTGCGCGACTGGTCCTCGTGCATGACGACGTCGAGAGCCCAATGCAGCCGGTTCTCGATGCCCCAATGCGAACGGACGGTGGCGGCAAGGCTGTCGGCCGAAAGCGCGCTGCTCAGCACGTAGTGGCTCGTCTCGCTCGTTCGCCGCCTGACGCCGCGAACCGCGGCCTCGCGGGTGCGCATGATCCTGCCGACGGCGGCGAGGCCCGGCCAATCATACCCGTCGAGCGCGGCGATCTGCGTCGACACCGTGGCGGTTCGCGTCTCGAAGCGGCCGTGGTCGCCATCAACGGTCGTATAGCTGGCCGCGTCTGCCGGCTGCGCCTCGTCGAAGATCCGCCGGACGTCGGCGCAAAACGGGCCGTGATTGCCCTTTACCGCCAGCGCGTAGTCGCCACCCCGGCTGACGACCTGACGGGCCAGCTCGCGGGTACAATTGAGCGCATCGGCGGTGACGATCGCACCAGGCAGCGACAGCATGTCGAGCAGCTTTGGCACGGCGCTGATCTCGCGCGCCTTGCCGTCGGCGGCGATTTGCGCCAGCACCATGCGCTGGTCGCAGCTCCAGGCACTGACCATGTGCAGTCCCGAGCGCGCGCTGGCGGCGTCGAACGAGCGGCGCAGCGCCTTGCCATCGATGGCGATGACCCCGTTGCAGCTTTCCCCGAAGCGCCCCATGAACTTTTGAAAGCATCCGCGGAACTCGTCGGGATCGAGGCGGCGGAAGATCTTGCTGAACGTGTCGTGGCTCGGGATGCCGTGTCTGAGCTCGAGAAACGTGCGGAAAAAGCCCTCTTTCGCCTCGCCGAACAGGGCCATGTCGACGGCGCTCTGGCCGCCGCCGAGGACCGTGCACAGCGCGATCATCAGGATTTCCAAAAGCTGGTAGCGCCCGCCGCCGCCGGTGCGCGGGTCCGTCAGTTCCGCAAAACAGTCGCTAAATCCTTCCATCGCCCGCAAGTTGCTGTGTTGCCTCGGCACCCGCTGGAGAACATAAGGTGAAACTCCGGCGGAGCGCCTTTGCCGGATGGAGAAGATGAGGCCCGCGCGTCAATAAATCGTCAGTACGGCGTCATGCGGGCGTCAAAAATTGTGCAGGCCTCAACCGGAGCGGCAGATTTGTTTGAGCCGGCCGCCCGCCGGTCGCCCGCCCTTTCTGATGCGGCCGCCGGGTCTGCAGGCATTCCTTTTGACGCTTGTCGCGACGTTTCCTCGACGCCGCCGCTGACATAATCGCCCCGGCCGCCTCCTGACCGCGGCTGCGGCGACGGCGGGGCGCGCCCGCAGTGCGGCGGCGACATGGGAAGCCTGCGATTCTACCGAGCGCCGTCTCGCCTTCGAGGTCTGTGACGGTGTCGAGGCTGCGGGCGATCCTTTCTCGCCGCCTGCTACCCGCTCGCCTGCGCTCCGGCCGCCGAGTTGAAGGCGGGCCCGGCTGGTCTCATCCCGGCGCCCACGGCTCGGGGGCGCGCGGCTCGATGTCGGTGACGACATCGACGACGACCGTCTCCTCAGCGTCAAGCGCTGCAGCAAGCGCCGGCCCGATCTCGCCGGGCCTCTCGACGCGGATGCCGCGCACGCCGAAGCTCCTGGCGACGGCGGCGAAATCGGTCGGACCGAAGCGCACGAGATCGTCGATGTTGCCGGGCCGGTTGCCGAGTGCCCGGCGCACGCCGGGCAGGTTCTGTCCGAACCCCGAATTGTTGTTGACGACGAGAGCGACGGCGATGCCGCGGCGGCGCGCCGTCTCCAATTCGGCGAGGTGGTAGTAGAAGCCGCCGTCGCCGGTAAAGCACAGGACCTTGCGCCCGGGCGCCGCGCATTTGGTGCCGAGCGAGGCCGGGAAGGCCCAGCCGAGCGAGCCCGCCGCCCGCAGATAGCTCTGTCCGGCGCCGTTCAGTTCGACGAGCGTACCGGTCCAGATGCCGGAATAGCCGGTGTCCGCGACGAGGATGGCGTCGGCCGGCAAGGCGCGGGTGACTTCCGCGCACAGCCGCTCGACGCGGATCGGCACGGCGTTGCTGTCGAGCAGCGGCGTCATTCCCCGGCGCCACTCGGCAACAAGCCGCTGCGCATCGTCGAGAAAGGCACGGTCGCGCCGTGGCCGGCCGATCGCCTCGTTGAGCAGCGCGAGGCTCGCCTTCGGATCGCCCAGCACGGCGATCGTATTGGCATAGCTGCGGCCGATCTCGACGGGATCGGCGTCGATCTGCACGATCGGCGTGCCGGGCGCCGGCACGGTCCAGTTCAAGGTCACCTGGTCGCCGGTGTCGCAGCCGACAAAGAGCACACGGTCGGCGCCGTAAAGGATGCGATTGGCGGGCGGCGCCGAATAGGTGCCGGGCACGCCGGCCGACAACGGATGGCGCGTCGGGATGATGCCGCGCGCGCCGAGGGAGGTGAGGACCGGCGCCGAGAGTGCTTCGCCGAGCGCGGTCAGCTCCGGCCCGGCGCCCGAAGCGAGGGCACCCTCCCCGGCGACGATCGCCAGCCGGCGTGAGGAGAGCACCGCCGCGGCGGCGCGCTCGACATCGGCGGCCGCGGCGATCGGGCGGTGCGGCGGCACCTGCGGCGACGACGGGTCGATGACCGGTGCCTGCGCCACTTGCTGCAATTCGATCGCGTCGCCCTGATGGCCGGCGAAATCGAGATGCGTCGGCCGCGGCGTTCCCGACAACGCGACGCGCCAGCAATGGCGCAACAGCCGCGGCAGTTCGGCGGCGTTGTCGACGGCGCTCGAAAACTTCGTCACCGCCGCGAACAGCGGCGCGTGCGCGATCTCCTGATAGGCGTTGCGGTCCTGGAAGGAATGCGGCTTCCGGCCGGTCAGCGCGATGACCGGGCTGCGGCCGAGATAAGGGTCCTGCAAACCCGCGGCGAGGTTGGCGGCGCCGACCGACTGCGCCATGCAGATCCCCGGCCGCATGGCGACGCGCGCATAGCCGTCCGCCATATAGGCCGCCGCTTTTTCCGAATGCGCCAGCACCGGCTCGACGCCGAGCTGCTTCAGCTCGAACAGCGTGCGGCGCAGCACCGATTCGACGAAAAAGACATGGCTCGTGCCGGCCGCCGCCAGAGCCTGCGCCAGCCAATCGGCGCCGGAGAGAGGTTGCGCCTCGTTCACAGCGTCAATCCCCCATCGACGACGACCGTCTGGCCGGTGATCATGGCGCCGCCGGCGCAGAGGAAAAAGATGACTTCGGCGATGTCCTCGGGTTTGCAGGCGCGCTTCAAGGGTGTGCGCTCGATCGATTGGAGCTTGCGCTCGGCCGGCCAATCCTTGTTCCACGGGCTGTCGACGAAGCCGGGCGCCACCGCGTTGACGCGGATCTCGGGGGCAAGCGTACGGGCGAGGCTGCGCGTCAGGTTGATGACGCCCGCCTTGCTCGTCGCATAGGGGATGCTGCTGCCCGAGCCCATGATGCCGGCGATCGAGGCGGTATTGCACACGGCGCCGCGCGCCTCTCGGAGCGCGCCGGCCGCGGCGCGGGTGCAGCGGAATGGCCCGACCAGATTGGTCGCGAGGATCCTCGTCCAGAAATCCTCAGACAGCGCCTCGAGGTCGGAGAACGGGATCGGCGTCGGCGTCGCCGGCGTGCCGGCGTTGTTGGCGAGAAAATCGAGCCGGCCGAGGGCGGCGATCGCCTCGCCGACCATCCGCTCCGCCGCGCCCGGCTGCGACACGTCGCCCGGTGCCGCGATGACGCGATGCCCCTCGGCGCGCAGGCGCTCGACCTCCTTCGCGCCGCGCGGATCATCGGGCAGATGGTTGAGCGCGACCGCCGCGCCGCTGCGCAGAAAAGCCTCGACCGTCGCCAGCCCGATGCCCGAAGCGGCCCCGGTGACCAGCGCGGCCTTGCCGCCGAGTTCGGCGCGGATCATGGCGTTCCCTCCCGCAAATCGGTGTTGCGGGCAGCATGGCCGGACCCGCCGCGCTGTCAAGGGACCGCCGGCGGCAGCGCGTCACGGGCCGTGGTATTGGTCGACGTTCTGCCTCCAGTTGATCATGTCTTCGAGATCGTGCTGCTCGCGGTCGAATTTGCTGCTGACGCAGTCGGAGTAGTCCGCCGCGGCATCCCCTTCGCACTTTCCCTTCGCGATATCTCCGAGCGAAGCGCAGCCCGCGAGCAGCGAGCCCGCACCGAGCAGCCATAATATGGCAGCCCGCCTGACGATGAATTTCATGATGCTGCAATCGCCTCATATGGCCGGCTAGGCGAGCAGCGCGAAGCCGCCCGTCAAATGCCCGCCGACTACATAACTCCTGGCGCGGCCCGGTGCATCTTTTCCGTGCCGAGGCCGCTCGGCGGCGCCGAACACCTGCCGGGCGCGCAGAAAATGTGCTATGTCGCTTCCAACCAGCAGGAGGAAGCCATGGACGTCGCAACTCTCGGCGAGACGCGGCCGCGGTTCTTGTCGCGGCTGCCGCAGCGCTTGCATCACCATGCCTTCGTGGTGCGCGACCAGGAGGCGAACCGCCGGTTCTTCGAGGACCTGCTCGGCATTCCGCTCGTCGCGACGTGGTGCGAGACGGCCTGGAGCGCGGAGATGCAGCGCGAGATCGAATTCTGCCACACCTTCTTTGGCATGGAGGACGGCAGCGCTCTCGCCTTCTTCCAGTTCGCCGACGACGATGTCTACCGGCGCACCATCGCCAAGGAACCGGCGCAGCTCGGCCGCTATCATCACGTCGCCTTCAAGGCGGCGCCCGAGACCTATGACGAGCTGAAGGATCGCCTCAAAGCCTCACGGACGCCGTACCGCGAGACCAATCACGGCTATTGCAAGTCGATCTACGTCGCCTCGCCCGACGGGCTGATCGTCGAGTTCACGCAAGACCCGCCCGATGCGGGCGAGATCGACAGCGCCCGCCGCGCCGACGCGCACCGCGAACTGGCGCGCTGGCTGAAGGGTGACCGCGGCAGCAACAACACGCTCCGCCATCGGGAATTTTAAGAAGCAAAAAGGAACGCTTTATCGCCGAGGCCGCAAAGGATACGCAGAGGGCGCCATGGGGCTCCGGCGGCTTCGCGTCCTCTGCGTGCTCCTCCGCGTCCTCAGCGGTAGAGCGTTTTCTAATTATTGCGCGTAATCGGGTTCGCTCTTGTCCAGCAGCCGCTTCAGCGCAGCGAAATGGTGCTCGCAGGAGGGCCGGCCGCCATAGCGCGGCGACTGCGCGTATTGCCGCAAGGTGTGCGCCACGACCTCGTTCGGCACGCGCTTCAGCGGCCGCCCGGTCCACATCGCGTAGAGCTGCACCTGACAGGCGCGCTCGAGGTAATAGAGGCCGTCATAGGCCTCGGCAACGCTCGCCCCGGTGACGATGACGCCGTGATTGGCCATGAACAGCACCTTGTTGCGGCCGATCACGCCGGCCAATCGCTCGCCTTCGGCCGGGTCGAGCGCGAGCCCGGTATATTCCCGGTCGTAGGCGACGCGGTCGAGAAAGCCGATCTCGGTCTGGCCGATCGCCTCGATGCGCGGGTCTTCCAACCGCGCGAGCGCGCTCGCATAGGGCATATGAGTGTGCAGCACGCAGGCGTGCTCGGGAAGCAGCCGGTGGATCGGCGCATGGATGCAAAAGGCCGAGCGCTCGACCTCGCCCTCGCCGCTCAGCACCTTGCCGTCATAGCCGACTTCCATGAACGAGCCGGCGGTGACCTCGGACCAGTGCAGGCCGAACGGGATCTGCAGATAGCGGTCGTCGGTACCGGGCACCGCGAGCGTCAGATGGTTGAAGATACCCTCGCTGAAGCCGTCGCGCACCGCCAGCCGGTGCGCCGCCGCGAGATCGACGCGCGCCTGCCATGCCGCCGCCGACTGCGCCGAGCGGTCGTCGATCTTGGCCGATACCAGTCTCATCGCCGTTCCTTCGAGTGGGAAGCCGTCGCCGCAACGTAGGGCGCGCCCGGCGGGGCGCGCAAGCGCGATGCTGGCAAGAGGGCTATGCGCCGTGCGATCATTGCCGGGCGAAATGAGCAAGATTTTCGTCACCCCGATCGGGCCCGCCGACCGCCAGCGCTGGGCGGCGCTTTGGCGCGGCTATCTCGAATTCTACGAGACGAGCCTGCCGCCCGAGATCTACGAGGCGACCTGGCGGCGCCTCGTCGCCCCCGAGAGCCCGATCCGCGGCCTCGGGGCACGGCTCGGGGACCCGGGCGCACCGCTCGTCGGAATCACGCATTACCTCTTTCACGCGCACGCCTGGTCGCTCAAGGAAGTGTGCTATCTGCAGGATCTCTTCGTCGAAGACGAGAATCGCGGATTGGGCTGCGGCCGCAAGCTGATTGAGGCAGTCGCCGAGATCGCCCGCGCGCGCGGCTGCCTCCGCCTCTACTGGACGACGAAGGAAGACAACCGCACGGCGCGCGCGCTCTATGACCGGATTGCGCGCTTCAACGGCTTTATCCGCTATGACTATGCCCTCGAATGAGCCGGCCGCGTTGCGGCGGCCCGGCCGGGCGCCTATTTTCCGGTTCGGTGCGGCATCGGCCGCAATTCCTGCGTGAGTGATCCCGTGACCTCGTTCCTGCCGCCCCTTGCCCCCTACCCTCGCTCCCGGCTGCGGCGCAACCGCCGCGACGCGTGGTCGCGCAAGCTCGTCGCCGAGAATGTGTTGACCGCGGGCGATCTGATCTGGCCGGTCTTCGTGCACGACGAAGGCGCGAAGGCGCCGATTCCGTCGATGCCCGGCGCCTTCCGCTTGCCCGTCGCGGCGCTCGTCGATGCCGCCGGCGAAGCGGCCGAACTGGGCGTGCCGACCGTCGCCGTCTTTCCGGCGGTGCCGGCCGCGCTCAAGGACGCGCGCGGCAGCGAAGCGCTCAACTCCGGCAACCTCGTCTGCCGCGCCGTCGCGGCGCTCAAAAAGGCGCTCCCCGATCTGGGCGTGCTGTGCGACGTGGCGCTCGACCCCTTCACTTCGCACGGCCATGACGGGGTCATCGAGAATGGCTATGTCGCGAACGACGAGACGGTCGAGATCCTCTGCCGGCAGGCGATCCTCCAGGCGCAGGCCGGCTGCGACATCATCGCCCCGTCGGATATGATGGACGGGCGGGTCGGCGCCTTGCGCGAGAACCTCGACAAAGAGGGCTTTGCGCATGTCCGCATCATGTCGTACGCGGCGAAATACGCCTCCGCCTTCTACGGGCCCTTCCGCGACGCGATCGGCTCGGCGAGCGCGCTCGGCAGCGCCGACAAGCGCACCTATCAGATGGACCCGGCGAACGGCGAGGAGGCGCTGCGCGAGGTCGCGCTCGACATCGCCGAGGGCGCCGACATGGTGATGGTGAAGCCCGGCATGCCCTATCTCGACGTGCTGCGGCGCGTGAAGGACGCCTTCGGCATGCCGACCTACGCCTATCAGGTCAGCGGCGAATACGCGATGATCGAGGCCGCCGCGCAGAACGGCTGGCTCGACGGCGAGCGGGCGATGCTGGAGAGCCTCATCGCCTTCAAGCGCGCCGGCGCCGACGGCGTGCTCAGCTATTTCGCGATCAGGGCGGCGCGCCGGCTGAAGGCGGGCTGAGGAGGGCCGCGACGCGGATTACGCCGCCGGGCGCACTACCGCGGGTCAGCCGGGCGTTGAACGGAACAAAGAACGAACATATATCCAGAGGTCTCGCGGCCGGCGCCCTTGCCGCTGCGAAACTCATCCACGCCGGAGGCCCTTGCCGTTCCGCCTCTTCCGTCCTGTTATTCCCTGCTCCGCGAAAGCAGAATAAAGGAATATCAACGGCTTGGTCGTGATCTCTTTTTCGCTCGCGCGCGTGCGTACGCGCGCGACGGCAGAACGACCGGGTCCGTGCCCGCCCCTGTCCTCCGCCTTGGCGCCGGATCGCCCGGCGTGCGGCTCAGCCGACGGGCGCCCTCGCTGCCTCCGGCCGCGCCGCCGGGCGGTTCATCTCGGCGTCGATCTCGTCGATCGTGCGGCCGCGCGTCTCGATCCCGAACAGCACCGCGATGGCGCCGATCACGTACCACATCGCGAAATAGTTCATGCCCGGGACGAGAGCCGCGAGCGTCGCCTTCGGGCTGACGAGATTGGACGAGCCGGCGATCAGCGCGAGCCCGGCGGGGCCGATGAACTTGCCGAGATTGCCGACGCCGTAGACGAGGCCCATGCCGCTGGCGCGAATCTGCGCCGGCCAGATCTCGGCCATGTAGGGGCCGACGATCGAGTAGTTGCCGCTGCCGAAGAACTGGTTGACGAGCACCATCAGGTAGAAGACCGAGACGCTGCCGAGAAATACGTCGTGAAAATAGCCGGCGAGCGACATCGCCGCCGCGCCCAGCAGGCACGACAGCACGATCGAGCCGCGGCGGCCCATCGCGTCCGACAGCCACGAGCAGAAGAACCGCCCGAGGATGCCCATGATGCTGACCCAAATCACGAGGCCAGAAGCCACGGCCGGCGTCACGTGCAGCACCATGACGAACAAGGTCACCATCCACAGCGCGAGCGCGACGCCGCCCGTCTGCGTGAGGCCGGTCAAGCAGCCGATGATGATGCTGCGCGGGTGCCTGAAGATTTCGCGCCACGGGGTCTTTTGCACCGGCGGCACGGTCGCCGGCAGCTGGATCGTGTTCGGATCGACCATCAAGGCCCAGGCGATCGATTTGCGCGCCTCTTCGAGGCGGCCCTTGCGGATCAGCCAGTGCGGCGTTTCCGGAACCCAGGCGCGCACCCAAAGCGTCAAGGCCGCCGGCAAGAGCCCGACCGCAAAGAGGCCGCGCCAGCCGATGTAGAAGGCGACGTACTTGCCGAGGAGCCCGCCGAGCAGCAGGCCGGCCGGCAACAGGCTGGTCGTCAGCCCTGTCACCCAGCCGCGCTTCGCGGCCGGCACGAATTCCTGCACGACGACGATGTCGACCGCGTAGAGCCCGGTGACTCCGAACCCGACGAAAAGCCGGCAGACAGCGAGAAACAGCCAGCTGCCGTGCGGCGCCAGGGCCATCATGCCGGTCGGGATCGTGAAATTGAGGACCGTCAGGATCATCGCCGTGCGGCGGCCGATACGGTCGGACACCCAGCCCCAGAACAGGGAGCCGAACGGCGCCGCAACGCCGGAAGCCAGCAGAATCGCACCGGACTGGCCATATGTCAGGTGCCAGTCCTTGACGATGAACGCAAGAACGAAGCCGATCAGGAAGAAATCGAAGAAATCGAGCATGTCGCCGAGCGTCGCGGCGCCAAAGATCTTCCACTGGTTGATCGTCAGTTTCTTCTGTTGTTCGAGCGCGTCGATCATCAATTCCTCCCGAGGGTCCGTGCAGCATCGTTACCGGACGGCAGGCGATGATTATTGCCGACCGGGAATTTTCTTGGGCGACCGCGCCTTCCGGAGTTCGTTTCGATCACCCTCCTTGTCGTCCCGGCGAAGGCCGGGACCCATGTCCGGCATGGATACCGGCCTTCGCCGGTACGACACGGAAGGCGTTGACGCGGCGCCGCGCCAACGATCCGCTGCTTTCGCGGCCGTTGTCAACGATCAGATGCGGCGGGGTGATGTACGGAGATTTGTGTCAGGGCTGTGAGAGGGGGTACTCGGCGGGTTGCTGAAGTCCGCAAAGAGGAGCACCCCCAATGCCACAGGCTGTGACGATCGCGAGCTTACCGAGGGCCTTCGAGTTGGTGAAGGGCA
>DATLKN010000057.1:0-98584 GCA_035538335.1 Allostellaceae bacterium
CGTAGCGAGGATATTCCGCGGTTCCAATTTTTCTCCAGTTGTGGACGAATCTATCGCTCTGGACCTGAAGGACCTCGGTACCTGCTTCATTTACAAACCACAGTCGGGGCAAATCCGGGACTTGAGATAGCCGAATCTGGATCGACAGGGGCGCCGCCGGCATGCCGAAAATCTCGAATGCTGGCGGTAACGGCGGGTGGTACTCGACCTTTGGATATCGATGCCGCCACGTCTGCCGCCAACGTGATCCAAGGTCAATGAATTCGATCGGGGAGAGGCCGTCGAACTGGATCGACAACACGACCTCGGTGAGCGGAGGGTCATCGAAGTCGGGAAGCCCCGTGGGCCTTCTGCTGCGGGCCATGGATCTCCGGGTGGTCTTTCCAGCGAATCGTTCGCTCTACTCTGTACCAAGGGCCATCCCTCCGGTCGAGAGGCCGCCGCCAGAGGCGCCGTGCAGGCGTGGCCAGAAAGCTCGTTCTCTTACTACTCGGCCGATCCCTCTATGGGCGGCAGCTCCTCCAAAAATGCGCCCCGCCGCACCACCCGTAGTCACCAACGGTGGTGTACCTTCTTCATCAATATCGGCCGCGGCATGACGACGCGGCTCGACGACCTCGTCGCCGCGCTCGAGGCCGGCGAGATCGCCGGCGCCGGGCTCGACGTCTTCGAAGAGGAGCCGCTGCCGCCCGACCACCCGTTGTGGACGATGCCGGGGGTGCTGCTGACGCCGCACGTCGCCGGCTACGGCCCCTATCTCGACGAGCGGCGCTTCGCGATCATCCTCGACAATTGCCGCCGCTTTCTCGAGGGCCGGGAATTGCGCAACCGGGTCGACAAGGCGCGCTGGTTCTGAGCGCGCCTCAGTCCCCGGCGGCGCGCAGCAAAGCCGGCGCTTCCTCCTCGCCCTTGGCGGCCAGCTTCAGGACGCGGTGACGCAGATGCTCTGGATCGACGCCGGCGGCGTCGCATGCCAGCTGATAGTCGCGGCCGCCTTCGAGGAACCACCTGAGCGCGTCCTGCCGCTCGCGGCGGCGCGCCTCGCAGCGTTCGATCGCGGCGTTCCAGCTGACCGCATCCTGCATCGCCCGCTCGACGACCGCGCACCACAGCTGGCGTTCGGGGGAGCGGCTGAAAAGCTGGTTCATCGGGGGGCCTTCTCTCCAAAGGGCGCGACTGCGCGCCGGGTCGAACCTCGCCCGCCTGTCCGGGTTCGCCCCCCTGCGCCCCGGAACAGGCCGAAGCCTTGCGCCGACGGCGCCAGATTAAGGGTTCGGCCGGGTCGATTCAAGGTACCAGTCGAGGATCTCGCCGCCTGTCCACCACAAGACGCCGGGGCGGGCGCGCAGTTCGGCGACGACGCGGGCGAAATGCCTCGCGCGGTGCGGCGCCCCCATGATGTAGGGATGCACGACGAGCGCCATGATGCGCGCCGAGTTCGCCGCATCGGCATGGATCTGCTCGAACTGGTCCATCGCGCGGTCGTAGTATTCGCCGGCCTTGTGATGCTGGATCAGCATCATCGCGACGTCGTTGCACTCCTGCGTATAGGGGATGTTGACGATAGGCTTCGTGCGGGTCTTAAGGACGACCGGCTCGTCGTCCAGAACCCAATCGCAGACGTATTCGTAGCCTTCCTCGACAAGCAGGTCGGGGGTTTCCCAGGTCTCGGTGAGGCCGGGACCGAGCCAGCCGCGCGGCGGCCGGCCGGTGAAGCCCTCGATCGCCGCCGCCGTGGCGCGGATGTCGGCGCGCTCGTCGGCTACCTTCTGCATGTTCTTCTGGCTGAAGCCGTGGCCGATGAATTCCCATTTGCGGTCGAGGGCGGCGCGGGCGATCGGCCGGTAGCGGGAAATCGCGCTGCCGTTGATCGCCAGCACGGCGCGCACCTGATGCCGGTCGAACACCTCGATGAGGCGCCAGAAGCCGACGCGGTTGCCGTATTCGTGCCAGGCCCAGTTCGGGATGTCGGGCAAGGGCGACCCGCCGGCAGGCGGCGTCAGGACGGTGCGCGGCATCGTCTCGTTGATGTTCCATTCCTCGATATTGACGATGACCCACACCGCCATGCGCGCGCCATCCGGCAGAGTGAGGCGCGGGCGCTCGGATATGGCGGAATACGGCAGGCGTTCGGTCGGCAGCATCGGCTCCTCCCTCTCTATCGGCTCGTCGGTCTCGGGGGTGGCTCCGCAGAGCAGTTTTATCACCGGACAGCGGGGCTGGTTCGCCGCGGCAAACCGCCTATCGCGCTCTGCATGTCGAAAATCCCGCTTGCTTCTGTAGCAGCTACAGACCGTAGGGTGGTCGGCGCCAGTCAGCAAGCAGGAGATCGCGGACATGGAACCGATCAAATTCACGCTTTGCCCGCATTGCACGGAATGCCCGGAGGTTGAGATCACCGACGAAGGCGTCAAAATCGGCGAGGACGCCAACAGCGTCCGGCTCTCGCATGCCGAATGGAACGAACTGGTCGCCCTCGTCAAGCGCGGCGATCTGCGCGAAGTCTGAGATCAGGTCGGGCGCGGCACCGGGCGCCCCGTGCCGCCGGCGAATTATCCTCTTTCGTCGTCGCGGCGAAGGCCGGGACGCACGCATCCGACGCAGGAGCGGGCGAAGGGTGGATTCCGGCTTTCGCCGGAATGACGATGTTTCGGCGCAGGATCACGGCTCTCCCCGCGCCGCGCATTTCTTCACCTGTCGTCCTGGCGAAGGCCGGGACCCACGCTTCGGGCGCACGAGCGGCTGAAGGATGGATTCCGGCTCTCGCCGGAATGACGGGGTGTCGGCGCGGCATCACGCCCCGCTCTTCGCCGCGCGATACCAATCGAGGATTTCGAGGCCGTTCCAGTGGAGGACGCCCGGAAAGCGGTTGACGTGCTCGTAGACGGCTTCGAGGTATTTGATGCGGTGCGGCTGGCCGCTGATGTAGGGGTGAATGGCAATCGCCATGATCTTGGCGCGGCTCTCGCCCTCCTGGTAGAGCCGCTCGAAGCTGTCGAGGCAGCGCCTCGTGAAATAGCCCGATTCGTGGTGCTGCACGAGCATCATCGGGATGTCGTTGAGCTCGACCGAATAGGGCAGCGTGACGAGCGGCCCGTGCGCGGTTTCGATCTCGGTCGGCTCGTCGTCATAGACCCAGTCGCCGAGGTATTCGACGCCGGCGGCGGCGAGCAGATCGGGCGTCTCTTCGGTCTCGGTGAGGCCGGGGCCGAGCCAGCCCTTGGGGCGGTTGCCCGTGAAGCGTTCGAGGGCGGCGAGCGAGCGCTCGATCATCGCCTTCTGGTCCTCGATCCGGTGGATCGGCATCTGCTCCCAGGCGTGCCCCATGAATTCCCAGCCCGCCTCGTGCGCGGCGCGCGCGACGCGCTCGTATTCCTCGCAGACGCGGGCGTTGATCGACAAGGTCGGACGGATGCCGAGGCGCTGGAAAAGCTCGAAGAAGCGCCACACGCCGACCCGCATCCCATATTCGTGCCAGGCCCAGTTGGGCAGGTCCGGCAATACCGGCTGCCCGGTCGGCGCCGGCAACACCTGCCGCGCCATCGGCCGCGAGATGTCCCAGAATTCGAGGTTGACGATCGTCCACAGGACGATCCGGGCGCCGCCGGGCAGGCAAAGCGGCGGCCGATCGACAATCGCCGAATAGCGGGCGCGCTCGCGCGGCGTCATCGCGGTCCCCCTGGCATTTCCCCTGGCATCGGCTGCGTCATTTAGCCCTCCCGCCATTGCGCCGCGCCCAATGCTGCCGAGATCAAGGGCGCGTGGCAATGCCGATCCGCGTGGTTGTTGCAAAGCAGCAGTGCAAACTCGACATTGCCCAAACCGCCCCGGCAACGACATTTTGCCCCGCAACAAGAGTGGGCGGGCAGCGAGGCTGAGTGCGATGCGAGCGAAACACACAAGGGGCAACGTCTTCGTCGCCAATCTGCCGCCGGATTTCACCGACGACGAATTGGCGGAAGCCTTCGATCCGCACGGCATCGTGCTGAGCGCATTCATCGCCCGCGACCCGGAGAGCGGCAAGAAGCTGCGCTACGGCTTTGTCGACATCGCGACCGAGCAGGCCGCCGACCGCGCCGTCGCGGCGATGCACGGCGCCTCGGTGCACGGCTACCATCTCGATGTGCACCGCGCCGAACGCCCGACGAAGAAGCCGCCGCTGAGGACGGCCGCGCCGCCTGCCCGGCGGCGGCCCGAGCGCGCGGCGATCCCGGCCGATCTCGCCGAGGAGTACGCGCCGCAGCCGAAGAAGCGGCCGAACTTCCAGGTGGAGCGCCGGCCGCTGCCGCGCCGGGCCTGAGCCTTCGCTATTCGCCGGCCTTCAGCGCCCGCTCGATCGCGTTGAAGACCTGGCTCGGCCGGAACGGCTTTTGCAGAATGCCGAGCGGCTGCGCCGCCCGGGCGCGCGCGATCGTCGCCGCGTCGGTCATGCCGGACAGAAAGATCGTCGGGACGGCGAGCCGCTCGCGCAGCAACCCGGCCACCTCGATCCCGTCCATCGGACCCGGGAGGCGGATGTCGACCAGCGCCAGCGTCGGCTGCATGTCGCCCGCGAGGGACAGCGCCTCGGGGCCGGACGAGGCGATGCCGGCGACCGCAAAGCCCGATTCGGCAAGCACCTCGGTGATATAGCTCGCGATCAGCGCCTCGTCCTCGACGACCAGGATGGCGACCGGCTTGCCGCGCCGGTTCGGGGACACCATCTGAGGCTCGCTGCCGGCCATCGGCGAACTCCGTGCGCAGTTGTCTTCCGCTTCCGGTGCAGACGAATGCCGAGCACGAATGCCGCAGGTATAACCTGGGTCATATCCGCACTGGTTGCAGCCTGGGCGTGAATTGTTAACGATCTGTTAAAGGCGCGGCGGCGGCGGGTCGCAGACCGACCGCGAGAAGCGACGCAGAGACATGAAGATTCTGGTTGTCGAAGACGATCCCGAAACCGCCGCCTATCTGGCCAAGGGCCTCAACGAAAGCGGCTATACGGTCGATCGTTGCGGCGACGGGCGCGAAGGGCTCTATCTCGCCAGCTCCGGCGGCTACAGCGCGATCGTGCTCGACCGCATGCTGCCGGGCATGGACGGGTTGCAGCTCCTCGGCGCGCTGCGGGCGAGCGAGATCCGCACGCCGGCCCTGATCCTGTCGGCGCTCGGCAGCGTCGACGACCGCGTCAAGGGGCTGCGCGCCGGCGGCGACGATTATCTCGTCAAGCCCTTCGCGTTCAGCGAACTGCTCGCCCGGCTCGAAGCGCTGCTGCGCCGCGGTTCGAGCGCGCCGGCGACGACTCGGCTGCGCGTCGCCGATCTCGAACTCGATCTGTTGACCCGCACCGTGCGGCGCGCCGGCAAATCGATCGATCTGTTGCCGCGCGAGTTTCGCCTGCTCGAATACATGATGCGCAATGCCGGGCACGTCGTCACCCGGACGATGCTGCTCGAGCACGTCTGGGATTATCATTTCGACCCGCAGACCAACGTCATCGACGTGCATGTCAGCCGCCTGCGGCAGAAGATCGACAAGAGTTTCGACAGCCCGCTCTTGCACACGGTGCGCGGCGCCGGCTACTGCCTGCGCCCCGCCGAATAGGGCCAGGCGATGGCGACGGACAAGCTAATTCTGCCGGCGGCACGGCCGCGGCCGTGGCGGCTGCCCGTCCTCGCCAATCTGCGCCGGCTCGTGGGCACGCACGCCTTTCGCCTTGCCGCGCTCTATTTCGCGGTATTCGCGCTCTCGGTATTGGGCGTGCTGCTGTTCGTCTATTGGACGAGCGCCGATTTCGTCGAGCGGCAGACCGAGGCGACGCTCAATGCCGAGGTCACCGGGCTCGCCGAGCAATACGCGCAGCGCGGCCTCTCCGGACTTGTGCAGGTGGTCGCGGCGCGCAGCGCCGGCAACCGCGGCGACCGCATGCTGTACCTGGTTACCGATCCGCAAGGCCGGCCGCTCGCCGGCAACATCGCCGGCTGGCCGAAAGGCGCACCCGCCCGCGCCGGCTGGGTTTCGTTCACGATCGCCGCGCGCAGCAAGGGCACGCTCGAGCGCGACCCGGCGCGCGGCGCGCTCTTCATCATTCCCGGCGGCTACCGGCTGCTGGTCGGGCGCGACATCAGCGACGCCGCGGCGTTCCGCAACCGGGTCCGCGAGACGCTGTCCTGGGCTGGGCTGGTGGCGCTCGGCATCGGGCTCGTCGGCGGCGCCGCGATGAGCCGCAACCTGCTGCGCCGCGTCGAAGAGGTGAACCGGACGAGCGAGCGGGTGATGGAAGGGCACCTGTCGGATCGCGTGCCGATGGGCGGCACCGGCGACGAATTCGACCAGCTCGCCCAGAACCTCAACCGCATGCTCGACCAGATCGAGCGGCTAATGACGGCAATGCGCGAGGTCACCGACAATGTCGCGCATGACCTGAAGACGCCGTTGTCGCGGCTGCGCGCCCGGCTCGAACTGGCGCTGCTGGCCCCGGCCGACGAAGCGGGCGGCATCGCGGCGATCGGCGCCGCCATCGAGGAGGCCGACCGGCTGCTCGCCACGTTCAACGCGCTGCTCAGCATCGCGGAAGCCGAATCGGGGGCGCCGCGCCGCGCCGCCCAGCCGCTCGAACTGGGCCAGCTGGCGCGGGCCGCGGCCGAACTCTACGAGCCGGTCGCCGAGGAAAAGGGCTTCCGCATGTCGATCGCCGCCGAGCCGGGGGTCGTCATCCGCGGCGACCGCCATCTGCTGTCGCAGGTGCTGGCGAACCTGTTCGACAACGCGCTCAAATATGCCGGCGGCGGGGACATCTCGGTGCGGGTGTTTCGTGCCGCGGGGCGGGCCATTCTGGAGGTCGCCGATCGTGGTCCGGGGATTGCCGAAAGAGACCGGGAGGTTGTCTTCGACCGCTTCGTGCGGCTCGAGCCGAGCCGCAGCACGCCGGGAAACGGGCTCGGCCTCAGCCTCGTGCGCGCCGTCGCGCGGCTGCACGACGGCATCGTCGAACTCGGCGACAACAAGCCGGGGCTGAACGTCCGGCTGGACTTTCCCGAGCTCGTCAAGTAAGCGGTCCGCTACGCCTCAGAGCACCTCGTCGTCCCGGTGCTCCTCGATCCGCCTGGCGGTTTCGACCATCATGTCGCGGAACTGCTGTGCGTCGAAGCCGGCACTCTTCAGCACAGGCTCCATCATCTCGTCGGACAGCAGCTCCTCCAGGCTCGGCTCATAGCGGCAGCAGGGATTGCGTCCGTCCATGATCCCCTCCTTACCTTGCAATATAGGTAGCATCGCCGCAAAGCGTGTCCGCTTTATGACCGGGAATTGGAAATTTCGCGGCAATTTTGCCGAAAGTCTCACGATATTGCCGCATTGGTAGCGGGCAGACGGATTCCTCCATCGGCAGCGACGATTTCTCCCTGGTGCCGCCGGATCAAGCTGGCTAAGGGAGGGCTCGACAAGGTTCGACGGATTTCGGGGGTAATGAACTTCTTGCCGCTTGATTCGCTCGGCGCCACAGCCGGATTGCCGCAAACGCTATGCGCCGGTTGACCGCGTGATCCCCGCCGCCGTCGTCTGTCTGGTCGCCGCCGCGCGCCGTCACGCGGCCGCCTGCGCTGGGCTGTTCCTCGCCGCCGCGATCGCCGCCGGCTGGTTCGCGGCAGGCCAGCTCGCGATCAACACCGACGTCGAGCGCATGCTGCCGAACGACGTGCCGTGGCGGCAACGCGAGATCGCCCTCGACAAGGCGTTCCCGCAAAACAACAATTTGCTGGCGATCGTCATCGACGGCGCGACGCCTGAGCTGGCCGATCAGGCGGCGGCGGCGCTGGCCCAAAAGCTCGCCGAGGAGCCCCGGCTTTTCCATGATCTGCGGCGCCCGGACGGCGGCGCGTTCTTCGAGAAAAGCGGCCTCCTGTTCCTGTCGCGCAAGGAGGTCCAAGAGACGGCGCAGCAGTTGATCGACGCACAGCCGCTGCTCGGCGGGCTGGCGCACGACCCGAGCCTCAGGGGGCTATTCGATTCGCTTGCGCTGTTCGTGCGCGGCGCGGCGCGCGGCGACGTCAAGCCCGGCAAGGTGGACCCGGCGATCTCGACCCTCGGCGGCATCGTTGCGGACGTGCTCGCCGGCCGCCCGGCGCATCTGTCCTGGCAGCGCATGATCACCGGCAAGGCGCCGGCGCCGCGCGACCTGCGCCGCTTCGTGCTGACGCGGCCGGGCCTCGATTTCGCGGTGCTCGAACCGGGCGCGCGCGCCCGGGCGGAGGTGCGGCGCCTCGCGCAATCGCTCGGACTGACGCCAGCCGCCGGCGTGCGCGTCCGAATGACCGGGCCCGTCGCCCTCAACGACCAGCAATTCTCGGACCTGCAGCACGGCGCGCTGCGCTCGACCCTGCTGTCGATCGGCCTCGTCTGCGCGATCCTCTTTCTCGCCTTGCGTTCGGTGAAGCTGGTCGGCGCGATCCTGTTGACGCTGGCGTGCGGGCTCGTGCTGACCGCCGCTTTCGCGGCGGCGGCGATCGGCTCCTTGAACCTGATTTCGATCGCCTTCGCGGTTCTCTTCGTCGGCCTTGCCACCGATTTCGCGATCCAGTTCTCGATCCGCTACCGCGACCAGCGCCATCGCCGCGGCGATTTCGCGGCCGCGCTCGACGGCGCCGGCGCTTCGATCGCGCGGGCGCTCGTGCTCGCCGCCGGCGCCACGGCGATCGGCTTTTTCGCCTTTCTGCCGACGCATTACGTCGGAATCTCCGAATTGGGCCTGATCGCCGGCGCCGGCATGCTGATCGGCATCGTGCTCACTTTCCTGCTGCTCCCGGCGCTGCTCGCGCTGTTGCGCCCGCAGGGCGAGCCGGAGCCGATCGGCTTTCGCCGAGCCGCCGCGCTCGACGGCTTTTTGTTGCGCCATCGGCGCCGCACGATCCTCGTCGCGGCGCTGGCGGGCGCCCTCGGCCTGGCGCTGTTGCCGCGGCTGTCCTTCGATTTCGACCCGCTCGACCTCAACAACCCGAAGAGCGAGGCGGTCTCGACCCTCTATTCGATGATGCGGGACCCGACCACCAGCCCCTACACGGCCGAGATCCTCGCCCCGTCGGTCGCCGCCGCGGCGCGGCTCGCCGACCGGCTCGGCACGCTGCCGCAGGTGGCGCAGGCGGTGTCCGTATCGAGCTATGTCCCCGAGCATCAGAAGGAAAAGCTGCAGGCGGTCTCGGACATGTCGCTGCTCCTCGGGCCGACCTTGACGCCGATCGACACGCTGCCCGCGCCGAGCAGCCAAGAGGTGCTGCAATCGATCGGGAAATGCCGCGACGCGCTCGACAAGCTCGCCCGGAAGGAGGGGCCGAATAGCCCGTCCGCGCGGCTCGCCTCCCGCCTCGGGCAGGCGCTGGCGAAGGGCGCGGGCGTCGTGCCGGCGCTCGATGCGGCGCTGATCGCGAGCCTGCCGCGCGAACTCGACCTGCTGCGCGCGATGCTGCAGGCGCAGCCGGTGACGCAGAAGAGCCTGCCCGCCGAGCTGCGGCGGACCTGGGTGACGCCCAACGGGCAGGCGCGGGTCGAGGTGTTCCCGCGCGGCAACCCGCGCGACCATGCGGTGTTGCGGAGCTTTGTCGATGCGGTCCGTACGATCGCCCCCGAGGCGACCGGGCCGGCCGTCACGATCCAGGAATCGGGGCGGCTGATCAGCGGCGCCTTCATCGAAGCCGGGGCGATAGCCATCGCTGCGATCACTTTGCTGCTCGCGGTCGTGTTGCGGCGGCTGCGCGACGTGCTCCTGGTGATTGCGCCGCTCGCGCTCGCCGCGATCCTGACCCTGGCGACGACGATCGTGATCGGCATGCCGCTCAACTACGCCAACATCATCGCGCTGCCGCTGCTGCTCGGGATCGGCGTCGCCTTCGACATCTATTTCGTCATCAACTGGCGGATGGGCACGAGCGCGCATCTGCAGTCGAGCACGGCGCGGGCCGTCGTCTTCAGCGCGCTGACGACGCTCTCCGCCTTCGGCAGCCTCGCGCTGTCGAGCGATCCTGGCATGTCGGACATGGGCGCGCTCTTGTCGATCTCGCTCGCCTGCACGCTCTTGTGCACGCTCTTCGTGCTGCCCTCGCTGCTCGGCCCGGCGCCGCAGCCGGAGGCCGCGGCCGTTCAGGAGGAGCGGGCCGCGAGGCTGCCGTAACCGGCGAGCCGCACGCCCTCTTCGGCGAGCCGCGCGCGCACGGCAGGGCTGAGCAGCGCCGCCAGCTCCGCCTCGTGCCGATAGTGCGGCATCAAGGCGGCGAGGCGCGGGGTGCGCTCGCTCGCCGGGTGCAGGTAAATTTCGCTCAGCCCCTCGGGCAGCTGCGGGATCAGCGCCAACAGGCGCTCCTCGACCATGCCGCCGCTCCAGGCGGTGCCGAACAGATGATCGTTGACGAGCAATCCCTCGCCTTCGAGGCGGCGGCGCAACCTCTCGACCCAGGCGGTGTAGAACGGCGCCCTGTGGCGCTCGGCCGGCCAGGCGCGGTTGAGCGGGCCGATCGGCTCGGCCGGCACGCGCACCGCCCGCATGCCGTAGTCGCGGCCGATCGCGACGATCATCCGCGAGAGAGTCGGGTGTATATGCATGTGTTTGTGCGCATTGACGTGATCGAGCGCGAGCCCGGTGGCGGCGAAGGCCTCGAACTGCGCCCGGATCTCGGCTGCGAGCGCCGCGCGCACCCGCGGCAGCAGGAAAAAGCGCAAGCCGGCGCGCAGCATGTTGCGGTCGAATTCGCCGGAGCGGCGCAACAGCGGCGCGGCCGCCGGGCCGGCGAGCAGCGGCGCCGCATCGACGAGCGCCAGATGCAAGCCGACATGCAGGCGCGGCAGCAGCTTCGCCCGCCGCACCGCATCCGCCGCCTCCGGCGCGCCGACCATCAGGCTCGCGGTCGAGAGAATGCCGTCGCGGTGGGCCCGCTCGACCGCCTCGTTGACGGCGCGGTCGAGGCCGAAATCATCGGCCGTGACGATGAGCTGCTTCACGGCCCGAGCGGGATTGCTTCGTCGCCGCGCTCCTCGCAGTGGCGGCCCTTCTCCGGTGTCATTGCGAGCGAAGCGAAGCAATCTCGCGGCAGGCCGAGGGCTACCCCGCCATCTCGCGGCTGCGCAGGAACTGGAAGAACTCGACCCCCTCGCGCAGCCGGCGGCGCATCATCTGCGGGCTCTTGACCATCTCGGCGACGAGCGAGGCGATCTTGCCGCTCCGGAAATAGAATCGCTTATAGAAGGTCTCGACCGACTGGAAGATCTCGGTGTGCGACAGGTGCGGGTAGTGCAAGGGCGCGATCTGCACGCCGCGCTCGTCGACGAGTTCGGCATGCGCGGTGTCGAGCCAGCCCTCTTCGACCGCCTGGCGGTGCAGATAGGTGCCGGGATAGGGCGCGGCCAATGACACCTGGATCGTGTGCGGGTTGATGTCGGCGGCAAAGCGGATCGTCTCCTCGATCGTCTCCCTGGTCTCGCCGGGCAGCCCGAGGATGAAGGTGCCGTGGATCGTGATGCCGAGCTCGTGGCAATCCTTGGTGAAGCGCCGGGCGATGTCGATGCGCATGCCCTTCTTGATGTTGTTGAGAATCGTCTGGTTGCCCGATTCGTAGCCGACCAAGAGGAGGCGCAAGCCGTTGTCGCGCATCACCTTCAGCGTCTCGCGCGGCACGTTGGCCTTGGCGTTGCACGACCAGGTGACGCCGAGCTTGCCGAGTTCGCGGGCGATCGCCTCGGCGCGCGGCCGGTCGTCGGTGAAGGTGTCGTCGTCGAAGAACAACTCCTTCATCTGCGGGAAATAATGCTGCGCGAGGCGCACCTCCTCGGCGACATGGCCGACGCTGCGTACCCGGTAGCGGTGCCCGCCAACGGTCTGCGGCCACAGACAGAAGGTGCATTTCGAGCGGCAGCCGCGCCCGGTATAGAGCGAGACGTAGGGGTGCTTCAGATAGCCGATGAAATAGTCCTCGATTCTGAGGTCGCGCTTATAGACCTCGGTGACGAAGGGCAGCTGATCCATGTCCTCGAGGGTAGGGCGCGCCGGGTTGTGCACGCTCGCCCCGGCGGCGTTCCGCCAGCTGAGCCCGAGGATGCCGTCGAGCGGCCGGTCCTCGGCGATCTCCCGAATCGTGAAATCGAACTCCTCGCGGGCGACGAAATCGACCGCCGGCGAGGCTTTCAGGCTGTCCTCCGGCTCGACCGCGACCTTGGCGCCGACAAAACCGATCTTGAGCGCCGGGTTCTCGTCCTTGAAGGCCTCCGCGACGCGCACGTCGGAGGCGAAGGACGGCGTCGAGGTGTGCAGCACCAGCAGCTCGTACTCCCTCGCCAGCGGCAACAGTTCGGCGAGCCCGCGCCGCGCCGGCGGCGCGTCGATCAGCCGGCTGCCGGGGACCAGCGCCGCCGGCTGGGCGAGCCAGGTCGGGTACCAGAACGAGCGAATCTCGCGGCGCGCCTGATAGCGTGAGCCGGCGCCGCCGTCGAACCCGTCGAAGGATGGCGGATGCAGAAACAATGTCTTCATCATGGGCCTACTCTCCGACAACGGTCATGCGGCCATTCGGCTGGAGGCGGACGACCTGGTCCCGCCAGAAGACCGTGTTCCCGAAGAAGCTGGCGATAAACACGGCAAAGGACAAGACGTCGCGGACCAGGAGCAGAACGGCCCGGGCCGGAGCGACGCCGAGAGCGCGCGCGACGAGCCTTGCCGAGAGCCACCGCAGCAGCAACGAAATCACAAGAAAGAGGCTCGCGGTCAAGCTGAATCCGGTGGCTGCCGCGGCGGCCGTTGCGATCGCGATGGGATAGGTTATCACGGAGCCTGCGAAACCTACGGGCGCGATCGAGCGGTTGGTGCGCGCCCAGCGCAGCTCATGCCGCCACAAATGCGCGAGCGAAGGCTCGCAGACGCGATCCTCGACGAGATAGCGGGAAAGGCGAACCTCGAGACCGAGCTCGCGCACCGCCCTGCCGATCGCGTGGTCGTCGGCCAGTTCGTGGCGCAGCCGGGCGAGCCCGCCGATGCGCTCGAGGACCTCGCGGCGGAGCGCCAGCGTCGCGCCGAAGCAGCCGTCTCCCCAGCCGAGCGCGGCGCCGAGCAAGGCGTTCGGCAGAAAGCCGAAATTGATGTGAAGCGCGCCGAGTTCGGACCACAGGCCGCCGCTGCCGGCGCCGGTGTAGAGGCAGGTCACGAGCCCCACCGCGGGATCTTCGAGCGGCGCCACGATTGCGGCGAGATAATGCGGCCGCACCCGCATGTCGGCGTCCGCGATTACCAGGACATCGTGGCGCGCCCGGCGCAGCATGTTCTCGAGGTTGGAGATCTTCAGATTGCTGCCGCTGACCCGCTCCTCGACGGCGAGCACGATGTCCTTCTCGGGCAGGTCGCCGATCACCGCCCGCGCCACCGGCACCGCCGCGTCGCTGTCGCGGTGAACGCCGAGCACGATCTGCGCCTGCGGATAATCCTGCTCGGCGAACGAGCGCAAATTCTCGTAGAGGCCGGGCTCGGCGCCGTGCAGCGGCTTCAGCACCGACACCGGCGGCCGCACCGCCGCTGCGGGCAGCGGCCGCCGCGCGAAGCGGCGCGCCGCCGCGGCCGAGGCGGCGAGATAGACCCAGCACGGCGCCATCAGGATCGCCAGCACGACCGCCTGCGTCATCGCGGACTCGTCATTTGCTGTTGCTTTCCCATCGCGGATTGCCAACCATAGGCGGGTTCCCCTACTGCCTGCGCACACACCCTTACCCTATCCTGCGGATCGTCAGTGAGCCATTCGACTGCCCGGCGACGCGGCGCCGCGTGCCGCGCCATCGCAGCCGGCCTTTTGCTGTTGTCGGGCCTCGCCGGTTGCGCGACGCCGCCGGCAAACCCGGCCGCGCGCGCCGCCTTCGAAGAGACCGACGATCCGCTGGAGCCGTTGAACCGGAAAATCTTCGCCGTCAACCAGGTCATCGACACGATCCTGCTGAAACCCGCCGCAGAAGTGTATGTTTCGGTGTTTCCGAAGATCGGGCGGGACGCGCTGCGGCATATGCTCGACAATTTGAAAGAACCCGTCATCGCGATCAACGACACGCTGCAATTTGAGCCGAAGCGCACCGGCATCACGCTCGGCCGCTTCGTCGTCAATTCGACGGTCGGGATCGGCGGGGCTCTCGACGTGGCCACCAAATGGGGGCTCCAAAAGCAGACTGGAGATTTCGGGCAGACGCTTTATGTCTGGGGCGTCAAGCGCAGTCCCTACCTGGTGTTGCCAATCCTCGGGCCGTCCAACCCGCGCGATGCGGTGGGCCTCGGAATGGACGCTTATATCGACCCCTTCGCCTACTTTGCCACGGCCGCGGACGCGGACCAGTTGGAGATCGCCCGCTTCGTCCTCGACGGCATCGATCAGCGCGCCCGGGTTCTCGACCAGCTCGATCAATTGCAAAAGAACTCGCTCGATTTCTATGCCCAGCTGCGCAGCCTCGTGCAGCAGAAGCGCGCCGCCGAACTGCAGCGCGGCGCCGCCCCGCCGACCCCCGAGAACTTCTACAACGTGCCGAACAAGGCGGCGCCACCGGCCCCCGGCTCAACCCGTTCGTAGCGCTGCCGCGCGCCGCTCCAAGAGGCGCACCAGCCCCTGCGCACCGTCGCGCTGCAGCACCGCAACGAACTCCGACCGCCGGGTCGCCAGCTCGCTGATCGTGCCGCTCAGATAGACGTCGATGATCTGCCACGATCCGCCGGCGCCGCGGCGCATCAGGTAATTCAGGCTGATCGGCTTGCCGTCCGATTGGATCAGCCGGCTCTCGACGATGACCCCGTTCGGGTTAGGGACCGGCGCCGGCTCGACGACGAATCGCTCGCCGGAATAGCCGTCGAAGCGGCTCGCATAGGTCGAAATCGTATAGCGCGCGAAGGCGGAGGCGAGATCCTGTTGCTGCGCCGCCGGCAGATCGACCCACTGCGGCCCGATGGCGATCCGCGTCATCAGGCCGAGGTCGAAGGCGCGTTCGATCGCCGGCTGCAGCATCCGGTAGCGCTGATCGAAGCTCAAGCCCTTGGCCGCCTTCATTTCGCCGAGAAGGCTGCCATAGAAGGCCTCGATCGTCGCAGCCGGGCTGCCGGCCGGCGCCGCGGCCTGGGCGCGGGCGGGGCCGAGAGGGGCAAGGGAAACGGCGAACGCCGCAACGAAAAACAGCTTGCGTCGCGAAATCAGCATGGGCGCCCTGTCTGATGGTCCTGATGGGATGATCGTGCCGCGAGGCTCGTTTACACGATTGCGCGACGCCGGCGGAATGAATTGTGCGTAAGCGAGCGTGTGCGCATATATTCCCGCGGACCGCAACGCGGCCCCGGGTTCGTCGGAGGACGAGGCGAGAACATGCGAGTGGTGCTGGCGCAGCCGCGCGGCTTTTGCGCGGGGGTCGAACGGGCGATCGAGATCGTTGAGCGGGCGCTCGAAAAATACGGGCCGCCGATCTACGTCCGGCACGAGATCGTCCACAACCGGCACGTCGTCGAGCGGCTGCGCGCCAAGGGCGCGCATTTCGTCGACGAGATCGACGAGATCCCGCCGGGCAGCGTCACCATCTTCAGCGCCCATGGCGTCGCCAGCACGATCGAGACGCGGGCGGCAGAGCGCGGCCTGCCGGTCCTCGACGCCACCTGCCCGCTCGTCTCCAAGGTCCATATCGAGGGCCAGCGCTACGCCAATCAGGGGCGCGAGATCATTCTGATCGGCCATGCCGGGCATCCCGAGATCGAGGGCACGATGGGCCGCATCGTCGGCCGCGTGCATCTGATCTCGAAGCCCGAGGAGGTGGCGCGCCTCGAGGTGGCGGACCCGGAAAAGCTCGCCTTCATCACCCAGACGACGCTCTCCGTCGACGATACGCGCGCCGTCATCGAGGCGTTGAAGGCGCGCTTTCCGACGATCGTCGGCCCCGATACCAAGGATATCTGCTACGCGACGCAGAACCGCCAGCGGGCGGCGCGCGAACTGGCGAAGCTCGTCGATGTTGTGCTGGTCGTCGGGGCGCCGAACAGCTCGAACTCGAACCGGCTGCGCGAGATCGCCGCGGAGAGCGGCGTCAAGAGCTACCTGATCGAGGACGCTAACGCGCTCGACGCAGCCTGGCTCGACGGCGCCTCGGCGGTCGGCATCACGGCCGGAGCCTCGGCGCCGGCCGAGCTCGTCGAGGAGGTGATCGCGCGGCTGCGCGAGGTCACCGAGGTGGAGCTCTCGGAATTGCCGGGAGCGACCGAGAACGTGCGTTTCCGCATGCCGCATCAGTTGACCGAGCCGGTCGCCTGAGCCGCTGCGCTGCGCGCGTCACCGGGTTTCAATTTTTCAGCGAGGTTTCAGCTTGGCCATCCCATTGCACCAGACGCTCCGGGTCGGCGCCTATGTACTCGCGCAGCACCTGAAGGGCGTCAAACGCTACCCGCTCGTCTTGATGCTGGAGCCGCTGTTCCGCTGCAACCTCGCCTGCGCCGGCTGCGGCAAGATCGACTACCCGGACGCGATCCTCAACCAGCGCCTGTCCGTCGGCGAATGCCTCGATGCGGTCGAGGAATGCGGCGCCCCGGTCGTCGTCCTGGCCGGCGGCGAGCCGCTGTTGCACCGCGAGATCGAGGCCATCGTCGAGGGCATCCTCGCCCGCAAGAAATACGTCTATCTGTGCACCAACGCGCTGCTGCTCGAGAAAAAGCTCGACCAGTTCCGGCCGCACCCCTACTTCGCCTGGACCGTGCATCTCGACGGCGACCGCGAGGCGCACGACAAGTCGGTGTGCCAGGAGGGCGTCTACGACCGCGCCGTCGCGGCGATTATGGCCGCCAAGGCGCGCGGCTTTCGCGTCAACATCAACGCGACGCTTTTCGAAGGCGTCGCGCCCGAGCGGGTCGCCGGCTTTTTCGACGAGGTCACGCGGCTCGGCATCGACGGCATCACCGTTTCGCCCGGCTACGCCTACGAGCGGGCGCCGGACCAGGAGCACTTCCTCAACCGCCGCCGCACCAAGGAATTGTTCCGCGAGATCTTTCGCCGCGGCCGCTGGTCGTTCAACCAATCGGGCCTGTTCCTCGACTTTCTCGCCGGCAACCAGAGCTACCGCTGCACGCCGTGGGGCAATCCGACGCGCAATTATTTCGGCTGGCAGCGGCCGTGCTACCTACTCGGCGAGGGCTATGCCCGGACCTTCAAGGAGCTGATGGAAGAGACGGACTGGGACGCCTACGGCACCGGCAATTACGAGAAATGCGCGCAATGCATGGTGCACAGCGGCTACGAGGCGACCGCCGTGATGGACGCGATGCAGCATCCGCTGAAGGCGGCAGCGGCGGCCTTGCGCGGCCCGCGCACGGAAGGCGAGATGGCGCCGGAGATCGGGCTGGAGCGCCAGCGCCCGGCGCAGTACGTCTTCTCCCGCCACGTCGAGGAAGCGATGGCGCGGCTAGGCGCCGACCACCGCGTGCAGAGCGCGGGCCGGCCGCACTAGCGCCGACAGCGCCGTCCGGGCCTCGCGCGCGAGGCCGACGAGCGCGGCGATCTGCCGCGGCCGGCGGATCACGTCGGCGAGCACGCGCAGCACTTCCGGCGTGCCGTCCGCGGCAAGCGGAAGCAGCGCCGCCGAGGGCAGCTCGCGGTAGACCGTGTCGGCGATCGAGCGCAACACGAGGAACGGGATCCCGGCCTGCCGCGCCGCGCGCGCGACGACGTCGCTTTCGAGATCGACGGCGAGCGCGCCGGTCTCGCTCCAGGCACGCTCCTTCTGCCGGGGCAGCGCGAGGATCGAGGGCGCGCCGTAGACCGGCCCCTCGACGGCGCCGATCTCGCACGCCAGCGCGCCGAGCCTGCGGCACAGTCCTTCCTCGCTGCGCCAGCGCCCGTCGGGCGCGATGACTTCCCCCGATAGCACGACGTCGCCCGGCCGCAGTTGCGGCGCGAGCGCGCCGGCGATGCCGAAGCTGACGAGGCAGCTGGCTCCCTCGAGCGCGCTGTCGACGAGCGCCGCCGTGCGCTGACGGTCGCCGGCGCCGACCACCACCGAGAACCCGGCCTTTCGGGCAATCCGCGCTTCGGACGCAAGCCCTGAGGTGCAGAGCACCGTCAACGCCCGCATGACTTGTCCCCCCGCTTTTATGCGACCCTCGCAGGCGATTGGCGCTCCCTGCCTCGGTCTCGGCGCAATAGATTCGGCGCCGCGATCCCCAAGCGGGAACGCAATCGTCGCGGTCTTATACCGTACCGCGGCGAAAAGGTGTCAAGTTTGTACGAGGCTGTTTAAAGCGGGATGACCGGCCGCCCGCGCGGCACGGAGGCGGGCATCGCTGCGCGGCTCGAAAAGAAAGGGCGGCGGGGTTTCGGGCTGCGTCGTGACGATCGCCTTCGGCCGCGTCCGCGCCCCCGCCGGCAGCGCGATGTCGAAGGCGCGGGCGAGGAGCGCGCTCGCCAGCACCAGCTCGGTCAGGGCGAACTGCGCGCCGATGCAAACGCGCGGTCCGGCGCCGAACGGCAGATAGGAAAGCCGCGGCGGCGGCGGCATGCCGGGCAGAAAGCGCGACGGGTCGAAGCGCTCGGGGGCCTCCCACAATCCGCGATGCCGATGCAGCACGAACGGCGAGACGAGGACGAGCGAGCCCCGGGGGATCGCCAGGCCGCCGGCACGGTCCTCCCGGCGCGCCCGCCGCACGATCACGAAGGCCGGCGGATAGAAGCGCAACACCTCGTCGGCAAAGGCGCGCGTGTAGACGAGCCGGGGCAGATCCTCGGCGGCGGTGTCGGCCTCCAACTCGGCCGCCGCCGCTTCCTCGGCTACCCGCCGCTGCTCCCGCGGCATCCTTGCCAGCAGGTAGAGCGACCAGAACAGCGCCGCGGCGGTCGTATCGTGGCCGGCGACGAGGATCGTCGATACCTGGTCGGCGAGGCCATCGAGGTCGATGCCGCCCGTGCGCCGGCTCGAGACGAGCAGATCGAACAGGTCGCGCGGCTTGCCGTCGCCGCAGCGCGCCAGGCGCTCTGCGACGATATGGCCGACGAGGCGGCGCCAGTCGCGGCGAAAGCGGGCGCGGGCGAAATCGCTCGGACTCGGCCAGCTGCCGGGAACCAGAAAATCGCCGACCGCCGGGCGCCCGAGCCGCACCGCGTAGGTGCCGATCAGCGCGAAAAGCTCGTCGCCCCAGCGCTCCATTTCGAGCGAGAACAGCGCTTGGCCGATGATGCCGAGGGCGAGCCGGCGCAGCAGCGGGACGAGATCCACGGGTTCCCCCTCGCGGTCCCCGAGATCGGCGATGAACCGGTCGACGCCGAGCACGACGTGGCGGGCCAGGATCCTGACCGCGCGCGGCGTGAAGGCCGAGGCCATGGTGTGCCGCTGCGCCTCCCACTCCTCGCCCTCGGCGAGAAAGAGGCCACGACCGAAGATCGGGCGCAGGACCCTGAGGGTCGGCGCCGCGCGTGCATAATTCCCCGGGTTCTCGACGAGCACCCGGCGGATCGCGTCCGGCCGGTTGAGGATGAACTGGCGGCCGCCGAGGATGCGCAAGGCAACGGCTTCCGCCTCGAAGGCCTCGCTTGGAAAGGCGGCGAGCGCATCGCCCTCGAATATCCGCCTGAGCGCACGCCACGGCAACCGAGCCGGGGCGGCCTCAAGGTTCGCACATGTCGTATCGCTCACCGCTCGCGCTCCCACCGGTAGGGAACAGCCTTGCGCAGGAGCCGGTTCCGTTATCCCCCGGACGCCTCAGATGCCGAACGTCACGCGGCGCGCATTGGCGGCGGCGAGGCGGCGGTAGCGGGCGAGCGCCCACAGCGGGAAGAAAGCGGGGTAGCCGTGATAGCGCAGATAGAAGACGCGCGGAAACCCGACCGCGGTGAACCACGGCTCCGGCCAATCGCCGCGACCGTCCTGCGTCTCGATCAGATATTGGACGCCGCGCGGCACCGCCGGGTTTTCGACTTCGCCCGCCGCCATCAGCGCGAGCAGCGCCCAGGCCGTTTGCGAGGCCGTGGCGCAGCGCGCCTCGCCGTGCGGCGCGTTCGGCCAGTAGGATTCTCCGCCTTCCCCCCAGCCGCCGTCGGCGCGCTGGCGCGCCAGCAGCCAAGCGACGGCGCGCCGGACCGGCGGCGCGTCCCGGGGCACTCCGATCGCGTTGAGCGCGGCGAGGACCGACCAGGTGCCGTAGATGTAATTGGTTCCCCAGCGGCCGAACCAGGACCCATCTGCCTCCTGCTCGCGGTAGAGGTAGGCGGTCGCCGCGGCGACCGCCGGATGCTCGGCCCGGTAGCCGAGCTGCGCCAGAAAGCCGAGGCAGCGCGCCGTCACGTCGGCGGTCGGCGGGTCGAGCAGCGCGCCGTGATCGGCGAACGGGATATGGTTCAGATAAAAATGCGTGTTGTCGGCATCGAAAGCAGCCCAGCCGCCGCTGCGGCTCTGCATGCCGAGGACCCATTCGGCGGCGCGCTCGATCGCCTCGCGGTAGCGGGCCCCGTCGAAGCGGTCGAGCGCGAGGCCGACCGCGGCGGTGTCGTCGAGATCGGGATAATGCGGATTTTCGTATTGAAAGGCCCAGCCGCCCGGCCGCAAGCCCGGCCGCGCCGCCGCCCAGTCGCCGACGACATCGAGCACCTGCCTGGCGGCGAGCCAATCGAGCCCCCGCCGCACCGGCGCTCCGACGCCGTCCGTGCCGACCTCCAACAGCGCGTGCGCGGCAAGCACCGTGTCCCACACCGGCGACAGACAGGGCTGGCAATAGCCTTTGTCGCCGTCGAAGACGAGCAGCTTGCCGATCGCCGCGAGCGCCGTCACGACGCGCGGCTCGTCGCGCGGGTAGCCGAGGCAATCGAACATCATCACGGCGTTCGCCATCGCCGGATAGATGGCGCCGAGGCCGTCTTCGCCGTTGAGCCGCTCCGACACGAAGGCGACCGCCGCCTCGATCGCGCGCTGCCGGGCGCGTTTCGGGAAGAACGGCTCGGCCAGCCGCAGCAGCCGGTCGAGCAGCGCGAAGGCGAGCGCCAAGGGCGACGAGGTCGGGCCGGCGATCCAGCCGCGCACCCGTTCGGGCGGCTCGACAAAAAGCTCGCCGACGTGCACGCCCTGCAGGTTGCGCGCCCGCGGCTTCAGCGCCATCAGCACCAGGAGCGGCACGAGGACGGTGCGCGACCAGTACGAGATCTTGTCGATATGAAAGGGAAACCAGCGCGGCAGCAGCATGATTTCGACCGGCATCACCGGCACCGCGCGCCACGGCACCTCGCCGAAGAGCGCGAGCAGCGTGCGCGTGAAAACGTTGGCCCTGCGCGCCCCGCCCAAAGCGAGGATCGCCTCGCGCGCCCGTGCCATATGCGGCGCGTCGATCGGGTCGCCGGCAGCCTTCAGCGCGAAATAGGCCTTGATCGAGGCGCTCACGTCGATGGCGCCGCCGTGAAACAGGGGCCAGCCGCCGTGCTCGCCCTGGATCGCGCGGATATACCGCGCGAGCTTCGCCTCGACCGCCTTGTCGATCGTGCCGAGGTAATGCTGCAACAGGATGTACTCGGACGGAATCGTCACGTCCGCCTCGAGTTCGAACACCCAATGCCCGTCCGCGCGTTGCCGGGAAAGCAGCGACGCGACGGCGCGGTCGATCGCGTCTTCGAGCCTGCTGTTCATCGCTCTGTGCGGCGTCCGCGGTAGAGCCAGTGCCGCGCCGCGGCGAAGCCGGAGCGAATAGCCCCTTCGATCGTCGCCGGCAAGCCGGTATCGGTGTAGTCGCCGGCGAGCACAAGGTTTTCCCAAGCCGTCGCCGCCCGCGGCCGCCGCTCCAGCTGGCTCGGCGCGGCGGCGAAAGTCGCCCGCCGCTCCTTGACGATGCGGGCCGGCGGCGCAGCGGCAACGGGCAGCCGATAGGCGGCGGCGGTGTCGCGCCATAAGAGGTCGCGCAGTTCCTCGGCGGGACGGTCGACGAGATCGTCGGCGGCGCTGACGGTGACCGAGAGGACGCCGCGCTTCCTGAACACCCATTGTGCGGCGCCGCCGACGACGCCGATAAAGAACGGCGCCTCGGCGGGCGCCTCGACCTGGAAATGCGCGTTGACGATCGGCTCGTGGCGGTTGGGGACGGCGAGCCCCGGGACGAGGCGCGCGGCGACCGCAGCGGGGACGGCGAGGACGACCGCTTCGCCGGCGGCGACCCCGACGCCGGTGTCGTCGAACGTCAATTCGCCGACCCGGTCGTCGATGAAATGCAGCTGGGCGAGGCGCGCGCCGAAGCGGATGTCGGCGCCACGCCGGCCGAGCGCGGCGAGAGCCGGATCGACGAGGCTTTCCGACAGCCCCTCGCGCGGCAAACAGGGGCGGCAGGCCGCCCCGCCCCGGCCGAGCGTCTCGGCGAGGACCTGCCCGAAGAGCCGCGCCGAGCCGTCCGCGGCGGCGGTGTTGAGGGCGGCGACGGCAAGCGGCTCCCAGAGCCGGGAGAACAGCCGCTCGTCGGCGCCGAGGACCTCCGTCACCGTCGCCGCCGGGCCGGCGCGCGACAATCGCAGCGGCGCCAGGTAATCGATCGCGCGGCTGCCGGGCACGCGCCGCCGCGGCCGCAGGATCCACCACGGCACCCGCCCGGGATTGGGCCGCAAGGTCCAGCGCTCGCCGGTCCCCAGATCGACGAACGGGAAGACCGGGTCGAGCGGCCCGAGAAAGGTCGGGCGCGCGCCGATCCGCTCGACATAGGAAAGCGCCGCGCGATTGCCGGACAGCAGCAGATGGTTGCCGTTGTCGATGCGCAAGCCCAGCTCGCGGTCGAAATAGGAGCGGCAGCGGCCGCCGGCATGCGCCGCGGCCTCGTAGAGCATCACCGCATGGCCCGCCTCGGCGAGCGTGAGCGCCGCGGCCAGACCCGACAGGCCGGCGCCGACGACATGCGCCCGCGGCGGACCCGTCATAAGAGGCCGTGCCGCAGCACGAGCCCCAGCTTTCGCGGTTTCGACAGGCTGACGCGCTCGTCCGGATCGCGCCAATCCGCGCGCAACAGCGCCGCCAGGGTCGCGCTGTAGAAGGCCGCCATCACCGCCGCCGGGCGCATCGCGCGGCGGCTGCACTGCGCCATCGCCCGCTCGGCCTGCGCGAAATGCGCCTGCGCCATCGCCGCGACGTCGCGGCAGACGGCCGCCAGGGCCGGATGCCGCAGCACCGCGGCGGGATCTGAACCCGCAATGCCGTGCCGGTCGAGAATTTCGCGCGGCAGGTAGAGGCGGCCGCGGGCGGCGTCTTCGGCCAGGTCGCGCAGAATGTTGGTCAGCTGCAAGGCGCGGCCGAGCGCCTCGGCGACCCGGTGGGCGCTGTCGCCGGCATCGCCGAAGATCGGCACCGACAGGTGGCCGACGGCGCTGGCAACGCGCCGGCAATAGAGATCGAGAGTCGCCAGATCGGGAGCGCGGATGTCGCGCTCGGCGTCCATCTGCATGCCGTCGATAACCGCGAGAAACTCCTCCCGCGGCAACTCGTAGCGCCGCACCGGCCCGACCAGCGCCCGCCCGACGAGCCGGCGCGGCCGGCCGGCATAGATCGCGTCGATTTCCTCGCGCCACGCATCGAGCGCGGCCCTTTTCCCGGCCACCGGACCGGCATCGTCGGCGATGTCGTCGACCTCGCGGCAGAAGGCGTAAAGGGCGTACATGCCGTTGCGCCGATCGCGCGGCAAGAGGCGCATCGCCCAATAGAACGAGGTGCCCGCCGCCGCGACCCGTTGCCGGATCGCTTCGCGCAGCGCCGCATCCTCGTCGGGGTCCGGCCCGACGGCGCCGCGCGCCCGCCCCCTCATGCGCGATACCCTCGCACGACCCCGAGGAGGAAGGCGGCGAGGAAATCGGCCTTGCCGAGCCCGACGCGGCGGGCGAGCGGGTCGCCACGGCGCAGCCGCCCGGCGAGCCGGCCGGCGAGCGCGACGATGACCGCGCATTCGCAGCGCAGGCCGCGCGCCTTGACGCGCGGCGGCAGGCCTTTCGAGGTCTCGACGAGGGCCGCCGTGCGCTCGATCAGGCCGTCGAACACGCGGCGCAGCGCCGGGCTCGCCGCCGGCAGGGCGAGCGCCTCGACGCCGATGCCGTTCGCCGCCAGATCCTCTTGCGGCAGATAGACCCGGTCGAGCCGGCAATAATCCTCGCCGCAATCCTGCAGATGGTTCAGAACCTGCAATGCCGAGCACAGCGCGTCGGAATAGGGCCAGGCGCCGCGGTCTTCGCCGTGCAGATCGAGCAGCTGCCGCCCGACGGGCGAGGCCGAATAGCGGCAATATTCCATCAGCTCGCCCCAGTCGCGGTAGCGCAGCTTCGTCGCATCGAGGCGAAAGGCGGTCAGCACGTCGTGGCAGTGCTGCGCCGTCACGCCGGTGGCGAGGAGGCTTTCCCGCATCGCCGCCGCGGCCGGCGAATCGGCGCCGGGCGCGCCGTCGAGGATCGCCGCCATCCGGTCGAGCCGGCGCACCTTTTCGGCCGCTTCCATGCCCGGGTTGTCGGCGATGTCGTCGGCGTTGCGGGCGAAGCGGTAAAAGGCGTGCACATGCGCGCGCAGGCCGCGCCGGATCAGCAGCGAGCCGACCGGGAAATTCTCGTCGCCGCGCGATTTGCCCGAGGGCGTCTCGAGGCTGCCGCCGCCGCGCTCTTCGGCTACCGCCATCAGAGATATCCGTTCGCCTTGAACCAGTCGATCGCCTCGGCGATGCCCATGGGCGCCGGCCGCGGGGCGTAGCCCAGCTCGCGGATGGCCTTCGCCGAGGTGAAGTACATCTTTTTCCGCGCCATGCGAACCCCGTCGCGGGTCATGAAGGGCTGGCGCCGCGTCATTCGCGCCGTCAGCTCGGCCCCGGCCGCGGCGCTATAGGCGAGCCAGCGCGGCACCTCGAAGAAAGGCGGCCGCCGGCCGGTACGCTCGGCAACATCGGCAAGGATGGCGGACAGCGCCATGTTGTCGCCGCCGAGAATGTAGCGCTCGCCGATGCGGCCGAGGCTGGCCGCGGCGAGCTGGCCGACGGCGACGTCGTCGACATGCACCAGGTTGAGGCCGGTGTCGATGAAACCCGGCATATGGCCGCGCGCCGCCTCGACGATGACGCGCCCCGTCGGCGTCGGCTTCACGTCGCGCGGGCCGACCGGCGTCGACGGGTTGACGATGACGGCCGGCAGCCCCTCTTCCTCGACGAGCCGCCGCACCGCTTCCTCGGCGCGGAATTTCGACTGCTTGTAGGGCCCGACCATGTCTTCGAAGCGGCTCGGCGTCTCCTCGTCGGCGGCGCCCCTCGGCACGATGCCGAGGGTCGCGACGCTGCTCGTATAGACGATGCGCTCGACGCCGGCAGCGAGCGCCGCCAGCATCAGCCGGCGCGTACCCTCGACATTGGTCGCCATCATCGCCGCCGGATCGGGCACCCACAGGCGATAATCGGCCGCGACATGAAACAGATAGCGGCAGCCGGCAACTGCCCGAGCGATGGACGCTTCGTCTTCGAGCGAGCCCTCGGCGATCTCGACGCGCAGATTCGCAAGGTTGCGCCGGTCGCTTTTCGGGCGGGCGAGCACGCGCACGCGGTGCCCCGAATTGAGCAGCGCCCGCGCAACCGCCGAGCCGACGAAGCCGGTGGCGCCGGTAACGAGACAAAGATCGGGGGCGAGCGGCACCGCGGTTCGCCCCTCTCAGCGCAGCGCCGCGAGCCGGCGCTCGACGGCCGCCCGGTCCGCCCCGCCCGCCGGCAGCACGGCGACGAGCTGCCGCCAATATGTCGCGGCGCGGGCGGGATCGCCATGCGCCGCCGCGGCGAGCCCCAGATACCACAGCGCGTCGGGCTCCTTGTCGTCGAGCGCGTGGATCCGGCTCGCGAGGCCGGCGACCTCAGGCGTCAGCCGCTCGTTTGCGACACCGCCGCCCAACGCCGCCATATACGCCTTCAACAGGTCGAGATTGCCGTGCACATGCGCGTTCGCGCTTTTGAGCGCAGCCACCGCGTCGGCATTGCGCCCGAGCGTGCGGTAGGAGCGCGCCAGCATCAGCCATCCCTGCGGATCGTCCGGCTGCGCCGCGAGCCGAGCGGCGAGGCGCGCCACCATGCCCTCGATCATCGCCTGGCGCTGCTGCGGCGTCATCTGCTGCGCGGCGGCGACCATGGCCGCGGAAGGCGCCGGCGGCGGCGCCGCAGACGCGCCGGCCGCGGCGGCCGGAGGCGGCGATGCCGCCGCCCCGCCCTGCGCCTTGATCGCGGCCAGGCGCTTCTCGACGACCGAGCGCCACGGTGCGTTCGCCGGCGCCTCGGCGAGCAGCGCCGAGAGCGCCTTCTCGGCGCCGGCCGTGTCGCCTGCTTGCGCCACCGCCTCGGCGAGGTAATAGCGCGCCCGCGGGTCGCCGGGGGTCGTCGCGAACTCGGCCTTGGCGGCGGGGGTGACGACACCGCCCGCCTCCAGCACCAGCACCTCGCCGAGCTCGGCATGCAATCCGGTGTCGTCGGGCTGCATCGCGATCGCCCGCCGATACGCCTTGCGCGCCGCCGCGAAGCGACCGAGCGAGGCGCTGCTGCGGGCGAGCAGTATCCAGCCGCGCGGATGATTGGGCTCGCGCGCGAGCCGGGCGGCGAGCTGGTCCGTGGCGGCGGCGAGCGTGGCGCCGTCATGCGCCGCGCCCGCCTCTGCCGGCGCGGCGCCGGCTGCGATCTCGATCGCCGCCGGCGCGCCGACCGCGAGATAGAGGACGAAGGCGGCGGCCGGCACGATGCCGGCGATCGCGACGGCGGCGCCGACGCGCCACGAAATTTCGCCGGCGCTGCCCGGCGGCAGCCTCGCCTGGCGCGCCTCGCGGTCGGCGGCGGCCAGCAGATGCCGGGTGATCTCGGTGCGCGCCGCGGCGGCTTCCTCCGCCGAAACGGTGCCGAGCTCAAACTCGGCGTCGATGTCGGCCAGTTGCCGCCGGAACACCGCGACGACGGAGGCGCGGTCGTCCGCACCGCCGCCGCGGCGCCGCAACAGCGGCAGCAGCAGGAACGCGAGGGCGGCGAGAACGAGCGCCGCCGCGACGGCCACGAACAGGATCATGAGCGGCCGCCCAGCAGCTCGGCCGCGCGCGTCCGCTCCTCTTGGCTGAGGTCCGGCGGGGGCGGCGCGCCGCCGCGGCGCCGCGCGCGCCGCCACAGCATCAAGCCGGCCGCCAAGAGCAGCCCCGGCGGCCCGAGCCACAGCAGATAAGTGACCGGCCGGAACGGCGGATCGAGCAGGACGAAGATGCCGTAGCGCGCAACGACGTAATCGACGACCTCTTTGTCGGTGTCGCCGGCGAGCAGGTGGCGGCGGATCAGCAGCCGCAGATCGTGCGCCAGCGGCGCGTTCGATTGCTCGATCGACTCGTTCTGGCAGACGAGACAACGCAGCTCGCCACCGATCGCCTCGGCGCGCGCCTCGAGCGCCGGATTGGCGAGCTCTTCCGACGGCTCGAGAGCGGGCGCCGCCGGCACGATGGCGACGACGGCGAGCAACGCCGCAAAGAACAGCCCGCTTCTCATCCGGGCTCCGCCTTCTGCGCGGCGATCGCCGCGGCCGAGCGCGCCTGCGGCAGCCGCAGCCGCAAGCGCCGGTCGGTCAGCGAGACGAGCCCGCCCAAGGCGGCGATCAGCGCGCCGAACCAGATCCACGGCACCAGCGGGTTGTAATAGGCGCGCAGCACCCAGCCGCCCTTGCCGTCCGGATCGCCGAGCGCGAGGTAGAGATCGGCGAGCCCGTTGGTGGCGATCGCGGTGTGCACGGTGCTCGTCTGCGCCACCGCAAACCAGCGGCGCTCCGGATGGAGGATATAGCTCTCGCCGTTCGGCCGCTCGACCACCACCCGGGCGCGCTGCTCGCGGTAATTCTCGACGTCGGTCTCACTCACGCCGGCGAAATTGAGCGTCAGCCCGGCGATCTTCAAGCTGTCGCCGGAACGCACGGTGGCGATCCGCTCCGACCGCCAGGCGGTCGAGACGGCGATCCCGGCAATCAACACGCCGACCCCGAAATGTGCCAGCGACTGGCCCCAGACGCCGCGCGGCAGACGGCGCAGCCGCCGCCAGCCGGCCGCCGGCGACAGCCGCATGAAGCCGCCGCGCTCGGCGAGATCGGTCAAGACGCCGAGCATCGCCCAGGCGGCGAGTGCGATACCGGCGAAGGCCTGCCACGGCGCCGGCGGGACAAAGAGCCAGGCGACAAGCGGGGCGAGTACGGCGCCGGCGAGCGCCGGCGCGAGCCGCCGCACTGCCGCGCCGAGCCGGCCGCGGCGCCAGTGCAGGGTCGGCGCGATGACCATCGCGATGATCGCCGGCACCAGCATCGGCACGAAGGTGCGGTCGAAATATTGCGGCCCGACCGACAGTTTGACGCCGCTCGCGAGCTGCGCGAAGAGCGGGTAGAAGGTGCCGAGAAAGACCGTCGCCATACCGGCCGAAAGGATGACGTTGTTCAGCACCAGCGCGCCTTCTCGGCTGACCGGCGCGAACGGGCTGCCGGTTTCGAGGCTCTGCGCGCGCAGCGCGTAGAGCACGAGCGCGCCGCCGACGACGAGCGCGATGATCGCCAGGATGAAGATGCCGCGGCTCGGGGCCACTGCGAAAGCGTGCACCGAGGTGAGGACGCCCGAGCGCACGAGAAAGGTGCCGACCAGGCTCATGCCGAAGGTCAGGATCGCGAGCAGCACGGTCCAGCGCTGCAAGGTCTCGCGCTTCTCGACGACCGCCGCCGAATGAATGAGCGCCGTGCCGAGCAGCCACGGCATGAAGGAGGCGTTCTCGACCGGGTCCCAGTACCACCAGCCGCCCCAGCCGAGCACGTAATAGGCCCAGTGGCTGCCGAGCGCGATGCCGATCGTCAGGCCGCACCAGGCAACGAGCGTCCAGGGCCGCACCCAGCGCGCCCAGGCGGCGCCGATCCGCCCCTCGAGCAGCGCCGCGACGGCGAAGGAGTAGGTGATCGAGAAGCCGACATAGCCGAAATAGAGAAAGGGCGGGTGAATGGCGAGACCCGGATCCTGCAGGATCGGGTTGAGGTCGCGCCCGTTGATCGGCACCGGGAAAATCCGGACGAACGGGTCGGAGGTGAACAGGATGAAAGCGAGCGTCAGGCAGCCGAGCAGTCCCTGGACGGCAATCGTGCGCGCTTTCAGCCGGCTCGGCAGCGCCCCGCCGAACAGCGCGACGAGTGCCCCGAAGAGGGCGAGCATGAAGACCCAGAGCAGCATCGAGCCCTCGTGGCTGCCCCAGGTGCCGGCGAATTTGTAAACGAGCGGCAGGTTGCGGGTCGAGGTCTCGTAGACGTTCAGCACCGAAAAATCGGAGACGATGTGGGCGTGCACAAAGACCGCCGCGGCGAGCGCGATCAATGCCAATTGCAAGAGCGCCGCCGGCCGCGCCAAATCCATCAGCGCGCCGACCCCGGCCGAGGCGCCCAGCAGCGGCGCCACGCCCTGCACGACCGCGACGAGAAACGCGAGGATCAGGGCAAAGTGACCGATCTCGACGAGCATGCGCGCCGCCCTATTGCCGAACCCCGCCGCGGCGGGTGCCCACTACCTAGCACTTCCGGCCCAGAACGGCGAGTGCCGAGCGCGCCGGCGGCCCCCTCCCATTCCCTCCCCCGCTTGCGGGGGAGGGTCAGGGTGGGGGTGCGGCGCAGCCATGGCGCGAGGCCGGCTCGGCGTGACGCGGCCATCACCTCATGGTATTACCTAATCTCGGATTGGTATTACGAGCATCGCGATGACCAGATTGACCGCCAAATGCCAAGTGACCATTCCAAAGCGGGTGCGCGACCGGTTGGGGCTGAAACCCGGATCGGATGTTGCATTCGAAGCAGCGGTCGACGGGAGGATATACTTGGTTGCGGAACATGAACCGCCGAAGAGCGTGTTCGCAACCCTGCGCGGAAGCGCGAAGCTGGCGCTGAGCACGGACGAGATCATGGCTTTGTCGCGGGGCGAGGAGCCTGGGTGATCCTCCTCGACACGAATGTTTTGCTCGACCTCGTGACCGACGACCGCCGCTGGGCTTCCTGGTCGCAACAGCAGCTCGAACGCGCCGCCGCACAAGACGAGCTTGCCATCAACGACATCGTCTATGCCGAGCTGTCGATCGGCTATGCGCGCATCGAAGAACTCGACGCGATGATCTCGACGGCCGGGCTGACGATGGCGCCGATGCCTCGGGCCGCACTCTTTTTGGCGGGGAAGGCGTTTCAGCGCTATCGCTCCGCCGGCGGAACCAGGACCGGCATGCTTGCCGATTTCTTTCTTGGTGCGCATGCCGCGATATCGGCCTGTCCGCTGATCAGCCGTGACGCGGCGCGATACAGAACCTACTTTCCCGGAATTCGCCTGATCGCCCCCGATTCGAAAGCCGAACGAGAATGACCCTCACGCTTTATCTTTCCCCCGGATCGAGCTCGATGGCGCCGCATATCGCGCTCAATGAGATCGGCGTGCCGTTCGAGAGCCGCTGGATTTCTTTTGCAAAAAAGGAGCAGCGTGCGCCCGAATACCTGGCGGTCAACCCGGAGGGCAAGGTCCCGACCCTGCTCGTCAACGGCCGCCCGCTGACCGAGGTAGCCGGAATTCTCTATTACCTCGCCCGCCGCTTCCCCGAGGCCGGGCTGTGGCCGGCTGGCGACATCGAGGCGGAGGCGCAAGCGGTGTCCTGGATGTCGTTCATCGCCGCGACGGTTCACCCGGCCCGCCGACAGGGGATTGAGCGCTCGCACGAGGTCTTCGGCATCGCCGACTGCCGGCTGGCCGGCCGCGATTGGGCCGCCGGCGCCTATTCGATCGCCGACATCCACCTCTTCCGCCTCTATTGGCGCTTCGTCGGCTGGGCGAAGCCGGGGCCGAGCGATTTCCTGAACCTCGACGCGCATTACCGGCGCATGCTGGCCCGGCCGGCCGTCGAAAAGACGCTCACGATCGAAAGCGCGATCGGCTACGAGCTGCCGTAGACTCGGCAATTTTAAGGCGGGTTCTCCAATGCCGGTAATTTATCGGCCGTGGATCTCGCCATACGGAGACGACGACTTCGAATGGGATCGAGAAAAGAGCCTTGCCACGTTCGCCGATCGCGACTTCGTTTTCGAGGCCGCCCGCATCATCTTTCGCGGCCCTTTGGTCCGGCGCCCGGACACAAGGCGGCGGCGCCCTAGGGAGCCACGCTTCATGGTGCTCGGCGAGTTGTACGGCCGGGTGATCGTCGTTATCTATACGCCGCGAAACCGGAAGTGCCGCATCATCTCGATGCGGCCGGCAAACGCCGTAGAGCGCGAGATCTACTATGGGCACACGGCCGGATAAACCCAGGGAATACTTTTCGAAGCTCCTCGATGTTCGTGACGAGGAGATCGACTATTCCGAGGTCCCGCCGACAACGGCGAATGACTGGAAGGATGCCGAGGTTCTCCTGCCGGTAACTCCCGAGGAGTTTCGCGCGATCAGGGAGCTCGTTCGCGTCCAGCGCTCGAAAAGCTTGCCTACTTTTCAAAAGTTGAGTAACTTCTCAGAGGACCCCTTGCGCCCGCCGCTCGGCGACACCATGTTCCCGCCACAGGATATAAGCGGAAAGGGTCCGACGATGGCCGTGATTGAACAAGTGCGGGAGGGGGAGTTGCGGTTCGAACTCGCCGAACTGCTGCATCAGGTTCACGAGGCGGGATACGCGCAGGTTCATCTGAGGAAGCTGCTCCGACTGCTAGGCAAGGGCAGCCGCGCCGCGGGAACTTGGCGCAAGCTTGTCGAGGCATGGGAGGAACTCGGATACGAGGCCGACGAGCTTTATTGCATTGAGCTCCCGGGCGAGCGCATCCTTCTTATCTGGCGCAAACCGGACCGTGTGCGAGACTGGTCCATCTCGAAAAATTAGTCACATTGCAGAAGTTGATGAAGATTCCATCGGCACCCTCCGCCGGTTCGCTCGCGCCAAAGAAAATGGCCTTCTACTCCGCCGCCGCCTTGACCGGGGCCGGCTCGACGCGGGCGGCGCAGAATTTGAATTCGGGGATCTTGCCGATGGGGTCGAGCTGCGGGTTGGTCAGGATATTGGCGGCCGCTTCGGCATAGCAGAACGGGATGAACACCATGCCGGGCGCGACCGCGCTGTCGGCGCGCGCCTTCAATTCGATGGCGCCGCGGCGGGTGGCGACCCGCACCCGGTCGCCGGCGGCGACGCCGAGCCGGCGCAATTCCGCCGGCGCCAGCGAAGCGACCGCCTCGGGCTCGATCTCGTCGAGGATGCCGGCGCGCCGCGTCATCGCGCCGGTGTGCCAATGTTCGAGCTGGCGGCCGGTGGTCAGCACCATCGGGTATTCCGCGTCCGGCTCCTCGGCGGGCGGCACGATCGCCGCCGGCACCAGGCGGCCGCGCCCGGAGGCGGTCGGAAAACCGTTCGCGAAGACGATCTCGTTGCCGGGCTTGTCCGGGGCGTCGCAGGGATAAGTGACCGAACTCTCGCGCTCCAGGCGTTCCCAGGTGATGTTGTCGAGGGACGGCATCGCCTCCTTCATCTCGGCAAAGACGTCGCGCGGATGGGTATAGGACCAGGAGAGTCCGATGCGCCGGGCGATCTCCTGGATGATCCACCAATCCTGCCGCGCATTGCCGGGCAGCGGCAGCGCGGTCCTGCCCATCTGCACCTGGCGGTTCGTATTGCTGACCGTGCCGTCCTTCTCGGGCCAAGCCGAGGCCGGCAGCACGACATCGGCGTATTTCGCCGTCTCGGTCAGGAAGAGGTCCTGCACGACGAGGTGCTCGAGCTTGGCGAGCGCTTCGCGCGCATGGCTCACATCCGGGTCCGACATCGCCGGGTTCTCGCCCATGATGTACATGCCGGCGATCTCGCCGCGATGCACCGCGTCCATGATCTCGACGACGGTGAGGCCGCGCTTGTCATCGAGGCCCGTCCCCCAGAGCCGCTCAAACTTCGCGCGAACCTGATCATCCTCGACCGACATGTAGTCGGGATAGACCATCGGGATGAGGCCGGCGTCGGAGGCGCCCTGCACGTTGTTCTGGCCGCGCAGCGGATGCAGCCCCGTGCCCGGCCGCCCGACCTGGCCGGTGACGAGGGCGAGCGCGATCAGACACCGCGCATTGTCGGTGCCGTGGACATGCTGCGAGATGCCCATGCCCCAGAAGATGATCGCCGCCTTGGCGCGGGCATAGGTGCGCGCGATATGGCGCAGGGTCGCGGCGTCGATGCCGCAGATCTCGGCCATCTTTTCCGGCGCGTAGCCGCGCACGTGCTCGCGCAGTTTCTCGAAATCTTGGCAGTGCGCCTGCACGTATTGGCGGTCGTAGAGGTCCTCCTCGACGATCGTGTGCAACAGCGCGTTCAGCATCGCCACGTCGCGCCCCGGCTTGAACCGCAGCATATGGGTCGCATGACGCGCCAATGCCTGGCCGCGCGGGTCCATGACGATGAGGGTCGCGCCGCGCTTCGCCGCCTGTTTGAAGAAGGTCGCCGCGACGGGGTGGTTCTCGGTCGGGCGCGCGCCGATGACGATGATGACCTCGGCGTCCTTCGCCGCGGTGAAGGGCGCGGTCACCGCGCCGGAGCCGATCCCCTCCATCAGGGCGGCCACCGAGGAGGCGTGGCACAGCCGCGTGCAGTGATCGACATTGTTGCTGCCGAAGCCGGTGCGAACCAGCTTCTGGAAGAGGTAGGCCTCCTCGTTCGAGCCCTTGGCCGAGCCGAAGCCGGCGAGCGCGCGGCGGCCCTTCTCGTCGCGGATGCGCTTGAGCCCGGCGGCGGCATGCTCCAGCGCCTCCTCCCAGCTCGCTTTCCTGAAGTGCGTCAACGGGTTGGCCGGGTCGATCGCGACATCGTGCTTCGAGATCCCCTGCTTGCGGATCAAGGGCTCGGTGAGACGGTCGGGGTGATTGACGTAGTCGAAGCCGAAGCGGCCCTTGACGCAGAGCCGGTTGAGATTGGCGGGCCCTTCGCGGCCCTCGACCGCGACGATACGGTCTTCGCGGATCTTGTAGGTCAGCTGGCAGCCGACGCCGCAATAGGGGCAGACGCTGTTCACCTCGCGCTCGGGGGCATTCGCATAGACGCCGTTCTCGTCGACCAGCGAGGACGGCATCAAGGCGCCCGTCGGACAGGCCTGCACGCATTCGCCGCAGGCGACGCAGGTGCTCTTGCCCATCGGGTCGTCGAAATCGAAGACGATCTTCTCGCTGTGGCCGCGCCCGGCCATGCCGATCACGTCGTTGACCTGCACCTCGCGACAGGCGCGCACGCACAGATTGCACTCGATGCAGGCGTCGAGCGCCACCGCCATCGCCGGGTGGCTGCGGTCGGGGCCGTGCTTCGCATGCCCCGGAAAGCGGCTGGCGCCGACGCCGAGCTTGTCGGCCCAGGCCCACAGCCGCGAATTGGGGTCGTGCGCGACCTCGCGGTTCGGCTGGTCGCCGATCAAGAGCTCGAACACCATGCGGCGGGAAAACTTCGCCCGCTCGCTCGCCGTCTTCACCTTCATGCCGGGCGCGGGCTTCCTCACACAGGAGGCGGCGAGCACGCGCTCGCCTTCGATCTCGACCATGCAGGCGCGGCAATTACCATCGGCCCGGTAGCCGGGCTTCGGCAGCCAGCACAGATGCGGGATCTCGATGCCGCGGGCATGCGCCACCTGCCAGATCGTCTCGCCCGGCGCGGCCGTGACCTCCTCGCCGTCGAGGGTGAATTTGACGGGTTCAGCCATATGAAACCCTTTCCATCGCTCGCTTGCCCCTCACCCTCCCGCTGACGCGGGTCCCTCCCTCTCCCCGCTCGCGGGGAGAGGGTCGGGGTGAGGGGCAGCCAGCACATCGTCGCGGAAGTGCTTCAGCACCATCTTCACGGGGTTCATCGCCGCCTGCCCCAAGCCGCAGATCGAGGCGTCGGTCATCACCCGCGACAATTCCTGCAAGAGGGGCTCGTCCCAATGTGGCGCGCTCATCAATTTCACGGCCTTTTCGGTGCCGGCGCGGCAGGGGGTGCACTGGCCGCAGCTCTCGTCCTCGAAGAAGCGCAAGAGGTTGAGCGCGACCGCCTTCATGTCGTCCTTGTCCGAGAGCACGACGACCGCGGCCGAGCCGATGAAGCAGCCTTCCGCTTCGAGCGTGCCGAAATCGAGCGGGATATCGGCCTTCGAGGCCGGCAATATGCCGCCCGAGGCGCCGCCCGGCAGATAGCCCTTGAACTCGTGCCCCTCGGCCATGCCGCCGCAGAATTCCTCGATCAGCTCCTTCGCGGTGATGCCGGCCGGGGCGACCTTGACGCCCGGCTCCTTGACCCGTCCCGACACCGAAAAGGTGTGCAGCCCCTTCCGGCCGTTGCGGCCCTCCTTGGTGAACCAATCGGGGGCCTTCTCGACGATGTCGCGCACCCACCAGAGCGTCTCGACGTTGTTGATCAGGGTCGGCCGGCCGAACAGCCCGACCTGCGCCGGAAAGGGCGGCTTGTGCCGCGGCAGCCCCCGCTTGCCCTCGATCGATTCGAGCATCGCCGATTCCTCGCCGCAGATATAGGCGCCGGCGCCGCGCCGCAGCTCGATGAGGCCCTCGGGCGCGAGCCCCGCGGCCTCGAGCGCCCTTATCTCGCGGACGAGGATCTCGCGGCATTGCGGGTATTCGTCGCGCAGATAGATGTAGATTCCGGCCGCCTCGATCGCCCAGGCGGCGATCAGCATGCCTTCGAGAAAGCGGTGCGGGTCGGTTTCGAGAAACCAGCGGTCCTTGAAGGTGCCGGGCTCACCCTCGTCGGCGTTGACGGCGAGCATCCGCGGCCCCGGCTCGGCGCACACGAAGCGCCATTTGCGCCCGGTCGGAAAGCCGGCGCCGCCCAAGCCCCGCAGCCCCGAATTCTCCAGCGCCGCGATAATCTCCTCCACCCGCCGCGCGCCGTTGCGGCAGGCGTCGAGCAGGCGATAGCCGCCCTTCTCGCGATATTGCGCGAGCTCGATATAGGAGGGGATCGCGGGGTGCGTCCCCCCGGCCGCGACCGCGGCGGCGACACTGTCGAGGCTCGCATGCTCGTGCAGCGCGTGGCCGATCGCGACGACGGGGGCGTTGTGGCAGCCGCCCATGCAGGGCGCGCGGACGACGCGCAGCTTGTCCCCGAGCCGGGCCCGCAAGCCCTGGATGAGGTCGAGCGCGCCGACCAGCTCGCAGGAGAGCGAGTCGCACACCCGCAGGGTCAGGGGCGGCGCGGCCTCGTCCTCCATGACGATGTCGAAATGGGCGTAGAAGGAGGCGACCTCGTAGACCTCGACGAGAGCCAATCGCATCTCCTCCGCGAGCGCCGCCAGGTGGCGCGCATGGAGGCACCCGAAACGGTCCTGGAGCAGGTGCAAGTGCTCGATCAGCAGATCGCGCCGGCGCTCGCGCAGCCCCAGCAATTCCTGCACCTCGTCGAGCGCCGCGGGATCGACCTGCCGGCCCTTCGGATGATCGAGCCCGCGCCGGCGCCCCGAGCCGGGGTGGATGCGGCGGTCGTGCTGAGGGGCGCCGTGCTGCATGCCCGTCCTACGTCCTTCGAGACGCGCCCTGCGGGCGCTCCTCAGGATGAGGATAGGCTTTTGACGGCATTAAGGAAAATCTCCTCATCCTGAGGAGCCGGCGAAGCCGGCGTCTCGAAGGACGCACAGCTACCGATCCGGCCTCGCTACACCGCGCCTTCCTTGCGCAAGGCGGCGATCTCTTCGCCCTGGTAGCCGAGCCAGCCGAGCACCTCGTCCGTGTGCTCGCCCAAGAGCGGCGAGCGCTTCACCTCGACCGGCGAATCCGACAGGTTGATCGGCATGCCGAGCTGCACATAGCGGCCGCGCGTCGGGTGGTCGAGTTCGACGAGATAGCCGCGCTCGTAGAGCGAGGTATCCTCGTAGATGTCCTTCATCGAGAGGATCGGGCCGGAGGGCACGTCGACATCGTTCAGTGTCCGCATGACCTCGAACTTGGTCTTCGTCATCGTCCATTTCTCGATGATCGAGAAGCATTCGGGGATGCGCGGCAGGCGCGCCTCGGGTGTCGCGAAATCCGGGTGCTCGATCAGCTCCTCGCGGCCGCAGAGCTTCATCAAAGGCGCCCAGCAGGGCGGCTGGATGATCACGTAGACCCAGTCGTTCGGGCCGCCGGGGGCGCAGCGCAAGGCGGCGCCGGGCTGGCCGCCGCCGGAAGCGTTGCCGGCGCGCGGCACCGCATCGCCGAAGCTCTTGTTCGGGTATTCGGCGAGCGGCCCCTTCATGATCCGCTGCTGGTCGCGCATCTTGACGCGGCAGAGGTTCAAGACCGCGTCGGTCATCGCGACCTCGACGCGCTGCCCCTTGCCGGTGCGCTCGCGCTGGAAGAGCGCGGCGAGGATGCCGGCGACCGCATGCACGCCGGTGCCGCTGTCGCCGATCTGGGCGCCGGTGACGGTCGGCGGACCGTCCTCCCAACCCGTGGTGCTCGCCGCCCCGCCCATGCATTGCGCGACGTTCTCATAGGCCTTGCAATCGACATAGGGGCCGGGACCGAAGCCCTTGATCGAGGCGTAGACGACGCGCGGGTTCAATTCCTGGAAGCGCTCCCAGGTGAAGCCCTGCCGGTCAAGCACGCCGGGGCCGAAATTCTCGAGGATCACGTCGCACTGGCGCACCAGGCGCTCGATGATTTCGCGGCCCTTCGGCGCCTTCAGATTGACCGTGATGCTGCGTTTGTTGGAGTTGAGCATCGTGAAATAAAGGCTGTCGGCGCCCTTCACGTCGCGCAACTGGCCGCGCGTGATGTCGCCCCGCCCCGGCATCTCGATCTTGATCACGTCGGCGCCCATCCAGGCGAGCAGCTGCGTCGCGGTCGGCCCCGCCTGGACATGGCCGAAATCGAGAATGCGAACGCCTTCCAAAGCTTTCGTCATGAGCGGCGCTCCCTACGGAGAGGGCGTCAGATTGCTTCCTCGCCTCGCTCCTCGCAATGACAAGGACTTATAGGTGTCATTGCGAGCGACAGCGAAGCAATCTCCGAGCCCAGCAATGTCGCAGGTATATGGTATACCAGAGCGCTCCGCAACTCGCTTTTGCGGCCCCGCAGGCGCAGAGCGGCCGCCCGGGCGTCAGTCTCCGCTCGGCACCGGGCTCGGCACCGCGACCGGCGCCGAGCGGCGCTGCACCGCCATCAGCGCCACGACGCTCATCAGCGCCGTTACCATCAGGTAGTAGGCCGGCGACAGCTTGTCGCCGGTCGCCGCGATCAGCCAGGTCGCGATGAGCGGCGCGAACCCGCCGAAGATCGTCACCGCGATGCTGAACGACAGCGATACGCCGATCGCCCGGGTGGCGACGGGGAACAGCTCGCCGAGCAGGGACGGCATGACGCCGCTGTAGCCCGCCTTCAGCAGCTGCAGCCAGCAGACCGCGATGATGCACGCCGCCAGCGTCGGCCAGGATTGCATCAGATAGAAGGCAGGATAGGAGGTGAGGAGGAACAGCCAGCCGGCGACCACCATGATGCGCGGCCGCGCCATCTTGTCCGACCAATGCCCGAAGAACGGACAGCCGATCGCCAGCACCATGCCGCCGAGCAAGGTCGCGACGAAACCCGTATAGGCGGGAAGGTGCAGGGTTCTCTGCCCATAGGTCGGGATATAGAGCAGGATGTAGAACGAGCTGTTCGAGATGATCGAGGCGCCGAGCGCCAGCACCACCGCGAGCGGCTGCCGGGTCAGCAGCTCGCGGATCGGCACCGTTTCCGGCTTTTGCGCCTCGAGAAACTCGGGCGTTTCCGAGAGGCGCCAGCGGATGTAGAGGCCCGCCGGCCCGACCAGCATGCCGAAGAAGTAAGGCAGCCGCCAGCCCCAGCTGAGCAGCTGGTCGTGCGTCAGCAGCGTCGTCAGCCCGACCCCGAAAAGCGAGGCGAGAATGGTGATGATGCCCGCCATCGCGAATTGCCAACTGGCCGCATAGCCCTTTCGCGCCGAGCCGTGCTCCATAAGAAAGGCGACCGAGCTACCGAACTCGCCGCCGACCGAAAACCCCTGCAGCAGGCGCGCGAGCGTTATCAGGATCGGGGCGGCAAGGCCGATCGAGGCGTAGCCCGGGGTCACCGCCATCAGCGTCGTGCCGATCATCATCAGCGCGATCGACAGCGTCAGCCCCGCCCGGCGGCCGTGCCGGTCGGTGAAGGAGCCGACGAAGATCGCCCCGATCGGCCGCACCAGATAGGCGAGGCCGAACGCGCCGAAGGTGACGAGCAGCGACACCGCCGGGTTCTTGGTCGGAAAGAAGACCTGCGAGATCGTCACGGCGAGGAAGCCGTAGATGACGAAGTCGAACCATTCGAGGACGTTGCCGATCGTCGCGGCAACGACGACCCGGGTCAGCGTCGTCTCGCTCGGCGCGGTTCGGGCGAAGGCGGCATCGGAAGGCATCCCCGTTCCCCTTTTCTATAGGTTCTGGAGCGAGGATCGCCGTTCCCCGCGGGTTCGGCAACCATAAAGCGCGCACCGTCTTTGCGCCCGCCGCGGTTTGTCGTTGCCGATGGCCGGCGAAGGCGCGATCTTAGCCGCGCAAACACCCCCGGGCACCGGGGGAAATCAAAAAAACAACCGAACATCAGGCTTCACCAACGGGAGGTTACGATGCAGCGTCTCACGCGTCGCACGATACTCGCCGCCGCCCCGGCGGCTTTCGCCTTCGGCGGGCCGGCGCTCGCCGCCGCCAAGAAGCAATACGGCCCCGGCGTCACCGACCACGAAATCAAGATCGGCAACACCGGCCCCTACAGCGGCCCGCTGTCGAACGCGAGCCCGATCCCGATATCGATGGAACGCCATTTCAAGATGATCAACGAAGGGGGCGGCATCAACGGGCGCAAGATCACCTTCATCTCCTACGACGACGGCTACACGCCGCCGAAGACCGTCGAGATGACGAGGAAGCTCGTCGAGGAGGACCGGGTCCTCTGCATCGCCGGCGCGGTCGGCACGCCGACCAACAGCGCGGTGTGGCACTACATGAACCAGAAGAAGGTGCCGCAGCTGTTCGTCTCGACCGGGGCCAGCAAGTGGAACGACCCGAAGGGCCATCCCTGGACCATGAGCTTCTTCGTCAGCTACCGCGCCGAGGGCCACATCTACGCCGCCTACATCCTGAAGAACAAGCCGGCGGCCAAGGTCGCCGTGCTCTACCAGAACGACGATTACGGCAAGGACTATCTCGACGGCTTCCTCGACGGGCTCGGCGCCAAGGCCGCCTCGTTGATCAAGCTGAAGGCGTCCTACGAGACGACCGACACCACCGTCGATTCCCAGATCATCCAGATGAAGGCGATGGGCTGCGATGCCTTTCTGCTGATCGCTATCCCGAAATTCGAGGCGCAGGCGATCAAGAAGATGGCCGAGATCAAATGGAAGCCGCTGTTCATCACCAACGGCATCGCCGCCTCGGTCGGGGCGGCCTTCAAGCCGGCCGGCCTCGAAAACGCCAAGGGCATCATCACCGACAATTCGTTCAAGGACCCGACCGATCCCGAGTGGAAGAACGACGCCGGCTACAAATCGTGGGTCGCCTTTATGAACAAATACTATCCCGAAGGCGACAAGACCGACAACGGCGCCGTCTACGGCGCCTCGATCGCCGCGACGACGGTGCAGACGCTGAAGCAGTGCGGCAATAACCTGACGCGCGAAAACGTGATGCGGCAGGCGGCCAATCTGCACAATTTCGAGCTGCCGATGCTGCAGCCCGGCATCAAGATCAATACCAGCCCCACCGATTTCGGGCCGATCAAGCAGGTGCGGATGGAGCGCTTCGACGGCCAGCGCTTCGATGGTTTCGGGCCGCTATTGGGCAGCCCGGTCGGCTGAGGCGAACGGCGCTCGCGGCGGCTCCGGCGCCGCCGCGAGGGCTGGCTTTCTGAGGCGGCGCGGGCCTTCGCCAAGGCCGCCATTCCGCCCCGCAGGCGGCACGTGCGGCTGGCGAGGCTCAATGGACAGTCGGTTCAGCCAGGGCAACGACTGGCGGGTTATGCCCCCTAAAGAGGCCTTGCCGGCGCCATCGGGAACGGCGAGGTCGGGTGGGATTGCCGTCATTCGCAGCGACGGCGCCGACGACGCGGGGGGCCACTCGCAAGGACCCCAGGCGACGATTAGTCTGCCCTATTTCCCTGATCGCAGAAGGGCAAGCTACCAACAGTTTTGCCAGCCTGCGCATAGTAGCAAACGGAAGTATGTCGTACTTTGTCGAACGTTTGATACACAACACACGCGTGCAGGAAGAGGTATTTCCCTCCGTAAACAACATCCCAATCGATCACATCAGGTTTTATGGTAATAGATCCTCTGTAATCATTAGTGGCGCTGCCTCCCGGGAAAATTACAAATGATACAGCAGATGCGTCATCCTTTGCGCCAGAAATGGAGAAGCAGTAATCTTCAAAATCTCGTTCTTTGGCGTGAATTTGGTCGTAGGTTGAGTCGATTGCGATACTATCGCTGCCACTAATTATTGAGGCGTCTGTTGCTGGTTCATGTCCAGTGTTACGGAATGGGACCGGAACAGTAATGGCCTCAGTCGGCGGAGCACTTGGTATTGCGCCGAGCGTTGCACTAACCGGACTGATCCAAGCCCGATTGGCTGCAACCAGGGCCATATGCGCGTCGTCAGCGGCAATCTTGGTTAAAACCAGAGAACCTATGATGCCAAGGGAACTGATCGCACCGACAATTGCGCCTATGGCGGTGATCCGATTGAGGCCTTTGGCGATCCTAAGCTGAGCCGTCCCGAGCTTGCGCTGGGCGACTTGGTGATCTTCCTCGCTAAGGATTTCTCCGATAACGGCTTGGAACCCCGCCGATTCATCCGGCAGCTTGTCATTTGCTGGATGCTGGCTGTGTTTGGGGGTTGCGTTTGCTTCCTGGCGGTCGTGCCGATGATCTTGCATCTTGTTTGGCCTTGGATGTAGCCAAGCGATTGCCGCTAGGAAGGCTACCCCCAGATTAAGGCGCATCGCCACCGTCTAGGCCGGATTCGACCCTGACCAGCCGTTTCTGAGTAACGCGAAGAAGGCCCCCTTCGGGTCGAACCTCGCTGTTCCATCGCGGCTCCTCGAACGGCCGGAACCGGCGCGAAGGCGTCGCCCGGCCGCGCGCGACTCGGCGGTCTTGATAGGAACCTATCAAGAACATATATGTCCCTTCCCCGAAGCCTTGCCGAGGCCGAAACACATGCCGCCCCGCCCCCACCCGCCGGTTTTCAGTGTTATTTCGCTGCTATTCGCTGATCTTTGGATCTCGAATCCAAGAAAATCAACCACTTGGCCCTGATCCCTCTCGCGCGCGCGCCCGCCCGCGCCGCGCGCGGGAGGTTCGCGCCGGGCAGCTCCGGCAATCCGCGCGGCCGGCCGCGGGGCATCCCAAATCCGCGGCGGCGGGTGCCCGATCTGCGGGTGCGGCCCTTGCGCCCGAAGGCGCTCTCGGCGTTCCTCGACCGGAAGCCGCATCTGCTCCTGCCGCTCGCCCGGCAGGTGCTGCCGCCGCGCGCGGCGCCGATCGACCCGGCGGAGCGGCTCGGCCTCGACCTATCGGCTGTCAAGAGCCCGGACAGCTTTCGCGCGGCGCTTGTCCGGATCATCGCCGCCGTCGCCGCGGGCGAGATTTCGGCGAGAGAGGGCGGGCGCCTCGTCCGCCGCATGCGCGCCCGGCTGCGCCTGTTACGGCGCCTCGCGCGTCTGCAAAAACGCTTGGCGTTGACGGGCGGGGCCGACCCTCGCTAGACCGTCCGTCATTCTCGGGAGGGCGACGCCATGAGCGACACGGAACTGACGGACGGCTTTCACCTCGTCGTCGAGGCGCTGAAGCTGAACGGGGTCGACACGATCTTCGGGGTGGCGGGCATCCCGATCACCGATTTGTTGCGCCTCGCGCAGGCCAAAGGCATCCGCTATTTCGGCTTCCGCCACGAGCAGTCGGCCGGCAACGCCGCCGCCATCGCCGGCTTCCTCTCGCAGCGGCCCGGCATCTGCATGACGGTCTCGGCGCCGGGGTTCCTGAACGGCATGGTGGCGCTCGCCAACGCCACGACCAACTGCTTTCCGATGATCCTCATCAGCGGCTCCAGCGACCGCGCCATCGTCGATCTCGAGCAGGGCGATTACGAGGAATTGGACCAGCTGAACGCGGCGCGGCCCTATGCCAAGTCGGCCTGGCGCATCAACCGCCCGCAGGATATCGGCACCGGCATCGCGCGGGCGATCCGCGCCGCCGTGTCGGGGCGGCCGGGCGGCGTCTATCTCGACCTGACGGCCGAGGTGCTGGGCGCGGCGCTCGACGCCGAAGCGGGGCGGAAATCGCTCGTCCGCGTCGTCGATCCGGCGCCGCCGCAACCGCCGGCGCCGGGCGCGGTCGCGCGCGCGCTCGAGCTCTTGGGCTCGGCGCAGCGCCCGCTCGCGATTCTCGGCAAGGGCGCCGCCTACGCGCGCGCCGAGGACGAGATCCGCAGCTTTCTCGAAGCGACCCGCATCCCGTTCCTGCCGATGTCGATGGCGAAGGGCCTCTTGCCCGACGACCATCCGCAATCGGCGGCCGCGGCCCGCTCGCATGCGATCGGCAACGCCGACGTGGTGCTGCTCGCCGGGGCGCGGCTCAACTGGCTTCTGTCGCACGGCCGCCCGCCCCTGTGGTCCGAGGCGACGCGCATCGTGCAGGTCGACATTTCGCCGACCGAGATCGACAGCAACCGGGCGATCGCCGCCCCCGTCGTCGGCGACATCAAATCCGCTTTCGCCGCCTTCAACGCCGCCCTGAAGCCGGGGCAGGTGAAGCCGTCCGCCGCCTGGCTCGACGAACTGGCGAAGCGCAAGCAGCAGAACATCGAGCGCATGGCGGCGCGCCTCAACGCCGACCCCAGCCCGATGAACTTTTCCTCCGCGCTGCGCGCCGTGCGCAACGCCATCGCCGCCCGCCCCGACGTCTACATCGTCAACGAGGGCGCCAACACGCTCGATTTCGGCCGCAACATCATCGACATGAGCCTGCCGCGCCACCGCCTCGACAGCGGCACCTGGGGCGTCATGGGGATCGGCATGGGCTACGCCGTCGGCGCCGCCGCCGTCACCGGCAAGCCGGTGCTGGCGATCGAGGGCGACAGCGCCTTCGGCTTCAGCGGCATGGAGATCGAGACGATCTGCCGCTACGGGCTGCCGGTCGTGACCGTCATCTTCAACAACAACGGCGTCTACCGCGGCGACCCGGAAGGCCGCCCCTATTCGCCGACGGGCCTCTTGCGCGACGCGCGCTACGACCGGATCATCGAGGCCTTCGGCGGCAAGGGCTATCACGTCACCGACACGCCGAGCCTCACCGCGGCGGTCGGCGAAGCGCTCGCCTCGGGCAAGCCGGCGCTGATCAACGCCGTCATCGATCCCACGGCCGGCACCGAGAGCGGCCACATCCAAAGCCTCAACCCGAAGAGCGCCGCCGCCCGACCGCCCTCGGGCTGAGCGGCCCTCCAGCGGCCGGGCTCGCTCCATCTAATCGTGTTGAGAATTACGGAATTACGGTGACAGTGCACTTATTTCGACCAGGGCATCACTTGGGAGCGGATCGCCAGACAGGGCCCGAAATAAGTGCACTGTCACCGTAATTCTCGTAATTCTCGTAATTCTCTGTCACCGTAATTCCCGCACTGTCACCGTAATTCCCGTAATTCGCCGTGCCGGGGCGTCGCGCCAGTATGGGTTATTACGTCTCGAGAAAGTCGCCGTGCCGCTCGACATGCGCGGCGAGGTCGAGGGTGTGCTTGCGCACCAGGCTTTCGGCCCGCTCCGTGTCGCGCGCCTCGAGCGCCTCGATGATGCGCATGTGGTCCGTGATCGAGCGCGCGGCGCGGTTGTCCTGGTGGATCGTGATCTTGCGGATCGCGCGCATGTGGATGAAGAGGTTTTCCGTCATCTCCGAGAGCAGCGCGCAGCCGCTCATACGGATGATCGCCTGGTGGAAGGCGATGTTGGCGTCGGAATATTCTTCGATATGGCCCTCGTTGCCGCTCTCGAAGGCCTCCATCAGCCGCCGCAGGCCGGCGATCTCCGCGTCCGAGGCATCGAGCGTGACGAGCCGCGCCGCCATGCTTTCGAGCGCCGCCCACACCGTGATCATCTCGACCAGCTCGCGCTTCGTCTTTTTGACGACGAAGATGCCGCGGCGCGGCAATGTGCGGACGAAGCCCTCCTGCTCCAACAGCGTCATCGCCTCGCGGATCGGGGTGCGGCTGATGCCGAGTTCGAGCGAAAGGCGCCGCTCGTCGAGCCGCAATTCCTGCGGATGGTCATAGATATCCATCGCCGTGATTGCCTTTTTCAAGGCGGAATAGGCGCGGTCGCGAAAGCTCACCGCAGCGTCGAGCCGCTTGATTTCAAGCCGCGGGGCGAGGCGGCGGACGGCTTCGCTCATGCTTTAGGTATATGGTATACCAGAAAAACCCGCAAGGCTTGGCCGCTACGCCTCCGGCTCGCCGGGAAACCACTCGCCGAGAACCTGGTCTTCGGTATAGCGCGCCGCAGCGAGCTTGGCGGACGATTCCGGCGACGCGTCGCCGTAGAGGCGAAGCGTGCGGCCGACCTCGCGCACGCTCCGCGGCAATTCCGCAGTAACGAGGTCGGGGGCAGCGCCTCGCAGGCTGGGGCTGTCCTCGAACAGCCGCTCGATGGCCGCCCGCTCGCGGCCGATCGTCACCATCCAACCGGCCCGCGGCTCTCGACCGGGGGAGCATTCGAGTTTCAACAGGTGCTCGATGATGACCGCGATGCGGCTGCGCAGCTCGTGCATTTGCGAGATGCCCAAGCTCTCGATCTCTTCGGCAACGTTCTCCCAATCGACGGGCAAATTTGCGCCGGCGCGCGCCGCCTGACGCAGCGCGCTCGCCTGTTCCTCTGTCCAGCGGACAAAATCCTGCGCGTGGAGATCGGCCATCCTGTCGCCCATTATAGCCTAACCCCGCGCAGGCGCAGCGCATTGCCGACGACAGTCACCGAGCTGAAGCTCATCGCTGCGCTGGCAATCATCGGATTGAGCAGCAGCCCCAGCCACGGATACAGCACGCCCGCCGCGATCGGGATCGCGAGCGCGTTGAAGATGAAGGCGAAAAACAGGTTCTGCCGGATGTTGCGCATGACCGCGCCGGACAACAGCCGCGCCCGCACGATGCCGTCGAGATCGCCCTTGACGAGCGTCACGCCGGCGCTCTCCATCGCGACGTCGGCGCCGGTGCCCATGGCGATGCCGACCGCCGCCTGCGCCAGCGCCGGAGCGTCGTTGATGCCGTCGCCGGCCATCGCGACGAAGCGGCCCTCCGATTGCAGTTTCTTGACCGCCGCGGCCTTTTCCTGCGGCAGCACCTCGGCCATGACCTCGTCGATGCCGAGCCGGCGCGCGACCGCCTCCGCCGTCGTGCGGCTGTCGCCAGTCAGCATGACGACGCGAATGCCGTCCGCCTTCAGCGCCGCGACCGACGCGGCGGCGCTCTCCTTGACCGGGTCGGCCAGCGCGACGAGCCCGGCCGCCTTCCCATCGACCGCGACCATCATGACCACCTGCCCGTCGCGGCGCAGCGCTTCGGCGCGGGCGAGGAGCTCGCCGGGATCGACGCCGAGCGCCTCGAAGAGCGCCCGGTTGCCGGCGGCGACGCGCTTCTCTTCGACGCGGCCGACGACGCCTTTCCCGGTCTCTGAACCGAACTCGCTTGCCTCGGCGAGCGCGAGGCCGCGCCCCTCGGCGCCCTTGACGATGGCGGCGGCAAGCGGATGCTCGCTGCCGCGCTCCAGGCTCGCGACGAGCCGCAACAGCTCGTCCTCGGCGACCGTCCCGGTCGCGATCGCACCGGCGAGGGCGGGCTTGCCGAGCGTCAGCGTGCCGGTCTTGTCGACGACGAGCGTATCGACCTGTTCCAGGAGTTCCAGCGCCTCGGCGTTTTTGAAGAGGACGCCGGCATGAGCGCCGCGCCCGGTCCCGACCATGATCGACATCGGCGTCGCGAGGCCGAGCGCGCAGGGGCAGGCGATGATCAGCACCGCGACCGCGTTGACGAGCGCGTAGCCCATCGCCGGCGGCGGCCCGAGAAACGACCAGGCGATGAAGGTCAGCACGGCCACCGCGACGACCGCCGGCACGAACCAGGCGGCGATCACGTCGGCGAGGCGCTGGATTGGCGCCCGCGAGCGCTGCGCCTCGGCGACCATGTGGACGATCTGCGCGAGCAGCGTGTCGCTGCCGACCCGCTCGGCGCGCATGACAAAGCTGCCGGTCGTATTGATGGTCGCGCCGGTCACCTTGTCGCCCGGCGCCTTTTCGGCCGGCACCGGCTCGCCGGTGATCATCGCCTCGTCGACGGCGCTCCTGCCTTCGAGCACGGTGCCGTCGACCGGCACCTTTTCGCCGGGCCGCACGCGCAGCCGGTCGCCGGGCTCGACGCGCTCGAGCGGCACGTCTTCCTCCGAGCCGTCGGCGCGGATCAGCCGGGCCTCCTTCGGCGCAAGGTCGAGCAGCGCGCGGATCGCGCTCGAAGTCTGCGAGCGGGCGCGCAATTCGAGCACCTGTCCCAAGAGGACCAGCGTCGTGATGACGGCGGCCGCCTCGAAATAAAGATCGACCTGCCCGCCCGCCGAGCGGAACGAGGCCGGGAAGATGCCGGGAAACAGCGCCGCGACGAGGCTGTAGCCATAGGCGACGCCGGTGCCGAGGGCGATCAGGGTGAACATGTTGAGGCTGCGCGTCGCGATCGAGGCCCAGCCGCGCACGAAGAAGGGCCAGCCGCCCCACAGCACCGCCGGCGTCGCGAGCACGAGCTGCAGCCATACCTGCGCGCCCGGCGGCAGCAGCGCATCGAGCGCGGCCGCCACGAAATGGTCGGCCATCGCCAGCGCGACGAGCGGCAGCGACAACGCCGCCGAGACCCAGAACCGGCGCGTCATGCCGCGCAATTCCGGGTTCTCGACCTCGCCCGCGGTCGGTGTCAGCGGCTCGAGCGCCATGCCGCAGATCGGGCAGCTGCCGGGCGCCTCGCGCACGATCTGCGGGTGCATCGGACAGGTCCACTGCACCTTGGTGCCGGCGCTCGGGAGGGGCGGCGACACCGGCTCGGAGGTCAGGAAGGTCGATGGATCGGCGACGAACCGCTCCCGGCAATGCGCGCCGCAGAAGAAATAATCCTGCCCCCGATGCTCGGCGCGCTGCGTCGCGGTCGCCGGATCGACATTCATGCCGCAGACCGGATCGGTCGCCGGCCCCGCGCCCTGATGATGCGAATGGTCGTGTTGATGGGCGTGGCGGGGCATTTCGTGGGCCGCGGTCATCGCCTGTCCTTTTTGTTGGCAGCGCAAAAAGAATTGGTCCCGCGCCGACATTCGCGCAAGCTGCCCCGCGATGAGCAGACTGTCGCGATCCGCGGGCTCCGCTGCGGCGAGGCGTACCGAGCGGGGCTCGTTCTACGAGGTGCTGCGGGTGTTTTTGCGCCTCGGCCTGACCTCGTTCGGCGGCCCGGTCGCACATCTCGGCTATTACCGGGCCGAGCTTGTCGAGCGCCGCAAATGGCTCGACGAGCGCTCCTATGCCGATATCGTCGCGCTCTGCCAGTTCCTGCCCGGCCCGGCCTCGAGCCAGACCGGGATCAGCATCGGCATATTGCGGGCAGGGCTGCCGGGCGGATTCGCGGCCTGGCTCGGCTTCACGCTGCCGTCGGCCGTCGCGATGATCCTGTTCGCCTATGGCGTCGCCGCTTCCGGCGATCTCGCCGGCGCCGCATGGCTGCACGGGCTGAAGATCGTCGCCGTTGCGGTCGTCGCGCAGGCCGTCTGGGGCATGGCGCGCAGCCTCGCCCCCGACCGCGAGCGGGCGACGATCGCGGTCGCGGCGACGGTCGCGGCGCTGGCATTGCCGACCTCGATCGGGCAGATCGGCGCGATCCTCCTGGGCGCGCTTGCCGGCTGGGCGTTGCCCGGCGACGGCATGCCGCCGGACTCGGGCGCGCCGCTCGCCGTGCATTTGCCGCGGGGCCTCTCGATCGCCGCGGCTATCGCTTTTTTCGTGCTGTTGTTCGGCCTGCCGCTGTCGGCGGCGCTGATGCCCTCGCACGCGCTCCAACTCGTCGCGGCCTTCTACCGCTCGGGCGCGCTTGTCTTCGGCGGCGGGCATGTCGTGCTGCCGCTGTTGCAGGCCGCCGTGGTGCCGCCGCACTGGGTGACGAACGACACCTTTCTCGCCGGCTACGGCGCCGCCCAGGCCGTGCCGGGGCCGCTCTTCACCTTCTCGGCCTATCTCGGTGCGGTGATGGAGCAGTCGCCGAACGGCTGGGCCGGCGGGTTTCTCTGCCTCGCCGCGATCTTTCTGCCGTCTTTTCTGCTGCTGATCGGCATCCTGCCGTTCTGGGATGGGCTGCGCCGCCGCGCCGCCATCCGCAAGGCGCTGCGCGGGGTCAACGCGGCGGTCGTCGGCATTCTGCTCGCCGCCCTCTACCGGCCGGTATGGACCAGCGCCATCCTGTCGCCCGCCGATTTCGCGATCGGCGCCGTCGCCTTCCTGCTGCTGGCGTTATGGGCGGTACCGCCATGGCTCGTCGTCATTCTCGGGGCGGTCGGGGCGAGCCTCGTCGCGCTCCTGCCCGGGCTCGCCGGCGCGGTCTGAAAGCGAATTGCGAGCCTTCCCCGCTCCCGCGCGAGCGAGTAGGCTTCTTGCAGAATGCCGCTCACACGTGAGGGAGTGATCATGCCGAGCAATCAATTCACCACCGAAGACGTCCAATATTTGCGCCATGGCGACAAGGCGCTGATCGCCCGCCTCTACCGGCCCGCAGGCGCGGGCCCGTTCGCGGCCGTCGTCGATCTGCACGGCGGCGCCTGGACGAGCGGCGAGCTTTCCGGCACGCAGGGCCTCGACGAGACCCTGGCGCGCAACGGCATCTTTGTCGCCTCGCTCAATTTTCGCCACGCCGGCGACGGCTATCCGACCTCGCTCGCCGACATCAACTACGCGATCCGCTGGCTGAAGGCGCATGCCCGCGAATACAACATCCGCCCCGATCGGGTCGGCATTGCCGGGCAGTCCTCGGGCGGCCATCTCGCGATGCTGGCGGCGATGCGGCCGAACGACCCGCGCTACACGGCGATCCCGCTGCCGGCCGGCTCGCCCGCGGTCGATGCGAGCGTGCGCTGCGTCGCGATGTCGTGGCCGGTCATCAACCCCTTGTCGCGCTATCGCCACGCGATACGCTCGACGAAGGAGCCGAACCCGCCCCAATTCTCGATCGGCATGAAGGAAAAGCACGACCTCTATTGGAAGACCGAGGCCAACATGGCCGAGGGCAACCCGATGCTGATCCTCGAGCGCGGCGAGAAGGTGCCGACCCCGCCGGCGCTGTGGGTGCAAGGCAAGCCCGACATCGTGCACGACTATCACGACCCCGATGGCGGCTTCCCCGGCAACGAGCCCGAGCGCTTCGTCTCGAACTACCGCAAGGCGGGCGGCGCGATCGAGCTTCACTATGTCGATTACGAGAAGCGCATGACGGCCGCCTCGTTCGACCCGATCGCCGCCTTCGTCAAGAAGCAGCTGGGCTGACTTGCCGGCGCTGGACTAGGAATTCCGTCCCGGTCGTCCCGGCGCAGGCCGGGACCCATTCCTGCCTTGGATACCGGCCTTCGCCGGTATGACGAGAAGGCGGCGCATGTCGCGATATCGAGTTTTCCAAGGGAGCCCCCCGCATGATCCGGCCGTTCGAGGGTATCCGCATCATCGACGCGACGCATGTGCTCGCCGGCCCGTTCGCGGCCTATCAGCTCGGCGTGCTCGGGGCGGAGGTCATCAAGGTCGAGCATCCGCAGGACCCCGACCAGAGCCGGCTCACCGGCACCGACCGCGCCCTTAATCGGAAAATGATGGGCACGAGCTATCTGACGCAGGCCTCGAACAAGCGCTCGCTGACCCTCGATCTGAAGCGCGAAGAGGGCCGCGCGATTTTCAAGGAGCTGGCGGCGGGCGCCGACGTGCTGGTCGAGAACTACCGCCCCGGCGCCTTCGCCGCATTGGGGCTCGGCTGGGAGGCGATGGCGGCCGTCAACCCGCGGCTCGTCTACTGCTCGATCTCGGCCTTCGGGCAGGCGGGGCCGCGCGGCCGGCAGACGGCCTACGACCACGTGATCCAGGCGACTTCCGGGTTGATGGCGACGACCGGCACGCCGGAAGTCAACCCGATCAAGTTCGGCGCCCCGGCGGTCGATTACGCCACCGGCACGATGGGCGCCTTCGCGCTCGCGGCGGCGCTCTTCCAGCGCGAGCGCACCGGGCGCGGGCAATACATCGACCTCGCCATGCTCGGCGTCGCGATGATGCTGATGGGCTCGCATCTGACCGGCTATCTGCGCAACGGCGTCGAGCCGAAGCCGTCGGGCAACCGCCAGCCCTTCGCGACCAACAGCTGCTATCCGACGAAAGACGGCTTGTTGATGCTCGGCGCCAGCAATCTGCGTCAGCAGCGCCGGTTATGGCTCGCGCTCGAGCATCCCGAGATGGCGAAGCCCGACAACGAAGCGCGCGAAGCCGATCGCGAGCGCGAGGCGGCGCTGCTCGCGCAGATCCTCGCGACGCGCACGGCGGCGGAATGGGAAGAATACCTGCAGGCCCGGCACGTGCCGGCGGCACGGGTGCGCGGGCTCGGCGAGGCGCTCCTCGATCCGCAAATCGAGACCCGCGCCGCCATTCACCGCCATGCCGATGCGCCGCAGATCGAGGGCGGCTTCGGCGTGCCGCTGGCCGCCTTCAAATTCGCCGATGGCGGACCGTCGATCGAGACGCCGCCGCCGGCACTCGGCGCCGACACGGACGCGATCTTGCAGGAACTCGGCTACGCGGCCGAGGAGGTCGCCGAGTTGCGGCAGTTGGGCGTGGTCTGAGGGCTGCTTCCTCCTCGGCCGCCTTCACAGGCACGATTGCGCGCAGGCGGCGGCGCGGTAGGCCCCGGCCGTCTTCGACCAGCGGAATACCGTATGCGCGCTCGGTTCGAGCGTGATCAGCGCTCGTTTCAGCGTCACGTCGAAGGGTTGCCGCCCGGCGCGCGCGACCGTCAGGGTGAGCTTGCTGCCGAGGGTGCCGTTCTGGGCCATAGCTTCGATCGCCTTCCGGCCGAGGCCTTGCAGGTCCTTGCCGTCGAGCCGGGCGATCACGTCGCCCGGCCGCAAACCGGCCGCCGCCGCCGGCTTGCCGGCAACCAGCGAGACGATTTCGACGCGGGTGTGCTCGACCGCGAATTCGGCCCCGACGCCGACGATCTCTTCCCAAGGCCGCGCCATTGGATCCCAGTCTTTCGCCTTGACGATCAGGTCGAAATGGCCTGCGGTCCGATGCGGCGTGACGACGAGGATATTGGCGTCGTCGGTGATCTGATGGTCGCGGGTGCCGTCCTTGTGCCACTCGCCCGCGATGTCCTCGAAGGCCGACATCGGCGAGGCGAGCACCTGACGCAGCTGCCCGCCCTCGATCGCGAACAGATAAAGCGCCTGGTAATTCGCGAAACCGCCGGCGTAGCCGTAATCCCAGGCGGCCCGCAGGCCGAAGGCCGGCTGTCCCGGCGCAATCTGAAAGGGCGCGAGGTCGAAGCCGATAACGCTCGTCGGCAACGGTATGCCGCCGCCTTCCGAGCCCGCCTCGGGCGCCGGCATGTCCGAATTCCAATCGATTTTTCCGTCGACCGGTCCGCTGCGGGCGACGAGATGCGGCGGCTGCCCTCTTTTCGCCTCGATGACGCCGAGATAGGCGCGCATCGGCGCGCCCTTCTCGTCGTCGGGCCGCCGGCAGACCGGGGCGCTCGCATCGAAGGCGGCTGCGCCGGTGCAGACGATCGCGACGAGCCGGCCCGGCTGCCCCGGCCATGGTTTGGCGCCGATGATGCTCGGAGTACGCCGGTCGCCCGCCGGCAGCAACACAGCCGCGATCGCGGTTGCCGACAGGCCCGGCGGCAGGCGCACGCCCAACCCGTCCGGCCCCGGCTTGCCGGCCATTTGCTGCCGCCAGACGCTTTTGCCTTCCGACGTCTTCAGCTGCCCCGTCACCTGATCGAGCGAGTGCACGGTGGCGGCGCGGGCTGGCGCGACGGAGGCGAGAACGAGCGCCCCGAGGAAGCCCGAAAGCGGCCGCCGCATTACAGCCGCCCGCGTGCCAGCGCGGCGCCCTTGGCGAGCGCTTCGAGCTTCGCGCTCGCCAGCGCCCGGTCCATCGGCGCCATGCCGCAATTGGTGCAGGGGAAGAGCCGCTCGGGGCGGACATGCGCGAGCGCCCGTTCGATCGTCGCGGCGACTTCCTCGGGCGTCTCGACCTGCTCGCTCGCCACATCGATCGCGCCCAACAGCACGTCCTTGCCCTCGAGCAGGCCCAACAGCGCGATCGGCACCTTGGAATTGGCGCATTCGAGCGAGACCTGGTCGATGCGGCTTTGCGCCAGCGCCGGAAAGATCTCCTCATATTGCCGCCATTCGGCGCCGAGCGTCCCCTTCCAGTCGATATTGGCCTTGATGCCGTAGCCGTAGCAGATGTGCACCGCGGTCTTGGCGGCGAGCCCGTCGGCGGCGCGCTCGAGGGCGGCGACGCCCCAGCGCACGGCGTCCTCCATGTAGACGTTGAAGGCGGGCTCGTCGAACTGGACCACATCGACGCCGAGCCCGACGAGCTCGCGCGCCTCCTCGTTCAAGAGCTCGGCGAAGGCCATCGCCAGCGCCACCCGGTCGCCGTAATAGGAATCGGCGATCGTATCGACGATCGTCATCGGCCCGGGGAGGGTGAATTTGAGCTTGCGCCTGGTGTGGGCGCGGGCGATGCCGGCCTCGACGGCATGCACGCTCCGGCGCCGCTTCAACGGCCCGGTGACCGTCGGCACTTCGGCCATGTAGCGGTTGTTGCGGATGCCGATCGTGGCGCGGCGGGCGAAATCGATGCCGTCGATCTCGACGAGAAAGCCGTGCACGAAATGCATGCGCGCCTGTTCGCCGTCGGTGACGATGTCGATGCCGGCGTCTTCCTGTTCTTTGAGGGCGAGGATCGTGGCGTCGCGCTTCGCTTCCGCGAGCGCTTCGTCCGAGGCCTGCCACGGCGCCCACAGCATGCGCGGCTTCGCCAGCCAGGACGGCTTCGGCAGGCTGCCGGCGATCGTCGTCTCGAACATGACGCCCCTCCCCCTTTACTTGCCCGTCACCGCGACGAGCCGCGCGCCGAGAAATCTACCCCGCCGGTCGAAGGCGAAAGCAAATCGCGCCCGGCCGACGACGGCGCAGGCATGACAGAAATCCTGCAGCCGATAGGCGACGACGAAGCGCTCGCCGCCGCCGGGCGAGGCCGCGCGCGCGGGGCCGGCGCGGCCGCGGCCGCCCGGCCATAGCGTGACGCGCGGATAGCGGGCGCGGATCGCCCGGTAGGCGGCGTTTGCCTTCAGCGCCTGCTGCGGCAGCCGCGCGAAATCGTCGACATCGATCCAGTCCGGGCTGCCGTTGACAAAGACCCAGGCGCTGTTCTCGTTGGCGCGAAACGGATAGACGACATGCGCGAGCGCGACCGCGCCGCCGCCCGCCTCGTCCAGCCCTTCGAGATAGGCTTCGCCCTGATGCCGGCAGGCGAAGGCGAGCGCCGCCTGCGGCGCCCCCGCCTTCGCCATCGCGCGCACGAAGCAGGCGGCGAAAGCCTCGCCGCGAAACCCGTTGCAGAGCTTGTGAAAATCGGCGATGAAGCGCGATGCCGGATGCCACACGGCGGCTTTGGTAACGCGTTCCGCCGCCGCAGCCGGGACGACACAAGCGGCGAAGAGCAGCGCGAGCCAGGCTGCCCGCCTCGTCATGGGAAAAAGCGCGCGAGGTTCCGGCGGATGCGTTCGAGCACCGGCCGATCGGGCGGCGCCACGACAAAGTGCGCGCCGGCGATCGTCTCGAAGGCCTCGATATATATTTCGGCGGCGGCGAGCACGAGCTCGCGCGGGATCTCCGGGATCTCGTCCTGGTAGGGGTCGCAACGCTGCGCCACCCAATTGCGCACAACGTCCTTGTCGAAGCTCTCCGGGCGTTCGCCCGCCTCGAAGCGGCTCTCATAGCTGTCGAGCCGCCAGTAGCGGCTCGAATCGGGGGTGTGGATCTCGTCGGCCAGCAGGATGCGGCCCTCGCCGTCGAGGCCGAATTCGTATTTGGTGTCGGCGAGGATGAGGCCGTGCTCCCGCGCGAGCGCGCTGCCGCGGGCGAAAAGGGCGAGCGCGCGCTCGCTGACTTCGTGCCATTGCACGGGCGTCAGCAGGCCCTGCTCGAGGATTTCCTTTTCCGAGAGCGGCGTGTCGTGCGCCCCGTCATAGCCCTTCGTCGTCGGCGTGAGGATCGTCTGCGGGAGCTTCTGGTTGTCGCGCAGCCCGTCGGGAAGGCGGTGGCCGTACACCTCGCGGCGGCCGGCCTTGTACATCGTCAGGATCGAGGTCGCCGTCGTCCCGGCGAGATAGTCGCGCACGACGATCTCGACGGGCAGGATGTCCAGCCGCCGGCAGAGGAGCACGTTCGGGTCGGGGTATCCGATGACGTGGTTCGGCGCGATGTCGGCGGTTCTGTCGAACCAGAAGCGGGCGAGCTGCGTCAGCACCTGCCCCTTCAGCGGCACCGCCGTCAGGATGCGGTCGAAGGCGGAGAGCCGATCGGTCGCGATGATAATCCGCCGGCCGTCGGGCAGATCGTAATTGTCGCGCACCTTGCCGCGGTAATGGTTCGGCAGTTCCGGGATGCTCGCATCCCACAGAACCGCGTCGAGATAAGCCGCGATTACCGCCCGTTCGACCATCGCGCCCCTGTGCCGCTGCCGCGCCAGCGATGATACGCGAGGCAGCGGCGTTTGTCCGCGCGGGTCGTGCTACGAGAGCTCAGCACACGACCGGCATCAGATGCGGGCCGTCGACCCGGACCGGCTCCCGCAGCCGGTTGCTGCGGACGGTCTCGAGCAGCAGTTCGAGACTGCGCCGATCGACGCCGTCGCTCTTCATGACGAGATCGACGACCGGGTCTTCCAGCAAGTCCGCGAGGCGGCTGATGTTGTGCGAACGAAACATCGTCTCCTCCATGTTCTCCCATCGCCGGCGAGCGGGGTTCGATGCCCGCCCGCCGTCGAATGTTCAGTAGCAGTAGGCCGTGCCGTAGATCGTCGGATAGCAGCGCGGCCCGACGTAATAGGGCACGTAATGGTAGGCGTAATAGCGGGGGCCCCAGCCGTGGTAATAGACCCAGCCCGGATGGCCATGCCAATTGGCCTGCGCCGTTCCGATGCCGAGCGAGCCGGTGAGCGCTGCGATTGCGAGAGCGGCGGCCATCAAGTTCTTGCGGGTCATCGACCCCTCCTGTGTCTCGTCCCGAGATTCGTTTTCGGCCTCGGACAATTCACAGTTAAGAAATCCGTAACCGTATTGCCAGGATGGAGAGAGGACAGGATTTGCGGCGCATTCGAGGGATTGCGAACGCCGCGCCTTTACCGAAGCCGGCCGGCCGCATGTTCCTGAATTGTTCTTGCCGATCGCAACTCGGATCGACTCGACATCACCGACGCGAGAGGCTTCAGAACGCCGGCTCGACCGGCTCGACGAGGCTCGGATCGTTGTTCTTGACGTTGCCGACGCGCTTGTCGACGGCCCAGACCGCGAGTTCCTCGGGCGGGCAGGGCACGAGCAGCGCCTTCAATTGGGCCGCCTCGCACGGCTCCTCGCCGAGCCATTTGTCCCACGCGGCAGGCGGCAGGATGACCGGCATGCGGTCGTGCAACTCTGCCAGAAGCGCGTTCGGCGTCGTCGTGACGATTGTACAACTGCGCACGGTTTCGCCCTGCGGCGAGCGCCAGCTGTCCCACAGCCCGGCCATCGCCAGGAGCGAGCCGTCCCTGTGGGCGATCGCGTAGGGCTGCCGCTCGGCGCCGCGTTTTTTCCATTCGTAGAACGAATCGAACGGCACGAGGCAGCGTCGCCGGCGGAACGGCTCGCGGAAGGCGGGCCGCTCGTCGATCCCCTCGGCCTTGGCGTTGAAGGTCGTGTAGCCGATCTTCAGATCCTTCGCCCAATAGGGGACGAGGCCCCAGCGCATGATTTCGAGCCGGCGCAGGCCGGTTTTTGCGTCGTGCCGCACGACCGGCACCGGGTCGGTCGGCGCGACGTTCCAGCTCGCCGCGAGATTGGGCGAGGGCTGCTCCGGCGGGATCCTGAAGGCGAGCTTCAGCTCGCTGACATCGCTCGAAAGACGCGCGCGGCCGCACATTCTCTCACCTTGCCGGGTTCGCCCGAGGGCGGCAACGTTTGTCGCGGCGGCGGGCATCCGCTATCGTCACGGCAACATCGGGGGCAAGAAAATGACGGGCGAAGCTGAGGTTTACGACTTCATCGTGACGGGCGCCGGGTCGGCCGGCTGCGCCGTCGCCGGACGGCTTTCCGAGAGCGGCAGATGGCGGGTGCTGCTGCTCGAAGCGGGGGTGAAGGATAAGAACCCGTGGATCCACATCCCGCTCGGCTACACCCGCACCTACACCGATCCGCGCGTCAACTGGATGTTCGATAGCGAGCCCGAGAAGGAGCTGAAGGGCCGCACCCTCTACCAGCCGCGCGGCAAGGTCCTGGGCGGCACCAGCTCGATCAACGGCATGGTCTACATGCGCGGCACGCCCGCCGATTACGACGGCTGGCGGCAGAAGGGCTGCGAGGGCTGGGACTGGGATTCGGTGCTGCCCTTCTTCAAGAAGGCCGAGGACCAGGAGCGGGGCCCCGACGAATTCCACGGCACGGGCGGGCCGCTCAGGGTGTCGAACCCGGTGCGCTCGCCCTTGGGCGACGCAATGGTCGAGGCGGCGATCGAGGCCGGCATCCAGGCCAACCCCGATTTCAACGGCGCGCGGCAGGAGGGGGTCGGCTATTACCAGACGACGACCAGAGACCGCCGGCGCTGGTCCTCGGCGCGCGCCTATCTCGGGCCGGCGCGCGGGCGCGCTAATTTGACGGTGATCACCGAGGCGCATGCGACGCGCATCCTCTTCGAGGGCGGCCGCGCCGCCGGCGTCGAATACCGCACGCCGAGCGGGCTGAAAGAGGCCCGCGCGCGCGGCGAGATCGTCGTCTCGGGCGGCGTCTACGGCTCGCCGCAGCTGTTGCAATTGTCGGGGCTCGGGCCGGGCGGTCTGTTGCGCGAGTTCGGCATCGGGGTGGTGCGCGACATGCCGGGCGTCGGCGCCAATCTGCACGACCATTTCAACACCTATCTGGTGTGGCGCTGCGCCCAGCCGGTCACCATCAACGACCTGGCGCGAAGCCCGATGCGCAAGGTCGCGGCGGCGCTGCAATATGCGGTTTCCCGCTCCGGCCATCTGTCGAACGCCGGCATCTACGCCGGCGCCTTCGTCAAGAGCGACCCGCGCCTCGAACAGCCGGACCTGCAGATCAACATGTTCGGCTGGAGCGCCTATGAGCGGCTGCGCACCGGCATCAAGCCGCACCCGTTCTCGGCTTTCACCCTGTCGCCGGTGCATCTGCGCCCGGAGGGCCGCGGCAGCGTGCGCCTCAAGAGCCCCGACCCGACGGCGCCGCCCGCCATCCGCTTCAATTTCCTCGCGAGCGACTATGATTTCCAGGCGCTGATCTACGGCACGCGCCTCTCTCGCAAGATCGCCGCGCAGCCGGCCTTGCAGCCCTTTGTCGTCGAGGAGGTGATCCCCGGCGCCGCGGTCGAAGGCGACGAGCAGATGATCGAGGAGATCCGCGTGCGCGGCGTCTCCAACCTGCACCCGGTCGGCACCTGCCGGATGGGCCGCGAGGTGGACGCCGTCGTCGATCCGCGCCTCAAGGTCTACGGCGTCGAGGGCCTGCGCGTCGCCGACGCCTCGATCATGCCGCAGGTGCCGGGCGGCAACACCAACGCGCCCTCGATCATGATCGGCGAGAAATGCGCCGCGATGGTTCTGGCGGACGCGCAGGCGGCGTAAGGTATAGTGCGGCATCAGCGGGAGGCGATCATGAACCGGAGCGAATTCGAGGCCCATCTGCGGCGAGAGGGCTATCAGGTCTTTTACGGCGGGCTGCAGGGGGGGACCGTCAACCCCGACCACGCCCATCAATGGGATGCGCGCGTCATGGTGATCGGCGGCGAGATCACGCTGACCCGCGGCGGCAAGTCCGAAACCTTCCGGCCGGGCGACAGCTGCGCCGTCGCCGCCGGCGAGATGCATGCCGAGCATATCGGCCCGCAAGGTGTGGCCTACATCGCCGGCCGCCGCAACCCGGCAGGCTGAAGCCGGCTCGGCCGCCTAGCCGATGGCGAGCTTCGCGCCGACGATCGCCAGCATCACCGCGAGGAAGAGCCGCAGCGCTCGCTCGGGCGCCCGCGGCGCCACCCAGCTGCCGAGCGCGATGCCGGGGAGCGAGCCGAGCAGCAGATTGGCGAGCAGGGGGAGGTTGACGGTCCCTATCGCCAGGTGCCCCATGCCGGCCGCGAGCGTCAGGGGCACCGCATGCGCGATGTCGGTGCCGACGATCCGCTTCAGCGGCAGGTGAGGATAGAGAAGCACCAGCACCGTCACCCCGATCGCGCCGGCCCCGACCGAGGAGGATGTTACCAGCACACCGAGCAGGGCGCCGAGCAGGAGGGTGGCCGCTGCCTCGGTTCGCGGCTTGCGGTGCAGCGAAAGCCGGTGCGCGACGGCCAGGATGTAACGCCGCAGGAAAAGACTCAGCGTCGTCAGCAACAGCGCGATGCCGAGGATGTGGGCGATCAGGTCCGACAGGAAGACGCGGTTTTCAATATGCAGCCGGCCGAGCATGAGGAGCGTCAAAAAGCTCGCCGGCAGGCTGCCGCCGGCCAGCAACCCCACCACCCGCCATGCGATGGTATCGCCGATGTGATGCACCACCGTGCCGCAGGCCTTGGTGATCGCCGCATAGAGCAGGTCGGTCCCGACCGCCGTCGCCGGATGCACGCCGAACAGCAAGACGAGCACCGGCGTCATCAATGACCCGCCGCCGGTCCCGGTCATCCCGACGATGAAGCCGACCGCAAGCCCGGCAACGGCGGAAGGAATACCGATGAATCCCAGGACGCTCATATGCGCATCGGACGATGCCGGCGGGCAGCTCCGTTGGCAACCTCTGCCGCGGGATCAAAAGCCGGGGCGGCGGCGCCTCACACCGGCACGTTCCAGACGTCCTCGGCGTATTCGGCGATCGCGCGGTCGGAGGAGAACCAGCCCATGCCGGCAATGTTTAAGAGGCACATCCGCCGCCAGCCCGAGGGGTCGTGCCACAGCCCGTCGATCCGCGCCTGCGCCTGGCAATAGCTCGCGAAATCGGCCGCCACCATGTACGGGTCGGCGTGCCGCAGCGTCTCCGCGAGGCCGACGAAGCGGCCCGGCTCGTCCGGCGAAAAGACGCCGTTCGCGATATCCTCGAGGACGCCCGCCAGCGCCGGCGAGGCGGCGATCGCGTCGCCCGCGTCGAGCCCCTGTGCGCGCCGCGCCACCACTTCCTCGGCATGCAGCCCGAATATCTCGATGTTCTCCGCCCCGACATGGTCGCGGATCTCGATATTGGCGCCGTCGAGCGTGCCGATCGTCAGCGCGCCGTTCAACGCCAGCTTCATGTTGCCGGTGCCCGAGGCTTCCATGCCGGCGGTCGAGATCTGCTCCGACAGATCGGCGGCCGGGATGACGATCTGCGCGAGGCTGACGTTGTAATTGGGCAGAAAGGCGATCTTCAGGCGATCGCCGATCACGGGGTCGCGGTTGACGACCGCCGCCACGTCGTTGATCAGCTTGATGATCAGCTTCGCTTGCGCGTAGCTGGCGGCCGCCTTGCCGGCGATGATTTTTACCCGCGGCACCCAATCGCGCTCCGGCTCGGCGCGGATCGCGCGCCAGCGAGCGATCGCCTCCAGCAGGTTCAAGAGCTGGCGCTTGTATTCGTGGATGCGCTTGATCTGTACGTCGAAGAGGGCGGCCGGGTCGAGACGCAGCCCCAACTCCTCGCCGACGCGGTGGGCGAGCGCCACCTTGTTCGCGCGCTTGACAGCGCCGAGACGGGCGAGCAGGGCGCCGTCTCCGGCGCCGCCGCGCAATCTTTCGAGGGCGCGCGGATCGTCGAGGACGCCGCCGGCGCAGGCTTCGTCGAGCAGCCGCGTCAGCGCCGGGTTCGACTGGCCGAGCCAGCGGCGGAAATTGATGCCGTTCGTCTTGTTGACGATGCGGTCGGGGTAGAGCCGGTGGAACCGGCCGAAGACGGTCTGGCGCATCAATTGGGTGTGCAGGGCCGAAACGCCGTTGACCCGATGCGAGCCGAAAAACGCGAGGTTCGCCATCCTGACGTGCCGGCCGTCCTCCTCGTCGATCAGCGACACCGCGGCGAGCAGGCCGGGATCGTCGCCGGCGCGCTGCCGGGCGATCTCGAGGTTCTGCGCATTGATGCGGTAGATGATCTGCAGATGGCGCGGCAGCAGTTGCTCGAAGAGCGGCACCGGCCAGGTTTCGAGCGCCTCGGGCAGCAGCGTGTGGTTGGTGTAGGAGACCGTCGCGACGGTGATATGCCAGGCCTCGTCCCAGGCGATGTGATGGGTATCGACGAGCAACCGCATCAATTCGGCGACGGCGAGCGCGGGGTGCGTGTCATTGAGCTGGATCGCGGCGTGCTCGGACAGCGAATAGAGACTGCCATAGGCCCGCGAATGGCGCTGCACGAGGTCCTGCAACGCCGCCGAGACGAGAAAATACTCCTGCCGCAGCCGCAGTTCGCGCCCGGCCGGCGTGTTGTCGCTCGGGTAGAGGATCTTCGAAAGCGCTTCGGCGCGCGCCTGCTCGGCGAGCGCGGCCACGTGGTCGCCCTTGTTGAAGACGTCGAGGCGCAGCGGGTCGACGGCGCGCGCCGACCACAGCCGCAGTGGATTGACGCGGCGGCCGCGCCAGCCGACCATCGGCGTGTCGTAGGCGACGGCCTCGACCGTTTCCGCCGGATGCCAGACGGATCGGGCGCGGCCCTTCGGTAGACGCATCTCTTCGACCCAGCCGCCGTACTGGATGTCGTACACTGCCTCCGACCGCTCGAATTCCCACGGATTGCCGAAGCTGAGCCAATCCTCCGGGTATTCGTGCTGCCAGCCCTCCTTGATGACCTGGCGGAAGAGGCCGTGGTCGTAGCGGATGCCGTAGCCGCAGGCCGGGATGTCGAGCGTCGCCATGCTCTCCATGAAGCAGGCCGCGAGCCGGCCGAGGCCGCCATTGCCGAGCGCCGCGTCCGGTTCGGCGGTGCGCACCGGATCGAGATCGACGCCGAGATCGCCGAGCGCGGCGCGCACGACGGGATCGAGGCGCAAATTGCAGATCACCTCGTCGAGGAGCCGGCCGATCAGGAATTCGAGCGACAGGTAATAGACGCGCTTCCTGCCCTTCGCCTGCGCCTCGCGGTCGCCTTCGAGCCAGCGATAGATGACCCGGTCGCGCAGCGCCAGCGCGGTGGCGACAAACCAGTCGCGCGCCGTCGCCGCGGCCGCGTCCTTGCCGACGGCGAGGGTCAGTTTGGCGAGGACCGTCGCCTTGAATTCCTGAATGTCTTCCTCGCGCGCCGGCAACTCGCCGGGCGGCGGGCCGGCGGCGGCAAACCCCCACGCGGCATGGTTCTTTGGCATACTGTTGAACTCGGTCCCCTATGTCGTCGTTGCGCGGCAAGCCGCTGCGGCCTCGCTTGCCGCCTCCTGCCCGGCGCGTCCCCCGACTTCCGGCCGGCAGAGGCCCACGATAGTTATCGCTCCGCGGCTTGGAAAGGTTGCGCGGACGTTTCGTAGCCTGGGCATTCTGCGCGCGGCGTTGTGCCGCGGCGGCCGCGCGCGGTAGCATCGGCCGCGAGGCCGGCGAGCGGGAGGAGGACGCCCATGCAGTACAAACGGATTTCGGCGGATTGCCATCTCGATCTGCCCTGGTTGCCGCCCGAGCTGTTCGTTTCCGAGGCCTCGCGCGAGCTGAAGGACCGCATGCCGTTCGTCGCCGACGGCCCCGACGGGCCGCGCTGGACGACCAAGGCCGGCGTCAATATGGGGCTCCTCGGCGGCGTCGGCTCGGTCGGCGCCAAATATGTGCCGGGGCAGAATTACCGAACCGATAAGATGGCCGAGACCGGCCTCTACGAGGACGGCAAGCGCGGCCTGCGCCGCCCGGCCGATCCCGATGCGCGCATCGCCGACATGGACCGCGACGGCGTCGACGCCGAGATCATCTTCGGCATTCTTGGCGTCGCCTCGCGGGTCGAGGATCCGATCGCGGCGAACGAGATGCTGCGCATCTACAACGATTGGCTCAAAGGTTTCTGCAGCCATTATCCCGACCGCCAGATCGGCCTCGCCTGCCTGCCCTACGGCGATGTCGAGGCGGCGGCGCAGGAGGTCCGCCGCGTCGCGAAGCTCGGCCTCAAAGGCCTCGAACTTTCCTGCTCCTGGGACATGGAGCCGATGTGGCACCCGATCTGGGAGCCCTTGTGGCAGGCCGTCAACGAGGCGCAGTTGCCGCTGCATTTCCACACCTTTCCGGCGATCCCGACGCGCGTGCGCGACCGGCTCGAAGGCCGGACGCGGCGCTCGGCGCATTTCACCAGCGTCGCTGGGTTCCAGATGAATTTGATCAACATCATCGCGGCGGTGATCGGCGCCGGGGTGCTGGCGCGTTATCCGAACTTGCGCATCGGTCTCGGCGAGAGCGGCATCGGCTGGCTGCCCTATGCGCTCGACCGCATGGATTTCGAATGGGAGGACCGCTTTCGCGACCTGATGCCGCTGAAGCCCAGCGAATACTGGCGCCGGCAATGCCGCGCCACCTTCCAGTTCGACCGCATCGGCGCCAAGCTCGTCGACGACATCGGTGTCGAGACGTTGATGTGGGGCTCGGACTATCCGCACCCCGACGGCGTGTGGCCCGAATCCTCGAAATACATCGAGGAGCAGTTCGAGGGGCTCGCGCCCGACATCGTGCACAAGATCACCTGCGAGAACGCCGGCAAGTTCTACGGGCTGATAAACTGAGTTAGCCTGCCCCACTTGTCATACCGGCGAAAGCCGGTATCCATGTCGGCCCGGGGTCCTGGCCTGCGCCGGGACGACAAAGGTGCGAGGGAGCTGCCTGTGGCGGCGTATCAATACATTTACGTTATGAAGGGGCTCGGCAAAAGCTATCTTGGCGGCCGCGAGGTCTTGAAGGACGTCTGGCTGTCGTTTCTGCCGGGCGCCAAGATCGGCGTATTGGGCCCGAACGGCGCCGGCAAATCTAGCTTGCTGCGCATCATGGCGGGCGAGGACCGCGAATTTCAGGGCGAAGCCTGGGCCGCCGAGGGGGCGCGGGTCGGCTATCTGGCGCAGGAGCCGCGGCTCGATCCGGCGAAGGACGTCTTCGGCAACATCCTCGAAGGGGTGGCGGAGACCCGCGCGCTCGTCGAGCGCTTTGAAGCGGTCTCGGCGCGCTTTGCCGAGGAGCTGTCGGACGTGGAGATGGAGGCGCTCGTCGCCGAGCAGGGCGAATTGCAGCACCGGATCGAGCAGGCGGGCGCCTGGGAGCTCGACCGCACGATCGAGATCGCGATGGATGCGCTGCGCTGCCCGCCGGGCGACACCGCCGTCGACACCCTCTCGGGCGGCGAGCGGCGCCGCGTCGCCTTGTGCCGCCTGTTGCTGCAGCGCCCCGACTTGCTGCTGCTCGACGAACCGACCAACCACCTCGACGCCGAGTCGGTCGGCTGGCTGCAACGCTTTCTCGCCGAATACCCCGGCACCGTCGTCACGGTGACGCACGACCGCTATTTCCTTGACGAGGTGGCGGGCTGGATCCTCGAACTCGACCGCGGCCGCGGCATCCCCTTCGAGGGCAATTATTCGGGCTGGCTCGAACAGAAGCAGCAGCGCCTGATGGCCGAGGGCAAGCAGGAGGCGGCGCGCCAGCGCACGATCGAGCGCGAACTCGAATGGGTGCGGCAGAGCCCGCGGGCGCGCCAGGCGAAAAGCCGGGCGCGGCTATCGGCCTATGAGGCGCTCGTCGCGCAGTCGCGCGAGAAGGCGCCCGAGACGGCGCAGATCGTATTGCCGCCGGGGCCGCGCCTCGGCGACCTCGTCGTCGAGGCCGAGGGCCTCGCCAAGAGCTTCGGGGATCGGCTCCTGATCGACAATTTGAGCTTTCGCCTGCCGCCCGGCGGCATCGTCGGCGTCATCGGCCCGAACGGCGCCGGCAAGACGACGCTGCTGCGCCTGCTGACCGGCGCCGAGCAGCCCGACCGCGGCTCGTTGCGCTTCGGCGACACCGTCAAGCTCGGCTATGTCGACCAGTCGCGCGACACGCTCGCCGCCGGGGCGACGGTATGGCAGGAGATTTCCGGCGGGCGCGACGAGATCGATCTCGGGCGGCGCAAGATCGCCAGCCGCGCCTATTGCGCGCTGTTCAACTTCCGCGGCCCCGACCAGCAGAAAAAGGTCGGCGAATTGTCGGGCGGCGAGCGCAACCGCGTGCATCTCGCCAAGATGCTGAAGGAAGGCGCCAACGTGCTGCTGCTCGACGAGCCGACCAACGACCTCGACGTCGACACGCTGCGCGCGCTCGAGGAGGCGCTCTCCGAATTCCCCGGCTGCGCCGTCATCGTCACTCACGACCGCTGGTTCTTGGACCGCATAGCGACCCACATCCTAGCCTTCGAGGGCGACAGCGAAGCGGTGTGGTTCGAAGGCAATTACGCCGATTACGAAGCCGACCGGCGCCGCCGGCTCGGCGCCGCGGCGGAGCAGCCGCACCGCATCCGCTACAAGCCGCTGGTGCGGGCGTGAACGCGCCCCTCGCCGGCAGCCGGGCGAGGGGCGCAATGTCCTAAATTTGCTCCGGGCTCATTCGCCCGATACGGCCGCGGTCTTCTCCTGCATCATGCGCATCAGGCCCGAGACCCGGCCGCCGTCGCGCTCGATCACCGAGGCGAATTCGGCCCGCTGCGTCACCGCCAGGCTGACGCCGTCGACGATCACGTCGCTGATCCGCAAGCCGCCGCCTTCCTCGGCCAGCCGCCAATCGACCTTGATCGGCGGCGCCCCGGAGGGGCGGATGATCTCGCTCGCGACGAGCGCGCCGCCGGGGATCTTCCGGCTGCCCGTCACCTGCAAGGTTTCGCCGCCATACCGCGAAAGCCGGTCGGAATAGGCCGTGGTAATGTATTTGTCGAACAGATTGACGAACTGTTGCTGCTGCTCCGGGGGCGCCGCCCGCCAGTAGCGGCCGAGCACGAAGCGGGCGATGCCGGGAACGTCGAAATAGCGGTGAAACAGCGTGCGGAACCGCGCCAACCGCTGCGGCGCCGGGACGTCCCGGCGCAGCACCGTCAGCGTCTGGTTGCCGAGGCTCTCGATCATCGCCGCGGGGTCGCCGGCCGCCGATACGGGCGGCGCAGGCAACTGCACCGCGGCGGCGGCGAGCGCCGCTGCGGCCAGGAGAAAGCGTCGTCTCATTTGATATGCACCTCGGAGTCATTATCGGCTTCCGAGATAACGCCCGAACGCGGCTGCGGGTTCGCATCGGCGACCGGGACGGGTGCCTCGAGGGTCAGTCCCGGATGCGGCAGCGTCGTCTTTTCGTGGCGGATCAGCGCCGCGCGGCGCTGGAAATAGATGGAGCGCAGCGTCGCGTAATAATCGAGCGAGGTGCGCTCCAGATCGGCCAGCGTCGACAGATAGCGCGAGCGCTGGTCGATGCCGCTGATCGCGCCGCGCACGAAGGTCAGGTACAGAAAACCGTTGTCCGAGGCGAGCTGGTTCCAGGGATCGGCGAAATCCTCGGCGACGGAACCGGTCAGGTCGCGCGGATCGGAGGGGCCGAGGATCGGCACCACGAGATAGGGCCCGGGACCGACGCCCCAGACCCCGAAGGTTATCCCGAAATCCTGCTCGTGATAGGCAACGCCCATGCGGCCGGCGACGTCGATGAAACCGCCCAGCCCGACCGTCGAATTGAGCACGAAGCGCACGAGGGTGTCGCCGGCATCGTGCGGCTCGCCCTGCAGAACGTCGTTCACGAAAATGATCGGGCCGCGCAGATTGCGGAAAAAGGCGTGGATCGAGTCGCGCGCCGGCGCCGGGAAGACGGCACGGTAGGCCTTCGCCACCGGCACCAGGACATGGTGATCGACCGCGAGGTTGAAGCCGAAGATCGCGCGGTTGGCGTTTTCGTAAGGGTCGTCGAATTCTCCGGCCTGCCCGGGCTTGGCCGGCTGGCCCGCGCAGCCGGCCAGCAGCAGCGCGAGCGCAACGAGCGCTTGCCGCAGAGCGAGGCGTCTCGGGCGACAGCTCATCCGTTCTTCTTGCATCTCGTTCCGTCCTCGCTCGGGGGCGATATTCGCGGCAGGGGTGCGGTGCGCCGGCATCCTCGATCGAGCCTGCCGCCGCAACCTGTGGTGACACGCCATTATACAAGGAAAAACGCGCTGCGTTCCACGTCCAGTTCGAATGCCAGGCCCAATCCGGTCGGCGAGAGGATAGGAGGCCATGGTTAACGGAAGGTGTGAGCAGCGGCGCGAATAGCTATTGACGATATAAAGATATCTCTATATGTCTCTGCCTTAATCTGGAGGGCCGGACGATGGAACAGCTGCTGACGGCGCTGCGTGCGGTCGCCGAGGAGACGCGGCTGCGGCTGCTCGTGCTGCTCGCGCATGGCGAGCTGACGGTCAGCGAACTGACGCAGATCCTCGGACAGAGCCAGCCGCGCGTCTCGCGCCATCTGAAGCTGCTCTGCGAAGCGGGCCTTATCGACCGTTTTCGCGAAGGCAGCTGGGTGTTCTACCGCGCCAGCCTCGCCCCGTCGGCGAGCGCGCTCGCCCGCCATCTCGTCTCGCGATGCGACGAAGCCGATCCGCTCATCGTCCTCGACACGCAGCGCCTCGCCGCGATTAAGCGGCAGCGCGCCGAGCGGGCGAGCGCCTATTTCCGCGACAACGCCGCCGATTGGGACCGCATCCGCTCGCTCTATGTCGACGAGCGCGAAGTCGAGGCGGCGCTCGCCGAGATGGTCGGCGCCGGCGCCCCCGCCGATTTGATCGACATCGGCACCGGCACGGGGCACATGCTCGAAGTGCTGGCGCCTGGCGTCGAACGCGCGCTCGGCATCGACCAGTCGCGCGAGATGCTGGCCGTGGCCCGCGTCAACCTCGAACGCGCCGGCCTCGACAATGCCGTCGTGCGGTTGGGCGACATGTACCAGTTGCCGTTCGCCGACGCCTCCTTCGACGCCGCGATCATCCACCAGGTGCTGCATTATGCCGACCGGCCGGCCGCGGCGATCGCCGAGGCGGCGCGCGTGCTGCGCCCCGGCGGGCGGCTGGTGATCGGCGATTTTGCGCCGCACGAGCTCGAATTCCTGCGCGAGGAGCAGGCCCACCGCCGGCTCGGCTTCGCCGATGCCGAGGTCGCCGAATGGTGCCGTGCGGCGGGGCTCGAGCCGCAGCCGCCGCGCCGCCTCGAAGGTGCGCCTCTGACCCTCGTCATCTGGGCGGCCCAGCGCCTCGACGGGCAGGCCGCCGCCGACACCCGCCGCCGCGCCGCCCGCGGCGCCCCGGCTTTGCTGGAGAAGGAACTCGGCTGATGGCCGCCCCGCCCGGCGCCGCGCCGCCGCGCGGCCTTCTCGCCGCCGACCCGGTCGCCGATTTCGACCGCGGGCCGCCGCGCGTCTCCTTCGAGTTCTTCCCGCCGAAGACGCCCGAGATGGACGAGAAGCTGTGGCAGGCGATCGAACGCCTCGCGCCGCTCGGGCCCCGCTTCGTCTCGGTCACCTACGGCGCCGGCGGCTCGACCCGCGAGCGCACGCATGCCTGCGTGCGCCGCATCCGCGCCGAGACGCGCCTCGAACCCGCCGCGCACCTGACCTGCGTCGCCGCCAGCCGCGAGGAGATCGACGAAGTGGCGCGCGAGTACTGGCTGGCCGGGGTTCGGCACATCGTCGCCTTGCGCGGCGACCCGCCCGGCGGCGAAGGCTATCGGCCGCATCCCGGCGGCTACGCCTATGCCGCCGACCTCGTCCGGGGGCTCGCCCGCATCGCCCCGTTCGAGATCAGCGTCGCCGCCTATCCCGAGACCCATCCGGAGGCGAAAAGCCCCGCCGACGACCTCGACAATCTGAAGCGCAAGATCGATTGCGGCGCGAGCCGCGCGATCACGCAGTATTTCTTCGAGGTCGATCTCTATCTGCGCTTGCGCGACCGCGCCGCCGCGAAGGGCATCGCGGTGCCGATCGTGCCCGGCATCCTGCCGGTCAGCAACTTCGCCCAAATCGTCAAGTTCAGCGCGCTGTGCGGCGCCTCGATCCCGTCCTGGATGGCCGGGCATTTCGCCGGGCTCGACGACGACCCCGACACGCGCCGCCTCGTCGCCGCCTCGCTCGCCGCCGAGCAATGCCGGCGGCTGCATGCCGAGGGCGTGCACGAATTTCATTTCTATACCCTCAACCGCGCCGACCTGATCGTCGCGATCTGCCATCTCTTGGGCGTGCGCGCGGCGCGCCCCGCCGCGGCGACGGTGTGAGCCCGATGCGCCGAGCGCCGCCGCTGCCGTTGCAGCGCAACCCCCTCGCTCCCCTCCCCCGCATGCGGGAGAGGGTTAAGGCGGGGGCGGGCAGGCGTCCACGATGACGCACCTTCTCGACTATCTCGCCGACCACGTATTGCTCGCTGACGGCGCGATGGGGACGCGCGTGCAGGCGACGAGCCTCAATATCGAGCACGACTTCCGCGGCAAGGAGAACTGCACCGAGATCCTCAACCTGTCGCGCCCCGACCTCGTGCGCGACATTCATCTCGGCTATCTGGCGGCCGGGGCGGACGCGGTGCAGACGAACAGCTTCGGCGGCTCGCCGGTGACATTGGGCGAGTTCGGGCTCGCCGACGACGCCTTCGCGATCAACCGCCGCGCCGCCGAGCTGGCGCGCGAGGCGGTCGCCGAATTCGCCCGCGACGGCCGGCCGCGCTTCGTCATCGGCTCGGTCGGCCCGGGCACGCGGCTGCCTTCGCTCGGGCATATCGAATACCAGCCGCTGGAAGACGCCCTCGCCACCCAATGCGCGGGGCTCGTCGCGGGCGGCGTCGATGCGATCCTGATCGAGACCTGCCAGGACCCGCTGCAGATAAAGGCCGCCGTCAACGGCGCGAAACGCGCCCGTACGCAAGCGAACGCGGACATCCCGATCTTCGTGCAGGTGACGGTCGAGACGACGGGCACCTTGCTGGTCGGCGCCGACATCGCCGCCGCCGCGACGATCGTGCACGCCCTCGACGTGCCGGTCATCGGGCTCAATTGTGCGACCGGTCCGCGCGAGATGGCGGAACACCTGAAATGGCTCGGCGAGAACTGGCCGGGGCCGATCTCGGTGCAGCCCAATGCCGGGCTGCCGGAATTGATAGCCGGCGAGACGCATTATCCGCTCGGCCCCGCGGAACTCGCGCAATGGCTCGAACGCTTCGTCGTCGAGGACGGGGTCGGGCTGATCGGTGGCTGCTGCGGCACCGAGGCCCCGCACATCGCCGCCCTCGACCAGATGCTGCGCCGCCTCGGCGGGCCGGCGCGCCGGCCGCGCCCGAAGCCGCGCCGCGCCCTGTGGACGCCCGCCATCGCCTCGCTCTACGGCGCGGTGCCGCTGCGCCAGGAGAACGCCTACCTCTCGATCGGCGAGCGCTGCAACGCCAACGGCTCGCGCAAATTCCGCCAGTTGCAGGAACAGGGCGACTGGGACGGCTGCGTCGAGATGGGGCGCGAGCAGGTGCGCGAGGGCTCGCATACCCTCGATCTGTGCACCGCCTTCGTCGGGCGCGACGAGATCGCCGAGATGAGCGCCGTCGTCGGGCGCATGCGCGGCATGGTCAATGCGCCCCTCGTCATCGACTCGACCGAATTCCCGGTCCTCGAAGCGGCGCTGAAGCTCTATGGCGGGAAGCCGATCATCAACTCGATCAATTTCGAGGACGGCGAGCGCGCCGCCGAAGAGCGCCTCGGCCTTGCGCGCCGCTTCGGCGCCGCCGTCATCGCGCTGACGATCGACGAAGACGGCATGGCGAAGGAAGCGGCAAAAAAGCTCGAAATCGCCCGCCGGCTTTACGATTTCGCCTGCAACCGGCACGGGCTGCCGGCCTCGGACCTGCTGTTCGATCCCTTGACCTTCACGATCTGCACCGGCAATGCGGAAGACCGCCGGCTCGGCCTCGAAACCTTGGACGCGATCGCCGAGATCCGCCGGGCGCTGCCCGAATGCCAGATCATCTTGGGGCTCTCGAACATCTCCTTCGGGCTCAATCCGGCGGCGCGGCACGTCCTCAATTCGGTCTTTCTCGACCACGCGCTGCGCCGGGGCCTGACCGGCGCGATCGTGCATTTCTCGCGCATCCTGCCATTGCATCGCATCCCGGAAGAGGAGGTGCGGGTCGCCGAGGATCTGATCTTCGACCGCCGCCGTGACGGCTACGACCCGCTGCAGGCCTTCATCGCGCTCTTCGAGAACCGCGCCGCCGAAAAGAGCGTCGCGAAGCCGCGGCCGGAGCGGCTCGAGGACGCGCTCGCGCAGCGCATCGTCGACGGCGACCGGCAGGGGCTCGAAGCCGATCTCGACCGCGCGATGCAGCAGTACCCGCCACTCGACATCATCAACAACTTTCTCCTCTCGGGCATGAAGACGGTCGGCGAACTCTTCGGCGCTGGCAAGATGCAGCTGCCTTTCGTGCTGCAATCGGCGGAGACGATGAAGGCCGCGGTTTCCTATCTCGAACCCTTCATGGAGCGCCTCGAAGGGCAGCACAAGGGGACGGTGGTATTGGCGACGGTGCGCGGCGACGTGCACGACATCGGCAAGAACCTCGTCGACATCATCCTGACCAACAACGGCTACCGCGTCGTCAATCTCGGCATCAAGCAGCCATTGGCGGCGATCCTCGACGCCGTAGAGACGCACCGGGCCGACGCGATCGGCATGTCGGGGCTGCTCGTCAAATCGACCGTCGTCATGCGCGAGAATTTGCAGGAGATGAGCCGGCTCGCGCTCGGCATCCCGGTGATGCTCGGCGGCGCCGCGCTGACCCGCCGCTATGTCGAGGAGGATTGCGTCGCCGCCTATGCCGCCGGCCGCGTCGCCTATGCGAAGGACGCCTTCGACGGGCTCGCGCTGATGGACAAGGTGACGACCGGCCGTTTCGACGAGCACCTCGCGGAAGTGCAGCAAAAGGCCGCCGCCAAGGGCTCGATCAACAAGCGCAAGCTCGGCCGCGCCGCCGACGAGCGGCCGCTGCGCCCGGTTGATCTCGAGGAGATCCGGCTGCGCCGCGGCGAACTCAACCGCGGCGTCGCCGTGCCGCGCCCGCCCTTCTGGGGGCCGCGCATCGTCGAGCGCGTGCCGGTGAAGGCGGTCGCGGCCTATCTCAACGAGCGCATGCTCTATCAATTCCAATGGGGCTACCGCAAAGACGGCCGCTCATTGGAGGAATACAAGGACTGGGCGAAGGGCGAATTGCGCCCGGTATTGGCGCGCCTCCTCGACCGCGCGATCCGCGAGGAGATCCTCATGCCGAAGGCCGCCTACGGCTATTGGCCCTGCGCCGCGGAAGGCAACGACGTCGTTCTCTTCGACCCCGACAATGGCGGCGGCGAGGTTGCGCGCTTCGCCTTCCCCCGCCAGAACCGCGCGGGCGGCCTCTGCATCGCCGATTTCTTCCGCGACGTCGATGCGGGCGAGCGCGATGTTATCGGGCTGCAGGTCGTGACGGTCGGCGCGCGCGCCTCCGAGGTGGCGCGCGCGTGGTTCGCGCAGGACAAGTACCAGGACTACCTCTATCTGCACGGGCTTTCGGTCGAGATGGCGGAAGCCTTGGCCGAATACGCGCACAAGCGCATCCGCGGCGAATGGGGCTTCGCCGCCGAGGAGGCGCGCGACACCGAAGCGATGCTGGCGCAAGGCTATCGCGGCAGCCGCTATTCCTTCGGCTACCCCGCCTGCCCCAACCTCGCCGACCAGAAGCGGCTGCTCGAACTCCTGGGCGCCGAGGCGATCGGCATCACGCTTAGTGAAGAAGACCAGCTCGACCCCGAGCAATCGACCTCCGCCATCGTCGTCCACCACCCGCAGGCGAAGTATTTTTCGGTGTGAGCGGCGAGCCCGCGTGCAGTCGCGATCGCCGAGGCGGCGCGGCGGCTCGACGAACTGCGCGGGGCGTGGCTGAACCCGCCCGATCTGGTGGAGCGGGTGCCGGAGGTCGTGCCGGGCTATCCCGACCGCATCGTTCCGAGAAATCCGCAGGCCGCCGCCCAGCTCAAGAAGCGCACGCTGACAATCTCTACAACGAGCGGCCGGCCTGGCTCGACAACGCGCATCGCGATCTCGACGCGACGGTCGCCGCCGCCTATGGCTGGCCGGCGGACATTTCCGAGGAGGACATGCTGTCGCGCCTGCTCGCGCTCGATCTCGAACGCGCGGCTCAGGCGGGAGCATCGGAGAGAAGCCCGACGCCCTCGGCGCGGGCCGCGTCGGCGAGCGCGCGGTCCAAGGTCGCCAGCGGTAACCGCTCTCTCGCCGCCAGTTCGAGGTAGGCCGCGTCGTAGACCGTCAGGCGGTGCCGGCGAGCGAGAGCCAGGGCCCGGCTTTCGTCGGGCGCTGGGTCCATTTCGATCGCCAATCTCGACAGATCCTGCAAGAACCGCACGGTTTCGTGCTCGGTCAGCCGTCCGCGCCGCTCGGCCATGATGAGGCCGTTGCGGACCTCAAACCACCAAAGGCTCGGCGCATAGGCTCGATCGCTGTCCAGCAGCCGTCGTACCCGAGTTGCCGTCGGATGACGCTCGTCGAACGCCCACGCATGGACAATCGATGCGTCGATAACGAACGGCATCAGTATTTGTGGCCCTCATGGCGGAGCGACAGAATTTCCTCCACTGTCATCGGGCCGTATCGCTCTCTGATCTCTTTCCCGAGCGCTTCGATGTCGGCGATCGCCGCGTCGATCTCCTCCTGCCGCCGCCGGGGCTCCGGGACGACGCGGGCGATCGGGCGGCCGCGGCGGCGGATGAGGATCGTCTCGCCGCGTTCCACCTCGTCGAGGAGGCTCGACAGTTTGGCCTTCGCCTCGGAGGCATCGACTTCCCGCATGGCGCGCACCGCTCCTGATTTCCTGCCGTGAGCCTACCACAACGCGGCGCCGGCTTCCCCGGCGGCGGCGGCATCGCTAAGATCGGCCCGTCTTAAGACCCCCACCAACCCGGAGGAAGCTCTGATGGCCATCTCGATGTATCACGCCTCGGTGCCGGTGTTTCTGCAGCTTTTGGGCGGCGTCAAGGGCACCTTGGAGAAGGCCGAGGCGCAGGCGGGCGCCAAGAAATGGGACGAGAACGTGCTGCTCAACTGGCGGCTCTATCCCGACATGTTCACCTTCGAGCGGCAGATCCGCCAGGCGAGCGTGCACGCGCTCGGCGCCGGGCGCGCGGCCGGCGTCGATCTGCCGAAACTGCCCGACCTCGACAACAACCTCGCCGAGATGAAGGCGCGCATCGACAAGACGATCGACTTTCTGAAGTCGCTGTCGCCCGGGCAGCTCGACGGCCGCGAGGACGCGCAGGTGACGATCATGGCGGGCGGCCAGCAGCGCAATTTCCGCGCCCAGGTCTATCTCTACCACTTCGCGATGCCGAATTTTTATTTCCACGTGACGACGGCCTACAACATCCTGCGCAGCCTCGGCATCGAGATCGGCAAGCGCGACTTCATGGGCCAGATGCCGTCGTAACGGCGCCGCCGCCCCTCACCCCGGCCCTCTCCCCGCAACGGCGGGGAGAGGGAGATTTCGTTCAGCGCAAGTTCTTCAGCACCGCCTCGATGATCGGCATGCCGATCGCGCCGGGCGCGGTCATGATCGATTCCGGATGGAACTGCACGGCGGCGATCGGCAGTTCGCGGTGCTCGACGGCCATGACGATGCCGTCCTCGGTCTCGGCCGCGACCCGCAACACCGGCGGCAGCGCGCTCCTCCTCGCATAAAGCGAGTGGTAGCGGCCGACCGTGAAGCTCGCTGGCAGGCCGGCGAGGAGGCGGCTGTCGAGGAGCCTCACGAGCGCAGCTTTGCCGTGCGCCGGGCGGTCGAGCACATCGAGGGCGCCGCCGAAATATTCGACGATCCCCTGGAGGCCGAGGCAGACGCCGAAGGTCGGGATGCCGGCTTTTTCGAGGATCGCCAAGGTCTCGCTCATCGCGAAGTCCTGCGGCCGGCCGGGCCCCGGCGACAAGACGACGAGACCGGGCCGGCGCCCCTCCTGCAGCGCCTCGCGCGCGAGCCCCGAGCGCATCGTCACGGCCTCCGCCCCGGCGGCGCGGAAATAGAGCGCCAATGTATGCACGAAGGAATCCTCGTGATCGACGAGCAGCAGCTCGCGGCGGCTGCCCGCCGCGGCCGCGGCCGGCACGGATTGCGGCTTTGCCGGCGCGCCGCGGATCGCCGCCAGCATCGCAGCGGCTTTAAGGCGGCATTCCGCCTCCTCGGCTTGCGGGTCGCTGTCGTAGAGCAGGGTCGCGCCGGCGCGCACTTCGCCCATCCCGTCCTGCATGCGGATCGTGCGCAAGGTCAGCCCGGTATTCATGTTGCCGTCGAAAGTGACGCGGCCGATGGCGCCGCCGTACCAGCGCCGCGCCGAGCGCTCGACCTCCTCGACATGGCGGATCGCCCAGAGCTTCGGCGCGCCCGTCACGGTGACCGCCCAGGCGTGGCTGAGGAAGCCGTCGAGCGCGTCGAACTCGGGGCGCAGCACTCCCTCGACGTGATCGACGGTATGGATGAGGCGCGAATACATCTCGATCTGGCGGCGGCCGATGACCTTGACGCTGCCCGGCTCGCAGACCCTCGCCTTGTCGTTGCGATCGACATCGGTGCACATCGTCAGCTCGGATTCGTCCTTCGTCGAATTCAAGAGTTCGCGGATGCGCTCGGAATCCTCGATCGCGTCGCGCCCGCGCGCGATCGTGCCGCTGATCGGACAGGTCTCGATGCGCCGGCCTTCGACGCGGACATACATCTCGGGCGAGGCGGCGACGAGGAATTCGCCTTGGCCGAGATTGATGAGCGCCCCGTAGGGCGCCGGGTTGGCGGTGCGCAGCCGGCGGAAGACGGTGCTCGGCGGCTCGGCGACGGGCTCGCTGAAAAGCTGCCCCAGCACGACTTCGAAGAGGTCGCCCCGCTTGAAGGCCTGGCGGGCCCGCTCGACGGTCGCGGCATATTCGCCGGGCCGGTGGTCGCAGCCGCCGGCCGGGGCGCCGCCGGCCGGGGCGCCGCGATAGGGATCGGCGGGCGTGCCGCGCGGCAGCCCCTCGGTCGAAAGCCCATTCGCGGCGAAATCGTAGCGGTGCCGCCGCGCCTCGCCCTTCAGATGATCGACGACGAGGATGTCGTCCGGCAGGTAGAGGACGAGGTCGCGCCCGTCGGCGGGGCGCGGCAGGGAGAGCGGCATCGGCTCGAACTGGAAGACGAGGTCGTAGCCGAAGGCGCCGTAGAAGCCGAGATGGGTGTCTTCGGGGCTGCGGAAAAATTCGATCAGCGCCCGCAGCAGCGAGAAAACCGAAGGCTGGCGGCTGCGCAGCTCTTCGGGAAAGCGCCCCTCGCCGGCGCGCACATGCCCCATGATGCGGCCCGCCTCGGCGGCGACGATCTCGGCTTCCGGGAGCGCCTCGACGCCGGGCAGCATCGCCGCGACGAGCACGCGGCCGCGCTCGTTCAGCGCCTCGAGCGCGAAGTCGTGGCCGCGCGCCGACAGCGCGAGCGGCGGATCGACAAAGCCCATGTCCCAGCGCGTGTAGCGGCCGGGAAAGTCGAAGCTCGACGAGAAGAGAACGCCGCGCTGCCGGTCGAGCGCGTCGATCAGCGGCTCGCCCGCGCCCTCATACGGCGCGGCCAGGATCTCGCGGCGGATGCCGACGCCGCCCGTCGTGCGATATTCGGTCGATTGCATGGGACCTCCTCGTCCGTCGGGAGATCCGGCCGGCATCGCCGTCAATGACAAAGGCCGCCCGGAACCCCGCGGCGGCCTCGATTGAAAACGGAATCAGCGGCCGCCCGTGCTAGACGGGCCGCCACCAGCGCGATGCATGACAGAACGAAACCATGCGCTTACTTTAGCATTGGTTTGCAGCCGGCGCAACCTCTCGGTCGATGCCTCGCAGGTTTCATCATGGCACGAATCCATACCCGTCTCCGGGTCGATTCCGATCACCGGATTTCCGGCATTGCGCCTCCTGATGTGCCGCCGGGCGAACACCAGGCAACGATCATCCTGCGGCCGCGCGAGCGGCCAAGGAAGAAATTGAACATCAAGGATTTGCCGAGCCACGATCTCGGCCCCTGGCCCGAAGCGCTGAGCCTGCGTCGCGAGGATATCTACGACGAAGACGGTCGTTGACTTTGCTCGACACGAATTTGCTCGTATATGCGGCCGCCGATGGCGCGCCTTTGCGCGAGCGGGCGCGAGCCGCCCTTGCCGGCGCCGCGCGTGACGGGCCGCTGACGATCAGCCGGCAGGTCTTGCGCGAATATCTTGCGGTGATGACGCGGCAGCAGATTTGGGGAAAGCCGCTCGACCTTGCGCAGGCGACCGCGGATGCCGCCACCTTCGCCCGCCTTTTCACGGTTCTTGAAGACGGCCCGCTCGTTTGGAACGAACTCGTGGCTCTCAGCCAGAACCACTCTTTTGCGGGACGGCAGGTCCACGATGCCAATATCGTAGCGACGATGCCGGCGCACGGCGAACGCCGGCTTCTGACCTTCAACGATGCGGATTTTCGCCGCTTCTCGGGGCGGATCGACGTGGTCGCGCCGTAACACCATCGGCCCGCGGGGTTGAGCCCCGGGAAGGCGCGGCGCATGATCGCGCGCGAAGCTTCGCGAGGAGGCCCCGGATGAAGATCGTCAAACTGGAGGATCTGCACTGCGACGCCGGCTGGCGCGTCAATTCCTTCCTCAAGGTCACCACCGACGAGGGCATCGTCGGCTGGGCCGAATACATGGAGGGCTACGGCGCGCAGGGCCTGACCGCCATCATCCGCAAGCTCGGCGCGCGGATACTCGGCGAGGACCCGCGGCCGGTCGAACGCATCACCGCCTTTCTCTACGCCGCGACCCGGCAGGCGCCGGGCGGGCTCAACGCGCAAGCCATCGCGGCGATCGAGAACGCGCTCGTCGACATCAAGGCGAAGGCGCTCGGCGTCCCGGTCTACGAGCTCTTGGGCGGGCCGGTGCGCGACCGGCTCGAACTCTACTGGTCGCATTGCGGCACCTACCGCGCCCGCTATGCCGAACGCATCAAGGAATGGGCCGGGGTCGAGCCGGTGCGCTCGCTCGGCGACCTCGAACGCCTGGGGGCCGAGGTAAAAAACCGCGGCTTCAGGGGCCTCAAGACAAACGTCATCCGCTTCGACGGCGATCGGCCCTATTGCCACGCGCCGGGCTTCAATGCCTCGCCCGGCTATCCCGAGCTTAATATCGACAGCCATGTCGTCGAGGCCGCGGTCCAGCAATTGCAGGCGTTGCGGCACGGCGCGGGGCCGCATGTCGGGCTGCATCTCGACACCAACTTCAACTACAAGACGGAAGGCTATATACGGCTGGCGCGCGCGCTCGAGCCGATCGACCTCGCCTGGCTCGAGATCGACACCTACGATCCCGCCGCATTGGCGCTGATCCGCCAGTCGGCGCGGGTGCCGATCGCGTCCTGCGAATCGCTCTACGGGCGGCGCCAGTACCTTCCCTATTTCGAGCGGCAATCGGTCGATGTCGCGATCATCGACGTGGCGTGGAACGGCATCCTCGAATCGGCGAAGATCGCGGCGATGGCCGACGCCTTCGAAATCAATGTCGCGCCGCATAATTTCAACGGCCACCTCGGCTCGTTGATGAGCGCGCATCTGTGCGCCGCCATACCCAATTTCCGCATCATGGAGATCGACATCGACGACGTGCTGTGGAAGGACGAGATCGTCACCCGGCCGCCCGTCATCGAGAATGGCGACTTCATTCTGCCGACCGGCCCCGGCTGGGGCGCCGAGGTCAACGAGGAATTCGTGCGCGCGCATCCGCCCAAGGGCGGCTGAGGGCGGCGCATGCCGCCGGATGGCTTCGTCGCGCGTGGCGCTCCTCGCAATGACGATCGTTGCGCGTCATTGCGAGCGAAGCGAAGCAATCCCGGGATGCCTGGAGCGGACCAAAACTTGCCTTGCGAGGAGTGACGGAAATGGCAGTAACCCCGACCGATTTCGACCTGCTGCGCGGCATTCGCGTCGTCGATTTCACGCAATTCGAGGCCGGCACCTCGTGCACCGAGGCGCTCGCCTGGCTCGGCGCCGAAATCGTCAAGATCGAGAACCCGAAGACGGGCGACCCCGGCCGGCGGCTGCGCCCCGGCAAGCCCGACGACGACCCCTATTATTTCCACATGTTCAACGTCAACAAGAAGTCGCTGACGCTTAATCTGAAGTCCCCGAAGGGGCTCGAGATCGTCAAGGCAATGCTGAAGAAAGCCGATGTCACGGCCGAGAACATGGCGCCCGGCACGATCGAGCGGCTGGGCCTCGGCTGGGACGTCGTGCGCGAGTTGAACCCCGGCATCATCTATTGCCAGATAAAGGGGTTCGGCGAGGGCAGCCCGTATGAAAACGGCCTCGCCTTCGACATGATCGCGCAGGCCGCCGGCGGCCCGATCAGCGTCACCGGCGAGCCCGGCCGGCCGCCCTGCAAACCTGGGCCCTCCTTCGGCGACACCGGCACCGGCATGCTGATGGCGGTGACGATATTGGGCGCGCTCTATAATCGCCAGCTGACCGGCAAGGGGCGGCGGCTGCAAGTGGCGATGCAGGACGCGATGGTGCATTACATGCGCACCTGCCTGGCAATGCAGGCCCGCAGCGGCGAGGTGGCGCCGCGGCGCGGCGGCAAGAGCGTCGGCGGCAACAATTCGCCCTCGGGGCTCTACCCGTGCAAAGGGGGCGGCCTCAACGACTACGTCTACATCACGACGAGCCGCGCCAATCCGGAGCACTGGACGCGCCTTTTGTCGCTGATCGGCCGCGAGGACCTGATGGGCGACGAACGCTATGCGACGATGGACGCCCGCATTGCGCGCTCCGCCGAGGTCGACGAGATCGTCGGCGAGTGGACGCGCCAGCATACCAAGCATGAGGCCTGGCGCCTCGTCAGCGGCGTCGGCGTGCCGGCCGGCGCCGTGCTCGACACCGGCGAGATCCAGAACGACCCGAATTTCGAGGAGCGCGGCATATTGCAGACGATCGAGCATCCCACGCACGGGCCCTTCAAGATGCCGACCTGGCCGGTCAGGGTCGACGGCGCGCCGCCGCGGCTGACGTCCTCGCCGATGCTCGGCGAGCACAATGCGCAGGTGCTCGGCGAATGGCTCGGCATCGGCGCCGGCGAGATCGACGCATTGCGCCGCGACGGCGTCATTTGAGGATCGGCCGCGCGCGTCGTTCGAGGCCTCGCTTTGCGAGGCAGCTCAGGATGAGGAACTTTCGTACTGCCATTAAGGACATCCTCATGCCGGGACCGGCACCGTGCGTCCTTCGAGACAGCCGCGTCGCGGCCTCCTCAGGATGAGGCTTTTTCTTAATGCCATCAAAGAACGACCTCATCCTGAGGAGGCGCGGAGCGCCGTCTCGAAGGACGCGGGATGTTCGTGCAGCGCACCGTTTTGCCAATTCCTTCACAAGCCCTGAGGAATGCCCCTTGTCCTGAGGAGCCGCCGCAAGGCGGCGTCTCGAAGGGGGGCGCGTCTCCACGCCTTCGCGGGAGTGACGGAAACAGCGGATGAAAAGTGCCATGCGCCTCAGGCTGTTCGAAAACTACCGCTTCGTACTGTACGCCCCGTTCTATGCGGCGCACGCGATCGGCGCTTATGAGAGGGAAGGGCTCGACGTGGCGCTGCTGCCTTCGCCTGGGCCGGGGCGCGCCGAGCAGGCGCTGATCGAGGGCGCGGCCGAGTTCATGTGGGCGGGACCGCTGCGCGTCTTGCAGCATCACGACAATAATCCGTCGTCGCCGCTCGTCTGCTTTGCCGAAATCGTCTGCCGCGATCCGTTCTCGATCGTCGGCGCGAAGCCCAATCCGCAATTCACCCTCGCCGATCTCGCCCGATCGCGCTTCGCCTGCGTCAGCGAGGTGCCGACCCCGTGGCTGTGCCTGCAGCAGGATTTGCGCGAGGCCGGAATCGATCCGAGCCGGCTCGACCTCGCCGGCAGTCGCGGCATGGCCGAGAACCTCGCTCTATTGCGCGCCGGCGCGATCGACGCGGCACAGTTTTTCGAGCCCTTTGTCGAGGAGGCAGTGACAGCGGCCGGGCTGCATCTGTGGTATTCGGCGAGCAGCAGAGGCCGCACCAGCTACACCGCCTTTGTCACGACCCGCGAGCGCCTGCGCCATATGCACGAACCGCTCGCCGCGGCGGTGCGGGCAATAAGCCGGGCGCAGCACTGGGTCGCCGCGCAAACGGCAGCGGAGATCGCGGCGGCGATCGCGTCGTTCTTTCCGGCGCTGCCGCGCCCGCTTTTGACGGGCGCAATCGCCCGCTACCAGGCGCAGGGCGTCTGGGGACATGACCCAATTTTGCCCGAGGAGGGTTTCGCGCGGCTGCAGCGGGCGCTGCTGGCCGCCGGGTTCATCGGCCGCGGCATCCCGTTCGCCGCCTGCGTCGATAACGGCATTGCGCTCGGCATCGCAGGGTGACACTGCCGGCGAGTTGCAATAGCCGATCGCCGTGACGATTCTGTAACTATTTCACGCGCCGGCCCTTTTATCGTCGGCGCGATCCTCCATCTATCGGGGATGCCGGCAATAGAATGCCACCGCCGGCAATGGGGGCACATTCACGGAGGGAACAGATGGCGGGCACGGACGAAATTGCGCAAGAGCGAAAAAAACTGGCGGAACGGTTGGCGCGTCTCGATGCCGAGCGCGCGAAGCTGGCGGATCAGCTGAACGAATTGGAGGTCGCCGAGCGCGTCCTGTCGCGGTTCGGCAAGCCCGGCGGACAGCGGCGGCGCCGAGGCCGTCCGGCGGCAGCCGCCGCGGCGCCGGCAGCGGGCGCAGCCAAGCCGGCAGGCGGCCGCAAGGCAGGCCCCGGACGCAAGCCGGCCGCGGGGCGCAAGGCAGCCGCCGCGCGCGAGCCGGCGGCAGAGCGCAAACCCAGAGGTCGCGGGCGCGCTCGGCCGGCGCCGCAGGGACAAGCGGTTTCGCTGAGCGACGCGGCGCTGCAGATCGTGCGCAACCATGGCAGCGGCATCGCGGCCAATGACGTGCTGGCCGCTCTGGCGCGCGACTACGGGCTCGCGGTCAGACCGAACCATCTCGGCATTGCGTTGCAACGGCACCGCCGCGGCGGCCGTCTCGATCAGCGCGACTCGCTGTGGTATCCGCCGGCCGGGCACGAATAGACCGTCCCGGTCCCGACAACGCAGCGCGCGCGCCTACTGCATGGCGCGTGCGCCGGCCCTCAGTTTTGCACCTTCCGCCACTCCGCTTCGGCGGCCGGCGGCAGCTTGTCCATGTGTTTGAGGAACAGCGCGAGCGTCCAGATCTGCTCGTCGCTCAATACGCCCTTCCATGACGGCATGCCGGTCCAGCGGATGCCGTGCTCGATCTTCCAGACGGTCCAGCCCTCCGGATCGTCCTCGACCCCGTCGCTCGCCAGTTGCGGCGGCGCCGGATATTCGCCTTTCGCCACCGGCGTCGCCGAGGCCTCGCCTTTGGCGGTGCCGTGGCAGATGGCGCAGTGCTGCCCATAGAGCTTGATGCCGGCGATCAGACCGGCGTCCGTCAGCGCCACCGGACCGGGGCCCTTCGGTGCCTCGCGGTCGAGCGTCGCCCGCAGCGAGGTGCCTGCCGCCCAGCTTTCGAGCGGACCCGGCTTGGCATCGGCATTGGCCGGAACGAGACCCGCCTTCAGCACCGCATAACCGCCGAGCAGCAATACCGCCGCCGTCACCAGCACCCCGAGCACGAAGCCTCTGAACATCGCCTGACCCTCGCCGCCACGACACCGACGGCGCCCCCTCTACCCCTTCGCGAGGGCGCGGTCCAGCAGCGTCAGCAGCGCCGGCGCGCGCGGCAGATTGCGCGCGACGATCTCCTCGCGCGCGAGCCAGGCGACCTCGTCCGCGTCGTCGCCCGCGACCCCCTCGCCCGCCCGCCAGATGCCGCGCACCGCGACGAGCACGTAATGGTAGCGCACGCGGCCTTCGCCATCGCGGTCGAGGGTATCGACGATGTCGATGACGCCTGCCGCCTCGGCGGTCACGCCGGTTTCCTCGTAGAGCTCGCGCATGGCGCCGGCGGCGACCGTCTCCCCCAGTTCGAGGACGCCGCCCGGAAACCCCCACCGCCCCGGCATCGGCGGGTTTGCCCGCCGCACGAGGAGGGCGCGCCCACCGCGCAAGACGATTGCCAAGACCCCGACGATCGGCCGCTCGGGATAGCGGCGCGATTCTTTCGCGGCGCCCGACATCGCCTTTGCCGCTCACCCTCCCGCTGCGCGGGTGCCTCCCTCTCCCCGCACTACCCCCTCCCATTCCCTCCCCCGCTTGCGGGGGAGGGTTAGGGTGGGGGCGGGGAGAGGGCCGGGGTGAGGGGCGCGCGGCAACGTTATTCCGCGGCGGCGCGCGGCCGGCCGTGCTCGTCGGTGTAGATCTCGGCGCCCTGCTGCAGGAATTCCTCCGACTTCACCGCCATGCCGCTCTTCGCGTAGTCGCGGATTTCCTGGGTGATCTGCATCGAGCAGAATTTGGGGCCGCACATCGAGCAGAAATGCGCGAGCTTGGCGCCCTCGGCCGGCAGCGTCTGGTCGTGGAATTTCTCCGCCGTCTCGGGGTCGAGCGACAGGTTGAACTGGTCCCGCCAGCGGAACTCGAAGCGCGCGCGGGAGAGCGCGTCGTCGCGCTCGCGCGCCGCCGGATGGCCCTTCGCGAGGTCGCCGGCATGCGCCGCGATCTTGTAGGTGACAACGCCCGTCTTCACGTCGTCGCGGTCGGGCAGTCCCAGATGCTCCTTCGGCGTCACGTAGCATAAGAGCGCCGTGCCGAACCAGCCGATCATCGCCGCCCCGATGCCGCTCGTGATGTGGTCGTAGCCGGGCGCGATGTCGGTGACGAGCGGCCCCAATGTGTAGAACGGCGCCTCGCCGCATTCCTCGAGCTGCTTGTCCATATTGACCTTGATCTTGTGCATCGGCACGTGGCCGGGGCCTTCGATCATGACCTGCACGTCCCGCTCCCAGGCGATCTTGGTCAATTCGCCCAGGGTTTCGAGCTCGGCGAATTGCGCGCGGTCGTTGGCGTCGGCGATCGAGCCGGGACGCAGCCCGTCGCCCAGCGAGAAGCTCACGTCGTAGGCGCGCATGATCTCGCAGATCTCGGCGAAGTGCGTGTAGAGGAAATTTTCCTCGTGATGCGCGAGGCACCACTTCGCGAGGATCGAGCCGCCGCGCGAGACGATGCCGGTGACGCGCGAGGCGGTCAGCGGAATGTAGGGCAGGCGCACGCCGGCATGGATCGTGAAGTAATCGACGCCTTGCTCGGCCTGCTCGACGAGGGTGTCGCGGAACAGTTCCCAGGTCAGATCCTCCGCCTTGCCGCCGACCTTCTCCAAGGCCTGGTAGATCGGCACGGTGCCAATCGGCACCGGCGAATTGCGGATGATCCATTCGCGGATCGTGTGGATGTTGCGCCCGGTCGAGAGGTCCATAACCGTGTCGGCGCCCCAGCGCGTCGCCCACACCATCTTCTCGACCTCCTCGGCGACCCCCGAGGTGACGACCGAGTTGCCGATATTGGCGTTGACCTTGACGAGGAAATTGCGGCCGATGACCATCGGCTCGGTTTCCGGATGGTTGAGGTTGTTGGGGATGATGGCGCGGCCGCGCGCCACCTCCTCGCACACGAATTCCGGCGTCACGTGCTCGGGGATCGCGGCGCCGAACGAGTTGCCGCGGTCGGGATTGGCGAGCGCCCGCTCGCGCCCCAGATTCTCGCGGATCGCGACATATTCCATCTCGGGCGTGACGATGCCGCGCCGGGCGTAGGCGAGCTGCGTCACCGCCGCGCCGGGCTTCGCGCGCAATACCGGCCGGCGGCGCCGGTCGAAGACCGAGACGCCGCTTTTCTCGCCCCGCCGCAAGCCGTTGTCTTCGGGCTTCACGTCGCGGCCCTGATATTCTTCGACGTCGCCGCGCGCGAGGATCCACGGCCGGCGCAGTTCCGGCAGGCCCTGCATGATGTCGATCGCCGCTGCCGGATCGCTGTAGGGGCCGGAGGTGTCGTAAACCCTGACCGGCGGCTCGCCGGCCGACGATTCGAGGTCGATCTCGCGCATCGCCACCGCAAGCTCGGAATGCAGCCGGCCCGGCGCATATATCTTGCGCGAGGCGGGAAACGGCCCGGTCGTGACGCGAAGCTCTTCGACGGGTCGCATCGGCTTTTGCGGCGCCAGCGGGGCGGAATCGGGCATGACGGATCTCCTTGCGCCAATCAAAACGCGGATCCGGTGCGACAGCGGAGAGAATGGACCTCTCTCGGAGGCGTTTCCTGTCCCTACGCCGGCACGACCCGGATCAGGTTCGAAGGGTTTGTCGCGGTCCGGCGACATCTCAGCCCCCTGCCGGGGCACCCCTTGGACGGGGCGATTATCCGCAGAGTACTTCGCCGCCGTCAAGAAGCACGGCGCCCGGCGATTTGGGAACCCGCACTCGGCGTGCTATCGTCGCCCGATGATCGTCGGACGCTTCCTCGGCTGGCTCATCGTCCTCTCCGGCATCGCGGTGCTGGCGCGCGACATTATGGTCGGCGTCCAGACCGGCGTCTGGGCGCCGATCGCGCTCGGCCAGTTGTGGTTCGACATCGACCGGTCGAGCCTCAACCTCGCGCAGGCGGTCGTGCAGCGCTACATCAGCCCGGTGCTGTGGGACCCGGTCATCACCGGCCTCCTCTATTGCTGGGCGTTCCTAGTCCTCTTGATCCTCGGCGCCATCTTTCTGTCGATCTTCCGCCGCCGCGAGCGCCGGCGGTTTTGACGCGAAATCGACGGCACCCGAAAACCGGTGAAAGGGGCGAGCCCGTCTCGCTCGACAAACCCTCCCCCTCGATGGGGGAGGGCAGGGTGGGGGTGAAGCTCGACGCGCCATCATTTTGATCAGCCTCACCCATACCCTCTCCTATCAAGGGAGAGGGTTCAAAAGACTGGTCCGCAGCCCTCACCCGTCGCCCATCTTGAGGGCGGCGATGAAGGCGGATTGCGGGATCTCGACGCGGCCGAACTGGCGCATCCGCTTTTTGCCTTCCTTCTGCTTTTCGAGCAGCTTGCGCTTGCGCGTCACGTCGCCGCCGTAGCATTTGGCGAGGACGTCCTTGCGTAATGCCTTCACCGTCTCGCGCGCGATGATGCGGCCGCCGATGGCGGCCTGGATCGCGATCTGGAAGAGTTGCCGCGGTATCAGATCCTTCAACCGCTCGCACAATGCCCGGCCGCGGCGCTCGGCTTGCGCGCGGTGCACGATGACCGACAGCGCATCGACATTCTCGCCGTTGACGAGGATGTTGAGCAGCACGAGGTCGCCCGCCTCGTAGCCGTCGAGCTGGTAGTCGAAGCTCGCATAGCCGCGGCTCACCGATTTCAAGCGGTCGTAGAAATCGAACACGACCTCGTTCAATGGCAGCCGGTAGACGAGCATCGCCCGGCTGCCGGCATAGGTCAGGTCGAGCTGCGCGCCGCGCCGCTCTTCGCACAGCGCGAGGATCGGCCCGAGATAGGCGTCGGGGACCAGGATCGTCGCCTTGATCCACGGCTCTTCCAGATGGTCGATGCGAACGGGATCGGGCATGTCGACCGGGTTGTGCAAGGTCATGACGCGGCTATTCGTCAGATGCACCCGGTAGACGACCGAGGGCGCGGTTGCGAGCAGGTCGAGGTCAAATTCGCGCTCGAGCCGCTCCTGGATGATCTCGAGATGGAGCAGCCCGAGGAAGCCGCAGCGGAAGCCGAAGCCGAGCGCCGCCGAGGTCTCCGGCTCGTATTCGAAGCTCGCGTCGTTGAGGCGCAGCTTCGCGAGGCTGTCGCGCAGCCGCTCGTAATCGGCCGCATCGGTCGGAAAGAGGCCGCAGAAGACGACCGGCTGCACCGGCTTGAAGCCGGGCAGCGCCGCCGCCGCCGGGCGGCGGTCCTCGGTGATCGTGTCGCCGACCCGGCAATCGGCAACCGTCTTGATGCCGGCGGTGATGAAGCCGATCTCGCCCGGCCCCAATTCATCGACCGGCACGCCTTTCGGCGTGAAGACGCCGACCCGCTCGACGGCGTGGCTGGCGCCCGTCGCCATCAGCCGGATCTTCTGCCCGGCCCGCAACACGCCGTCCTTGACGCGCACCAGGATGACGACGCCGAGATATGGATCGTACCAGCTGTCGACGAGGAGCGCCTTCAAGGGCGCCTCGATCTCGCCTGTCGGCGGCGGCAGGCGGGCGACGAGCGCCTCCAGCACAGCCTCGATGTTGAGCCCGGTCTTGGCCGAAATGAGGATCGCGTCCGCGGCGTCGAGCCCGATCACGTCCTCGATCTGCTCCTTGACGCGGTCGGGCTCGGCCGCCGGCAAGTCGATCTTGTTGAGGACCGGCACGATCTCGTGCCCCGCCTCGACCGCCTGATAGACATTGGCGAGGGTCTGCGCCTCGACCCCCTGGCTCGCATCGACGACGAGCAGCGAGCCCTCGCAGGCGGCCAATGAGCGGCTGACCTCATAGGCGAAATCGACGTGGCCGGGCGTATCCATCAGATTGAGGACGTAGTCGAGCCCGTCCTTCGCCCGGTATTCGAGGCGCACGGTCTGCGCCTTGATCGTGATGCCGCGCTCGCGCTCCAACTCCATGCTATCGAGCACCTGCTCGCGCATCTCGCGCTCGGCGAGCCCGCCGCAGCGCTCGATGAGGCGATCGGCCAAGGTCGATTTGCCGTGGTCGATGTGAGCGATGATCGCAAAATTGCGGATGCGGGCGAGCGGGGTCATGCCGGGCGAACATAGGGACGCCGGGAGCGCGGATCAACGAAGGGGCTTATGCTCACAAGGCGGCGAGCGGAATCCCGAGCGCTTGCGCGGCGGCGAGGAGTCGGTTGTCGTAGCTGGCTAGCGCTACCGGTTCGCCGCTGCGGCGTCGCACGAAATCGATCGTAGCGAGGTGGAGCGCGTCCAGGGTGCGGAGCGCGACGGGAAAGGGCTCCAACGCCCGCGACAGTGCACTTTCGCTCAGTTCTATCAGGTCAACCCGGTCAAGGCGCGCTCTGGCTCGGTCCCCGTGAGATGAAGCCAGCCTGTATGCGTTCAGACGACTCCACACCTCATATGCCAGTAAACGGCTGGAGGCTAACCGCTCGTCCCAGAGTGCTTCAGGGGGAACCCGCTCTTCTCGAAAGACCGACGCGAGCAGGACCGAGCTGTCAAGGTAGATCACCAGCGATCTTCCCGGTCCCTAGCCAAATCCTCCATCAGCTTATCGAAAGTTAGCCCAGGTACCGGCTTTCCGGGCGGCAGAGGCGCGAACGGCTTTTTCGCCGGGGTCAGCCAACCCTCTTCGACACCCTTTTTCTGGAACGGGGTGAGCTCGGCCGCGGGCCGGATCGGCACGATCTTGGCGATTGCATCGCCACGATCGGTAATGACGACCGTTTCGCCGGCCTGCGCTAGGCGGACGTACTCGCTGAGCTTATTCTTGAGGGTCTTCAGGCCAACGGTCTTCATGGGTTGAAAGTAGCTACCGGAAGCTACTTTGTCAATCACCCCCGCAGCCGGCCGCCGGTCGCCTTCTCGACCTGCGCGACGAGGCGTTTCGAGAAGCCCTCGATCTCGGCATCGGTCAGCGTGTGCTCCTGCGGCTGCAAGGTGACGGCGATGGCGAGCGATTTCATGCCTTCCGACAAGCCCGCCCCCTCATAGACGTCGAAGAGGCGGATCTGCGCGACGAGCCGCCGGTCGACGCCGCGCGCGGTGCGCAGCAGCGTTTCGGCCGGCAGGTCGCGGTTGACGATAAAGGCGAAATCGCGCTCGACCGGCTGGAACACCGAGAGCTTCAGCGGCGGTTTCGCGGCGCCGGCGCGCGGCTCGGGGACGGCGTTGAGAAACACTTCGAACGCGGCGGCCGGCGGGCGCACGTCGAGCGCTTCGAGAACCGCGGGGTGCAGTTCGCCGAAATGCCCGAGCACGGCGGGGCCGAGCCGCAAGACGCCGGCGCGGCCGGGGTGGTACCAGGCGGGCGGCTCGGCCGAGATTTGCACGTTGTCGGCGGGCGCTCCCATCGCCGCGAGCGCGGCGAGCGCGTCGGCCTTGAGGAGATAAAGGTCGGCCGGGCGCGGTCGGTCGCGCCAGTGCCGCGGCTCGCTCATGCCGGCGCGCAGGCCGGCCGCGACAAGCAGCTGGCCCTCGGGCGTGTCGTCGCGATAGGCGGGGCCGAGCTCGAAGAGCGCCGTATCGGCGAGGCCGCGGTCGGCGTTGCGGCGCGCCGCCGCGATGAGGTTCGGCAGGATCGACGGGCGCATCTGGTCGAGATCGGCGCTGATCGGGTTGACGAGGCGCAGTTGCGGCCCGCCGCCGCCGAACAATTCCGCCTCGCGCCGGGCGATGAAGGAATAGGTGACCGCCTCGACGAAGCCGCGCGCCGCCAAGGTGCGGCGGACCAGTTCGGCGCGGCGGCGCGGGCGGGCGAGCGCCGGGCGCGGCAGCGTGCTTTCGCGCGGCAGCGGCACCGCCGGGATTTCGTCATATCCCTTGACGCGTAATACCTCTTCGACCAGGTCCGCTTCGCCGACGATGTCGCCGCGCCAGGAAGGCGGCTCGACCGAAAGATTGCCGTTCTCCCGCGGCGCGACGCTCGCGCCGAGCGCTTCGAGGATCGCGGCGCTTTCGGATTGCGCCACGGCGAGCCCGCCGAGGCTCGCGCAGCGCCCCGCGCGCAATACATAGCTGCGCCGCCATTCGGGGACGGCGCCCGCCGGGACGATCTCGGAAGCCTCCCCGCCGCAGAGTTCCAGCATCAGCCGCGTCGCGATCTCGAGGCCGTCCGCGACAAAAGCCGGATCCAGCCCGCGCTCGAAGCGATAGCGCGCGTCGCTCGAAATGCCGAGGCGGCGGCCGGTCGCGGCCGTGCGCACCGGATCGAAGAGCGCCGCCTCGATGAAGACTTCGCGCGTCTGGGCGCTGCACCCCGTCGCCTCGCCGCCGATGACGCCGCCAAGGCTCTGGACGCCGCGCGCGTCGCAGATGACCGTCACTTGCGCGTCGAGCGCATATTCCTGGCCGTCGAGCGCCAGCAGCCGCTCGCCCGGCCGCGCGAGGCGCACCGTGAGGTCGCCCTGGAGCCGGCCCGCGTCGAAGACGTGCAGCGGCCGATTGAGGTCGAAGGTCATGAAATTGGTGATGTCCACGAGCGTCGAGATCGGCCTGAGCCCGATCGCCTCCAGCCGGCGGGCGAGCCAAGCGGGGCTCGGGCCGTTCTCGAGGCCGCGCAGATGGCGGCCGAGAAAGAGCGGGCAGGCATGCCGGTCCTCGATATGGATCGCGACCGGCGAGCGGAAACGCCCCGGCACCGGCGTCGTGTCGAGCGGCAGGAGACGGCCGAGCCCGGCCGCGGCGAGGTCGCGGGCGATGCCGCGCACGCCGAGGCAATCGGCGCGGTTCGGCGTCACCTTGATGTCGATGACCGGATCGTCGAGCCCCAAGAGGCTCGCGTAGCGGACGCCGAGGGGAGCATCGGGCGAGACGTCGATGATGCCGTCATGGTCGTCGCCGAGCCCCAGCTCATAGGCCGAGCACAGCATGCCGCGCGAGGCGACGCCGCGGATATTGGCTTCCTTCAGCACCGCGCCGGTGCGCGGGATTACCGTGCCGGCCGGCGCGAAGACGCCCTTCATGCCGGTCCGCGCATTGGGGGCGCCGCAGACCACCTGCACCCGCCGCTTGCCGGTGTCGGCAAGGCAGACCTTGAGGCGGTCGGCGTTCGGGTGCGGCTCGGCCGAGACGACCTCGGCGACGACGAAAGGCGCGAGCGCGCCCATGCGGTCCTCGACGCCCTCGACGTCGTGGCCGAGCATGATCAACCGATCGAGGATCGCGGAAAGCGGCGCCTCGGTGTCGAGATGCGTCTTGAGCCAGGCGAGCGTCGTCTTCATCACAGCGCGCCGCGTACCAGCGAGGGGATGTCGAGCGCGGCAAAGCCGTAATGATCGAGCCAGCGCAGGTCGGATTCGTAAAAGGTGCGCAGGTCGGGGATGCCGTATTTCAGCATCGCCACCCGCTCGATCCCCATGCCGAAGGCGAAGCCCTGGTACTCGGCGGGATCGATGCCGCAATTTTCGAGGACGGCGGGATGCACCATGCCGCTGCCGAGGATCTCGAGCCAGTCGCCGCCGGCGCCGATCTTCAATTCGCCGCCAGCCCGCGAGCAGCCGATATCGACCTCGGCCGAAGGCTCGGTGAACGGGAAATAGCTCGGGCGGAAGCGGACCGGCAGATCCTCGACCCCGAAGAAGGCGCGGCAGAATTCGATGAGGCAGCCTTTCAGGTGCCCCATATGCGTCGTCCGGTCGATGACGAGCCCCTCGACCTGATGGAACATCGGCGAATGCGTCGCGTCGTGGTCGCAGCGGAAGGTGCGCCCCGGCACGATGATGCGGATCGGCGGCGGCTGCGACTGCATCGTGCGGATCTGCACGGGCGAGGTGTGGGTGCGCAATACCAGCCGCGAGCCGTCCGGGCGCTGCGGCAGGTAGAAGGTGTCGTGTTCCTGGCGAGCCGGGTGCTCGGGCGGAATGTTGAGGGCGGTGAAGTTGTAAAAATCGTCCTCGATGTGCGGGCCCTCGGCGACGACGAAGCCCATCTCGCCGAAGATCGCGACGATCTCGTCGATCGTCTGGCTGATCGGGTGGATGCGGCCGGTTTGCGCGAAGGCAACCGGCAGGGTCGGGTCGGCGCGCTCGACGAGGAGGCGCGCTTCGAGGGCGGCGCGGCCGAGTTCGGCGCCCTTCGCCTCGAGCGCCGCGGCGAGCCGGTCCTTCGCGGCGTTGAGGGCTTCGCCCTGCGCGCGGCGCACCTCGGGGGCGAGCGCCCCGAGCCCGCGCATCAGCATCGTCAACTCGCCGCGCCGGCCGAGATACTTGACGCGCACGCCGTCGAGCGCCTCGGGCGAATCTGCCCTGTCGATCTCGGCGCTGGCCGCTTCGATCAGCCGGTTCGCGTCGTCCTGTTCGAGGTTCTGTTGCATGGTTTCGTCGCCGGATAGAAAAGGAGCCGTCGGTCGCGGCCCCTTCCTGCGCGCAGCGCCGGTCTCGGGGCCTAGCGGCGCCCCGCGGTAAATCGCTCCGAAAGCCGGCCCGTCATGCCGCGGCCGGCTTCGCGCCGTCGAGCGCGGCGCGGGCCGTCGCGACGACCGCGGCGAAGGCTTCCGGCTCGCGCACCGCGAGGTCGGAGAGCACCTTGCGGTCGAGTTCGAGGCCGGCGAGCTTCATGCCGTGCATGAATTGCGAATAGGTGAGCCCGTGCTCGCGCGCCCCGGCGTTGATGCGCTGGATCCACAGGCCGCGAAAATCGCGCTTCCTGTTGCGGCGGTCGCGATAGGCGTATTGCAGGCCCTTCTCGACCTTCTCGATGGCGATGCGAAAGGCCGCGCTGCCGCGCCCGCGATAGCCCTTGGCGAGCGCCAGCACCTTCTTGTGGCGGGCGTGCGCGGTCACCCCGCGCTTGACGCGTGCCATCCTCTCAGCTCCGCAGATAGGGCATGTAGGTTAGGACCAGCTTGGCGTCGCCCTTCTCCAGCGTCGTCGTGCCGCGGCGCAGCCGCTTGCCCTGCTTCGACTTGCTGATCAGGCGATGGCGCTTGTTGCCCCAGTTGCGCTTGATCTTGCCGCTGGCGGTGCGGCCGAAGCGCTTCTTTGCACCGCTCTTCGTCTTGAGCTTGGGCATTTCATGATCCGCGTTCGGGTTTGCCGGCGGCCAGGCATGCCCCGCGCGTCCGCGCGGCCCACCGCCGATACAGGGCGCGCCTTATAGCGGCGCCGCGACGCGAAAGCAAGCGATGGCGCCGGGCGATGGTGAGTCATTTTGCCATTGCACAGGCGCGTGCGTGCTTCGAGACGCCCCCTGTCGGGGGCTCCCCAGCATTGAGGACGTTCTGACCGCATTGAGAAAAGTCCTCATCCTGAGCCGGCGCGAAGCGCCGAGTCGACGAACGCAGGGCAGCTATCTGCGGCAAACTCACGCCCCGCCCGCCGCGCGAAAGAAACCACATTTTCGGCGCGTTGATGTAATAGTTCCTCACATGAGGTGAGGAAGCCGATGTGGGGACACGGCAGGCGCGGCTATCATCACGGCAATCTGCGGCAGGCGTTGATCGAGGCGGCGCTGGAACTGATCGCGGCGAAGGGCCCGGCCGGGTTCACGGTCGCCGAAGCGGCGCGCGCGGCCGGCGTCAGCCCCGCCGCGCCCTATCGCCATTTTCGCGACCGCGAGGAACTGCTCGCCGATGTCGCCGTCATCGGCTTCCAGCACTTTGCCGACGCGCTCGCCGGCGCCTGGGACGAAGGGCGGCCCGAGGTGCTCGCCGCCTTCGCCAATCTGGGCAGGGCCTACCTCGCCTTCGCCCGCGACGAGCCGGCCTATTACTCCGCGATGTTCGAAGCCGGCCTGCCGCCGAGCCCCAACCCGGCGCTGGCGCGCGCCGGCGAGCGCGCCTTCGGCGTGCTGCGGCAGGCGAGCGAGGCGCTCGCCGCGCAGCTGCCGCCGCAGCACCGGCCGCCCGCCTTGATGATGGCGTTGCACATCTGGGCGATGTCGCACGGGATCGCCTCGCTGTTCGCCCGCGGCGACGGCGCGCGGCGGCCATTGCCGATGTCGCCCGAAGAGCTGCTCGAGGCGGGAATGCTCGTCTATCTGCAAGGCCTCGGGCTCGCCGGCGGTTCGCCGAGAGGCGCTTGACAAGGCGAGTGCGCCGACCCACTATGTTAATGTCACTTACATTGACATCGTGAGGCACCGATGGCGATCGTTGCGGCACTCGACGAGATCCCGAGGCCTTTCTGGCTCGCCCTGATGGTTCTCGGCTTCATCTTCTTCTGGCCGCTGGGCCTGTTGATCCTCGCATATCTCTTATGGAGCGGACGCATGGCATGTTGGCGACACGCCGCCCCGGCTTGGCAGGGCGGGAATTGGCAAGGATACGGTTGGCAAGGGCGCAGCGAGCGGCCGTCCGGCGGCGGCTGGTGCGGTCCCCGGCGGCGGGGCGCGGCCAGCGGCAACACCGCCTTCGACGAATACCGCGCCGAAACCTTGCGCCGCCTCGAAGACGAGGAGCGCGAGTTCCGGAGTTTTCTCGATCGGCTGCGCCGCGCGCGCGACAAGGCGGAATTCGACCAGTTCCTCGCCGAGCGCCGCAACGCCTCCGGTCCGCCCCCGCAGCCGCAGGAGTGAAGTATTGAACCAGTGAGACAGTGAGAGGAATTACCCTCGCTGTCTCATTGCCTCGCTGGTGATCGAAGCGCCGCTATTTCGGCGACAGCACCATCGTCATCTGGCGGCCTTCCATGCGCGGCATCTGCTCGACCTTGGCATGTTCCTCGAGGTCGCCGCGCACCCGCATCAAGACGTCCATGCCCAGTTCTTGATGCGCCAGCTCGCGGCCGCGAAACCGCATCGTCACCTTGACCTTGTCGCCTTCCTCGATGAACTTCGTCATGCTGCGCATCTTGACCTGGTAATCGTGGTCGTCGATGCTCGGGCGCAATTTGATTTCCTTGACTTCGATGATTTTCTGTTTTTTACGAGCCTCGTTCTTTTTCTTTTGCTCCTCGTATTTATATTTTCCGAAATCTAGGATCTTGCAGACGGGCGGATCGGCGTTGGGGGCGATCTCGACGAGATCGAGACCGGCGTCGGCGGCCATCGCGAGCGCTTCGTTGCGCCCGACTATTCCCACCATTTGGCCGCGGTCATCGACGAGACGCACGCGCGCAACGGCGATCTCGTCATTTATACGGGGACCCTCGCGGGTGGGAGCGAAGGGTACGGATGGTCTGGGGATCTAGCTTCTCCTCTCTCCGGTTGCGTTATCTTTCCCCGAGGGGATTGCTGCTTCCTCGGTCAATTTATCAACCGCCTTGTCGAGCGCAAGCGCTTCCTGCGCGCTGCCGCCGAGCCGGCGCAGCATGACCGAGCGGGTTTCCGCCTCGCGCCGGCCGACGACGAGCATCAGCGGCACCTTCATGAGGCTGTGCTCGCGCACCTTGTAGCCGATCTTTTCGCTGCCCTGGTCGCACTCGACCCTGAGCCCGGCGGCGGCGCAGAGGCGCGCCACCTCGGCGGCATAGGAATCGGCGTCCTGCGTCACCGTCGCGACGACCGCCTGCACCGGCGACAGCCACAGCGGCAGCCGGCCGGCGTAATGCTCGAGCAGGATGCCGATGAAGCGTTCGAGCGAGCCCAGTATCGCGCGGTGCAGCATGTAGGGCGCGTGCCGCCCGCCATCCTCGCCGACGTAATGCGCGCCCAACCGCTCCGGCATCTGGAAATCGAGCTGCAAGGTGCCGCATTGCCATTCGCGCGCCAACGCGTCCTTCAATACGAATTCGAGCTTCGGCCCGTAGAAGGCGCCTTCGCCGGGGTTGAGCGCATAGGTAAGCCCGGCGGCCTTGACCGCCTCCTCGAGGTCTTGCTCCGCAAGCTGCCAATAGACATCGCCCCCCATGCGCTTATCGGGGCGGGTCGCGAGCTTGACCGCGACCTCGTCGAAGCCGAAATCGCGATAGACCGACATCAGCAATCTGCAGAAGGCGATCGCCTCGGTTTTTACCTGGCTGTCGCCCGGCGCATTCGGGTCGGGCCGCTCGCAGAAGATGTGCGCGTCGTCCTGCGTGAAGGCGCGCACCCGCATGATGCCGTGCAGCGCGCCCGACGGCTCGTTCCTGTGACAGCTGCCGAACTCGGCGAGCCGCAACGGCAATTCGCGGTAGCTGCGCAGGCGATTCTTGAAGATCAGCACATGGCCCGGGCAGTTCATCGGCTTGACCGCGAGCACGCGCTCGTCGCGGCTCTGCGCGATGAACATGTTCTCGTGGAAATTTTCCCAATGTCCCGAGGCTTCCCACAGGCTGCGGTCGAGAAGCTGCGGCCCGCGCACTTCGAGATAGCCCTCGGCTTCGAGGCGGCGGCGCATGTAATCCTCGACCGTGCGGAACAGCCGCCACCCTTTCGGGTGCCAGAAGATGCTGCCGGCCGCCTCTTCCTGCAGGTGGAAGAGGTCGAGTTCGCGCCCCAGCTTGCGGTGATCGCGGCGCTCGGCCTCCTCCAGGCGGAAGAGGTATTGCGCGAGGTCGCGGTCGCTCGCCCAGGCGGTGCCGTGGATGCGCTGCAATTGCGCGTTCTTCGCGTCGCCACGCCAATAGGCGCCGGCGACGCTCATCAACTTGAAGGCTTCGCCCAGGCGCCCGGTCGAGGGCAGATGCGGCCCGGCGCACAGATCGACGAAATTGCCCTGCCGGTAGAGGCTGATCTCCTCCGCCTCGGGGATCTCGCCGATGTATTCCGCCTTGTAGGATTCGCCGGAGCCGCGGAAGAACGCGACCGCCTCGTCGCGGTCCCAGACTTCGCGGGCGATCTTCTCGTCGCGCCGCACGATCTCGCGCATGCGCGCTTCGATGCGTTCGAGATCCTCCGGCGTGAACGGCTCGGCGCGGGCGAAATCGTAATAGAAGCCGGTCTCGGTCGCGGGACCGAAGGTGACCTGCGTCTCGGGATAGAGTTCCTTGACCGCTTCGGCCATCACATGCGCCGCGTCGTGGCGCAGGATCTCGAGCCCTGCCGGGCTGTCGCGGGTGATGATCGCCACCTGCGCGTCACGGTCGAGGACGGTCGACAGGTCGCGCGGCCGGCCGTCGATCTCGACCGCGATCGCCGCGCGCGCGAGGCCCGGGCCGATCGCGCCGGCGATATCGGCGCCCGAGACCGGATGGTCGAAACGGCGGGTGCTGCCGTCGGGCAGGGTGACGACGACAGGGGCGGCGGGCTCTCGCATCGTGCTCATGTTCCGGCGCAAAGCATTAATCGAGGCTAAAGGCCGGAGCAACCGGCGCGCGCGCCGGCCGGCCTTCGCCCTCGCGGGCCTCGTGCAGCGCGGCAAAGACGGCGCCGAGCAGCTCGCGCACGCCCTCGCCGGTCGCGGCCGAGATCGGCAGCGCCGCGCGCCCTTTTGCGGCGCGGGCGAGCGCGCGGCACTTCCTGGCAACGGAGGCCGGATCGAGCGCATCCGCCTTGTTGAGCCCGACGATCTCCCTCTTTTCGGCGAGGCCATGGCCGTAACTCGCGAGCTCGGCGCGAATCGTGCGGTAGGCCGCCACGACATCCTCGCGGGTGCCGTCGACGAGGTGCAGCAGCACGGCGCAGCGCTCGGCATGCCCCAAAAAGCGCGTGCCGAGCCCCAAGCCTTCGCTCGCGCCTTCGATGAGGCCCGGCAGGTCGGCGATGACGATCTCCTCCTCTGACAGCCGCACCACCCCCAGTTGCGGGGCGAGCGTCGTGAAGGGGTAGTCGGCGATCTTCGGCCGGGCCTCGGAGACGGCGGCGAGAAGGGTCGATTTCCCGGCATTGGGCAGGCCGACGAGCCCGGCGTCGGCGATCAGCTTCAGGCGCAGCCACACCCAGGCCTCGCGCCCCGGCCAGCCCGGCAAGGCCTTGCGCGGCGCCCGGTTGGTCGAGGTCTTGTAATGCAGATTGCCGAAGCCGCCGTCGCCGCCGCGCAACAGCGCGACCCGCTCGCCCGGCCGGACGAGGTCGAGCAGCACGCTCTCCTTGTCCTCGTCGAGCACTTGCGTGCCGACCGGCACGGTCAAGACGAGGTCCTCGCCGTTCCGGCCGGTCTTGTTGCGCTTGCCGCCGCGCTCGCCGTTTTCGGCCCGGAAATGCTGCCGGTAGCGGAAATCGATGAGGGTGTTGAGGTTGGCAGCGGCGGCGAAGACGATGTCGCCGCCCTTGCCGCCGTCGCCGCCGTCGGGGCCGCCGAACTCGATGAATTTCTCGCGGCGAAAGCTGACATGGCCGGCGCCGCCGTCGCCGCTCTTCAGATAGATCTTGCACTCGTCGAGAAATTTCATCGCAACACCAAAAAAGGGGACCGGCCGGGCCGCTCCCCTTTTGCTCTCGCCGGCGAGAGGCGAGGAACGGCTATTCCGCCGCCTCGGCCGTGGCGCGCGGATCGGCGACGATCGAGATGTACGTTCGCCCGCCGGTGCCGCGATGGAACTTGACCGCCCCCGGGGCGATCGCGAAGAGAGTGTGGTCGCGGCCGATGCCGACGGCCGCGCCGGGATGGAACTTGGTGCCGCGCTGGCGCACCAGGATGGCGCCCGGGACGACGATCTCGCCGCCGAACTTCTTGACGCCGAGGCGCCGGCCGCGGCTGTCGCGGCCGTTGCGCGAGGAACCGCCTGCTTTCTTATGCGCCATCCTTCGCCTCCTCCTGGGCGGCCGGTGCGGCCTCGCCCGCCGCGGCAGGCTCGGCGGCCGCCGCGCGGCGCCG
>DATLKN010000058.1:0-95475 GCA_035538335.1 Allostellaceae bacterium
ATGTGATATCGGCCCTCCCCATAGGACATCGGCTGGGCTGCGGCGTCCGACAGATCGATGATGCTGAGCCGGCGATGGCCGAGCGCCAGCGGCCCCAAGGGGCTGTCGAACACCGCCCAGCCGCGCCCATCGGGGCCGCGATGGGCGACGATGTCGATCCGCGCCGGATCGGGGGAAAAGCCGACCGAGAACCAGATGCCGCACATCGATGCTACCGCAGGGCGTCTCGCCTAAAGCATTCGAACGATACCGGGCGCATTGGTGCGCACATCGCCGTCGAGGACGGGCCGCACATCTCCCCCGCCGCCGCCGACTTTTTTGCGAGGCAACCGCGGCGTCTTCAGGCCGCAGCGACGCGGACCCGAGGCGCGATCACGAACTGTGTCGCAGCCGCCCGAGGCGCGGGATGACCTCCCGTGCGGACAAAATGCGCCGTGCCGAATGCGCAATGTGCCACCGCTTGATCGCACGGCGCTTCTCCCGCAGCAATGCCGGCGCCAGCATGGCGGCGGCCCCGAGGGCAAGCGCTTCCCGAAACGGCGGGCCGACATCGGCGCGTGGCCGCCCCAGCCGAGATCGCGCTCATATCCATCGCCGAGGTCAGCGCTCCCTCGCAACCGTCGAGTGGAGGGTTCGGCCGGAACCGCCGGCGGCCGTCCTATCTCGAAGCGCGCCCCTTTCCGATACGCTCGCCGCACATCCGGTAGACCTCGGAGAGAGTCAGGAAGCAAGCTTTCATGGTCCGGAGGCGACGCAACAGCTCGAGGACAAAGCTTCGGGTGCCCGGCCCCTGATACCGCAGCTGTTCCATCCCGTCCCGGCTGATGGTCGGGATATGCCGCTTAGCTGCGCGATAAGCCTCTCCGTTTGGAATGTTCAGCGCAAAGTTGAACGGGTGGACGTTGAAAATCTTGAGACCCGGGGCCAGGAAATCGGCAAAGACCGCGTCCAAATTCCATTCGCCGTTACACCACGCCCAATGATCGTCATCCTCCCAGAAGACGGGAAGGCGTACGAGCCCGCTGCTGTGCCGCAGCGGCACGATATTGCTCTGCATGTAGAGGCACAGATTGCTGTCGTAGCGAAAGCCGCGCGCTATCATCGCCGCGCTAATGTGACTGCTGTCGACGAAGCAATGGCTGCGGAAAGTTGCGGCGTCCGGGTAGAGCCCGACCACATGATCAATCACCGACTCGACGTCCGTGCCGTGCGACGATCCGGGAAGAAAATTAGGATGAAGTCCGACCTCAATTTGATCCTCGCGCAGCAGGCGATCGAGAACTTTGCTCTTGCCGGTGGCCATGAATACCGGGCGGATAGCGAACTCGCCAACCGCAGCCGCCATATCTTCAATGCAGTCATCCGACGCCCAATCCACGTCGCTGGTGAGGACGAATACGGGCGCACTAAGGTCCATTGCGAGCGCTCCGCTCCCCGTGCATCACGTCACTTGCGGACGACAATCGTCCATTCATGAAGCGGGTAATCATGGAGAAGGGTCACCCGCTGCGCGTACCCTCTCTTACAGTGATCAAAAAAATCGCACGGATTCGCGTAATAATTTTCCGGATGCCTATAATCAACGTAGGTACTCAACATGTTAAATGCAAAACCTCGAACCGTAAACTCGTTCATGCTGTCGAGCGCCTTCAAGACGTGCCGCTGCCAATCAGCCTCGGCGACTTCCATCCGAGCATTGAAGGTACCGCAGGCGAAGGCAAAGTCCACTTCTCGGTCGACGCGGTCGCCAAAAAAAAATTCGCCGCCCGGTACCCGCCGGCGCGCCTCAGCGAGCATCTCCTCGCAGATGTCGTAACCAATGAAGCGCTCGATGCGCAAGCCGGTCTCGCAAAGGTAATGGTAAAATGCTCCGTAGCCGCAGCCGAGATCGGCGATGCGGCCGCCATTCCCGTCTTCAATAACACTCGCAAGCTTCGCGAAACGCAGATGGTGAGTGGTCGCATCGCGCCAGCCCACTCCCGGGGCCGTCGCGCCATGCTGTTGTAAAATTCTCTCATAATATCGCGCGACTGAAATCCAAGGAGCCTCGCCCGTCCTCATTGGCCGGCGTCCCGAAGCATCGTGTACGGAACGACATAGAAATACGGGTAGAGTTGTTGCAGGCGCTCTCGGCTCATCTCAAGGATGTCCGGCGATCGGATGACCGTGAAATAGTAGTATGGCCTATCTTCCGCGCCCCAGCGCTTTTTGAAGCGGTACAGGTCCGTGAGGGAGGGGTGCGTACCGCCCCAATTCCAAACGCTGCAGCCGTCCTGCACCGCGTCCCGCATCGCAACGAAAATCAGGGCCGACAGGGGTTGGCCACTGCGGTGGGATTCCGCCACCGCGGGCGTAAAATATTCGAGGATGCCATTGGACAACAGCACCAGCAAGCCAGCCACGATGTGGCTGTCCGCTTCCGCCAGATAAAGCCGCGATCCGCTTCCCACCGGAAAAGCGGCGCGCAATTCAGCAAAAATCCGCGCGGTCTTCGCGGGTGCGCCGATCGCAGCCATATTCGCCGAATGCAGCATCCGTAATGCCTCGAAATCGGCATCGGATCCGCCGATGCGCAGCCGATATCCGCCTTTTAGGCCTTTGCGGACAGCATTGCGCGTTTTCTGATGGAAGCGAGCCATCAGCATGTCGCCTGCCACCTCGGGTCCGCCATCGCATTGCGGAAGCTCCGAGATCTGACCGATCCGCGCTTCCTGATGCGTACTGCCGAGCACCTCCGAAAACCATGCGACGCTGGTGTCGAAGGGGTTCGTGACAAGGGTTGCCGCCGCGACGTTCTCTGCTCTTGCCAAGTCTCGAAAGGCCTCCAAAAGCCGCGTTTGCACTCGGCGCGGATCGGATTGGCCGTTCGCAACATACGGACCGCCGTGGCCACCGAAGAACGGCAGAGCGTTGAGTATCGCCGGATGGCCCGGCGGTCGGGCGAGAACGGTTGGCAGCGCCCCCACTACATCGCCGCGCGTGGTAACCGCGATCAGGTACCGGTCTACCGCGTGCGGCAGGATGGCCCGCAAGAAGTGCCGGTGCTCCAGACCCGCCTGCACCGGCAATGCCTTCCACGAATTGATCATGCTGTGGTACGCCGCCTCTTGCCGGCTTTCCATGCAGACGATTTCAAGATCGCTCTTCACGCCGGACACCGCAGCGAATCAGACTTCATCCGCTATCGTCGGGGCGGCCGAGACTTTGCTGAGTGCCCAAGCCTCGGGTATTCGCCCATTTGGTCGGACGGGCTCCCGCGAAACGAGCACGGAGAGATCCCATAGCCCGTAGTCGAGGTGGAACGAAACATGCCGGCTCAAATACCGTTTGCAGAATGCCATTACCTCGTCGAGCGCCCAATGAAACAGATCCTCCCGCTCATAATCGACGTGCTTTGAATAGACATTGAAGGCGAGGCCCATGGCGAGCGAGGGCCAAAGCGCCCTCAATGTCGCTTGCGCAAGGTCTCGCATCGCTTCGAAGCTTATGCCGCAGCGGCTGGAGAAGACGCCGCAGATCATGCAGAAGTCGAATTCATCGGCATCGAACGGCTGGTCGCGCACGTCGCGCCGTTCGAACCGCTGCTGCGGCCAGCGCCGGCGAGCATGGGCGAGCCCGACTTCGCTCACATCCACACCGGTGTAATCGACGCGGTCGAGGAGGTCGTTGCTGGCGAGATAATCGAGCAGAAACCCCGGTCCGCACCCGAGGTCCAGTAGCCGCAGAGGGCGCTCGCGGCTGAACCGCCGAAAATCGACGCGAGACAAAAGTGTCCCATAGCGAAGAGCCAAGTCGAAGGCGCTAGACCATCCCACTCCAGCGAGAACGGCACCCCGTGTGGCAAGCATGTCCTCATAATCGGCGGCAATTTCGTGCACATCGTCTCGCATCACGCCACCTTGCCTATCCGCCCGCACGACCACCCCGTTTCATCCACCGCGCAGCGTTTCGTGCATCGCTTCCACAACACGCTCGAAATCGGCAGGGGTCATTCGGTTGTGAAGCGGAAGAGCGATGCTGTTGCGGTGCAGCCGGGCAGCGACCGGGTAATCGGCCGACCGGCACCCCGAAAGAGTGCGATAGGCCGGCAGTTCGCTGACGGCATGGGTTCCCGGGCGCGTGCCGATGCCGCGGCTCTCCAAATAGTCGATCAACGCATCGCGGCTGACGGGCGAATTGTCTGCGACGACGCAGACGAAACTTTGCCAGGCGTGTCGGTGCCCCGCGGGAGCGGCGGGCAGGCCGAGCCATTGCAGATCCGAGAGTTCCCGACGATACCACGCGGCCCAACGCTCGCGCTCCGCCAGGAAATCGTCGAGCCGGGGAAGCTGGGCCAAACCCAGCGCCGCCTGGAAATCAGTCATGCGATAGTTGAAGCCGACCCGGTAAACGCTGTCCAAGCCCGCGGCTGACGCGCCCGGCGCCCGCTCCAACCCATGATTGCGCAGGCTCGCCACCAGCGAGGCACGTTCGTCCGAATCGGTCGTGACCATACCACCCTCGCCCGTCGTGATGGATTTGCGCGGGTGAAAGCTGAAACAACCAATGTCGCCCAACGACCCGGCCGACCGTCCCCGATAGGCCGCGCCGGCGGCGCAGGCGGCGTCCTCAACGATTGCGGTACCTTCGGGCAGGCCGGCGCGCAACGCATCCATATCGGCGCAGAGGCCAAACAAATGCACCGGGATGACGGCACGGGTACGCGGTGTCAGCGCCGCCGCGACAGCCGCAGGATCGATGTTGTAGGTATCCGGCAACACGTCGACCAGAACCGGCTGCGCATTGCAGTAACGTACGGCGTTTGCAGTTGCCACCCAGGTGAAGGCCGGCACCAATACCTCGTCGCCGGGACCGACGCCGACGGCCAACAGAGCGAGATGGAGCGCCGCCGTGCAGCTGCTGACGGCGACCGCTCGCTTGGTGCAGTGACGAAGGGCAAAGGCTTTCTCGAAGGCCTCTGTTTGCGGTCCCTGAACAAGCCAGCCCGACTCCAGCACCCGCCGAACCGCCTCGAACGCATCGGCATCGAGAGCCGGCTCGCTGATCTGAATGCGGCCTCGGGCGGCGTTATGCATCCAATCTGCTCGGGATCGAGGCGGTGTCCCACTCGAGCCGCTCGCGGTAGAACTCCGCGGTGCGCGGTATGCCTTCTTCCAGATCGACTTTTGCTTCGAAGCCGAGATGCTCGCGCGCCTTATTGGCATTGGGGACCCGCAGTTCCACATCGGCCGATAGGCGCGGCGCGAAGGCGATTTCGGAAGGCGAGCGCAGCAAGCGCACGACCGTGCTGGCGAGGCCGTAAATCGTCGTCACCGCGCGAGGATTCCCGATGTTGAAGGTTTCCCCGACGGCGCGCGGATGTTCAAGCGCCGCCAATAGTGCCCTGATCATGTCGTCGACATAGCACCAGGCGCGGATCTGGGTGCCGTCGCCGTGAATCTCCAGGGGTCGGCCACGCAGCGCTTGATGGATGAACTTGACCATAGCGCTCTCGCCGATCTGACCGGGACCATAGACATTGAATGGCCGGAGTACCACTGTCGGCATTCCGTGCTGCCGGTGATAGGCGATGGCGAGATGTTCCGAGGCGAGTTTCGATACGGCGTAGAGCCAACGCGCCTCGCCGGCCGCGCCTATCGACGTGCTGCTCTCTTCGCTGTTGGCGAATGCATATTGGCCGAAGACCTCGCTCGTCGAGAAAATCACGGCCCGCCTGAGCTGCGGATGATCCAGAGCTGCCGACAGCAAATTGGCTGTTCCGATCAGATTGACCGATAGCGTGTTAACCGGTTTCTCGACGACGGTATCGATGCCCGCTATGGCTGCGCTGTGCACGACGTGGGTCGGGGCAAATTCGGCCATCGCCGCCGCCAGCGCGCCGTGGTCGCATACGTCGCCTGAAACCACCTGCAGGTTCGGATTGCTCAATATGCCCGAACTGGAGAGCGCATCCCGCGAAAAATTGTCGAAAACCGCAACTCGGTTGTCTGCTATCAAGCTCATTGCCAGGCGCGACCCGACGAACCCGCTGCCGCCGGTAATGAACACGCGTGCGTCTTTCATCTGATTTGTCCCCCTGGTCCCCCGCGGCCCCGCCGCAACGCGCCGAGTGAAAGCTCATCAGGCTGCGAGCGCCTTCAGCGGCGCGGCGTCCTCGGCGGCAAAGACTTCGTCCGCTTCCGGCGGCAGCCCCACCATCAGCCGGTCATAGACGCGCTCATAACGCGCGGCGCAAGCATTGGGCGAATGCCACTTGAGCATCCATGCGCGGCTCGCCTCGCCAATGCGGCGACGCCTCTCTGGGTCGAGCAGCAATTCCTTCAGAACCTCGTAGACCGTCGCTTCGGTGGCCGAGACGAGTGGGCATTCCGCCAGTGCCCGCGACGGAGGGCAAGGCGCAGGCTGACGCAGGTCCATGTAGCAAATCGTCGGCTTGCCCAGCATCATCCCTTCGCGCCCAGTGGCGCCATAGCGGCCGTAATTGAGCTGATCGATGACGACGTCCGCCTGGACTTGAGTGAAGCGGACGAGACTGCTCGGCGTGGAGGTTAAATATGCACGCCGCACCTTCATGCCTTCGCGCTGCAAACGCTCGACCGCGGCGATCACGGCGCCGGCCCCTTTCATGTCTCGGCCGTCGACCCTTCTTATCTTCTCCTCGGCGAAGGCGTGATAGACGATCAGTTCACCATCCTCGCGCGGGATGCGAAGCTCAGCGGGAACCTCTATTTGCGGCTGCCAGAGGTCGGGGTCGACATTGTCGACAAGCGGCTCGCGAAAGAATTTCGGCCCGGCACGCGCCTCGAGCGGAAAGTCATCCTCGATGGTGATGAGATCGCAGACGAGATCGAGCCGGCGTGCCCAGGCGAGGTTCTGTCTGTCGGAGCAGACGTCCGGGCGCAGTTCCCAACTGCAGCGCCGGCACAGTCCGGTGAAATCCCGGAAGGCCGTTTGGGAAACGCCGTCGAGGCAGCCATTCGGCGTATAGGCGATCTTTACCCCGATTCGGCGCAGCTCGAGAAAATCCCAGGGGAAGTTGCGGGGTTCGGCTGACCCGTCGAAATTTTCCGGGAACAAACCCATCCACCCCTGACCATAAAAATGGACGAGGCGAAACCGCTCGGGGATTTTGCGGTAAAATTCGACCAGGCGCTCGCGGAAGATCGACGGGTCGGGATCGTATAGACACAAATCCTCGCCCTGATATTGCCAGGCGTATGGGCCGTCCGGCGCTTCGATCGACGCCGCCACGGCATCCCAGCCGCGGCGCCGCAAAGCCTCCGCCAGCGACTGGTTGCAGTAGAGGTTGTTATGGAGGAACAAAACCGATCGCTTGTCCGCGGCGGGTCTCGCCGGGGCCCATGACCAGCCGTGATCGCCGCGGTCGAAAGGCGGCGCCGGAGCGCGATTGCGCCGGCGGGCATCGCAATCGTGCAGTACGGGAACCAGCTCCGGGTGTTTCGCCGAGAGGCTCAAAAGCGCAAAGTAATATCCGGTTGAGTCCCGAGCGCTTTCCTGGTCGGCCGTGCTTGCGATCTTCTGGTGCGACGTCTTCGCGGTACCGCAGACGATCGTTGCAACGCGCTCCGGATCGCTCGCCAGCCACTGCGAGAGGGCGTGGAGTTCATACTCACGCCGCATCAGCAGCACCGGCCATTCGACATCCTCACCATGCAGGATCAGAACGATGCGGGCAACCTCGCGGCGGCGCAGGGCGGCAACCAGCTCGTCTCGCGGTATTGGCACAAGGCCGGTCCCCGCCGTCAGGCCTGCAGGAATCGCATGCAGTTCGAGAACCGGTCCCGCGATCCGCGGAAAAAGCGGCACCGGGCTTGGTCCGGTAGGCAAGCTCACCCGCAAATGCCGCAGCTGGGCCAACCTCGCCGCTTCGAGTAGAAGTCTCGCACGCCGGCCGAAGATGCGCCGGACGGCGCGGTTCAGCCAATCTATTCCACGCCGGGCCAGCCTCTCACATCCGCTCCAACCTGAGGCGAGGCCGAGGGCGGCCGGGCCCGCCCGGTCACGCATGAGTGCCGCCGCCGCGAGTGCCAGGGCCAGCGGCAGACGAAGCAGCGTAACATGCGAGCCTGCCGCCTCAGGGCTCATGCGGGCACCTCGGCTGCGCATCACGATACTCCAGAGAGGCTTGCGACCGCTTCCTCCACCGCGGGGCGCAATGCCGCGAAGTAAACATCGTGCCCGGCAGCGCTCGGATGCAGCAAGTCGGGAAGCAGCAGCGCTTCGAGCCGGCGGCGATCTCCTTTCGTCTCCGCCTCGAAGATTTTCTCGATGTCGGTGAAGCAGATACGCGCGTCGCCGGCGGAGCCGACGGCGCGGATGATCTGGTTGTAACTCCGATTGCTCTGCTGATAGCTGATCTCGCAGAACGGCAGCTTCTCGAGATCGCGGCCGGTCGGATGGTTGGTATTAAGCAGCACCTGGCGGGCGCCGAAGCGAAACGCCCGGTCGATGATCTCCTCCAGATTGGCGCGGAACGCCGCCCGGCTCACGCGCGGCAATCCGTGATCTGTCTGCCAGTAGTTGCAATCGTTCATGCCGAACTGTACGAGGACTATATCAGGGCCTTGCGACTGGACCTCGTACGGCATGCGTTCGAGCGCCTGGCGCGTCGTGCTGCCATTGACTGAGGCATTAACAACGACGAGGTCGAGCCCAGTGTGTTGGGCGAGCAATTCGATATGCGCGGATATCCGCGGGACCCATCCCTTATGCAGCGACACTCCCTGGCCAAAGCTGATCGAATCGCCGAACACCACGATGCGGTACGATCGCTTCGCGCACGCTCCGACCGTACGATCAGTCATCAAGGACATTCCCCCTCATCGACATCACCACGACCTGCCGACGGTTGTCAAACGCCCAGTCGTCGCAGCGGTCGAACTGGGCGAAATCGGGCATCGCGATCCGTTCGCGAAACGGCGCCAGCACCGCCGCCGTCTGTTTGCCGTCCCAGGCGAGCAGACAGAGGACCTCGTCCGCATCGACCCGCCGCGTCAAATAGAATTTCGGGTAATTGTAATAGGTCAGGGACAAACGCACCTCACGGGCGATCGGCAGCGCCCATTCGAGGAACAGGGCGAGCCGCTGGTCGACATTAGGGAAGAGGTCATTGGCAACGACGACGTCGTACGGCCCGTCAAGATTACATTCCAGCCAGTCGCGGCAATGAAAGACCCCGGCACCGGGCGCGAGCAAGTGCGCAGCGGATTCCGGCGGGTCGTGCGCCAGCAGATCGACCAGCTCGTAGCGGTGACGCGATGCGAGCCGCCGCGTCAAGGCGCTGAGACCGCCGCCGACATCGAGGACGCGCCGCTGCGCGCCGGCGAGTAGGTCGCCATAGAGCATATCGTAGATGAGGCGCTTGGCCGGCGATTGCACAAGCCACCGTTGGCACGTCAGGTCTTCGTCCCCCACGCGCGCCTCCGCCGACAGCAGGTGGGCGATCCGGTCGTCTCGGCAATAGCGCTCGAGAAGCTCGCCACCAACCCGCTGCATAGCCGTTCCTCGGTTTCCTGCCATGCGTTCAGCGCCGCATCGCAGCGCGGCCGGCATGAGGCAGACCCTCCCGGCGCCTCATTTTCGGGCTATACCCCAAATCTCGAGGCCGCAGATTTCCGGCCACCTCGTCTTCAGCAGTTCTTCGCGGGTACGTTTCTTGAAAGGCCCGTGCTGGGCAATATTCTGCCGCTTCCAGTGGACGCTGGAGAAGCGGCGAAGCAGATGGCGCATTGACCGCACCGAGATGAAGTCGGTGTAAGGCGCGACGTCGCCTTTGCTGTCGAAGTCGTAATCGCGGCGTTCGGCCGCGTCGTCCCCGGGGACGACGCCGCGGTAGCCGAGCATCTCCGCCCGAAGGTATTTGAGCGTTTGCTTACGCGCATTGAACCAGCGCAGATAAGAATAGGCATAATAGACCATGAAGACGAGCGCGCCATGCGGCCGCAGCAGCCGCCAGCATTCATCGATCGCCTTTTTCAAATCGCCCGTGTGATGCAGGCAGCCGATCGAAACGACGTAATCGAAGGACTGGTCGGGGAAAGGAGCGGCGAGAATGCTGCCGGCTGCGGCTCGGCCGGGCAGAGCCGCTTGCCGCAGGCGGTGACGTACCATCTCGACCGGGCCTTGCGCGATATCTAGGCCCGTGAACCGCGCGCCGCTCGCCGCGATCTTTTGCGCCAGCGAACCATAGCCCAGGCCGACCTCGAGCACATCCTTGCCGTCGAATTGCGCAAGCGGGACATGATCGAAGAACCATGGCTCATAGTAAAAGAACGATTCGTCGTATTTCGCGAGGGAAGCCGGCGAAGCATCGCCGATGCCGAGCACGGCGGCGAGATTGCTGCCGCACAACTCGTCCCAGTAGGCGCGGTTCTGTTCGTCGATCGTTGGCATCGATATACTGCGCGTCCTCATGGCGGTCGAATGCATACCGGCTCCGGAACGTGGGGGAATTTGAGGGTGAAAGGCCGAGCCGCCGGCTAGGGCTGTTCCGGCGCAGCGTGGCGTGGCATCTCCGGCGACGGCTTCTCGCCTCCCCGAACCCTCGTCGCGATCGGCAGCCGAAGCGCGCGTTCGGGCCGCTCCGTCAGCCAGGAAAGAAGATCCGGAAGCTCGGAGCCGCCGTCGGCCGTGACAAGACCGCAGGCCGCGACCGCGGGATCGCCGACAAGAAGGCAACGCTCGATCCGACGCGCCGAAAGGGCGGCGACCAGATCGCTTCCCGAGGCCGGCTGGCCCGCAAGCTGGGCCGGCTTGTCGGCGAGCGTCGCGTAGAGGGTCAGCTCGTTCCCCGACAGCAGGGGAACCAGGACGACCCGCTTTCCCATCCAGAGCGGGCCGATCGCCAGAACCTGGGCCAGTTGCGCAAGCAAGCCTCGGTCGACCCGTCTTCGCCACAGGGCCTGCGCGAGCGCAGTTCGGCCCAACCGGTGACCGGCGAGGATCCCGGCGGCCTTCGCTTTTCGCTTGATGGCCCGCCACAGCCAAGTCTCCGCGAGCGCCGCGTTGAGGCGCGCGACCTCGGCCGGATAGACCTCATTGAGCCGTGCGATCTCGGCACCGAGCCGCGCGGTCTCGGCGGGATACACCGCCTCGAGCTCGGCAAGCCGTCGGGCAGCGCGCCTATAGGCGTGGAATACGAAGTGCTGCGGCACCTGGGCCGGCACCACGCGCAGGCTCGCGAGTTCCATGGGGTCCGCCCACAATTCGGCCTCTCCGCGATCGGCGCGCGCCGGCCGTAGCGTTACGCCGAGTTCCCTCGCCTTGCGCGACAGCGTCTCGTCAATAAACCCGACAAACCGGCGATAGCTGAATTCGCCCGAGCCGACGAGCCTCTCGTAAGCACGATCGGCGAGGCGTTCCAGGCCGTCGAGATCGTCGAGACGCGCCAAGACCGCGTCGACATTGGAAAAATCCTGCTTCAGCTCGATGTAGTGTTCCTCCGGCTCGATCAACCCCGAGTAGCGTCCGGAGAATAGGACCAGCGGCGTGCGCAGCGCGGCGGCCTCGAATACCCGCGGCGGGATCAGGGCGCTGTCGTACTGTGCGTCGAGCGGATCAGTGTAAGCGCGAAACTCGTCGTAGAAAAGGGGCCGGCCGCGCTCTGCAACAAGCCGACTGTGAGCTTCTTCGACCGCGCCATCGAAGTCATAGATGTTCGAGCAACATTCCGAGCCGAGGGTCGTGCGGCACGAGGCGACAAAGTCGTACCAGGCGCTTCCGTAGATTCGCTTGTCGGCGCTCCATTCGATGTCGTGAGGGATCCCGCGCTCCTCGCAGATCTCGCGCATGCGGCGGCCGATCTCGAACTTCAAAAAGCCGAGCCGGCCGTAGCGGGCACTGAGATAGCCGCCGCGATAGCCGATATGGATCGGCCGATCCCGAAGCGGGCGCGCCTCGCGGCCGCGCGCGGCGAGATGGTCCGGCACACTGGCAGGAAGCACGGGAATGAATTCCGTCTCCGGAAACATCTCTCGCGGATAGATCTTCGGCAGCTCCGACACACGCACGCAGCTCAGCACGACATGGTATCCGAGCTGCCGGATGGCCTCGCGCAATTTGCCCGTACGATCGATTTCATCCTGAACCGCGAGCAGCTTGACGCCCTTGAACGACCGCAGCCGAGCGAGATAATCCGGGCTGACGAGCCGGTCGACCTGCAACCGTGCCGAATAAGTCTGAAAAACGGCATCGAAATCATCGAGATCGAAGGCTATCTCGGCGCCCCGGGCTACATGCGCATAACGCACGTCCCATGTCGAATGCTTTCCGATATTTGCAAGATATTCGGCTGTGTTTGCGGTGTGATTGGATTCCCCTTCGTAAGTTACGAGCAGCCTACCGGTCATCGATTGCACCCCTACCGCACCATCGACCGGAAATTCCCGGCCGAAGGCTCGTCCGCAGCGCCGCCGCTCAGTACGGAATCATAGGCCTGGAGCAGCCGCTCGGACTCCTCTTCCCAGCACAGTTCGCGCGCCGCTCTCAGCGAATTGCGCTTGAACGCGTCGATTTGGTCGCGCCCGAGCGCATTTATCGTGTCCGCTATCGCCGCCGGATCGAGGTCCGGGATCAACACCCCGAGCCCGTATCGACGTACCAATTCGGCCATCTCGGGAAGATCGCTGACGCACAGCGCCAATCCCGCCATGACGTATTCGAAAAATTTATTGGGCAATGCGAATTTGTTGTGGTGCGAATGGCCGGGCAGGGCAAAGAACCCGATGTCGAACGGCATCGCCGCGCGCACGAGCTCCGTCATCGGCACCGGCGGGAGAAGCGCGACGCGGCTCGAAAGCCCGCGTCCATCTATGCGGGCGCGCAGGGCGTTGCTGAACTTCGAATTCTCCGGGCCGCGGATCGCGAAATCGAATTCGGGCCGCCAGGACGAAACGCTGTCGACCGCCGCCTCGAGCCCGCGCCCCGGCGCGACGATGCCGTGATAGAGCACCCGAATACGCTCGCCGGTCGGACAAAACCTTGCTTCCTCGTAACCTGGCGTATTGCGGATAGCGAGGCTCGGGCGAGTCAGGCGATACATCCGATCGAGCCGCTGCGCGACCCCGGCAGATACGGCAGAGACTATTGCGGCGTCCTCAATGAAGCGGCGCTCCAGAGCACGTATGAGCGGCCGCTTCCAAAACCACCATTTCCATTGCTGCGCATATTCCTCGGTCGCGAATTCGTGCGTGTCATAGCTGTAGACGCCCCCGTTCTCGGCAGCCAGGGACGCGGCAATCGGCAGCGTCAGACAATCGTTGGCGAGCCAGATTTCGGCGTGCAGCCGACGCGCACGGGCAAAAATGCCGCGAGCGTCGTCGTACGAGGACCAGAATACCTTCGGCGCAATCGCCGGATGCATCCGAACGGCCAACAGCTTCGCCGAGCGCCACAGCTGTTTGGCTGCCGGCGATCCAAGAGCGAGGCAGCGCAGCCGCCGCCGAATTTGGGGCGCCCATCGCGAAGAGTGGCCGGTTGCGGGAGGGCGGCGCGCCCTCTCGAAACAAGGCTCGGCTTCGGCCGCGGAAGGCGAAACAGTCGGCACATCGTCACGCGTTACAATTGGCCACTGCGGTCCCGGCGATCTGGCCCCCGGGAGACCGACAGCGACGACGTTCCAACCGGCGCGGTTGAAAGCCTCGCCCTGGCGGCGCACCCGCGGATCATCCGCAATCGCCGAAAGCGACAACACACAAACGGTAGGCCGTCGGCCACCGGCATGCGCCGCACCGCCTGCCGGTGGAATATCGGTCAGCGTATCCGGGCTCGCTGCGATTTCGCTTTGGCTCCTCACAATGGGATCACCAGCTCGCGACATCAGAGGCGGTTGAGAATCATGACCAGCCCCGATTTGACCCGTTTTCCGACAGTATCCGGCAAGAGCGCGAGAAGGGCGCGCCCCACGGCGCGCAACCGCCGGCTGTGACTCAGCCTGCGGACCGTGAACACCAGAAGATTGCCGATCTTCTCGGTAGTAATAAAGTCGCTGAGACGTGTTACTTCCTTTGTCAAAAGGACATTCTGTCGGGCGAGCTGCTGGCAAATAAAATACATCGGGTGGCGTGGCGTTGCAGTCGGCCGTTCGCGCGTGTCGGCGAGCTGATCGCGACTGAAGACGAATTCCGGGAAGCTCAATTCCTTGCGACTCGGCTGCAACGTCAATCCGAGTTCCCGTGCCTTGCGCCGGAGCGTCTCGTCAATCGATGCGGCAAAGCCCCGGTAGCTGAATTCACCCGACGCGACAAGGCGGTCATAGACTCGATCGGCCATCCGTTCGAGGCCATCGATGTCGTCGAGTCGAGCGAGTACCGTGTCGACGTTCGAGAAATCCTCTTTCAACTCGATGTAATGTTCTTCCGGTTCGATCAGCCCGGAATACCGCCCGGAGAACAGGATCAGCGGCGTGTGCATCGCGGCGGCTTCGAACACCCGCGGCGAAATCTGCGCCATATCGTATTGTGCTTCGACCGCCTCGGTGTAGGCCCGGAACTCTTCATGCGGAACGGGGCCGCCGCGCTTGGCTGAGAGCCGGTTGTAGGCCTGCGCGATCGAGCCGTCGAAATCGAATACGTTAGAGCCGCTTTCCGATCCCAAAGTCGCCCGGCACGAGGCGATAAATTCGTACCAGCCCTCTCCGTAAAGCCGCTTCGTTTCGGCCCATTCGATGTCGTGCGGGATGCCGCGCGCTTCGCAAATTTCGCGCATGCGGCGGCCGATGTCGAGCTTCAGAAAGCCGAGCCGGCCGTAACGTCCGCCGATGTCGCGACCGCGATAGCCGATGTGGATCGGCCGCACTGCGAGCGGCGCGAAGGTCAGGCCGCGTTCCGCCAAATGCTCGGGGACATATCCCGTCAGCACGTTTATGAACTCCGTTCGCGCAAACATCGTTCGCGGATAGACGCGCTCGATCGTGTGGCCTGGGACACAGGTCAGCACGACATGAAAGCCGATGTTGCGGATCGCGTCTCTCAGCTTGTTGGTAAGATCGTACTCGTCCTGCACGGCCAGGATCTTGACGCCACGAAATGATTTCAGCCGCCTGATGTAATCTTCGCTGACATGGCCGTCGAAGGGAAGGCGAGCACAATAATTATTGAAGACGGCATCAAAATCGTTCAGATCGAAATCGAGCTGCGCATCGTGGGTGACGTGAACATAGCGCACATCCCAGCTCGAATACCGCGCAATAGCCTCGAGATATTCTGCCGTCGTCGAGACGTAGTTGGAACTGTTCGAATAGGCGACGAGAAGCCTGCCGCTCATCGCTCGCCCTTCGGCTTCGCCGATCTCGCCTGGTTGCCATTCGCTCGCCGTCGCGGCTTGCTCGGCGGCTCGGGGCTCGGCACCGCAACCGCGGCGCCGTTGCTCGCCGCGGCGACCGCCTTCTCATAGGCCGCGATCGTCGTCTCGACGGGCCCGTATTCCTCGATATGCCCGGATTTGAGGAGCGCCGCCTTGTTGCAAAACCGGCGTATCACTTCGGTGGAATGTGAGGCGAGGACCAGCAGGCTCGCCTGGCTCATCAGTTCTTCGATCCGCTGCCGCGCCTTGATCATGAAAACGGCGTCGCCCGCGCCCAACACCTCGTCGAGCAGCAGGATGTCGGGTTGCAGCGAGGTCGCGACGGCGAAGGCGAGACGCACCTGCATGCCGCTCGAATAGGTTCTGACCGGCACCCGCAGATACTCGCCGAGCTCGGTGAAGTCGGCGATCTCGTCGATCTTGCCGCGGATCTGCGCCGGCGTCAGGCCCAGCAAGAGACAGCCATTGTAGATGTTCGCGTAGCCGGTTTCCTCGGGATCGATCCCCATCCCGAGGGTCAGCAGCGCCGACACAACGCCCTCTATGCGGATCGAGCCGCTCGACGGGCGATAGGCGCCCGACATGACCCGCAGCAAGGTCGATTTCCCGGCGCCGTTGTGACCAATGAGGCCGAGCCGGTCGCCCTCGTTGAGGGTGAAGGAAAGATCGTCGAGCGCCCGCACGGTCAGGCGGTTGCGCCGAGTCGGATCATTGCTGACCACGCCACCGATGCTGGCGCGAAACAGCAGCTTCCTCAAGCTGCGGTCGGAATCGTAGATCGGGAAATCGACGCAGACCCGGTCGAGGACGATCGAGGCCATAAGGCTCAGATCCAGTAGGTGATGCGGCCGTAAAAGCGGCGCAACAGAACCAGGAGCACCCCGAACCCGACGACCGCCATTGCCACGACGTAAGCGTAATTGAACAGGCTGGGCGCTTGCCCGAGGAGCGGGGCGCGGATGATCTCGACGAGATGATAGGCGGGGTTGGCGGTGACGAACACGAACTCGGCAACCGGATTGCGGGCTAGCCGCGACGGCTCCCAAAAGATCGGCGTCACAAAGAACAATATCTGTATCAAATTGCCGACAAACTGGATCACGTCCCGGAAGCGCGCGCACACCGTCGCCAGCAATAGCGCAATCCAAAAATAATTCGGTAGCGACAACAAAAGCCCGATCGGCAACAACAGGATCTTCCAGTCCCAATGGAGCTGGAAAATCACCGCCACCAGGAGGAAGACGACGAGATTGTGCGCGAAGACGACGACATTCCGAGTGATAACGCGAAATATGAAGACCGTATAAGGAATACGGATCGACTTGACCGTGGCCTCCTCGGCGATCAGCGCCGTACCGCTCTCACTGACGATCGTCGAGAACAGATACCAGGAGATATAGCCGGCGCAAAAGAACGGCAGATAGGTCGCGGGGTCTTCATGCCACAATAGCGCATACACGAAGCCGAGCGTCGTCACCAGGATCGCCGTATTGAGCGCTGTCCAGAATGGGCCGATGATCGTGCGGCGATAGCGCCCTTTGATATCCCTCCAGGCGAGCGCCCACCACAAATGCCACCGGCCGGACCCGTCGAGCATGTCGGCATAGACGGGCGCCAGCCGGCTCGAGCGGCCGCGCTCGGCGGCGGCGCCCGGCGCAAGCGCGGGTGATTGCGGGAGCGTGTCGCTGCTCACGGAAAACCTGCCCTTTCCCCGAAGCGGTTCAGCCGAGCGCCGCTGCAAGGGCCGCGGCGACGCGCGCTTGCGTCGGCTCGTCGAGATAGGGGTGCATCGGCAGGCTCAGAACGCTCTCGGCGAGGCGGTCCGAGACCGGCAATCCGTTGCCGGCGACCGGGTAGTCGCGATAGGCGGTCTGCCGGTGCAGCGGCCTTGTGTAATAGACCGCAGTCGGTATCCCGGCCTCTTTCAGCCGCGCCGCCACCGCATCGCGATCATGCCCATTGGGGAGCCGCACGGTATATTGCGCCCAGACGCTGGTCAGGCCGGGCGGGATTTGCGGGGTTGCAACCATGCCGCCGAGCAAAGCGTCGTAGCGCGCCGCGACCCGCTCGCGCGCCGCCAGTTCTTGTGCGAAGACGCCGAGCTTTTCGATCAATACCGCCGCCTGGATCGTATCGAGGCGGGCGTTGAGGCCGATCCGCACATTGTCGTATTTGTCGGTGCCCTGGCCGTGCACGCGCAGGCTCTTCAGGATCTCGAAGGTTTCGTCGTCCTCGAGGAAGACGGCACCGCCGTCGCCATAGCAGCCGAGCGGCTTTGCCGGAAAGAAGCTTGTCGTCGCAAGGTCGCCGAGCGTGCCGACCGCCCGGCCCTTGTACGAGGCGCCAAAGCTCTGCGCGGCGTCGGCAACGACCCAGAGCCGGTGCGCCGCGGCAATCTCGAGGATCTCGTCATAGCCGGCCGGCAAACCGAACAGATCGACCGGTATGACCCCGACTGGAGCGAGCCCCAGGCGCTCGGCGGTGGCGATGCCCGCTTCCAGGCTCGCCGGATCCATGTTGAAGCTGTCCTCATAAACATCGACGAAGACCGGCGTCGCGCCGAACCAGGCGACGACCTCGGCGGTCGCGGCGAAGGTAAAGGACGGCACCAGCACCGCTTCGCCCGGCCGCACCCGCTTGGCCATCAAGGCGAGCCCCAGGGCGTCGGTGCCGTTGGCGCAGCTCAAGACGTGCCGCGCGCCGCAGAATTGCGCGAGCTGGCGCTCGAACTCGGCGACCTCGGGGCCCATGATGTAGCGGCCGTGCGCAACGACGCGCAGGATCGCCTCGTCCATGCGCGCTCCGATCTGCCGGCGCTGCGCCTGCAGATCGATGAATTCCATCGGCGCCGCCGAGAGGTTCGCCATTTCCGCCATCCTCGTATGGGTCATTTCCGAGCGTGGAAATAGATGTCGAGCCCGCACCGGCTCGGCCAGCGGGTCGTAAGCAATTCGTCGCGGGTACGCCGCATGAAAGGCTTTTCCCGTTCGATGTTCGCCAGGAAGGCGCGAAAACTCGTGAAGCGCCGGCACATCCGGCGCAGGTGACGGCGCGATACGAAATCGGTATGCGGCGCCTCGTTCCCGCGCGTATCGGAATCGTAGGCCGCCCGCTCGCCGGCGGTGGCGATAGGCGACGACCCGATCCCGAGCCAATCCCACAGCAAATATCGCATGGTCGGCCCCGCGGCATGGCACCAACGGCGGTAGGAGTAGCCATTGTAGACCATGCCGATCAGTAGCCCGTCCGGCCGCAGGACACGGTAGCTCTCGTCGATCGACCGCTGCATGTTGCCGGTATGATGGTAGCAGCCGATAGCGATCACGTAGTCGAAGCTGTCGTCATCGAACGGCGCCGCGAGAATGCTGCCGCATTGCGCCCGCCCGCCATTGCCGAGCCGGCCGAGGCGTTCGTTGACCATCGCCGCCGGACCTTCCGCGATATCGAGCCCGGCGTAGTCGGCGCCGCACTCGGCCAGCCGCTGCGACACGGTTCCATAGCCGAGCCCGACTTCGAGCACCCGCCGGCCGGCTACCTCGTCGAACGGAATGTATTGGGGCAAGTAAGGGTAGAGGGCAAAGAACCAGTCGTCGAATTTGCGCAGCGAGGCTGGCGAGTCGTCGGTGATCCCGAGGTGTTGCGCGAGGCCCGTGCCGCAGAGCGTGTCCCAGAACGCGCTGTTGCGCGCATCGATTTCCTGCTGGGCAGGCAGCCCCTGAGTGTCGCTATCGGCCATTACATGAGCTCCTCGAGCCGATCGGGCGCGGCCTCGACGTAGCGGCGGCCGGAGCGCGGGCAGACGAGGTCGCGCCCGAGCCGCTCGCCGTCGCGGCTCATCCAGCCGATGCGCCGCGCCGGCACTCCGGCCATCAGCGCGAAGGCCGGCACGTCCGCCGTCACCACCGCGCCGGCCGCGATAAAGGCGTATTCGCCGACCGTATGGCCGCAAACGATCGTCGCATTGGCGCCGATCGTCGCGCCGCGCTTGACGAGGGTCGTGCGGAATTCGTCCTTGCGTTCGACCTCCGCGCGCGGGTTGTTGACATTGGTGAAGACGCAGGACGGCCCGCAAAAGACGCCGTCCTCGAGCACGACCCCCTTATAGAGCGAGACATTATTCTGGATCTTGCAATGGTCGCCGACGGCGACGTCGGGGCCGACCATCACATTCTGCCCGAGCGAGCAGTCGCGGCCGATGCGGGTGCGTGGCAGGATGTGGACGAAATGCCAGATGCGGGTGCCGGCGCCGATCTCGCAGGGCTCGTCGACATAGGCCGACGGGTGGATCTGGACGCCCGGAAAATCCGGTGTGCGGCGCGCCGCCTCGGCTTGCGCCGGGGCTTTCAGCGCCGCCGTCGCGCGCGCCAGCACGCGCAGCACCCGCACACCCTCGCGCCCGTCGGTGCGCGGCGTCCGGCCGCTCGCGATGCAGTCGATGAAGTGCCGGCATTCGAGCTTCAAGGGTTCGCCCTCGTCGAGCGGCACCGGCGATGCCTCGGCCGATTGCGGCACCGGCAGGCTGGCGCGCCACTCGATCTTGTGCGGGTAGAGAAGGAGCTTTCTGTCCCAGGGTTGGCCGTCGTCGAACACCGCCATCGCACGGTCGCCGATGACGACGAGCTTCTGCTCCTTGAACGGGTGCAGCCACGAGACGAAGACATGCGCCTGCTCGCCGCCGGGAAAGGCGAGATGCGTAGTCGTCACGTCGGCGATGGTCTTGTGCAGGTAAAAGCCGCCCTGTGCCGTCACCTCGACCGGCTCATCGCCGACCAATGACAGGATCATCGAGATGTCGTGCGGCGCGAAAGACCACAACACGTCCTCCTCGCGGCGCACCTTTCCGAGGTTGAGCCGGTTCGAATAGAGGTATTGCAGCCGGCCGAGCGCGCCTTCGTGCAAGAGTTCGCGCAACCGCAGGAAACCGGGGTGGTACTGCAGGAGATGGCCGACCATCAAGCGCCGGTCGGCCCGCTCGGCGAGCGCGCACAATTCCTCGGCCGCCGCGACGGTGAGGCCGAGCGGCTTTTCGACGAAGACGTGCTTCCCCGCCTCGATCGCGGCCCGCGCGAGCGTCGTGTGCAAGGCCGCCGGGGCGGCGATCGCGACGCCCGCAATCGACGGATCGCCGAACACCGCAGCGGCATCGGCGACGATCGTGCCGTGGCGCTCGGCGAGCGCCTCCGCCACCGCCCGATCGGGGTCGCAAATCGCCGCGAGAGCCCCCAATTCGGCGAAATTGCGCACGAGGTTCTTGCCCCAATAGCCGCAGCCGACGACCGCGACGCTCGGCATCAGCCGCGAACTCTCTTTTTCGGAAATCCGCTTCATCCCATGCTACCGCAGTCCGGGTGAAGCGCGCTCACCCGGAGCAAAAAACCGCCGGCCCGCGAATTCAGGCGGCGGCGACCGCGTCCGCGCGCAATTGCGCCCTGACCGAACGGCCCAGGAGTTCGAGCAATACGACGACGCGCTCCTCGTCGCGCAGCTCGACGAGCCGGCCGAGCATGTCCTCGAAGGCGCCGGCCGTCACCCGCACCAATTCGCCGACGTGCAACGCCCGCCCCGGCCGTGGCCGATCGAAATCGCCGGCCGCCTCGCGTTGGCGCAACCCCTCGACGATTTCCGTCGGCACCGACGCAGGCTCGCCGCCCGCCCGCACGACGCCGCTGACCCCGAAGGTCGACAGGATCGGCCGCCACAGCATCGTCGCGCGATCGAGGCCGGCGAACAGATAGCGCGGGAACAGCGGGCGCAGCACGAGCTGCCGCCGCCGCGCATGCCGGATCTCGACCCGGCGGCGCGGCAAATAGGCGCGGTAGCCCTGGCGCAGCAGATTGTCGAGCGCCTTCGCCTCGGCGTTGGGCTGAGTGTGCACGGCATACCAGGAGATCATGGCGCCCCCTCGTCGAGGCTCTGCGCCGGCGCGCGCGAGATGCGCAGCAGGCTGGGGGCGATCACCCGGTCGGCCGCCCAGCCGCAGCGCAGCGCCGCCGCCCGCACCGCTTCGAAGCTCGCCTGCGGCGCGCGCATGTCGGTGAGGATCACGGCGTCGAGCCCCGCTTCGCCCGCCGCCTGCCGCGCCGATGCGAGATCGGCGAGCACCGAGAGCCCGGCGCAGCGCCGCCCCGCCTTTTCCGGATCGATCACGCACAGCACCGCAACCGAACTGTCGCCCGCTCCGAGGGTCGCGATCTCGGCCAGCTCGCCCGCCCCGTAGAGCGCCACTCGCCGCCAACCGCGCGCCTCGCAATGCTCGAAGAGCGCGGCACAATCGGTGCGCGCGCGGCGGAAGAAATCGAACGAGACGGTGAGATACTCGGCCGTCAACCGGCTCTTTTCCGCGAAGCCCTGCGGCGTCAGGTAGTAGCCGTAGCGGTTGATCGGCGCCTCGCGCATCTTGACGAGGCCCTTGCGCACGCAGCGCCGCAGATAGGCGTTGGCGAGGCCGAGCGCGATGCCGAGGTCGCGCGCCAAGCTGCGTTGCGTGACGCTGCTGTCGCGCTCGATGGCGGCGAGCAGACCGAGCTCGATGCCGACATCGCTGCTGCCCTCGCCGCGGCCCTCTCCGCTCACCGCAGATTTCCCGATATCCCCTGTCGAGGCGACTCGGATACCGCGTTCACGGCATGAACGTCAAGCCTTCCGTTGCGGGGGACGACGGATCATCGGGATTGCTTCGCTTCGCCCGCGATGTGGAGTCGCGCGAGGAAGCCATCCCGCGGACGACTTCTCCTCATGCCTTTACGACCCGGTCGCCGGGAAGCCCCAGCCGCGCGCAGACGTTGCGCGTATCGATCACCAGCGGGCAGTGCGCAACGAGCAGCGCGTAGTCGATCGCGTCGTGATCGGTACAGATCAGCGCCATGTCGGTCCGCTCGAGCGTCGCCGGCGTCAGCGGCGCCGAACGCTGGCCGGCGAGTTCCGGATGCTGGCGGGTCGGCGGCAACTCGGCGACGATCGGATCGTGGAAATCGACCTGCGCGCCGCACTTCGACAACAATTCGACGATTTTGAGAGCCGGGCTCTCGCGCAGATCGTCGACGTTCTTCTTGTAGGCGACGCCGACGACGAGCGTCCGCGCGCCCCTGATAGCGAGGCCCCGCCGCTCGCTCAAGGCGGCGATCGCCTTGTCGACGACGCGGGCCGGCATCGCCGTGTTGATCTCGCCGGCAAGCTCGATGAAGCGGGTCGTCAGATCGTATTCCCGCGCTTTCCAGGTCAGGTAGAAGGGGTCGATCGGAATGCAGTGGCCGCCGAGCCCCGGCCCGGGATAAAACGGCATGTAGCCGAACGGCTTCGATTTGGCGGCCTCGATGACCTCCCAGACATCGATCCCCATCGCCTCGTAAACCACCTTCAGCTCGTTGACGAGGGCGATGTTGACGGCGCGGAAGATGTTCTCGGTCAGCTTGACCGCTTCGGCGGCTTCGGGCGAGGAGACCGGGATCGTGCGCGCCGTCACCGCGTCGTAGAAGGCGCGGGCGGCGGCAAGCGCCTCCGGGCCGTCGCCGCCGACCACCTTCGGAATGTCGGCGGTGCCGAAATCGGGGTTGCCCGGATCCTCGCGCTCGGGGGAGAAGGCGAGGAGGAAATCCCTTCCGGATTCGAGCCCGCCCGCCTCAAGGATCGGTTGCAGCAACTCGCGTGTCGTTCCCGGGTAGGTCGTCGATTCGAGGACGATCAGCTGGCCCGGCCGCAGGTATTCGGCGATGGTCCGCGTCGTGCCGGCGACAAAGCTCAGATCGGGCTCGCGCTGGCGGGTCAGCGGCGTCGGCACGCAGACGATGACGACATCGACCTGGGCGAGCCGGGAAAAATCGTCGGTCGCCTCCAGCCGGCCCGTTTCGCGCAGCGCCGCGATGCTCGCCGCTGCGATGTGGCGCAGGTAGGAGCCGCCGGCGTTGATGACGTCGATCTTCGCCCGATCGATGTCGAAGCCGAGCACGCTGAACCCGCGCTCGGCCGCTACCCGGACGAGCGGCAGACCAACATAGCCAAGCCCGACCACGCCGATTTTCGCCGCGCGGCTGTGCAGACGCGCCATCAGATCGGTGAAATGGGGCGCCGGCGTGCCCGCCGGGCGACTGGGAGACGAGGACATCGCAGGATCGGCGGCGCGCGTCGCGGCCGTGCTCAGCCCCTGCCGCCGAAGCTTTCGGCGACGGTCTTCGTCAGCTCCAGGAAACGCTGCCGGACCTGCTGGTCGGCGATCGCGTAATAGAGCCGGATGAACTCGATCGTCTCCGGGCGCTGCAGATGCTCGCGCCACTCCTTTTCCGCCGGCGCGATTTCCGCGTCCTCGACCCGCAGGTCCCCGAAGAAATAGGAGATCGGTACGGCGAGGATCTCGGCCATCGCCGACAACCGCGAGGCGCTGACGCGATTGGCCCCGCCCTCGTACTTCTGCACCTGCTGAAAGGTGAGGCCCAAGGCGTCCGCGAGCTTTTCCTGGTTCATCCCCAACAGCAGCCGGCGCATCCGGATGCGGCCGCCGACATGCACATCGACCGGGTTCGGCACCCCTGTGCCGCGCCCGTATTTAGGCGCCGATTTCGGCTCTTCGACGCGTTTCGAAGATTTTCTCAAAGCTCCCCCACTCCACGTACGGCCCCACGTTGCCCTGCCTTCCGGCGGAGCGCAAGCGGCATTCTGGGGCGCGCTCAGCGATCCCGGCCCTCGTCCCAGCCGCGCCGGCTGCTGATGAAGACGAGGGTCATCAGCCCGATCCCGAGCCCCAGCGTCAGCAGGATGCCGAAGATCATCGCGACCCAGCCGGCCGGCGTGATCTCGGAGGGGCCGATGCTGCGCCACGTCACCACGACGAGCGCGACGACGACCGCGACGAGCGCGGCGGCGACGGCCGCCCAGCCCCAAGCCGCTTTCGAACTCATCGCCGCCCTCCGCAATCCGATCCGCCGCCGCGAAACCGCTTCGCCAAAACGCCGCACGCGTGGCAAAGTGCCCGCCGCCTGTGATCCCGCCGAAATTGCCGACGGAGACTTTCATGCCGACCAAGAGCCAGCACCCTGAAACGATCGTGCTGCATTCGGGGTACCGCAGCGATCCGGCGACCACTGCCGTCGCCGTGCCGATCTATCAGACGACGAGCTACCAGTTCCGCGACACGCAGCATGCCGCCAACTTGTTCGGTCTCGCCGAGCTCGGCAACATCTACACGCGGATCATGAACCCGACCAACGCGGTGCTCGAAGAGCGCGTCGCCGCGCTCGAGGGCGGGGTCGCCGCGCTGGCGCTTGCTTCGGGTCAGGCCGCTTCCCTGCTCGCGATCCAGAACATCTGTTCGGCCGGCGATAATTTTGTTGCTTCGACAGATCTTTACGGCGGGACATGGAACCTTTTTCTCAACACGATGCAAAAGACGATGGGCATGGAAGTGCGGTTCGTCGATCCGGCCGATCCGGAGAATTTCCGGCGCGCCAGCGACGCAAAGACGCGCTGCTATTACGCCGAGACCCTGCCCAACCCGAAGCTCGAAGTCTTCCCGATCGCCGAGGTGGCGAAGATCGGCCGCGAGCTCGGCATTCCCCTCATCGTCGACAACACGGCGGCGCCCGTCCTGTGCCGGCCGATCGAGCACGGCGCCGCGGTCGTCATGCACTCGACGACGAAATACATCGGCGGGCACGGCACCTCGATCGGCGGCATCGTCGTCGACGGCGGCAATTTCGACTGGGAAAAGCATAAGGCGCGCTTCCCCATGCTGAACGAGCCCGACCCTAGCTATCACGGCGCTGTCTGGACCGAGGCGGTTAAGCCCTTGGGCCCCATCGCCTACATCCTCAAAATGCGGGTCACCTCGCTGCGCGATATCGGGGCGGCGATGAGCCCCTTCAACGCCTTCCTCTTCATCCAGGGGCTGGAGACGCTGCCGCTGCGCATGCGCGCGCATTGCGCCAACGCGCTCGCCGCCGTCAAATTTCTCGCGGGCCACGAAAAGGTCACGCGCGTCATTCACCCGAGCGTGATGAAGGGCGAAGCGAAACGCCGCGCCGACGCCCATCTGCGCGGTGGCTATGGGGCGCTCGTCGGCTTCGAATTGCGCGGCGGGCGCGAGGCCGGCCGGCGCTTCATCGATGCGCTCGGGATGTTCTACCACGTCGCCAATATCGGCGACGCGAGGAGCCTGGCGATCCACCCGGCGACGACGACTCATTCGCAGCTCTCGCCCGAGGAGCAGCTGCAAACCGGCGTCACCGACAATTATGTGCGCCTCTCGATCGGCATCGAGCACGAGGACGACATCATCGCCGATCTCAGCGAAGCGCTCGACGCCGCCTGACGCTGCATTCGGGGATGATCGCAGGAAGGGCGATACTGCCGCTCAACTGGCCGGTCGATCTCGCGCTGACCGTCGCGAGCCACGGCTGGGCCTATCTCGCGCCCTTTTCCTGGGACGGCGAGACGGGCGTCCTCGCACGAAGCGAACGATTCGGCAATCGGCTCGGGACGGTGGCGATCCGGCAAAGCGGCGCTGCCGCGATCACGGTGAGCTGGCGCGGGATCGAGGCGGCGCCGGGACAAGAAATCTTCGCGCGCGTGCGCCGCTGGCTTTCGGCTGACTGGGACCCCTCGGCAGCGATCGCCGCGCTCGGTGAGCATCGCGCGCTCATCGAGCGCGGCGGCGGGCGGCTGTTGCGCGGCTCTTGCTTCTACGAGGATTTCGCCAAGACCGTGCTGACGATCAACACGAATTGGACCGCTTCCTGCCGCATGGCCGCTTCGCTCGTCGCCGAGCCCGGCGGCGGTGCCTTTCCGGCCCCCCTCGCCATACTCGACTATGGCGAAGAACGCCTGCGCGGGCGCGCAAAGCTCGGTTTCCGTGCCGCGACCCTCGTGCGCACGACCCGGCAAATGCTGGAAGACGGAGTCGTCGGCGACAATGGCGCGGCGCCCGACCCTGACCGGCCGGATTACGAATACCTCCTCGCTCTGAAGGGCATCGGCCCCTACGCGGCGGCGCATTGCCGGCTCCTCCTCGGCGACTTCTCCCGCATTCCCGTGGATTCGAGCGTCACCTTTTATTTGCGTGACCGCTACGGCTCCACGCCGGCCGAGTTCGCCGCGAGCCGGTCCTCCTGGGGCGGCCATCTCGCGCTCGGCTACAAGCTCGGCCGGCTCGCCGAAAAGCTTGAAGCCGCCTCGCCGATCTCGCCGCCAGCGGAAAAGGTCGCATGATGACGCCGCCCTTCGCCCCGATCTATGAGGCCGCGCAGTTCCGCCACGGCGCTGCCGCTTTGGCGGCACGTCTGCCGCAACCGCGCTCCGCCGCCGAACTGCGGGAGCTTCCCGACGACCGCTATCTGTCGCTGATGTCGCTGCGCGTCTTTCGCGCCGGCCTCAAGCACAGCCTCGTCGACGCCAAATGGCCGGCCTTCGAGAAGGCCTTTCACGGTTTCGCGCCGGGTCCGATCTGCGCCATGTCGGACGAAGAGCTCGAAAACCTCCTCGCCGACAAGAGCCTCATCCGGCATTGGGGCAAGCTCAAATCGGTGCGCGACAACGCCGCCGCGACGATCGAGATCGCGCGGCAGCACAAGAGTTTCGGCATCTGGCTCGCGGCCTGGCCGGGCGAGCGCATCGTCGAATTGTGGGAGGCGCTCGCCAAGAATTTCAGCCAGATGGGCGGCAATTCCGGCCCCAGCTTCCTGCGCATGGCCGGCAAGGACACCTTCATCCTCAGCCCCTCGGTCATCGCGGCGCTGAAACATTGGGGCGCGATCGAGGCGCCGCCGAAAAACCGCCAGGACCGCGCCCTCGTGCAAGACGCCTTCAACGAATGGGCGACGGAAACCGGCCGCCCGCTCTGTCACCTCTCGATGATCCTCGCCAGCTCGATCGAGGAATGAGCTATTTCGCGGCGCCGCGCAGACCGGCGCGCGCGAGGCGCGGCAACACCTCGGCGCAAAAATACGGCAGCTCGTCGAGATAGTTGACGAACGAAACCGCAATTCCGCGGAGTCCCAGCTCGGCGAGCCGCGAGAGTTCGGCGGCCACCGCGTCGGGGTCGCCGACGAGCGGCAGCCCGCCCATGCCGTTCGCCTGATGATTGCGGACGCGCTGAAACTCCTCGCGCGAATATTGTTCCGGCGTCACGTTCTTCATCGCCAGGATGTTGTCGACCGCCGCCCAATCGGCGTTGTCGACGACGGCGTGCCGATAATAATCCTGCGCCTCGCGCACGTTCGCCCGGCAGGTGACGACGCCCACGGTATAGACGTCGATCTCGCGTCCGGCCTCGCGCGCCAGCGCCCGCACGCCCCGGACGTGCGCCGCCGTCTCGTCGAAAGAGATGCCGCGCGAGATCGTCGAGAACAAGGCGTCGCAGTTGCGGATCGCGAAGGCCTGGCCCGTCGGCGAGGCGCCGGCGTTCATGATCAAGGGGCGCGTGCCGCCATGAGGCTTCGGCTTCGCGCGCACGCCCTTCAGATCGAAGAAATGCCCGGCGAAATCGAAATCGTCGCGCCGGCCCCAGGCGAGCTTGACGACGTCGAGCCATTCCTGCGCGTACTCGTAGCGCGCCTCGTGGTCGCGCAAACTGGCGCCGAACATCTCGAACTCGCCCTCGTTCCAGCCGCACACCAGGTTGAGGCCGAAGCGGCCCTCGCCGATATGGTCGGCGGTGACGAATTCCTTGGCGGCGATCAAGGGCGCGATCAGCGGCGCGTGCACGGTGCCGAAGAGGGTGAGCCGCTCCGTCTTGGCGAGGAGGCCGCAGGCCCAGGCGACCGTCTCCCAGGTCGCGCCCTGGTAGTCGGTCTGCCCGCCATAGCCTTTCCAGCGCCCGATCGGCAGCATGAATTCGATGCCGGCGCGGTCGGCCATCTGCGCCAGCTTGACGCAGTCGGGCCAGCTGCCGGACCAGCGCTCCGGCACCGTCGTGACGGCGCGGCCGGATGAGCAATTCGCGCCGAAAAGCCCGAGCTTCAGCCGGTTCCGGCTGCCCATCGCGGCGCGCGGAAGATTTGCAATCTTGCGGTCCAAGCTCATACTCGCCCGACGCCCTCGCCGCGATCATAATACGCGCGAGCGGCCGTTGCTTGCGAGGCGCCTATGGCTGAGCGGAAATTTCGCGTGGTCGTCGTCGGCGCCGGCGTCGCCGGCCTCTTCATGGCGGAGAAGCTGAAGCGCGCGCATATCGACTTCACGGTCTACGAAAAGGCCGGCGAGGTCGGCGGCACCTGGCGCGACAACACGTTCCCCGGCCTCTTCGTAGATGTGCTGTCGCGGCAATACGAGTTTCCCTTCCAGCCGAATTACGGCTGGTCGCGCAAATATGCGCCGGCCGAGGAAATCTGGGCCTATATCAGGAAGGTGGCGCGCGACCGCGGGCTTTTGAAATTCATCCGCTTCAACGAGGAGGTCGCCTCGGCGCGCTTCACCGACGGCCGCTGGCATATCGAGACCGCGAAGGGCGAGCGCGACGCCGCCGACGTCTTCGTCTGCGCCACCGGCTTTCTGCACAAGCCGCTCTTCCCCGACATACCGGGGCGCGAGAGCTATGCCGGCATCTCGTTCCATTCGGCCAACTGGGACCATGGCGTGCCCTATGAGGGGAAGCGCTGGGGCGTCATCGGCAGCGGCGCGAGCGGGGTGCAGATCACCGAGGCGCTCGCCTGGGCGGGCTGCGAGGTCACGCAGTTCATCCGCCGCGCGCAATGGGTGCATATCCGCGAGAACCCGCACACGACCTGGTGGGAACGCGCAAAGCTGCGGCTCCCCGGCGGCTACGGCCGCGAGCAGCAGCGGCTGTGGCAATTGATCAACGAGAGCGACCGCTGGCGCCTCGTGCCGGGGCCGCAGCGCGAGGCGATGGAGCGGGAATTCCGCTCCTATCTCGACATCGTCGAGGACCTGGAGCTGAAGAAGAAACTGACCCCCGACTACAATCTCGGCTGCACCCGCATCCCGAAATCGGACAAGAATTATTACGCGGCGGTGCAGCTGCCGAACGTGCGCATCGTCAAGGGCGAGATCGCCCGCATCGTGCCCGAAGGGCTGGTGATGGCCGACGGAACGCGCGAAGAGCTTGATGTCGTCGTCTACGCCACCGGCTTCGACGCGCACGCCTATATGCGGCCGATGCGGGTCAGGGGGCTGAACGGGGTGACGATCGAGGAAGCCTGGCGCGAGCAGATCTATTCCTACGGCGGCATCGCGCTGCCGGGCTTCCCGAACCTGTTCATGCTCTATGGGCCCTTCGGGCCGGTCAACAACGTGCCGGTGCCGCTCGGCCTCGACCAGGAGATCGCCTGCATCATGCGCCTCGTCACCGAGGCGCGCGCCCGCCGCGCCGCCGTCGCGCCGACCGTCGCGGCGACCGAGAAATTCCTCGCCCGATTGGGCGCCGCCTTCCCCGGCACGGTCTGGGTGGGAGGGTGCAAGAACTGGTACACCGGCGACCAGGCGCACCCGCTGCTGTGGCCGCTGCCGCAGCAGCAGCACAAGGCGCTTTTCGACCCCGTGCCGGTCGAGGATTTCGAATTCATTCCGACCGAAGCGGCCGATTGACTGCCCGATAGCGGGAGGATGGCCCGATGCCGCCGCCGATCACCAACGTCTTCGTGCTGATGCTGGAGAACCGCTCGTTCGACCACCTGCTGGGCTTTTCCGGCATCACCGGAACCGACGCCGCGACCGGCCAGCCGACGACGGTCAACGGGCTCCAGGGCACGGAAGCGAACCTCTATCAGGGCCACAGCTATGCGGTGGCGCAGCCGGCCCTCGACACGATGCCGGTCGATCCCGGGCACGAATTTCCCGACGTGCTGACGCAGCTTTGCGGGCCGGGCGCGGCTTATCCGTCCGGCGGCGCCTATCCGGCCATCGACAACAGCGGCTTTGTCGCCGATTACGCGGCCTCGCCGTCGCCGCACGAGGGCAACGCCCCCGGCAATTTCGGCGACATCATGAAATGCTGCTCGCCGGCGCAGCTGCCGGTGCTCAATGCCTTGGCGAGGGCGTTCGCCGTCTGCGACAACTGGTTCGCCGCGATCCCGGGCCCGACCTGGCCGAACCGGTTCTTCGCGCATGCCGCCTCCTCCGGCGGACTCGACCACAGCCCGACCCCGATCGAGATCGCGGAGTGGGACGCGGTCGGTTTCGGCTTTCCAAACGGGACCATCTTCGCCGCGCTCGAGACGAAATTCGCCGGCAATGCCTGGCGCATCTTCGCCGGCGATGCGTTTCCCAATGTAGGGGCGCTGAGGGGGATCAGCCTCGGCGCGATTTCTTCCTTCGACCATTTCCCGGCCGCGGTCGCCGACCCGAATTATCCCTGGGCCTATACCTGGATCGAGCCGAATTACGGCAACGTCGCGAACGACACCTTCGAGGGCGGCAATTCGCAGCATCCGCTCGACGGGCTCGCGCAGGGCGAGGCGCTGATCAAAAAGACCTATGAGGCGATCCGCAATTCGCCGCATTGGGCAACCAGCCTCCTCGTCGTCACCTGGGACGAGCATGGCGGCTTTTACGACCATGTCGCGCCGCCCGGTGCGACGCCGCCCGGCGACACCCAGCCGGGCAGCAAGCACAACCAATACGGCTTCACCTTCGGCCAGTACGGGGTGCGCGTCCCGGCGATCGTCGCGTCGCCGCTGATCCCCCCTAACCTGATCGACCACCGCATCTACGACCACAGCTCGATCCCCAAGACGATCGAGACCATATTCGGTCTCCCCGCACTGACCGCGCGCGACGCCGCGGCGAACGATGTGACGCCGCTCTTGTCGCTCGCGACGGCGAGAGGCGATGCGCCGGCGAGCCTGCCCGATCCGGCGGCGCCGGCGGCGCCGCTGATGGCCATGCGCGCCGCGCCGCCCGACGCGAGTATCGACAAATCCCTGCCCGGATTTCTGCATGTCGCGATGCGCCACGACATCGCATTGTCGCCGCCGGAAGCGCAGCCGGCCATTCTGGCGCGGGTGCAGGCGATCCAAACGCGGGCGCAGGCGGCGCAATACCTCGACGAGGTGCGCGCCAAGGTGCATGCCCGCTGGGCGGAAGGATGAGGAGCGGAGGGATGCCGGTGAACGCAGCGAAGGAAGGTTTTGTGCACCCCGAATTCCTGGCGACCACGGATTGGCTCGCCGAGCACCTCGCGGACCCGGGCCTCGTCGTGCTCGACTGCACGATGCATCTGATCCCCGACCCGAAAATCACCTACACGGTCAAATCCGGCCGCGAGGATTTCGAGAAGGGCCACATCCCGGGCGCGCAATTCGTCGATCTGCAGGAGGATCTGTCAGACAACGAAAAATTGCCGCTGCGCTTCATGCTGCCGCAACGGGCGGCGTTTGCCGCGGCGATGCGCCGCTTCGGCATCGGCGATCGCAGCCGGGTCGTGACCTACAGCACGACGACCCCGCAATGGGCGACCCGGGTGTGGTGGGTCATGCGCAATTTCGGCTTCGACAATGCGGCCGTGCTCGACGGCGGCTATGCGAAATGGGCGCGCGAGGGGCGCGCCGTCGAGACCGGCCCGGCACGACCGCGGGCCGCCTCCGATTTCGCGGCGCCGCAGCAGCGCCCGCTGATGGTCGGCAAGGAAGAAGTGCTGGCCGCGATCGCCAATGGCGAGACCTGCACGATCAACGCCCTGCAGGCGGTGCAGCATGCCGGCACCGGCGGCAACACCTATGGGCGCCCCGGCCGCATCGCCGGCAGCGTCAACGTGCCGACGGCGGGCCTCGTCGATCCGGCGACCGGCACCTATCTGCCGGCCGTGGCGCTGCGCGCCAAATTCGACGCGGTGCACGCCTTCGACAAGCGGGTCATCACCTATTGCGGCGGCGGCATCGCGGCGAGCGTCACGGCGCACACGCTGGTGATGCTCGGCCATCCCGATGTGAAGCTTTACGATGCCTCGATGTCGGAATGGGCGAAGGACGAAACGCTGCCGATGGAGACCGGTTGAAAGGGAGCTGAAGCGCCATGCCGCCTGATGACGCAAGCCTGATGACGTCGCCGCGCACGGCGCAGCGGCGGCCGGTCGATGGTCCTTCGGCCTGGATCGGCGCCGAGATGAAGAAGCGCGCAGACGAGTGGACCTACCGCCTGTCGCCGGCCGAGGCCGCGGAGATCGAAAGCGCCGTCGCGGCGGTGCGCGCCCGCGGCCTCGACATCGCCCGGATCCGCCGCGCGGATTTCCCGCTGCCGAGCGTGAGGCCGGTGCTCGACCGGCTGCGCCGCGAGGTAGTCGACGGCCGCGGCTTCGTGCTGTTGCGCGGCCTGCCGGTCGAAAACCGGCCGATCGAGGAAGGCGCGACCGCCTTCTGGGGCGTCGGCAGCTATTTCGGCAGCGCCCGGTCGCAAAATGCCAAGGGGCATCTGCTCGGCCACGTCTACGATTTGGGCCTGAGCACGAGCGATCCGAACAACCGCAGCTATGCGACCGCCGAGGAGCAGCGCTTCCACATCGACCGTGCCGACCTCGTCGCGCTGTTGTGCCTGCAGCGCGCGAAGTCGGGCGGGCTTTCGGCGATCGTCAGCTCGATGACGGTGCACAATGTCATGCTGGCGCGCCGGCCCGACCTGTTGGAGCGGCTATACCGGCCGTTTCCGACAGACCGGCGCGGCGAGGTGCCGGAAGGCAAGGGGCCGTTTTACGAGGCGCCGGTCTTCAACGAATATCGGGGCCTTCTCTCGGTCCTCTATTCGCGCCTCCATATCGGTTCCTCGCAGCGCTTTCCCGAGGCGCGGCGGCTGGAGCCCATCGACCTCGAAGCGCTCGACATGTTCGCCGCGCTGGCGGGCGACCCGGAATTGCGCCTCGACATGAGCTTCATGCCGGGCGACGTGCAGATCCTGCACAACCACACGATCCTGCACGCCCGCACGGCCTACGAGGATTGGCCCGAGCCCGAGAAGAAGCGCCACCTGCTGCGACTGTGGCTCGCGCCGCCCGGCGCCCGGCCGCTGCCGCCGGTCTTCGCCGAAGTCTACGGCGACCTGACGGTCGGCGACCGCGGTGGCATCATCTGCCCGGGCACCCGGCTGCACGCGCCCTTGCAGCCGGGGTGAGGGCAGTCAAGTCCGCGTTCTTCGCTGTCATTGCGAGCAAAGCGAAGCAATCCCGACGAGATCGCCGCGGCGCTTTGCGCCTCGCAATGACGGCACTCCGCCGTCAGCGCTTTCCGGCTCGCGCGCGGGCCGCGTCGAGATCGGGCAGGTTGCTCGCCGAGGCGACCTCGCCCAGCCGCGATCCCCGGGTGACCGAAAGGGCGGCGACGGCGGCTTCGTTCTCGTTGATCTTCGCCATGATCGCGTCCTTGGCGCGCTCGAAGACGCCGCGGTTGGTGGCGACAAAATGCTGCGATTGCCGCAGGCCCGCGAGGTAGCCGTTGATCTCGGGCACGACGTAGCGCGCCACCATGTCCCAGCTGCGCATCGTGTTTTCCGGGTTTGCCCAATCGTGCACGAAGCCGACGACGGTGCCGAAGCCGCCGCTGATTTCGAGCACGGATTTGATGCGCGCGGCCAGGTCGTCGGGCGTGCCGATCGTCGCCGCCGCCGCTTCGGAGAAGGCGGTCTTTTCGAGCGCCTCGTCGGGGTCGCGGAAGGCCGTCGCGCCGGGCCGCTGCAAGGTCCCGACGATGTACTCGTTGTGATGCCGGAAGAGCCCGTCGCGGGCTTCGGCGAGCGCCTTCTCGCGGGTCTCGGCGATGTGCCAGCTGAGCAGCACCCGCCAGTCCTTGCGGTCGACACTCCTGCCGTGCTTCTTCGCGGCGGTTTCAGCGAAACTCCACTGCGTCGCGAGCGCATTGAGGCCCTCTTGCGACAAGGAGCCGATCGAGATGACGCCGATGCCGTGCTTGCCGGCGAGCGTCATGCCCGACGGGCTGATCTGCGAGGCGACGGCGAACGGCATCTCCTCCTGCAACGGCAAGAGCTGCAATGCGGCATCTTGCAAGGTGAACCAGTCGCTCTGCGCGGTCACCCGCTCGCCCTGCATCAGGCGGCGGATGATGCCGATCGCCTCGTCCTGGCGGTCGCGCTGCAGCATCGGGTCGATGCCGAGCGTATGGGCGTCCGAGGCGAGCGCGCCGGGGCCGGAGCCGAAAATCGCCCGGCCGCCCGTCATGTGGTCGAGCTGCACCATGCGCTGCGCGACGTTGAACGGGTGGTGGTAGGGCAGCGAGACGACGCCGGTCGCGAGCTTGATGCGCGAGGTGCGCTCGCCTGCGGCGGCGAGGAACATCTCGGGCGAAGCGATCATCTCCCAGCCGCTCGAATGGTGTTCGCCGCACCAGAATTCGTCGTAGCCGAGCCGGTCGAGCGCCTCGACGAGGTCGAGGTCGCGGCGGAACTGCAGCATCGGGTGCTCGCCGACGGGATGATGCGGGGCGAGAAAGGCGCCGAATTTGAGACGCGGCATTCGTCGGTTCTCCTCAGTAATACCCGGCGCCGCCGTTGACGTGGATCGTCTGGCCGGTGATGAAGCCGCTGTCCTCGCTGACGAGGAAGAGGCAGGTCGCGGCGATCTCCTCGGGCTTGCCCTGGCGCCCCAATGGGATGCCGCCGGCGTTCGGCACGCGGCCCTGATACCATTCGGGGTGGTCGCGCCGCGTGTCGATGATGCCGGGCGAGACGACATTGACGCGGATGTTGTGCTCGGCGAATTCGGAGGCGAGCGCGCGCGCCATGCCGACGAGCCCCATCTTCGCGGCCGAGACCAGCGCGCGCCCCTTGCCGCCGGTGAAGGAACCGTCGCCGGTAAAGAAGAGAATGCGGCCGTAGCGGTTCTCGACCATCGAGGGGATCAGGGCGCGCGTCAGGTAGAGTGCGCCGTCGAGGACGACGCCGCGCACCAATTCCCAATCCTCCGCGGCGATCTCCGTGAAGGGCTTGTGCGGCCGGATCGCGGCATTGTTGACGAGGATATCGACGCGGCCGAATTCGGCGAGCGCGCGTGCCGCCATCGCCTCGACCTCTTCGCGCTTCGCCGCGTCGGCGATGACCGCGATCGCCTTCACGCCAAGGGCGCGGGCTTCGCGCGCGACGGCCTCGGCCTCGGCCTCGTTGCTGCGCGCGTTGACGACGACATGCGCGCCTTCGCCCGCGAGCCGCAATACCGTGGCGCGGCCGATGTTGCGGCCGGAGCCGGTTACCAGGGCGACTTTCCCCTCGAGCTTACCCATCGGCCTCCTCCATCCGTTGCGCGGACATCGTGCGCAAGCCTAAATCCCGGTCAACAAGGCGTGCGACAAGTAGAGCACCAATGCGACCCCCAGCACCACCATCAGGATGGCGAGCGCGAGATCGACCCTGGCGCCGCTCGCCCCCGGCTGCGGGCTGTCGATCGCCCGGCCCGTCTGCACGAAGCGAATGGCGGCGACCGCCACCATCACCGTGCCGGCGACGATCAGGGCGATGCCCGCGAGGTTCCCGAACCCGACGCCGGGCAGCCGCACCGGGCGCCCGCCGACCGCCAGCGAGCGCGCCGCGATCTCGACGAACAGATTGAATTTCGCGACCAGGAAGCCGAACGCCATCACCGCGATCGCGGTGCGTATCCAGGCGAGGAAGGTGCGCTCGTTGGCCGCGTGATCGGAGAAATTCCGGATCATCGGCGCCACCGCGGCGCGTTCGAGATCATGTGCGCTTTCCCCACCCTCAGAGTTTGCTCCTTCCGGTATCGCGCGGCCAGGAGTAACAACAAAAGGCATCACGCGTGGCCGCGGAATAAGGGCAAGTGCGAATGGCGGCTCGGCTCAATGAACCGATCGTTGCGGTGTCGCCCCGCCCGGAAGCGCATGTCGCGGTGCGCTCGGCGCGCAAGAGCTATGGCGACGTGGAGGCGATCCGGGAGGTCAGCCTTGCCCTCGCCGAGGGCGAGTTCCTCTCAGTGCTCGGTCCTTCCGGCTGCGGCAAGAGCACGCTCTTGATGATGATCGCCGGCCTCGTCGAGGCGAGCGGCGGCGACATCGCCGTCGCCGGCACGCCGGTGCGCGGCCCGCGCCGCGAGATCGGCATGGTGTTCCAGTCGCCGGTGCTGCTGCCGTGGCGGACGGTGCTCGACAACGTGCTGTTGCCGATCGAGATGCTGAAGCTGTCCCGCCGCGTCTACGAGCCGCGCGCCAGGGAGCTGCTGGCGATGGCGAAGATCGACGACTTCGCGAGCCGGCTGCCGCGCGAATTGTCAGGCGGCATGCGGCAGCGCGCCGCGATTTGCCGGGCGTTGATCCACGACCCGTCCCTGCTGCTGATGGACGAGCCGTTCAGCGCCCTCGATGCGATCACCCGCGACGAGATGGGGCTCGAATTGCTTCGGATTTGGCAACTTTATAGAAAGTCGGTGCTGTTCGTCACCCACAGCATCCGCGAGGCGGCCTTCCTGTCCGACCGCGTGCTGGTGATGGGACGCCGCCCGGCAACGATCGTCGCCGAGACGAAGATCGCGCTGCCGCGGCCGCGGCGGATCGACATGATGGAGAGCGAGGGCTTCAACGCGCATGTCCGAGAGCTGCGCCGCGCGATCGAGGCGAGCCATGCCGGCTGACATCGCCGCTGCGCAGGCCGCGGCCCGGCAGCCCGCCGCGCCGCGGCGCCGGCGCCTCGGCGATGCCGCCTGGCCGCTCGGCATCGGTCTCGGTTCGCTCTTGCTGTGGGAGGCGCTGTGCCGCGGCCTCGGCGTCAGGCCGATCCTGTTGCCGCCGCCCTCGGCGATCCTGTTCGCGATGGTTTCGCGCTACAGCCTCTTATTCGACAATCTGTGGCCCTCGCTCTACATGACCGTGCTCGCCTTCCTCTTGTCGGTCGCGGGCGGCATCTTTTTCGCGATCCTGATCACTTACTCGAAAATCGTCCGCAAGGGCTTCTATCCGATCATCGTCGTCTCGCAGGTGATCCCGAAGATCTCAATTGCGCCGCTGTTCATCGTCTGGTTCGGCACCGGCGCCACTTCGAGCCTGCTGCTCGCTTTCCTGATCAGCTTTTTTCCGATGACGATCAACGCCGCGATCGGCTTTCAGACGGTCGACGAGGAGGTGGTCAAAATGGCGCGCAGCTTCACCGGCTCGCGCTGGCAGATCTTTTGCAAAATCCGGCTGCCGAACGCGATGCCGCATCTGTTCGGCGGCATGAAGATCTCGATCACGCTGGCGATCATCGGCGTCATCGTGTCGGAATTCGTCGCCTCGCAGCGTGGGATCGGCTATCTGATCAAGCTGTCGGGCGGGCTCCTCGACACGCCGCTGATGATGGCGGCGATCACCGAGCTGAGCCTGGCGGGGCTCGTTCTTTACGGGCTGATCGCCTGGGCCGAACGCCTGGTCATCTACTGGCAGCCGGCGAGCCATGTCGAGGCGGCGGGCGGCGGCTGAAGGACATGGCAAGGGAGGTTGGGATGGCACATGATCGACGCAGCTTTCTGAAGCGGGCGGGCGCAATCGCGGCCGGCGGCACGGTCGGCCTGGCGGCGCCTTCGATCGTCGGCGCGCGCGCCGCCACGAGCGTCAAGCTGACGCTGCCCTGGCTGCCGCTCGGCACCTATACCTATCCCTTCGTCGCCAAGCAGATCGGCGCCTGGAAGAAACGCGGCCTGGAGGTGACGATCGACCGCGGCTTCGGCTCGGGCAAGGTTTGCCTGCCGCTCGATCAGGGGCGGTACGATTTCGGCCTGATCGACATGGCGGTCATGATGAACTGCGCCGGCAAGGGGCTCGACCTCGTCGCCGTCGCCGGGGTGTGGCCGCGCTCGCCGATCGGCATTTTTTCGCTGCAGGAATACGGCATTGCGAAGCCGAAGGACCTCGAAGGGCAGACCGTCGCCTTCGATGTCGGCAGCGGCGATTTCCAGCTGTGGCCGGCTTTCGTCAAGGCGACCGGCATCGACGATGCAAAGGTGCAGAAGGTGACGATGGACGCCTCGGCCCTGATCAAGTCGCTGGTCAGCAAGCAGGTGAAGGCCGAGGGCAATTTCTTCGGCAGCATTGCGCCCAGCATCTGGGCGCAGGGAATGAAGCTCAACAGCATCCTCTACGAGGATTACGGGGTGAAGATGTTCTCGATCGTGCTCGCCGCCAAGCGCAGCACGGTCGAGAAGAAGCCGGAGCTGTGCCGCGCCTTCATCGACGGCATGCTGGAGGGGATCAAATACAGCTATCTGAACCCCGAAAAATCGGTGGACCTCCACATCGCCAGCCTCAAGGAGTTTCAGGGCGGCCCGCCGGCGACCCGCAAGGTCATCGAGTTCGGCCAGGACGTCGGCACGGCCCTGGGAATCGCGCCGTCGGTCGAAAAGCACGGGCTCGGCTGGATGGACCCGGCGCTCGTCGCGGCGACGCGCAAGACGGTCGAGACCTATATGGGCGCGAAGGGCCTGCCGCCGGCCGACAAGCTCTTCACCAACCGGTTCGTCGGCAAGACCAAGCTGACCGCGGCGCAGTGGGCGGCCGTCGCCGCCCGCTCGCAGAAATACCTGCCGCCGAGCAAGGCATGACAATGCCCGAGCCGCCTCAATACCGTCATTGCGAGCGCTATTGGGCGGCAACCTTGAGAGGCAGGGCATGAAGAAGAGCTTTCGCGATTTCCTCGCCGATCTCGACGCCGCGGGCGAGCTGCAGCATTTCGGCGGCGAGGTCGATCTGCGCGACGTGCCGGGGCTCTGCGCGCAGTCTGCGAAGGCGAGCTTTTTCGAGAATCTAAAGGACTACCCGGGCTGGCGGCTCGCCGGTGCGCTCATTACCTCGAAGAAGCGCCTGGCGCTCGCCATGGGCTGCAAGGAAAACGAGGTCGCCTGGCGCTTCGAGGAAGGCATGGGGCGGCTCATCGAGCCGGTGATGGTTGAGCGCGCCCCCTGCCAGGAAGTCGTGCGCATCGGCGACGAGGTTGACCTCGCCGCCCTGCCCTACCCGCTGATGCACCTGTTCGATGGCGGGCCTTACATCTCCGCCACCTTCGTCGTTTCGAAGGACCCGGAGTTCGGGCGCAATTGCGGCTCTTATCGCCTCATGTACCGCAGCCCCGACGAGACCGGCATCGACCTCGTCTCGCCCTCCGACATGCGTCTTTATTACCAGCGGCGGCTCGACCAGGGAAAACCGCTTGAAATCGCCGTCGCGATCGGCTGCCATCCCTACGAGATGCTCGCCGCCTCCTACAAGGCGCCGACCGATCTCGACGAATACTGGGTCGCCGGCGGCCTGCACGGGCAGCCGGTGCCGCTCGTCAAATGCAAGACCGTCGATCTCGAAGTGCCGGCCGACGCCGAGCTCGTGCTCGAAGGCGAGCTCCTGCCGATCGGCTGGACCGAGGACGAAGGCCCGTTCGGCGAATTCAGCCAGATCTCGGGCGACGTCAAATGGAACCCGGTGTTCCGCGTCAAATGCGTGACGCATCGCCGCGACCCGATCTTCTACCTGTTGCAGATGCCGTGGGAGAACGACTGGCTGGCGGCGCCGGTGACCGAGGCGGCGGGGCTGAAGGCGTTGCGCAACGCCTCGGTGCAGCCGGTGGCGATCCGCGCGCCGGTCGGCAGCTGCGGCTACTGGACCTTGATCGCTTCCATCCGGAAGCGCCCGGGCGAGGGCAAGAACGCGCTGCTCGCGCTGCTGTCGATCGCCGAAGTCAAGCTCGCGATCGTCACCGACGATGACATCGACATCGAGAACCCGGACGATCTCGACTGGGCGATCACGTTCCGCGTCCAGGCCGACCGCGATCTGATCGTCGTGCAAGGGGCGCGCGGCAAGCATATCGACCCCAGCATCAAGGCCTGGGAGCTCGGCAAGGGCGGGTTGCCGACCACGGCGAAGCTCGGCATCGACGCGACGATCCCCGAGGGCGTCCCGAAAAAACTCTATCGCCGCATCAAAGTCTATGGGGCGGATCGGGTGACGCCGGAGGATTACCGATGACGCCCGAGTTGAGCCCGCTGGCGCGCGCCCTCCGCCGAGAGATCGAGGCCCGCCCGCAGCAATTTCACGAGCTCGCCGACGCGCATCGCGACGCCGCCTGGCCCGATTTCCTGCGCGCCTGGGGCGAGTTGCGCCGCGCCGGCATCCTCGGCCGCGACGAAGACGGCAATTACCGGATCGAAGTTCGCCAATGAGACAGTGTGGCAGTGAGAACCGCGCCGGCCATCTCGCGGCCTCCCCGTCTTACTGGTTTTCTCGCGGCGCTGGGCCCATGACACGGTTGTTGTACTTCGCCGCGTCCATATAGAGCTTGTCGAGTTCGCCAATCGCAACACCGGTGCCGGCACCTCGACCTCGCCCGTCCATGGCGGCAAGCTCGGCAGCGGCCGATAACAGCAGCACTTTACTGGCGGAAATTCAGCACATTCATTGGGCAGGCCGGCGAGGTCGGCCCGCCCTCCCGCGTTGTCCCCCGCCTCGGCCCGACATGATTTCGACCGGCGGATCGGGTGACCGCGCCGCGGCCACGCAGAGAGCGAGATCCGGGCCCGACAAAAGTTACGTGCGGCTGCAACACAACCAGCGCAGCCGCGTTAACACGCGTGAGGAGCGCCCCAACGATCGCGTCGGCCCAGGATCCGGGGCGGAGGCGGCGAGGTCACGGCTCATGAACGACAACAACCACGTCGTGATCGTCGATGACGAACGCGACATTTGCGAGGTCGTCGAGAACTATCTTTCGGCGGAGGGCTACCGGGTTACCGCGGCGAACGACGCGACCGGACTGCGGCGAATCATGGCGCAATCCCCGCCCGCCCTGGTGATCCTCGATCTGATGCTGCCGGGCGAGGACGGGCTGACCGTCGCGCGCTCGCTGCGCGAGGATTCGAACCTTGGCATCATCATGCTGACCGGGCGCAGCGATCCCGTCGACCGGATCATCGGCCTCGAGATGGGCGCCGACGACTATCTGCCGAAGCCGTTCCATTTGCGCGAGCTGCTGGCGCGCGTGAAAAGCGTCATGCGGCGGGTATCCAGAGGTGTCGAGACCGGCACCCCGCCGCGGCCGCGGGCGAGCTTTCAAGGATGGCTGCTCGACCTGTCGAGCCGCGATCTGGTATCGCCCTCCGGCGAGGAAGTGCGCCTCACGACGGGCGAATTCGACCTGCTCGCCGCCTTCGTCGCGAATGCGAAGCAGGTGCTGACGCGCGACCGGCTGCTCGATCTGGCGCGCAACCGAGAAGCGGGGCCGTTCGACCGCACCATCGACGTGCAGGTCGGCCGCCTCAGGCGCAAGCTCGGCGACGACCCGCAGCGGCCGACAATGATCAAGACGGTGCGGGGCAGCGGCTACATCTTCACCCCGAGGGTCGACATCTCCTGAACGAGCCGCCCGTCGCGATCAGTTCGGCGCGGCGGCTTCGGTGTGCGTCTCGCCATTGCGGATATGGTGGACGAAGGCCTTGCGGACATTGCCGAAGACGAGCGGGGCGACCTCCAGTGCCGCCAGCTCCGGATCCATCGTCGCCAGCGGCGGCATCGGGCCCACTTCCTGCAGCACACGCACCGAAAGCTCGCTTTCCGACGCGCCCTCGGCGCGCAGCCGGCCGCACGCCTCTTCGGCGATGCCGCGCGACTGGAACAGTCCGGCGACGATCTGGACAACCATGCGATCCTCCTCTTCGATGCCGCGGGAACACCGGGGCGCCGCTCGAAGCCGCCAGCTTGGCCGCCTCCTTTTCGAAGATCCGGCCGCCGTGACGCGACGCCGTCCTGCCGCCGGCACCCTCTTTCCCAACTCGTCCGGCGGCGTTTTCGTTCCGCTAGCCGCTGTTGGCGGCGATCGGATCGGGGGCGTCGGTGACCGCCGCCTCGTCGAGGACACAAGCGATCAGCTGGTACTTGACCCGCGCATTGGTCAGGTCGCGAAAGAAATTGACGAGGTCGCCCCACGGATCGTTGATCCGGTTCAATCCCGAGATGAACGCCACCACCGTCCCGACCTCGATGCGATGGCGCAGCACGAACCAGCCGCCGACCAGCAGGATGCCGCCAATGCCCAGATGGTGAAGAAGGTTCATTAGGAAGTTCATCGAAAATTTGCGGCGAAAGATTTCCATGTTCAGCCGGTAGACATTGTTCACGCGCCGCTCGAATTCGTTCTCCGATTGACCGGGCACCCGGTCGGCAGTCTCGTTGACGATCTCGACGCTCAAATTGCGCAGTATCTGAATGCGCCTTTCCGTGCGCCGGTTGATCGCTTCCTGCAACAGGGGTACGAAGACGAATTGCGGCACGAATAGCGCAGCGCCGACGAGCGCCATCCACGGCTGCAGGTAGATCATGTAGCCGAAGACGCTGAGCAAAACTCCGGCGTGCAGCACGGGATCGGAAACCCCGGTGCCGATGAACCCGCCGACCGGCTCGACCTCGGCCAGAATAATCGAGAGGCCGAGCCCTTCCTTCCCGGCCTCGGCCCCCTTTGCCGGATGCCGCACCGCGACCGCGTAGGTATCGAGTCGCAGGCGCCGGTTCGCCGCCTCGCTGACTTTGCTGCGCCAGATGTTGAGCGCCAGCTTGCTGCCGCCCTGAGCGAGCGCGACGCCGGCATAGAGCGCGGCCAGCCATAATAGCGGCGCGATCTCTTGCTGCTGCAGCGCATCGTTGACGATCCGCCGCTGCAGCTCGAGAGGGGCCAAATCGAGCAGGAAGACGACAATCGACAGTGCCGCCAACCCGGCCTGTGCGCGCCCGCTGATCCGCCAGATGTAGCGGTAGAGGCTTCGCGGCATCGGTCGCGCCGCAACCCAACCGCGGCGGGGCCGGCGTCGGCGCGATGTCATGGCAGCCAATCGGCGCGGCGGCGCGCTCATTCGGCTGTACGCCGGCCCGCGCCCGCCGAGGCGAATTCCCGATCAGCCATGCCGTTTCTTTCGTCGAACCAGGTTGCTCGCTATCGGTTTCAACACGCCGGCCGCCAGCTGCGGTTCCGCGGTGGCGGCGGCGGATCTTTCGCCGGGAAGCGCTGTTTAGTCAGGAGAGAGGGAGGATACGTCATGCGCACTTATCGAGCGCTCGCGATGCTGTGGGAAAAGTTCGACAAGGCGTGCACGAACGTCGCGGCGGGGCTCGACGAGCGCGATTACGAAATGGAGGAACGGGCGCCGCGGCCCAGTCCGACGATGCGCCCGCGCGACCGGCGACAGCCCACCGCCCCCCGACCGCGTCGAAACCGGACGCGTTCAGTCTGAGTTCCTCGCGCCGACCTGGCCGCGCCTGCGCCTCTCCAGGATCGAGTCGAGTTCCGCCCCGGCCACAATGATGAAGGCCGTCAGATACAACCACAACAGCAGCACGACGACCGCCCCTAAAGAGCCGTAGGTGCGATCGTAGGAAGCGAAGCGGCTGACGTAGAGCGAGAACCCGCCCGAGCCGATGATCCACAACAGGGTCGCGAGGATCGCGCCGGGGCTGATCCACCTGAAATCGGCGCTGCTGCGGCGCGGTGCAACGCGGTAGATGATCGCCAGCCCGACGACACCGAGCAGAGCCAGCATCGGCCAGCGGTAGAAATCGGCTGCTTCGCGCCAGAAGGGTGGCAGTGCGTGCGTTGCGAGCGCAGCCGGCACGACGACGACGAGCAGCAGCGACGAGCAGCCGAAGAGGATCAGCCCCGCCGTCAGCGCGGCTGCGACGAGATAGAATTCGACGATGCCGCGATCGTCCTCGCGGTCGTGCGCGAGGGTCAGCGCCTGCATCAGGACGCCGGTGCCGCTCATGGAGCTCCACACGCCGAGCGCGAGGCTGGCGAGCAGCGCCAGACCCAGCTTTGCCGGCGCGGCGGAGACGATCGCCACAAGCTGATGCGACAATAATAGAGCGGCCTCGCGCGGCAGCACCCAGCCCAGCGAAGACAACAGCGTGCCGACCGCGGTCGGATCGGCGACCAGGCCGTAGAGCGAGATCAGCGCCGACAGGCCGGGAAAGATCGACAACAGCGCGTAGAAGGCCACTGCGGCGGCCATCATCGACACGTGGTCGCGGCCGATTTCGACCGCCACCTGCCGCAGCACCGCTAACCAGCCCGCGCTGCTTCGCTCCGTCCGCCGGACCACCGCGCGGGCGATCCGCTCGCCGAGGCGATAGATCTCGCCGCCGTCCGGCATCTCATTCCTCCGCGGCCGCACGCGAGCGTTACGGCTTCCCGGCCGCTCGTCGCGGTCAAAACTCGGCCGCCCTTATGCGCATTGCGCTCGCCGCCGGTTTTCGCCTGGCGATGCGTGAGCCCTTGCATTTCCCCAACGGCCGCGTCCAGCGCGCGGTTCCGCGCCGCAAGCGGGCCGCGCCGCCGCCGCTGTTTATCTTGCAGATCCTGAAGACCGGACTGGCCCTCGCGGCGATTCGAATTCGAGCGCCGCGGTCGTTCCGCAAACGCAGGAGGAGGCAAAGGCAAAAGCCGCCGCCCTGCCCAGGGCCGGCGCGGGGAAACCGCCGCTCTCGTCGTCCCGGCGAAAGCCGTGACCCGCGGCAGACATGGATACCGGCTTACGCCGGTATGACAAGCAGTAGCCGTAGTTTGTTGCGGTTCCCGGCCAACAAACCACCGCGCTTCCGGCGAGAGCGCAGGGCTCTGGCCCCTTTACGCCTTCCTGCGCCGCGGCGCAGCCCGCTCGGGCGCGTCTTCCGGCTTGCGGCGCTTGCCCGGCGCCGGCTCGGCGGCGGCGCCCTCCCTCGCGTCGCGTCCGCCCGCGACCGGCAGCAGCAGCGCCGCCTGACGCCGGTCGCCGCCCGCCTTGGCGCGGCCCTTCTCGGCGCCTTTCGCCGCCGGGCGGCCGGTTTCCTGCGCCAGGCTGCGCTTCAAGGCATCCATCAGATTGATGACCTTCGGCGGCTCGGCGACGGGCGGCGCCGTACCGATGGCCTCGCCCTTGACCTTGCTCGCGACCAGTTCGTGCAGCGCGTCCTGATAGCGGTCGCGGAAGCTCTCGGGCTCGAACTCGCCGGCCTTCCGCTCGATGATCGTCTCGGCGAGCGCCACCATGTCCGGATCGATCTTGCCGGTGACGGCGCCGAACTCGGCGGGCCGGACCTCGTCGGCGCTGCGCAGCATCGACATCAAGAGCCCCGACTGGCGCGGCTCGACGAGCACCAGCCGCTCGCGGTTCGAGATCGTGATGCGGCCGATCCCGACCTTGTTCTTCTTTTCCATCGCTTCGCCGATGACGCGGAACGTCTCGGCCGCGAGCTGGCCGTCCGGATAGACGTAATAGGGCGAGTCGAGGTAGATCGGGTCCACCTTGTCGCGATCGACGAAGCGGTCGAGCTCGATCGTTTTCGAGCTGTCGATCTGCAGGTTTTTCAATTCCTCGTCGGTGACCGTGACATAGCGGCCGCGGTCGAACTCGTAGCCTTTTTCGATCTGGTCGCGCTCGACGACGTCGCCGGTCTCGGCATCCACCAGCTGCTGCCGCACCCGGTTGCCGGTCGCGGCGTTCAGCTGATGCAGGCGGATGCGCTTAGCCTCGGTCGCCGCCGGCGACAGATAGATCGGACAGGTGACGAGCGAGAGTCGCAGAAACCCGCTCCAACTTGCTCTCGGCATTATCTTTCTCCTCGGCCGCTGCTGCGGCGCTTTGGCGCAACGAAGCCACATCGCGGCGCGCTTCGCAACAGCGAACGCGCGGGCCGCGGCTCAGATCCCGATGCGCCGGCGCAATGCCGCGCCCAGCGTTTGCGAACAATCCGCCATCTCGGCCCACGGGTCGGCCTGCATCGCGGCGAGGCGTCCGGGCACGCTGGCGAGCGTCAAATCGGCGGCGCGGATGCCCCTCTCGACTTCATGCCAGGAGACCGGCGTCGATACCGGCGCCCCCGGCCGGGCACGCGGCGAATAGGCGCCGACCGCCGTCGCGCCGCGCGTGTTGCGCAGATAATCGATATAGATGCGGCCCTTGCGCGCGCGCTTCGCCATGTTGGCGGTGAACTGGTCCGGGAACTGGTCGGCGAGGCTGTCCGCCACCCATTTGCTGAACACTTTGACGGCGTCCCAGCCGAGCTTCGGCGCGAGCGGCACGACGACATGCAGGCCCTTGCCGCCCGTCGTCTTGACGAAGCTCCGCAGGCCGATCGCGAGCAGCGCCTCATGCAAGCCGATCGCCGCCTCGGCGATCCGCGTCCAGGGAACGCCTTCGTCCGGATCGAGGTCGAGCGTCACCCGGTCCGGCTTTTCGAGCGCCGCCGCCGTCGCGCCCCAGGGGTGGATTTCCAGCACGTCCATCTGGGCGAGCGCAACGAGGCCCGCCAGATTTTCGACAACGGGAAACGGCTCCGCTTCTCCGGCAACGGAGAGCCGCCGGATGGCCTGCGGCATTCCGGCGGCGACATGCTTTTGGTAGAAGCTCTTCTGGCCCGCCCCGCCGGGCACGCGAACGAGGGTCAGCGGCCGCTGCGCGAGTTGCGCCAGCGCCGGCCCGGCAACCGCCTCCCAATAACGCGCGAGATCGAGCTTGGTCGCGTCGGGCTCGCGATAGAGCACCCGGTCGGGGTGGCTGAGCCGCACGCCGGCGACGATGATGCTGCCGTCGCGCGCCGGACGGACGGTCGCCGGGGCGGGCGGATCCGGCGCCGACGGATCGGCCGGCGCCGCGCTCTGCGGGTCGTAGACGACTTCCGCCGGGCTCTTGTCCTCCCGCAACCCCTCGAACGAGGCTTGCCGCAGCAGATTATCGTCCGTCCAGCCGGCGAAATTGACCTCAGCTACGAGCTGCGGCGCGCCCCAATGCGCGCCCTTGCGCGCCTCGCGCGGCACGTCGCGGGGCGGCTTTGCCTCGCCGAAGCCTTCGAGCCGCTCGCGCAGCCGCGTCAGCTGCGCCGCCGAAAAGCCGCTACCGGCGCGGCCGGCGTAATGCAGCGTTCCCTTGTCGTCGTAATAGCCGAGCAGCAGCGCGCCAAAGCCCTCGCGGCTGCCGGCCGGGTCGGTGAAACCGATGACGACGAATTCTTCCGTGTTGCGGAACTTGATCTTCAGCCAGTCGCCGCCGCGCCCCGAGCGATAGGGGCGGTCGCGCCGCTTCGAGACGATGCCTTCAAGCTTGAAGCGCTTCGCTTCTTTCGCGAATTCGCGGCCCCGGCCCTGCTGATGGTCGCTGTAGCGCAGCATGCCTTGCGCGGCGTGCGGAACGATCTCGGCGAGCGCGGATTTGCGGTCGGCGAGCGCGGCGCCGGTCAAATCCATGCCGTCGCGATAGAGCAGATCGAAGGCGAAATAGACGAGCCCATCGGCCTTTTTCGCGGCGATCGCATCCTGCAGCCGCGAGAAGCTCGTCGTGCCGTCGGGCGCGAAGGCGACGAGTTCGCCGTCGATCAGCGCGCTCTCGACCGGCAGCACCGCGAGCGCGCGCCGCAGTTCGGGAAATTTCGCGGTCCAATCGAGCCCGTTGCGGGTGAAGAGCCGAACCTTGCCGCCGTCCAGGCGGGCGATGATGCGGTAGCCGTCGTATTTGATCTCGTGCAGCCAGTCCTCGCCCGCGGGCGCCTCTTTCGCGACGCTCGCAAGTTGCGGCGCAAGCTTTTCCGGCAGCGGCCCCTTGCGCGCGCCCGAAACGGCCCGCCGCGCCGGCGGCGCGATCTCGCCTTTTTCGCTGCTCCACATTCGGTCGCGATCCTCGGCGACCGTTTCGATCGAGCGTCCCGTCTCGACGCTGCGAGGATTGTCCGCGACGACGGCGTCGCCGCTGCCGGGCTTGGCGTCGTCGTCGCGCTCCTTGACGAGCAGCCAGTTCTTATCGCCGTCGCGGGCGTTGCGGCCGCGCAGCCGCAGGAGCATCCACTTGCCGTGCAGCTTTTCGCCGTCGAGGGCGAATTTGAGCATGCCCTTGGCATGCGCCGCGGCGGGATCAGGGTCGAGCGGCGTCCAGCTGCCGCGATCCCACAGAAGCACGGTGCCGCCGCCGTATTCGCCCTTCGGGATCACCCCCTCGAAGCCGGCATAATCGAGCGGGTGATCCTCGACCTCGACCGCGAGCCGCTTTTCCGCCGGATCGAGGCTCGGCCCTTTCGGCACCGCCCAGCTCTTCATGACGCCGTCGAGTTCGAGGCGAAAATCATAGTGCAGCCGGCGGGCGGCATGTTTTTGCACGACAAAGGCAAGCGGCGCGGCCGTGGCTTTGCGGCGCGGCTTGCCGCCCGCCGGCTCGGGCGTTTTGCGAAAGTCGCGCTTCTTTCTGTATTCCTCGAGAGCCATTGCGTCAGGCAATCGCAAAAGCGGTTTTCCGTGGCTATCCTTACCCGATAAACGGCTGGCACGGCAGATCGACGCCGCGACGGCCGGTTGATATCCGGCGCGGACTTATGCCGCTCGTCAGTGATAACCGATGTCGGCGCGCACCTTGCCGCGGAACACCCAATACGACCAGCCGGTGTACATCAGGATGACCGGCAGCAGGAACATCGTGCCGAGCCCGAGAAAAGCCTGCGTGCTCGGCGAGGACGCGGCCTGCCAGAGCGTAAATTTGTAAGGCACGATCATCGGCCACAGGCTGATCGAGATGCCGATGTAGGAGAGCAGAAAAAGGCCGATTGCGGCGACGAAGGGCGCCGCCTCCGAGCGGCCGCCGAGCGCGCGCCATTCGCCGTAGGCGAAGAGCGCCGTCAGGATCGGCACCGGCGAGAGGAAGGCAATGTCGGGCCAGGCGAACCAGCGCTGGGCGATCGCCGGCTCAAGCAACGGCGTCCACAGGCTCACCGCCGCGATCGCGGCGACGACGCCGATGAGGCACCGGCGTCCGAGCCGGCGCGCCCAATCCTGCAGCTCGCCCTCGGTCTTCAGCACCAGCCAGCCGGCCCCGAGCAGGCCGTAGCCGAAGACGAGCGCGAAGCCGGTGAAGAGCGAAAACGGCGTGAAGCAGTCGAAGGAGCCGCCGCTGTAATGCCGCCCCACCGTCTTGAACCCCTGGGTGAAGGCACCGAGCACGACGCCCTGCGCAAAGGTCGCGACCGCCGAGCCGTAGCAGAAGGCGTGGTCCCAAACCGTGCGATGCTCGGCGTCCTTGTAGCGAAACTCGAAGGCGACGCCGCGGAAGACGAGCGCCAGCAACATCACCAGGATCGGAAAATAGACGGCGGGCAAAATGATCGAAAAGGCGAGCGGAAACGCCGCGAGAAGCCCCATGCCGCCGAGCACGAGCCAGGTCTCATTGCCGTCCCAGACGGGCGCGATCGAATTCATCACGAGATTGCGCGAGGGCAGATCGGGCGCGAAGCCGTAGAGGATGCCGACGCCGAGGTCGAAGCCGTCGAGCAGCACGTAGAAGAAGACGCCGAGGCCGAGAATGGCGGCCCACAGCGGCACGAGATCGAGAAGGGGTCCGTTCATCGCCGCGCCTCGCTCTCCGGCGCCCGCGGCGCCGCCCGCACCGGAGCCTGCGGGCGGCCGCTCTCGATCGCGCCCGGCGGCGGTTCGCCCGGCCCGGCGCGCACCATTCTCGCCATCAGCAAGAGCCCGGTCGGATAGATGACGAGATAGACGCAGGCATAGCCGATCAGCGACACGGCGACATCGAGCCCGGTCAGCGACGGGGTGACCGACTGCGCGGTGCGCAAGACGCCGTAGACGGTCCAGGGCTGCCGCCCGACCTCGGTGGTGACCCAGCCGGCGATGACGGCAACGAAGCCGAGCGGCGCAAGCCACGCGCAAGCCCGCAGAAACCATGCCGAGGTGAACAGACGGTCCCGCGCCCGCAGCCACCAGCTGACGGCGACGAGCGCGAGCATCAAGAGGCCGATCCCGACCATGATGCGAAAGGCGAAGAACGGAACGGCGACCGGCGGCCACTCGTCGCGCGGCCAATCCGCGAGCCCGCGCACCGTGCCGTTCGGGTCGTGCGTCAGGATGAGGCTGCCGAGATCGGGAATGTCGATTGCGTAGCGGTTGGCCGCAGCCTGCTCGTCGGGTATCGCGAACAGCGTCAAGGGCACGCGGCTCTTCGTGTGCCAGCGCGCCTCGATGGCGGCCAGTTTCGCCGGCTGGTATTCGAGCGTGTTGAGGCCGTGCTGGTCGCCGAGGAAGATCTGCAGCGGGACGAGGACCGAAAGCAGCCACAGCGCCATCGACAGCATCGTGCGGCCTTCCTCGACAAAGCGCTCCCGCAGCAGGTAATAGGCCGCGACCCCCGCCACCACGAAGCCGGTCGTCACGTAGAACGCGACGACGCAATGCGCAAAGCGATAGGGGAAGGACGGATTGAAAATGATCGCCGGCCAATCCGTCGGAAAGAACCGGCCATCGACGAGCTTGTAGCCGGCGGGGGTTTGCATCCAGCTGTTGGCGGCGAGGATCCAGAAGGCGGACAACAGCGTGCCCGCCGCCACCATCAGCGCGGCGAGAAAATGCGCCCAGCGCGGCACCAGATTCCGGCCGAACAGCAGAACCCCGAGGAATGCCGCTTCGAGAAAGAAGGCGAAGAGGCCCTCATAGGCAAAGAGCGGCGACAGGACGTTGGCTGTCGCATCCGAGAAGCGGCTCCAGTTGGTGCCGAACTGGAACGGCATGACGATGCCCGAAACGACGCCCATGCCGAACGAGACGGCGAAGATCCTGATCCAGAAGTTCGACAGGCGCAGATAAACCGCGCGCCCGGACGCGAAATGCAGGCCCTCCAGCACCGCGACATAGGAGGCGAGCCCGATCGTGAAGGCAGGCAGCAGAATGTGCCAGGCGACGACCCACGCGAACTGTAGGCGCGACAGCAGGACCGGGCTCATGGCGCCCCCTCGCGATCGGCACGGCCGCCGCGGCTCGTTTCGCGCGCCGCCGTTGCTCTTCTTAGCTGGCGCGCAGCCGCTCGGCAAGGCGCGGCAACACGGCGCGTCCATGGAAGTCAGACTTCCGCCCGATCGGCCTCCCGAATGGGATGTCGACGATCGTCGCGCATGCGGGGGGATGGTTGCGGGGGTAGGATTTGAACCTACGACCTTCAGGTTATGAGCCTAATGAGCGATCGGAACACGGTGCTATAACATATTGATAAACATCGAATAAATCAGGGGATTTTTGAAGATGTGGGAATAGTGTGCCGGAAAGTGTGTCGTATCGCGAAAAATCATTCTAAATCAATAAAATACCGGACAGCCAAGGCATGACGACGTTGATCGGATCGTGAAATATCCCGCATTTTCAGTTACCTAGCGTGTGCTGAGCCCAGTGTGTCGGGTGTGCCGGTTTTGCCGCCGGCACATCCGGCACACCCCATCCTGCCGACGTCGCGCATTCGATTCCATCCCCGCGAATCCATCGTCATTGTCTCTCGCTTTGGCGCGGTGCGGTACTTCGATGGAGGATAGCTGAAGCGGATGGGTCGTGCCATCGACGAGATCGGGTTATCCAAGGCGATTGAGCTCGCTGAAGAGGCACGAATGGTTTTCGAGGACACGCCCAACATCTGCCGCGATCGGATAGAGGCGTTTGCATGAGCTGCGCGCCGCGATCGAAGGCTAGCGGCCCCGGCGGTCGCGGTCGGCGACCGCCATCATCACCAGCGGCGTCCCGTCAAAGAAAGCAGCACCCGAGGGGGTGCTGAGAAGTGGTGAGCCCGCGACGGAGGTCGCGGCGATTGGCATGGGTCCTTCCCTACTCACGGGTCAAGAAGCCCTCAGTTGTGTCAGCTCATCGCCTTCTTGAGATCGTCATGCTCAAAAGCTGAAGACATGCGCCCGATCTGGTTGGAGGTAAGACCGACGTGGGCTGCCTCTTGCCGCCAGCCCGACACGGCGGCGGCAACCTTGGCGGCAATGGTTCGAGCCTGCACCGTCGTCAGTCCGTAATAAGGGGCAGTTTCCATCGCGACCTCGAACGAGGCGGTGGTGTCTTCCTCGTCGATCGCCAGGCTGAGCACGCGCGCCTTGATGTCGGTCGGGACGGGGTTGAGATCATAGGCAGGCGATAGCCGCCATCCGCCGCCGCGGACGTAGAGAAAGCCGTGGTTGCGCAGATGGTCGTCGGTATTCGAGATGAGAACGCTGAATAGGACGCGCCGCCAGAGGGCGGCGAGGTCCTCCGTCGGGGCAGCACCGTGCTGGCGGAGCGCATCGGCGATTTCAAGATAGCTGTGCGCCTCGTTGTCGCTGGCGCCGATCATGCTCATGGCCGATAGAAAGGGCAGCCGCAGTTCGCCGGCGCGGTCGAAGCGGCGGAGAACGAGGACCGGCTTGCCCGCGACCTGCTCGGTGCGCGAATCTGGCACGACGATCCCGGCCGTTGCCGCCAAGCGGAGGGCGACCGTCTCCCAGGGCACGATCGGAATATCGTCTTCCTTGTGCGGAAACTTGGCGATGGCCAGTGACCCGTCCCGGTCACGAACGGAGGCTTTCGGACGTGCACCGCCGAGTGACGAGCCGGGAGCGAGGAGAAGCCGGAGATCATCATCATCGGCCTCATCATCGTCGGCGAGCCGCTCCGCCGCCGAGAGGAGTCGCGGTAATTCAATCAACGGCGGAACACGCATCGGACCGCCGGAGGCGAGGAACGGTCCGCCGGCCTCCTCGGCAAAGCGAAGCGCGCCCATGCGGGTTTCGTCGTCGACGCCGAGCAGATAATCAATCTCCAAGAGCGTGCGCGGCGGGCGTCCTTCCCGCCTGGCCCGTTGGCGCTCGGCGCGGCGCATGAGGTTCCGGCCCCAGCGATCGGGCGCGGAATCTCCGAGCGCCCCGAAGAGGGCCTTGTCCATCGGCGTGTGATGTTCGCCCGCGCCCAAAGTGAGAGCGGGTTCGAGCGGAAATCGCTCGGGACTAGCGAGCCAGGCGTCGTCGTAGGCAAAGGAAGCGGTCTCACGGCCCCGTCGGTCCCGTGTCCACAAGCGCCCGACCCGGACCGGTCTGCCGTTGATATCGACGTAAACGAACAGCGATCTATCGGTCATGACACCTCCGCGGAGGTGGACGTTGTTCGTTTCTTGCGGATGCGCTGCGGCAGCCGCTCATCCGCGAGGTCGATCCCTACCCTGTCCTGGGTGCTGTCGGCGAGATCGCGGAGGCGATCTGTCATGCCGAGGACAAAGAGAACAGTGGCGTAGATGCCCATGGCAACGGTGGGGTCTCCTCGCTCGATTTTGAGAAGCGTTACCCGCGTGGTAAAAGCGCGTTCGGCCATGAGCTCGGTTGGGATCGAGCGCCGGCGGCGGGCGGCGCGAATGTCCTCGCCCAGCTTGCGCAAGGCGCGCCGGACCGGAAGCGGCAAGGAGACGGACGTTCGCTGTCTCATAAAGACTACCGTATAGTATGTTTTACGCTACAGGGCGTAACGTATAGCACAGTATGCGTTAAGTCAAGGTTATGCCGCGGCGAACATTGTGAGTTGAGATGATGTGGCAAAATATTAAGTTATTGAAAAAGCTAGTTGAATTTATCAAATCTGCCTCAGCCGGCTGGATGGCGAGAAAGATTGGCACCCTCGGGCGGGCTCGATAGATCGCGCGGTCGGGCGATCTGGGAGCGGTCGGGTTCTTAAGGGCATAGGACATCATCTGCCCCGGCGCCCTGGCACGTCCGTCGTCACGATCGTAACCCAATTCCGCCCGAAAAACTCGCACGTCCGACCCGTCACAGATAAGGTATGCTTCGTGTCAAGCCATACATGCGCTGGTTAAGCATGCGGCGGATGGGGGACTTCGTCCTATGGGCAGGTTCGTTGTCGTTCACGGCGATTCCGAGCCTGCGCGATATGGGATAGGAAAGCTCGAGTCCTACTCTGGCCGAACCGCACGGATTTCTTTTTTTGATGGCCCGACGACCGAACCAGTTGTCGTCGAGGTCCCTAGGGCTGACGTAGAACTGGCGGCCGTACCGGAGCAAACGCGGGCTTATTGGCAGGACCCTCGCTCGGGCGCTTGGCGCGTCGGACGCGTCGCTGCCGATGCGGAAGAGCGGATACTCGTCCGTTTTCCCAATAGGGAAGATCAACTCCTGTCGGTGGACGACCTAAACGTTCGGTGGCGCAAGCCGATTGACGACCCAACGTCCTACCTGGCGCAGTGGATCAACGAGACACCGATATTCGCGGATGGCCGCTCCGGATTCGTGCGTGCGATCATCGGACAACGGGCAGCGTGCCAAGGCATGTCTGCTCTATTTTCCTCGGTGATCGAATTAGAGCCACACCAAATAGAAGTCGTGCGCCGTGTCCTCCAGGACCCCGTCCAACGCTATCTGCTCGCGGATGAGGTCGGCTTAGGCAAGACGATAGAGGCCGGCATACTCGTACGTCAGTACGTTCAGGACGATCCAAGCCACCGCGTCGTGATCCTGGTTCCCGCACCGCTGGCGGTCCAGTGGCGGGACGAGTTGTGTCGTCGCTTTCAGCTTGGCACCAAGTTAGACGCGAGCCTGCTGGTTATAAGGTCAGACGATGTGGGCGGGTTTTCCGTTGCCGTGCAAGGGGCAGGAATGCTCGTGGTCGATGAAGCCCACCACCTGACCCGCGACCGGGCATTATATGAGGCCGTGAGGCTGGCAGCCCTCCGCGTCCCACGTCTCTTATTACTGTCGGCAACGCCGGTTCTACGGAACGAGCTCGGCTTTTTGGAAATGTTGCACTTGCTCGATCCGCTGGTCTTCCCCTTAGAGGACGCCGATCGGTTTAGGCTGCGGATCGAGAAACGCCAGATATTGGCGGAAACCGTCGCGGGCTTGGTTGCGGACAACGTGCTGCAACTGGAGGGCTTTATTGATGATCTCGTCGCGGCATTTCCGGATGACGAATTACTGTCTGAGCATGCGGCGACGCTCCGCACTTTGCTGGACCGCTTCCCCGAGCCGACCGATCCCGACCTGCTGGCGGCGTTAATATCTCTCCGGGCTCACCTATCGGAGACCTGCCGCCTCGACCGGCGCATTCTTCGGAACCGTCGTCGCTCTGTGGGAGGTCTGACCCCTGATCGTGCTGGCGTTTGCTTCCTGGACGTACCTACGCGCGCCGGAGGGCGAGCTTTCAATGCCCTGGAAGCGTGGCGGTCGCTCGCTGCTCTTACGATCTACGGCGCGGAAGAAGGCGCCGCGGCGGACGAATTGGCGGAATTTGCCGCCGCGATGATGGCTGCGGCCCAAGAAGATCCGACGGCGCTGGCGGAATTGGCGGCACGTCGGGCGGAGAACCTCGCGAATGGGGAGGCCAAGCTTAGCAGCGAAGCGATAGAGGAACGGGGCGCCTTACTCTCACTTGCAGCCGCAGCCCGCGAACTGGCGTCGGATGACGCTGTCGCTGAGGCGCTGTCAGAGATGATCGCTGCGGATCGAAGCGATACGAAGTACGTCGTGTTCTGCTCCCATCCCGGTCTGGCGGATAGGCTGGCGGGAAACATTCGTGGCCGATTGGGTGGACCGGTGGATCGCCACGAACTTGATGCAGGCCCCAAATCAGGTCGAGAAGATTGGCGAAGATTCCTCGAGAGTCGTGCGCATCGGGTCCTCGTGTGCGACCGGAGCGCCGAGGAGGGACTCAACCTTCAAGGAGGAGACAAAGTCCTCGTTCACGTCGATCTGCCCTTGGATCCAAACCGTGTCGAGCAGCGTCTGGGGCGTTTGGACCGCTACGGTTCGGGCGATAAAATACGTTCAATTGTAATCCGCTACCCGGATGACCTCTTTCGGGCGGCTTGGGCCGAACTACTCGCCGAAGGTCTCGGTGTCTTCGATCGTTCAATCGCGAGCCTGCAATACCTAATAGACGATCTGATGCGTGAAGTACGGGCGTCTCTGCTGGTACAGGGCGCCGAGGCCATTCAATCGTTGACTGAACGTTTGAGCGGCCCCAACGGATTTGTGGCCCGCGAGTTGCGGCAGATCGACGAAATGGATGCGCTTGACTCGCTGGCGGAGCCGTCTCAGGAGGGTCTCGAAAGCTTATTCGAGGTGGATGACGAATGGCGTGACTTCCAAGGTCATGTTGAGAAATGGCTTCTTGGGACTTTGCTCATGGTTAGGGTCCCCGGAGAGGACGCAGCGGGTTCGCCGCCGGGACATGAAGTGTTTCGCTTCGCGTTTGATCGCGCTCGCACGTTGATACCCTTGGGCATGTTCGTTTCAGCGTTTCAAGGAGTGCTGGATGGCTCGGCGCCCGGCGGTTCGTCGCGACGACCATTGACCTTTCCTTATACCTATCGGCGTCAGACCGCCGCTGGGCGGCGTGGAATGAACGCCGGCGTACGACTATTGCGCTATGGCGAGCCGTTGATCGACGCCCTGACGACGATGACGGCATCCGACGATCGCGGCCGCACTTTTGCCATGTGGCGGTACGTGCCAGGATATCGAACTGCCGATATCGCCGACGTCTTCTTTCGGTTCGACTTTGTGATCGAGGCTGACGTCGCGGCGGCGGTGGCTCAGTATGTGGACGCTGTAGGAGCAAGCCGCGAAGCGACTCACGCCGCGCTCACGCGGCGGGGAGATATGCTGTTTCCGCCATTATTTCAGCGGGTGTGGCTGGATGCCGGCCTCACGCCGGTCGTCGACGCGGAAACGCTGCGATTGCTCGAGATGCCATACACGCGAAAGTCAGCGGGTGGAGCATTTGACGCAAATCTCAATCCTCAGCGGTGGCAAGTCGTTCGGCGATTGCGTCTTCCCTTGTTAGAACATTGGGCAGAGTTGGTTCATCGGGCTAGAGGTGAAGCAGAGGCTGAGTTGCGGCGGAGTGCGGAGCTAAGCACGAGGAGCGCAGAAGCTGTCTCTGTTGCTCGCGGTCTAGATGCCACCCGTTTTGCCCAGTTGCGGGCGCGCGCAAATTCGGACGACAGGGCACAAGCTATCGCCGAGGAACACCTGTTATCGGTGGAGCAGGCGACTGCGGAGACCTTGTATGCCGGAATCCATGCGGCGCGGATAAGTCTCGACACCATCGGCGCCGTCTTCTTGGCGGGTAAGTCGCTTCCGCGCATTCCTGACGATGATTGACGGCGTCTTCACATTCGAGGATGTGCAACGGGCGTTGCTCGAATGGCCGAGGTCGTTTGACGCCGATGAGATGAACGCCAAGGTCGACGACGGCATCATCGATCGCCTCCGGCAGGTCCTTTCTCAGGCGCAGCGCAGCGGTTCGCTTGATTCGGTGCGAGATCTGGCGGCGCTGCTCCGACATGCTCTGCTGGCGCGGTCAATTGGGAAGCCCTCAGCCCAGCGCGTTGCCGTGCCGGTTGTTGGCGATTGGCCGATCGCTGCTGTTTGGCGGGAACTGGGGTTCGAGACTGTCACGGGGCCTACAGGCCTCGTGCTCACGGCGCGCACCTGGCGGCCCGGCTGGATGACCGACGGTGATCAGGCGGGTTGGGAGCCGGGGGGCAATACCCAGCAAGACATTTTTGCGGATGTTTTTGCCGGCGAGGAGGTGCGCCCACGGGCTGACGTGCCGCTGGATCCATTTTTGAGCGAGACGACCGGGTTCGACAGCTACGTCTGCCCCGGCCAGCGGGAAGCGGTCCGAAGCCTCCTCTTTATGCCGACGGGCTCGACGCTGATTGTCAATCTGCCCACTGGGTCAGGCAAAAGCTTAGTGGCTGAGGCCGCGGTGCTATCGGCTGGTCTTGAATCCGGCCTAACCTTGTTCGTGGTGCCAACGAAAGCGCTCGCCACGGATCAAGCGCGGCGAATACGTACTCTCCTAAGAGCTCGGGTGCCGGCAAATGAGATTCCGCCCCTTGTTTGGCATGGTGGGCTCGGACCGGAGGTTCGACAAACCATCAAGAGCAACATCAGACGTGGTCGCCAGGGCATATTGTTTACCTCGCCCGAGTCGGTGGGCGGGGCTCTTTTGCCTTCTCTTTACGAGGCAGCCGCGCTTGGGCTCTTGCGATACTTCGTCGTGGACGAGGCACACGTCGTCGCGCAATGGGGTGATTCTTTCCGACCGGCATTCCAGGCATTGTCGGGAATACGTCGAGGATTGTTGAACTCGTCAAAGGGAGAGCGGTTTCGGACGGTGCTGATGTCCGCAACTCTGAGCCCCCAGACGATTGACACGCTCGACGTGTTGTTCGGTCCAGCATCAACGACGCAGATGGTAGCAGCAGTCCACTTGCGGCCGGAGCCTCGCTACTGGACGTACAAGGCCCATGCTTGGGAGGAAAAGAAGGCTCGGGTACTGGAATTAATCCAACACGCCCCGCGCCCATTCATCCTCTACGTTACCGAACGACGGCACGCACGCGAATGGTTGGCTATCCTGAGAGACGCTGGTTATCGCCGGGTGGAATGCTTTCATGGAGGGACGTCCGACAACGATCGCGAAGCGATCATAGAGTCTTGGTCGGTGAACGAGATCGATGGGATCGTCGCGACATCCGCATTTGGTGTGGGCATGGATAAGGAGGACATCCGGTCGGTGATCCACGCCGCCGTTCCGGAGACCCTGGATCGCTACTATCAAGAGGTCGGGAGGGGTGGTCGTGATGGACGGGCCAGCATCTCTGTTGTCGTCTACACGGATCGCGACATCGGGATGGCGCGGAGTTTGAGCAGGCCGACGTACATTGGCGATGACAACGGCTATGAACGATGGAACACGATGTTCGCAGCGGCCCGGTCTGCACCTGAGACAGACGTCGTCGCGATAAACATCGCCTCCGTGCCCCCGCGCCTCCGGCAAGAAAGCGACTACACGACCGCCTGGAATATGCGGACCCTGATTCTCATGGCGCGCGCTGGCATGGTGGAGTTGGATTCCCAGGCGCCGGAACCGCTGCCGAGATTAGTCGAGGAGACGGACGCTTCCTACGACCACCGGCTTGAAAAGCATTGGGAGGCCTATTTCGATACCTTTTGCCTGCGAACGCTCGACCCAGCGCATTTATCGCAGGAACACTTCGAGGCCTGCCTGCAACAGGAACGGAGCCGCGGAGCAACCGCTGCGGACCGATCGTTCGCTGAACTTAACGCTGTGATCGCAGGAGAGCGCGAGATTGGCGAGGTGCTGACGGAGGCGTACAGCAATTTCAAGCCGGGAAGAACTGTAGTCGTCTCGCCCGTGTGCGGTGGATGCCCCGGAGAGCGGAAGCGAGGACTGCGTCAGAGGCGGGAGTATCAAGTGCCCGTCGGCGTCGGCATCACGCGAATAGAGTTGCCGAGTTCTACAGCTTGGCAACGTCGCTTCCCCTCACTGGATGGGCGGCCAACAGTCATTCTCTATCCAAGTGATGAGGCCGGGGTCTTTGACGGCATCGCGCGAGCACTGCGAGCATTAGTGACGGAATTCGGCGTCTGTGAAATCTCGGCAGCCGCGGAAGTGTGGGCGAAGGATGCCTTCCTTCGGACGCTTCATCACTCGGCGCCAAGCGGGGTGCTCGTGGCCCGCACTCTAGAGGAAGACGTGTCGCTGCCGGCAGTCCTCCCGCTTCCGCGAGCAAGCCTGTTGAAGCCGTGGGGTATTAACCCGATCCCAGATCATCTTTTGCTCCTAGATCGCCCTCTTCACACAATCTTCGCTCCGGTTGACGTCGAGAGCGAACATCCGCTCCGGCGCTACGTCGACACGGCCACGAACTGTATTAGCCTAGATAATTTTCTGCAGGCGATCGACGCATGACTATCCTGAACATCGCCAATGACGGTTATTACAGCAATTTCGTCGCAATCTGTCGCGCCGTGGCGGCGAATCCACCGATGCCGCGCGACAAGCTCCAGGAACTCTGTGCGGCTGGCGCGGAGAGCGACGCGCGCACGCGTCAGACCCTCAACCGCTGGATCGAACTCCGGGTACTCCGAGATGAGAATGGATCGATTGGTTTTTCCGATCCGGCGCTCGAAGGACGCCCCTTGTCGGAGGTCACAGCGGTATTGCCAGGGGTGGTCCGCCGCGTCGTGTTTGCCGAAGAAAACAATGACCGTTTCTGGGAGAGCGAAAACAGCCGTTGCGCGGATCTGGTTCGCGGCTTGGCTTGGCTCCTGGCACAAGACGTCTACACCGTAGATGCCTCCAGCCATCCGAAAGCGAGCGAACTCGAGCGGCGGCAAATCGCCGACTCCTCGCGGCGCATCGTGCAGAACGATGTCCGTTGGAATGGATTACGCACGTGGGCGGTCTATCTTGGTTTCGCTTGGAACGGTCAGGGCCTCATAATCGACCCGACCGCGGCAGTTCGACAAGATCTTGCCCGGATCTTTGAAGGTCAAAACGAGTTGCCGGCGAGGGATTTCCTCGATCGCCTTGCAGGTATTTTGCCGGTGCTTGATTTCGGCCGCTACCGCAAAGAGGTGGAGGACAGCCTCGATCCCAGCCATTGGGAACGCCCGCCCCGTCCGGAAATGCTGTCGAGTGCCTTGTCGCGGGCGCTCTGGCGGTTGCAAGCGGACAACCATCTGTCTTTGGAAGCGCGCGCTGACGCGATCGACAGCTACGCGCTCCAGAAGCAGGCGGGGCAGGAATGGAGCCGATTTACCCATGTACGCCTGCTGACCTAGAGGTCCGGTCATGCTTCGCTACTGGCCAACCCATGAAGAAATCGAACGCTGCATCAAATCGCAGGCGGAAAGCGCAGATGTAGCTGTCCTGTTGGCGGTCCATCAAGAGACGCCGTTATCGGTGCGCAACGTCAGCGGAAGTGGCGAAGCGGCCACCACGGAAACGGAGTTTCTGAACGCATTTCTGACTCCAAGTCTTCCCGAAGGCATTTTGCTCCTGCCGGTAACCGGGCCGTCCGGTGTGGGAAAATCGCACGTTATTCGATGGCTTGATGCGCAACTGCGGCGTGATCCGCGGGCTGCGAAGATGCTGATTATACGAATTCCAAAATCCGCGAGCCTCCGCACCGTGGTCGAACTGATCCTCGACCCGCTCAAAGATGATCCCCGCTTCACTGCCGTCCGGCAGGAAATCCGACAAGCGGTTGCCTCAGTAGTGCCAGAGGAAGGCGGTATCCGGTTTGCCGCCGAGTTGGAAATAGCGCTCAATCGTTTTGCGGTCCGCCTGCGTGATCAATTGCGGGAAAATCCGAATGGACCGGACCGGCAGCAGCAGCGGGAACGGCTGGATCATGCGCAGAAACTTCCTGCTCTTTTCTCCGATCCAGTGCTTGAGGGCCACTTCAAGAAAAAGATCCTTTCCCGGATCGTGCAACGTGCGATCGTTGGCCAGCCCGATAATGTGACCGAGGACGAAGATGTCCTTCCGCAGTTCTCGCCTGAAGATTTGGCGATCCCGCCGGATGCAGCGATCCGGCTCAGCGACGCCTCGCGTGCAGTTCAAGTTTACTACGCAACCGTCCTGAATAAGGAGAACGGAAAGGGTCGCGAGGTAGCAGCCGATGTTCTGAACGAAGTGGCTGACGAGGCTGTCGGGGCAGTCTTCCGCCTAGATCAAAGCATGGCAGGAATGACGCTCGAAGAAATTATCCAAGAGATTCGTAAATCTTTGCTGTCGGACGGACGTGAGTTGGTTCTCCTTATCGAGGACTTTGCCGCTCTAATCGGTATCCACGAGGTGCTCCTTAGAGTTTGCATTCAGGAGGCTATTCGCGACGGTAAACGCGTGATGGCGCCGATGCGCACTGCTCTCGCGGTGACAGAAGGCCATCTTGCGGGTCGAGATACGATTCTCACACGCGCGAGACGCGAATGGTTGATTAGAAGCGCGTTTGATGAAAGCGACGTGGAGCAACGTTCGATCGAGTTGGTCGGTGCCTATCTGAATGCCGCCAGGTGGGGTGAGGCGGAACTGCGTAAGCGATTTTCCGAAAGGGCCCTTGGCGTGGACGGAAGCTTGACCGGCTGGATTAGCGCTTTTGAAGACGGCGATCTTGAACCTGCGGATGCGGATCAATTGGATGCGTTTGACCGCAGTGATGCTGGCTATCGGCTATTTCCCTTCAATCGCGCTGCTATCCGTTCGCTGACGCACCGGCATCTGATGGCGGGCGGGAGACTCCAATTCAACCCTCGCCGTATCATTCACTTTATCCTGCAGGACGTTTTGGCACTTCGCGGAGAATTTGAGAGCGGTCAGTTTCCGCCGCCAAATTTTCAAGACGCGCGTGCCAATGCGGATCTAGCAGCCGGGCTCTCGGCAATGGACACGACCGCGTTGGTTCGCGGGCGTTTGGGCAGCGTGCTTTATCACTGGGGCGGCAATCCGGCATCTAGTGCGCAACTCGCAGAGATCCCAACCGGCATTTTTGAAGCCTTCCACCTTCCCAAGCCGGGGCCATTGGGCCTTCCAACAGGCAGGGTTGCGCCTGCTCGCCACGTCACCGCCATAAACGATAAATCCAAGGAACCGGTTGCTGCAGAGATAGAGGACTCCTTCGTCACGACATGGCGGAAGAAGCTCGAGAATTGGGCCTCTGGCGACATCGCTCTCGGCCAGCAAGACGCGCGCTACCTTCGTGGCATTATCGCGCGCGCAGTCGCCGATCGGATTGACTGGAACGCGCGCTGCATGAAGGCGCGGCTAGTAGCGCCGGATAACTTTGAGATCCCGTTTGCTCATCATGGCCAAGCCCTTCGGCCGAAGGTGAGTTTGGGCGAAGATAGCCGCGACACGACCGGTCGGTTGCGCCGTTTTTTCCTGGCGGCGATCCGCTATGAACAAAACGGGCGGAACTGGGACTATCCGGACGCTGAAGAAGATTTTTCGTTATTTGCGAACATGATCGAGGATCTCGCCGACCGCTTAGCCGAAGACTTCCGGCACTTAGCGGATGAGGGCATCGCGCCCCTTGTCGATCTTCTGACGCGCCAATCGAGGTTGTTGGGCATCGCGTCAAGGCGAGTGCAGAACGTTGGAGATCTGGCGCGGATCGCGATGGGACCGGCACCCGATTTGGGATCCACGCCTACTATTCCAATCGACGGTCCCGTCGGCCAGTGGGAGGAGTTGCGGCGGGAGGCGGTTGCACGCAGAAAAGATTTGCAAGATGAACTGGCTGCCCGCATCGGCTGCTTCCAAGGTGATGGAGCGACGCGTTACGGGATTGATCCGAGTAGGCTCTTCGCGCCGTTACGGGCGATTCATGACGGCCCTGTACAGGTCCCTGAGGGACTGCTGGAGGGACAGGTCAGGGCGCACGCTGTAGCCCTGAGCCCGGTACGTCTGGGCGCACGTGTCAATCAATTGCGGGTGCCGCTCGTCAAGTTCTCGGAGCAAATGAATGAGCTTTTCAGCGACGATGCCGATAAGGCTGAGCTTATCGCTGATTTCAAACTGCTGTTGGCGGAGATTGAAGGTGCCGGCGCTTGGCCAGATGGAGACTTTGACCAACGCCGATTGCAGCGTGAGATTGAAGAGTTGCGCAACCTCCCTGCGGTGGAATTACTACGACAGGTGGAGCCGCTGACGTCGAAGCAGGATCCTCCGCCGGTTCTGGACGCGGCACTCGATATCCTTGGGAAAGTCGATTTCCTGAAAATCGACAGGATCGGGGCGATCCTTAAGGGTCTTGAGCAGTTTGTCGGCGCGGCCGAGCGTAAGACCCGCACCGAAAATCTGAGCAACAGAGTGACAAAAGCAGAGCCGGTGATCACCGATATTCTCAACAGCATGGCAGGATTGGTCGGTGCATTGACGACGCTGGGCGATGAGGAGGCTACGGCGTGAGTTTCCACGAGCGGATCGCCGGTCTGCGCGCGCGCGTGGCGACGCTTGCCGACGAGCGGCGCGAATTCAACGAAGCACAGGCATTGCAGACGCGGTATGACGAACTGGAAGACGCCGCTGCCCCTCTCGTTGGCGCTGCGAAACGCTGTGCTTTGTATAGAGAACAGGGCCTTCGACCGCGAACGATCGCAAGGCTTGCAGATCGTTTGACCAAGCGCGTCGTGATGCTTCGAGATCGGTTTGTTGCGGACTCCCATGCCTCGACCCTGACTAAGGGGGTCCAGTGGACGCAGATGCTCGCCGATGCCAAAGAGGGAGTTGGGTTGGCCGAAGCTTCTCTAACGGAGGCCTGGCGACAATACCTCGACACTCTCTTTGGCGGCGACCGCCCGGCAGAGCTGGATGGCAAACTAGCACCCACAGAAGGCAACCAAAGTGCTCTCGCGCGTTATCGCGTCACCCATGGTCGGCTGCTTCAATTACGCAACAACACACCCGATACCCCCGAGCCTTTTGCCGAGGCGAAGAATGTTGCTGAGGAGCTGAAAAGCATTTATCAAACCTTTGATTTCGACGTGTCACTAGCGGTGAAAATGTTCCTTCAGGCGATCGGACAAGGGGGCGCATCGCTTGATCTCCTGACGGATGAAGTACGCGAATGGCTGCACAATAATAACTCCTATAACCGCTACCACATCGTGGCTCGCAATGCCGACGCCTGAGGACGCCGAGTCCCAAAAATTTCTGGAAAATGTTCTTGATGCGATCGAGCAGCGCGAGGCGCGGCTGCTAGTCTGGGGATTGGTGGATGGCCGTCTCTCCAGGGACGAAATTGAGGCTGTCATTGATCCCCTGCTTGATGAGGCCCTGGCGAAGGGGCTGCTTGCTTTTATGCAGGCGAGCGAGGTCGTCGCGGCGTTGCGGGACAAACGTCTTTTATTCGAGACCGATACCGTCCCGTATCCGGGATATCGGTCCCGAATGGCGGAGGGGGTGCGCCTGTTATTCAGGCTTCGCCAGCTATTTCCGAAGCATGACGGCCCTACCGGTTGGCAGTTCGCCCGCACCCTTGTAGCTGACTATCGTTTCTTATGGCGGCGTCGCAGCTATCCGAAACGGGAGATTCCCGTCCGGGCGGCCCTGGACCGAATTTCGGAGGTTTGTCCGGATGCTCTCTCGCTTGCGCTTCTCGAAGCGCTTCTGAATGGTCGCGGCCCGAACTACGCCCTCGCGGAATTCCAGGTGCGCGCCACGGCGCGCATTCTCGGCCAGCTTCAGCAGCGAGTGAGCTCCGGAACGATTGTGAGCGCCGGTACGGGCAGTGGGAAGACCCTGGCGTTTTATCTTCCGGCTCTTTCGCGGGTAGGAGCGCATATCGCACGCGACCCTCGGGATCTGAAGTGGGTCAAAGTGTTGGCGATATACCCGAGGACGGAGTTGCTCCGCGATCAGTTCGCCGAAATTTACAAAGAAGCACGCCGGCTCGATGGATTTCTTCGCCAGCGCCAGCGCTCTCCTATTCGAATTGGCGCTTTTTTTGGTAAGACGCCTGGTTCCGCGGCGGATCTGCTCAGCAATGACAGCGCCGCGTGGCGGTCGTCAGGCGAAGACTTCGTATGCGGTTTCATGGGTTGTCCGGCGGACGGTTGCGACGGCGACCTCCTCTGGAAGCGGGAAGACGTCGTGCAACGGCGCGAGCGCCTCATTTGCGGCTCGTGCGGACATCGTGTCACCGAAGAAGAAGTCGTTCTGACACGGGGCAGGCTCCGCGAGAGCCCTCCTGACATTCTTTTTACCACCACGGAAATGCTCAATCGTCGTCTCGGTGACGGTTCGCATCGGCACTTATTCGGGCTTGGCCGCCGGGCGGCGCGCGCCCCTGAGATCGTTCTACTCGACGAAGTGCATTCATACGCTGGCTTCCACGGCGCGCAAGTGGCCTATCTTCTTCGGCGCTGGTCGCATCTTTTGCGGACACCCCTCTCGTTTGTCGGCCTATCGGCGACGCTGCGTGACGCAGAGAAGTTCTTCGGCCGATTGGTGGGTCTAGATGATGCCCTGGTGGAAGAGGTGTCGCCGCGCACCGCCGATATGATTCAAGAGGGCGCCGAATACCTGGTGGCATTAAGGGGCGACCCGGTCTCGCGGACTGCGCTTCTGTCGACGACGATCCAAACGGCAATGGCTGTATCGCGCATCATGGATACCGCGCCGAGCCAGCCCAGCGGCGGTGTCTATGGTCGGCGCGTATTTGCATTCACAGACGACATCGACGTGAACAACCGGCTCTATTTCGGGCTGCTGGATGCCGAAGGCCGCGATGGACGCGGCACTGTTGACATGGTTCGGCACCCGGCTGGCGGTCTCGCGGTCTTGCGTCGGCCGATGGCGTCCCAATTGCGCGATCGCTACGGCCAGGACTGGCAAGCTTTACAAGATATCGGACACCGCTTGGGTGACCGCAAGCGGATCGGGCGAACCAGTTCTCAAGATCCTGGGGTTAGCGCCGGCATGGACGTGATCGTCGCTACGGCCTCGCTTGAGGTCGGCTTCAACGACCCTGGAGTGGGAAGCGTTATTCAGCACAAGGCGCCGCGAGACGTTGCGCAATTCTTACAACGCAAAGGCCGCGCTGGAAGGTTGCGTAGTATGCGGCCCTGGACGGTGGTCGTACTCTCGGACTACGGCCGCGATCGACTCGCTTATCAAGCCTACGATCAGTTGTTCGATCCGGAGCTTCCCGTCCGCACCGTGCCGCTCGCCAATCGCTATGTGCAGCGGATGCAAGCTGTTTATAGCCTGATCGACTTCCTTGGAGCGTCGCTTCAGGCGAAAGGCGCCACCGGTAATGTCTGGCAGACCCTTGCAGGGCCATCAGAGGGCAACCGGAATAGGGCGTATAGAGAGGCGCTGGTCGCCAGCCTTGTCGAGATCCTGCGAAGCGCAAAGGCAAGCGATGATTTAGAGGATCACCTTCAACAGGCGCTGGGGCTGACCGACGCGGACGTGACAGCGCTCCTCTGGGAGTATCCGCGGTCGCTTTTGACCGCAGTGGTCCCTACCGCGCTCCGTCGGCTATCCTCTAACTGGCGGTTCCAGGATCGGCCGCGAGAAGATGACTTCCTGCCGAACGCTCCGCTGCCCGATTTCGCCCCATCTTCACTGTTCAGCGACCTGAACCTCCCCGAGGTGCGGGTAATCGTCTCCGGCGCCCACGCAAATTCGAAGGTACGCCAGGAGGTGATGCCCATCGCCCAGGCACTTTGGACATTTGCGGGCGGCCGGGTGTCGCGGAGGTTCGGGACCGAAGACGGGCGCATTCGCCACTGGATCGCTCCGACGTTGACGGACTCGGCGGAGCAGACGCTCGACCTCGGGCAGTTTTACACGGTGCTTCCGCTTGGGACGTGGTTGGTTCGCCACGGAGATGTCGTATCTGCAGTGCCGACCTTCCGGCCGATCGAGATGCGAGTGAACTCCCCGCCGTTTGACATAAGCGACACCTCAAACGCGCGCCTCGAATTGCGCACGCAAATCGTGATTTTGCGGCGCGGCCTTACGTTGCAGAAGCCGTCGGTCAACGATGCAGAGCGGCTGGTTGCGGCGTTGGAGGTCTTCACGCACGGCAACCAGGCGCCAATAGAAATGCGGCGGTTTGCACCCGCATCGCAAGCAGAGATACGTTTCAAACGCCGCGACGCATGGAGCGTGCGTTTCCAGCACATGCTGGATGGACAGCCTGCAGCACTCGGCTTCGTTATGCCAGTCGACGGGCTCCGGATTCGAATTGCCATCCCGCCGGATCTGTGGGCGCAAGGAAGCACTAGCGATGCGAAGTGGCGGGCGCTGCGAACGACCCGGTACTTCAGTTCCGCTTGGTCGGGCGATGCTTTGGCGATGGCGAATAGTCCGTTCGTGCGGCAATGGCTTGCCCATATTTACTTCGCCGCGCTGAGTTACGAGGCGCTCTATCGTCAGATCGGGCTGCAGGAGGCAGAGGAGGCGCTCGCTGCAGGAACTGCTGCGGTCTCGGTGACGCAAGTGCTCGACTCCATCTTTCAATCCCCCCTCATCACTGACGATCAAGCGGGCGACGGCTCGGATGACGCTCAGGACCGCTTACGGCAGGACCTCGAGGCCGATCTGCATAACCCGGACGTGTTGCGCGGCTTGTCGGAATTGGCGCAGCAACTGTGGGTGCGGGTGGATGCGTCGTGGGAGCCCTGGCTGCGACGCTGCTTCAAGGCGACCATGGCAGCGGCTTTCTTTGAGGCTGTTCAAGACTTGTGCCCGGGGATTGATCCTGACGGGCTCATCGTGGACCTGGATCCCGGACCGCGCGGTGCCGAGGACGTCTACGCCGCCGACGATGACGAGACAGAATTTTGGGTCACTGAAAACACTCCGGGCGGCAGCGGTCTGATCGAGGCAATCGTTCGGTCGTACGCCGAAGATCCGAGACGCTTTTACTCTCTGATGACAGCGGTTCTACGCCCTAACGAATACGAGCTTATCGATCACCAACTTGGCCAGTTCCTCGACGCCATCGCAGGCCCAAGCCCGGTTTTGGCGCTTGCCGAGGCTGTCCAAGCGTTTCGGGGATCTACGAGCGTCGAGAAAAGCCAGCAGGCGCTGGCTGCGTTGCGCCACGTATTGACGAACTCGGGATTTGCCCTCTTCCACGGTTTTCTCTCTGCCCTCGCCAATCGCGTTTTGCGACCGGGATCGACGCCACAGGCCGACATCTTTTTGCGCGAAGCGCTTCAGACTTGGCGAAGCGAGGAATTGCGTCTGGGGATCGAGTTGGACTCGCGCGCATTGGCATTTCGTCTGAGCCAAGACGACGGGATCGACCAGATTATGGCCGCGGCCGGACTGCCGGTCCCCTCGGACAACGTCTCCTCGTGGCGTTTCAACGCGATCTACGGTCTGTTGTGGGCGCGTGGGGCTGCCGTTCGGCGCGCGGGGCTCGGTCTCTATAACCCTTTCGTAGAGATGCCAGAGTCGGAGCGTCTGCTGGTAGCGGAACATCTTTCCGAGGGGCGTACGGCGGTGGCAGTCAACCAGCCGGGCTGGGAGGTAGCTGCAATGGAGCGCCTTGCCGGAAGTGGTTTCGTCACGTTGACCGCCCCCGTAAGTCAGAAGGCGGAGATTGCCGCCGCTCTCGGCTTTTTCGCCACCAATCCCGTTCAATCCGATTATTTGTCTGTCTACGCCCGTCTCGACGCGCTGCGCCGAAGAGACGATGTCCTTGAGGCTGACCTGCAAATCGTCGAGGTTCAGCAATGACAGGCGTACCCGAATATACGTCACGACGTATATTTAAAACTGCGGTCACAAGCCAAAACGTCGTACGCGAAGTCTTACAATTGATGTTTGTGTCCGAATTCCTTATGCGGGGCGAAGAAGTTTGGCTCGTTAGTCCATGGATTAGTAATATCGTTCTTCTGGATAATCGAGCTGGGGGGTTCGATGCCATAAATCCGGAGTGGCGGCGGCGTGAGATTCGCTTAGTCGACGTCGCGATTCAAATTCTCTCGGCAGGCGGGCGGGTAACGGTTGTGAGCCGACCAGATGAGCACAATAAGCGATTTCTATTCCGGCTGGGTGAGGCGGTAAGGGAAGCCGGCGTCGGCGATCTCCTCACACTGATCGAGCGCGATCACCTGCACACGAAGGGCATACTGACCGAGCACGGACTGCTGTTGGGCTCAATGAATATTACGTACAACGGGCTGGAATTGAATGACGAATTTGTGGAGTACGACACAGATCGGGCCAGCCTCGCAGGCGCCCGTCTTGCGTTCGAGACTTACCGGAACGACGCCTCGTGACTACCCGTCTGCCCCCTGCCGAAGAGGCGTGGCTCGCCCAATTCTTCTCGGGCAGGAACCTCCTCACCTGGGAAAGCATTCAGACCGGATCGGCTCCTGATCGGTGGGCCGGTGACGTACAGCCTTGGATCGATCTCCTGGCGCGGGCTAACCCCGATCTGCCGATCGTTTTGCCGTTCATGGAAAAACTCGATCAGGTCACCTGGTACGGCATCGCACGCGATCCGCAGACAGCTATTCGTCTTGGCCAGGAACTCCTGGCCATGTTGGGGCCGTCCTACACCAATTTCACCGGGCTCCCCCATGTGCTCGACGCAGCCGATCTTCAGGAAGGACTTCTGGCAAATCACTTTGTGGCGCCTGCATACCGTTTAGTACCAACTGAGTCGTCCTACCTGCCGAGAATCCGAAGCACGGTAGAACTCTATCGTGGCGTTCTCGAACGACGGCCGGCGCGCCAGCCCCCGGCAGCGCGTCCCGTAGGATCAATTCGTAACGACTTTGATCGGGCCCTGCTCGCAGACGACAAAGATCAAGCGGAACGAAGGTTCGAGGAACTCCTCCAGACCGGACGCCTGAGCGCTGAGAACCGTGTGTTTCTTGAGGTGCGCCTGCTGGCGGGATTGGGCCGGTGGCCGCAGCTCGCCGGAAATCACGCGCTTCTGCGGAACCTCGCCGATTTGCCGCTGCCACCTCAAGTCCTGGTCGACACAGTGGAGGCCATCTATCGCGTCCATGTAGAGCACTTTGAAGCCAACGGTGATGTCGCCGGAGCGATCAAAGGCTTTCGCGAGACGATAGCGACGCGCTACGGCCGGCTGTTTGGCACACGGCGCGGTCTCCGTCGTCCCCGCATCCTCAAGGCCTTCTTGCTTTATGAGTTGTGCCAGCCGGCCCCGGATCCATCAATCTGCGCCGATATCGGGGCTCTCCTCAGTGGATTTGCGGCCGAGCCTTTCGTTGCCGGGCTCTTATCGTCCGTTCCGCACCGAGAAGCCGCGGCCCCCCGTCCGATGTCCGCTCCGGCATTGGATGAAGAGGCCGCCGCCGACGAGGCGTTCGAAGATGATCAGCACGACCGGGCGCTCGCGATCTACCGGACATTGCCTGTCACCCCGAAAACGTTGCGCCGGATGTTGCGTTGCGCTCGAGAAATCGGCTCTGCCGGAGCCGCGGTCGACGTGTTGCAGATCGTCGCGAGCTCTCCGCCTGAAATCATTGGCTTGCTCACGGCATCGGCCCGGGAAACGCTCGATCAACTACGCGTCCTTTCCACGCCTGTTGCTCCGGCAGCGTCAACAACCGGGACAGAAGCGGCACAGGATCTTGGATGGGTGGCTTGGGCACGCTGGGTGGTCGGCGGCGCGCCGGTCTCAGCAGCGGAACGCGTCGCCCGCGAGTGGGCGCCGAGTTGGGACGTCGATGCCGTGTCTGGCGATCAAGGGGCTATCGAGGAACTGGCCCAACTCATCGGAAACGCCGAGGGACAGGCGGCAGGCGTATTTCGGGCGGTTTTCCCTGCACTGTTCGAGGCGTTCGTCGTTCAGCCGGACAGCACTTCCCAGTTCCTCAAACCCCTTTACACGATGCTGTTAACGGTCCTCGCCCTTGGCGAAGGTAACTCGCCGGATGACCTCGAACTAGCTCGGCAACTGGCGGAGGCCCTCTTACAGTGTGGAAATAGTCAGGCCGAATATCGTGCGATGGTACAGGACCTGGAAGAGTTGTTGGGAGGGTCGTCTTCGATAAATACCCTTTCCTGGGCGATGGATGCGGCTGAGGTTTTGGCAATCAATCCGGCGCCTGACTTGGAGAGCCGGCTTCGATTTTTTATGAAGGTACTTGAGTTAGCACAGACGACCTCGCACCGGGTAAAAATCGCCCATCGGATCGCGCTGGGTCTCCTGTGCAAAGATTTTGGCGTTGAATTCCCGAGTATCCTAAGCGCTCCGGAGGAATCCACGGACCCGCAGGTTCCGCGGACCTTCACAGGGAAACGGGTATCTATTTACACCCTAACCGAGCCAGCCGGGAAAAGAGCCGCAGACATGTTGCGACAGACCTGCCCCGGTCTGGAAGTCGACATTAATTCAGATGAGGTTTGCACAGATAGGCTGGCTGCGTTGGCCAGGAATTCTGATGTCTTCATTTTTGCGTGGAGGAGCAGCAAGCACCAAGCGTACTACTGCATTAAAAATAACAGGCCGACCGCATTGCCGCTACTTCAACCCCTGGGAAAGGGAAGCGCGAGTATCTTTCGAGCAGCATTGGAATATCTGAATTGATCGAAGTTGGCCAAGTACGGGGCGTAGACTAGAGAGCATCGATGCGCGGGAACGCCGAGATAGCTGCTTACGAGGAGGGACGCATTGCCAGAGTTGCCGGAAGTCGCAGCGATGCTATCGCGTCTCGCGCCTGAGATTGAGGGCCGGAGCTTTGTTGGTCTTGAGGCATTGACCGGGCATGCGGGATCGCTGTTACGCGGTGAACTGACGGCCTTACGGCCAGGTGCACGCCTTGTGCGTATCTCGCGGCACGGAAAGCTGAGTTTGCTCCATTTCGGCTCGTCTGCGGTAGTTGTCGTCCAATTGGGGATGTCCGGGCGCTTGATATTGCGCGGCCCTTTGGGCCAACACGATCATATCGCCTCGCATTTGAGCGGCGGGTGCACGGTAACATACGCTGATCACCGTCGCTTTGGGGCAGTCTATGTCTGGCCCGCGGCGGAGGTGGCTCGGCGCCCGCCGCTGGATGCGATCGGTCCTGACGCTTTGGATCCCGCGCTCGATGCCAAGCTATTCCCGTCTGGACCGCGGGCTATCAAAGAGGCACTGTTAGACCAGAGCGTCGTCGCCGGGCTGGGAAACATTTATTCGTGCGAGGCTCTTTACCGGGCCGGCATCGACCCGCGCCGTCCCTGCTCCGCCTTAGGTCTCGAGGGCCGGCAGCGGTTGATCGCGGCGATCCGCTGTGTCCTTGCAGAAGCTGCGGCCGACGGAGGCGCGACGCTAAGTGATTATCGCGGTACCGAGGGTGAAGCAGGCGGGTTCGAATCCAAGTTTGCGGTTTACGGGCGCGAAGGCCTTCCCTGCTCAGGCTGCGGTTGCGCCGGTTCTGTCGTCCGTATTCGCCAAGGAGGAAGATCTACCTGGCTTTGTAGAGCTCGCCAGGCGTGAGTTCGATATTAGGGACGGCGATGTTGATCGCTTCCCCCGGGGTTCTCATCACCGGAGCAATCTCGAGGGTCACCGTTGGCGGGATCATAGCTCGGCGTTAAGGCCCCGACGCCAAAACCCTTCAAACTACATTGACGATTTTGGCAGCATCCTCCGCTCCTACAGGGTAAAACGGTAGATGGATGCGCACCTGTTGGGGACTCAAAGGCAGTGTAAGCCGTTTATTAGGGGCGGAGTTGGTGCGATTGTGTCGACGGGAGATACCGTTTGATCCCGTTAAATAACTTTTTCCCGTTGGTCTGCGCGGCCATACCACGCTTCGCCAATAACCCGCCGAATCCGCACCAGCAAGCGTGTATAATCAACCCGGCAACTGAACCGTTGATGATAGTTGCGGGTCCAGGGAGCGGAAAGACAACCGTATTAGTCTTGCGCGCATTGCGGTTCGTCTTTGTCGATCGAATTCTACCCGAACACATCATCCTAACGACGTTTACACGCAAGGCTGCGAAGGAGCTCCGATCTCGCCTGATAGATTGGGGACTGTTACTCTGCGGCCACTTGAGAGGTAATCCGCCAATCGGTCAGCCAGGCTTCATAGAGTGGCTGGCCTCGGTTGATGTGAACCGGTTTGTCACTGGCACCTTGGATAGCTTGTGCGAGGAGGTGCTGAACCGTTATCGGGATCCTACAGACCGCGCTTCGGTGGTCGTAGAAGGCTTCGTGGCCAACGCCCTCCTCCGGAACGACGGGCTTTACCCGGTCCAAGCCAACAGAAACCCGCTGCTTTCAAATTATCTGGCCTCCTTCACGTTTGAGGGCAATCCGCCCAGAAATTTCGGCGAATTGCTCGCTGTGAGCCGCACATTCATCGATCGGTTTCTCCACGACGAAGTAAACGTGGCTCAGTTCCGAACGGCGGCTTTACATGGCACTGCGAGACAATGTCTGGTGGACGCGGCGGATTCCTATTGGCAAAGTTTAGATAACGCGAGTCGCCTTGATTTTGCGCGGCTTGAGCACATGTTTTATGCTCGGCTCGTAGCACGACGGCTAAGTCGATTCACTAGTGACGTCCGAGCTGTGCTCGTAGACGAGTATCAAGACACCAACCCCCTGCAGGAACGTATATATTTCGAGTTGGTCAGACAGACGAACGCGTCGCTGACGATTGTCGGCGACGATGATCAGTCATTGTACCGCTTTCGCGGCGCCACCATCGAATTGTTCCGCGACTTTGTCGCTAATTTCCGAGCCAGCTTTCCGGGTGGAACAAGCGCAAGGGTACGCCATTTGATTGAAAACTATCGATCAACTCCAGAGATCGTCCGCTTCTTCAATGACTTTATTGATACAGATTCCGCATTCGCGGCCGCTCGCGTGCAACCGCCGAAGCCGAGAATCCAACATCAATTGCGCTCGAACGGCTGTCCGGTGCTTGGGTTATTCCGGCCCGATCGGCACACGCTCGCTAGCGATCTGACTACCCTTCTGACCGATATTTTTTGCGGTACGGGGAGGCAACTCACGATAACTGGGGCAACGGTTAACCTCTGCCGGAATGTTGATGGTGGCGATTTCGGCGACTGCGTGTTTCTCGGCCGGACCGTAAACGAGTATGCGCGCGGCTTCGGGAACGCTGCTCCACGGCCACGACTCCCCTTCTTTCTTCGACAGGGGCTCAGCGCTCATGGCGTGCAGGTTTTCAATCCGCGAGGCAGTGCCCTGCGCGACATACTGGTTGTGCAACAACTGTTGGGGGTCCTTCTTCATTGCATCGACCCTCCAACCCGGACGCAACCCGATGGCGCTCAATTGCACGATTTGATTGCGAGAAACGCCCTCCGTCAGGAGGCGGTTCGCTATCTCACCAACTGGCGTCGGATCGCATCGGCGTTCATGGCATCGAACCCGATGCCGAATCGGCCACACATGCTTTCGGATTTTGTGCAAGCGTGGCAGCAGCGAAGATCGCAGAGTGCAATGCGTTGGCCCGAGGAATGGCCACTGCTCGAGATCTGCTTCAAAATCGTTTCGTGGATCACTTATCTGCGGGATGATCCTGAGGGGCAAGTCTATTTGGAGTCCATTTGCCGCGTAGTTAGCCAGGCTTCGACCTTCTCCTCCTACCGATCTAACATTGTTTTCGACGATCCCGGCCACCATCAGCGCAGCGTTCAGCGCGCGATCACTGATATGCTAGCTCCGATAGCAGAGGACGAGATTGAACTTGACGAAGACGTGATGCCTAGCGTGCCGCGTGATCGGCTCAGCTTTATGACGATTCACCAAGCAAAGGGGCTTGAGTTTCCATTGGTGATTGTAGATGTCGGCTCTGATTTCAGCAGGAATCATCCAAGGCAGCGGTTCAGCCGTTTCCCCGAGAACGCATCAAATGTAGCGGTGCTGGAGGACGAACTTTCGGCCTATTGCCCAATCGGCAGACTGCGGTTGGCTCGTACCTCTCTCGATCGGACTTTCGATGACCTGGTGCGACTTAACTACGTTGCGTTCAGTCGGCCACAGTCCGTACTCCTATTGGTAGGTCTCGATGCGTGCTTACAGTACAACAGCGCGATCAAGAATGTAGCCACGGGTTGGCGACGTGATCAGACCTGGGCCTGGCGGGTCAACGTGTCGGGGCGGCCGCCGCCGCTGGCGAATCGGATTCCTCTTCACCTGATTTAGGGAGAACTAATGGTTCTTGATCGGCGGCGTGAGAGCGAACTCGTACCTGAGTATAGCCTGACAGGCGACCTGTTGTCGTTCTTACGGTGCGGGCTTCAGTACCGGTATCATAACGGAAGTTCTCTGCCGCCATCGCGGCCGGTGCAACTTTGGTTTGGTGAATTTGTACATGGGGCAATGGAAGCCGCATTTCGCATCTGGCGCGACGCGGTGCCACGGGCTACCTTTCCCTGGCCCATGAATATCACGCCGCACCGGGGCAATCCGCCCACCGGAAGACTGGGTCACGACGTTGGAACCATCGGAGACACGATCGAGGGGACACTCCGAGTGCTGGGCAAGAATCCGCGCAGCAATGTCGTTCGCGACTCGGCTTACCGCCGAGTTGAGCGGGCGATCAACGAACTTGGTCCTGATCTCTTTCCGCTCATCGCCGCGGCCGAGGAGCTCGTCATCGGTACAAGGGAGATCCCGGGCGCTACTGGCACCGCCCTACGGGCGAGGCTTTACGAATTGCATGGCATCATCGATGTAGTAACAGATGTTGAACTTACAGGCGCACCGGATTCCAACATATTTAAGCGTGCCGTTCAGGCTGCATACCCGGGGCTGACGGGCCGCTTCGAAGTCATCGTCGACTACAAGGGGTCTCGGCGTCCGGCAACTACCCACGACTATTGGCAGCAGGGCGACTGGCAGGTCCAAACGTATGCCTGGCTGCGGGGACGACAGTCCGGGACGCTTCCTGTCGCAGCTGGCATCTTAATTTACATAAACGAGCTAGCCCCTACCTCGGACGATATCGAAGAATTGAGGCGTGAAGTGACGCGCCGGCAGACGGATATTGCTCCGGCGAATGGTAGTGCCGACTACTACCAACTCAACACATGGCGCCCAGGAAACGCCATTCCGGCGTTTTCATTGGAATTTCGACTTGCGCGAGCCATTCGCGTTATCCCAGTCAATGCTCAAACACAGATTGCGGCAGCCGCCGAGTTCGATCGGGTCGTCCAAAGCATTGAGAGTTGCGTTGATACGGAAGCAGCCCATGGGCAGATCATCGCACATTGGCCTCCTCGCGGTGATGAAGAAACCTGCGCTGCGTGCGATTTTCGACATTTTTGTCCTGATCCTGCGCCCAGGCATAGAGCGCATGTGATCACGGCTCCTTCTGCTCCATGAGAATTGCACGATACCAATGCTGAGAGCACGCAGATGAGCCAGAGATGATTGGCTTTGCCACGCTATCTGAAATCTGAAACGACCAGCCGTCTATGCCGCTGCATTCGTCACGACACGCTTCTGCCGAAACTCTCCGTAGCCGCGCGCGCGAAGTTCGCATGCGGGGCATGTTCCGCAGCCATAGCCCCACTCGTGCCGGTTTGTGCGGTTTCCGTTATAACAGGTGTGCGTGTCTCGAAGGATCACATCGACAAGGCGTGCGCCGCCAATCTGATCTGCCAGTTCCCAGGTGGCGGACTTATCGATCCACATGAGCGGTGTATGAATAACAAAGTGACGCGCCGTTCCCAGATTGACCGCGAGCTGCATTGCCTTGATCGTGTCGTCGCGGCAATCCGGGTAGCCTGAGAAGTCTGTTTCGCACATCCCACCCACGATGTGCTTGGCGCCTCGACGGTACGCGGTAATCGCAGCGAAAGTCAGAAATACGAGGTTTCGGCCCGGAACAAACGTGGTGGGCAATCCTTCGTCCGTGAGGGCGATCTCGGTCGATTTGGTTAGGGCGGTTTCGCTGATCTCACCGAGCACGCCGAGGTCGATCACCTGATCCAATCCGAGACGTTCGGCCCAAGCTGGATTAGCCTGTCGTAGCGCTTCTCGCACCGGTTCGCGGCAGGCCAGTTCAATCGCGTGCCGTTGGCCGTACGCGAATCCAACTGTCTCAACCGTCTCGAAGCGGTCGAGCGCCCAAGCGAGACATGTCGTTGAGTCCTGTCCGCCAGAAAATAAAACAAGCGCCTTTCCGCCATCAAGCATGTGCCACCTCCTTAGCCGCGGTGGTCGTGTTCGTTCGCTGTGGGCCGTAATAGGCGCATCCTTCCCCGCAACTGTCTCGGTACACGGCGATCTTCTGAAGGCCGTCGATCTGAGGTTTAAGTCTATTCCAAATAAAATACGCCAAATTTTCCAGGGTGGGCGGTCCAAGCTCTGGTATCTCATTGAGAAAATGGTGATCCAGATCATCGTGCGCGGCCACCATCAGGGCTTCTAATTCTCCAAGATCGAGAACCCATCCCGCATTTGTCCGCTCACCGCAGACAAATACCTCTGCCCGATAGGAGTGACCGTGAAGGCGCGTGTAGCGCCCATGCGAATAAGCGGAGTCGTCAAGCGCATGCGCCGCTTCAAAACGAAACTCCTTGAAGATTTCAAACATCGGACGCCTCTACCGAATTCCGATAATTTTGTGCGTCTGCAACGTTAGCCGCCAACGCGGATGAGCGAGGCAGTACGCGGTGGCTGCAGCGGTGTTTTCGGCGAGTGCCGGCCCATCCATCGGTTGCAACAGGAAATGGTCGAAGGTTAAGGCCTCGAACTGAGTAGGCTCGGCGCCCGACTGTGGAAACACAAGCTTCAATTCGTTTCCGCGCTTGAGGGCTAGCGGCGCCCCGGCCTTGGGGCTCACGCAGATCCAGTCCAGCCCAACCGGGGGTTCGAGAGTGCCGTTCGTCTCGATCGCAATCTCGAAATCGCTGGCGTGCAATTCTGAAATCAGGGCCGCATCGAGTTGCAGCAACGGTTCGCCACCTGTGCAAACGACGAATCGGTTGGCGTCGCCGCGCCACTCCGCGGCAATTGCCGCGACGAGTTTTTGGGCGGTAGAGAATTTTCCGCCGCCGACGCCGTTCGTTCCGACGAAGTCGGTGTCGCAGAAAGTGCAGGCCGCGGCCGGCCGATCTGTTTCTCGACCAGACCAGAGATTGCACCCCGCAAACCGGCAGAACACAGCGGCCCGGCCGGCGTGCCTTCCCTCGCCTTGCAGGGTGTAAAAGATCTCTTTGATCGAATAGGTCATGTTATGCGGCTTCCGCCCTCATCATTGACCGTTTGAGCACTTGCACGAGATGGAGCGAGAGTTGCCGGACGTCCCCTGGGACGTTCTGAAGCCCATTCCAGCGCCGTCGTTCGGCGCCGAAATCCCACTCTCCGGAACTCCAAGCGGTGTTGCCCACGAGATGCTGTAAGCCCTTCGCGAAGGCCTCTCTGTCCTCCGCGCCAATCATCACGTGGAGCGCCTCCATGACGTACCCCATGGCAATGATCCCGGTGCCATGCACCAAACGGGATGTCTCTGGGTTCTTGCCGGTCCAATCTTCGGCAAAGACGTGTTTCACCGCGTGGAAAAATTCGCTTAGGAGCGTGAAGCCCTTCGCGAGCAAAAGGTCGTTGTCGCTCCCATAGAGCCTCAGGGCACCATCGGACAGGGAGTTCATAATCACTCTCTGGAGGACTGTGTCGCGGATCGTGCCTTTGGGGTTGGTCTGCTGTCGGATCAGGCCCTGCAGTGCGGAGCCCTGGCGATAATTGAGCGCCTCAGTCAGAAGCGCCGCTTGGGAACGGTTGGACAGCCGCGGCGGTAAATCCGATACTTGCGGCAACAGTTCGTAGATCAGGGCCTTGGGCAATGGCCGGGTATTATTAATCAAAATGAATTGTCTTTGAAGCTCTTCAAGATTTGTACATAAAAAACCCGAAACCAGCACATCAAATTGTTTACTTGTTAAATCTATCAGCGCAGTGAACCGCTGTTGACCATCGACGATCCAACCTGGTGGGCCTTGCGAGACATCGATCGTGACCCGTCCCGTACCGGCGTCCGTTGGTTCGAGTGTCGCCGCGTGAGTGAAGGCGACAACGATCGGGTTCGGGAGGATTGCGGTCGGCTTCGCGAGATAGTCGCGAATTTCGCGAATGTGGTTGGCGATCTGAGGGCGCTGAAAGCCACGAAGCGTTCCCGCGACGTCACGGCCGGCGCGATCGATCTTGGCAAATCGGACGATATCGGTTGCGGGTGCGACGAACGTAAATACCGACAGCGACTCGCTTTGGCGCGGGATCAGGGCGTCGTAGGAAAGAACGCGCGTCATGCTGGGTCACTTCGGAGTTCACGAAGATACCGGTAGAAGACATACAGATTGTGGATGCCCCGCCTCTTGTTCCGATTGGATGATCGAAAGATCAGGGCTTCGACGCCGCCCTCTCGGCAGACGCGACAGTCGCAGTCCTCCCAAGGACGATCAGCCAATGTCCGCTCGTAGAGTCGACGCTGGCGTTCGATCGCCTCGATCTTGCGTGCTGGCGAGGCGTCGTTGTGCCAATTGAGAATGGACCAATAATCCATGACGTGGTCGAGCGCTTCCTGGGTTCCGACTTCGCGGTTCGCAAAACGGCGGACGGCCGATAATGCAGCGACCTCAAGTTCAAGGATCTGCTCCTGATTGAGTTCGCCCTCGAGCGCTTTGTGCCGGAGCTTGTTATTCTCGATCGCTTGAGGAATACGAATGGCCGTGTAGTGCGAGAGTTGACCGCCCGGATCGCGAGCAAAGTAGTTTTTCCGCGCATCCTTGAACGCCCGCAAGAGCGGCGACGTGGTATCGAAGCTCGCAACGCCGTATTGCGCCAAATTCGGTAGGTGCTCGATCTTCGCAAAGCCGAGGAGATGGAGTTGTACATGGGGCGGAACGGCCCCACGAATAGCAGTCAGCGCATGATGAATCTGGTCAATCCGGAGCGGTACAAGGCCGCCAACCGCGAGGTAATTGTACCCCATTTTGGCTAAAGCGGCGGCGGCGTCCGCCATGCTTTGTGCCGACCAACCCTGAACGACCCCCATCGGCGTGAAGGTCGGGCCTAAGCGCCGCGCTCGCCCTAAAAATTCCGTCGCTAGTTCGAGCGTGATCTCATAACGATCACGAACCTGGCGGGTGATCTCGTCCTTCGTCCGGCCGGGCGCCTCGTCGAAATCGAAGATGAGATGGTCTACCGAGCAGCCATGTGTGAAACCGGCGTCGGCGTAAAACTCTATCGTATCTTCGGGGCGATAGGGGGGCTCAGCAAGGTCTCGGTAGGAGAAGGCTCCGCAGTCTCCCATCATCATACTGCCGGGGAATTGCTCTCGCGGATATCGCAGAAACCTGCGTGCGCCTTCGCGACGGAAGCGCATTAGCTGCGGCGCGGTGTATTTGCCGGTGATCCTGGCGTCACCGACAATCCCGCGCGAGACCAGGATGCCGTCATAGGGCGTCTCGTCGAGGAACTCATGCGGGTAGAGGTCGTCGCGATGAACAGCACGACCGGCTCCGCTTCGATCCGCCGCGAAATCATAGTCTGGGTCGATGAAGTCCAGACTATCGGCGAAGACAAATTTCATCATGCGACCTTTGCGAAGGAATGCGCATGATCAAGACGCGCGAGTTGGTCGGAGAGCAGCCGAACATCGCGGGCGATATTCTGGATATCGTTCCACTCTCTTCCGATGTCGGGCCACCGCCCGCGGGTCCAGCAGCAATAAGGCGCGATGCGGCTCAGCGCCTCTGATGCGAACCGGCGGCCGTCGGTCCCGCCCGGCGCTCGCGACATTATTCGATCCATCAGACAGCCCATCGCCTGAACCCCGGCCGAGTGCATGAGCCGACTTTCGGTTGGCGGTTTTCCCCAGGCATCAGGAAACACGTCCTTAACCGCACTCCAGAAGGCGACAAGAGTCCGGTACATGGCGGGAATATCCGCCGGGGCTGATGCGGAGGCCTTGTAGGGGGCGAGGGCGCCAAGCGGGCTGCTGATACTGCTGCGAATGACCGTGATCAGCGCATTGTCGACCACGACGGCTTCAGCCTGGTCTTCGGACGGTCGGCGGATCAGGCGGTGGAATGGCGAGCCCAAGGTCGTGTTCAGCCTGTTGCAGAGTTCACTCGGGACTCTGCGGGGCGCGAGATCGCGCGGAAGAATGGTGTCCACTTCGGGCAACAATTCATTGATGAGCCGCGACGGTAACGGTCTCGCCTTGTTGACGAGAATGAACTGCTCGCGATGAACCGAGAGGTCTTGTGAAACGAACGCGATGACAGGGACAGGCAAGCTCTTGTTCCGCGCCTCGGAGAGCGCGATCGAGCGCTGCTGGCCGTCGACAATCCAGGCGGCCTTCACGCCGCCCCGTGGGATGGGAATGCGGAGCGTGCCGGCCTGGGCTGACTCGACAAGTCCGGTCGGCCGAGGGCCGCGGGAGCCCGTGAACTGAGCGCGAGGGGAGATTGCCAGGATGATTGCGTTCGGGAACAGCACGGCGCCCGCGTCCAGGAAATCGACGATCCCTTGAACATGGTGCCGAATCTCTTTGCGTTGGAACCCATGCAGCCGGTGTTTGCTGTCCCGCCGCACGCGACTGATGTCAGCGATTCGCAGGAGGTCGGCGCCCGGGACAAAGAAGGCGAAGACATCGATATCGTCTCCCTGTTTTGTCCGCAGTGCGCGGACAACCAGGTGGTCGTTGTCGGCGCTCATGCGGCCCTCCGAGACGTCGCTAAACGGCAGAGTCGTGCGAATCGGGATTGCTCGCACGCCATACCCTCTTGGTCACGCAGCAGGCGGAGCAGCCTGGCAACGCCGATCCCGGAATCAAGGTGTTGGCGAATGACCTCTAGCACGGCAGCGTCGGTAGAGCGGCGTCGAACCAGGGTCGCTGGCGCTGTCATCTGCCCAAGGGCGGTCGCGACCCAGTTCGCGTGCGCTGCGGCATCGCCGTCAGGGAGTTCGGGAAGGCATTCTCGTACAAAATGCGCCAACGCCCGCTGTGCCAGATCTATGCGCGCGCCCGGGGCATATTCAGCCAGTCGATCGTCATACGGCATGACGTATGGTTGGAGCGCCTCCGGCAGAACGGTTCGCAAGCCCGATCCGACAATTCGGAGACGAGCTAAATGGTTCTGTGGGATCTGGGCCAGGGCGGAACCGACGAGGCTTGCGTAAGTGTGGCTGAGCGACGCGATGATTACCCCTTTGCAACGAGGCTTAAATATCGCGTCAAGCGGGGTCGCAAACGGACCGCGACCGATGGCTCGCCACCACGCCGACGGATCGAAGCGGCCCTCTATTCGAGTGGCGATATTCTCTGGCCCGGTGCCGGACAAGGTTAGGCCGTATGCTGGGATCGACAAACCGGCGCGGACGAGGCCGAGGCCCGCAGAAACGATGTAGAGGTCCGCGTCGCACTCGGCCGCTAGCTTGAGGGCAACTCGGAACCCTCGCCCCTGGTAGAGGTCACTCGCGCGGTGCGTGGGTCTGAGGTCGGTCAGGGTTCGGAGCCACGCAGTTTCTACCCGCTTTTGCGAATCGCAGAGAAGTGAGATCGCTTGGGCATCGCGGCCAGGGAGCGCCGCCTTCCGGCTTGAACACGGGACGAGAATCGCTGCGGGCTTGCCCGAAACTGCGCCGCTAGGCCGCGTAGAAGCCAGCTTTCCGCTTGCCGTGAGCATCGATCGGTTCGGTTTCACCGCGGCGCTCACTCCCTCGATGGCCACCAGATATAGTGATCCAGGGCTCACGGTATACGAGGGCTGGATCATACAATATTTTCACATCCCCCGCTAGGGGGCACATTCGGATTGTCGCGGTTTTCTCGACGGCGATCGCCGGAACGAACGCTCGACGGTGCTTCACGGGTTGCAGTTTTTGAGCTGGCTCAAGCTCAAGCCGGCGAAAAACTGATAGACGTCGGAAACTCCTGATGCGACGGAACCCGGCTCGCGCTTCTTGATGGCGGCCGACATATAGCTTGGCTGCGGCTGTCCTGGGATACCCGTATCGAGAGGCTCGGGGGGTGCGCAGCCATGCGTTCTTCAAGGGTGGTTCGGGTCGCGTGGCCGGATCTCCGGTCGCGAGACTCAAGCGGCCTCCTGTTCGGGTCCGGCTTGCGTATCGGTGCCCGGTTGCAAGGCGCGCTAGGAAATTCTCAGAATGCACAACGCCGCAGATCCGGCGCGGCGGTGGTCGAGGGCCGCCTCAGCAATCGCGCAGCACCTGACGAGGCGTTGCGGCGCCCGCGGCGGTTGATCAGGGTCGACGTTTAGATTGTACATGGTTCGCTGCAGCAGGACTTCGTCGAACGTGCGGCGATTTGCGATGTCGGCACCCCCGCGAGGGGGCTTGCCGTGCCGTCCAATATCTCGCTGTTGTTTTCGTGGTACGCTCAAGCCCATGCGAACCAGCCTGACCGACCCCCTGCGAATCGCCGTTGTTTCCGCGCCCGGAATCCCGGGCGCGATCGGTCTCACGCTATGCCCGGGCAAGAAAGATCAGGCTGGTGGCTGGAACCGCGACCTGGAAACAGACCTCACCGTCATCCGCGAATGGGGCGCCGAAATCGTTGTGACGCTCGTTGAGCACCACGAGTTCCTACTTCTCGATGTGACGGATCTGGCTAATGTGGTCGCGCGCCACGGCATGGAATGGGTTCATCTGCCGATTCGGGATGTCTCGGTGCCAGGCGATCGATTTGAGGCGCAGTGGCTCACCGCCGGCGCCGAATTGCGCAAGGTGATCCGTCGTGGTGGGTCGGTATTGGTGCATTGCCGCGGCGGGCTCGGCCGGGCCGGCATGATCGCGGCGCGACTGCTGGTCGAACTCGGCATGGAACCGGAGGCAGCGATCAAAGCGGTACGCAACGCTCGCAGCTTGCAAGCCATCGAGACCCGCGAGCAGGAGGCGCATGTCCGAGGCTGCTGTCGGGTAAATGATCTGGAGGAGGCATGATGCCCGACGACCCGATCGCCGACCGCGCACTCGGTTGCCTGCTCGGCCTCGCCGTCGGCGACGCCCTCGGCACTACGCTCGAATTTTCCAGACGCGATGCGCATCCGCCGCTTACGGACATGGTCGGCGGCGGCCCGTTTCGCCTTCAGCCGGGCGAATGGACCGACGACACGAGCATGGCGCTGTGCCTCGCCGACAGCTTGATCGCCCGCGGCGGGCTCGATCAGCGCGACCTGATGGAGGGGTTCGTGCGCTGGTGGCGCGAGGGCCACAATTCGCATAACCAAAGGTGCTTCGACATCGGCATCACGACGCGACAGGCGTTGCATCGCTTCGTGCAGACAGGAGATCCCGTAGCCGGCTCGACCGATGCGAACACCGCCGGTAACGGCTCGATCATGCGGCTAGCGCCGGTCGCGTTACGCTGGGCCGATGATCCGGAACAGGCGATCTGGGCAGCACGTGCCCAAAGCGTCACGACCCATGGCGCGCAGGCGGCAGTCGAGGGCTGCGCCCTGCTCGCCGAAATCCTCGCCGAGGCGATCACAACCGGCGATAAGCAGACCGTGCTGAGGTCGCGTTCGGCCAGCGAACCCACGATCGCCGCGGTGGCCAAAGGCTCCTGGCGCGGCAAGGACCGCAACGACATAAGCTCGAAGCGGCTATGTCGCGCACACCCTGGAAGCCGCGCTATGGTGCGTCGACCGGGCCAGTGATTTTCCGGAAGCCGCTCTGGTCGCTGCCAATCTGGCTGATGATGCGGACACGGTGGCCGCGGTTACGGGCCAGATCGCTGGCGCACTCTGGGGCCGCAGCGCTATACCCGCCAATTGGCTCGACCGGCTCGCCTGGCGAGACGAGATTGAGCGGAAGGGTCACCAGTTATTAGCTGCCCGACCTTAGCTCGTGGCGCTCACCATGCGTTCTACAGGTCGCTTCGATGACACGCAGGTAATCCTCCGGAAGGTGCCAATACGTGGCACCGGCAAGGAACAGGTTTCCGTAGTCAACGCTCGGCCCGCGCGGCGTGAAATTGGGCTGCGGTCGCGCCGTATACGTTAAGACGTTGAGAGGGTGAGCCGGATTTCGTTGGACGAGGACCACCACGTTGATGGCCTCATAGGCATTGCGCGCGGGGTCGCGCCGCGGGTCGAAGCCTTCGAAGGCATCAAGGGCGCACCGGTCGACGTCATCGATGCGGTACACGACTCCCCAGACGACTTCGCCTTCCGCGGAGGCGATTGAAGCCACGTCGCATTTCCGCCTTCTTGAATAGCGGGGGAAGACGAGCCGGTAATCCGATAAGCGCGCGATCGCGACGAACTGCGCCGACGGGCAACGCGACTGCATCTGGTCCCAGGCCATGTTCGAGCCATACGCAAAGTACAGCATCCGATCCTTCCGCTCCGCGCCACCCTGGGCAGGTGAAACCAAGGTCGTTCCGGCATCACCACTCGTCCGGTCCGTTCAGGATGGCTCGCAGGAGCTAATCAAAGCAGTTGCGGTGCCCGACTCGAACCTATCGCGCTCGATAAGGGGGCACAATGCCGCTCTCCAGGTGCTGCGCCCTGTTGGGCTCCGCGTTGTTGATCCTCCACGCTTTTTTCTAGTTTACCGCCGCGAGGCTGGAAGGAAGCCGTCACTGTTCACGTGTCCGGCTATCATCTCGCTCTCGCTCTTGCCCGCGTTCGAGATTTTCAATCAGCTCGCGCATGTAATCGTCGCCGCGGTATTTGAGGTTCGCCCAGTGCGAAGGTGTGAGGTGCGCAATATCGGATGAGCTCAGGCTCTCGCCGCGCTCTATGCACTCGCGGATGTCCTCCATCGCGGCGAGGGCGCGGCGTTGCTGGCGTATCTCCATATCGCCCTTGGTCAGCGGCGGCGCTCGGTCGCCAGCCAATCGCAGAAGGAATTCTGCAAATCCGCTCACCGAGCTGACCGCGCCCGTTGCCGTGTCCGTGACCGTAAGCGCTGCGCGCTTGGTGTCTTGGGCTGCTTGCTGGCGTTCTCGGTGGCTTTCCTTGGCCTCGTCGATCACTTCCCGCGCGGCGCTGCGGTCGTCCTTCCACTGCTGTTTCCTGTCCCGATGCGCCTCGTCGCGCTGCGCCTTCCGTTCCTGCTCGGCGGTCGCAAAATATTCTTGCGCCGCCGATAGCGTCGGTGTCCGGTCGGCTCCGCCTGTCGCCGCGCGTTCGAGCCTGTCGAGTTCGACATAGCGCGGGTTGAGCCTGTGAACGTCGCCATAGCGCGTGACCGCGACAAGCTCGCCCTCCTTGAAGGCGGCATGGCGCAACCGCGCCCCGTCCTCGCCAGCGTCCCGCACCGCGTCAAATTCCCGCTGATAGTCGCGCTCGACCCGCTCCTTCCCGGGCGTGTCGACCCGCGCCAGCGTGATGCCCTCGGCATGGAGTCCGGCGGCAACCGACGCGCCGCTACGATCCGACACCTCGTGGATGCGGAATAGGGTCTCCTCCATGCGTGTTGCCGGGCGGTCGTGCCACGGCTCGCGCTGTTTCGCCTGCTCGGCCTGGGCAAGCTGCGCCGTCTTCGCCTCGTCGATGCTTGGAAGGTTGGCGCGGTCTATCGTTGCGGTGAATGTCTCGACCGCGGCGCGCCCGGCTCCGGTCGTCTTGGCGTCAAGGCGGTAAACCCCGCCGCGGTCGTTTACGACGACGATCTCGCCGTCGCGGTATTTCGGGGCAAAGTTGCCGACTTCGGCGGCGAAGGCGTGGGCGCGCTCGCTGGCGCGGGCTTCGTCGGGCGTCACGCGGGCGAGGATGTAGCCTTCGTCCTTGAGCGCCGCGGCGAAAGCCGCGCCGGTCGGACTCTGGCTCCATGACAAGCGAATATCGGCGATGGTCGGGTTGACTCGTTTTTCCGGACGCTCCTGCGCTTTATCTGGCTCCGGCTGCGGCGCCTCCCGCGCTCCGCCGCCGTCTCCTGCGCGCCCTTCCCATGCCGTCCGGGCGGCTTCGATGGTCGGATATTTCTCGCGCTGGGTGGTTCGCGCCTCGTCCACGGTCGGCAAGCTGGCGGTGTCGATACCGGCAAGCCGTTCGCGCACGTCCTTAACCTTCGCGCCGTCGATACGCCGCGCCAGGCTGTGCGCGTCGCCGGCCTGGTCAACGATGCAGAAAGTGCGGCGATCGCCTTGGGCGAGGATATAGCCGCGTTCCTCAATGGCGGCGGCAAACGCCTTGCCGCTATCGGTCTTGCGCCACAGATCGGTCAATTCCACCGTGACCTGTTTCGGGTCTATGCCGCTCCGCTCGGCGGCGCGTTTTTCCGAAAGCTCCTCCCGTCGGTCGGGTCGGCCGTCGGGGTTTCTCTCGCCGTGCAGGGATGCGGAGCGCTGCAGGTCGAATTTCAATTCGAGCGTTCTGGCGACCCGTTCGTGGGCGTAGTAGTTGCCGCCGATGTCCCGGACGCGCAGCGTTTCAACGTAGACGCGGTTCCATACGACGTACCGGTGAACGCGTCCGTTCTTTTCGTGTTCGACAACGACGCGCTGGTGTCCGGCGAGCCCCAGATGGTTCTCCAGGGTGTCGATCGCCTCCCACCATTGCGCCTCGGTTAAATGCTCGTCGTCGCGCGGGTTGATATTGGCCTGATACATGAAATTACCGCCGCACCGGCTCTGGGCGGCGATCGCTTCCATCTCGCGTAACGAGCCGGGCAGGTTCGTCGCCAGCAAGCCGGAAATTTCCATGACCTCGGCGCGGTCGTTGGTGTCGACGCGTTGCAGGTGCTTGCTCCAGAACCCGGTATTCCCGGCTGCGCCGCCGTTGATAATCATGGCTTCCGCCCCAGGGCCTTCAGAAACTCGGGCAGCAATTCCCGCAAGGCGGCGATCGTCAGCATGGCCTCAACCCGCTCGGCGCGGTCGAGATTGGCGGCGCGGGCGAGCTGGTTGAGGTTGCTCCCCACCTTGCCGAGCTGCCCTAACGCCTTCGCCAGCAACTCGCGCTCGATCGGGGCGCGACGGGTGCTGCGCGTCTTCGGAGGCGTTCCGAGGCTCTGGACACGCTGAAAGCTGGCGCGGGTCAGTCCGGCGCGACTGGCCGCTTCCTCGAGCTGGGCGAACTCGGCGGGGCTGTAGCGCGTCGTCACGGGCACGGATTTTTGCCGTGTCTCGGTGCCGCGCCGTGGCTTACTCTTCGGCTTGGATGCGGCCTCGTCCTGCACGCGCTTTCCCTTTCTGAGCGGGGTCAACGGGGGTGCAGCCCCCTTGCAAGAGAGGAGGGAATTCGGGCGTCCGCAGCGAGGCCGGAGGTCCTCGCGGAGGGCGCGCGGATTTCCTCCGCTGCCTTGCCACTCTCACTATCCTACCCGCGTTTCCCCTGATTGCGCGATTTGTTCGCGTATCCTTAACCGGAAGAGAATAGACTGAGAGATGGTTTCGGGGGAGTTAACGATGCCCGATGACGCGAAAAACCCTGAGCGGAATATTCGGCCTCAGAAACCTTCGTGGGTGTTGGATCCATCCCTTCTCACGCCATCGCCTCCGGTTCAGCCGCCCTGGCAGTCGCCACACGGCCCGCCGCCGCCATACGATGACCCGACCTATGAAACTCTCCCCGTGGCCTGGGTCAATACACCCGCGGTAATTTGGCTACGCTACCCCTCGCCGTCTCGCACAGCCGTTTTTGTCGCGGCGTGGCTTATCGTCGCTTCGGCGCTGGCCGTGATTGCCTTCGGTTTGCCCCATGTGCCGCGCGGGGGTTGGCTGGTCGTGTCTTTGGCTCACGCGCACGATGCCGGTCGGCTCATCGCCTTCGCTGGCTTGGGGATGCTCGTTCTGTTCGGCTTGGCCTGGCTAGCGAGGGAGATATGCAGTCGCCACAGCGCGGAAGCTATTGGGATCTTCCTGACCTGCGCCGGAGTTGCCGGCGCCTTGGTGATGCTCGGCGCGGCTGTCCTCTCGATTGACATTGCCGGCTGGGTGGGCACGATTTTGCTTTTCGGTTCGGCGGCCCTGTTCTTCGGCGGGCTGCACGTTATCCGCCAAAATCCACCTGCCCCGCCGCCTCAGCCCGCGGCCCAACATCGTGGCCGCGACTATGACCGCAAGGAAGTGACAGTCCACGGCGACGCGCGATCGGCCGACGATTGGGAAATTGACCAGGCCTTGCGCACCAAGTCGGGCGGCTTTGACCCCATGTTCAAGGATTAGGCTTGTGTCCTTTCGCGTCCTCGGCAGCCCCTCTCCCGAAGCGATCGAGCTCGGTCGCCTCGTTCATCCGCGCGACGGTATCTCGAACAAAATTCGCTATGACGAGGACAGGCACGTCTTGATATTCGGGGCGAACGGCTCCGGCAAGGGAACGCGAATCCTGCTCCCTAACCTGCTCGACATGCGCGGGGCGAGGTCGCTGGTCGTCGTTGACCCCAAAGGCGAGCTGGCGGCTGTCTCCGCTCCCTTCCGTCGCAGTGTCGGGCGGGTTGTTATGCTCAATCCCTTCGGCGTCCTGACCGACAGGCAGGGCTTTGAGGATATGGAAAGCGTCGGGTTTAATCCCCTCGCCGCGCTAGACCCGTCCTCGCGGGATTTCAACGTGCAAGCCTCGCTTCTGGCCGAGGCGATGATTACCATCGAGAGCAAGCAACCGCATTGGGACGAGTCCGCCCGCGCGCTCGTCGCCGCGCTCATCATGTATGTGGTCATCGGAGCCCGAGGGCGTGGGCGCGTTCCTACCCTGTCGCAGGTGCGCGAGTTGCTTTGTCTGCCGAGCGACCGCCCGCACAAGGGCAATGATTTTGAGGGTGCCGGCATTCCCAAACTGGCGCGGGAAATGGGGCGCTCGCCGATCGCGGGGCTTCGCAACAAGGCGTCTCAATTCACCGAATGGAACGATGAAATCCAGTCGATCGTGTCCTCGGCGAAGCGACATACCGAATGCTTCGACGACCCTGAAATCGCCGACGATCTGGCGAAGGACGGATTCGATTTCCGCGACCTCAAGCGGGAGCCTACGACGGTTTATCTCATTCTCCCGCCAGAGATGATGCAACGGCATGGCAAATGGCTGCGGCTCCTGCTGACGGCTTCTCTGCAAGCTTCGATGCGTCCGCGCGAAGAAGGCGAGCCGCGCATCCTGTTCATGCTCGATGAGTTCGCCGCCCTCGGCCACCTCGAGCTTATAGAAACCAATTGGGCTTTGGTGCGCGGCTACGGGATTCAGATGATGCCCGTGCTGCAGGATATGAGCCAGCTCAAGAGCCTGTACAAAGAGCGATGGGAAACCTTCATCGGCAACGCGGGCGTGGTCGCCTCCTTCGCGCCGAATGATACGACAACGGCGAAATGGCTTGAGACGCGGCTTGGCGACACAACGCGCATGATGCAAACGCACAGCAATTCATCGAGCGAGAACAGAGGGAGCAGTACGGGCGCGTCGAGTGGCATGAGCGGCGTCAATGCCAGCTCAAACGAAAGCATGGGCGCGAGCACGGGCACGTCGTGGAGCAACAGTTCAAATACAAGCCCTGTGAAGGTGCCCTTGATGACCGCGCAGCAGCTGCACGGGCTGCAAGCGGGTTACATGGTTGTCTTGATGGCCGGTCTGTCGAACGCAGCTCCGGTTTATGCGCCGGCTTATTACCGCATCGAGCAACGGCGCGACCGTGCGCGGGTCAATCCTTACTATTCGCCGGTGCCGCGCCGCCTGATGCCGCCCGCTTCGGCGGGCGCATCCGGCGGCGGGCGCCGACCGGCGTTCCTCGACGCGCCTTCGGCCGGAAAAAGCTGAAACCCCAGCCGGACGGCTCCGGCGGGGTGGGCGGGCCCGGCGCAGCCGGACGCGCCATGATTCCCTCCCGATTCATTCCGTCACCGTGACGCCGATGGCGCTCAGCATCGCGGCGAGGCTGGCGCATTCCTCGGCGAAGACTTGGTCGAGGTAGGCCTCGTCCGAGTCGCTCTCGATCCCGAACAGGCCGGGGCTGGTCACGGTCTGCGTGACGAAGTGGCCGCCGAGCGGGATAAGCACATTCGCGGATGCCTGGATACCAATCAGGTGCCAGCACCCTTCGCGGAAGGCGACGAGGCGTTCGCGACCGGCATCGTCATCGAGCCATGACGTGTCGGGGTATTCGTCGATCCGTTCGATGCGGCGGAAGTTGCGGCGCGCGACGGTGAGCGGCGTGCCGGTGTCGAGGCAGCGGAATTGCGTTGTCATTGTCGTTTCTCCTTTCCTTGCGAAACGGGAAGCGGCCTCGGCTTGAAGACCGAGGCCGCGTCGGCCCGTTATTGGCGGGTCCAGACCAGGGCGTGACCCTTATCCATCTCGACCAGGCGGGCGAGGATCGGCTTCATGAAGCTGGGATCATCCAGCTTGACCGAGAGGTACGCTTTGCCGTCCTTGCTGGTCGCTGACCACGCTGCTCCTATTTCCGCTGCGCCCCCGTAGACCCGGAAGTCCGGGGCTTTCTCGCTGGTCTTATCGATCGGGGAGATCGTGACCTTGGACTTGTCGGTGAGGGTCGTGAGCGAGCCCACGAAAGACCCGTCCTGCTTGGTGAAAGTTCCGATGGTAGCCATGTTGGTTCTCCTTTGTTTGTCTGACCGCTTGATTGCTGCCCGACAGCGAACCGTAAAAACGGGGTGCCTTGGCGGCAGAAGGGCGAGACGCGGAGGGGTATCACCCGGCTTGGCAGGGAGCTCTTGCTCCCGAAAGCTGGGGACACCGCGGCGAGGGCGAAGCCCTTGCCCTGGCGACGCGGAAGTCCGTTTTAGGTTTCGCGCATGGCGGGCTGTAATCGTGATAAGGCGGTCAGACTTGGGAGAAACGACAAGGCGTCTATCGAGGAAGGCCAAGCGGGATGGTGAATGAGCAAGACCCACCCCCGGCAAGTCTTGAGACCAAGGTCAACCCCGGCACCTCAACAGCGAAAGATCCGGTTCAATTCGGGGATGTGCGGGGCAAAGCCGAAATCGGATAGCACAGACGAACAGGGCAAAGTTGCTCGCTCGGACATCGATGGGAACGACGCGAGCCGTCGATTCATCGCCGCCATCGAGATCTGTCACGCCTTGTCGGACGCTGCCACAGACGACGCGGCTACGAGCTTCATAGCCGGAGCCGCACTATTTCCGGCCGAAAGCGGCATTCTTGGAGATCTGCAAGCTTGTTAGGGCCCCCCGGACTTGGCCCGGGGAGCAACAGCTGAGGACACCCAACACAAGTTCTGGTGGCGACGAAGGAGTCACCGCAAAAGGCGGTGATTGCGCCGGCGATAACCAGGCCGAGGAGGCGTCGGCCGCCGGAGCTGCGTGATCCACGCCGCCACGCGGCGCCATAAAGCCAGGAGGTCCACGCGGCCGAACACCGTTGCGACGGCGCGCGAGGCTGAGCCGTCGTCGGGCGCCGCATTCCGCTGCGGTGTCCGCCGGCGCGGTTCCCCCATCATCTGCCGATAGGGGCGGCTCCTCCTGTTCGTCTTCGGCGGTAGATCGCCGCCGCGGCTTTTGCTCTTCTCCTTTTCCTTGATCGCGCTGCGGCCCTGATCCGCCGGCTTCCGGCGTTCGAGCTCCTCTCGCGCCGCCTGCACAAACTCGCTCCGGATCCGGTCGTGCCTGTGGCGGCGCTCGCGGCTGCGGCCCGCGAGACGCGCCAGCAGCTCGAGCGGCGTCAGCGGACGCACGGGGCCGCCGCCTCGTTCGCCGCCGTGGAAGAACTGCGAGGCGGCGCGGCGCTCGTCCCGCCGCGCCATCTGGCAGGCGAGTTCGTTCAGGTCGCCGGCGGTCTGCCGCGCGACGAACAACTCTGCCTTCTCCCGATGGCGCGACAGCGCCACATAGCTCGCCGCCCGTCGCCAATGCTGCGAATGATAGAGATAAGTCTGGTCGATCGTGCGGCCCTGGCCCTTGTAAATCGTGCCGGCATAGCGGTGCCGAAAATCCTTGAACAATGCCGCATCGAAGGCGAGCAAGGGACAGTCTTTGCCGTCGAGGCAAACGACGATCCGGCTCCCCTCGATGCGGCGGATGACGCCGGCATTGCCGTTATAGATGTTGAGCGTCTTGTCGGTGCCGGTGAACTGGACGCGGTCGCCGTCGGCAAAATCATGCTTGCCGTGCTTCGTCTCGAAGCTCGTCGAGACGCCGAGCTCCCCCCGCGCCTGGCGTACGCGGCGCAGATCCCGGTTTAGTTCGTCGACATCGACATTGGTGTAGGCGAACACGAAACGCGTTTTTCCCGGATCGATCGCGCTGTCCGCTTCCCATTGCCGGACAAGCGCGGCGCGGGCGCCCTCGGGGCTGCCCGCCCAGTGGATATGACCGCGCGCCGCGTAGCCGGCGAGCGCGTCATGAAAATTGCCTTCCGCCATCATCTCGGTCGCGCGGCGGTCGTCCTTCTTCAATTGCCGCCGCACCTCGGTGAGGCTTGCCGCGCCGTACCGGTCCTTGAGAGCGCTGAACATGCCGCCGCGATCGATGCTCGACAATTGCCGGTCGTCGCCGACCAGAATGAGTTTGGCGCCGGCGTCATAGGCATGCGCGGCCGGCATCGCCATGAGTTTGGTGTCGACCATCGCGGCCTCGTCCACCATGACGACGGTGCGGCGGCTCCATGTCGTGCGGTCGTTGTTGAGCGCGAACAGCTCGCGCTGGTGGAGGCGGATGCGGCGGTTGGTCCTGAGGGCGTTGCGGACATCCTTCGAGGTGCGTCGCGCACTGCCAATAGCGGCTTCTTGGGCGCTTATAGAGCTGGACGCGATCGCCCATGATGGTGTGATTGAGCCGCATGTGAATACCGTCGTTTGAGCCGTAAAGTGTGTCGGATATGTGACGGGTAGTTTGGCAAAGAAAAACGGCTTAGGCAAGAGCCTAAGCCGTTGATAAATTGGTTGCGGGGATAGGATTTGAACCTATGACCTTCAGGTTATGAGCCTGACGAGCTACCGGGCTGCTCCACCCCGCGGCGGTGAGAGTGTGTGGGCCCCCGGGTCGAGCCCGGGGGTGGCGATGTTTCGCAGGCCCGGCGGGTGGCGGGGGGTTTGCAAGGTCTGGCGGCGACCTACTCTTCCGCGCCTGGTGGCGCAGTACCATCGGCGCTGAGGGTTTTCACGGCCGAGTTCGGGATGGGATCGGGTGTTTTGCCCCTCGCTGTGGCCGCCAGGCCATGCAAGCCCCCCGGGCTGCCGGGGGGAGGGAGTTGCGGGCGGTCGCGGGCCGCGCAAGGGCAATCCCCAAGGGAGCAATCCCAGGGGGTCTTGCCGCTGCACGCGGGCGGCGTCTTGGCTCGGAGCAAGCGCATTCGAGCGATTAGTACCGGTCAGCTGCGGGGATTGCTCCCTTTCCACCTCCGGCCTATCGACGTGATGGTCTCTCACGGCTCTCGGCGAGACCTGGTTTTGAGGGGGGCTTCCCGCTTAGATGCGTTCAGCGGTTATCCCGTCCGCACTTAGCTACCCGGCGGTGCGGCTGGCGCCACAACCGGTACACCAGAGGTGCGTCCCTCCCGGTCCTCTCGTACTAGGGAGAGCGCCTCGCAAGTCTCACACACCCACGGCAGATAGGGACCGAACTGTCTCACGACGTTCTAAACCCAGCTCACGTACCGCTTTAAATGGCGAACAGCCATACCCTTGGGACCTGCTCCAGCCCCAGGATGCGATGAGCCGACATCGAGGTGCCAAACGACGCCGTCGATATGGACTCTTGGGCGTCATTAGCCTGTTATCCCCGGCGTACCTTTTATCCGTTGAGCGATGGCCCGCCCACATGGGACCACCGGATCACTATGGCCGACTTTCGTCTCTGCTCGAGCCGTCGCTCTCGCAGTCAGGCGGGCTTGTGCCATTGCACTCGAAGGGCTGATTTCCGACCAGCCTGAGCCCACCATCGCGCGCCTCCGTTACTTTTTGGGAGGCGACCGCCCCAGTCAAACTACCCGCCATGCAGGGTCCCGGACCCAGCTGATGGGCCTCGGTTAGATGCCAGGAATCGCAAGGGCGGTATTTCAAGGCCGGCTCCACGCGAACTGGCGCCCGCGCTTCATCGCCTCCCGCCTATCCTACACATGCCATCCCTAACACCACTGCAAAGCTGTAGTAAAGGTGCACGGGGTCTTTCCGTCTGACCGCGGGTACTCCGCATCTTCACGGAGAATTCAATTTCGCTGAGCCGGTGTTGGAGACAGCGGGGAAGTCGTTACGCCATTCGTGCAGGTCGGAACTTACCCGACAAGGAATTTCGCTACCTTAGGACCGTTATAGTTACGGCCGCCGTTTAC
>DATLKN010000059.1:0-28610 GCA_035538335.1 Allostellaceae bacterium
CAGACGCCGAACCCGGCCAATGGGCGTCTTCTCCGACCGCACCTCGATGGACCGCATCCTGTTCGCCGTCTTCAACCACGAAAACCAAAACCAGGGCGTCAGCACCCCTCTCCTGCTGACACAAACCTTTTGACGTCACCATGCGGCGGAATGTCACAATGCCGAACGCCGGCTCGAACCGCCGCCGTCGATCGTGACGATCGAGCCCGTCGTGTAACCCGAGCGGTCGGAGGCGAGAAACGCGGCCATCCAGGCGATCTCCTCGGGCTTGGCGGCGCGCCCGAAGGCCAAGGGTTTCAGGTAATCGGTCCATTTCTCGGCGTCACCGAGGTGGGAAGCAGCGCGCGTCTTCATCAAGGTGACGAGGCGCTCGGTCATCACCGGCCCCGGGTTGATGCCGACGACGCGCAGCCCGTCGCGCGGCGCGGTGCCGCCCATTGCGCGGGTGAACGCCATCAGCGAAGCGTTGCCGGAGGAGCCGGCGATGTAATCGAAATCGGGGTTCTCGCCGGCCGCACCCAGGATGTTGACGATGACCCCCGCCCGGCGCTCGCGCATCAGCGCATAAAAGCGCCGCGTCATGTTGATGTAGCCGAATACTTTGAGATCCCAGGCGGCGCGCCAGCGCGCCTCGTCGATCGCGGCGATGTCGCCGCCCGGAATGGCGCCGGCGTTGTTGACGAGCAGGTCGGTCTCCGGACACTCGGCGGCAAGCCGGTCGACATTGCGGCTGTCCGAGAGATCGAGCGCGAAAGTGCGCACCGAAACGTTGTGCTGCGCGGTGATCTTCGCCCTGACCGCCTCGAGATCGGCCGCGGTGCGCGAAACCAGCACGACGTCGCACCCCTCCTGCGCCAGCACCTCGGCGCAGGCGCGCCCGATTCCCTTCGAAGCGCCGGTGACGAGCGCCTTTCTTCCCCGCAGCCCCAGATCCATCCTTTCCTCCCATTCGGCAAATTGCTGCATCCTGCATCCTGCCCCCTGCCTTCCCTCCCCCGCAAGCGGGGGAGGGTTAGGGTGGGGGTCTTTCCCCGCAGGCGGTGGCGTTTCGCAGCGCCCAGCGTTGTTGCACCGCCTCGGGCGCGATATAAGCGATTGATGCGCAAGAGTATCGCCAGCATGACGGGATTCGCCCGCGCCGAGGGCGACGCGGCGGGCCTCTCCTGGGTCTGGGAGGTCAAGAGCGTCAACGGCAAATCGCTCGACCTGCGCGTGCGCCTCGCGCCCGGCTTCGACGGGCTCGAGCCGCTGTTGCGCAACGCCGTCGGGCAGCGTTTCCGCCGCGGCAACGTTTCGGCGACCCTGTCGCTGACCCGCACGGCGCCGCCGGTCATCCGCGTCAACCGCGAGGCGCTTGCCCAGATCATGCGCCTTCTGGCCGACCTTTCGGCCGAGATCGAGGCGGCGCCGCCGCGGCTCGACGGCCTGCTCGCATTGCGCGGCGTCGTCGAAACGGTGGACGACGACAGCGAAGAGACGGCCGAAGCGCGCCGTGCTGCGATCCTCGACGGGTGGGAAACCGCGCTCGACCGCCTCGCCGCGGCGCGCGCCGAGGAAGGCGCGCGGCTCGCCCTGCTGCTGGCGGCGCAGCTCGGCGAAATGCGCTCGCTCACCGCCGCCGCCACGGCCTGCGCGGCGGCGCAGCCGGCGGCGATCCGCGAGCGGTTGCGGACGCTGCTCGCCGAACTCGCCGATCTCGCCCCGGCGATGCCGGAAGAGCGGCTGGCGCAGGAAGCAGCGCTGATCGTCGCGCGCTCGGACGTGCGCGAGGAATTGGAGCGGCTCGTCGCGCATCTCGAACAGGCGGAGGAGCTGCTGTCTCAGGACGAGGCGGTCGGCCGCCGCCTCGATTTTCTATGCCAGGAGCTGAACCGCGAGGCTAACACGCTGTGCTCGAAATCGAGCGACATCGAGCTGACCCGGATCGGGCTTTCGCTAAAGGCCGCGGTCGAGCAGTTCCGCGAACAGGTGCAGAACCTCGAATGAGCGAGGGCGGGATCAGGCGGCGCGGCTTTCTGTTGGTGCTGTCCTCGCCTTCCGGAGCCGGCAAGACGACGATCGCGCGCGGCCTCGTTGCGCGCGACCCCGCCCTCGAACTGTCGGTTTCCGTCACCACCCGGCCGCCGCGCCCTGGCGAAAGCGACGGACGCGACTATCACTTCATCTCGGAGAAGCGTTTCGCGGCCATGGTCTTAAAGGACGAGCTGCTCGAACGCGCGAGCGTCTTCGGACATTCCTACGGGACGCCGCGGCGGCTGGTCGAGACGGCGCTCGCCGCCGGCCGCGACATCGTCGCCGACATCGACTGGCAGGGGGCGCAGCAACTGACGGCGAGCCTGCGCGCCGATCTCGTTTCGGTCTTCGTGCTGCCGCCGAACACCGCCGCACTCGAAGCGCGGCTCAAGGCGCGGGCGCAAGACAGCGCCGCGGTCGTCGCCCTGCGCATGGCCAAATCGGCCGAAGAGATGAGCCATTGGGCGGAATACGACTACGTCGTCGTCAATCGCGATATCGAGGCGAGCATCGGCGAGGTGGCGGCGATCGTCACCGCCGAGCGGGCGCGGCGCACGCGCCAGCTCGGGCTCGGCGATTTCGTCGAGCGCTTGCGCACCGGCTGACCGCTGCCTCAGCGCTTCCGGCAGAGCGGCCGCCAGGAAAGAATGTCCTGCCAGCGCTGCCGGAACGCGACCGCCGGATAGGGCCACTGCGCGAGCGCGCGCCACCCTGCCCCCTCATGCGCGAGGATCCCGGCGACCTGCGGCGGCAATCCGGCGACCCCGTCCCCCGAACACGAGACGAGCGCCAATTCGTAGCCGCGCCGCGCCGCCTCGCCGAGCGCCGCCGCGTCGGCCCCCCGCAGGATCAACAGGTCGAGCCGGCGGCGCGGCGGCACGTCGCGCAGCACCGAAGAAAGCATCGCGGCGACGCTGCCGTTGTCGCCGGGCAGCAAGACGGCGAGGCGGCCGCCGTCGTTGACATAGGGCTTGGCGCGGGCGGCGAGGTTCCAGACGAGCGGCTGCGGCATCACGAGGTCGAACCGCAGCCGCCCGGCAAATGCGAGGGGCGCGGCGAGTTGGAGGGCGATCGCCACGGCGGCCCAGCGACGGGCGTTGCGGACGATGATCGCCCCGACCCCGGTGTCGCGCGCGGTCATCGCAAGCGCCAGCACCAGGACCAGCGCGAGATGCGTGTTGTATCGGAAATAGGAATGCGCCGCGGCGCTCATCATCCCTGAGAAGGTAATGATGTAGGCGAGCAGCAGAAAGCCGTTGTAGAAGACGAACAGGGCGGCGTGGATTGCGAGCAGCCGCGTCGTCGCGGTCCAACCCCAGCGGCGCAGCGTCACCGGCAAGGCCGCCAGGGCAACCGCGACGGCTCCGAAATAGAACGGCTTTTCGAAGATCGACCGCGCCGCACTGACGACGGTCTCGGGCAATACCGCCCAATGCCACGCGCCGGGCGGCAACAGCGTCAGCTCGGCGAGCCCGGCGCGCGCGACGTGATATCGCCAGGCCGCATAAATTAAGCCCGCCGGCAGCGAGGCGAGGACGAGAAACCGCAGCCAACGCCGCCACGGCAGCGCGCGCTCGGCTGCCCCGGCGAGCGCCGCGGCGGCGAGCAGCGCCGCCACGAGCCCGATCCCCGACTGCTTCGCGTTGATCATTGCCGCGAGGATCAGCGACAGCGCAACGAGGCTCGCCGGCCGCTCGCCCGCCGCAAGCGCGCCTTGGGCGCGCACCAGCAGCCACGCCGACAACAGCGCCGTCACCATCAGCGCCGGCTCGCCGAAGGCGGTGAAATCGACGCGCGGCACGAACCCCAGATTGAGGAGCACGGCGAGCAGCATGCCGAGCGCGAGCCCGCCCCAGGTCAGCGCGGCCTCCTCGCCCTTGCGGTCACGGAGGGCGCGCGCGATCGCGATTCCGGCGACGAGGAACAGCATGACGTTGATGAGCGACATCCCCGAGGCCGGGTAGCCGGGCGACACGAGGGCGCCGAGAAAGCTCAAGAATTGCGTGTTGTAGGGTGCCGACGGCAGGTAGGAGTGGCTCGGCGGCAAAGCGCTGGTCGGAAAGCGCCCGTAATCGACGAGATAGGCCGCGTTCGGCAACAGGTTGAGGAAGGTGTCGGGCTGTGACGGCCGAATCGGGGCCATGACGAGCCACAACGGTGCGGTCAAGCCGATCATCCTCGCCGCGGTCACCAGCGCGGCGCGCGGCACGCGGCAGCGCGGCATCAGCAGTGAGCAGACTGCGGCGACGACAAAGCCCCACGCCGGGACGCGCAGGCTCACGGGCAGGAAAACTCCCCACAGCGTCAGCAGCACGCACAACGCGCCCCAGCCGGCGCCGATGCCGATCTCGGGCGCGGCGCCGCGCCCGGCGAGGGCCATGCCGGCGACGAGCAAGACCGCGCCGACGCCCAAGGTGATGGCGACGGCGCTCAACGCACCGAGATCCGGCAGATAGGCGTGCATCAGGCGCCGGCTTCCCGCGTCGGCGCCGTCACGCGAAAATCTCGGCGTCCATTCTTCCAACCAGAATTAAGAAACCACGGCCTAGAACCACAAGGCTCGGCTTTATCGCGCGGATCCCTGGGAAAGCAAAGAGAACGGTACGCTATTCGGACTTGTCGGGCGCGGTGACTGCGGCGATCAGGAGCGCAACGGCGGAGTCGTCCATACCCCCTTCGATCTTTTCGACGATGCGCTCGTATTGCTGGGCGAGTTCGAGGATTTGGCGACGGAAAGCGTCGTCAGGCTCCGACACCGCCAAACGCCGCAACCGCTTTGCCTGCCTGCGGCAGTGCGCGACACGATCGCTGCTGTTCGTCCAGCCTATTGCCACAAGGTTGAAACATGATCCCGCAGCGCCCGGTTCCGATGCCGTATCTTAGGGATCGCCCTTAAGGCTTTCCGCCAGCTCGAGTTCTTCGGCCTGCGCATCGATCTCCGCGGCGATGATGCGCAGTCGTTCCCTCGCTGCCTCGGTTCGGGCCCGCGGCAATAGCTCCCGGCAGCGCTTTGCGAAGCGCCTATACACCGCCGCAGTTATCAGGAGTTCGGTTTCCACGATCGGCAATTATTCACTGCCCGTCACTCCCCAATGACCCGCAACGCCGGGTCCGCAAGCTGGTTCCTTCGGCGCGCGTGGCTTCCTTTCGGAAATTCATGATTTGTCTTTATATTCCCGCCACAGGCGCTCAATTCCCGATTCGAGAGAGACTTTCGGCCGCCACCCGAGTTCGCGCTCCGCTTTGCCGATGTCGAGGACCGCCCATGATGCGAGCCGGTCCGCACCGTCGACGCCGACAAGGCGCCGGCGCCCGACCGGGCGGCCGATCGCCTTTTCGATCAGATCCAGTATGTCGTCGGTCGAGGCCCCGCGTCCCGAGCCGACATTGAAGATATCGAAGGGACGCTGCGGCTCGAGGCAGCGCTCGACGATCTCGGCCACGTCGGCGAGGTGAACCCAATCGCGCACGTTGCGGGGGTCGCCATAGATCGGCACCGGCTCACCGCGCAATACGTGGTACATGGCGACGCCGATCAGCCCCTGCCGCCGCTGCGGCGGCAGCGGCGTGCCGTAGGCGTTGCCGATCCGCAGCGCAGTCACCCGCAGCCAGCCCTGATCGGCGGCGAGCCGCAGGTAATGCTCGATCGCGAGCTTTGCGATGCCGTAGGGGGAAGCGGGATGCGCAGCGTCACTCTCCTTGAAAGGCGCCCGCTCGGCGCGCGCCTCGTACATCGCGCCGCCGCTGCTGGCAAACACCAGATCGATCGGGCGGCTCTCCCTGCGCAAGGCCTCGATCAGATTGAGCGTCGGCACGATGTTGAGGACCGCATCGCCGGCCCAGTCGCGCTGCGAGGAAAGCGGCGTGTTGGTGTGCGCCAGATGAATGACGGCGTCGAGACCGCGCACGAAGGCCTCGCAATCGGGCGGCGAATTAAGGTCACCCCGCCGCCATTCGACCGCTTCGCGCCCGCTTTCGGCATCCGCGGCAAACCGCGACAGGGCGCGGATCCGATAGCGTCCCGTCGCGAGCAGGGATTGCGTAATGTACTTGCCCATGAACCCTGTGGCCCCGGTAATCCCGATGAGCCGGGGCGCGCTTGCTGAGGTCGCGGGGCGAGGCATCACGAGGCTCCGCGATGTCTGGCGATAACGTCGAGCAAAAGCTGCTGCAGGCGGCGCGATTGCGTGCGCGCGTCGAACCGTTCGACGGCGGCGCGGCGCGCGTCGCGGGCGAGCGCGTCGCGCAATCCCGGCTCCTCGCACAGCCGGCGCAATGCGGCGGCGATCGCCTGCGGATCCTCGGGCGGTACCAGCAGCCCGGTGCGCTCGTGCTCGACCGCTTCCCCGATGCCGGCATGCCGCGAGCCGACGACCGGCGTTCCCGCGGCCATCGCTTCGATGACGACGGTCGGCAGGCCCTCCGCATCGCCGGTTTCCGCGGCGCAGCTCGGTACGCAAACCGCCATCGCGCCGGCCATCCAGGCGCGCAGTTCCCGGTTCGGCACCCAGCTGTGAAAGAGGACGTTCTTCAGCGCGCCGGCCTGCCGCCTCAACTCCTCCTCCAGCGGGCCTTCGCCGATCAGTACCAGCGGCAATTTCCGCCCCTCCGCCTGCAGCAGGCGCACCGCCTCGATCAGATAGGTTGCTCCCTTCTTTTCGACGAAGCGGGCGGCAAACAGGATATAGCCGGGCGGCACTTTCCGAGCGGTCCCCGGCTCGAGGTCGAGATCGACGCCGCTGCGGATCACCACCAGTTTGTCGCGCGGGAAGCCGCGGTCGAGCAGGCGGTCGCGAATGAAATCCGAGACGCAGACGAACATCGCCGCCCGTTCCTGCAATGCGGCGAGGCGGCGGGCGTAGATCGCCGGGACCAGGCCAGGCCGGTAGTGTTTTTCCTTAGTTGCGTCGCCGCCGTAGAAACTGACGACGAGCGGTACGCCCAGTCCTTCGGCGAGCGGCAGCGCCAACGCGCCGCCGCGCCCGAAATGCGCGTGCACGAGGCGCGGCCGCAGCGCTCGCAGGTCCGGCCGCGACGGCAACCGGCCTAAATGCTTGAAAAGGGCGCCGGCGACCGCACCGCGCGTCCCGATTCCGCCCAGCAGCAGCGGCTCGGCGCCGAATTCGGGGAATCCCGCGTCCTGCCGCCGGCCGACCCATATCGGGTGCAGCCGGTCGAAGGCGACATAAAGGCGGCGCAGGAAATGCACCTCCGAACGCGGCACGATCCGGTCCCGATAGCTGAGGAAATTCGCGGCATCATCGGTCATGTCGTGCGCGCCATCGAACAGGGATCGCCGGCAGCCTCAGCGAGGTGCCGCAATATGGCAAGGGCATCGGCGAGGACGGCCTCAACCGGCAGCGCATCGAGGTCTGGCACGGTCAGGATCCGCACCAGCCGGCCACGCGGCGCGCAACGCGCCGGATCCGAACCTGTCTCGGAAAACAGCACCACGACCGGGCAATCGGCGGCCGCCGCCAGATGGCTGACGCCGTTATCGTTGCCGACCGTCAGCACCGCGCGCTGCGCGAGAGCACCGAGAGCCGCGATGCTGGTGCGGCCGACGAGATCGACGGCTGCCGGGCAGTACGACCGGATCGCCGCCGACAGGTCCTCCTCGCCCCCCGCGCCGACGACAATCGGGCGGTATCCGGCCGCATCGAGGGCTTGCGCGAGGGCGCCGAAATGCTCGGCCGGCCAGCGTTTGGCCGGACGATGCGGCGAGGAGCCGGGAGCGAAAAGAACGAGATCGCGGTCCGCCGGTAGGGCAGGCGCGCAGTCGAAGGCCGGAAGCCGCGGCAGCGGCGTCGGGTAGATGCCGGCCATCAGCAGCTGTTCAGCCTGCTTGTCGATCGTATGCTGCCAGTCGCGATCGAGATTGGCGTGCGGATGCGACGCGCCCGCCGCGATTCCCGACCATTCGGGCGGTCTTCCGGCATCGAAGAGCCGCCGGTAGGCGCTCGAGCGCTGCGATGTCTGAAGGTCGTAGACCCGGTCGAAACCGCCCATCCGCAAGGTTCGGCGCAAGGCAATCCAACCGCGCAGGTCGGCGTACGCCGGCCGCCGATCGACCAGCACCTCGTCGAACCAGCCGAGCTGCCGCGCGAAATCGACGAAGGGTGCGGTGGTGAGCAGGGCGATGCGATCGCCGCTGTGATGGCGGCGGATGGCTTCGACCGGCCCGAGCGATTGCACGAAATCGCCGAAGGCGCTCAACCGGATCACCAGGATCCGTCGCGGCCGCGAGCCGCGCATCGGCGATGCCTGCACGTGCCGCAATCGCGCGAGCGCGGCCAGATCGACCGCGTCGCCGAGCGCTTCGAACGCGGCGAACACCACGGCGTGCGCCGCCCCCTCACAGGCGCCGATCGCGGCAACGAGAGCCTCGACGAGCCGCCGGCCGGCGGCCACGGCCGGCGCGCCGCTCGACATGCCGGATCGATCGGCCGCTTCGGCGACGGCGCGGCGCGACACCAGCAGGCGATCGCCGAACCGGGCGCGGATGACCGGGTGCAGAGCGAGATGCGCCACACAAATCTCGCGCGCCGTGGCGATGCCGCCGAGTGCCGTCAGCAGGCGATGCAAATCGTTAGCGATGACATAGCGGCGATCGGGCCGCCGCGCCCTCTCGTTCCAGGCAAAGAAGTGCCGCAACGGCGTCCCGGGCCGGAAATCGTCCGCCCGCAGTGCCGTGCCACGCAGCCACGCGCGGCCGAAAAGAGTGTCAGCGTGGTGCATGCCAGTCGTCGAGCCCGGTCCTGCCGCGCCGACATATGGTTTGCCATTGCATCGGCTTTTTCAAGCGTGCCGCCTCATGCCTCGAAGGCGCGGGCGAGCGCGCAAAATTCCGCGACCGAAAGCTCCTCGGCACGCCGTGTCCCGGCGATGCCGGCGGTTTCGAGCAATCTCTCGATGTCGACCCCGAGCGGCTTGAGGCTGGCGCGCAGCATTTTGCGGCGCTGCCCGAAAGCGGCGGCGGTGATCCGCTCGAGCGCCGGCTTTCCGGCTGGCGCCAGCGGTTCGGCGCGGGGCTCGATCGCGACCAGGGTTGAGGTGACCTTGGGCGGCGGGACAAAGGCGCGCGCCGGCACGTCGAACAGCAGGCGCGGCTGCGCCCGCCATTGCACGAGCACGCTCAGCCGGCCGTAAGCCTTGTGCCGCGGCGCCGCGGCGAGCCGCTCGGCGACCTCGCGCTGAAACATCAGCGTAAGACCTTCGTAATCGCCGACGCGGTCGAGCCAGCGCATGAGCAAAGCAGTCGCGATGTTATAGGGCAGATTGGCAACTATCTTGCGCGGCGGCGGCGCCAGCGCGGCGGGGTCGACCGTGAGCGCGTCGACCGCGACGACCTCGAGACGGCCCGGGTAGGCCTGCGCGATGGCGGCGAGCGCTTCGAGGCAGCGAGGGTCGCGCTCGACCGCGACAAGGCGCCGGGCGCCGGCGGCGAGCAGCGCCCGGGTCAAGCCGCCCGGCCCGGCGCCGATTTCGATGACGCTGGCATGATCGAGCGGGCCGGCAGCGCGCGCGATCCGCCCGGTCAGGTTGAGGTCGAGGAGAAAGTTTTGGCCGAGCCGTCGTTTCGCGACGATGCCGTGGCGGGCGATGACCGCGCGCAGCGGCGGCAGCTCATCCGCCGTCACGTCACCGGTCGGCGCGGCGTCGATTGAGCACCATGCGGGCAGCCAGCCGCAGCGCGGCCTGGAAGCTGTCGGGACGCGCGATGCCGCGCCCGGCAATGTCGAGAGCAGTCCCATGATCGGGCGAGGTGCGCACGAAGGGCAGCCCGAGCGTGACGTTGACGCCGCCGTAGAAGTCCAGAGTCTTCAACGGGATCAGCGCCTGATCGTGGTACATGCACAAGGCCGCGTCGTAACTCCGGCGCGCCTGCGCATGAAACATCGCGTCGGCGGCAAAGGGGCCGCGCGCGTCGATGCCGGCGGCCTGCAGTTTGGCAACCGCGGGCGCGACGATGTCGCGGTCCTCTTCGCCGAGGGCGCCGTTTTCGCCGGCGTGCGGGTTGAGCCCGGCAACCGCGAGAACCGGCGCGGCAATGCCGAAGTCGCGGCGCAGCGCCGCCGCGCTGACCTGTCCGGCATGGACGATCGCCGCCGTCGAGAGGATCGCGACCGCACGGCGCAGCGCGAGATGGATGGTGACGGGGACGACGCGCAGTTCCTCGCTCGCCAACATCATGACCGGCGTTGCCCCGGTGCCGGCGAGTTCGGCGAGAAATTCGGTGTGACCCGGGTGGCGAAACCCGGCCCGATAGAGGTTTTCTTTTTGGATCGGATTGGTGACGAGCGCGGCGGCACGCCCCTCCCGCACATCCCTGACCGCCTGCTCGATAGCCCCGATAATCGCCAGCGCGTCGGCAGGATCGGGCTGTCCCGGACGGGCACGCAATCTGACGCCGAGCGGCAGTACCGGCAACGCCTCGCGACAGGCCGAGATTGCCTCCTGCGGAACGGCGATCGCGCGGACGGGCACATCCCAGCCGAGCGTCCGCGCGAGGCCGGCGAGCCGGTCCGGCTCGTCGATCAGGTAGAAGGCCCGATCTTTATCGCCTCGGCCGAGCCAGGCGGCGAGCGCGATTTCACCGCCGATTCCGGCGGGCTCGCCCATCGTCACGGCGAGCGGAAGATCCATCGGCCTTACACCCTCACATCGACGAAAGCGGCTTCGCGCAGATCGCGCATGTATCGCCGTGCGATGATATCGAGGCGCTGGCGCATCATAAGGTTGTAGACTTCGGGCCGGTTCGGCAGCCTCGAGCCGGGCGCCGAGCGCTGACATACCATGATGACGCCGACGCCGTTCCTTTGGACGATCGGCTCCGACGGCTGACCGATCGGCAGCGACATGACGAGCTTGCGCATCGCCGGTGCGATTTGCGTCAGGCGCAACTTTCCCTCGCTCGACAATTGCGGCGCCTTCTCCTTACCAATCTTCAGCATCTCGGGGCAGCTCGTAGCGGCGGCCTTGATGCTCTCGGCCTGCGCGATGGCGGCGGCGCGCAGCGCCGGGTTAGGCTGCGTCGGCAGCGGGAAGACGACCTGCACGATGTCGATCGCGGTGTCGGCCTCGCTGCCGATCGTTCCGGTGCGGCGGTCAAGAACGAGCAGCAGGTAATACCCGGCCGGCGTGCGGATCGGCGGCGACAATTCCCCGGGATGCATCTGCTCGACGGCCTTGGCGAGCTCGGGAGGCAGCTGCTGCGGCCGCACCCAGCCAAGATCACCCCCAACCGCGGCGGTCGGCGATTGCGAGAATTGCTGGGCGATCGCCGAAAAACGCGCGCCCTGCCGCATCTGGTCGATCAGCCGCTCGGCCAGATCGTGGATCTGCTGATCCTGCGATCGGCTGTCGACTGCCAGAAAGATCTCGGCGACCCGGCTTTCGGGGTCGCTCGCATGTTCCTTCAGCCGCGTCATCTCGTGATCGACCTCTTCATCCGTCACCGGGCTCGTTCGCTGCGCCAGCTGCCGCACCAGCTTTGCCCAAACGATCGACGAGGTCAGCTGGTCGAGGAGCGCGCTCTTCTCGATGCTGTGCGCCTTCAGATAGGCAATCAGCTGCCCAGACTGCATGTGGTTCTGCGCCTCGACCTGGGCGAGCGCCTTTTGCAGCTCGGACTTGGTGGCGACGATGTTCTTCTTCTTTGCCGCCTGCATCTGCAGCTTTTCGTCGATCAGCGTGCGCAGGACCTGCGGTTCGAGCCGCTTGCGCAGCTCCGGCGTGTCGGGCAGGTTGGACGACACCATCAGCATCCGCAGCCGCGACAGCAAATCGCCGAGGGTGATCACATCGTCGTTGACCACCGCGGCGATGCTGGTCTCGAAGCTCGGAGCAGGCGCGTCTCCCGGCCGCTGCGGCAGAGGCGCCGGCGAGGCTGGCGCCGCGATCGCCGCGTTGCCGAGCCAGGTAAAGACGAGCGTCAATGCACAAAGCCAACGAATCGTGCTCATCGCCGGCAACTCCTGCGGCAAAGCCAACCTCTTTGAAGTCTATACCTCCTCAGCAGCATCTGTCGCCTACCTGCCCTTGACGCTATTGTTCGGTTGCTCTACGGCGGCGGCGCATTGCCGGCGATAGAGGCTATTGTGCCGCCAATCTCTCCGATATTCTTGAAAACGACGCTGAACAATACCGACCATCCTGGAGTGACGTCGCCGCTGCGGACCCCGGACTGCGTCACCGAGCCGATGAAGGCAATGCACTCGTCCTGATAGATCGCCTGGATCGTGCCGTAAACGCTGGTGCTGCCGGATTGCGGCACGACGACGCCGTTTACGATATCGCTGGTATTGATCAGGTTGAGCGTCTCCGAGCCGTGCAGCGACCAATAGCGTGTCAGCTTTGCCGTGACATCGAAGGAAACCTGTTCTCGCTTGCCGAAAACGACGTTTTGCCCGGCAACGGTGTTGGGGGCGACCGCGACGTTGCTCTCCGTTTCCGCCGGCAGCAGCAGATAATTGGCGCTGAGCCGCAGGTTTTGCGGCCCGGTGGCGATGCCGACTTCCTGCGAGCGGTTGGCAAGATCGCTCTTCGAAAGCCGAAACCGGTAGATGAGGTCGAGATAGGCGCTCGGCGACAGAACGACGCGCCCGACAATGTCCGAAAACCGATTTTCAGCGCCCGAGCCGACCGGGAGGAACGGATTGTTTTCGGCCCGGTAGCTCTGCCCGACGAGGATCCAGTAGCTGCCGCCCTTGTTCAAATAGGCCCCGAGCTTGGTGCCGTAATCGACGCGCTGGCCGGTATCGAGCACGTCGTAGCCGGGCAGGCGATCGGGCCGAAACAGGTCCGAATCGCTGAAGTCGAAAGCGAGGCTGTCCTCGTCTGGGATATCGCGGCGGTTGCCGCCGGTCGGCCCGACAAAAGTGGCGACGATCGGTTCGGCGAGCCCGGTCATCACCGGGCCGGGATGGATCACCGGATAGCGCCACGTGAGGCCGAGTTGCGGAAAGGCGCGGCCCGCGAGGTAGCTCGAGGAGATCGGTTCCGTCGCCGGCAGGCCGTTTTGCGGAAAGAACGCGGGCGGCAGGTCGGGGTTCGACAAAAGGCTCAGATCGCTGACCGAGTAGCCGTCGCCGCGCACGCTTGCGGTGAACCGGTACTGGCCGCCGATGCCGTCGGCGAAGCTGCGCTCCCACGCCGAACCTAGCGACAGGCGGCGAGTCTGCGTGCCCACTTCGCGCACGACGTTGAGCAGGTTGGCGTTGAGGTCCCACCGCCCGCCAAACCGGTCGGGCTCGCTTTGCCAGTCGCGGTTGACGACCGGGAGCACAATCGGCTGAGTCGAGTCGCCGATCCCGGGCAGCAGCGGCTGGTAGAGATAGGCATCGATATCGGTCGAGGCACGGGCCTCGAAGCCTTGCAGATAGGCGCGGCTTATCTCGGTGTTGAGGAACGGATTGCCGAAGCCGAAGCGCAGCAGATAGGTCTGATCCGACACCCGCTCGATGTCGAAGCCGGTGCGGTAGGTGGGATCGAGGTCGAAGACGCCGTGCGCGTCGATATTGCCGCGCCATTGGCTGCTGGCGGTCGTCTCCGTCGCACCGGAGCCGAGATTGCTGTTGTTGATGCTGCCCCGCGCGTCGATCTCGCCATTGCCGAAGCGCTGGCGATACTCGGCGCCCAACACCTCGCCGGCCGCCGTCGTGAAGCGCGGCACCAGAGTGAGGTCCTTGTCGGGGCCGAGCACCCAATAATAGGGAATCGTGATATGCGCCCCAAGCGTGCTGGAACTGCCGAAGGACGGCATCAGAAAGCCGCTTGCCCGTTTGACGCTCGGGTCAGGCGTCGACACGTAGGGCGTGTAAAAGACCGGCCAGCCGCCGACTTCCATGACAGCGTTATGGAACTCGATCAGCTTCATTTCCTTGTCGTGGTCTATCTCGCTCGCCTTCAATTGCCACACCGGCGGCGCGGTCGGGTCGCGCTTGCACAGGTCGCAGGGCGAATAAACGGCCCGCACCAGCTGCGTCCGGTTGCCGTTGACCCGGCGCGCGGTGTTGGCCGCGAGGCGCGAGCGGTCGGCAAACAGCATGCGGACGTTCTTCGCGAAGTCGTTGTTCATCTGATCGCGCAATTCCATGTAGTCGCCGAACAGGATCTCCCCGCTCGGCAACGACAGGCTCACATGCCCGGAGGCGGCGATCGTGTCGGTGCGCTGGTTGTAGGTGACTTCGTCGGCGAGCAGCGTGTTGCCGTTCTGGACGATTTCGACATGGCCCTTGGCGATGACGAGGGCGAGCTGGTCTTCGTATTGGACCTGATCGGCCTGAAAGACGATCGGCGCGTTCTTCGAAGATTTGCCGGCATTGTTGGAGACGCCGAGCTGCGCGCCGGCCGGCGTCGCCGCCACGAGGGCGGCCAATCCCGCGATAAACCCGGCGAGCCGTCGCCGCGCATGCCGCGGGCGGCCCGCCATCAACCGTCTTCCAAATGCAGCAGCATCGAGGCGCCAAAGATCATGCTCACTCCGGTCGGCGTCCAGGCCGCGAGCATCACAGGGATCTTGGCGGCGAGCCCGAGGGCGTAGATCACGTCGGAAAGGAAATAAAGCAGGAAACCGCACACCACACCGCCGACGATCATCAGCGTCGCGCCGCCGCGGCGTTGCATGCGCAAGCTGAACGTCGCGGCGACGAGCACCATCGCGCACAGCAAGAACGGGCGGGCGAGCAGAATGTCGAAGTGCAAGCGGTGGCGCAGCGCGCTGAAGCCGGACTGCTCGAGCAGCGTGATAAAGCCGGGCAGGTCCCAGAACGACATCGTATCAGGGGAAGCGAAGCTCTCCTCGATCTTGCCGGGCGTCAGCCGGGTCGGCAGGCGGAGCTGCTTGAACGGTTCGGCGGGTTCGTCCGGCAGCCAGCGGGCGCCGTCGGAAATCCGCCACGCTCCCTTGCCGAGGCGGGCCCTGCGGGCGTCGATCCGCGATGTGAACTCGACGAGATCGTTGAAGAAGTAAACGGTGACGCCTTCGAGGTTCATGCCGGGGCCGCCGAGCGAGGCCGCGTGCATGATCACCTGATTTCCCGCTTGGTCGCTCTGCCGCAGCCACAAACCGGCGTTCGACAGCAACAGCGGATCCGAGCCCTGCCGCAGCACCCGCGCCTCGAGTCTTTGGTAATCGGCTTCCAGCGCCGCCGCGATCGGGTTGAAGACGGTCACCGCGACGATGCCGATCAACAACGCCACCAACAGCGCCGGGGTCAGAAACTGCCATACCGACACCCCGGCGGCGCGGGCGACGACGAGCTCGTTGCTGCGGGTCAGCCGCCAGAAGACGAGCATCGTCCCGAACAGCACGGCGAAGGGCAGGATCTGCTGCGCGAGATGGGGCTGCTTCAGCGCCGCCAATTCGAGCAGCCCCCACAAGGTCGCCTGCACCTTGTCGCCGCTGCGCCGGATCAGCTCGACATAGTCGGCTAGGAAGGCGATGATCGCCAAAGCCGCGAACACGGTGGCAAACCATGCGAGAAATTGGCGAGCGATATAGGCGGAGAGCGTCTTTGCGAGATGCACCGGCAACCGCCTCCCCTCGATCCGCGGCCGTTATCGCGCAACAGCCAGCGCCGGCCGGCGGAAACCGAGCCGCGCGCGCCCGTGCAGGAGGATCGCAAACCCGATCGCGAACGGCAAGAGGTCGACAACGTACATCAGCGGGATGACGCCGGTATAGCGCAGCGCCAGATTACCGAGGCTCAGCTCCAGCGATTGAAAGAGAAACGCGCTGCCGACCGCCAGCAGCACTCGGCGCACCTGGCCGCGGCGCGTCAGCTGGCCGGGCAACAGGCAAGCGAGCGGAATGAGGCAGAAGCTCAGAGTCGAGAGCGGCACCGCGATCCGCCGATTCGCCTCGGCGAGGTAGCTGCGGCGCGTCACCGCATCGAGGTTCCCGGACGGAAACAGCAGATCTCCGAGCATCAGCTCCTGCGGTTCGCGCACCCGCGCGACCGTGGCGTCGTGCATCGCGCCGAGATCGAGGGTATAGCGGCGAAAGGTCATCACCGACAGCTTGTGCGACCGGACGTTGTATTGCTGTCGGTCGCCATTCATCATGATGATGCGCGGACCGGTCGGTGTGTCGGCGAAGGCGCCGCGCTCGGCGAGGATCGTGACCGGGCGTTCCGGGTTGCGGCTGTCGTTGATCAAAAGGCCGGTCAGTTCGCCGCGACTGTCGCGGCCGCGGACATAGATCGTCAGCTTGTCCGACAGCGTCGTGAAGGTCCCTTCCTGGATCAACCCCGAGACGAACCGGTTGCGGATCTCGAACAGTAGGCTGATGAATTCCCGGTTCGATACCGGCAGGAAATAGAGCGACAGGCTCAGCAGCAGGATACCGGTGCCGCCGGCGAGGAGGAGCGCCGGCTTGGCCAGGTCGAACGGGCTCAGCCCGGCCGCCCGCATCACCACGAGTTCGCTCTCCGTGATCAATCGGTTGAAGATGAACAGCACGGCAATGAACACGCCGATCGGCAGCACGATGTCGAGAAAGCGCGGCAGGATCAGCAGCGCGAGATAAAGGAACAGCCCAAGCGACAAGCCACGGTTGACGATCAGGCTTATCAGGCGCAGCGACTGCCCGAGCCAGATCGCGGCGCTCAGCGCGCCGGTCACAAAGATCATCACGCCAAAGCACTGGCGCAGGATATAGCGGGTGAGGCTGGACATCGGCGGCGGATCATAGGTGCTAGGTGGGCGCCGGGCCAGCAGCATTTCCGGGACGACGCCCGCGCGAAATTATGCCGCCCAGCCGCGTCCAGGTCAGCTCGTGCTTGTTGTGGGAGAGATGAAAGAGCCGCGACCCGGGGATCGCGGCAAAACGGCGCGCCGCCGCATGGTCGGTGTCGCCTTGGAATTTGAGCGTGCAGACGAAATTCCGGCAGGTGCCGGCAGCCAGCCAGCGCTCGATCATCGCGAAGAGGCGGGCCGGATAGCAGGCGATATCGGCAAACAGCCAATCTACGGCCCCGAATTCTCGCGGGTCGAGGGCGAAGGCGCTTGCGAGGCGCTGCTCGATGCCGGGGAGCGCGGCGATCTCGGGTGCGAGCGGCGCTCGATCGATGCTGACGACGCGCGCGGCCAAGCGCTGCAAGGCCCAGCTCCAGCCGCCGGGGCTGGCCCCGAGGTCGAGGCACAGTTCGCCCGGCAACGGCTGCACGCCGAGCAGCGTCAACGTCTCCCACAGCTTCAAGTAGGCCCGGCTCGGTGGACCTTTTCGATCTTCGACAAAGCGCGCCTCGCCGTTTGGAAACGGGCTCGAACAACGCGGCGCGGCGAGCAATGTGCCGGCATCGAGCAAGGTCCACGAGCCGAGCGGCGCGGCGGGCGCCGGCTCGCCGAAATTGCGCGGCCGGGCGGAAACCTTCGGCAGCTTCTCCGCGATCAGCACGGCTCGCCGATGGAAGCGCGGCGCGTAGCACGCCCAATTGCGCTGCATCGCGCGCAGCTTCGCCGCCGCATCGCCGATCGAGGCAACTGCGATGGTTTGCGGCTCGAACCAGATGTTCGCGGCCCAGGCGGCCGGCCGCGGCGGTCCTTCGGCGACGAGCAGCCGGCCGTGCCGCAGTGCGATCGCACCCAATTCGTCTTCGAGCTGGCGGGCGTAACCCTCCGGGGCGAGATAGGCAGTGGCGGCGGCGCTCATGCGCCCTCGCCTGCCGCAACGCCGCGCTTGGCGGAGCGCGGCGGTTTTGCGAAAGTGCGGCGATGGAACTCGATCCCGATCTCGCCGAGTTCGGCCGGCTGATAGCCGGGGCGCAGCGCGCCATCGTTTTCACCGGCGCCGGCATCAGCACCGAATCGGGGATTCCCGATTTCCGCAGCCCCGGCGGCATCTGGACGCAGATGGCGCCGATCGATTTCTCCGACTTTCTCGCCTCCGAGGAAGCGCGGCGCGAGAGCTGGCGGCGCCGCTTTGCGGCCGAGGAGACGCTGAAGGCCGCGCGCCCCAACCGCGGCCACCGCGCCGTCGCCGCGCTCGTCGCGCGCGGCCTCGTTGCCGCTGTCGTCACGCAGAATATCGATGGGCTGCATCAAGCTTCGGGCGTCCCCGAGGAGCGGGTCGTCGAACTGCACGGCAACACGACCTATGCGCACTGCCTCGATTGCCGGCGGCGTTACGCGATCGAAGCGCTGCGCCTTGCCTTCGCGCGCGACAGCGAGGCCCCCTGCTGCACGGAGTGCGGCGGTTTCGTCAAGACCGCGACGGTCTCTTTCGGCCAGGCGATGCCGGAGGAAGCCATGCGGCGGGCCGAACGCGAGACGCTCGCCGCCGACCTGTTCATCGTCGCCGGCTCCTCGCTCGTCGTTTACCCGGCGGCGGGATTTCCCGAACTCGCCAAACACAACGGCGCCCGCCTCGTCATCGTCAATCGCGAGAAAACGGGGCTCGACCGGATCGCCGATCTCGTCCTCAACCGCGCCATCGGCGAAACGCTCGGGACGGTCGTCGGCGTCGAGTAGAGTTTTCCGCTAGGATGCCGCCGCCTCCTCCGCCACGAGGGCGGCGCGCTCCTCCTCCATGCTGAGATTGTCCTTGACCCGTGCGAGCGTATCGACCAGCGCGTCGCGCGCGGCCGCGTCGAGGCCGACGAAGGCCTCGGCGCGGATCGCGACGTTGATCGCCAAAATCCGCTCCAGCACCGGCCGCGCGGCGGCGGTCAGCCACAAGGTGCGCACCCGCCGGTCGGTCCGGTGGGCGCGCCGCTCGACGAGCCCCTCCTCGCACAGCTTGTCGAGCATGCGCACCAGCGCGATCGGCTCGATGTCGAGGCGGGCGGCGACCTCGGCCTGGCTCACGCCCTCGCTACGCGAGATGTAGATGACGACGGCGGCCTGGCGCCGGGTTATCGGCAGCCCGATCTCGCGCGCCCGCCGTTCGAAATGCCGCTTCAGCAGGCGCGCCACGTCCTGCACGAGAAAGCCGAAGGTTCGGCCGACCGCAGGTTCCGTCAAAACCGGTTCCCCCAACCTATTCCGCGCCCCGCTCACCGCGCGCGAAGCGCCCCTCTTCACCGCCCGACAGCGCTTGCGCCGCCCGCGACGGGCGATAAGAGCCGCCCACCCAGCGGCTGAACCGCTCAAGATAGAGGTAGATGACCGGTGTCGTGTACAGCGTCAACCACTGCGAAACCAGAAGCCCGCCGACGATCGCGACGCCGAGCGGCTGGCGCAGCTCCGCGCCTCCGCCGTTGCCGAAGGCGATGGGCATCGCGCCGAACAGCGCCGCGAAGGTCGTCATCATGATCGGCCGGAAGCGCAAGAGACACGCCTGGTGGATCGCCTCCTGGGGGCTTTTGCCTTCGATACGTTCAGCTTGCAACGCGAAGTCGATCATCATGATCGCATTCTTTTTGACGATCCCGATCAGCAGGATGATGCCGACGATCGCGATCACCGACAGATCGTAGTGCAGCAGCATCAGCATGATGAGCGCGCCGACGCCCGCCGAAGGCAGCGCCGACAGGATCGTTATCGGGTGGATGTAGCTTTCGTACAGGATGCCGAGAACGATATAGACGACGAGGATCGCCGCGGCCAATAGCAGAGGCATCGAGGACAGCGAGGCCTGGAAGGCCTGCGCCGTCCCCTGGAACGAGGCATTCACCGTCGGCGGCACGCGCAGACGTTCGGTCATCTCCTGGATGGCGCTGACCGCCTGTCCGAGCGCGACGCCGGGCGTCAGATTGAACGACAGCGTCACCGCCGGGAAGATGCCCTGGTGGCTGATCAGCAGCGGTTCGGTCTTGCGCGCAAAATGGGCGAAAGCGCTGAGCGGCACCTGCGCGCCGGAGGGACTGGACACGTAAATTTTCGACAGCAGGTTCGGATCGTGCTGGAACTGCGGCTGCACTTCGAGCACGACTTTGTATTGATTGGTCGCGGTATAGATCGTCGCGACCTGCCGCTGGCCGAAGGCATCGTAGAGCGTCTGGTCGATCAGATTGGCCGACAACCCGAGACGATAGGCGGCGTCGCGGTCGATTTCGATCGCAAGGTGCGCCGCGGCAATCTGCTGATCGGACGCGACTTGCTGCAGTTCCGGCAGCTTTTTCATGCCGGCTTCGATAATCGGCGCCCAATGGTTGAGTTCATCGATATTGGTGTCGGTCAGCGTATATTGGTACTGGGTGCGGGAGAGCCGGCCACCAACGGTTATGTTTTGCGGCACCTGCATGAAGAATTTGGCGCCCTCGATGCCGGCCACCTTTTTTCTCAAGTCCTGGGTGATCTGCTCCGCGGTGAGAGCGCGTTCGTCATAGGGCTTCAATCCCCAAAAGATGCGAGCCGTATTCTCGGCAGGGTTGTATGGCGTGGCGCCGGCGTAGGAGAAGACGCCCTGGACACCGGGTTCATGCATCACGAGATTGACGACCTCCCGCCGGATCTTGTCCGTCTGGGCAACCGAAGCGTCCTGACGAACGTCGAGCTCGCCGAAAATGAACCCGGTGTCCTGCTGCGGGAAAAAGCCCTTCGGCATATTCACGTAGAGGTAACCGGTGGCGACCATCAGCAAGAGCGTCGCCACCAGCGCCGACAATTGGTGGCGGAAGATGAAATTGAGGCCGCGGTCGTAGGCGCGCAGCGCCGCCTGGAAGACGAGCTCGGAGCCGCGATTGAAGCGGCCTTTGGGGTGCAGCCCCTCCTGCTTTAAAAACAGTGAGCACAGCACCGGCGTCAGGGTCAGCGATATCGCGGCCGAAGCGACGACCGCGACCGAAACGACGACGGCAAATTCACGGAACAGCCGGCCGATAATGCCGCCCATGAAAAACAGTGGAATGAACACCGCGATCAGCGAAAAGGTGATCGAAATAATCGTAAAGCCGATCTGCCCGGCGCCTTTGAGCGCGGCTTCGAACGGGGCCATGCCCTGCTCGATGTAGCGTACGATGTTTTCGATCATCACGATCGCATCGTCGACGATAAAGCCGACCGAGATCGTCAAACCCATCAACGAAATGTTGTCGATGCTGTAACCGCCGACATACATGACGCCGAACGTGGTCAGCAGCGAAAGCGGCACCGCCAAGCTCGGGATCACCGTCGCCCACAAGGTCCGCAAAAACAGGAAGATCACAACGATGACAAGACTGATTGTCAGTATCATCGTGAATTGCACGTCGCGGATGGAAGCGCGGGTTGTCTGCGACCGGTCCGACATCAGATCGACGTGAACCGCCGGCGGCAGCGACTGCTCGAGCTTGGGCATCAATGCCTTGATCCGGTCCACCACATCGATCGTGTTGGCGCCCGGCTCCTTCTCGATGGCGATGCCCTCGGCCCGCTGGTCGCCGAACCACGAGACGAGCCGCGCGTTTTGCACCGAGTTAATGACGTCGCCGACATCCTTGATGCGCACCGGCGCACCGTTCTTGTAGGCGATGATGACATTGCCGAATTGCGCGGCGTTGACGAGCTGGTCGTTGGTATCGAGCGCGATCGACTGATTCGGACCCTCGATTTCGCCCTTCGGCCGGTTGACGGTTGCCGCGGCGAGCGCGCTGCGCACGTCCTCCAGCCCCAGCCCCTTGGCCGCGAGGGAGGCCGGGTTGATCTGGACGCGGGCGGCGTACGGCATCGAGCCGAAGACGAAGACCTGCCCGACCCCGGACTCGGTCGATAGCTGGTTCGCAATGACGTTGCTGGCGTAATCGTCGATCTGGTAGGGCGGCAGCGCATCGGAATGGATGGCGTAGATCAGGACGGGAAAGTTGGCCGGGTTCACCTTGCGGTAGGTCGGGGGGGTCGGCATGTCCTGGGGCAACAGGCCGCTGGCCGCGTTGATCGCCTGCTGCACGTCGCCCGCCGCGGCATCGATATTGCGGTTCAGGTTGAATTGCAGCGTGATCGAGCTGACGCCGACGCCGCTCCACGACGTCATCTGGCTCAGATCCGGGATCGCGATGAATTTCTGTTCGAGCGGCGTCGCGATCGCCGAGGCCATCGTGCTGGGATCGGCGCCGGGATATTGCGCGGTTACGGTGATCGTCGGGAAATCGACATTGGGCACCGCCGCCACCGGCAGCAGATTATAGGCCCCGACGCCGAACACCAGCACCCCCAACATCAGCAGCGAGGTCGCGATCGGCCGGCGAATAAAAGGTTCGGAGATGCTCATCGGTGGGCGTCCGGTTCAGCCGCTTAGTTTCTTGGGCGGCGCGGCGATCCGCACACGCGTCCCGTTCGTCAGGCGGAACTGGCCGTCGACGACAACCTGCTCGCCCGGCTTCAGCCCCTTGGTGACGACGGCGAGCCCCCCCTCGGTCGCCGCCACCTCGATGTTGCGCCGTTCGACCGTATCGTCCTTGCGGATGACGTAGGCATAGTCGCCGTCCGGGCCTTGTTGCACGGTCTGCGACGGAACCGTCGGGACGCCGCGGCGCATCCGCAGGATGACCCGGACATTGACGAACTCACCCGGCCACAGCCGTTCGTCCGCGTTCGCGTACGTTGCCTTGAGATGGATCGTGCCGGTCGCCTGATCGATCGTATTGTCAATCAGGGTCAGCTTGCCCTTCGCCAGTTCCTTCTTGTTGTCGCCCGAGTAGGCGACCACCTCGCGCGGCGACTTCTGCTGGTAGGTGCGGATCTGGTCGAGGGTCTCCTGCGGCAAGGTAAAGCTGACATAGATCGGCTTCAGCTGCGTGATCGTGACGAGCGCAGTATTGCTCGCCGCACGCACAAGATTTCCGGCATCGACGAGGCGGGCGCCGAGCCGGCCGTCGATGGGCGAGCGGATCGCGGCATAGCCGAGGTTGAGCTTGGCGGTATCGATCTGCGCCTGGTCGCCCTGCACGGCGGCCTGGTCCTGGGCGACGAGCCCCTGCTGCTGGTCATAGCTTTGCCGAGTCTGGTAGCCATGGCCGACGAGTGCGCCGTAACGCGCGAGATCGGTCTTGGCGGTCGCGAGCTGCGCCTCGTCCTTGAGCTTGGCCGCTTGCGCCTGCTCGAGCGCCGCCTGATAGGGGCGCGGATCGATCTGGTAGAGGAGCGCGCCTTTCTTGACTTCCTGGCCTTCCTTGAAGGCGACCTCGACGATCTGGCCGTCGACGCGGCTGGCCACGGTGACCGTGTTGTAGGCCTGCACGGTACCGATGCCCTGCAGATACTGCGGGACATCGCGGGCGGTGACGATCCCGGCGGTGACCGGGATCGCGATGTTCGGCGGCGGCATTTGCGCATTCGCCTGCGGCAGCGAGGTTTCGAGGCTCAGGCGCCACAGCGCCAACACCGCGGCCGCCGCGACGAGGCCGAACCCGAAAATCCCGCGCTTCGACATGGACGACACCTCGCCTGACACGGCCGGTTACCTATCCGAGGTCTATCATAGACCTTCCATACGTTAAAGTGAACGCCGAGGATCGGGCTATCGTCCCGGAATCTCGATCGGCGCGCAGTTCGTGCGCCCCGCCATCAGGCAATCCTCGAGCGCCGATTCCTTGCGCAGTTCGCGTACCAGCACGATGCCGAGCACCCCCAGGGCGAGGATAATGATGAGCCCGATCAACGCTCGCGATCTGCGGTCTCCCTCGTCGCCGCCGTCGGATCGCCCGCTCATCGCGGCGATCACCCCTCCTCCGGCGCCCGCAACGCCGAAAGCGAGGCGCGCTGGCGTCCTTCACCGTCGAAATTGGCGGGGTCGAGCCAGCGCCCGAAAGCCTCGCGCAAGCGCGGCCACTCGCCGTCGGCGATCGAGAACCAGGCGGTGTCGCGGTTGCGCCCCTTGTACACCATCGCCTGGCGGAACAGGCCCTCGTAGCGGAAGCCGAGCCGCTGCGCGGCGGCACGCGAGGCGGCATTGAGCGAGTCGCATTTCCACTCGTAACGGCGGTAGCCGAGCTCGTCGAAGACGCGGCGCATCATCAGATACATCGCTTCGCTCGCCGCCGGGCGCCGCTGCAGAGCGGGGCTGTAATGGATAGCCCCGACCTCGATCGTGCCGTTGTGCGGATCGACGTTCAGATAGGAGGCGACGCCGGCGGCGTGGCCGCTCTGCCGGTCGATGATGGCGTGCGCGAGCGCGCGCTCACGCCGGGCCGACGCTTCCAGGGCGGCGCGATACTCGGCGAAGCCGGCGAAGGGACCCCATGGCAGGTAGGTCCACATGCGGCCCTCGCTGTCTTCGCTGACGGCGGCATAGAGCTCGCTCGCGTGCCGGGCCGGGTCGAGCGGTTCGACGCGGCAAAAGCGCCCCTCCATCGGCGTCCGCGGCGGCAGCGGCCCGCGCCGTCCAATCCGGCAGCGGCGCGCCGATCGGCTGGCCGAATTGGTTGCGGTGTTCCACGCTTCTCTCTCCTCCGGTCAGAGCCACCATACACCGACGATGATCGTCAGCACCGTCACGGGGGCGCCGACTCGGAAATATTCCCAGAATCCGACCCCGACGCCACGCACCCGCGCCCACTGGACGACGATCAGATTGGCGACCGAGCCGAGCATCGTCAGGTTGCCGGCCAAGGTCGAGGCCATCGCGACGACGAGCCAGGCGTGGCGCGGATCCGGCAGGCGCGCGACGAACGGTTTCAGCATCAGCACCGCCGGCACGTTGCTGACGAGATTCGAGAGCAGCGCCGTTACGACGCTGAGCCGGCCGGTGTGGTCGAGCCAGCCGCGTGTCAGGCGGGCCACCAGGTCGGGCGAGAGCACCGCCTTCTCTAATCCCGCGACGACCGCGAAAAGGCCGGCGAACATCAGCAGCAGCGGCCAGTCGATCTCGCCGTAGATCTTGCGGCTCTTGATGGCGCGGGTCAGCAGCGACACCCCACCGGCGACGATCGCCAGCTTCGCCGGCGGCACGCCGGCGAAAAAGCCGACCATCATCAAGAGCGCGATCAGCGCCGATTTGGCGACGAGCGGGCGATGCGCATGCGCCGGCACGAGCGGGGCAGCGAGCCTTTCGCGGGTCCAGAACTCGGCCGGATAGGCCGCCGCGATCAGCGCGAAGGCAATCATAAGGCCGATGGCGGCGACCGGCGCGAGGCGCGCCGCGAAGGCGACATAGGGGATCTGCGAGAGGCCGCCGATGATGATGTTCTGCGGATTGCCGGTGATCGTCGCGGTGCTGCCGATGTTCGACGCCATGGCGATCGCCAGCAGATAGGGCGAGGGGTTGCGTTTGAGACGCAGCACGAGGTCGAGGACGAGCGGGGTCAGGACGAGGCAGATCGCGTCGTTGACGAGGAATGCCGAGAAGAACCCGGAGACGACGATAATCGCGAAGAGCAGCAACAGCGGATGGCGGGCGCGCGCCACCACCCAATTGGCGACGAGGCGGAAGAAGCCGGAAAGCCGCAGATTGCCGACGACGATCATGACGCCGAGGAGCAGCGCCAAGGTCGCGAAATCGATCGCGCGCAAGGCCTCGTCGAGCGACAGGACGCCGGCCGCGACCATCAGGCTCGCGCCCAACAGCGCCGCCCCGGCGCGGTCGAGGTAGAAGCCCGGCAGTTTGCCGACCGCCATCACGACGTAAGTCGCCGCGAAGATCAGGACGGCGGCGCCCTCTTTCGCCGGGAAGCCGCCGAGCTCGCTCATGCGCTATGCCCGGTCGGGCGATTTCCGCTATACCTTTCGCAGCGAGGGAGGAGAGCGATGACCCCTGCACGCAACAAGACCGAGGACGACATCACCGCCGAGGTGCTGGAACGCTTCGGGCAGACGCCGCAGCCGCGCCTCAGGGAAATCATGCTGAGCCTCATCCGCCACCTGCACGCCTTCGTGCGGGAGGTCGATCTCAGCGAGGCGGAGTGGTTCCAGGCGATCGAGATCCTCACCGAAGCGGGCCATATGTGCAGCGACAAGCGGCAGGAATTCATTCTGTTCTCGGACACGCTCGGGGTGTCGATGGTGGTCGACCTATTGAACCATCGAAAGCCCGACGGAGCGACCGAATCGACGGTGTTCGGCCCGTTCCATCGCCTGGACGCGCCGGAGATGCCCTATGGCGGCAACATCGCGCATCTCGACAAGACCGGCGCTGCGGCCCTCGTCTCCGGCCGCGTGCTCGATCTCGACGGCAAGCCGATCGCCGGCGCGCTGCTCGACGTGTGGCAGGCGCAGACGAACGGGCTCTACGATTCGCAGGATGCGGCGCTCGGCGAACTGCACATGCGCGGCAAGTTCACGACCGACGACCAGGGCCGCTATCTCGTGCGCACCGTGCGCCCGGTGCATTACCCGATCCCCTCGGACGGCCCCGTCGGGCGCATGCTGCGCGCCACCGGCCGGCATCCGTGGCGGCCGGCGCACATCCATTTCGTCGTCTCCGCCGACGGCTTCGAGCCGGTGACGACGCATCTCTTCGACCGCGGCGACGAATACCTCGAGAGCGACGCGGTCTTCGCGGTCAAGGAGTCGCTGATCTGCGATTTCGCGCGGCACGAGGCGGCCCAGGGCGAGGCCGCCGCGCTCGGGCTCACGGCGCCCTACTACGCCGCGCATTTCGATTTCGTGCTGAAGCCGGCGGCGGCGGGCCGCGGCATCAGCGCGCTCGACGCGCAGCGCCGCCTCGCCGCGCTCGGCAAGGCGGCGGCGGAGTAAGCCTCAGGCTTCGGCGAAGCCTTCGGGGGCCGGTTCGTTCTGCGCGAAGTCGAATTCGACCTTGGCGCCGCACGGGTCGTGGAAGAAGAGCTGCCAGATGCCGCCGCCGGCTATGCGGCGCAGCTCGTATTCGATGCCTTCCTTCTTCAGCGTCTTGATGACGCCCGGCAAGTCCTTGGCGGTGAACGCCATGTGGTCGAGGACACCGGCGCGCTCCTTCGGCAAGTCATTGCGGTGGATGACGTGCAGGATCGCCTGGTCGCCGCCCTCGGCATAAAGCCACCAGCCGGGGAACTGAAAAGGCGGTCTGGGGCCCGGCTTGAAGCCGAACATGTCGTAAAAGCGGCGCGTCTCTTCGAGATCGTCGCTCAGCACCGTGAAATGGTTCATCACCGTAACAGGCATTCCGGGTCTCCTTTCATTCGGCCGCTTGCCGCTCTACCGCGGCGTCAGGCGCGAGATCGAGATCGATATCGTGCAGCAGCGCCTCTTCGGCAAGCGCCACCTCGTTTTCGACGAGGCCGCCGCAGCCCGGACAGAAGAATTGGCGAAAGCGGGGCTCGGCGTCAATAAACCGTCGCGCCTCGCCGACGAGCGGGTTCGCGCGCGTAATCGGATTGTCCTCGAGCAGGCAGCTTTCCTTGTAGTTTGCCTCGATGGGGCCGAGATCGGCGGCGCAGCGGGCGCAGCTGAAATGCGGCCCGGCCGCGGTCGCGCGCACGGCAAGGTTCTCGGTCGCTTCGACGAGGAGCTGCCCGCCGAGCTTTTTCGGTTCGCGCTTGCGCTGCGCGAGGCGCCGGGCGCGGGTCTCGCGGCGCAGCCGTTCGGTAGCCGCCGCATCGAGCGCGCCCGAATTGTCCTCGATGACGACGCCATAGATATCGCGTGCCGCGGCGAGGCTGACGGCGCGGTTCTCGACGTCCTCGCGCACCTTCTCGGGGTCGCGGTCCATCGGGTCGCCGAAGCCGCCGGCGGCCGACCACATGACCGAATAGACGTCGTCCGCGCCTTGCACGAAATCCTGCTGGCGCAGCCCCAAGGTCACCCGCTCGCCCGCCAGCTCGTCAACATCCTCGATCATCCGCGCCTGCGCAAAGCGGGCGCGGATGTCGCTGCCGGTGCAGAAGCGGTAGACGTTGATCGCCCCCGGATAGCCGCCCATCATGCCGGTCGAGGTCGGCACCGCGTTGCCCGAGGAGAGCGTGTCCTGGACGATACGGTCGGTCCGGTGCGGCACGAAGCAGGATTCGGCCGACAGCCCGCCGCGGAATTTGCCGGCGCCGCCCGAATCGGGCACCTCCTTGCGATAGAGAAACAAGAGCGGAAAGGTCTGCTCGGTGTGCTCGATGTTCGGCAGTTTGCAGATCGGCGTGCGCGCCTGGCCGCCGGTCGAAATGCCGTCACCGGATGAAAAGGCGCCGACGGCGCCGCCGATCGGGTCGGCGAGCAGGTAGCCGTAGCGCTCGCCCCACTGGTCGATGCCGCGGAAGATCGTCGCCGGCCACTGGCTCGTGCCGCCGATGCACATAATGTCGCGGCGCATCTCGGGGTCGGCGTGGATCATCTTCGAGATGACGTTGTAGGCGGGATAGAGCGAGATCTCCATCGCCTGCACCGGCGCGGTCTCGAGGCGAAGCGCCGCTTCAAAAGTTGGCGGCGAAAGGCCGGCGCTACAGAAGCCAGCGAAGAACGAGTTACTCGACGGCGATTCTGGTGCCTTGGCGCGCGGTCTTTGATACGCGCTCGATGCGCGCGTCTATTACTTCGCGGATGGCTTTGAGGAACTCGATCCGCGAATTTGCCAGATGCTCTTTCGCGGCTGGCGGAACACCGAAGAGGTCGCGGACGTGATCGAAGACTTCATTGCAGACGCAACGTTCGCCGTGGACGCCAGTGGCGCGTTGGCTTGTTTCCTGTTGACTGGCCTGTTGCTCACTCATTGTGCCTCCTTCATTTCTACCGTCAGGATCCGATTTTCGAGCCTGGCGCGTCCCGGCTGCAGGGCTGCCATTGATCGCGGCAGGCCTATGTGACGACGGAAGGTG
>DATLKN010000060.1:0-4638 GCA_035538335.1 Allostellaceae bacterium
GGGCACCGTGCTCAGCAGCGGGCTTACTGGCCCAAGGAGCGATCGGGCTCCCATCCGCCACCGCGACGCCGACTTTACGCCGGTCTCGCGACGGAGGAGAGATACAAGGAGCGCCCGATAGGGCGCGTCTCGAAGCACGCACTGCGCCCGTGCAACGTCAACCGGGACATTACCCATGTCGGCGGCGGCACGCGCCGCCGCTCCCGGCGGTGTGCCCGGCGTGGAGCGGTGCCGCCGCCTGTGTGGGCCTACCGGGCGGGGCGATAGACCTTGGCGACCGCTTCCGCCTTTTTCAGCATTTCGACGCCCTGCACCCCGGTCAGCAATCCGGTCGTCTTGCTGGCCTTGACGGCGCCGCCCGCAGCGATGGCGACCGCGATCGCCGACATGCTCTCGTCGTTCGGCACGTCGGCGACGATGACGAGATCGTACTCGCCAAAGCACAGCCAGCCGCCGACGAGCTTGCCGCCGACGGCCTCGCAGGCCGCCTTGCCGACGGTTTCGACACGATTCTGCGGATTCTTTATCTGCGCGGCCCAGGATTCGGCCGCGTAGGCAGCCTGGTACATGTAGAGCGGCATCTTCGACCTCCCTCGCTGGTGCATTTTGATTTTGCTGGCCGCGTGCGCCAAGCGACGCGGCGGCATCAGTAAGCCCCGCCGCCCGGCGGTTTACAAGAGGTTTGCCGTGCCGCCCGGCCGATGGCGAAGCAGCCGGCGATCGGCTAAACTCGCGCGATGGCACCGACTTACGCGCTGATCGTGGCGGCCGGGCGAGGCTCGCGCTTCGGTGGGCCGATGCCGAAGCAATACTCGGCCCTCGGCGCCGGCAGCATCTTGCGCCATGCCGTCGCGGCCTTCCTGGCGCACCCCCGCATCGAGGGTGTCATGGCGGCGATCCGCCCCGAGGACCGGGCGCTCTACGATGCCGCCCTCGCCGGGCTCGAGCTGCTGCCGCCGGCCGCCGGCGGCGCGACCCGGCAAGATTCGGTGCGCCTCGGCCTCGAGGCGCTCGCGCCTTACGGACCCGCACGCGTCCTGATCCATGACGGGGCGCGGCCGTTTCCCGATGCCGCGCTGATCGACCGGGTCATCGACGGGCTCGACCGGGCGGCGGGCGTCGTTCCGGCATTGCCGCTCTCCGATACGATCAAGCGCGCCGAGGCTGGCCTGGTCCGCGAAACCGTCGACCGCTCCGGGCTGATGCGCGCGCAGACGCCGCAAGGGTTCGACTATGCGGCGATCCTCGCGGCGCATCGCGCCCTCGCCGGTCAGGCTTTGACCGACGACGCGGCGGTCGCCGAGGCGGCCGGCTTCGCCCCGATCGTCGTCGCCGGCAGCGAGGACAACATCAAGGTGACGACGGCCGAGGATCTGGTGCGGGCCGAGCGGCGCCTCACGGCGGCGCAAAGCGATCTGCGCGTCGGGCAGGGTTTCGACGTGCACGCGTTCGCGGCGGGCGACAGCGTGCGGATTTGCGGCGTCGATATTGCGCACACGGCCCGCCTCGACGGGCACTCCGACGCCGATGTCGGGCTGCACGCGCTGACCGACGCGCTGCTCGGCGCGATCGGCGCCGGCGACATCGGCATGCATTTTCCGCCGAGCGAGCGCCAATGGCGCGGCGCTGCCTCGGATCGGTTTCTGCGCCATGCCGCCGATCTCGTGCGCGGGCGCGGCGGCAGCGTCGCCGCCGTCGATGTGACGATCGTCTGCGAGCGCCCGAAAATCGGGCCGCATCGCGCGGCGATGATCGAGCGGGTGGCGGCGATCCTCGGCATCGCGGCGGACCGCGTCAGCGTCAAGGCGACGACGACCGACAGGCTCGGCTTTACCGGCCGCGGCGAAGGCATCGCGGCGCAGGCCGTCGCGACCGTGCGCCTGCCGTTGTGAATGAAATTCCGCGACGCCTGCGCCCTGCCGGCCGGGCGCCCCCCGCTGTTGCTCGCGAGCCTCGGCGGGATCGGATTTCTGCGGCCGGCGCCGGGCAGCTGGGGATCGCTGGCGGCGCTCGCCGCGGCATGGGTCGCCGCCGGCTTCGGCGGCAGGGGCGCGCTTCTCGCCGGCGCTGTCGTGCTGTTCTTCCTCGGCTGGTGGTCGGCGGCGCAGATCGCCCGCGCGGGCCCCGTTTCCGACCCCGGCTTCGTCGTCATCGACGAGGCGGCGGGGCAATGGCTGACGCTGTTGCCGGCCGGGCGGAGTCTTGCCGGCTACGCCCTCGCCTTTCTCCTGTTTCGCCTCTTCGACATCTGGAAGCCGTGGCCGGTGTCGTGGGCCGACCGCAGCCTGAAGGGCGGGCTCGGCATCATGCTCGACGATACTCTCGCCGCCGGCTACGCTCTCTTTGTGCTGCTGCTGTTGCGCGCAATCGGCGGAATGCCGGGTGTTCGATCCTGAGATCCTTCAGCTTGCCGGGCGGGTGATCGAGCTCTGCCGGGCGCGAGGCTGGCGCGTGGCGACCGCGGAATCCTGCACCGGCGGGCTCGTCGCCGCGGCGCTGACCGCGATTGCCGGCTCTTCCGACGTCGTCGAGTGCGGCTTCGTCCCCTATTCGAACGAGGCGAAGCGCGAACTGGTCGGGGTGCCGGCCTCGATCATCGCCCGCTTCGGCGCGGTCAGCGCCGAGACCGCCGCGGCGATGGCAAAGGGAGCGCTGGCGCGCGCCGGCGTCGAGCTTGCGGTGTCGGTGACCGGGGTCGCCGGACCCGGCGGCGGCAGCGCCGAGAAGCCGGTCGGGCTCGTCCATTTCGGCATTGCGCAAAAAGCCGGGCCAAGTCGCGGCGAGCGCCACGTCTTTACGGGCGATCGGACGGCGATTCGCGAGGCGGCGTTGCGCCGCGCCCTCGAACTGCTCGCCGCCCAGGCGCAATCGGGCTGATTTGCCGCGCAACGGTGCGTCTTCTGCCTAACGGCTAGGCAGACAGGCACGCGTCAGACGCCGCTCGGCCCTCATTCGCTGGCAGGTTGATTGTTCGGGGTTAGTGGCACAACACTTGCGTGGATTCCTACCCGGAACAACGCACCCGAAGGATCTGCTGATTATGAGAAGCAAAAAGAAGGCGCTGACCGGCGCGATCCTCGCAACCGCCGCGCTCGGCCTCGGCGCCGGCGCCGCCTGGGCGGCCGATCCGGCGGCAGCCGGCCCGGGGCCCAACGCCGCCGCGAGCGAACTCGCGCAAGCCTCGCCGCCTCCGCCGCCGGGGCCGCCGCCGGGAGCACCTCCGGGCCCGCCGCCGCCCGCGGCTGCGGCGCCGCCGCCGACCGCCGCGCCGGCGGGGCCGACATTGCTGCTGCCGGTCGGCGCGACGCTGTCGGCCAATCCGAACCCGGAGAATTTCGATCTCGGCCCGTGGCTCGGCAAGGTGTACACGACGGGCATCGTCAGCGGCCTCGGCTTTTTTCAATCGAACCCGGTCATCGGCAACAACGACGGCTACGCCGACATCAGCAACGGCATGGTCTTCGTCCAGAACGCGGCGGGGCCGGTGCAGTTCTTCGCGCAGGCCGGCATCTATTCGATCCCGACGCTGAGCGCGCCCTATGTGCGGGCCGACAAGCTCAACAGCCTCCTCTTTGGGCCGCTGCCGCAGGCCTTCGTCAAATACGTCCCGAACGACGCCTTCTCCGTGGAGGTCGGCCGGCTGCCGACCCTGATCGGCTCGGAATCGACCTTCACCTTCCAGAACGACAACATCGAGCGCGGCCTCTTGTGGAACCAGGAGAACGCCGTCAACCAGGGCATCCAGGCGAATTACACTGTCGGTCCGGTCGCCTTCGCCGTGTCGCTGAACGACGGCTTCTTTTCGAGCAACTTCGACTGGCTGACCGGCAACGCCACCTACACGATCAACAGCAGCAACCAGATCATCGTCTGCGCCGGCGGCAATTTCGGTTCCAGCCGCTTGAACACGTTCGGGACGCCGATCGCGCAGAACAACAGCTCGATCTACAACCTGATGTACGTCGGCACCTGGGGACCGTGGACGCTCGCTCCCTATCTGCAATTCACGCATGTGCCGGACAACAGCGCGCTGCAGCAGGCCGGCTTCACGCATGACGCCGACACCTTCGGCTTCTCGCTCAACGGCGCCTATTCGTTCAACGACAATTGGAAGCTGGGGCTGCGCGGCGAATACATCACCTCGTCGGGCAATGCGACGGACGGCGCGCCGTCCCTGCTGGCCGGCGGCCCCGGCGCCGACAACTGGTCGCTGACCGTCACGCCGACCTACCAGTACAAGGTCTTCTTCGCGCGCGCCGAACTCTCCTATGTCGGGCTCGGCAGCACCACCCCCGGCTTCGCCTTCGGCAAAGGCGGCACGAGCGACTCTCAGGTGCGGGTGATGTTCGAAACGGGGGTGATCTTCTAGGGCGTTTTCGGTACTGACCGATACCCCTCGTCGCGCCGGCGCAAGCGGGGGCCAGGGCAACCGATGCGCCATTCGCCCTGGGTTCCCGCTTTCGCGGGAACGACGATCTCATTCGATTGGAAAACGCTGCTAGAGCAATTTCCTATCTGACGTAACCGGCGTGAGCGAGATAGTGGCGGCATTCCTCGGCCGAGAAGTGGTCGAGCAGCTCGCCGATTCGGGTCCACAGCGCCGGGATTGAGCGTTCGGCGGCCTTGCGCAGCAGCGCC
>DATLKN010000061.1:0-98971 GCA_035538335.1 Allostellaceae bacterium
CGCCGACGACGGCAACGCGGCGAGCTTCACCTGCGCCTATCACGGCTGGACCTATGGCAATGACGGTCGCCTCGTCGGCGTGCCGCAATTGAAGGAGGCCTATGACGGGGCGTTGCAGCGCGAGGAATGGGGGCTCGCGCCGGTGGCACAGCTCGACAGCTACAAAGGCCTCTACTTCGCGAGCTTCGATAAAGAGACGATGCCTTTGTCCGAATATCTCGGCGAGATGGCCTGGTATCTCGACGCCTTCTTCGACCGCCGCGAGGGCGGCGTCGAGATCGTCGGCGGCATCCACAAATGGGCGATGCCGTGCAACTGGAAATTCCCGGCCGAGAATTTCGGGGGCGACGCCTATCACGTGCAATGGAGCCACATGTCGGCGATCACCACCGCCTTCAGCCGCGGCATCACGGCGCAGCCGACGAGCAGCGGGCACATGCTCTCGCCCGGCCGCGGGCACGGGCTGATCTGCGTCGGCCCCGACGATGTCGGCGACCCGCCGATGCCGGTGCTGCTCGAATACGAGCGTGCGATCCGCCCCGAGGTCGAAAAGCGGCTCGGGGCCCGGGCGCGGCTCGTCAACCCGATCGTCGGCACGGTGTTTCCGAATTTCTCGATGTTGCGCGCCTCCTCGCGGACCTTCCGGGTGTGGCAGCCGCGCGGACCGCAGGAGACCGAGGTGTGGTCCTGGGTCTATGTCGACACGGCCGCGCCGCCCGAGGTCAAGGAGGCGATCCGCATCGCCGGCGTGCGCGGCTTCAGCCCGAGCGGCACCTTCGAGCAGGACGACATGGACAACTGGCAGGAATGCACGAGCACCTGCCGCGGCGTTGTCGCCCGCCGCATGCTTCTCAATACGCAGATGGGCCTCGGCCGCGACCGGTTCGACGAGGCGCTCGGGGCGTGGGCCAGCGAATTCCGCATCAGCGAACTGAACCACCGGCAATTCTACCGGCGCTGGGCCGAGCTGATGGAAGACGAAATGGAAGAAGGGCCGGCGGGGGAGCGAGATGGGTAACGATCTGATCCGCGAGATCGAGCAGTTTCTTTATCGCGAGGCGCGGCTGCTCGACGAGCGCCGGTTCGAGGACTGGCTCGAACTGTTCACCGACGATGTGCGCTATTCGATGAGCGGCAGGGCCAACCGCTATCCGCGGTCGAGCAAGGCGATCGCCATCCTCGATCCCGCGCGCCACCGCGACGAGGACACCGCGAAGGCCGGCGAGCTGACCTTGCTCGACGAGACGAAAGAGAGCCTCAAGGGCCGCGTCGCGCGGCTCTCGACGGGCATGGCCTGGGCCGAGGACCCGCCTTCGCGCACCCGTCACCTGATCACCAACATCGAAATCGAAGACGGCGGGGCGCCGGGCGGGATCAGGGCCTATTCGAACTTCCTCGTCTATAGGAGCCGCGGCGAGCGCGAGGAGGATTTCTACGTCGGCGCCCGCCAGGACGTATTGCGGCAGGCGGCGGGCGGCTGGAAGATCGCGCAGCGCCGCCTGGTGCTCGACCAGAACGTGCTGGCGGCGAAGAACATCAGCGTGTTCTTCTAACCCGCCGGGCGGCGGCTACGGCTGGAACACGGCGAAATGCGCGGCGGTGGTCGCGTGACGCGGCCCCATCAGGTTGGCGGCGGCGAGGATCGTGCTGAGCAAATTGTAATGCGTGTAATAAGTCCCATCGACGGTACCGGGCGCAATATGCGCCCCGTCGAGAACAGTAGCGATATGGTTGCCTGGAGCTCCGTCGTTCTCGTCGAACGTGACGATGAGTAGCGAATTGTTTGCCGGCGCCCAGCCGGCATAAGCGCCGAGCCGGCGGCGCAGCCATTTGTCGCCTTCGGCAACCGAGGCGTCGTGCATGTCGTGGTTCAGGTTCGGGATTACGAAAGAGACCTTCGGCAAGAGCGAAAAATTGTTGTGCGGAAAATCCTTTATGAAATTTCGCTCGACCGACATGCCCTCCGGGAACGATTCCCACGGGTTGTGATTGCTGTCCGTGGCCCCGGGGTCGACATAGCCCTTGAACGTCAGGCCTGATTTATGAAGCACGGTGTAGAGGCTGGGGTCCGGCACCGAATGCGGACTATCGTCCGTTATGCCGAACGTGCTTCCCGCATAGATGGCAAAGTAGTTCGGCTCGCTCGGATGCGTGATTGCATGATCGTTGGTGAGCAGCGCCCCGCTCGAGGCCAGAAAATTGATGTAGGACGCGGCAGCTTTTCCGATGATCTCGTCATACCTGTGGTTTTCCTCGATGACGACGACGATGTGATCGTAGGGGGGAACCATCGTGCTGGCGGCGGCGGCCGACGGGCCGCCGGCGGCCACAACGAGCGCAGAGATCAGAGCTATCGCGGCGAAGCGCATCGTCCCCCTCTGCTTGTGTCGATTGCGCACCGTCGCTAACGCCGGCGAGGACACGACAGTTTAGCGGTTCATGGATTTTTTTTCGGATATTCGCGCCCCGACATCGGAGGACAACGGTTTTCGAGACAGCCCCGTTCGACCGCTCCGGCACCTCTCCCGTCAGCTCGATATGGGGCGCCGGCCCTAGCCGAAGCCGCCACCCGGCTGCAGGGCGTCAGTGCCATGCTCGGAGGGAAAGGCCGATGAATTTCTGTTCTTGATATCGGCAAAATGGTCACGCTAAAGTATGACTAGATTTCTAGTCATAAGGACGGATCATGGTTACTGTCAATCTGACGCAGGCGAAGGCGCATTTGAGCGAATTGTTGGACAAGGTGGAAGCTGGCGAAGATGTGATCATCACCCGCCATGGCCGTGCGGTGGCGCAGATCCGTGCTGCCTCGCGCCCGAAACGGCCGCTGCCGCTCGACGAACTGGCCGCGTTTCGCGCAGCAATGCCGCGCCTGCGGCGGCCCAGCGCCGAATTGCTTCGCCAGGCGCGAGACGAGGAGCTGTAAGCAGCGCTTCGAGTGCTTTATTTCGATACCAGCTTCCTTGCCCCGCTCATTCTCCCGGAGGCGACCAGCGAGAAGATTGCGGCGTTCGTCGGTGAATTACCCGCCGAGCAGTTCAAGGTCAGCCATTGGACCAGGGTCGAATTCTCTTCGCTGGTCGCGCGGGAAGTGCGCATGGGCGGTCTGGATGCCAGGTCGGCAACCCAGGCCGACGGCCGATTCGAGGCCATGATAGACGCGTCCTTCACGGTCCTTTTGCCCACTGCCGACGATTTCAGCCTGGCCAAGCAATACCTCGGCAAGTTCGCGACCGGACTGCGGGCCGGAGACGCTCTCCATCTGGCAGTCGCAAAGAACCATGGCGCCGAGGCGATCTACAGCCTCGACAAGACACTGTTAAAGGCTGGGGAAATTCTCGATTTTGCCGGTGAGCATGGGGATATGAACGGAAAGATGTCGGCGTTGGGGGCAGGCCATAACCGCCGTCTGCACCAGCAACCACGCCGTCAACGGCGCCGGCGGCCGAATTGAAGTGGCGGAGAGGGAGGGATTCGAACCCTCGGTCCCCCGTAAGGAGGACAACGGTTTTCGAGACCGCCCCGTTCGACCGCTCCGGCACCTCTCCATGGCTCGATCTGGGGCGCGGGACACTAGCCGATGCCGCATCCTCGCCGCAAGCGGTGCAGGCCCCTCAGAGGCAGCGGCCCTTATAGACGATGTCGCCGCCGTTCTCGAACGGCCCGGGGGCGGGCTGCACCAATCGCCGCGTATCGATGACATAGCCCTGCGGGCACATGCGGTGCGCCATCAGCGCCTCGGCGAGCCATTGGCGGCGGATGCGCTCGGCCGCGCCGTCGTCGTTTTCGGTCATCGCCGTGTTGGTGCGGGCGCCGAATACGAAGGTGCCGTTCGGCCCCGGCGCGAAATGCTCGACGCGCACGGGGTCGACCCAGGGGGCGCATCCCGCGAGGAGCGCGATAGACAGAAAAGCGGCCATGCGCATCGCCCTTGCCTCCTCTTTTGCGCGCTTCTGTCTTCCCTCATTCCGCGCCAAGAGGCAAGGCCGACGCGGCCGCTTTATGCCTGCCCGCCGTCGGCCGCGGCAAGCAGCGCCTCGAGGCGCGCCTCGAGCGCCGCCGCGGCGCCCGAGCCCGGATCGAGACGGGAGAGCGCCAATGCCGCCGCCTCGAAGGTCGAGAGCGCCTCTCGGCTGGGCTCGCGGCGCAGCCGCCGATAGCGCGAGGGGCGCGCGGGATCGAGCACGATGCGGCGCAATTTCAACAGCCACGGGTTGCGCCACCACAGGCTCTTCGCCTCTTTCCAGCTGCCGTCGAGAAGGACGATGCCCTCGATGCCGGCGAGCGCCGCCCGTTGGTCGGCAAGCGGCTCGCCGCGGCGGTCGAGCGCGACGATTTCGCCCACTGCGGCGCGTGCCGCCCGCCGCGCCGAACCGAGATAGAGCACGGCCCAGCGGCCGGGATCGGCCGGGCGGCCGAGCGCGGCCGACAGGTTGCGCCAGGAAAGCCCGGTGACGAGCGCGGCGCGGGCGAGCCCGGCGACGAGCGCGGGCGCGGTCGCCAGCGCCTCCTTTTTCTCGCGCGGATGCTGCAGGACGAGGACGAAAACCCGATTGTGGACTGGCACAGTCATGTCGCTGGGCAAGATTTGACCTCAATCAAGCGGCACCCCCCAGAGCTTGCCACGGATTGGGGGCTATGGCAGAAAACATCACTTGGCTCGTCGAGGCGTGCATGCACAAGCCTATCAGAAAGGCCGTCTTTCCCGTCGCCGGGCTCGGCACCCGGTTTCTGCCGGCGACCAAGGCGATGCCGAAGGAAATGCTGCCGATCATCGACAAGCCGCTCATCCATTACGCGGTCGAGGAGGCGAAGGCGGCCGGCATCGAGCAGTTCTTCTTTGTCACGAGCCGGCAGAAGAGCGCGATCGACGACCATTTCGACCGCGCCGTCGAGCTCGAGGCCGCCTTGCGCGAGCGCGGCAAGACCGAGCTTCTGGAAGAGCTCGAGGCGCATATGCCCGAGCCGGGGCAAATTGCCTACACCCGCCAGCAAACCCCGCTCGGCCTCGGCCACGCCGTGTGGTGCGCGCGCTCGCTCGTCGGCAATGAGCCTTTCGCAGTGCTGCTCGCGGACGATCTGATGATGTGCGAGCCGCCGTGCCTTGCGCAGATGGTCGGGGCCTATCGCGAGACCGGCGGCAACCTCGTCGCGGTCATGGAGGTGCCGCGCGAGCACACGCAGCGCTATGGCGTGCTCGACGTGGTCGCCGACGACGGCCGCCTCGTCGAGGCGAAGGGCGTCGTCGAAAAGCCGAAGCCGGCGGCGGCGCCCTCGAACCTGACGATCGTCGGCCGCTATATCATTCAGCCTGAAGTGTTCGCGCATCTCGACCGCGCCGAAAAAGGCAGCGGCGGCGAGATCCAGCTGACCGACGCGCTGCAATCGCTGATCCGCAACGGCCAGGCCTTTCATGGGCTGCGCTTTCGCGGCAAGCGCTTCGATTGCGGCGACAAGCTCGGCTATCTCGAGGCGACGATCGCGCTCGGCCTCAAGCACCCCGATCTCGGCGAGGGGCTGCGAGCGCTGCTGCGCACCTATCTCTGGGAAGCCGACGGCAAGTAGGACGCGGCGTGGGCCACCGCTTCGATCCGACGGTCCTGCGCGAATACGACATTCGCGGCATCGTCGGCAATACGCTGTCCGCCGTCGACGCGCGGGCGATCGGCGGCGCCTTCGCGGCGATCGTCAGGGAAAAGGGCGGCAAGGCCTGCGCCACCGGCTATGACGGGCGGCTCAGTTCCCCGGAATTGGAGGGGGCGCTGGTCGACGGGCTCGCCGAGGGCGGCGTCGATGTGCTCAGGGTCGGGCTCGGCCCGACGCCGATGCTCTATTACGCGGCGGCGACACAGGCGGTCGACGGCGGCATCATGGTCACCGGTTCGCACAACCCGCCCGACTACAACGGGTTCAAATTGGTGCTCGGCGGCAAGCCGTTTTTCGGGCCCGCGATCCAGCGGCTCGGCGAAATCGCCGCGGCGGGAACCCCCTCGGCTCGGCCGCCCGGCCGGGTCGAAACCCGGGCGCTCGCCGAGCGCTACGTCGCGCGGCTGCTCGACGACTACGACGGCGAGCGGCCGCTGAGGGTCGCCTGGGACCCGGGCAACGGCGCGACGGGCGCCATCGTCGAGGCGCTGACGCGTGCCCTCCCCGGCCGCCACATCCTGATCAACGCGACGATCGACGGCACCTTTCCGGCGCACCACCCGGACCCGACGATCCCGGAAAACCTGGCCCAGCTGATCGAGGTCGTGCGGCGCGAGCGGTGCGACCTCGGCATCGCCTTCGACGGCGACGGCGACCGCATCGGCGTCGTCGAGGGCGAGGGGCATATCCTCTGGGGCGACCAGCTGATGATCGTCTTCGCCGAGGACATCCTGCGCCGGCATCCCGGGGCGCCGATCATCGCCGACGTGAAGTCGAGCCAGACGCTGTTCGACGAGATCGCCCGCATGGGCGGCCGCCCGGTGATGAGCGCGACCGGCCATTCGCCGATCAAGGCGCGGCTCGCCGAACTCAAGGCGCCCTTCGCCGGCGAGATGAGCGGACACCTGTTTTTCGCCGACCGCTATTACGGCTTCGACGACGCGGTCTATGCCGCGGTGCGGCTCGTCGGCATCCTGGCGCGCGGCCGAGCGAGCCTCGGCGACATCCTCGGCCGCCTGCCGAAGCTCGTCAACACGCCGGAATTGCGCTTTCCCTGCCCGGAAGCGCGCAAATTCGAGGTGGTCCGCGAGGTCGCCCGGCGGCTGCGCGCGGCGGGCGCGGCAATGATCGAGATCGATGGCGTGCGCGTCACCCGGCCCGAAGGATGGTGGCTGCTGCGCGCTTCGAACACGCAGGACGTGCTCGTCGCCCGCGCCGAGGCGAAGGACGGTGCGGGGCTCGTCCGGCTGAAGGCAGAGCTCTCCGCCGAGCTCGCGGCGAGCGGCGTGGCGCTGCCGGCCGCGGGGTAGCGGCTCGGACCCGGCTGTAAGTTCCTCTTCGGGATTGCTTCGTCGCTGCGCTCCTCGCAATGACGCGCCTCACTCGTCATTGCGAGCGGAGCGAAGCAATCTCAATTCAATGGCCTGCGGCTTGGATACCAGCGGTCAGGCCACATCGCCAGAGGGTCAGCGGCTGGCGAATTTCTGGACGGGCGGCGGCACCACCGCGCAGGCGACCCGTAGCCGGTGCAACCCGGTGCAGGCGGCCGAGGCTTCCTTCGCCGTGAAATCAATGAGGCGCGCCCGGTAGAGGCGATCCTTGCCAGCCCGGCCCGGGCGCAGGATCAGCATCGGCTTGCCCTTCGCGAAGCGCTGCCGCGCGGCATCGAGCGCGACTTTCCGCGCCGCCCCCTCGGCGCGGAAGGCGCCGAGCTGGATGCTCCACCGGTGGACCCCGCGGGTGTCCGCGGCCCGGCGTTGCAGCGGCGCTGCTTCGGCCCGCGACACCGGCGACAGATTGGCCGCGAAGCGAGCCGCCGCCTTGGCGATCGGGCTCGGCTTCGACGCCGGCCGCGCTGGTTCGGCTGCCGCCGCGACGAGGGTGCGCAGGCGCGCCCGGTCGGCCGCCAGCGCCGGCGCGAGCCCGAGATCGGCGAAGCCGCCGTCGAGCATCGCCTGCATCTCGCGGTCGCGCGTGCTCGCGGTGCGGCCGCCGAGGACCACCCCGATCAGCCGATGTCCGCCGCGCAGCGCCGAGGTCGCGAGATTGAAGCCGGAGGCATGGATGTACCCCGTCTTGATGCCGTCGACCCCCGGGTAGCTGCTCAGCAGATGATCATGGCCGTGGATGGTGCGACCGCGGAAATCGAATTCTCGCGTCGAGAAATAGCGGAATTCGCGCGGAAAATGGTGGTAGAGGGCGAGCGCCAGCTGGGCCACGTCGCGCGCCGTCGTCAGGTTGACGCCCGGCTCCGGCAGCCCCGAGGCATTCTCGTAATGCGTCCGCGACATGCCGAGAAGCCGCGCCTCTTGGTTCATCTCGCGGCAGAAGGCGGGCTCGCTGCCGGCCAGGCCTTCGGCCAGCACGACCGCAGCATCATTGGCCGAACGCGTGACGATGCCGAGAATGAGGTTGCGCACGGTGACCGTGTCGCCGGCGCGCAAGCCGAGTTTGGTCGGCGGCCGACTCGCCGCATATTCGGAGATCGGCAACCGCTGCTCGAGCTTGAGCGTGCCGTTGTTGAGCGCGCGGAACGTCAGGTAGAGCGTCATCATCTTGGCGAGCGAGGCCGGATAGGTGACCGCGTCCGCGTTCGTCTGACTGATGATCCGGCCGGTCTCCGCGTCGAGCAGCAGCGAGGCCTGCACTGGCCCGGGGGCCGCGACGGTATGGAAGTCGCGAACCGCATGCCCGCGGTGGCGCGCCGCGGCGGCCGGCCCAATCGCGAAAACTCCGACGGCGGCGAGAACGACGGCGAGCCAAGCGGCCGGCCCGCGCCGCCTCGGCCCGCGGGCCGCGCCCGCCTCCTCTAGTCGTGAACGCATCACAGATCCCCCCACTTCCCCCGATCGAATGCACGCCATCTAAGACGCCGAGCATGGATCTCTCGACAAGATTAGTGATTGCTTAACGCGGTTGTCTACGATTTCGGCCTCGACGGCGCCCGGAATCGGGATTTTTCCGTCATTTTCGCGCTATGCGCGCGCCGAAGTGCGGCAAAATCGCCGCTCCGCTATGCTCGACGCCTTGCAATGCTCCTTGGGGCGCCGCCATGCTGAGCCTATTTTCACTTTTCGTTCTCTTGCTGATCGCCTTTGCCGTGCTGTTCGTCCTGCTCAGCGTCAAATCGGTGCCGCAGGATACGAATGGACGGCCCAGCGATTCGGCCGGCGCGCACGCGTCAGCGGCGCGCGCGGCGCCCTGCTCACCGTCAAGCCTCTTTGACCGCTTCTTGTGCATCGCACAAAATTCTTGCATATAGCGGCGTATAGACCTACTTTGTAGCTTGTGCGCTGCAATAGATGTGGCGCCTTGCGAAAGAGGTCGACAGGAGCATGGACTCGAAAGGGAAACGCGGTCCCCGTCCGCCGTCGCCGCCGGCAGCGGCCGCACCGGCGCTTGCGTCCGAGGAAAAACTCGCCGTCGCGGCTGCGCCCGCCACGGCGGCAAAGGCGCGCGAGGACGAGGCCGCCGATTTCGCGCGCGAGGTCTACGAGGCCTTTGCGCAATCGCAGGAGGTGTTGACGCGCGGCTTCGAGGCGCTCGGTCTCGAAATCGTCGGCCTGGCGCGTTCGGGCATCGACCGCGCCGCACGCACGGCGAGCGAGGTGCTGGCGGTCAAGACCCTGTCCGACGCCATCGAGGTCAACGCTGGCTTCGCCCGCGACAGCTTCGACACCCTGCTCGAAGGCTCGACGCGGCTGTCCGAGCTGGGGATCAAATTCGCCCGGGAAGCGACGCAGCCGTTCTTCGCGCAGTGGCAGAGGGACTGGGCAAAGGCGTTCGCCGCCGGCTTCTGAGGCGCCGAAATCAGGCCTCCTGGATCGGGTATTTGGCGAAGATCGTCTCGACCCGCTTGAACGCCTTGTCGATCGCCTGCTGCGGCGTCATGCCGTGGTTCATCACGTCGAACATCGCGACGCTGAACACGTGTTCGGTGTTGACCTGCGCCCACGCCGGATTGAAGGTTTCGTAGAGCGCGAGCGTCGGGTCGACCAAGCCTTGCCGGGCGTAGTTCGCGATGTGACTGTCCTTGGTGGCGAGCCAGAAGGGGTCGTTCTTGGCGACCGACGGCATGGTCGGCAGCCAGCGGCCGAGGCCGGCCTTCAGGTACTCGTTCTGCACCTTCGGCTGGATCATGTATTTCAGGAACTCCTTCGCGACGGCGACGTTCTTCGCGCCTTTCGGGACGACCGCGACGCTCTGCAGCAATTGGCTCGGGATCTTGTTGCCGGCGTTGTCGAGCGGCATGCCGAGCGTCAGAATGTCGTTGTATTCTTCCTTTTTGTGATAGAGCGCGACCTCGGTCGAGATGGTGCCGTCAAAATCCATGACGATCAGCTTCGCATGGAAGGCGTTGTTGTCGTCGGCGTCGTTCCAGTTAGTGACTGTCGGCGGCACGAGGCCTTGCTTGAACGGGGTCGTCAGCTTCTCGATCGCCTTCGCCGCCGCCTCGCGGACTTTCGGATCGTCCGTGTGCAGCTTGCCCTCCGGCGTGACGATGTTCTTGCCGCCATAGGCGATCAGGAATGCGGCAAAGGTGTTGACCGGATCGACCCCGTTCGCCGTCAGCTGATAGCCGTAGGAGTAAACGTTGCGCATGCCCTGCGCCCGCAGCTTCGTTTGCACCGGCGCGAAGAAGTCGAGGAATTTGTCCCAGGTTTTCGGCAGGTCGGAGATTTTGAAGCCGGCCTTCTCGACCAATGACGTCCAGATATGGATAGGCAGCGTTGTGACCGCCCGCGGCACTGCGTAATAGCTGCGTCTCTTTGTCGTGTTGTTGTAGGCATAGACGCTGCCGAGCACCGACGGCGCCAACAGCGATTTTTGTGTTTCGATGACGTCGCTGACGTCGACCAGATGGTCTCTCCAGGCGCTCAAAATGACGAAATAGAAATCGCCGGCATTGATCATGTCGGGCACGACACCGGCCTGGACGGCCGACACTTCCTTTTGCCGCATTGCGGCGAACGGCACGATGCTGTATTCGATCTTGTTGCCGCTCGCCTTTTCATAGTCGGCGACCATCTTGCGGTAGGCGGCGTCTTCCTCGGGCACGAAGCCCTGAACCCACCAGGCCGTCGCGGTCGTCGCCGCCGCGTTGGCGATATAGGGCCGCCCCACCGCGCCGGCCGCCGCAAACCCAGCGGACACGGACAGCAACGAGCGCCTCGTCAGCTTTTCCATCTCATCCTCCCTCGTTCCTTGCGGAATTCGTGCGCCGGCTTTCCGGCTTTGAGGGAGAGTATGCGCCGGGCCGCAGACAGACGCAATCGCCGCGCCGAGTGTCCTCGGCGCGGCGATCCGCGGCTTCCTTCAGCTTTGTCGAGCTAGCCTTTGACGCCGCCCATCGTCAGGCCGGCGGCCATGTAGCGGCGGAACGCGTAGTAGATCGCGACCGGCGGCAAGGCATAGATGACGGCCGTCGCCATCATGTAGTTCCACGGCGCCTCGTCGCTGTTGAGGAACTGCACCAGCGCGATCGGCACCGTCATGCTGCGCGTCGACGACAACAGCAGGAACTGGTAGAGGAATTCGTTCCAGGAGAGGAGCAGCGCAAACGTGCCGACCGCGACCAGCGCCGGCACCATCAGCGGCAGATAGATGCGGAAATAGATCTGCACCGGCGAGGCGCCGTCGATGCGCGCCGCTTCGTCGAGCTCGATTGGGATGCTGCGTCCGTACTGCTGGAAAATGAAGATCGCGTACGGGGTGGCGAAGGCGACGAGCGAGGCGATGACCGCCCACAGATTGTTCATCATGCCGTACTTCGCCATCAGACGGTAGAACGGGATCGCCAGGAACGAGGCCGGGATGACGTAGGTCAACAGCGCCGCGTTGGTGACGAGCCAGCCGTGCCGCACGCGCAGCCGCCCGACCGAAAAGCTCGCCAGCGAGCCGATCGCCAGCGTGATGAAGACGGTCATGCCGGCGAGGAAGATGCTGCGCCCGAACTGCTCCCAGAAATATTTGAGATACCAATATTGCTGGCTCAGCACCATCCAGTAGCTCTCCGCCGAGGAATCTTTCGGCCAGAGGTTGCTGCTGAACACGTCGCTGTGCGAGGACAGCGAAACCATGATCATGTTGTAGATCGGCACGACCGACCAGATGACGATCACGATCCCGAGCAACGCCGCGAAGACCTTGGTGACCGCCTGCCGCCGGCGCGCGGCGCGCACCGACCGCAGCACATCCGGGCTGACCGTTGCTGCCCTGGTTTTGGTTTCGACGGCAACCGCGCTCATGGCCTATTGCTCCACCTGCATCGTGCGCAGCTTGCGCATCAGGAAAATGACGAGAGGGATCATCACCGGCAGCGCCGACATCACGCAGGCGACCCCGAGGTTGGGATCGGACAAATCGAAGGCGTCGCGGATGCCGAGGTTCGCCAGCGTATAAGTCGTCAGCGCCGGCCCGCCGTTCGTGATGAAGAACGGCGTCGCGAAATCGCCGACCGTGAAGATCGTCGATAAGAGGGTGTTGACGAAATAGAGCGTGGCGAGCAGCGGGAAGGTGATGTGGACGAAGCGCCGCAAGCCCGTCGCTCCGTCGACCGCCGCCGCCTCGTAGAGTTCCGGCGCGATCGCCATCCGCCCGGCGATGAAGATCACGGTCCAGAACGGCATGAACTTCCAGATGTAGGAACCGATGATCGCGAACAGCGCGAGCCAGTGCGAATCGAGCCAGAACGGACCGTTTATGCCGAAGAATTTCCACAAAATGTTGTTGAGCAGCCCCCACTGGCCGTCGAGCATCCAGTGGATCGAGATGAAGGTGGGCAGCGCCGGCACGGCCCACGGCAGCACGAAAATGAGGAGCAGCGCCTTTGTCGTCCAGCCGGGCCTGACGAAGAAGCCGGACAAGAGGAAGGCGAGGAACATCTTAACGTTGACGCCGACCGCCAGGTACACGAGCGTATTGACGATCGTGTTGATATAGACCGGGTCGTCCCACAACTCCTTGTAGAGGGCCGGATCGTGGCCCATCCACAGCCCGTAGGCTATCGGATAGGCCACGAACAGGATGAACACCGTGATGTAGGGAATGACGAAGGCAAGCGCCCAGAGATACTCCGAGCCCTTCAGGTGGCCGCGCAGCGAGCGCCACAAATTGCTCCACGCGCTAGCCGGGCGACGGAGTTCGACGAGGGTCGCAGTTGCCATGGGATTCCCTCTTCTCTAGGCTTGTGCGATCGGATAGGCCGCCAAAATTTGCTCGACCCGCTTGAACGCCGCGTCGACGGCCTCCGCGGGCTTCGCCCCGTTCTTCATGGCACTAACGACGGCCCCCATCATGTCGTTTTCGGCGTCCGACCGCGCCATGCCGGGATTGTAGGCCGAGTAGACCGGGATCGTCGGGCCGAGTGCCGTTTGCGTCGTGTAGGCCTTGCGGTGCGGATCCTGCTTGAGCCAGAACGGATCGCTCTTGACCATCGCCGGCATCGGGATCACCCAGCGGCCGAGCCCTGCCTTCAGATAGGTGTTCAACTCCTTCGGCTGGACCGCGTATTTGAGGAATTCCTTCGCCACCATCGGGTTCTTCGCGCCCTTCGGCACCACGACGCCGAAGGAGAAGACCTGCGCCGGCAGCGGCTTCCCTTCGTCGCTCAGCGGCAGCCCCAGCGTCAGGATGTCGTTGTATTCTTCCTTGTTGTGGTAGAGCGCGACCTCGGTCGAGATCGTGCCGTCGAAATCCATCGCCATCAGCTTGGCGTGGAAGGCGTTGTTGTCGTCGGCATCGTTCCAGTTGACGACGACCGGCGGCACATAGCCGTTTATGTAATAGCTCGACAGCGTTGCGGTCGCCTTGATTGCCGCCTCGCGCACCTTCGGGTCCTTGGTGTGGAGCTGCCCGTCGGGGGTGATGAACCTCTCGCCGCCATAGGCGATCATCCAGGCGTTGAAGGTGTTGACCGGGTCGACGCCGGTCCGCGTCAGCTGCGCGCCGAAACCGAATACGTTGCGCATCCCCTTCTTGCGCAGACCATCCTGCACCGGCTTGAAGAAATCGTGAAACGCGGTCCACCGCTTCGGGATATCGGCGACCTTGTGGCCCGACTTCTCGACCAGCGATTTCCAGACATGGAACGGAACCGCGGCCGATTTCCACGGCACCTGGTAGTAGGCGCGCTTCTTGGTGCTCTTGTTGTAGGCCCAACTGCACTCGTGCGCGTTCTTGCTAAAATGCGCCTTTTGCGACTCATAAACCTCGCTCACATCCTCGAGCTTGTCGCCCCACGAGTTCAGATAGAGAAACGAGAAATCGGCGGTTTCCATGCAATCCGGCACGACGCCGCTCGCCACCGCCGACACCGCCTTCTGGCGCATCGGGGCGAACGGGATGATGCTGTAGTCGATTTTGTTGCCGCTCGCCTTCTCGTAATCGGCGACCAGCTGCTTGTAGGCGGCGTCTTCCTCGGGGACAAATCCCTGCACGACCCACATGGTCGCGGTCTTGGCGGCGGCGTTGGCGATATAGGGACGCGCTAAACTGCCCGCCGCCACCAGCCCGAGAGAGCTGCTAAGCACCGATCGTCTCGTCAGAATGCCCATCACGTCTCCTCCTTGTCCGGACCGCTGACCCTCCCGGGCGCGATTCGTTGGTTGTCGGCGGCTACTATATAGCTCGCCATTTCGGCGGCCTCAACCGCTTATATCGAGTGTTGCACCCCGCACCGGCGATCAACTCGCCGTGATGCGCCCGCGTTCCGCGGCCATCGGCCGCGGCCGGCAAAGGAAGGGCGGCGGGTGCCGCCGCCCTTCCGTCCGATCCTCAGGCCGCTGCGACCGGATATTTCGCGAAGATCGCGTCGAGCCGCTTGAAGGCCTTGTCCACCGCCGCCTCGGCCTTCATCCCGTGGACCACGACGTCGAGCATCGCGAGCGGCAGCGTGTGCTCGCTGCGCGCCTGCGCGAAGCCGGGATTGTAGACATCGAAGGTCGGCACCGTCGGCCCCAACACCACCTCGGCGACCGCCTTGCGGTGCGGATCGCTCGTCCAGAACGGGTCGCTCTTGACGAGCGAGGGCATCGGGTTGAGCCAGCGGCCGAGCCCCGCCTTCAGATACTCGTTGAGGTTCTTCGGCTCGATCGCGTATTTGACGAATTCCTTCGCCACCGCGACGTTCTTCGCGCCCTTCGGGATGAAGGCGCCGTTCATCCCGACCTCGGCCGGGACCTTGTTGCCGGCGTTGTCGAGCGGCAGGCCGTGCGTCACGATGTCGTTGTATTCTTCCTTGTTGTGGTAGAGCGCGACCTCGGTCGAGATCGTGCCGTCGAAATCCATGACGATCAGCTTCGCGTGGAAGGCGTTGTTGTCGTCGGCGTCGTTCCAGTTGGTGACGACCGGCGGCACGAGGCCCTTCTTGAACGGCGTCGTCAGCTTCTCGACCGCCTTGATCGTCGCTTCCTTGACCTGCGGATCGCTGGTGTGGAGCTTGCCGTCCGGGGTGACGAGACCCTTGCCGCCATAGGCGATGATATAGCCTTCCAGCGTGTTGTTCGGGTCGTCGCCGTTGGCCGTGATCTGGTAGCCGTAGGAGTAGATGTTGCGCATCGTCTTGCGCAGCTTCGCCTGCAGCGGCTCGAAATAGTCGAGGAAGGCGTCCCATTTGTTCGGCAGGTCGGCGACCTTGCCGCCGCCCTTCTCGACGAGCGAGCTCCAGATGTGGAAGGGGACCACGGCCGCCTTCATCGGCGCGAAGTAATAGCTGCGCTTTTTCGTCGCATTATTGTAGATATACGCGGCGGCGTTCGCGGTTTCGCTGAAATTAGCCTTCTGTGGCTCGACGACGTCCGTGATGTCGAGCAGCTTATCCTGCCAGGCATTCAGAGAAGGGAAAGTAATGAACTGAGATTCCATCACCTCGGGAACTACGCCGGTGGCGATTGCCGCCACTTCCTTTTGCCGTAGCGCGGCGAACGGAATGATGCTGTAATCGATCTTGTTGCCGCTCGCCTTCTCGTAGCCCGCGACGAGCGCGCGGAAGGAGGCGTCCTCCTCCGGGACGAACCCTTGCGCCCACCATACGCTGGCGGTCTTCGCGGCGGCGTTCGCGATATAGGGGTGCGCCAGCGTCCCGGCTGCGACTAGCCCCATCGACCCGCGAAGCACCGATCGCCTCGTTATTTTGCTCACGTCCGTTCCTCCTCGATAACCGGCCCCGCGCGATCCCTCCGCGGCTTGGCTGTTTATCGCGGGCTGCCCGCCACAGGTCAATCGCCTACGCGCAAGGCACAGTTGCGCGCGCGGCGCACCTCGCCCTTCAGCGCAACCGCGCGAAGCCCTGCGCGAGATCGGCGATCAGGTCCTCGGGGTCCTCGAGGCCGATATGCAGCCGCACACAGGGCCCCTCGGCCTGCCAGCGCGTCGCCGTGCGGATGCGCTCGGGATGGTTCGGCTGGATGAGGCTTTCGAAACCGCCCCAGCTAGCGCCGATGCCGAACAGGTCGAGCGCGTCGATCATCGCATAGACCGCCTCTTGCGCGACCGGGCGCAGGACGACGCCGAAGAGGCTCGCGGCGCCGAGAAAATCGCGCTTCCACAAGGCGTGGCCGGGATCCTCGGGCAGCGCCGGGTAGAGCACGCGCGAAACCTCCGGCCGGGTCTGCAGCCAGCGCGCGACGGTAAGCGCGTTCTTCTGCTGCCGCTCGAGCCGCACGCTCATCGTGCGCAGGCCGCGCAGCGCCAGATAGACGTCGTCGGGGCCGGCGCAATGGCCGAGATCGGCGGCGGCCGTCCGCACCGGCAGCCAATTCTCCTCGTTGGTGACGACGGCGCCGAGCATCGCATCGGAGTGGCCGACGATGTATTTCGTCGCGGCATGGATCGATACATCGACGCCGTGCTCGAAGGAGCGGAAGAAGAGGGGCGTGCCCCAGGTGTTGTCCATCAGCACCTTGGCGCCCTTCTTATGGGCCGCCGCGGCGATCGCCGGCACATCCTGCACCTCGAAGGTCAAGGAGCCCGGGGATTCGAGATAGACCACCTTCGTGTTCGGCCGCATCAGCCGGGCGATGCCCTCGCCGACGAGCGGGTCGTAATAGGTGGTCTCGACGCCGCAGCGGCTGAGCACCTTGTCGCAGAAATTGCGCGCCGGGCCGTAGCAGGAATCGGCCATCAGCAGGTGGTCGCCCTGCGCCAAGAGCGCCTGCAAGGGCGCGGTGATCGCCGCCAGGCCCGAGGACATCAGCATCGCGCGCCAGCCGCCCTCGATCTTGGCCAGCGCCTCTTCGAGGGCGAAGGTGGTCGGCGTGCCCAAGAGGCCGTAGCGCACCACGTCGAAGCGCTTCTTCGGGTCGCGCTTCGCCTCCCATTCGGCCATGTTGGCCGAGAGGATCGTCGAGGCATGGTAGACGGGCGGGTTGACGGCGCCGTGCTGCGCCTCCGGATGGCGCCCGAGATGAGCAATCAGCGTGTCGATGCGGTAGTTGCGCGGCCGATCGTCTTGTTTCATCGCTCCCCCTCCTCGTCGCGGCGCCCATCCCAGTCGATCGGCGCGGCTTTGTCGAGGCCGAACGAAAGCGGCGGCTGCGACCGTCGGTCAACTTGCAATTTCCGCCGCCGCGGCGGAGGATCGCGCCGCCGATGTCTCGAGCCGAAGGGAGGCAGGTCTCGTGAGATGGGCGTTGCTGGCCGCCGCGGCGCTCGCGCTCGCCGCCTGCTCGAGTGCGCCGACGCGGCAGCCCGACGAGGCATCCGCCGCGACCGTCAAGAAAAACTGCGCCGACCCGCACTGGAAGGCGGCCAATCTCGGCCTGTGGTATTCGATCTGCCGCAAGCCGGTGCAGTGGTGAAGGCGGCGCCCCGCTTGTCTCGCGCCTGCGCTTCCGCTACATCCTAGCTTGGCCTCAAATGACGGGCGCGTAGCTCAGCGGGAGAGCACTACGTTGACATCGTAGGGGTCACAGGTTCAATCCCTGTCGCGCCCACCATTCTTTCTAAAGACTTGAAGAGACGTGTGCCGTCCTTCTCGCGGCCCACACCCTTGCCTCGTCTAAGGTGCTGCCGGTGCTATTGTCAAGGCTTCGTCCCGGGCGGAGCATCTATATCAACGCCAATGAATGAGACGTTCCGTCGCGGCGTGCGCCTTTAGTGCGACCGTATCAAACAGCGCGCTATCGCGATGCCGGACACGAGGGCCTTGCGGGCAGCTGAAGGAGGCGGAGCGGCCGCGCGCCACCGCCTTACGGCCTGCTTCCCGACCGCCCCGGGCCTGCTATTGCAGCGGAGCCGCTCGCCGTTGACTTTGCGGCAATACTTGACGAGATTGTTCCATGGGGTTGATCGACCGGATGCCGCCGCACGTTCTGGGCGAGGGCCGCTCTGACGAGCCTGACACGGAAAGAGGGTGGAGGACTGGCGGCTCTACCCGATGGGCCTCTCACGGCGGGATACCCCGTCACCCCTTGACGTTCCGCGCCGACCCTGAGCCTCTTCCCGGCCGATGAGCGAGGGATCGATCGCGATCGTGGGGGCGTCTTGCCGGTTTCCCGGTGGGGATGGGGTGGATGCCTTTTGGCAGCTCCTCGCCTCGGGGACCGACGCCGTTTCTGAAGTCGATCCGGAGCGCTGGTCGACCCGCTTCTACTACCATCCGAACCGCGGCGAGCCGGGCAAGAGTTATACCTGGTCCGCCGGGCTGATCGCCGGCATCGATTTGTTCGAGCCGTCCTTCTTCGGCATCTCGCCGCGCGAGGCGGCGCAGATGGATCCTCAGCAGCGGCTCCTGCTCGAGCTCGTCTGGCATGCGATCGAAGATGCCGGAATCCCGGCAGCCAAGCTGTCGGGCAGTTCGGCCGGCGTCTATATCGGCGCCTCCTCGACCGACTATTCCTATCTGACGCTGGACGATCCGGCGAGCGGCGATTCCTATACGATGCCGGGGAGCACGCTGAGCATCCTCGCCAACCGCATCTCTTACGTGTTCGATCTGCGCGGCCCCAGCCTCGTCGTCGATACCGCCTGCTCGTCCTCGCTCGTCGCCCTGCACCATGCCTGTGAAGCGCTGCGCGCCAAGCGGATCCCGGGCGCCATCGTCGGCGGCGTCAATCTATTGTTGGCGCCCTATCCGTTTCTCGGCTTCTGCCGCGCCTCGATGCTGTCGCGCCGCGGGCGCTGCTTTGCTTTCGATGCGCGCGCCGACGGTTATGTCCGCGGCGAAGGCGGTGCGGTAATCATCCTGAAGCCGCTCGAGGATGCGCTTGCCGCCGGCGATCCGATCCGCGCTGTCATCCTCGGCAGCGGCGTCAATTCGGACGGCCGCACGATCGGCCTGTCGCTGCCGGGCGAGGAAGCGCAGGCGAGCCTCTTGCACGCCGTCTATGGGCGAGCCGGGATCGCCCCGGACGATCTTGCGTTTATCGAGATGCACGGCACGGGAACGCCGGTCGGGGATCCGATCGAAGCCGCCGCGGTCGGCCGCTCGCTCGGCCAGAGCCGTCGGGAGCCGCTGCCGATCGGTTCGGTAAAGAGCAATATCGGCCATCTGGAGCCGGCTTCGGGGATGGCCGGCCTTCTGAAGGCCGCGCTTGCCCTCGACCACGGCATTCTGCCGCCGACGCTCCATTGCGAGACGCCGAACCCGAGCATCGCGTTCGATGCCCTTAATCTGAGGCTCGTTCGCGATGCCGAGCCGATCGCGCGCGCCGGCGCGGCGCGCTATGCCGGCGTCAATTCCTTCGGCTTCGGCGGCACGAACGCGCATGTCGTTCTCGCGGCGCCGCCGCGGCGCGAGGCCGAGACCGAGCGGGCGCCCGGCATGCCGCCGCTCGTCGTTTCGGCGCGCAGCGAGGCTTCTTTGCGCCGCCTCGCCCGGAGTTGGCGCGACGCGCTTGCCGAGATGCCCGCCGAGCGGACCGCGGCGGCGGCCCGCGCCGCCGCGCGCCGGCGCGACCACCATCCGCACCGGCTCGTCGCGCTCGGCACGGATCGGGCGGCGACGATGCGTGCGCTTGCCGATAGCCTCGATGACGCATCGCCGCCGCCCGGTATCGTCACCGGTACCGCGTTGCGCGAGGGAAAGCTCGCTTTCGTATTTTCGGGAAATGGCGCGCAGTGGCCGGGCATGGCGCGTGAGGCCTGGCGCCGGAGCGCGAGCTTTCGCGCCGCGGTCGAGGATGTCGACGGCGTGCTGCGACCGGGGCTCGGCTGGTCGCTCGCCGAGCGGCTCGCCGACGGCGTCGATCGCGAAACGCTGTCGCGGGCCGATGTCGCCCAGCCGCTGCTCTTCGCGACCCAGGTCGGCATCGTCCGGACGTTGGCCGGCCTCGGCGTCGCCGCGGCGGCTCATCTCGGCCACAGCGTCGGCGAAATCGCCGCGGCCTGGGCTGCGGGCGCGCTGTCCCTCGGGGAGGCCGGACGTGTCGTTCTCGCCCGCAGCCGCTGTCAGCAGCGGACTCAGGGAAGCGGCCGCATGGCCGCGCTGGCGCTCGCGGGCGATGCCGCCCGCGCGCTGATCGAAGAGCTTCAGAGTCCCATCGAGCTGGCCGCGCTTAATGCCAGCCAATCCGTGACCGTTTCGGGCTCTGCCGGCGAAATCGAGCGGTTCGCCGAGGAGGCGCAACGGCGCGGCCTCGTCTTTCGCCTGCTCGATCTCGATTTCGCCTTTCACTCCCGAGAGATGGACCCGATCCGGGACGAGCTGACGGCGAGCCTCGCCGGGCTCTCCTGCGCGGCACCGCGGGCGCGTCTCATATCGAGCGTGACTGGCGACGGGATCGAGGCGGAACGCCTCGATCCCACGCATTGGTGGCGCAATATTCGGGATCCGGTGCGCTTTGCCGAGGCCGCCCGCCGGCTGATTGACGAAGGCCATCGCATCTTTCTCGAGATCGGCCCCAGCCCCATTCTAGGGTCCTATCTCAATGACGCATTGCGGGTCGCAGGGGTTGAGGGCCGCGTCCTCGCGAGCCTTTCGCGCAAGGAGCGCGACGACGATCCGTTTCCGGAGATCGCGGCGCGCTGTCATGTGGCCGGACACGACCTGACGGCGGCGCCCGCCTTCGATGGCCCGGCCGACCCGCGCGGTTTGCCTCTCTATCCCTGGGAACGCGAGACGTTCTGGCTCGACAAGACGGTCGAAGCAGCGGATTCGGCAAATCCGTCATTCGACCATCCGTTGCTCGGCTTCCGCCGGACCGGGCCGGTCCCTTTCTGGCTCAACCATCTCGACACGCACGTGCTGCCCTGGATCGCCGATCACGCGATCGAAGGGATGCCGGTGCTCCCGGCTGCCGCGATGCTCGAGATCGCCCTTGCGGCCGCACGATGCCGATCGCCTGACGCGGCGGTGCTGGAAGCCGTCGATGTCGAGCTGCGCCGCCCCCTGCCCTTCGACAAGGGGCGGATGCGCGAGCTGCGGATGCTGGTCGGATCCGAAGACGGCGACTTCGAGCTCGCGAGCCGACCGCGGCTGTCGCCCGAGCCGTTGACGGTTCACGCCGTCGGGCGGGTGTCCTCGGCAAACGACGCGCGGCCGACCTTGCGCCTGCCGAGCCTCGCGCCAAACCGCCGTCGGCTCGATGCCGCGATGCTGTACCGATTGGCCGAGGAAAGCGGTTTCCATTACGGCCCGCAGTTCAGAACCGTGGAGCGCGTCGAAATCGGCGGTCCGGAGGAGGCCGTTGCCTATCTCGATCCGACGCCGATCGACGACGCGCTCGATCGCTATCTGCTGCATCCCGCGTTGCTCGACGGCGCGCTGCAAGCGCTCATGGCTCTTCTCGCCGATCGCCGCCACGAATTGCAGGGCGCCAGCTTTCTGCCGTGGCGGTTTGGCCGCGTCCGCGTTCTGGCGCCGTTCGGGCGTGTGCCCCGCTGCGCGCGGCTCCGCCTGAAACGGATCGGAGTTCGCTCGTTTTCCTCCGATTTCGCGCTGTTCGACGAGACCGGCGAACCCGTCGCCGAGCTTATCGATTGCTGGTTCCGCCGAATCGAGCTCGCGCGGCGCGGCGCGGTCGAGAAGCGCGGCCTGCGCGTCGATCTCGTGCCCCTGCCGCTGGTCGAAGATGGCCGGGGTCCCGACGGCGTCGGCGAGATGTTGCGGCGGCTCATCGGCGCCTGCGAGCCGGATCAGACGCGAAAAGAAGAGGCACTGCTCCTCGACGCGACCGTTGCCGCGGCCGCTCAGGAAGCGCTGCGCCGGCTCGTTCCGACAGGGTCCCCATTCGCGATTGGCGAGCTCGTCGATGCGGGCCTTCTCGACCCGGGTTCGAGCGGCATCGTCGAGTACCTGCTGCGCCTCCTCGAGCGTTTCGGCGCCGCCACCGCCGTCGGCCCGGCCTGGCGGCTCGAACCCGAGAGCGATCTGCCTGAGCTTTCCGAGGTATGGCGCCTGCTGCTTGCCGAGGCGCCCGATCTCGTGGGCGAACTGGCGCTGGTTGCCGGCATGGTCGAAGATCTCCCGAAGACCATCGCCGGCGGGCTGAAGCACTCGGATGCCGGGCTTTCCCCGATGGCCGAGCATCTCGTCCACGCCTCGCCGGCGAGCGCCGCCGCAATCGACTTCCTGTGCGAGGCGCTCGACCGGATCGCCAAGCTTTGGCCGAAGGGGCGAATGCTGCGCATTCTCGAGATCGGGGTCGGAAGCGGCGCCACGGCGCGGCGCGTGATCGATCGATTGGCGCAATCGGGAGTTGAATTCTGCTATTTCGCAACCGACGCCGATCTCGAGCGGGCAGCTCGGCTGTCGTTTCCGGTCAAGCCTTCGGCCGGAGCCGGCGCCTCTCGATGGTCCGAACGGGCGGATGCGCTTGCCGGCGCCACTTTCGACATCGTTCTGGCGATCAATGTCTGCGCCCGGCTGCAGCTCGACGCGACGGCCTTCGCCAAGCTGTACGACCTTCTCGCCCCGGGCGGCTCATTTCTCGCCGTGGAGCCCGAGCCGAATCCGCTTTGGGACGTGGCCTTCGGGCAAACCGCGGCATGGTGGCAAGCGGATGCGCAGGCGGATGACGCCTCGCCCCTGCGGTCCGGCGAGACATGGCGCAGCATAATCGAGGCGGCCGGGTTCGCCTTTGCCGAGACGGCTCGGGTCGCCGCGGCACCGTGGCCTTGCGCGGCGCTTTGGGCAGGTGCGCAGCCGCGCCCGCAAGCGGACGCCGCCGCCGCTGCCGCGCAACCTGTCGCGGTCACGCTCGTCGGCGGAGGCGCTTTCGCCGCGGCGCTCGCAAACTGCTTGGCCGGGGCGGGTCATCGCGTCTGCGCAGCGCCGCACGGCAATGCTGTCTCGGCAGCCCCCGGCGATGCCGCGCCAGCGGGCAAGGCGCCGCAGAGCGTTCTCTTTCTCGTCGAAACGCCGGATCCGAGCAACGACCCGGCCGAGGCTGCCGCGCATCAGATTGCCGCCCTCGCCCGATTGGCCGCCGACGCCGCGGCCGTCGACGCCCGATTGTGGGTCGTCACGTGTGACGCCCAACAATCGACGGCGCCCGATCGTGCGGACGGGGTCGTCGGCGCAGCGCTCTGGGGCTTCGCCCGCACGCTGATGAACGAGATGCCGCGGCTCGCCCTTCGGCTGATCGATCTGGCGGGCAGCTTGGAGCTTGAAGCGCGCGCCGCGGCGGTCGCCGCCGAGCTCGTCGCGGTATCGGCCGAAACCGAGATCGTGTGGACCCCGCACGGTCGCCATATTCCGCGGTTGCGCCGCGGCCTGCCGCCGCGCTGGGCCAAGCCCGGCGATGTCCTGACGCTGTCGAGCAGGGATCCGGGCGGGCTCGACGCCCTCGGCTGGGAGGCGCAGGTGCCGCGGCCCGCCGGAAGTGGCGAAGTTGAGATCGAGGTTCGCGCCGCCGGCCTCAACTTCCGCGACGTGATGTGGGCGATGGGCCTGTTGCCGGAAGAGGCGCTGATCGACGGCTTTGCCGGCCCGACCTTTGGGCTCGAATGCGCCGGCATCGTCCGATCTCTCGGCCCGGGGGTCGAGGGGCTCCACCTCGGAGACCGGGTTATGGCGCTCGCCCCCGCCGCGCTCGCGACGCGCGTGGTGACGAGGGCGGATGCCGCGGCCTTGATCCCGCCGGAAACCAGCTTTGCCGCGGCCGCCACGCTCCCGGTGGCGTTTGTGACCGTGTTCTATGCCCTCGGCACGCAGGCGCGGCTGGCACAAGGCGAGCACGTTCTGATCCACGCCGCCGCCGGCGGTGTCGGGCTCGCCGCCATTCAATACGCCAAGTATCGCGGCGCGGTCGTCATCGCCACCGCCGGATCGGAAATGAAGCGGGCATTTCTGCGTCTGGCCGGCGCCGACTATGTGCTCGATTCGCGCGATCTCGGTTTTGCCGACGCCGTACGCGAAATCACCGCGGGGCAGGGCGTCGATGTCGTGCTGAATTCGCTGAGCGGCGAGGCGATGGAAGAAAGCCTCGGCGTCCTCAAGCCGTTCGGCCGATTCCTCGAGCTCGGAAAGCGCGATTTTTATCTCAATCGCCGCATTCATCTTCGGCCATTGCGGCAGAACATCGCCTATTTCGCGATCGATATCGACCAGCTGCCGGTGCGCCGGCCCGACCTCGCCTGCGCGCTGCTCTCGGAAGTATCGGCGGCACTATCCGAAGGGGCGATCCGGCCGCTGGCGCACCGGATCTTCTCCTTCGCCGAGCTCGACGGTGCGTTCCGCCTGATGCAGGCCGCCGGCCATATCGGCAAGATCGTCCTCGTCCCCGATGAAAATGGCGCGGTGCGGCTCGCTTCCGCGCCGGCCTTCGCGGCGCGCTGCGGCGGCACCTACCTCGTCACCGGCGGGATCGACGGGTTCGGCTTCGAGGCGGCGCGCTGGCTCGTCTCTCGCGGCGCCGGCTCGATCGCGCTGATCGGCCGGCGTGGATCGCAGACGCCGGGCTGCGCGGCGCGGGTCGCCGAGCTCGCTGCCGCGGGCGCCGATATCCGCGTCTATCGCGGGGACGCTGCCGACCGCCGGTCGCTCCGATCGGTTCTCGATCAGGTTCGCGCGGGCCAGCCGCCGATCTGCGGCATCGTGCACGCCGCCGCGGTGATCGCGGACGGCCTCGCCACGGAACTCGACTCGGCGCGGATCGCTTCGATCCTGCGGCCCAAGCTCGCCGGCGCGCTCTTGCTCGACGCGCTGACGCGAGAGGACCCGATCGAGCTGTTCTTGCTGTTCTCCTCGGCGACGACGCTGCTCGGGGCGCCCGGACAGGGGGTCTATGTCGCAGCGAACCTCGCCCTCGAGGGGCTCGCGCGCCGGCGCCGCGCCGACGGCCGGCCGGCGACGGCGATCGCCTGGGGGCCGATAGAGGATGCCGGCTATCTCGCGGCGAGACCGGAGGTGCGCGACGCGCTCGCCCGCCGGCTCGGCGCGAAGCGGATGCCGGCCGCAGAGGCTCTGTCCGGACTCTCCGCGATGATCGAAAGCGGGTTGCCGGTCATTGGCTTCGCCGAGACGAGCTGGACCGAGGCGCAGCGTTTGCTGCCGATCCTCGGCAGCCCGCTCTTTTGCGAGATGCGTGCCGGGGGTTCGTCCTCTCCATCCGGCGAGCCCTTTGCCGAGCGGCTCGCCTCGCTCGCCCCGGAGGAGGCGCTCGCGCTGTTGAAGACCGTGGTCAGCGAAGACGCGGGAACGATCCTGCGACTTCCGGCAGACGGCATCGATCCGCTCCGTCCGCTCTCCGAGATCGGCATGGACTCGCTGATGGCGGTCGAGCTGCGCCTCGCTCTCGAAACTCGGCTTGGGATCGATCTCCCGCTTATGTCGCTCGCCGAAGGGACGAGCGTCGCCTCGATCGCGGCCCGGCTTGCCGCGACGCTCTCGGCGGGATCAAGAGACGGCGAGGTCATGGCGTTTGTCGCGCGCCACGCGGCGGCCGATCTCGCAGCATTGGCGCAAGGCGGCGAGGCGGGGAAAGCGAAACCGGAAGCGGCGGAGTAGACGGGTGGCCGGACAACGCAATCTGTTCGGCATGTCTGGAGAAGCGAAGGCACGGCTCGTCGAAAAGCTCGCCGCGGCAGTACAGGGGCGAGCGGCGCCGCGGTCTCCTCGCCGGCTCGAGCGCGAAGCGAACGACCCTGGCGCGCCTCGGCTCGAGATTTGCGAGCTCGAAGGGTATCGCGAAATCCGCATGATCCGCGAGGCAGCGGACTTTCTCGGGATCTCCGATCCGTTCTTTCGCGTGCATGAGGGCGTCGCCGGCGTCGAAACGGCGATCGAGGGTCACACCTACATCAATTTTGCTTCCTACAACTACCTTGGCCTCAATGGCCACAAGCGGATCTCGGATGCGGCCAAGGCGGCGATCGACCGTTATGGGACCTCGGTTTCGGCGAGCCGGCCGGTTTCCGGCGAGCGGCCCATCCACCGTGAGTTGGAACGGGCGTTGGCCCGCGTTCACGGCTGCGAGGATAGCGTCGTCCTGGTCGGCGGCCATTCGACCAACGTCACCGTCATCGGCCATCTGTTGAGTCGTAACGACGTCATCGTCCACGATGCGCTGATCCATAACAGCATCGTTCAAGGCGCCATCCTGTCCGGCGCACGGCGCCTGCCGTTTCCCCATCTCGATCATCGGGCGGCGGACCGGCTCCTCGGCGAGGCGCGTGCGCGCAACGGGCATGCGCTCCTCGTCATCGAGGGCCATTACAGTATGGATGGCGATGTGCCGGATCTGCCGGCCTTCATCGCCGCGGCCCGGCACCATCGCGCCTGGCTGATGGTGGACGAGGCGCACGCGCTGGGCGTCCTCGGTCCGCGCGGCTTCGGCTCGGCCGACCGGTCCGGCGTCGACCCGAAGGATGTCGACATCTGGATGGGGACCCTCAGCAAGAGCCTCGCATCCTGTGGCGGCTATATCGCCGGCCGCAGCGAGCTGATCGCCTATCTGAAGCGCGCTGCCCCGGGTTTCGTCTTCTCGGTCGGGATGGCGCCCACTGCGGCGGCGGCGGCGCTGGCCGCGCTCGAACTGTTGGAGGAGGAGCCGGATCGGGTGCGCCGCGTCAATGACCGGGCCGGATTGTTTCTCCGCCTCGCCCGCGAGGGCGGCCTCGACGTCGGCGGCTCCATCGGCGCCGCGATCGTTCCGGTAATTACGGGAAGCACGATCCGCGCCGCGCGGCTCGCCGAGGCGATGTTCCGGCGTGGGATCAATGTGCAGCCCATTCTGTACCCGGCAGTTCCGGAGCGCGCGGCCCGGTTGCGGTTCTTCCTGACCGCGGAGCACAATGAGGAGCAGATCCGCGAGACGGTCCGCGTCCTATTGGAGGAGAGCCGTGGGCTCGAGTCCGAGCCGAGCGATCTTGCTGCGCTCGCCCGTCACCTCGGCAAGGTGATGCCGCCTGGCCAAGGGCCGTCAGGGAATTAGCGAACCGGGAAATGGTATTAGTGGATTTCCTCCGCGCTCCAACCGGCAGATCAAAAAATATGTGTCGAGATAAGCTCTTTGAACACGCGCGCTACGAACGTTGCGCCGCCGTGTGCGGCGGGCGCCGAGCATGATCGCGGCGGGCATCAATCCCCTCCTGTCGCTGGCCGCCGGTTTTGCCCTGGTCTACGCAATACTCTTGTCCTGCTATTTCGGGACGTGTCTGAGGGTCACCTGGCTCAGCCGCAGGCGTCCCGATCACAAGATTCAGAAAGATCGGCAGGCCGCCGCCGTTCAGATAAAGCGCGACATCAGGGCGAGCATATCCTCGCTCGCCGCGATCTCGTTCTTGTTCGCTCTGGGGGCATGGTTCCACTATCAATTCGGATGGGGCTACGAGATCCATCGGATGACGATCGCCAATACGATTGTCTCTTTTGGCTTTTCGATGCTCGTGTTCGATACCTGGTTCTATTGGTTTCACCGCCTGCTCCATACGCGATGGTTCTTCAAACACGCCCACCGCTGGCATCATCTGATTCGAACGCCGGTGGCCTGGTCGAACGACAGCGATACGGTGGCGGACAGCTGCTTCCTGCAATCATATTGGGCGTTCGCCTATTTCATGTTCCCGATCAACCCGATTGTCCTGTTCGCTCACAAAATCTACGACTTGGTCACGGGCTGCATAGGCCATTCGGGGTATGAATTCGCCGGCTGGCTGTCGTTGCCGCCTTCGCCGCTGATCAGCGTCACGCACCACGATCAGCACCATCGCTATTCGAGCTGCAATTATTCTACTCACTTTACCTTCTGGGATCGGCTGATGGGCACGCTCTGCCGGGAGCACGATGCCGAAGCCGCGAGGAATGCCAGGACCATTGAGGCCTTAGTATTGCCGAGTCGAAAATCCGCGCCGGGGGTCGGCCGAGCCTCTGATCGATCGAGGGACGCGACGTACGTTGCCGGCCTTACGAACGTGACCGGCGGCGGCGCTGCACATCCGCCCGCCGCCGCGCCGGATGCGCCCGCTTCGAGCGGACACTGACGCCCCGCGCGCGGCGATGCGCGGTGGTGGGATCATCGCAGGCGGCCACGCCATCCTCACCGGCGGATCGAGCGGGATCGGCCTTGCCGCCGCCAAGCTCCTCGCGGCGCGCGGCATGCACGTTTCGCTCCTGGCCCGCGATTCCTCCCGCCTCGCCGCGGCACAGGAGGAGGTCGAGCGAGAGCGCCGCGACCGCGCGCAGCGCGTCGCTACCTTCCCGGTCGATGTGGCCGAGCGCGAGGCGATCGAGGGCGCCATTGCCCGGGCGCTCGGTGAGGTCGGTCCGCCGAACCTCCTGATCGCCTGCGCGGGTTTCTCGCGGCCCGGGCGCTTCCTCGAAATCCCGCCCGAGGATTTCGAGCGTCTCGTCGCGGTCAATTACCTCGGCTCGGTCTATGCCGTGCGGGCGGTGTTGCCGGCGATGCGCAAAGTGGGGCGCGGGCGAATCGTGCTGATCTCGTCGGGTGCCGGCCTCATCGGCATTTTCGGCTACAGCTCCTATTCCCCGACCAAATTCGCGCTGCGCGGCTTTGCCGAGGCGCTCCGTGCCGAGATCAAGCCGTGGGGGATCGGCGTTTCGATCGTCTATCCGCCGGACACCGAGACTCCCGGATTTCGGGAAGAAGAGCGGACAAAGCCCGCCGAGACCCGCCGGATCGGCGAAACCGCGAGGCGGCTGTCGCCCGAGGCCGTCGCGCGGGCGATCGTCGAGGGGATCGACCGAGAGCGCTTTGCGATCGCGCCCGGATGGGAGATGGCGCTGCTCCATCGCACCGCCAACCCGTTTCGGGCGGTCATCTCCTGGTATCTCGATCGCCTCGCGGCCGGCGCTTCCTCGCCGCGGGAAAAGCCTTGATCCGCCACGCGCCGGGTGCGGTTGGGCCCCAGCATTCGATCACCTCGCCCGCACGGTTGGGATCGCCTCGATCTCGGCGGCCTTCGCGCGACGCGGCCGTTCGGGGTCGTACCGGGTTTGTAGGGCGACCCTCTCGGTACCGCCTCAGCGCTCGCGCAATTTGGGGTCGAGCGCGTCGCGCAGCGCGTCGCCGAAGACGTTGACGCCGAACACGGTCAGCATGATGGCAAGGCCCGGGAAGATCGCGATCCAGGGCGCCGTCGTCGCGTATTCCTCGGCGCCGCCCTGCAGCATCAGCCCCCAGGCCGGCACCGGCTCCTGCACGCCGAGCCCCAGATAGGAGAGCGCCGCCTCGGCGAGGATCGCCTGCCCGACGAAGGAGGTGATCATGATGAGGAACGGCGCCATCACGTTCGGCACCATGTGGCGAAGGATGATCCGGGCGTGCCCGAAACCGAGGGCCCGCGCGGCGTCGATGTAAGGCACCTCGCGGATCGAGAGCGCGCTCGAACGCACGACGCGGGCGCAGCGCGGCACCAGCGGGATCGTGATCGCGACGATGACGTTGTGCACGCCGGTGCCGAAGATCGCGACGACGGCCAAGGCCATGATGATCAGCGGAAACGACATCGCGATGTCGAGGATGCGCTGCACGAAGAGGTCGATGCGGCCGGCGAAATAGGCGCTGGCGACGCCGATCACGAGGCCGCCAAAGCCGCCGAGCCCGGCCGAGGAGAGCCCGACCAGAAGCGCCGTGCGGGCGCCGAAGATGATGCGCGACAGCTGGTCGCGGCCGAACTGATCGGTGCCGAGCAGATGCGCCCAGGAGGGCGGCTCGGTCATCGCGCCGAAATCGTTGGCGGTCGGGTTGTAGGGGGCGAGCCAATCGGCGCCGAGCCCTGCGACGGCGACGACCAGCACCAGGAAGAGGCCGAATGTGCCGAACGGCTGCCGGCGGACAAAGCCGAGCATCCGCGAGAAGAGCGAGCGGCGCAGCGCGTCGCCATCGGCGAACGCGGCGGCGGCAATCGGATCTGGAGCGACGGCCATCCTTCGCCTCAGCCGAAGCGGATGCGCGGATCGAGCCACGCATACAAGAGATCGACGACGAGATTGGCGAGCACCGAGATCACCACCACCAGCATGACGAGCGCCTGCGTCAGCGTATAGTCCTGGTTCTGCACCGCCAGCACCATCAGCCGCCCGAGCCCGTTCAGGTTGAACACCTGCTCGGTGACGACGAGGCCGCCGACCAGAAAGGCGAATTCGAGGCCGATCACGGTGACGACCGGCAACAGCGCGTTCTTCAGCGCGTGCCGGTTGATGATAAGCCGGTTGACGAGCCCCTTGGCGCGGGCGGTGCGGATATAGTCCTCGCGCAGCACGTCGAGCATCGCCGAGCGCGTCATCCGCATCGACACCGCCGAATAGCGGTAGCCGACCGTCAAGGCCGGCAGGATCACGATCGACAGGTTGCGCAGCGGGTGCTGCCACAGCGGCACGTATTCGATCGGCGGCATCCACGGCCGGCCGAAGACCAGCTGCGTCACGTTGAGGATCGCGATCAGCGACACGATGCCGAGCCAGAAGGCCGGCGTCGCGATGCCGGCGATCGAGAAGGTGCGCACGAACAGATCGAGCCAGCTGTTCTGGCGCAATGCCGACAGCGTGCCGAGCGGGATCGCCAGCGCCACCGCGACGACGGTCGCCACCAGCGCGACCTCGAGCGAGATCGGGAAGCGGGCGGCGATCTCTTCGACGACGGGCTTGCCCGACCACATCGAGGTGCCGAGGTCGAAGCGCGCCAGGCCCCACAGGAAGTCGAGGAACTGCACCACCATCGGCCGGTCGAGGCCGATTTCCGCCCGGCATGCCGCCAGCGCCCCCGCGGTGAAGCCGTTGCCCTCCGCGCCCAGGCGCACAAGGCAGACGTCGCCCGGGATCAACCGCATCAGGATGAACACCAGCGCCGCCGCGCCGAGCAACGTCGGCACCAGCAAGAGCAGGCGGTTGATAATGTAGCGGTACATTACGCCTCCCGGGGGAGGGTCAGGGTGGGGGTCACCGGTCGAGCCAGACCGTCCCCAGATCCTGGTTCGTGTAGTGGCTCGGCCCGATCTTCCACCCGTGCACGTAAGAGCGATACGGCACGATCCGGTACCACCACAACAGAAACGCCATGTGCGCCTGCGTATCCATCACGTCTTTCGTGAATTGATACATCAGCGTCTTCTGCTTTGCCGGATCGGGCTCGTGCAGCATCTTGTCATAGATCTGGATTTCCTTCGGGTCATCGTAATAGCCGTAATTGGCGCTGTTGACCGAGGCCGGCAGGTAGGTCTGCACGTCGATCAGCGGGTTGACGATGCCGTGGCAGTTGCCGATCAGCCCGGCCTGGTAGTCGCCGCTGCGGAAGGCGGCGAACCAGGGGCCGGTCGGAACGACCCGTTGCGTCACGTGCAGCCCGATCTTGCTCCACTGGTCGATCAGCCAGGTGCCGTTGTACTTGTACGGCTGATCGACGTCGCGGTTGAGCAGCTCGAAGCTCAAATTCTGCGCGCCGGCCGCCTTCAACAGGCGCCGCGCTTCGGCCCGCGACTTGTTGATGTCCGGCCAGAAGCCGGCGATCTTCTGCAGTTCGGCCTTCGAGGGCGCCAACGGCGAACCCGGGAATACGATGCTGCCGACCGTGTGCACGATGGCGATCTTGGAGAGCGCCGGCGCGGTCCCCCAGCGGTCGATCGCCAAGGTCAGCGCGCGGCGCACCCGCACGTCGTCGAACGGCTTTTTCTTGTGGTTGAACCAGACGAGCGCGCCGCAATTCCAGTCGCTCGTCTGCACCTTGATCTTGTCGCCGAGCTCCTGCTTCAGCTGGTTGACGGCGGCGGGCGGATAGCCGCGGAACTCGATCGCTGCCCGGTCGGCGCGGATCGCGTCGATCTGCACCGCCTGCTTCGGCGCGAAGATGCCGACAAAGCCGTCGAGGTAGGGCAGGCCCTTGTGGTAATAATCGGGGTTGCGCACTCCCTTGATCGATTGCCCGATCTGGTAGCCGGCGAACTTGAACGGGCCGGAGCCCATGATGTTCTTTTCGTACCAGTGCGGGTCCTTGTCGAGGATCCGCTTCTCGTAAACCCAGTTGTAGGGGTCGGCGAGCGCCGGCAGAAACGCGCCGGTCGCGAATTTCAGACGAAAGACGACGGTCTCGGGGTCGGGCGCCTTGATCTTGTCGACCATCATGAAGTTGCTCTTGCGCAGCGAGAGGACGCCCTTCGGCGGAAAGACGATCTCGTTGAAGCTCGCCGCCACGTCGGCCGCGGTCAGGGGCGACCCGTCGGCGAACTTGACGCCCTTCCTGATCTTGAAGGTCCAGGTCTTGCCGCCGTCGGTCGGTTTCGGCATGGCGGTGCACAGATCGCAAACGATGTCGGTCGTCGAGCCGGGGTCGAGCGGGTTGATGCGCACCAAGACGCTGTAGAAGGGTGCCGCCGAGTGGATCGTCGCATAGGTCTCCTCGCGGTGCGCGTCGAAGCTCGGCGGCGCGTCGGCCGGGATCATGTAGGTGAGGATGCCGCCGCGTTTCGGGGTCTGCGCCGCCCCGGCCGGCAGCGCCATCAGCGCCACGCCGAGGGCCGCCGCCGATAACCGCCATCCGCTCTTCATCGCTTTTCCTCCCTGCTGGTCTTTTTTCACTCGCGGGCTGTCCGACTATTTGTCCAGCCAGATGTTCGACAGGTCCTGATTGACGTAGTGGCTCGGGCTGATCTTCCAGCCTTTGACGTACGACCGGTAGGGCACGATCCGGTACCACCATAGTATCATCATCTTGTGGGCTTGGTCGTCCATCACGTATTTGGCGAAATTGTACATCGCCGCGCGCTGCTTCGCGGGTTCGGTCTCGTGCAATGCCGCATTGTAGAGCTGCATCTCACGCGGGTCCTCGTAGTTGCCGTAATTCTGCTTGCTGACCGAGCTCGGCAGATAGGGCTGCACGTCGATCAGCGGGTTGACGACGCTGTGGCAATTGGCCTGCAGATCGACCGCGAAATTGCCGCCGCGCTCGGCCGCGAACCAGGGGCCGGTCGGCAGCACCCGCTGCGTTGCGTGCACCCCGATCTTGCGCCACTGGTCGACGAGCCAGATGCCGACATATTTGTACGGCTGGTCGACGGCGCGGTTCAGCAGCTCGAAGCTGAGCCCCTCGGCGCCCGCCTCCTTGAGCAGGCGCTTCGCCTCGGCCCGCGACTTGTTGATGTCGGGCCAGAAGCCAGCGATCTTTTCGAGCTCGGCCTTCGAGGGCGCGAGCGGCGAGCCGGGAAAGATGATGCTGCCGACCGTGCGCACGTCGGCGATCTTGGACAAAGCCGGCGCGCCGCCCCAGCGGTCGATCGCCAAACTCAACGCACGGCGCACGCGCGGGTCGTCGAACGGCTTCTTCTTTTCGTTGACCGTGACGACGCTGCCGCAGTTCCAGTCGCTTTCCTGCACCGTGATCTTGTCGCCGAGCTGGCGCTTCAGCTCGTCGCGCGAGGCGGGCGGGAAGCCGCGGAACTCGATCGCCGCCCGGTCGGCGCGGATCGCGTCGACCCGCACCGCCTGCTTCGGCGCGAAGATGCCGACGAAGCCGTCGAGATACGGCAACCCCTTGTGGTAGTAGTCGGGGTTGCGCACCCCCTTGATCGACTGGCCGATCTCCAAACCGGCGAATTTGAACGGGCCGGAGCCCATGAAGTTCTTCTCGTACCAGTGCGGGTCCTCGTCGAGGAGGCGCTTCTCGTAGATCCAGGCGAACGGGTCGGCGAGCGCCGGCAGAAAGGCGCTCGTCGCGAATTTGAGGCGGAAGACGACGGTCGTCGAGTTCGGCGCCTCGACCTTGTCGACCATGATGAAATTGCTCGACCGCGGGCTGAGAACGCCCTTCGGCGGGAAGATGATCTCGTTCCAGCTCTCCGCCACGTCGGCGGCGGTCAAGGGCGAGCCGTCCCAGAACTTGACGCCCTCGCGGATCTTGAAGGCGTAGGTCTTGCCGCCGTCCGTCGGCTGCGGCATCGCGGTGCACAGATCGCACACGATGTCGGTCGTCGAGGCGGGGTTCGCGGGGTTGATCCGCACCAGCACGCTGTAGAAGGGGGCGGCCGAGTGGATCGTCGCGTAGGTCGTCTCGCGGTGCCCGTCGAAGCTCGGCGGCGCGTCGGCCGGGATCATGTAGGTGAGGATGCCGCCATGCTTCGGCGCGGCGCCGGCCGGCGCCGACGCCGTCATTGCGGCAAGCCCTACCGCCGCGATCGCTGCCGCCAATCTCATCGTTCCCTCCAAAATGTTGATTTGTCGTTGTCGTCGGCGCGGTTTCACGAAACCTCGCTGCAGGCAACCCAATGGCCCGGCCGCAGCTCGCGCAATTGCGGGCGCGCCTGGCGGCAGCTTTCGACCGCAATCGGGCAGCGCGGGTGGAAGACGCAGCCGGAGGGCGGGTTGATCGGGCTCGGCACCTCGCCCTTGACCGGCTGGAACGCGCGGGTCGCCTCGACGCTCGGGTCGGGCACCGGCACCGCCGACAACAGCGCCTGCGTATAAGGGTGCAGCGGGTTGTCGAACAGCTCGTCGCATTCCGCGAGCTCGACGATGCGGCCGAGATACATGACCGCGACGCGCTGGCAGATGTGGCGCACGACCGACAGATCGTGGGCGATGAAAAGATAAGTGAGCGCGAAGCGGGCGCGCAGATCTTCGAGCAGGTTGACGACCTGCGCCTGGATCGACACGTCGAGGGCGGAGACCGCCTCGTCGCAGACGATGAATTCGGGATCCAGCGCCAATGCCCGGGCGATGCCGACGCGCTGGCGCTGGCCGCCCGACATCTCGTGCGGATAGCGGTCGGCGAAGTCCGGGTTGAGGCCGCACACGGAGAGCAGCTCGCGCACGCGCGCCGTCCGCTCCCCGGCAGTGCCGCCAATTCCGTGCACGCGCATCGGCTCGGCAATGATGGCGCCGACCTTCATGCGCGGATTGAGCGAGCTGTAGGGGTCCTGAAAAATTACCTGGATGCGCCGCCGCAGCGCCAGCAATTCCTTGCGCCCGAGCCGCGAGATGTCGACCCCGTCATAGAGGATGGCGCCGTCGGTCGGCTGTTCGAGGCGCAGGATGCAGCGCCCGGTCGTCGTCTTGCCGCAGCCGCTCTCGCCGACGAGCCCCAGCGTCTCGCCGCGGTAGATCGCGAAATCGACGCCGTCCACCGCCTTGACCTCGCCGACCTTGCGGCCGAGCAGCACGCCTTCGGTCACGGGGAAGTGCATGCGCAACCCCCGGACCTCGACGAGCGGGCGAGCGGCGGCGGTGTCCGTCACGCCACCTCTTCCACGACGGCGCCGAGCTCGCGGCTGCGAAAGCAGGCGGCGAGGTGGCCGCTACCGGCCGCTTCGAGCGGTGGCCGGGCATGCCCGCACGCCTCGACCGCAAAGCGGCAGCGCGGCCGGAAGGCGCAGCCGGCGTCGAGCCGGGTCAGGTCCGGCGGTTGTCCTTCAATCGGGTCGAGGCGGGCCTGGCGCGGCCGGTCGAGCCGCGGCACCGAGCGCAGCAGCGCGATCGTGTAGGGGTGGCGCGGCGCGCGGTAGATGTCGGCGGCGCTGCCGCTTTCGACGATGCGGCCGGCATACATCACGTTCACCCGCTGCGCGTAGCGCGCGACCATGCCGAGATTGTGCGTGATGATGATCAGCGCCACGTCGAGCCGGCGGGTCAATTCGCGCATCAATTCGAGGATCTGCGCCTGGATCGTCACGTCGAGCGCGGTCGTCGGCTCGTCGGCGATGATCAGCTTCGGGTCGCAGGACAGCGCGATCGCGATCATCACGCGCTGCCGCATGCCGCCCGACAATTGGTGCGGATATTGTTTGAGCCGGCGCCGCGGATCGGCGATGCCGACCAGCTGCAGCAACTCGACCGCGCGCTTTTCGGCGGCGCCGCGGTCGAGGCCTCGATGCTGCTCGACCGTCTCGGTCAGCTGCCGGCCGATCGTCAGTACCGGGTTCAGCGAGGTCATCGGCTCCTGAAACACCATGCCGATGTCGCCGCCGCGGATCTCGCGCATGGTTTCTTCCGGCAGCTTGAGCAGATCGCGGCCGTCGAACCACACCTCTCCGCCCGTGACGCGCCCCGGCGGGTCCGGGATCAGGCGCAGGATCGAGAGCGCCCCAACGCTCTTGCCCGAGCCGCTCTCGCCGACGATCGCCACCGTCTCGCCGCGCTCGACCGTGTAGGAGACGCCGTCGACGGCGCGCACGGTGCCGACGCCGGTGCGGAACTCAGTGTGCAGGTCCTTGACTTCCAAGAGTGCCGCCAACCGAGCCGCTCCCTCCCAAGCCGCAGGCCGGCAGGTCCCGCTCGCGGAAGCGCGCGAGACCGTGTCGGCGGGCCCGCAGACTTCCCGAACGGCCTTCGGCCGAATAGTGGAAGCTCTCTCGTATCGGCCGCAGCAGGGGCTGTCAATCGGCGCTCGGCGGGCTTCTCTCAGTCCGCCATCGTCAGCCCGCCGCTGACCGAGAGCACCTGGCCCGTAATGTAATCGGTGCGCCGGGACAAGAAAAACAGCACCGCCTCGGCGATCTCCTGCGGCTGCGCGATGCGGCGGAACGGGATGGCGCGCGTCAGCGCCTCCCGCATGCGCTCCGGCTGGCGCTGAAAGAGTGGCGTGTCGGTCGGCCCCGGGCAGACGCAATTCACGTTGATTTGATAGCGGGCCATCTCGCGGGCGAGCGACTTGGTGAAGGCGATAAGCCCGCCCTTGGCGGCGGCGTAGACGGTCTCGCCGGTACTGCCGACGCGGCCGGCATCGCTCGCGATGTTGACGATCTTGCCGGCGCGCGCCTCGATCATCGCCGGCAACAGGCCGCGCGTCAGGCGGATCGCGCCCAACAGATTGATCGCGATCAGGCGGTCCCACATCTCCGGCGGGTTTTCGAGAAAGGGTTGGATCGTGTCCCAGCCGGCGGCATTGACGAGGCCGTGGGCCGGGCCGGCGGCGCCCGCCGCGGCGGCGGCGAAAGCGTCGATCGAGCCCTTGTCGGTCAAATCGAGCGGCAGGAACCAAAGCCGCAATCCGGCCTGCGCTGCCTCCGCGGCGACCGTGCGGCCGCCCGCCGCGTCGATGTCGCCGACGACGACGCGCGCCCCTTCGCGGGCGAGCAGCAGGGCCGTCGCCCGGCCGATGCCGGAAGCGCCGCCGGTGACGATGACGGTTTTATCTTCGAACTCCATCGCCGGCTCCTTATGAAGCAATCTGCGGAAGATGGCCCGAGGGAAGATGGCCCGAGCAGATACGCACATTTTTTTCGACCTGTCGCGGCTTCTATGGCGCGCCGAGCGGTTTGCGCCGACCGGCATCGACCGGGTCGAACTCGCCTATGCGCGGCACCTGATCGCGGCCGAGCGCGAGCGGTTGAGCTTTGCCGGCTGGTGGGGCCGGCTCGGCTTGCTGCCGGGCGAACGCGCGGCCCGCTTCGTCGCGGCGCTCGAGGCGCAGTGGTCGGGCGGCGCGGTGGACGAGGCGGCGTGCGGCCGGGCGGCGAGCCTTGCGCGCGGCTTGCGGCTCGAGGCCTTGCGGCACGGCGAGAAGCCGCTCCACGCCCGCATCCGCGACGCCGGCAGCGCCGTCTATCTGCATGTCTCGCATCAGCGTCTCGACCGGCCGGCGGCCTTTCTGCGGCTGAAAGAGCGCACCGGCATACGCTTTGTCTGTCTCGTCCACGACCTGATCCCGATCGAGCATCCCCGTTTGGTGCCGTGGGGGCATCCGCGGCGGCACCGGCGGCGCATCGCGGCGATCGGGCGGCTCGCCGACGCGGTCGTCGTCAATTCCGCCGGCACCGCGGCAGCGCTGGCGCGGCATCTGCCCGAAGCCGGCGGCCGCCTGCCGGTCCTCGTCGCGCCGCTTGGCCTCGACATACCCGCCCCGCCGGCGCCGGCCGAGGCCGCCGGGCCCGCCTATTTCGTCGTGCTGTCGACGATCGAGCCGCGCAAGAACCACCGCCTGTTGATCGAGATCTGGCAGCGCCTCGCGGCGGAATTGGGCGATGCCGCGCCGCGCCTCGTGCTGATCGGCCGACGCGGCTGGCGGGCGCGCCGGATCCTCGCCCCGCTCAACCGCCCGGGGCCGCTGCGCGGCCTCGTCGAAGCGCGCAGCGCGCTCCCCGACGCGGCGGCCGCCGGCCTGCTGGCCGGCGCCCGGGCGCTGCTTCATCCCTCTTTTGCCGAGGGTTTCGGCTTGCCGGTCGCGGAAGCGCTGGCGCTCGGGCTGCCGGTCTTGTGCAGCGATCTCGCGGAATTACGCGAATTGGGCGGCGGCGCGCCGGAATATCTGGGGCCGCGCGACATGGCGGCCTGGCATGCCGCGGTTCTCGATTATGCGCAGCCGAATTCGCCGCGCCGCGCCGCCCAGCTCGACCGGCTGCCCGCCTGGCGTCGGCCGAGCTGGCAGGCGCATTTCGCCGCCGTGCGCGAACTCCTCGCCTAAGCGCTCAGTCGGTAGGCGTCGGCTTGCTCGAGCGTCTCGAACAACAGTTCCGGCAAGCGCTGCGCTCCGATATCGAGGCGCCGCGGGACGGCCGCCTCGCGGCGCCACAGCACATAGTCGCTCGCGCTCTCCGCGAAGCGGAGATGCCGGAAGGTTTGCGGCAGGCTCGGCAGATGATCGCCGTAAAACCCGAACACGCCCCGAAAACGGCGCCGGTCGAGGCCGTCGCGCAAAATCCGCAGCATTTCGTCGGAGCGGCGCAACCCTGCGAGATAACCGGCCAGCTCGCCGCCCTGCGGCAGGGCAGCGATTTCGGCCGGCCCCGACGCCTTTCCCCAGGGGCCGTGATTGCCCATCGTGATCGCGAAGATGAAGCTGCGTTCGCCCGCCTCGTCGAGGGTTTCGAGGAGCCGCCGCGCCAGGTCGGGGTCCGGCAGATAGGGCGGCGAGCGCCGCCCGCCGATGCTCTCGCGGCCGAGAAAGACTTCGAAGCCGAGCCCCGGCAGCACGCGGTCGCGGCGGAAAAAGCCGCGGTCGAAGGGGTGCAGGCAGATTGTCCGGTAGCCGGCCTCGCGCAGCCGCCAGGCGAGCGAATTCACGGGCGCCCGCGCGAAGGCGTGGTAGGGGTTGAAGCGGTCGTAGCCGAGCTCCTCCTCGGCGATCCCGGTCAGCGCGGCGAATTCGGCGCGAATCGTGTTGGCGCCCCAGGCGGGCACGTCGAGACGGCCGCTCGTGCCCGCGGCGCAGAGCGCGTCGAAGCCCGGCAGGAGATCGCGCGGCAGGCGCGGCGAGAGGCGCCGGGCGTCGAAGAACGATTCGCACTGCACGAGGATCAGCGGCAATTCGGGCGTTGCCCGCCGCGGCGCCGCCGGCGCCGGCCTGTGGCGGGCGCGCCGCTCGGCCCGCTCGGCGCGGGCGAGGATGCCGTAGACGAGAAGCGAGGCCCAGGGGCCGAGGCGCGCGGCGTCGGCGAAAGGCTCGCCCGAGGGTTCGAGCCGGCGCAGCAGGCGGGCGGCGGCGGCGAGCGCCTTCGGCCGCGACAGCGCCCAGCCGGCCCCCGCGAGCAGCAGCGAGAGGATCGCGGGCCAACCGCCCGGCTCCCGCAACGGGGGCTCCAGGCTCAAGAGCGCAAGCAGGCCGGCGCCTGCCGTCACCGCACCGCCGATGACGAGGCGCGGCCCCGCGAACGGCAGGTAGAGCTGCGGATGCGTGAAGATTTGCGGCAGTTCCGACATGTCGGAGAACACGACCGGCTCGCGCAATACCTCGCGCTTGACATGGTCGGCGAGCGCGAGCCCGGCGGCGAGCGCAAAAAGAAGAAGCCCCGAAAAGAGCGGCCGGGCGCTGAGCGCAAGCAGAAGAACCGCGCCGAGCGCGACCGGGAAGGCGTCGAGCAGCAATGCCGAAATCTTCGTCGTGCGCGCCGCCGCGACCCGCCGCGGCAGCCGCCAGGCGCAGAGCGCAAGCGCCGCACCGAGGCCCTCTCGCAGCACTGCAACGGTCATGCCGCTGCGCGGGCGGTCGCGGCGGCCGCGCTGGCTTCGAGCCGGGTGGCCGCGGCGGCAACCGCGAGTTCGAGCCCGCTCTCGCTGAAGAAATCGCCGGGGACGAGGGCATGCGCCGCCAGCACCCGGCGAAAGGCGTCGAAGAGCGCCATGTCGGGCGGCTCGGGGGCGCGCCAGAAATCGTCGAGGGCGCCGGCAAAGGTGAGCCCCGGCAAGTCATAGACCGGGCGCGCCAGCGCCTTGACGGGCGCGCCATATGCGAGCGCCCGCGCGCCCGCCGTGCTGTTGACCGTAACGAGGCCGCAGCAGGCGGCGAGCAAGGCCTCGGTCTCGCCGCCCTCGAGAAAGAGGACGCGGCCGGCGACGCCCGCCGCGACGGCGATGTGGCGGGTGATGCCGGCCCAATCGATAAGGCCGCTGTCGAGCGGGTGCAATTTGACGACGAGCCGGCTCGCCGCCGGCGCATGGCATGCGAACGAGCCCACGACCCGCTCGATCGCGCCTTGCATGCCGCGGTCCGGGGAGTTGAGGCGGATCTGGTAGTCGCAGTCGAGCTGCAGCGGAAACACAAAATAGGGCAGGCCGCTGCGGGCGAGATCGGCGAGATCGGCGGCGGCGCGCCGCTCGGCGCGGCGGCGCAGGGCGAGCCGGCGCGCCCAGCCGGCATATTCGATCAGCGCGAAATAGGGCCGGTGCGTGCGGTAATGCGGAAACCGCCGCCGCGCGGCGAAGGAGGCAACGGCGTAGAGCAGGTCCTCGGCGGCGCGCCGGCGAAAGCTGCCGGCGCAGCGGGGCGGCTCGCGCCAAGGCGGCAGCGCGCGCGCCATCTCGCGATACCGCGAAGCTTCGCGCGGCAGCGTGGAACAGGCGTTGACGCCGCCTTCTTCGAAGGTGATCCAGCCGGGCCGCAGATAGCCTTCCTCGACGACCCGCACGGCGACGCCGCTGCGCCGCGCCAGCGTAATCGCGGCGCGGTGCAGCGGCCGGCAATCGCCGAATAGGACGATCTCGCCGATGCCCAGGCGCTCCAGCAGGTCATCGAGAAAGCCCGGCCATTCCTCGGGCCGGCCGGTGAAGTCGAGCGCGCCGGGAAGCCGCCAGAAGGCGCGATCGCCGCCGTTGAAGTTGACCCGCCAAACGGCGTGGCCGCGCTCGGCGAGGCGCGCCCCCAGCCGCTCGAAAAAGCGCGACGCGAGCCCCTGCAGAAATAGAAAGCCGCGGCGCTGCGGCGGCGGCGCCGAAAAAACGTGCGTCATCCCCGGACCCAACCCGAGCGGGATTTCTGTTATATACAATACACTGAAAATGCCGCCCGGCCAGGGCGCCGTGGACGGCCGCCCTGCGTCCTGCTATTCGCTGTCGGGGACGCCGCGCTCCAGCTCTTCGAGCCACACCGCCGCGCTCGCATCGGAAGGGGCGCGCCAGTCGCCGCGCGGCGAGAGCGAGCCGCCCGAAGAGATCTTCGGCCCGTTCGGCAAGGCCGACCGTTTGAACTGGCTCAATTCGAAGAAGCGGTAGAGGAAGACCCGCAGCCAGCGCTTGATCTCGCCGAGGCCGTAGGCGCGGCGCGCCATTTCGGGGATGTTGGCGGGCCACGCGCCGCGGCTCGCATCGGCCCAGGCGTTCCATGCGAGATAGGCGATCTTGGACGGCGCGAAGCCGAAGCGCGTCGCGTAATAGAGGTTGAAATCCTGCAGCGCATAGGGGCCGACGACGCTTTCGGTCGATTGGATGAGGCCATCCCCGCCGGGCGGCACCAGTTCCGGCGAGATCTCGGTCGCGAGGATGTCGTGCAGGATCCGGGCGGTCTCCGGTGCGACGTCGCCCGAGGCGGCGATAAAGCGAATGAGGTGCTGGATCAGCGTCTTCGCGACGGAAGCGTTGGGGTTGTAATGCGACATGTGATCGCCGACCCCGTAGGTGCACCAGCCGAGCCCCAGTTCCGACAAATCACCGGTGCCGACGACGAGCCCCTTGTTGTGGTTGGCGAGGCGGAAGAGATAGTCGGTCCTGAGGCCCGCCTGGACATTCTCGAAGGTCACGTCGTAGAGCGCCTCGCCCTTCGCCGAGGCGTGGCCGATATCCTCGAACAGGCGCCGCGCCGCCGGGCGGATGTCGATCTCGGCGCCGGTGACGCCCAATGCCTTCATCAGCCGCCAGGCGTTCTTTTTGGTGACGGCGCTCGTCGCGAAGCCGGGCAGCGTGTAGGCGAGCACGTTGCCGCGGGGCAGGCCCAGATGGTCCATCGCCCGCGCCGCGACGAGCAGGGCCTGCGTCGAATCGAGCCCGCCCGAGACGCCGATCACGAGCTTTTCGAGCCCCGTCGCACGCAGCCGCTGCGCGAGGCCCTGCACCTGGATGTTATAGGCCTCATAGCAATTCTCGCGCAGCATCGCCGGGTCGGACGGCACATAGGGGAAGCGCTCGACCGCGCGGGCGAGCGCGACCTCGCCCGCAGGCGCGGCGAAGTCGAACGCAATCGTGCGGAAGCGCTGGCTCTCGCCGCCGGCGAGCCGAGCGCAATCGCCGAAGCTGTTGGTGCGCATGCGCTCCTGGCGGATGCGCCCCAAATCGATGTCGGCGACCGCCAGCTCCGCCTTTGCGGAAAAGCGCTCGGTCTCGGCCAGGCTCTCGCCCAATTCGAAGATGCCGGCCTGCCCGTCCCAGGCGAGATCCGTCGTCGACTCGCCCTCGCCGGCCGCCGAATAGGCGTAGGCGGCGAGGCACCGCGCCGATTGCGAGGCGCACAAGAGGCGCCGCGTCTGCGCCTTGCCGATCGTGATGTTGCTGGCCGAGAGGTTGAGCAGCAATTCGGCGCCGGCGAGCGCGCCCGCCGTGCTCGGCGGCTGCGGCACCCAGATGTCCTCGCAGATCTCGACATGAAAGGTGAAGGGCGTCGCGCCGAGCGCGGCGAAGAGCAGGTCGGCGCCGAAGGGCGCCTCCACCCCCGCCGCCCTGATGCCGGCGCCGGCAATGCCGGCACCCGAGGTGAAATGCCGGCGCTCGTAGAATTCGCGGTAGTTCGGCAGAAAGATCTTCGGCACGACGCCGAGCAGCGCGCCCTTGTGGATGACGAGGCCGCAATTGTAGAGCCGCCCCGCATGCCGCAATGGCGCGCCGACGACCGCGACCGGGTCGAGCTTGCGGCTCGCCGCGAGAAGCCGGGCCACCTGGCGCTCGACCTCGTCGAGGAGCGCGTCCTGGAACAAGAGATCGTCGATCGCGTAGGCGGAAAGGCACAGCTCCGGAAAGAGCATCACGGCGACCGCCCGCTCGTGTCCGGCGGCGAACAGCGCGAGCACCTGGTCGGCGTTCCGCTGCGGCGCGGCGACCGCCGCCTTCGGCACACAGGCGGCGACGCGGATCAGCTGGTGCGAATAAGGGGAAAAAAACGAGGGCATGTGCGGCTCGGCGCAGGCGTCGAAGGTCCACTCAATCTGGGCAGTCGGGGCCCCGAGGATAAGAGGCCGGATGTTCGGCGCTGCTGCGGGATTGCTTCGCTTCGCTCGCAATGACACAACGAGCAGGCTGTCATGAGCTACACGCACACCATCGGCGGCACGCGCTACCGGTTTCCCGATCTGAAGACGCTGCTCGCCCGCGCCAGCCCGAAACGCTCGGGCGACATGCTGGCCGGCCTGGCCGCCGCCGACATGACAGAGCGCGCCGCCGCGCAATGTGCGCTGGCCGAGCTGCCGCTCGCCCGGTTCGCGCAAGAGCCGCTGATCCCGTATGAGGAGGACGAGGTCACGCGCCTCATTCTCGACGGCCGGGACGAGACCGCGCTCGCGCCGGCCGCGCATCTGACGATCGGCGGCTTCCGCGACTGGCTGCTTTCCGACGCGGCCGATACGGCGGCGCTCTCCTCCCTCGCCCCCGGCCTGATGCCGGAAATGGCGGCCGCCGTCTCGAAGATCATGCGGCTGCAGGATCTCGTCGCAATCGCCGCCAAATGCCGCGTCGTCACCCGCTTCCGCAACACGATCGGGCTCGACGGCCGGCTCTCGACGCGGCTGCAGCCCAACCATCCGACCGACGATCCGCGCGGCATCGCGGCTTCGATCCTCGACGGGCTGATGCTGCATTCGGGCGACGCCGTCATCGGCATCAACCCGGCGACCGACAGCCTCGACGGCTATATCAAGCTGACGCGGCTGCTCGACCGGCTGCGGCTGCGGCTCGGCATGCCGGGGCAGGGCTGTGTCTTGGCGCATGTGACGACGGCGATCGCCGCCATCGAGCGCGGCGCGCCCGTCGATCTCGTCTTCCAGTCGATTGCCGGCAGCGAGGCGGCGAACCGCAATTTCGGCGTCGATCTTGGCCTCTTGCGCGAGGCGCGCGAGGCGGCATTGTCGCTGCGGCGCGGCGAGATCGGCCAAAACGTCATGTATTTCGAGACGGGGCAAGGCAGCGCGCTGTCGGCCGGCGCGCATCACGGCGTCGATCAGCAGACGATGGAGGCGCGCGCCTATGGCGTCGCGCGGGCCTTCGCGCCGCTGCTCGTCAACTCGGTCGTCGGCTTCATCGGCCCCGAATACCTCTATGACGGCAAGGAGATCGCCCGCGCCGGGCTCGAAGACCATTTATGCGGCAAGCTGCTCGGCCTGCCGATGGGCTGCGATGTCTGCTACACGAACCACGCCGAGGCCGACCAGGACGACATGGACGCGCTCTTGACATTGCTCGGGGTTGCCGGCTGCACCTACATCATGGGCGTGCCGGGGGCCGACGACGTGATGCTCGGCTACCAGAGCACTTCGTTCCACGACGCGCTCTATCTGCGCCGCCTGCTCGGGCGCCGGCCGGCGCCGGAATTCGAGGCCTGGCTCGTGGCGAAGGGGCTCGCCGACGCCGCCGGCAACCCGACCCTGCCGGAGAAGCCCGGCGCCCTGCCGCGCCCACTCTTGCCGGCCCTCGACGCAATCGCATGAGGAGGAGCGCTTCCGCCTGGCCGGCGCTCAGGCGCGCGACGCCGGCCCGCATCGGCCTCGGCCGCAGCGGCGCCGGATTGCCGACCGCGGCTTATCTCGATTTCCAGCTCGCGCATGCGCTGGCGCGCGATGCGGTGCAGGCCGCGCTCGCGACGCAGGCGATCATGGCCGAGCTTGCCGCCGCCGGCCTCGCGGCGGTGGCGTTGCGCTCGCTGGCCGCCGACCGCGCCACCTACCTGCGCCGGCCCGATCTCGGCCGGCGGCTCGACGACGCCTCGCGCCATATCCTCGCCGACCGCCCGGCGGCGGACCCGGCGATCGCCTTCGTCGTCGCCGACGGGCTCTCGGCGAGCGCGGTCAACACGCAGGCTGTGCCGCTCTTGCGCGCGACGCTCGCGGCCTTGGGGCCGCTCGCGATCGCCCCCGTGTCGGTCGTCGAAGGCGGCCGGGTGGCGATCGGCGACGAGATCGGCGGCATCCTCGGCGCCGACCTCGCGGCCGTCTTGATCGGCGAGCGGCCGGGCCTCAGCGCGCCCCATTCGCTCGGCGTCTACCTCACCTGGCAGCCGGCCCCGGGGACGCTCGACGCGGCGCGCAACTGCATCTCGAACATCCGGCCCTCGGGACTGCCGGTCGCCGAAGCGGCGGAGACGCTCGCCCGGCTGATCGCCGGTGCGCGGCATCACCGCACGACCGGTGTCGGGTTGTCGGGGCTCTTGTGCGCGGACGGCCGCATCCAGATTGCTTCGTCGCTTCGCTCCTCGCAATGACGTCGTTTTTTGGGGTGTCATTGCGAGCGAAGCGAAGCAATCTGATGCATCGACGGACTGCGGACGGGTAAGAATGCTGCGGCGCGGCCAGAGCTACGAGGAGGTGTATCGCGGTTTCCGCTGGGAATTGCCGGCGCGGTTCAACATCGGGACGGCGGTGTGCGATGCGCACGCGACCGGGGAGAACCGGCTCGCGCTCCTTTACGAAGCGCCCGACGGCAGCCTCGCCCGCTTCGGTTTCGACGAGCTGAAGCGGCTCAGCAACCGCTGCGCCAACATGCTCGAGGGGCTGGGCGTCAGGCGTGGCGACCGCGTCGGCGTGCTGTTGCCGCAGCGCCCGGAGACGGCGATCGCGCATATCGCGATCTACAAGCTGGGCGCGGTCGCGCTGCCGCTCTTCACCCAGTTCGGCCCGGACGCGCTCGAGCACCGCCTCGCCGACAGCGGCGCCAAGGCGCTCGTCACCGACGGCGAGAATCTGGCGAAACTGCCGGCGGGGCTCTCCGATCTCGAAACGATCCTCGTCGTCGAGGGCGATCCCGGCGGGCATCGGCTGTTCTGGCCGAGCCTGGAACGCGCCTCCGACGCCTTCACCCCCGCCGCGACGCAAATCGACGACCCGGCATTGATCATCTACACCTCCGGCACGACGGGCAAGCCGAAGGGCGCATTGCACGCGCAGCGCGTGCTGCTCGGGCATCTGCCGGGGGTCGAGCTGCCGCACGATTTCTTTCCGCAGCCGGGCGATTTTTACTGGACGCCGGCCGACTGGGCGTGGATCGGCGGCCTCCTCGACGTGCTGCTGCCGAGCCTTTATTTCGGCGTGCCGGTCCTCGCCCATCGCGCCCAGAAATTCGACCCCGAGGAAGCCTTCGCACTGATGGCGCGGCACGGCGTCAGGAACGCCTTTCTGCCGCCGACGGCGCTGCGGATGATGCGGCAGGTGGCTTCTCCCCGCGAACGCTTCGGGCACCGGCTGCGCTCGGTCGCGAGCGGCGGCGAGTCGCTGGGCGAGGACATTCTCGGCTGGTGCCGCGAAGCGTTCGGTTGCGATGTCAACGAGTTCTACGGCCAGACCGAGGCCAATCTCTTGGTCGGCAATTGCGCCTCGCTCTTTCCGGTGCGCCCCGGCTCGATGGGCCGCGCGATCCCCGGCCACCGCGTCGCGGTGGTCTCGCCCGAGGGCGAAGCATGCCGGCCCGGCGAGACCGGCGTCATCGCCGTCGCCCGCCCCGACCCGGTGATGTTTCTCGGCTACTGGAACAATGCTGCGGCAACGGCGGCGAAATTCAAGGGCGACTGGTGCCTGACGGGCGATACCGGCATCGCCGACGAAGAGGGCTACATCTGGTACAAGGGCCGCGAGGACGATCTGATTTCGAGCGGCGGCTATCGCATCGGCCCGACCGACATCGAGGATTGCCTGTTGAAGCATGAGGCCGTGCTGATGGCGGCGGTCGTCGGCGTGCCCGACAAATTGCGCGGCGAGATCGTCCGGGCCTTCATCGTCGCGAAGCCCGGGGCCGCGACCGGCCCGGCGCTGGCCGAGGACATCCGCCGCTTTGTCGGCGAGCGCCTCGCGCACTACCAGCGGCCGCGCGACATCGTTTTCGTCGCGGCATTGCCGCTGACCGCGACCGGCAAGATCCTGCGCCGCGAACTGCGCGCAGCCGAGGGAGGGTGAGATGCCGAACCTGACGACGCAGCAGAAGGCCGAGCGCATCGTCGCCCTCTTCCGCGAGCGGCGGCAGACGGACGTGCTGCCGCGCGAACTCTATCCGGCGGATCTGGAGGACGCCTACGCGATCCGCACGCAATTCCAGGCGATCGAGGAAAAGGGCGGGCGCGGGCCGATCGCCGGCTGGAAGATCGCGATCACGACCAAGGTCATGCAGGAACTCTGCGGCATCGACGAGCCCTGCTATGGCGCGATCTTCGAGAGCGAGGTCTTTCGCCGGAGGGCCGAATTGCGCGCCGCGGACTATTGCAGGCTCGGCATCGAGACCGAGATCGCGGTGCGGCTCGGCGCCGATCTGCCCGAGGGCGGCAGCCGCGCGGCGGTCGGCGAGGCGGTCGAGAGCGCGATGGCGGCGATCGAGCTGATCGAGGATCTGCGCTACGACTACAAGCGGATCGAGGCGCCGGCGATCGTCGCCGGCAATGCCTGGAACGCCGGCATCGTGCTCGGCGAACCGCAGCGCCATTGGCGCGCGCTCGACCTCGCGACCGTGCGCGGCAGCCTGCGCATCAACGGCCACGAGGTTGGCACCGGCCTCGGCGGCGACGTCATGGGGCATCCGCTCAACGCGCTCTCCTGGCTCGCCAACAAGCTCGCCGCCGCCGGCACGCCGCTGCGGGCCGGGATGGTGGTGATGACGGGCAGCATCGTCTCGACGCGCTTCCCCGTCGTCGGCGACGAGGTCGAGGTCGAGATTTCGGGGCTCGGCCGCGCCGGTCTCGCGCTCGCCTGAAGGGCTTGACAGCAGCGCCCGCCGCGGTTTCGGTAGCGCCCGTCGTTATCGGCAAGACCAGGGGAATGAAATGGCGCACCCGATCGTCTACGGGCCGGCCGGCAGCACCTATGTATGGAGCGCGCGCCTCTCTCTCGCCGAAAAGGGCGTGGCGCACCAGCTCGTACCGGTGCCGTTCGGCGCCCATCGCGAGCCCGAGCACCTGGCCCGTCACCCCTTCGCCAAGGTGCCGGCCTTCGAGCATGACGGTTTCATGCTGTACGAGACGCAGGCGATCATGCGCTATGTTGACGAGCGCTTCGCCGGCGCGCCGTTGCAGCCCGAGGACGTCTTCGAATTCTCGCGCATGAACCAGCTGATCGGCATCGTCGATGCCTATGCCTGGCCCGCGATCGCCGGCGGCGTGCTCTTCAACCGCATGCTGCGGCCGCGCCTGTTGGGCGAGCCCCCCGACGAGGCGGCGATCGCCGCGGCGCTGCCGCAGGCCCGGCTCTGCCTCGCCGAGATCGACCGGCTGATGGAAGACAACCCGTTTCTCGCCGGCGAGCACCTCTCGCTCGCCGATCTGATGGTGTTTCCGCTCTTCTATTATTTCGCCCGCGTGCCGGACGGCGAGGCGCCCTTCGCCGAGCATCCGAAATTGAAGGCCTGGCTCACCCGCATCGACGGCCGCCAGAGCGTCGCCGTGACCCGACCGGAGGGCGGCTGATTATCGCCGTCGTCCCGGCGCGGCCGGGACCCACCCCTGCCGTGGATACCGGCCTGCGCCGGCATGACAATAAAATTGTGGCTCCTCTCGCTATAACCGGCGACGGCCGAGTCGCCTGGACCCTATAGGAATCCGAGCACCGCCTCGCAGAAGGCGGGCGGGTTCTGCTCGAACATCGCGTGGGTCGCGCGGGGGATCGTCGCGACCTTCGCTCCCGGGATGTGCGCGGCGAGCGCCCGCAGGATGACCGGCAGCGAACCCTTCGTCAGCGCACCGCCGACCAGCAGCGTCGGAACCCGGATCGATTCCGCGTCGGCGCGGCTATAGGGCGCTCGCGCCTCGTTGATCTGGCCGAGCAGCGTGAAGGCGTTGTCGCGCAATTCCTGCTTCGCCGCCGCGGAGAGAAGCCGCCAGCCGCCCGGACCTTCGATCGAGTCGATATTAGATTCGAGGCCGCCATCGATGTCGCCGGCGGCGACCTTCTCTGCTGCCGCCACAAAATTGGCGCGCAGCGGCGGCAGCGAACCCGGCGCGGCGAGGGTCTCGTCGAGGTCGCCGCCGGGCTCGACGAGAATGAGCTTGCGCAACAGGTCGGGGCGCTGCTGCGCGACCCGGAAGGCGATGTGCCCGCCGCGCGAATGGCCGAGGAGATCGACCGGCCCGAGGCCGAGCCCCTCGATGAAGGCGATCGTGTCGGCCACATGCCGGGCAATCGTGAAGTCGCCGCCCCTGCCGTCCCAATGTTCGGGGAAGAAATGCCTGAGGCTCGGCGCGATGACGCGGCGGCGGCGCGACAGCGGCCCCAGCACGCCCGACCACACGCGGAAATCGCACAGCGTCCCGTGCACGAGGACGAGCGGGATGCCCTCGCCGACCTCGATATAGGCCATGTCGTAGCCGTCGATGCGAATGTGCTTCATTCCACCCTCTTCGCTTCGCGCACGGCTATCGCGTTCTCGCGCTCGACGAGCAGGCGGGCGCGCTCGACGACGGGCACGTCGATCATCTTGCCGTCGACGGTGACGGCGCCGACGCCGCGCGCCAGCGCCTCGTCATAGGCGGCCAGCACCCGGCGGGCGTGGTCGAGCTCCGCCGCGCCGGGCCGGAATTCCTGATTGAGGATCGCGACCTGGCTCGGATGGATGACCGAGGCACCGACGAAGCCGAGGCGGCGCGAGCGGCGCACCGTTTCGCGGAAGGCGTCGAGATCGCGGAAATCGGCGACCGTGCCGACAAAGCCGAGCGGCATGATGCCGGCGGCGCGCGCGGCGAAGACGCAGAGCTGCTTCGGCATGAAGAGGGCTTCCGCCTCCGGCAGCATGCCGGCCGAGAGCGCGAAATCCTCGGCCCCGACATTGAGCCCGACGAGGCGCGGATGGGAGCGCGCGATCTCGGCGATGCGGAAGATCGCCGCCGCGCTCTCGACCATCGCGATGAGCCGCGTCGCGCCGACGCTCATGCCTTTCTCGGTCTCGACCTCGTCGAGGATTTCGGCCAAGAGCCGCACATGCTCGGCGCTCTCGGTCTTCGGCAGCGCCAAGGCCGCGACCCCCGGCCCGACCGCCGCCTCGATGTCGCGCACCGCCATGCGCAAGGGCCGGTTGATGCGCACGACGACGTCGGCCCCGCCTTTCGAGACGAGCGCGGCGGCCTCGTGCACGAGGGTGCGGGCGCGCTGCTTTTCCGAAGCGGCGACGCTGTCCTCGAGGTCAAGGATGATCGCGTCGACCCCGCGCCGCGCCGCGCCTTCGACGAAACGGCGCTCGGTCACCGGCACGAAGAGCAGCGAGCGCCAGACCGGTGGCGCGGCATTCATCGGCTCGCCTCCCGGTCGAGGCCGAGAACGCCTTCGCGCTCCAGGCCTTCGAGGGCGGCGCGGTCGAGGCCGAGGCGGGCCAATATCTCGGCCGTGTGCTCGCCGAGGCGCGGCGCCGGGCGGCGCAAACGGCCGGGCGTCGCGGAGAGCCGCGGGATGACGTTGTGCATCGGGATCTGCCCCATCGCCTCGTCCGGCACATCGACGAGGATCTCGCGCGCCCGCACGTGGCTGTCGGCGATGAACTGGTCGATGTCGTAGACCGGCGCGGCGGTGACCTCGGCCGCCTCGAAGGCGGCCATGTTCTCCTCGAGCGTCCGCGCGGCGATGAATTCGACGATCGGCGCCTCGCATAGGGCGGCGTTCCGCACGCGGTCCGAATTCGTGCGAAAGCGCGGGTCCGCGATCATGTCGTCCCGGCCGATCGCGCGGAAGAGCCGCTCCGACATCGCCTGGATCGAGGCGGAGATGCCGATATAGCGCCCGTCCTTGGTGCGGAAGACGTTTCGGGGCGAGGTCGTCTCAGAGCGGCTGCCGGTGCGCTCGCGAACTTCGCCCGAGAGGCGAAAGGCCGCCGCCTCGGTGGCGATGAACGAGAAGAGCGGGTCGAGCAGCGGCAGGTCGATGATCTGGCCGCGGCCGCTCTTCTCGGCTTCGCGCAGCGCCACCATTGTCGCGAAGGCGCCGTAGAGCCCGGCCACCATGTCGGCGAGCGCGGTCGGCGGCAACACCGGCTCGCGGTCGGCGAAACCGGTGCGCGCGGCATAGCCCGACATGCTCTCGACGAGGGTGCCGAAGCCCGGCCGGTCGCGGTAGGGGCCGTCCTGGCCCCAGCCGGAGACGCGCACCAGGACGAGGCGGGGGTTGTCGCGAAAGAGGCGCTCGGGGTCGAGCCCCATCGCCTCGAGCGTGCCGGGGCGGAAATTCTCGATCAGCACATGCGATTTCGCGATCAGCTCGCGCAGCAATTCGCGGCCGCGCGCGGCGCGCAGGTTGAGGGCGAGGCTCTTCTTGTTGCGCGAATAGAGCTTCCAATGAAGACTGACGCCAGCCGTCTGCCAGGCGCGCAGCGGGTCGCCTTTTTTCAGGTCCTCGACCTTGACCACCTCGGCGCCGAAATCGGCGAGCTGCAGGCTCACCATGTTGCCCGAGACGAGACGCGACAGATCGATGACGGCGACGCCGTCGAGCGGGCAGGCGGCCTCGGGATCGAAGGATTTGCGGGGCAGGCTCATCGGCGGCGGCGTCCGGCTCGGGGAAGACGGCGCAAGCTTATCGCCGGGCGAGGCGGCCTGTCACGCGATGCCGGGGACGAGGAACGGGTTGGGGTAGGCGCGGCGCCAGCCGGAATCGGCCATCAGCACGTCGAGCGCGAGGCTGCCGAGATCGTCCGCCATCGGCTCGGCGGCGGCATCCTTCTCGGCATAGAGGATCTTCGTATAGGCGTTGCATTCGGGGCAGGCTTCCGCCTTCGCCGGCCCGTCCGCGCCGGCGAGCGCGTGATAGCCGATGCCCTTCGTGTTGCCGCAGGCGGTGCATTTGATGCGCGTGTGCCGCCACTCGGCGGCGCACAGCGAGCAGGCGAGATAGCGCAGCCCCTGCCGCTCGCCGGCGGCGCAGACGAGGCTGGCGACCGGCAGGCCGCGGCAGACCGGGCAGAGGAGCACCTCCGCTTCGGCGGCGCCGGCCGCGGCAAAGCCGCCCGCCGCCTGCGTGAACGCCGCCTGCAAGGCGGCGACGAGAAAGACCGCTTCGGCGCCCTCCTCGGCGGCGATTTGGCGGTCGAGGACGCGCGCCGCGAAATGCGCGCGCGCCTCTTCGCCGCGCCCGAGAAGGGACCGCAGCGCGGCTGCAGCGGGCGCCGGCAATGCCGCAGCATCGAGGTTTTCCGCGATTGCCGCGAGTGCCTCGCGCCAGGCCGGGCCGGCGAGCATCGCGCCGCGTTCGAGGGGCGGCCGCGCCGGCGCAAGGCGGGCGGCGGCCGCCGCCTGCGCCCGGGCGATCGCCGCCATGAAGCCGACGAACGGCGCGAACGCATTGCCGGCGGCGAGCGCGGCAAGGCGCTCGGCGCGGCGGGGAAACAGCGTCGCCGGATCGGGCAGTACGAGAAAGGGCGCCGGCGCGACGCCGCCGATCTCGCTCGGATCGGCGACGATGCGCGGCACGGAACCTATCGCCATGGTCTAGCCGCTAGAATTGGCCGCGCTACGCCCGCGCGGGATTGCTTCGCTGCGCTCGCAATGACGACGACAGGGTAGCATGTCATTGCGAGGAGCAAGGCGACGAAGCAATCTGGAAACGCTGGACTACTTCGTCTCTTTCGACGCGAGTTCGTCGAACCATTTCTTGTGGTGCTTGCGGGCCCAGCCGGCGCTGACGCGCCCGTCGGTCATCGAGCGCATCGTGCCGCGCACCCAGATCGCGGCATAGACGTGCATGATCAGGAAGAGGATCGCGAGCCAGGCGGAAATCGCGTGCACATCGGCGGCGATGCGCCGGGTGCGCATCGAGAAATCGCTGCCGAAATAGGCGTCCCATAGGGCGATGCCGCTGATGAACAACAAGACGACCCACAAGGTCATCGCCCAGAAGACGAGTTTTTCGCCGGCGTTGTAGCGGCCCGCCGGGGGCTCTTCCGCGTGCCGCTTGCCGAGCACCGCACCGACACGCCCGAGCCACTGCGAATCTTCGCTCTTCCACACGTTGTCGGCGACGAAGCGCAGGAAGAGCAGCACGAAGCTCGCCGTCAGCAAGACGCCGAGCCAGGGATGCAGGATGCGGTTCCAGGTGCCGCCGCCGAAGAGGCCGCTCAAGAAGGCCAAAGCCGGATGGAAAAACGCGAGGCCGCTCAGCATCAACAGAACCATCAAGAGCGCGGTCAGGCCGTGGATGAAGCGCTGCCAGCGCGTATGCCGCTCGACATAGATCATTCGGCCGCCCTCCCTTTCGGGCCGATGTCGCGCTCGGCCGCCTTCTCGTCCTCGTCGTCGATCGTGTCCGGGCCGACCGTCACGTAGTGGAAGAAGCCGGCGAGCACAGCCAGGCCCATCGTCGCGAGCGCGATCGGCTTGGCGAGGCCTTTCCAGAGATAGACGAGCGGGCTGATCTTGGGATCCTTCGGCAGCCCCTGGTACAGCTCGGGCCGGTCGGCGTGCTGCAAGACGTACATGACATGCGTGCCGCCGACGCCGGGCGGATCGTAGATCCCGGCCTCTTTGTAGCCGCGCCCTTTCAGTTCATCGACCCGGAACGAGGCGAGCTCGAGCATGTCGGGCTTGGTGCCGAAGGAGATCGCCTGCGTCGGGCAGGCCTTGGCGCAGGCCGGCTCCAGCCCGACCGCGGCGCGGTCGGAGCACAGGGAGCACTTGTAGGCCTTGCCGTCGACCTTGGAGAGGCGCGGGATGTCGAACGGGCAGCCCTTGATGCAATAGCCGCAGCCGATGCAGTTCTCGGAGATGAAATCGACGATGCCGTTGGCGTATTGCACGATGGCGCCGGGCGCGGGGCAGGCTTCGAGGCAGCCCGGCTCGGCGCAGTGCATGCAGCCGTCCTTGCGGATCAGCCATTCGAGCTTGCCGTTCTCCTCGAACTCGGCAAACCGCATCAAGGTCCAGCTGTCGGCGGAGAGGTCGGGCGGGTTCTGGTAGGAACCCTCGTTGGTGCCGATCTCGTCGCGCAGATCGTTCCATTCCATGCACGCCGCCTGGCAGGCCTTGCAGCCGATGCAGCGGCCGACGTCGATCAGTTTCGCAACCTCCACCGCCTGGCCGCCGCGCACGTCGGGGGTCGGGAAGCTGGTCGCCGAGCGGGCCTTGATGTCGAGGGATTGCAGCGATGCCATGGTGCCTGCCCTCCCTTACGCCGTCGCCGGCGGCGAGGTTTTTTCGATGTCGACGAGAAACGCCTTGAACTCGGGCGTCTCGGCGTTGGCGTCGCCGACATAGGGCGTCAGCACATTGCTCGGATAGCCCTTCTTCGTGAGGCCGGTGAAGCCCCAGTGGAAGGGCAGGCCGACGACCTCGATCGTCTTGCCGTCGACGGCGAGCGGCTTCAGCCGCTTTGTCACCACTGCGACCGCCCTGATCTGGCCGCGGTTGCTGCGCACCTTGACCCAGTCGCCGGCAGCGATCCCCTTCTTCTTCGCCAGCTCCTCGCTCAATTCGACGAATTGCTGCGGCTGCAGGATCGCGTTGATGCGCGTGTGCTTCGACCAGAAATGGAACAGCTCGGTCACGCGATAGGTCGTCGCGACATAGGGGAAGTCCGAGGGCTTGCCGAAGACTGCGAGGTCGCTCTTGAAGACGCGCGCCGCCGGGTTCGGGCCGACCTTCGGGTGCAGCGGGTTGGCAACCGGCGATTCGAACGGCTCGTAATGCTCGGGGAACGGCCCGTCCTTCAGGAAGGCGCGGGTGAAGAGCCGGGCCGAGCCTTCCGGCAGCATGATGAACGGCCCCATGCCGAGCTTGGGGTTCGAGGGCGGCGGGAAATCGGGCACGTCGAACCCGCCCCAGGCGCTGCCGGTCCATTTGATCAGCGTGCGCTTCGGATCCCACGGCTTGCCGTCGGGGCCGCAGGAGGCGCGGTTGTAGAGGATGCGGCGGTTGGCCGGCCACGACCACGCCCAATTCGGCACCAGCCCCAAGCCGCTCGGGTCGCTGGTGTCGCGCCGCGCCATCATGTTGCCCTTCGGCGTGAACGACCCGGAATAGATCCAGCAGCCGCAGGCCGTCTTGCCGTCGTCGCGCAGCTCGGCGAACAGGTTCAGCTGCTCGCCCTTGGTCAGCAGCTTCTTCTGCGGATCCTTCGGATCGACGACGTCCTCGACGACGTAGCCGTTGATCTCCTTCGCCAATTCCTCGGGCGTCGGCGCGTCCGGCCGCAGATACGGCCAATGCAGGTTGACGATCGGGTCGGGGAAGGCGCCGCCCTGCTTCTTGTAGAGCTCGCGCAGCCGCAGATGCAGCCCGGCCATGATCGCGATGTCGCTCTTCGCCTCGCCCGGCGGCTCGGCGCCCTTCCAGTGCCATTGCAGCCAGCGCGAGGAATTGACGAGCGAGCCGTCCTCCTCGGCGAAGCAGGTCGTCGGCAGGCGGAACACCTCGGTCTTGATCTTCGCCGGATCGGCCGCGTTGAACTCGCCGTGGTCCTCCCAGAAGCTCGCGGTCTCGGTGGCGAGCGGGTCCATCACCACGAGGAATTTGAGCTTCGCCAGCGCGGTCGAGATCTTCGCCTTGTTCGGTGCCGATTGCAGCGGGTTGAAGCCTTGGCAGAGGTAGCCGTTGACCTTGCCCTCGTGCATCAGATCGTAGATGCGCAACAGATCGTACTGGACATCGAGCTTCGGTAGATAGTCGTAGGCGAAGTCGTTGCCGGCGTTCGCCGCCTCGCCCCACATCGCCTTCTGAAAGCTGACGAAGAACTTCTTGTAGTTCTGCCAATAGCTCAGCTGGTTGGGGCGCAGCGGCTTGAAGCCGCGCGGCTTCATGTAGGTCGCGAGATCCGGCTCGTGCTCGCTCGGCAAGGTCAGGTAGCCGGGGATCAGGTTCGACAACAGGCCGAGATCGGTCAGCCCCTGGATGTTGGAATGGCCGCGCAGCGCGTTCATGCCGCCGCCCGAAACGCCGATGTTGCCGAGCAGCAGCTGCACCATCGCCATCGTGCGGATGTTCTGCGAGCCGACCGAGTGCTGCGTCCAGCCGAGCGCGTACATGCTCGTCATCGCCTTGTCGGGAGCCGAGGTCTCGGCGATCCACGACCAGGCGGTCAGCAGCTTGTCGCGCGGCGAGCCGGTGATGCGGGCGACCATTTCCGGCGTGTAGCGCGCATAATGCGCCTTCATCAGCTGGAAGACGCAGCGCGGGTCCTGCAGCGAGGAATCGGATTTGACCTGGCCCTTGTCATCCAGCTCGTAATCCCAGCTCGCCATGTTGTAGGAGCGCTTGGCTTCGGCGTAGCCGGTGAACAGCCCGTCCTTGAAGCCGTAGCCTTCCTTGACGATGAAGGGCGCGTTGGTGAAGGCGCTCACATAGGCGTGCTGGATCTTGTTACTGGACAACAAGTAGTTGACGAGCCCGCCGAGCCAGGCGATGTCGGTGCCCGGTCGGATCGGAACATACAAATCGGCGACCGCCGCGGTGCGCGTGAAGCGCGGATCGACGACGATCAGCTTCGCCTTGCGGTGCGAGCGCGCCTCCAGCACCCACTTGAAGCCGCAGGGATGCGCCTCGGCGGAATTGCCGCCCATCACCACCGCCAGATCGGTATTGGCGATGTCCGTCCACGAATTCGTCATTGCACCGCGACCGAATGTTGGGGCCAGACTGGCCACCGTCGGTCCGTGTCAAACTCTTGCTTGGTTATCGAAGGCCAGGATGCCGAGCGAGCGGACCGCCTTGTAGGTGATCCAGCCGGTCTCGTTCGAACTCGCCGAGGCGGCGAGAAAGCCGGTCGAGACCCAGCGGTTGACCGTCGCGCCGTCGCGGTTCTTGGCGATGAAGTTCTTGTCGCGGTCCTCCTTTAAGAGGCGCGCGATGCGGTCGAGCGCCCAATCCCACTCGACCCGCTTCCATTCCTTCGCGCCGGGGGCGCGGTATTCGGGATATTTGAGCCGCGTCGGGGCATGGATGAAATCGATCAGCGCCGCCCCTTTCGGGCACAAGGTGCCGCGGTTGACGGGGTGGTCCGGATCGCCCTCGATATGGACGATCGAGGTCGGCGCGTTTTTCGCCTTGTCGCCGAGGCCGTACATGATGACGCCGCAGGCGACCGAACAGTAGGGGCAGGTGTTGCGCGTCTCGGTCGTCCGTTCGAGCTTGAAGGCGCGCACCTCGGCGACCGCCTTTTCGGGCGCGAAGCCGAGCGCCGTCAAGGTCGACAGCCCGGCGCCGAGGCCGCCCAAGCGAAACAGATCCCTGCGTGAGATAGGCATCGCGCCCATTCTTCGTCTCCTCCCTTTTGCGCGCCTGCGCGCATTGTCTTATCCGGCCGCGGCCGATGCCTGAGATTTTATCACAATTTTATCCCTTGTCGATATTCGCAGCGCCCGGATTGCGGCCGGCGAGCCGGTTGACGAGAGCCGGTTTTGCGGGAGAAATGCCGGCGATGGACCGGGAGGAGCACGAGATCGCGCTGACGATCAACGGCGAGGCCGTGCGCGAACGGGTCGCGGCGCGCACGAATCTCGTCGATTTTCTGCGCGAGCGGCTCGGCCTCACCGGCAGCCATGTCGGTTGCGAGGAGGGAGTATGCGGCGCCTGCACGGTGCGCCTCGACGGGCATATCGTGCGCGGCTGCCTCGTTTTCGCCGTGCAATGCGAGGGCGCCCGCGTCGAGACCATCGAAGGCCTCTCGGACAGCGGCGAGATCGCCGACCTGCAGGAGAATTTCCGCCGCCGCAACGCGCTGCAATGCGGCTTCTGCACGCCCGGCATGCTGCTCGCGGCGCAAGAGGTGCTCGCCCGCGGCGGGGTGCCGAGCCGGGCCGAGATCCGCGCGCATTTCTCCGGCAATTACTGCCGCTGCACCGGCTATCACGCGATCGTCGACGCGGTCGAGGCGACCGCGCTGCAACGCGCCGAGAAGATGGCTAGGCAATGAACCATGCCGCGTCATTGCGAGCGCAGCGAAGCAATCTCGTCGCGATTGCCGCGCCGCCTCGCAATGACGATGTCCATGGCGCGGTGATCCCGCAATGAAGACCGCCGCCGATTCGCCGCCTGTCCTCACCGCCCTCGACCGGCCGAATTCCTATATCGGCCGCTCCGTGCCGCGGCCCGATCTCGACCGCCTGTTGCAGGGTCGCGGCGGCTTCGTCAGCGACCTCGTGCTGCCGCGCATGGCGCACGTCGCCTTCGCGCGCTCGCCCTTCGCGCATGCCCGTATCCGGCATATCGACCGCGAGGCCGCGCGCGCCGCGCCCGGCGTCGTCGCGGTCGTGACGGGCGTCGAGCTCGCGCAAATCGTCACGCCCTGGGTCGGCACCCTCTCGCACCTCGCCGGCATCAAATCGGCGCCGCAAAACGCCATCGCGGTCGAACGCGCGTGCTGGCAGGGCGAGGCGGTGTGCGCCGTCGTCGCGCGCTCGCGCGCCGAGGCCGAGGACGCGGTCGATCTCTTGCGCATCGACTACGAGGAGTTGCCGGCGGTCACCGACCCCGAGACGGCGCTCGACCTCGAAACGCCGGTCATCCATCCCGAACTCGGCGACAATTTGACCTTCGAGAGGAAGCTCGCGGCGGGCGAGCCAGACCGCGGCTTCGCCGAGGCCGACGCGGTCGTCGAGGCCACTTTCCGCTTCGGCCGCCATACCGGCGCGACCCTCGAGCCGCGCGCCATTGTGGCCGATTGGAACGAAGGCGAGCGGCGTCTGACCGTCTATCAGGGGACGCAAGCGCCGCACATGACGCAGGGCATCTTCGCCAAGCATCTGGGGCTCGCCGAGCGGCAGGTGCGGGTCGTGACCCGCGACGTCGGCGGCTCGTTCGGCATCAAGGTGCACATCTACGCCGACGAGATGGCGGCCGCGGCGCTCTCGAAGCTGCTGCGGCGCCCGGTCAAGTTCGCCGCCGACCGGCTCGAGAGCTTCCAGACCGACATCCACGCCCGCGACCATCGCGTGCATGCCAAGATCGGCGTCAAGCGCGACGGCGCGATCACCGCCGTCGAGATCGACGATCTGACCGGCATCGGCCCCTATTCGGTCTATCCGCGCACCTCGGGCATCGAGGCGAACCAGGTCGTCAACCTCACCGGCAGCTGGTACGCCTGCCCCAATTACCGGGCGCGGGCGCGCGTCGTCATGCAGAACAAGAATGTGATGAGCCAGTACCGCGCGGTCGGCCATCCGATCGCGACGGCGGTGACCGAAGGGCTCGTCGATCTCGCCGCGAGGCGTCTCGGCCTCGATCCCATAGCGGTCCGGCGGCGCAATCTGATCGCCGACGACGCCTATCCCTGGACCAGCCCCGCCGGCCTAAAATTTGAGACATTGTCGCAGCATGCCGCGCTCGACCGGCTGCTCGAAATGATGCGCTACGAGGATTTGCGCGCCGAGCAGGCGGATTTGCGCCGGCGCGGCATCTGGCGCGGCATCGGCATCGCGAGCTTCGTCGAATTGACCAATCCCTCCGCCGCTTTTTACGGGGTCGGCGGCGCCCGCATTTCCTCGCAGGACGGCGCCACGCTGAAGCTCGACGCCCAGGGCGATCTCTGGGTCTATTCCGGCGTCACCGAGCAGGGGCAGGGCGCCGGCGCAGTGCTGGCGCAGGTCGCCGCCAGCGCCTTCGGCGTGCCGCTCGAGCGCGTGCGCGTCGTTCTCGGCGACACCGACGCCACACCCTATGGCGGCGGCACCTGGGGCTCGCGGGCGGCCGGGATCGGGGGCGAAGCCGCCTGGCAGGCGGGCAAGGCGCTGCGCCAGAACGTGCTCGCGGCCGCCGCCTCGATCCTGCAGGCGAAACCGGACGCGCTCGACATCAGGGGCGGCATCGTCGTCGACCGCGACAGCGGCGCCGAGCGGCTTTCGCTCGAAGAGGTCACGCGCATCCTTTATTTCCGGCCCGACACCTTGCCGCCGGGGTTCCAGGCGGAGCCGATCGCGACCCGCCATTACGTGCCGCGCCAATGGCCTTTCGCCTTCACCAACGGCCACCAGGCGAGCTGGGTCGAACTCGACCCAGAGACCGGGGTCGTGACGCTCCTGAAGCACTGGTGCGTCGAGGATTGCGGCACGGTCATCAATCCGCTGCTCGTCGAGGAGCAGATCCGCGGCGGCGTCGTGCAGGGGATCGGCGCCGCGCTCTACGAGCACTGCCTCTACGACGAGAAGGGCCAGCTGCAGAACGGCAGCATGGCCGGGTATCTGGTGCCGCTTGCGGCCGAGATGCCCGACATCGAAATCGGCCACGTCGTCTCGCCGACCGCCGATTCCGAACTCGGCGCGAAGGGCGCGGGCGAAGCCGGCACCGCCGGCGCGCCGGCCGCCATCATGAATGCGCTGAACGACGCGATCGCGCCCCTCGGCGCGGCGCCGCTCACCGACATGCCGTTCACGCCGGCCAAGATTCTGGCGGCGCTCGCGGAGGCGACGCGGTGACGGAGGGAGCGCAGCTGCGGCTGGCGGAATTGCTCGCGGCGCGGCTCTGCCACGAGCTGGCGGGGCCGCTCGCGGCGATCGGCAACGGCGTCGAGCTGATCGTCGAGGAGGGCGCGGAAGCCGCCGCCGACGCCGTCGGGCTCGTCGCCGACAGCGCCCGCCGGGCGTCCGCGCGATTGCAACTCTACCGCTTCGTCTATGGCTTCGGGCAGAGTTCGGCAATCGCCGGGGCGCCGCCGCACGTGCTCGCCGGCAGCCTGTTCGAGGGCACGCGGATCGGCCTCGATTATGCGGAAAGCGCCCGCGTGCAACCGGCGTCCTGGCAGAAGCTCGCCTGCAACCTCGTCCTCGTCGCGGCCGAGGCGCTGGGCCGCGGCGGCCGGCTCGCGCTGTCGGCCGGACCGGCCGGTCCGGAAATCGAGGCAAGCGGACAGATCGCGGCGCTATCGACCGAAACCGCTTCCGCACTCGCCCTATCGACGCCGCTCGAGGCGGTCAGCTCGCGCACCGTGCATGCTTATTTCACCGGCCTTCTCGCGCGCAGCCTCGGCTGCCGCATCGCGCTCGATGCGCCCGCCCCCGGACGGCTGCGCCTCGTCGTCGAGGCGATCGCGTCCGCGAGCTAGAGCGTTTTCCGATCGAAATGAGATCGTCGTTCCCGCGAAAGCGGGAACCCAGGGCGAGTGGCGCACCGTGCCCTGGACCCCCGCTTGCGCGGGGGCGACGAAGATTACGGTGACGCACGCTCTCGGGCGCCGGTTTAACGTGAGGGTGAAGAAAAATCCGGTATTGTGGCGCAAATCCCTGGACGGGGATTCTGCGCGCCGCGCCGGTGACGCGCCATGACGCTGCGCGATCTCCGAAGCATTGCTTCGATGGCGCTGTTGGGCGCGGTCGTGGGGAGCCTGCTTGCTGAATTAAGCTCGATGATCGATATCCGCGTGATCGGCGCTGGTATCGGCGCTATCTTCGCCGCCGCAAGAATTGTGGGCAGGCGAGGAACTTATGGGTACGGCGGGCGCTTTTCTGGCAAGTCACGTTGATATGATGTCCCTCTTGTTTGCAATCGTTTATGGTCTACTGAGAACCCTCAAGACTCACGGGAAGATATTGTCTCGCGCAACGGGCCTTTCCATCGCAAACGGCATTGCAATATTTCCTCTGGCTCTGATGGTGTTGTCCGGTTTCTGGACCGACGCGCTCAATGCCGTTCTTCAATCCAACAAAGTAATATTGTCGATAGCTGGAATAGTCGCTCTTCTCGCGATATTGGAATATTTTGCGGAGGCACGACCGAGATCAACCAGAACCATAGGACAACTAGAACCCTTCTAGATTAATCTGTCGGCGACCAAGAGCGATCATTGTAGCCAGAAAGAACGTCGCCGCAAAAGTCCCTCGACTGAGTTTGTTGGCGATCGAGGCTTCTGTTTCCTCCAGGCCGTGTTCCCTTCTGTGCATACTATAATCCGAGGCTGCGTTCTTTTGACTACTGCGTAGAGCATAATTTTGAGAAACGTATCGCGCGATAGGGCCATCTTTGCGCGATCTCCCGTTCCGCCTCGGCCTCTGGCTTCTCGACAAACTCGCCGGCCCGTATCCCGAGACGGAAGCCGACAAGCTCCGCGAGGCGCGGCGCGCGCGGCTGCGGAGGGCGTTTCCGGGGCTGTTGCCTGAGGATCGGAAGAAAAAGGAGCGTTTTTGACGATCCTTTAACGGGTGCCGATACGATCCTTTGACGCCCCCGGGTAGGTAATTTCCCACACCCGCAACAAAGGAGAGGGTGTGATGAACAACGAAACGCTGCTCAAGCTGTGGAAGGCGATGGAATTGATCGGCGAGGCCCGAGAGGCGTGTGGCCGGGGGGCTGCGGCCGTGATGCTTGCCAGCGCGGAGGCGACATTGATGCTGGCGCTCATCGCCGCAGCCGAAGCAGCACAGACAATGCTGGTCGCTGCCTAAGCCACCGCGCGCACGTTTTCGCGCGCCCTGGCCTCGCGCCGGGGCGTTTTCCGTTGGTGAGTCCGCTACATAATTCCGCGCACATTCCAGGGATTTGCGCCATAATACCGGAAAAATCCTCAGCCCCGGCCGCCACCGGGGCAGGCCCTGAGGCGCCCCGCGCAGCGAGGCCGCGAAGGACGCGGGGCGGCTGTTCAGCGCGAATCAGGCGGCGCTGGCGATCGGGTCGCGCAGCACGTAGCCGCGGCCCCACACGGTCTCGATGTAGTGCTCGCCGCCCGTCGCCTGCGCCAGCTTTTTGCGCAATTTGCAGACGAACACGTCGATGATCTTCAGCTCCGGCTCGTCCATCCCGCCATAGAGATGGTTGAGGAACATCTCCTTCGTCAGCGTCGTGCCCTTGCGCAGGCTGAGGAGTTCGAGGATGCCGTATTCCTTGCCGGTCAGGTTGAGCGGCCGGTCGTCGACCTCGGCGATCCGGCTTTCGAGGTTGACGACGACGCGGCCGGTGCGGATCCGCGATTCGGAATGGCCCTTGGAACGCCGCACGATGGCCTGGATGCGGGCGATCAGCTCGCGCCGGTCGAACGGCTTGGTGACGAAATCGTCGGCCCCGAAACCCAGCCCCTTGATCTTGTGATCGAGCTCGCCGAGCCCGGAGAGAATGAGAATCGGCGTGCGCACGCGCGCCGCGCGCAACCGGCGCAGCACTTCATAGCCGTCGATGTCGGGCAGCATCAGATCGAGGAGAATAATGTCGTAATCGTAGAGCTTGCCGATCTCGAGACCGTCTTCGCCGAGGTCCGTCGTATCGCAGATGAAGTTCTCCCGGCGCAGCATCATTTCGACGCTGGCGGCGGTTGCCGCATCATCCTCGACAAGAAGCACGCGCATCGGGCATCTCCGCGTGGAGCCGGCGAGCGAACCGGCAGGGCGTCGTTAATCAGTATTACCTTAAGTAGTTAAGAGAAAGTTTACAAACCCGCCGCACTCTGTCGAGCCGTTTGATCATGTCGCCCCCGCCCGTTTAACCGGACGTTAGGTGTCGCGATGGCAGGATCGCGGGCATGAGCGCTTTCGACACAACGATCCGCACGCATCGCCGGCGCCTCGAGCTGAGCCGGCGCTTTCTCGCCGGGCTCTTGGCGCTGCGCGGCTGCCTGTTGACCGACGCCGAACGCCTGCGCCGCCAAACCGGCGATCCCGACGCCGCGGCCGACGAGCGGGCGCAGCGGCTCGCCCGCTCGATCGCCGAGGTCGAGGCGCAGATCCTGCGCGCCCGCGCCGCGGTCAACGACGCGGTCGAGGCGCTGGCGCGGCACGAACTGGCCGCCGCCCGGCGCGCCCGCGGCGGACGGGCAGACCGGCGCCTGGCGCTGCGCTGACCCCGATCGCCTCTCCTTTTTTCCGCTTGCGCGTCGGGGTGTCCGGCCGGCAGTTTCGTCCGACTTCGGGAGGACGAAACATGGATCTGCAGCTTGCCGGCAAGACCGCTCTCGTCACCGGCGCGAGCATGGGAATCGGCCGGGCCATCGCCAAAGGGCTCGCGGCCGAAGGGGTGGAGATCGCCGCCGTGGCGCGGCGCCAGGCGCTGCTCGAAGAATTGGCGCGCGAGATCGAGCGCGGGCAAGGGGCGCGGCCGCACTTGATCGTCCAGGACATCATGCAGCCCGACGCCGCCGAGCAGCTGCGCGAGGCGGCGCTCGCGCGGCTCGGGCATGTCGACATTCTCGTCAATTGCGCCGGCGGCAGCCGGCCGCTGCCGATCGACGCCTCCGAAGCGGCCTGGGAAGAGGCGATCACCCTCAACTTCACCCGGCAGCGGCAGATCACCCACGCGCTGCTGCCGCAGATGATCGCGCAGGGCTGGGGGCGGATCGTCAACATCACCGGCAAATCCGAGCCCGACCGGCTCAACGCCGCCTTTGCCGCCAAGGCGGCGATGCACGCCTGGGCGAAGGGGCTGTCGCGCGAAATCGGGCAATACGGCATCACCGTCAACTCGATCCCGCCCGGCCGCATCATGAGCGAGCAGATCCGCCGCAACTACCCCGAGGGCTACCGCAAGGAGCATGCCGCCGCCGAAATTCCTGCCGGCGCCTACGGCGAACCCGAGGATCTGGCGGTATTGGCGGTGTTCCTTGCGTCGCCGCTGGCCCGCTACATCACCGGCGCCGTCATCCCGGTCGATGGCGGGCTGCGCCGCTACGCCTTCTGAGGGCGCCGACCAGGCAGCGCTCGGCGTTGCGCCCATGATCATCGGCACCGCCGGGCATATCGACCATGGCAAGACGGCGCTCGTGCGGGCATTGACCGGGGTCGATGCCGACCGCCTGCCGGAAGAGAAGCGGCGCGGCATGACGATCGATCTGGGCTTCGCCTATGCGCGGCTTCCCGGCGGCACTGAATTGGGCTTCGTCGACGTCCCGGGGCATGAGCGCTTCGTCCACAACATGCTGGCCGGCGCCGTCGGGATCGAATTCGTGCTGCTCGTCGTCGCGGCCGATGACGGCCCGATGCCGCAGACGCGCGAGCATCTCGAAATCCTGTCGCTGCTGGGGCTCGAACATGGCGTCGTCGCGCTGACGAAGAGCGATCTCGTCGCGCTCGAGCGGCTCGCCGAGGCCGAAGCGGAGGTGCGCGCATTGCTGCACGGGTCGAGCCTAGCCGGGGCCGAGATTCTGCCGGTCTCGAGCGCGACCGGCGAGGGCGTCGCGGCGCTGAAGGAGCGGCTCGCCGCGGCGGCGCGGGCCTTGCCCGCGGCGCCGCCCGGCGGCCTCTTTCGCCTGGCGATCGACCGCAGCTTCATCCTCCCCGGCGTCGGCATCGTCGTCACCGGCACGGTCTTTTCGGGCGAAGTCCGCGGCGGCGACCGCCTCTTCCTGACGCCATCGGGAATCGAAGCGCGGGTGCGCGGCCTGCATGCCCAGAACCGGCCCGCCGAACGCGGCGGCAAGGGCGAGCGTTGCGCCCTCAACATCGCCGGTGCCGGGCTCGAGGAGGCGCGCATCGAGCGCGGTGATTGGCTCGCCGCGCCCGAGCTGCACCTGCCCGTCGCCCGCTTCGACGCGCGGCTGCGGCTCGTTGCCGAGGCGCCGCGGCCGGTGCGCGCCTGGAGCCTGGCGCGCCTCCACCTCGGCACGGCGAACTTGCCGGCACGGATCTCGCCGCTCGAAGGCGACGCGCTGACGCCGGGCGGCGAAGCCTTCGTCGAGATCACCCCCGACCGGCCGATCGCGGCGCTCGCCGGCGACCGCTTCATCCTGCGCGACCATACCGGCGCGCGGACGATCGGCGGCGGGGTCGTCGTCGATCCGTTTCCGCCGGCCCGCGGGCGGCGCCGGCCGGAGCGGCTTTCGGCGCTCGCCGCCGCCGCCGAACGCGACCCCGCCGCCGCCCTTGCCGGCCTCTTGCGCGGCTCGCCGCAAGGGCTCGATCTCGACCGTTTCGCGCTCGCCCGCGCCCTCGCTGCGGCCGAGGCGGCGGCCGCCTTCGCCGCCGCCGGCGCGCATGCCCTGAAGGCGAAGGAGCATCGCTGGGGCTTCGGCTTTTCCGCGGCGCATTTCGCGGCGCTGCGCGCGAGCATGCGGGCGGCGCTCGCCGCGCATCACCGCGCCGCCGGCGACAGCCCCGGCTTGGAGCGCGAGCGGTTGCGCCTTGCGCTCGCCCCGCGCCTCGCGCCGCCCGTCTTCGATTCCGTGCTCGACGCCCTCCTCGCCGAGCGCGCCATCGCCCTCGACGGCGCCTGGCTGCGTCTGCCCGAGCACAAGGCGGCGCTCGGCGCCTTCGATCAGCGGCTGTGGGGGCGCATCCGCGCCCGGCTCGACGAGAGCCGCTTCGATCCGCCGCGGGTGCGCGACATGGCGCAGGAATTTGCGCTCTCGGAAGCCGTCGTGCGGCAGTTGATGAAGCAGCTGGCGCGCTCGGGCGAACTCGTCGAGGTGTCGCCCGACCGCTTCTATCGCCGCGCCTGCGTCGCGGCGATGGTCCATATCCTCGCCGAGATGGCCGGGCCGAAGGGCGAGAAGACGGTCGCCGCCGCCCAATTCCGCGACCGCATCGGCACCGGCCGCAAGCTCGCCATCCTGATCCTCGAATTTTTCGACCGCGCCGGTGTTACGCTGCGCCAGGGCGATCTGCGCAAGCTGCGCGCCGACCGCATCGGCATCTTTTCCGCCGCACCGCGATGACCCGCATCGAGGCCCTATGAGCACCGATTTTCTCGACACGCTGCGAGCCGCCGCCGAAGCGAGCGAGCGCGACGAAGCCGCTTTTCGCCGCGACAGCGAGCGGCGCCTCCAGGCGCTCGCCGCGGCGCGCGTCGCCGCCTATCGGCGCTACCACCTGCTGCGCGGCATGGCCGAGGCCGCGGCGGCCGGCGAGACGCCGGAAGAAAGCGAGGCGGCGGCGCTCGACTTCGCGCTCGCCGAGACCGGTTGGAGCGAGGAGGACGCCGCCTATGGCGAAGTGCGCGGCGCGCTCGCCGCTACCGCGGCGGCGTTGCCGCAGGGCGAGGCGGCGCCCGCCGCCTTCGCCCGCTTCGAGGCCTGGTACAAGGAGCGGTTCGGAATCGACTTTCTCGACCTTCTCGAACGCGAGCGCGCCTTCCTGCCGGTCGTCGATTTCTGATTTTTGAGGATCGAGGTGTCATTGCGAAGCGCCCCCGGGTCCGCGTTGCGCGCGGCCCCGCGGCGGCCTACTCCTCGGACACGCAGCCGGCGAATTTCTCGCGCCGCATCTTGGCGGCGTAGGGCTTCGCGACCGCGCTGCCCGGGATGAGCGCCGCTTCGGCCGCCGCCCAGTCGTCTGGGCGCACCGCGACGAGCCAGCCTTCGCCGTAGGGGTCGCGGGCGGCGCGCCCCGGCTCTTCCAGGAGCGCCTCGTTGCTGCGCTCGACAAAGCCCGAAAAGGCGATGCGCGCGGCGCTGACCGTCTTGCCGGTTTCGACGACGGCGCAGGCCTCGCCCTTCTCGATCCGCCGCTGCGGCCGCTTCGGCGTCACCGCGACGAGCGCGGCGGCCATCGCCAGCGCGACCGCGGTCATGCCGATCTCGACGAGCCCGCCTGCGGTCGGCCGATACCAGAGCTGGTTCTCGACATCGTAAAGGAGGTCGTCCGGCAACACGCAGCCCTTGACGGTCGGCATCGGCTCAGTACGACAGCACCCGGCAGTCGTCTTCCATGATGCGGGCGATCAGCGCCGCGGCGCCGAGCAGCCCCCGGCATTCCGGCACCAGATCCTCTTCGCGCATGTCGAAGAGGTCGAGGTTCATCGGGCAGGCGTAAAACTTGACGCCGTGCTCGCAGGCTTCGCGGATGAAGTCGTAGACGGTCTTCTGCCCGCCCGGCTTGACGACGAGGCCCTCGGCGACGCCTTTCTTGAGCAGCCGGCCGGCGGTGCCGGCGCAGATCACCTCGACCTCGTAATCCATCGCCGCGGCGACCGCGGCATGCACCAGCGGCGTCCCGAGTTCCTCGGGGTTGCGGGGATCGGAATTGGCCATGACGACGACGAGCTTTCGCGGCATCCGCCGATTGTGCACGATGCCCGGCGCGCCGCCAAGGAGGCGCGCCCGGATGCGTCTCAGAGTGATCGATTTCGGCCTCGTGCCGGCGTTGCGCTCGCAGGCCGCGTGGTGGGGCCTCGCCGATGCGCTGCAGGCGGGCGAGGCGCCGATCCTCAGCCTCGTCGAGACGGCCGAGCCCTATGTCTGCATCGGCCTGCATCAGGACCCCGGCCTCGAGCTCGACCGCGCCTTCTGCGCCGCGAACGGGATCGGCGTCATCCGCCGCCGGCTGGGCGGCGGCGCCGTTCTTCTCGACCGCCGGCAGCTGATCTTTCACTTCATCTTTCCGCGGGGGCGCGTGCCGGAGCGCGGCGAACGCCTCTATCCGCTCTTCATCGAGCCGGTCGTGCGCACCTATCGGGGTCTCGGCATCGCCGCGCAGTACCGCCCGCTCAACGACATTCACGTCGACGGCCGCAAGATCGGCGGCACCGCGGCGGCATATTTCGAGCGGGCGAGCGTGCTCGGCGGCATGTTCCTCTTCGATTTCGACGGCGCGCTGATGGCCCGCGTTCTCAAGGTGCCGTCCGAGAAGTTCCGCGACAAACTGGCGACGAGCCTCGAGGATTACGTCACGTCGATGCGCCGCCTCTTGCCGGTGCCGCCGTCGCGCGAGGCGGTGAAGACGCGGTTCCTGGGGCACGCCGCCGAATGCCTCGCGGTCGAGCCCTTCGAGGATCGGCCGCGGCCGGCGGAATGGACGGCGATCGAAGCGGAGGAGGCGCGGCTCGCCGCGCCCGGATGGCTCGATCGCGTGGGCCGCAGGCTGGTGCCGCAGGGCGTCAAGCTCGCCGCCGGCCTGCATCTGACCGAAGGCCGCCACAAGGCGCCGGGCGGGCTCGTGCGCGCCCGCCTGTTGGAGCGCGACGGGCTGATCGCCGACCTCGAACTGTCGGGCGATTTCGATTGCGCGCCGGCCGAGGGCCTCGTCGCGCTGGCGGCGCGGCTCGCCGGCACGAGCCTGGATGAGAAAAGCTTGGCCGGCGCCGTATCGCGGGCGATGGAGGAGATCGGCGTTACGTCGGCTGGGGTCGAGGCGGTCGACATCGCCGCCGCCATCGCCGCGAGCCGCCATCGCGAGGGCTAGGCTTCGGACGCCTGCAGCAGCGCCTCGGCCGCCGCGAGGTCCCGCGGCTCGTTGGCGTTGAAGAACGGATCGACCGGCTCGGCCACGAAAGAGACCGTGGCGAGGCCGTAGCGGGCGGTGAAGAGATCGACCTTGCGCACGCCTTCCTCGACGAGCGCATGCCGCAGATCCGCGCGCAGCCGCACCGGCCACAGCCCGAAGACCGGATGGGCGCGGCCGGCGCTGGCGGCGCAAGCGAGCGGCGCGCCCGCGTCGCGCGCCCCGGCAACGAGCCGCGCGACGAGATCCCCCGGGATGAAGGGCGCGTCCGTCGCGACGCTGACGATTGCCTCGCAATCCGGGCGCTCGGCCGCCGCCCAGTCGAGCCCGGCTAGGATGCCGGCGAGAGGCCCGGCAAAGCCGGGGACGCTGTCGGCGACGACCGGCAGGCCGAACTCGGCGAAGCGAGCGGGGTCGCCGTTGGCGTTGACGACGAGCGCGGCGACCTGCGGCCGCAACCGCTCGACGACGCGCTCCAGGATCGGGCGCCCGCCCAACACCCGCAGCGTCTTGTCGCCGCCGCCCATGCGCCGCGACAGGCCGCCGGCGAGCAAGAGACCGACGATCGTCACTCGGTCTCCTCGGCGAGGCTCGCCTTACGGGCAAGGCGCTTCGGCTCGTCCTCGACAGCCCGCGGGTCGCCGTCGAAGACGATGCGCTCGGCGCCCGACAATGCGACGAAGCGCTTGCCCTTGGCGCGGCCGATCAAGGTCAGACCCGCCTGGCGCGCCAGATCGACCCCCCAGGCGGTGAAGCCGGAGCGCGAGATCAGGATCGGGATGCCCATCTGCACGGTCTTGATCACCATTTCCGAGGTCAGCCGGCCGGTCGTGTAGAAGATCTTGCCTTCGGGCGAGACGCCGTGCAGGTGCATGTAGCCGGCGATCTTGTCGATCGCGTTGTGCCGGCCGACATCCTCCATGTAGAGCAGCGGCCGGTCCTCTTCGCACAAGACGCAGCCGTGGATCGCCCCGGCGGCGAGATAGAGGCTCGGCACGGTGTTGATCTTGCGGGAGAGCGCGTAGAGCCACGAAGTGCGCAAGACCGCGGTGGGATCGAGGCGGATCTCCTCGAACTTTTCCATCAGATCGCCGAAGACGGTGCCCTGGGCGCAGCCCGAGGTCAGCGTCTTCTTCTTCAGCTTGTCCTCGAAATCGGTCTCGCGCTCGGTGCGCACGACGACGGTTTCCAGTTCCTCGTCGTAGTCGATGCCGGTGATCCGGTCGTCCTCGCGCAGCATGTTCTGATTGAGCAGATAGCCGACCGCGAGATAGTCCGGGTGGTCGCCGATCGTCATCATCGTGACGATCTCGCGGCCGTTCAGAAACAAGGTCAGCGGCCGCTCCATGACGACCGCGGTTTCGAGGCTCTTGCCGTCGTGGTCGATGCCGGCGACGCGCCGCGTCAGGCGCGGGTCGTCGGGGTCCGGGCGCAGGGTGAATTCTTCCATGACGGATGATTATGTAGGATGTTCCGGGCAGGTGCCACTCGGCGAGGCGCGCGATGGGCGAGGCGAAGAGCCGTTACGACGAAGATTTCCTCTTGTGGTCGAAGGAGCAGGCCGAGGCTTTGCGCGCCGCCGCCAAGGGCGGCTCGAACCGGGCGCTCGACTGGGAGCACATTGCCGAGGAGATCGAGGATTTGGGCAGGTCGCAGCGTTCGGCTCTCGCCAGCCAGATTATGCGGATCGTGCAGCACCTCGTGAAGCTGAGCCATTCTCCCTCGGTCGAGCCGCGCAACGGATGGCGGCGCACGATCCGCCTCGCCAGGCTGCAGGCGCAGCGCCGCCTCGAGGAGAATCCGAGCCTGCGGCCGGAACTCGGGCGCATTATCGAGGAGGAAACCCGGCGCGGCATCGAATATGCGATCGCCGATCTCGAAGAGCACGACGAGATCGACGCGGTAGACGCGAACGCCGTGCGGCGGACGCGCTACACGGAGGAGCAGGTACTCGGCGATTGGTTCCCGGAAGAATAGCCCACCCGGCGAGGCGCGATATGGGCGAGGCGAAAAGCCTTTACGACAAAGATTTCCTCTTGTGGTCGAAGGAGCAGGCCGAGGCTTTGCGCGCCGCCGCCAAGGGCGGCTCGAATCGGGCGCTCGACTGGGAGCACATTGCCGAGCAGATCGAGGATTTGGGCAAATCCAACCGCCGCGAGTTGTACAGCAGGCTCCTCGTCGTGCTGGAACACCTTCTGAAGCTGCAATATTCGCCGGCGGCCAATCCCCGAGGCGGACGGAAAGCAACGATCGTCCGCGAGCGCGCGAGCATCGAAGCCCTCCTTGACGACAGTCCGAGCCTCAGGGGCGAATTGGCCGAGTTGGTCGACAAGGCTCGACCTCAAGCGGCGCGCTCGGTCGCGTATTCCTTGTCGCGTCGCCGAGAGGCCGCGGCTAGGCTCGCGCCGCCTGACTACAGCGTCGAGCAGATCCTTGGCGACTGGTTTCCCGACCGCTAGACGCAGCCGATCGACGTCGGGGGCGACAAAGCCGGGCCGGCCCATTATATTCGCCTAGATACATCGCCCTGCCCTGGCAGCAAGGACATGATCGACCCATTCGGACGGACCATCAGCTATCTGCGCGTCTCGGTCACCGACCGCTGCGACTTCCGCTGCGTCTATTGCATGGCGGAAGAGATGACGTTCCTGCCGAAGGCCGAGCTGTTGACGCTCGAAGAACTCGACCGGGTGTGCAGCGCCTTCATCCGGCTCGGCGTCAAGAAGCTGCGCCTGACCGGCGGCGAGCCGCTGGTGCGCCGCGACATCATGACCCTGTTCCGCGCGCTCGGCCGGCATATCGCCTCGGGCGCGCTCGACGAATTGACGCTGACGACGAACGGCAGCCAGCTTGCGCGCTATGCCGAGGAATTGCGCGAATGCGGCGTCCGTCGCGTCAACGTCTCGCTCGACACGCTGGAGCCGGTGAAATTCGCCGAAATCACGCGCCGCGGCCGGCTCGATGCGGTGCTCGACGGGCTCGCGGCGGCAAAGCGGGCCGGGCTCGCGGTCAAGATCAACACGGTCGCGCTGCGCGGCGTCAACGAGGACGAGTTCGACGACCTGGTCGCCTGGACCGGCAAGGAGGGCTTCGACCTCGTCTTCATCGAGGTCATGCCGATGGGCGACATCGGCGGCGAGAACCGGCTCGACCAGTATCTGCCGCTCTCCCTCGTGCGGGCGCGGCTGGAGCGGCGCTGGACGCTCGACGACACCGACTACCGCACCGGCGGCCCGGCGCGCTATGTGCGGGTGCGCGAGACCGGCCGGCGATTGGGCTTCATCACGCCCTTGACGCACAATTTCTGCGAAAGCTGCAACCGCGTGCGGCTGACCTGCACCGGCACGCTCTACATGTGCCTGGGGCAGGAGGACGCCGCCGACCTGCGCACGCCGCTGCGGCAATCCGAGGGCGACGAACTGGTCGAGGCGGCGATCGCAGAGGCGATCTCGCGCAAGCCGCGCGGCCACGATTTCATCATCGACCGCCGCCACAACCGCCCCGCGCTCGCCCGCCATATGAGCGTCACCGGCGGGTGAGCCCGCAGCCCTCGCCGCGCCTCGCCTTCGTCGCGGCCGAAACGGAGCCGGCGCGGCTGGCGCTCGCCGAGCTGGAAAGCCGCTACCCGCGCGTGCCGGAAGCAGAGGCCGAGATCGTCGTGCCGCTGGGCGGCGACGGCTTCATGCTGGAAACCCTGCATCGCCATTTGGGGCGCGAGGTCGCGATCTTCGGCATGCATCGCGGCAGCGTCGGGTTTCTGATGAACGAATACCGGCCCGAGGGACTCGTCGAGCGTCTCGCGGCGGCGCAGCCGGTCACCCTCTACCCGCTCGAGATGCGGGCCGAGGACGAGCGCGGCGGACGCCACCGGGCGCTCGCCTTCAACGAGGTGTCGCTGTTTCGCGAAAGCCGGCAGACGGCGAAATTCAAGGTCACGGTCGACGGGGTCGTGCGCATCGAGGAATTGATGGCCGACGGCATCCTTGTAGCGACGCCGGTCGGCAGCACCGCCTACAATCTCTCGGCGCACGGGCCGATCATCCCGCTCGGCGCCGGCATCCTGGCGCTGACGCCGATCACTCCCTTCCGGCCGCGGCGCTGGCGCGGCGCGCTCTTGCCGCACGCCGCCAAGGTGCATATCGAGGCGCTCGAGCCTGACAAGCGCCCGGCCAGCGCCAGCGCCGACTTCACCGAGGTGCGCGACGTCGTCGCGGTCGAAATCTGCGAAAACCGCGAAGTGGCGATGCGGCTGCTCTTCGACCGCGAATTCAACCTCGAAGAGCGCGTCTTCAAGGAGCAGTTCGCGTCCTAGCGGTTCGAACCTGACGCTTGCTGCCGAGCGCCGGGCCACCGAGATTGCTTCGCTTCGCTCGCAATGACACCGCTGAGTGTCCGTCGTTGCGAGGAGCGCAGCGACGAAGCAATCTCGATCCGGGCTCGCACGACGGGAGCCATCCGTCAGGTTCGAACCACTAGGCCTCTGGTCGTCCCGGCGAAGGCCGGGACCCAGGCCTCAGCAAGCCCGAACCGCCACGGGGTTCCAGGGACAGCGGACCCCGCCTTCGGTTCGGGCAGCGGATCGGTGGACCCCGGCCTGCGCCGGGCTGGCGGTGCGCCTCACTCCAGTTTCAGCGGCTCGCCGTCGAGATCTTCGGCGCGCTCGACCGCGATCAGCACGGCGAAGCCCTGCTTCTGCGGGTCGCGGTCTTTTTCCGGCTGCACAAGGCGGCGCCAGACCTCTTCGTAGACGGCGCCCGAGCGGTAGATCCGGGCGGTGCCGTAAAACCGCGCGATGCCGCCTTTCGGCAGGATGCCTTCCTCGCGCAGTTGCGGCTTGCGGAAGAACACCGTCAGCTTGGTGCCGTCCGCCATGCCCGCATTGGTCGAGCCCTTGCCGCGCTCCCACAGCGCAATGTGCTGGTCGTCGTAGACCATCGTGCTGCCGCGCGGGCTGACCTGCGCCCAGCCGCTCGGAAGCATGCTGCCGACGAGGCAGACATTGGCCGGAAAGGCGGTGTTGATGTGCGAGTGCAGGACCGTGGGTATCTTCGCCATGGGGTTGTCGTTCTCCGTTGCGGTTGGAAGCCTCAGTCGGCGGCGGGCTCTTCGAGCGAGGAGGCGCGGTCGCGGGTCGTCACCCGGCGCAAATCCCTGACCTCGCTCTCGTCGAACGGCCGGCCGCGATGCATCGTGCAGCGATTATCCCAGATGACGAGATCGCGCGGCCGCCATGCGTGGCGATAGACGAACTCGCGCGCCGTCGCGAACTCGATCAGCTCGCGCAGCAGCAGCCTGCCGTCCGGCACCGGCCAGCCATCGATATGCGAGGCGTGCGAGGCGAGATAAAGCGTCTTGCGCCCCGAACCCGGATGCCGCCGCACGAGGCGCTGCGGCACCGGCGGCAGCTTTTGCCGCTCATCGAAGATGAGTTCGGTGAACCCGAGCTGGCCGCGCGAATGCGCGATGTCGTGGATCGCGACGAGGGGTTCGACCAGCCGCCGCATGCGCTCGGGCAGCGCCTCCCAGGCGGCGCGCAGATCGGCGAATTCGGTCTCCCCGCCCTCCTTCGGCACGCGATGCGCGTAGAGCATCGACAGCGCCGCCGGGACGCGGCGGAACGAGCCGTCGGTATGCCACAGCCGGTTGCCGAGTTGGTCGAAGCGGCGCGGATCGCCGGCGGCGCGCAGGCGGCCCTTTTCGTCGAGATTCGAGATGTCCGACAGTTCGAGCCGCAGCCGCCGCTTAACCGCCGCCGCGCCGCTGCGCGGCGTCTCGATCTCGCCGAAATTGGCGGCGAACGCCATCTGCCGCTCGTCGTCGAGGTCCTGGTCGCGGAATACGAGGACGGCATAGCGGTCGATCGCCGCCGCGATCGCGCGCAGCGCCGGAGCGGCGAGCGGCCGCCCGAGCTGAACGTCCGCCACCTCGCCGACGAAGTGCGGGTGCAGTTGCCGGACCGCGATCTCCATCGGAGGCCCGTTCATCGCTCTTTCAACTGCGCCGCGACGAAGCCGGCGAGCGCGCCGGCGAGGCGGCCGATCTCGTCGCGCAGCCGGGCGAAGCCCTCGTGCTTCTCTTGCGTGCGCTGGTCCATGTAGAGGGCGCGGTCGACCTCGATCTGCAGGCTGTGGCGGCCTTCATGGGGCCGCCCCTGCCGCTTGACGATCTCGACCCCCTTGTAGATCTCGTTGACGAAGACGCGGTAGCCGCGGCGGCGCAGGAACTCGGCGGCGAAGCGGGTGAATTCGGGGGCGCAGGTCGTGCCGTCGCGGTCGCCGAGGATGAAATCGGCCTGCCGCAGCCGGTCGGAGGGCGACGGCATCGAGTGGCAGTTGACGTGCCACAGCGCGCCGAATTTCCGGTACAGCCGGTCGCAGGCCTCGTCGAGCGTACGGTGATAGGGAAGGTGGCAGCGCTCGAGCCGCGCGAGCACCTCAGCGACGGCGAGCTTGCGATCGTAGATCGGCACGCCCGAGCGCGCGACGCGACGCACCACTCCGAGCCCCGCCCGCGTCTTGTGCGAGGGGGCGAGCGGAAACGGCCACTCGCCGTCGATCAGCGCAGCATCGAGGTCGTTGGTCGCGCGGTTCGGGTCGAGATAGCTGCGCGGAAAGCGGGCCGCGATCAGGGTCGCGCCCTCGGCCGGGGCGCCGCGGTAGAGCGCGTCGACATGCGCGTCCTCGGCGGTTCGCAACACCGCGAAATCGCAGGCGAAGCCGAAATCCGGCGGATAGTCCGAGCCGCTGTGCGGCGAATCGAAGACCAGCGGCAACTCGCCGCCTTGCGGATCCTCGCACCAGAGGACGCCGGGGATCTCGAAACTCATGCCGTTCCCGCACTCGCTTATCCGCATTCCATCGCACGACCGCGCGATCGAGAAAAGAGGCGGAATAGCAGCCGAGCGTTCCGGTTCGAAGTTCGACGCATCGAGTAAGAGCAGCGGGCGCGTCGGCAACCCCGTGCGGGCGGCGCGCCTTGCCGGACGAGATCGCTTCGCTGCGCGCGCAATGACACACCCGCCTTTGGGTTCACCGGCTGGCGCGCCCCGCCGCTTCGGCGTAGGGTCTGCGCTCCGAACATAAGGGCGGAGCGCGTTTTGCCAGGGCCGCAGCCCGAGAGCCTCGAAATGATCCGCCGGCTCGTCGGCTTCGACACGACGAGCCGGGGCTCCAACCTCGCGCTCATAGATTTCGTGCGGGACTACCTCGACGGGCTCGGCGTGGCGAGCGAGCTGGTCTTCGACGAAAGCGGCAAGAAGGCCAATCTGTTCGCGACGCTGGGGCCGCAGGATCGGGGCGGCATCATGCTGTCGGGTCATACCGACGTGGTGCCGGTCGACGGGCAGGACTGGCACAGCGATCCCTTTGCCCTCGCCGAGGCCGGCGGCCGGCTCTACGGGCGCGGCACGGCCGACATGAAGAGCTTCATCGCGGTGGCGCTGGCCCTGTTGCCGGAAATTGCCGGCCGGACGCTCTCGACGCCGCTGCATCTCGCCTTTTCCTACGACGAGGAGGTCGGCTGCCTCGGGGTGCGGCGCCTGATCGCGCAGCTGGCGCAGCGCCCGAACCGGCCGAGTTTGTGCATCGTCGGCGAGCCGACGAGGATGCGCCCGGCCACCGGCCACAAGGGCAAGCGCAGCTTTCGCTGCCATGTGCGCGGCCGCGAATGCCATTCGGCGCTGACCCATCTCGGGGTCAACGCGGTCGAGGCGGCGGCCGAGCTGGTCGCGCATCTGAAGAGCATGGCGCGCAGGAAGCGCGACAAGGGTCCGTTCGATCCGGCCTTCTCGCCGCCCTACACGACGGTCCACACCGGGCTCATCCGCGGCGGCACCGCGCTCAACATCGTGCCGCAGGAATGCAGCTTCGAATTCGAGTTCCGCCTGCTGCCGCAGGAGGATGCCGAAGCGCTCGAAGACGAGATCCGCGCCGTCGCGCGGGAGCGGCTTCTGCCCGAGATGCGGGCGGTCGCACCGGGAACCGACATCGCCTTCGAGAAGCTGAGCGGTTTCCCCGGCCTCGACACGCCGCAGGACGCCGAGGTGACGCAGCTCGCCGCCGCGCTCTCCGGCGCCAACGGCACCGAAAAGGTCAGCTTCGGCACCGAGGGCGGGCTGTTCCACGAGGCCGGCATCCCGACGATCGTCTGCGGCCCCGGCTCGATCGAAGAGGCGCACAAGCCCGACGAATTCATCGCGCTCGAGCAGGTGGCGGCGTGCGAAGCCTTCATGCGGCGTCTGTTCCGCCGTGTCGCCGCATGACCCCGGCGGGCTGAGGCCGCCGCGCGCGGTCCTCTTCGACCTCGGCGGCGTCCTCATCGACTGGAACCCGCGGCATCTCTACCGCCGGATCTTCACCGACGCGGCGGCGATGGAAGAATTTCTCGCCACAATCTGCACCGCCGAGTGGAACGAGCAGCAGGATTGCGGGCGCCCGTTCGCCGAGGGCGTGCGCCTTTTGTGCGAGGCGCACCCCCACTTCGCCCCAGCGATCCGCGCCTACGATTCGCGCTGGGAGGAGATGGTGAAGGGCGCGATTGCCGACAGCGTACTCTGCCTCGAAGAGCTGCGCGCCCGCGCCGTCCCCCTCTTCGCGCTGACCAACTGGTCGGCCGAGAAATTCCCGCTGGCGGCCGCCCGCTTTCCGTTCCTCCGCTGGTTCGAGGGCGTGCTCGTCTCGGGCGAGGTCGGGCTCAAAAAGCCCGATCCGCGGTTCTTCCGGTTCGCCGCCGAACAGTTCGGCCTCGACCCTGCGGCCACTCTCTTTGTCGACGACGTCGCGGCCAATGTCGAGGCCGCGGCGGCACTCGGCTTTTGCGTGCACCGCTTCACCGATGCCGCGGCATTGCGCCGGGCGCTCGCCGGCTGCGGCCTGCTGGTGGAGTGATGACGCGCGCCGCGTTCGGGTGCAAGATCGCGCTCCCGCGCGAGCGGCAGTGGAGGACGCGCGTGCCCGAGCCCAACTACCCGGTCGAGTTGACCCCGCCCGACATCGAACCCTATCGGGCCGGCAACACCGGCCTCGAATACGTCACCAGCTTCGACAGCGGCAAGCACGGGCCGCACGTGCTGGTGACCGCCTTGACGCACGGCAACGAGATCTGCGGCGCCATCGCGCTCGACCGGCTGCTGCGGTCGGGGCTGCGGCCGCGGCGCGGCCGGCTGACGCTCGCCTTCGACAATGTCGCGGCCTATCGCCGGTTCAACCCGCGCCACCCGATCGCCTCGCGCTTTGTCGACGAGGATTTCAACCGGCTGTGGGACGAGGCAACGCTCGACGGGCCGCGCCGCTCGGCCGAGCTGGAGCGGGCGCGGGCGCTGCGCCCGATTGTCGACGCCGCCGATTTTCTGCTCGATCTGCATTCGATGCAGCACAAGACCGCGCCCTTGATGCTGGCCGGGACCTTGCCGCGCTCGGTCGAGCTCGCCCGCCGCGTCGGCATCCCCGAACTGATCATGTGCGACAAGGGCCATGCCGCCGGCCGCCGGATGCGCGACTACGGCGGCTTCGGCAACTCCGCAGGCGGCAAGACCGCTCTCCTCATCGAAAGCGGCCAGCACTGGGAGACCCGCGCGGCCGAAGTCGCGACCGACGTGATGCTGCGCTTTCTCGTCGCCCTCGGCAGCCTGACCGAAGCGGAGGCGCGCCCGCTCGGCGGGCCCGATTTCGACGCGCATCCGCGGCAGCGGGTCATCGAGGTGACCCAGGCCGTGACGATCAGTGGCGAGGAGTTCGAGTTCGCCGGCGATTTCTACGGGCTCGAAATCTTGCCGGAAAAGGGCACCCTGATCGGGCGCGACGACGGGCGCGAGGTGCGGACGCCTTATGACGATTGCGTCCTCATCATGCCCTCGCGCCGGCTGGCCAAAGGGCATACCGCGGTGCGCCTCGGCCGCTTCGTCGACGGCTGAGGGGTTGTGAAACCCGATCCTCCCGGCGAAAGCGCGCCTGCGTCTGCCGCTCGCCCTCCCGCCGCGCGGGTCCCTCCCTCTCCCCGCGCGCGGGGAGAGGGTCGGGGTGAGGGGCAGCCGGAAAAGCGCAGCTTCGCGCCGCTCGTCGACGCCCGCTCGCGGGTACTCGTGCTCGGCACGCTGCCGGGCGAGGAATCGCTGCGCCGCGCCGAATATTATGCGCATCCGCGCAACCTCTTCTGGCCGATCGTCTGCGCGCTGTTCGACGCAGCGCCGCCAGCCGATTACGCCGCGCGGCTCGGCCTTGCCGCGGCGCGCGGCATCGGGCTGTGGGACGTCGCCGCCGCCGGGCGGCGCGAGGCGAGCGCCGACGCGACGATCCGCGGCGAGCGGCCGAACGCGATCCCCCAGCTCCTCGACCGCCATCCGCTGATCCGCGCCGTCGCCTTCAACGGCAGCGGCGCCGAGCGGCTCTATGACCGGCATTTCGCGCGGCGCGCCGATCTCGCCTATCTGTCGCTGCCCTCGACGAGCCCGGCGCACGCGCGCCTCGATCTCGCCCAAAAGCTCGCGCGCTGGCGGGCGCTGCGCGCGTTTCTCGCCACCGATTGAGGGATCAGCGCCGGGCCGCCGCCGCCGCTTCGAGATAATCGGCCAGCGCGCCGTCGAGCCGGCCGAGTTCGGCGGCGACGCGCTCGACGAAGGCGGCCCCGTCGCGGCGCAGATCGCCCGCCGTCAATTCGCGCATCGAGCGCAAGAGTTCGCACAGCCGCGTGCCGCCGACATTGGCGGCGCAGCTGCCGAGCGCATGCAGGCATTCGCGGAACTGCGGCAGGTCGGCGGCCGCCGCGGCGCGCGACAGCGCCGGCAGGACCTCCCCGGCGTCGCCGCGGAACGCTTCGATGACGCCGCCGAGAAATTCCCTGCCGGCGCCGAGCCCTTCGAGCGAGGCGACGACCGCCTCGTCGACGATGGCCGCCGCCTCGCCGAGAAAGCGCGGATGCGAAGCGATCGAGGTGACGACCGGCGCCCCGGCGGACGGCCGGGCCGGAGCTTCGGCCTCGCCGAAGGCGGCCGCCTCGACCGCGGCGACGAGGCGCTCCGGCTCGACCGGCTTCACCAGCACCGCGTCCATCCCGGCTTCGCGGCAGGCGCGCTCGCTCTCCGCGCCGCTTTCGCCCGTCAAAGCCAATATCGGCAAGCGGGGATAAGCCATGCGGCACAGCCGCGTCGCCTCGTAGCCGCCGATGCGCGGCATGTTGACATCCATCAGCACGAGATCGATGTCGCCCGCGGCGAGCGCCCTCACCGCTTCCTCGCCGTCCTCGACGAGCCGCACGCGATGGCCGGCGAGTGTCAGCACGCGTTCGATCAGCTTGCGGTTGCTGGCGCTGTCTTCGGCGACGAGGATGCGCAGCGGCAGCCGCGCCGGGCGCGGCGGCGGCGCCGGCGTGGCGCGCGGCTCGAATGCCGCCGTCGCGGCGAGCGCGCGCACCAGACAGGCGATGCCGCCCGGCACCAGGACGAGCGCGGCGGCGAGGCTGCCGGCGAGGGCGCCCTGCTGCTGCCAGAACGCCGTCGTCGCGGCGACGGCGGCAAAGCCGGCGGCGCTCGCCAGCGCCGCCGGCAGCAGCGCCGCAAGCCCGAAGCCGAAAGCATTCGCGAGGATCACGCCGAAATACGCGGGATACCACGCGGCGGCGAGCCCGCCGCCGGCATGCAGCAGTGCCGACAGCAGGCCGACATCGGCGGCGAGCGCCAGATTCCGCCGCACGCGCGAGGCCGCCGGGCGGCAGATCAGCGAGAAGAGGACGAGCCAGGCGGCGGCGATCTCGAGCAAGGCGATCGTCAAAACGGCGCCGACGCCGGCGGCGGCCGGCAGCAGCACCGCGAGGCCGAGCGCATAGGCGAGGATCGCGGCCGCAAGGCACAGCCGCGCGCCGGCGAGCCGCGGCTCGTCCGGCAAAGCGCCGGCGCGCCGCGCGAGAAATCCGCCGGGGCCGCGGATGAACGCCGCAAGGCCGGTCGCCGCCGGGCCGAGCACCAGCAGCGCGATCGCCGGCGCCGCCAGATGGTGCCGCGCGAGCAGCGCAAAAACGCCCGGCAGTCCGGCAACCGCGATCGGCGGCAGGGCGCCCGCCGCCGCCAGGCCGACCGCGGCGAGGCGCGCCCGGCCCTCTATGCCCGACGCAGCGGCGGCAAACCCGGCCGGCGGCGGTTGCGGCGGTGCGGCCACCGGCTGCGCCTAGCCGCCGCCGCCCGCTCGCCGGCGCCCGGCGGCGAGCGCCCTCGGCGGCAGCAGCGAGCGCTCGCGCGGAAAGGTCAGCGTGACGGTGGTGCCGACGCCCTTCTCGCCCTCGATCGAGATCGTCGCGCCGTGCAGCTCGGCGAGCCCGATCGCCAGCGGCAGGCCGAGGCCGGTGCCGGTATGGCTGCGGCTCCAGGTGCTCGCGACCTGGCCGAAGCGGGCGACCGCCACCTCGCGCTCCTCCTTGTCCATGCCGATGCCGCGATCGGCGACGGCGACGGCGATCCGGCCCGCCTCGCTGCGCAGCGTGATCTCGACCTCGCCGCCGCGGTGGCTGAACTTGATCGCGTTCGACAGCAGGTTGAGCAGGATCTGCTTGATCTTGCGCACGTCGCCGAGCAGTTGCGGCACATCGGCGGCGAAGCGCTCGACGATGCGGATGTCGTTCTCGCGCGCCTTTTCCTCGACGATGCGCACCAGGTCGCGGACGGTCTTCGCCATATCGACCGCGCCCTCGACCAATTCGAGCTTGCCCGCCTCGATTTTCGAGACGTCGAGGATATCGTTGATGATTCCGAGCAGATGCTCGGCGCTGGCGGCGATGTCGCGCGCATAGCCGACATATTTGCGGGTCGTGATCGGCCCCAGCATCTCGCCGGCCATGATCTGCGAGAAGCCGATGATCGCGTTCAAGGGCGTGCGCAACTCGTGGCTCATATTGGCGAGGAATTCGGTCTTGCTGCGGTTTGCCAGCTCGGCCTGCTCTCTCGCGGCGACGAGGCCGAGTTCGGCCGATTTGCGCGCCGTGATGTCGACCGCGACGGTGACGACCATCGCCTCGCCCGCAGCCCCCGTCAGCGCCGATTTGGTGACGAGAAGCATGCGCCGAAGGCCGGCGGCGTCGACGATCTCCTCCTCGAAAGAGCGCCCCGGCGCATCGGCGGCGTAGGGCGCGTCCTCCTCGCACAAAGAGCGCCATTGCGGTCCCTCGCGGATGTCGCCCGGGCGCTTGCCGATCAGCTCTTGCGCCGGGCCGCCGACCGCCGCCGCGAATTCGCTGTTGACGAAGACGAGGCGGCCCCGCCGGTCGGATGCCCAGATCATCGCCGGCACCGCGTCGATGACCCGCAGCAGCCGCGCGTGGCTCTCTTCGAGCGCATCGCGATGGCGGCGCTCCTCTTCGATCATCTGCTCTTCGAGAGTGCGCGCCTTGGCTTCGACGAGCAGTTGCCGGGCCCGCAGCAGCAACAGGTTGCGCGAGCGCGCCTGGAACTCGCGGTGATCGACCGGGCTCAGCAAATAATCGGTCGCGCCGGCATCGAGCGCGCGATGGCGCAGCGCGCGGTCCTCATAGGCGGTGATGACGATGATCGGCACCTCGCTCGCCCGCGCTTCCCGGCGCAGCCGGCGAACGAACTCGATGCCGTCGAGCCGCGGCATCTTCAGATCGGTGACGACGAGGTCGGGGCCTTCCTTGGCGGCGAAGGCGAGCGCCGCGAGCGGGTCGGTGAAGGTTTCGACCCGCGTTCCCGGTCCGAGAGAGGCCGTGAGCTTCTCGAGGATCTTCAGATTGGTGGCACGGTCGTCGACGATGACGACGAGCTGAGGTTGCACGGCACTACCCTGGGGCGATCCGTTCGTGTGCAAAGTGTATCCGATGGTTCGCCAACCGTTCAGCATCGCCCCACCCCTGCCCGGCCGAGCCGCGCGATCCGGCAGAAAATCAGCCGGTTGCGCAGGCTCGGCTCGCCGGCGGCCGGGCGCGTCGCCTCGGCGCCCGCGCGAATCGCAGGGTCGCGGCGCCGGCCGGCGCCGCGTATGATCGGCCGGGAATCGCAAGAAGGCAGAGGCGGCGATGGATCGCGAATACGAAACCCTGCGGGTCGAGGACAAGGGCGCCGGGCTGTTGCTCGTCATTCTCGATCGGCCGGCCGTCGCGAATGCGATGAACACGCAGATGGGGCGCGACCTCTTGTCGTTCTTCGAGGCGATCAACGCCGTCCCGGCCGAGGCGCGCGCCATCGTCGTCACCGGCGCCGGCGACAGGGCGTTTTGCGCCGGCGGCGATTTGAAGGAGCGCAACGGCATGTCGGATGCGCAATGGCAGGAGCAGCATCTGCTGTTCGAGCGCATGGTGCGCGCGCTCGTCGGCTGCCCGGTGCCGACGATCGCCGCCGTCAACGGCGCCGCCTATGCCGGCGGCTGCGAGATCGCGCTCTGCTGCGACTTCATCTATGCCGCCGAGACCGCGCGCTTCGCGCTGACCGAGGTGACGCTCGGCATCATGCCGGGGGCGGGCGGCACGCAGAACCTGCCGCGCGCGGTCGGCGAGCGGCGCGCCAAGGAGATCATCCTGACGGGGCGCCCGTTCGGCGCGCGCGAAGCCTATGAATGGGGCATGGCGAACCGGCTGTGCGCGCCCGGGAGCCTCATCGAGGAGGCGCTCGACACGGCGCGCCGCATCGCCGACAACGCGCCCGTCTCGGTGCGCCAGGCAAAGCATGCGATCCGTTACGGCATGCAGATGGACCTCGCGAGCGCCATGATGTTCGAGATCGAGGCCTACAACCGCATGGTCCCGACCGAGGACCGGCGCGAGGGCATCCGCGCCTTCAACGAGAAGCGCAAGCCGCAATTCAAGGGCCGGTGAGGTATCGTCGGGCGTCGGCCATTTTTCTTTGTCGTCCCGGCGAAAGCCGGGACCCATTCTTCCGCCGGCTCGCCGTTGCAAGTCATCGCAATGACATGCAACGGCCGCTGCGGCGGACCGCTGGACCCCGGCTTTCGCCAGGGTGACGAGGAGGCCGGAGGAGGAGGAAGCGATGACGGAATTGACGCGGGTATTGGCGGCGCAGAGCGCCGGGCTCGCCGACGAGTCGGTATCGGGCGCAGCGCGCGAACTGGTGCGCCAGTGCGTCCTCGATTATCTCGGCGTCGCGATCGCCGGCGCGGGCGACCCGCTGGTGCGCATCATCCTCGACGAGACGGCGGAAGCGGGCGGCGCCGCGGAAGCGAGCATCATCGGCCATGCGGGACGCCTGCCGGCGCTCGCCGCCGCGCTCGTCAACGGCGCCGCCGGCCATGCGCTCGATTACGACGACGTCAACATGGCGATGCCGGGACATCCCTCGGTCGCGATCCTGCCGGCCTTGCTGGCGCTGGCGGAAGCTCGGCATGCCGGCGGCCGCGAGGTGGCGACGGCGTTCGTCGCCGGCTACGAGACCGCCTGCCGCATCGGCCTCGCCGTGCGTCCCGGCCATTACGACATCGGCTTTCATTCGACGGGCACGCTCGGCGCTTTCGGCGCGGCGGCGGCATGCGCCCGGCTTCTCGGCCTCAGCGCCGAGCGCACCGCGGCGGCGCTCGGGGTCGCCGGCACGCAGGCGGCCGGGCTCAAATCGCAATTCGGCACGATGTGCAAGCCGTTCCACGCCGGCAAGGCGTCGCAGAACGGGCTCTTCTCGGCGCGGCTCGCGGCGCGCGGCTTTTCGAGCCGGCCCGACATCCTCGAATGCGCGCAGGGCTTCGCCGCGACGCACGGCCCCGATTTCGCGCCCGAGGCGGCGCTCGCGGCCCCGGACAAGGGCTTTCACCTCTTCGCCAACCTCTTCAAATACCATGCCGCCTGTTATCTGACGCATGCGCCGATCGAGTGCGCGCGGCGTCTGCGCGACGAACACGGGCTCGCGCCCGAGCGCGTCGGCCGCATCACGCTCGAAATCGACGGCAGCCTCGACAAGGTGTGCAACATCGCCGCGCCCCAGGACGGGCTCGAAGCGAAGTTCAGCCTGCGGCACACCGTCGCGATGGCGCTCTCGGGCATCGATACCGCCGGGCTCGGCAATTACGGCGCCGAGAGCGCGCGCGACCCCGCCCTCGGGCGGCTGCGCGAGCGGGTCGAGATCACCTTCCGGCACGGCTGGGCCCAGACGCAGGCGGCGCTGACGGTCGAACTCGACGACGGCCGGGTGCTGCGCGCGACCCACGATGCCGGCATTCCGGCCGCAGACATCGGCGCGCAAGGCGAGCGGCTGGCGCAGAAATTCACCGCGCTGGCCGAGCCGGTGCTCGGGGCCGCGCGCACCCGCGAACTGCGCGAAGCGGTTGCCGGCCTCGACGAGTTGCCGGACATCGCAACGCTGGCGCGGCTCGCCGCCCGCTGATGACCGCCGATCCGGTCGCCGACCAGATCGTCGCTTTCGTCGGGCGGATCGGCAGGGAGGGCGTGCCGGCCGCGGTCGGCGGCGCCGCCAAGATTTTTCTCGCCGACACGCTCGGGGTCGCGGTCGCCGGGGTTGACGCGCCGTGGCGGAACGAGGTGCTGGACATGGCGCGCGCGGACGGCGGCGAAGCCGCGGCCACCGTCCTCGGCACGGGCGAGCTTCTGCCCGTCGCCGCCGCCGCCATGGTCAACGCCTACCAGATCCATTCGCAGGAATTCGACTGCGTCCACGATGGCGCGGTCGTGCATGCGATGAGCGCCGTCCTGCCGGCGCTGCTCGCCGCGGCGGAGGGCGAGAAGGGCATCTCGGGCGAGGGCTTTCTGCGGGCGCTCGTCGCCGGGGTCGAGGTGGCGATCACTCTCGGGCTCTCCTCGCGCGCGCCGATGCGGTTTTTTCGGCCGGCGAACGCCGGCGGCTTCGGCGCGACGGTCGGGCTCGCGATGCTCTCCGGGCTCGACGGCGAGCCGCTGCGCGATGCGCTCGGCATCCATTACGGCGCCTCTTGCGGCACGATGCAGGCGCATGCCGAAGCGAGCCCGCAATTGGCGATGCAGATGGGGTTCGCGGCGAGGAACGCCGTCACCGCGCTCGCGCTCGCCCGCCGCGGCATGCCGGGGCCGCGGGCGCCCTTCAGCGGGCGCTTCGGCTATTTCGCGCTGTTCGACGGCGCGGCCGATCCCGCGCCGTTCGAGAGCCTCGGCCGCACCTGGCGGACTGCGGAGCTGAGCCACAAGCCCTTCCCCACGGGCCGCGCCACGCATGGCGGCATCGACGGGCTGCGCCGGCTCCTCGGCGCCCGTCCCATCGCTGCCGGCGAGGTCGCCGCCGTGCGGTTTTTCGTGCCGCCGCTGACGGCCCGCCTCGTCGGCCGCCCGGCCGCTTCCGGCATGACGCCCGCCTATGCGCGGCTGTGCCTGCCCTATGCCGGCGCGGTCCTGCTGCGGCGCGGCGAGATCGGCCTCGAGGATTTCACGCCGGCCGCGCTTTGCGACGGGGCGAGCATTGACCTCGCAAGGCGGATCGCGGTCGTCGAGGACGGCAACCCCGACCCGAATGCGCTCGCCCCGCAGCGGGTCGAGGTCGATCTTGCCGGCGGCGGGCGGCTCGAAACCGAGATCGCCGCCGTCATCGGCAGCCCGGCCAATCCGCTGTCGCCGGCGGCGGCGAAGGAAAAGTTCTGCCGCTGCTGGCGCGCCGCCGGGCTCGCCGCCGAGCGCGGCGAGCGGCTGTGGGAGGCCGCGCACACGCTCGAAAGCATCGCCGAGGCGGCCGATCTCGCCCGCCTCGCCGCGCCTTAGATCGGCACGCGCCGCTTCGCCAGTTCCGCCTCATCGAGGCGGAGGCCGAGCCCCGGTCCGTCGGGCAGCTCGAACAGGCCGTCGCGCGGCCGCGGCGGGTTCAGAAAGACGGCGTGCTGGCGCGGCGAAGGATCGTTCCACTCGCACGGCTTCGTCATGTGCAGCTGGCTCGCCGCCAGGTGCAAGCTGGCCGTATGGCCGATCATCGGCTGCGTCTGGTGCGGCACCAGCTCGACGCCGTGCGCCTGCGCCAGCGCGGCGCAGCGCATGAGCCCGGTGACGCCGCCCATCTTGACGATGTCCGGCTGCAGCATGCGCAGGCCGGCCGCAATCAGGTCGGCGAGGCCGGCGAGGGTATAGGTCTGCTCGCCGGCCGACACCGTGATGTCGAGGCGGCGGGCCACCTCGCCCATGGCCTTCGAATGATAGTGCTGCACCGGCTCCTCGAACCACCAATAGCCCAGCTCTTCGAGGGCGCGGCCGACCCGGATCGCGCCGCCGGTCGAGTAGCCGTTGTTGGCGTCGAAGGCGAGCGGGAAGCCGTCGCCGACGAGCTTGCGCACGGCCCGGGCCTTCGCGATGTCGCCCGCGATGTCGCGGTCGAGCAAGGTGCGGTCGTTGTCGAAGCGGATCTTGACCGCCGCCGGCCCGTCGGCGAGGCGCGCTTCGACCTCGCGCAACACGTGGTCGACGGAGCGCTCGCCATTGCCGCCGATCGAGGCGTAGAACGGCAGGCGCGTCCGCCACGCGCCGCCGAGCAGCTTGTAGATCGGCTGGCCGAGCAGCTTTCCCTTCAAATCCCACAGCGCGATGTCGAGCGCGGCGAGCGCTCCGGTCAGCGCTCCTTCCGGCCCGAGCTTTGCAAAGCGATGCAGCAGCCTGTCCTGCAACACCCCGTGATCGAGCGGGTCCTCGCCGATAAGCGCCGGCGCGAGATCGCGCGTGATCATCCCGAGCGAAGCGAGCCCGCCCTGCATGGGCGAGGCTTCGCCGATGCCGAAGAGGCCGTCTTCGCCCTCGACCCTGACCCAGGCGCTGCGCTGCGCCGGCCGCTCTTCCGGCGTCCAGGCGACCTGAAAGGCGTCGATGCTGCGGATCTTCATGGCGTGTGCCTCCGGAACTGCGGCGCCACTTTCTCCATGAAGAGCGTGAGGCTCGCCGCCGCCGCGTCGTATGGCAGGGGGCCGAGGCGGAAGCTGGCGATGACGCCGCCGATGCCGATGCAATCGAGTTCGGCGATCGCCTCCGCGACCTGCTCCGGCGCGCCGCAGATGAGGCCGTGGACGAGGCTGGCGCGCGCTCCCGGCAATGTGCTCGCCGGCACGTCGATGCGCTCGCCCGTTTCGCGGAAGATGCGCTCGCGCATTGCCGCGCGCGAAGCGGTCATCGCCTCGAAGGCGGGCAACGCGATGCGCCGCGCTTCCGCCTCCGTCTCGGCGACGAAGACGTTGCGCCACACCCAGGATTGCGTGAGGGCGGCGGCGATCCGTTCTTCGCCGAAACCCGCCTCGCGCATCGCGCCGCGGTAGAGTTCGACGCGCCGGGCCGTGACGGCGAGCGACTGCACGTTCATCAGAAAGGGCTCGCCCCGCCGCGCCAGTTCGAGAAGCGAATTCTCGCCCGAGGCGCCGCGCAGGATCGGCGGATGCGGCCTCGTATAGACGCGCGGGCGCAGCATCGGCACCTTCAGATCCCAGAACCGGCCGCGATGCTCGAAGGCGCCCTCGGTCCAGGCGCGGCGCATGATCGCCTCGGCTTCCTCGAGCCGCGCCTGCGCCTCGCGATGGTCGATGCCGAAGCCCTGGTAATCGTAGATGTTGAAGGAGGAGCCGCGGCCGAGCCCGACGACGAGCCGCCCCTTCGTGATGTTGTCGAAGATGGCGATCTGCTCGGCGAGCCGGATCGGGTGGTGCAGCGCCGTCTGCACGACGGCGAAGCCGAGCTTTGCCCGCTTCACCGTCGTCGACAGCGCGCCCGCCATGCCGATCGGATCGACATAGGCGCAGATGCCGTCGAAATGATGCTCGGCGAGCCAGATCGCATCGACCCCGAGCGCGTCCGACAGCCACGCCTCGCGCAGGGTCTCGTCGATGACGGCGCCGTCGCGCTCGGGGTCGCGGCTGTCGGGGAAGAGGAAATTGGAGAAATTCACGGGGACCCGCTCTCACCTGCCGAAAGCGGCATGATCGCACCGCTTGCCCGCGCGGGGCAGGGGTTTCTATGATCGCCGCCACGACACGCGAGAGAGCGAGGAGGCCGCAGTGAACGACGACGCCAAGAAGACCGCGCTGAGGATGATCCCCTACGGGATCTATGTGATGACCGCCGATGACGGCAAGGGCAACGTCGCCGCCGCGACCGTCAACTGGGTGACGCAGACCGCCTTTGCTCCGCCGCTTGTCGTCGTCGGCGTCAAGACCGACTCGAACGCCTACCAGCTCGTCAAACAGACGAAGAAATTCGCCCTCAACATGCTCGGCAAGGAGCACAAGGGGGTGGCTTTCACCTTCTTCAAGCCGACCAAGCTCGAAGACGGCAAGCTCTCCGGCCAGAGCGTGCACAAGGGCGCGACCGGAATGCCGATCCTCGACGCCGCGCCGGCCGCGGTCGAATGCAGGGTGACGAGCATCGTCGAACAGGGCGACCACCACATCGTCGTCGGCGAGGTCGTCGAGGCGCATCTGGCGAAGCCGATCTCGGGGCGCCCCGACGCCGCCATTCTCGAGATGAAGGAACTGGGCGACAACGTCTTCTACGGCGGCTAAATCCATTTTCGGTCGGGCCGCCGCCCCCCTCACCCAGCTCCGGGTAGGGCTCGGCTGCGCCTCGCCAACCCTCCGCAACCCTCTCCCCCCGATCGAGGGGAGAGGGAAGGGTGAGGGGGGCGGCTCGATCCTTTCGGTATTGCTCGCCGTCTGGGCCGGCGCCTTCGCCGCTCTGCTGTGCGTCGTGCTGGCGGCGGCATCGGCCGCAGCGGCGCGGCCGGTCGTCGTCGCCTCGAAGATCGACACCGAAGGGGCGCTGCTCGGCAACATGATCCTCGAGCTGCTCGCCGCCCACGGCGTGCCCGCCGAGAACAGGATCCAGCTCGGCCCGACCGACATCGTGCGCCGCGCGCTCATCGCGGGGCAGATCGACATCTATCCCGAATACACCGGCAACGGCGCCATTTTCTTTCACATGCCGACCGACCCGGCATGGAGAAACGGCGCCGCCGGATACCGCCTCGTCGCCGCGCTCGACGAGAAACAGAACGGCCTTATCTGGCTCGCCGCGGCGCCGGCCGACAACACCTGGGTCATCGCGCTGCGCCGGGGCCTGGCCGAGCGCAACCATATCGCGACGCTCGCCGACCTCGCGCGCTATCTGAAAGCGGGCGGGCATTTCAAGCTCGCCGCCTCGGCCGAGTTCGTCGAAAGCCCGGCGGCGCTGCCCGCCTTCGAGAAGACCTACGGCTTCGCGCTGTCCGACCGGCAGTTGCTGACCCTTTCGGGCGGCAACACGGCGGCGACGTTGCGGGCGGCGGCCGAGAAGATGTCGGGGGTCAACGCGGCGATGGCCTACGGCACCGACGGGGCGCTCTCGGCGTTGCGGCTCGTCGCGCTGCGGGACGACAAGGGGGCGCAGACCGTCTATCGGCCGGCGCCGGTCGTGCGCGGCGCGGTGCTGAAGGAGTTTCCGCAGCTCCCGAAGCTGCTCGACCCGGTCTTCGCGACATTGACGCGCCGCGTCTTGCAGCGGCTCAACGCGCGGATTGCGGTCGCCGGCGAACGGGCGGAGGCGGTCGCCGCCGCCTATCTGAAAAAGCGGCGTTTCCTCCCATGACCGCCGATTATGCCGCCCGCCCGCCCGACTTTTCCGCGGCGGCGATCCGCAACCGGGTGCTGCCGGTGCTGGGACTCGCCGCCGCCGCCGCGATCCTCTTTTCCGGCTTTGTCGAGGACGCGCCGAACCGGCTCGTTTCCGGCCGGCCCGTCAGCCTCTGGGCGGCGGCGGGCATTTGGCCGAGCGCGGCGATCGCGCTGTTCGCCGCGCTGCTCCTCGCCGCGGCGTTGCTGCCGCAAAAACGGGCGCTCTCATGCGTGATTGCAGTTGCCGCGGCGCTGGCGCTGCTCGCCGGGCTGGCAGCGGCCGGCATGGCCGCGCGCACGCTGCTCGCGGGCGCCGCGCCGGCCGCCCGCATCGCGCTCGGGCCGGCCTTCTGGGTGGTCGAGGCGACCGCCGCCTTCGCCATCCTCGACGCCTTGCAGCGGCTCGCGGCCGGCCCCCTCGCGCGGCTCCTCGCGGTCGCCGCCATCGCCGCCGCGATCGCCGCCGTCGCGCTGTCGGGCAGCCTCGACTCGCTCGCGATCGCGCGCGAATACGAAAGCCGGCACGCCGCCTTCGCCGCCGCGCTCTGGCGCCACATCCTCATCGTCGCGCTGTCCATCGGCCCGGCCCTCCTCATCGGCTTTCCGCTCGGCGTCGCGGCGGCGAAGCTGCCGCGGCTGCGCGGGCCGCTCTTCGCCTTCCTCAACCTGTTGCAGACCGTTCCCTCGGTCGCGCTCTTCGGCCTTCTGATCGTGCCGCTTTCGGAGTTGGCGAAGGCCGCCCCCCGGCTCGCCGCCTTCGGCATCGGCGGCATCGGCCTCGCGCCGGCCTTGATTGCGCTCGTCCTCTACGCGCTGCTGCCGGTCGTGCGTAACACCGCCGCGGGGCTGCTCGGCGTCGACCGCGGGGTCGTCGAGGCGGGGCGCGGCATGGGCCTCTCGCCGGGCCAGCTGTTGTGGCAGGTCGAGCTGCCGCTGTCCCTGCCGGTATTGCTCGCCGGGCTGCGCATCGTCACCGTGCAGGCGATCGGGCTGGCCGTCGTCGCCGCGCTGATCGGCGCGGGCGGGCTCGGCACCTTCGTCTTTCAGGGGCTCGGGCAATACGCCGTCGATCTCGTGCTGCTCGGCGCCTTGCCGGCGATCGGGCTCGCGCTCTTCGCCGATTTCGCGCTGCGCAGCCTGTCCGCGATCCTGTTCCCGGCGGCGCCGCGATGATCGAGATCGAGCGGGCGACGAAGCGGTATGGCGGGCGGCCGGTCGTCGAGGGGTTCTCGCTGAACATCGTCGAGGGCGAATTCTGCGTGCTGATCGGCCCCTCCGGCTGCGGCAAGTCCACCTTGTTGCGCATGATCAACCGGCTGGTGCCGATCGATGAGGGAGCGATCCGCATCGGCGGCCGGGACATCCGCGACATCCCGGCCGAAGCATTGCGGCGGCGCATCGGCTACGCGATCCAATCGACGGGCCTCTTTCCGCATTGGACGGTCGCCGACAACGTCGCGACGGTGCCGCGGCTGCTCGGCTGGCCGCCGGCGCGCATCCGCGAGCGGGTGGAGGAGCTGCTGCGGATGCTGCGCCTCGACCCCGACGGCTTCCGCACGCGCTATCCGCAGCAATTGTCGGGCGGCGAACAGCAGCGGGTCGGGGTGGCGCGCGCCCTCGCCGCCGATCCCGAACTTCTGTTGATGGACGAGCCGTTCGCGGCGCTCGACCCGATCAACCGCGACCGGCTGCAGGACGAGCTGGTGCGCATCCACCGCCTGACGAAGAAGACAATCCTCTTCGTCACCCACGACATCGAGGAGGCGCTGCGGCTGGCGACGAGGATGGCCGTCATGGACCGCGGCAGGCTCGTGCAGGAAGGCCGGCCGATCGAGATCCTCGAACGGCCGGCCGATGATTTCGTCCGCGATTTCGTCGGCCGCCAGGGGCTGGGGCTGAAGCTCCTCTCGGTGCGGCGGGTCGGCGACCGGCTGCGCCGTGGCGAGACCGCCGAAGGCGAGCCCGTGCCGCTCGACGCGCCGCTGCGCGAGGCGTTCTCGGCGATGGCGCAGCGCCGCACCGACCGGCTGCCGGTCGCCGACGCCGAAGGCCGCCCGGTCGGCGTCATCGCGCTCGCCGATCTGGTGCGATGACGGGGCGCCCCCACCGCGCGCTCGCGAGCCCGCTGCTGTGGGTCGGGCTGTTCTTTCTCGCGCTGCTGCTGCGCATGGACGAGCTGCGGCCGCTGTTGCGCCGCGCCTTTCCGCAGGCGCATCCGGCGATCTATCAGCGCGCGAGCTTTCCCGCCCTGTTCCTGTCGCATCTTGAGCTGGTCGTCGCGGCGAGCCTCTCGGCGGGCCTCGTCGGCGTCGCGCTCGCGATCTTCGTGACGCGCCGAGCGGGCGAGGATTTCCGCGGCATCGTCAATGCGCTGGCCGCCGTCGGGCAGACCTTCCCGCCGGTCGCGGTGCTGGCCGTCGCGGTGCCGGTCGTCGGGTTCGGGCCGCTGCCGACCGTCATCGCCCTCTTTCTCTACGGGCTCTTGCCGATCGTCGAGAATGCGATCGCCGGCCTCGAAGGCGTGCCGGCGGCGGTGCGCGAGGCGGCGCGCGGCATGGGCTTCTCGGAGCGCGCGATCCTCGTCCAGGTCGATCTGCCGCTCGCCGCGCCGGTCATGCTCGCCGGCCTGCGCACCAGCGTGACGATCGGCATCGGCACCGCGACGATCGGCTCGACGGTCGGCGCGGTGACGCTCGGCACGCCGATCTTCGACGGGCTCGCCGGCAACAACCTCGCCTTCATCGCCGAGGGCGCGGTGCTGACCGCGCTCTTCGCGATCCTGACCGACATGCTGTTCGCCCGGCTCGAATTGCGGCTGCGGCGCGGGATCGGGTAGGGCCTTCACGCGCGGACAATCCCCCCTCGTCGCCCCCGCGCAAGCAGGGGTCCAGGGCAACCGTTACATCGCTCGCCGCTGGTTCCCGCTTCCGCGCAGGCGGCTGTCCGGTTGAGCATCCCTTGCCAGCGATTGGCGGCGAGAGAAAGTTTCCGAAACAATCTCAGATACCCCTTGCCCGGCCTTGAGCCGGGCATCCACGCGGTCGCAACCGATCCGACTGAGCCGAACAAGCTCGTGGGCGCCCACGGAATAAGGTTCGGTGCAGTCTTCAGCCAACCAAAACTCGTCTTGCCCGGACTTGATCCGGGCATCCACGCCTTTGCCAATCCCTTCGCATTCCACAGACAGCCCTGCGCTTCCACTTCATATGGCCATGAAGCGCTCTGGCCGGCAAAGATCAGAACTCCGCCGCGACGGGATCGGGCCTCGTCGTCGCGGCTTCGAGTTCGGCGAGGTCGGCCGCCGCGGCGTGCGCCGCTTTCTTCTCGATCGCCCGGTAATGCTCGACGAGGCGGTGGCCGAACGGGGTCAGATAGGCGCCGCCGCCGGCCGAGCCGCCGTGTTTGGTGGCGATGACCGGCTGCGCGAAGAGGGCGTTGAGCGCGTCGATCAACAGCCAGGCGCGCCGGTACGACATGCGCATCGAGCGCCCGGCCGCGGCGATCGAGCCGAGATCGCGCACCGCTTCCAGAAGTCGGATCTTGCCGTGGCCGATCGACTGCCCGGCGGCGAAATCGACCCGCAGGGTGAGCCTCGCCATAAGGGGCAAGTCTAACCGATAGCGCCGGCGGGTAAAGCGGGCGCACAGTTGGCGCTTGTCACCCCGCAGCGAGGCGGGCAGAGTTGCAGCCGGGAACAAGGCCGAAAATGGCCGGCCCGGCGGCCGCGCGGCAACGCGAGCCCCCAAAACGAACAGCAAACGAGGAGGAAACGCCATGGCCGCAACACCTTCGTCTCGCCTCCCGGGAGGCTCCGCCAGCGAAGCGCTGGGCCGCAAGCTCGACAGCATCCCGTTCAGCGCCTTTCACGTCGCGGTGATCTTGACGCTGGGGCTCGTCGGCTTCGTCGAGGGATACGATCTGGCGTTGACCGGCTCTCTCTTGGTGCTTGCCAAGGGCCCGCTGCACATCGCGCCCGACCAGATCCGCTGGCTGACGATCGCGGCGACGATCAGCGTCGTCATCGGCGGCTTCATCGCCTCGGCCATTTCCGACCATGTCAGCCGCAAGACGATCATCCAGATCGGCGTCATCGGCACCACCTTCTTCACGCTGATGATCCCGCTCGTGCAGACCGCCGAGCAGCTGATCGTCGTGCGCCTGTTGACCGGCGTCGGGCTCGGCTTTGCGATTACCGCCCCATTCCCGATCGCCGCCGAATTGATGCCGGCGCAGCACCGGCGCACCTATGGCGCGATTTACGAGATCTGCCTCGCCAGCGCGTTCGCGCTGTTGCCGTTTGTCGGCTTTCTGTTGGCGCACGACCCGAACGGCTTCCGGCTGATCGCGTTGCCGGGCGGTCTCGCGCTCTTCGTCGTGCCGGTCCTCGTGCATTACGTGATCCCGCAGAGCGCGCGCTGGCAGTTGCGGAGCGGCCAGACCGAGGCGGCGATCGAGACCGTCAATCAGTTCATCCGGCGCTGCGGCGACAAGGTGCCGCCGCTGACGGTCGCCGGGCTCGGGCCGAACCTGCACCTCGCGCAGGAGAAGCTGCCGCCCTATTGGGCGCTGTTCGCTCCCGGGCAATTGCGCTGGACCACGGTGGGCATCCTGCAGGCGACCGCTGCCGGCAGCGCCTATTACCTGATCGCCATCCTCTTGCCGAAGGCGCTGATCGACCAGGGCGCCGCGGTCAGGATGAGCTTCGGCATCAGCACGATCGTCTTCCTCGCGACGATCCCCGGCAAAGCCTTCACCGCCTATCTGATGGAGATCATCGGGCGGCGCTGGACGATCGCCTATGCGCTGACCGGGGCGCTCCCTGGGCTCGTCCTGATGGCGACGGCGCATCTCGCGGGCGACTACGCCAACGTCATGATGAGCGCCGGCGCGATGATCCTCGGCTTCACCGCGCTGTCGTCCTTCTCGGCGACGCGGGTCTATCTCTCGGAGCAGTTCCCGACCGCCTTGCGCGGCCGCGGCAACATCTTCGGCGAGGCCTTCGGCCGGATCTTCGCCGGCGTGCTCGCGCCCTTCCTGATGGAGCCGCATACCGGATCGCCCGAGGCGTTTTTCGGCACGATCGTCGTCATCGTGCTGGCCGGCGCCTTCATTCCGCTGCTGTTCGGCAAGGAGACGGTCGGCCAGCTCGAAGCGGTGACCGAGGCGGTGCCCGAACTCGCCTGAGACAGAGGGCGGCGCGGCGGTTATCGTGCCGCCGCGCCGTACCGTTCACTACGGGAGCAATGCAATGAAAGAGGGCTACCGGTTCGTCGATTGCGACATGCACATCATGGAGCCGATCGACCTCTTCGAGAAATACCTCAATCCCGCCTTCAAGCCGCGCGTCACCTCGGCACTGCGGCCGCAGGACGGCGGCGCCACGGGCGGCAGACGGCGGCCATTGTGGTTCTTCGACGGCATGCCGACCAGCAACGACGGCAACATCTCGCAATACAACCGCATCCGCGGGCCGCTCGTCGGCAAGCGCGCCAATACCACTGTCATGTTCGCGGCCGAGCGCGGCTACGACGCCGAGGCGCAAGTCATCGGCATGCAGATGGAAGGGATCGACATCGCCGTATTGTTCCCGACCGCCGGCCTGTCGTTTCTCGCGCGCGACAATATGGACCCGCAGCTGTCGGCGGCGATCTGCCGCGCCTACAACGACTGGCTGCACGATTTCGTGCAATACAGCCCCGACCAGTTGAAGATGGCGGCGATGCTGCCGATGCATGACGTCAACCTCGCCTGCCGGGAATTGCTGCGCTGCGTCGAGGAGTACGGCGCGGTCGGCGCCTTCGTGCGGCCGAACTACCTGAATGGCCGCTATTGGCACTCGACCTACTGGGACCCGCTCTACGGCCTCTTGCAGGAACTGCAGATCCCGCTGTGCTTTCACGAAGGCACCGGCTCCTATTATTCGACAATCGAGCCGCGCTTCGGCGAGAACCGCTTCATGCGCCATGTCGCGAGCCACTCGACCGAGATGCAGCTGGCGCTGATCGCGCTGCTGCTCGGCGGCGTCCTCGAATTCTATCCGCGCCTCAAGGTGGCGTTCCTCGAGGCGCAAAGCTGGTGGGTGCCGGGCCTATTGGGCCGCATCGAATGGGACCTGCGGCAGCACAAGGACGCCGACGCGCCGTATCTGAAGTTGTCGCCGTTCGAGTATTGGCAGCGCAATTGCTTCTCGGCGATCGAGAGCGGCGAGCGCGAGGTCGGCGCCGTCGTCGATCTGTTGGGCAGCGCCGACAACATCTGCGTGTCGAGCGATTTCCCGCATTTCGATTCGAGCTTTCCCGAAGTCTCGACCCGGGTCCTGACGAACCCGAGCATCACCCCCGAGATCGGCGGCAAGATATTGGCCGGCGGCGCCCGGCTCTACGGCTTCGGCGAGGAGGATTTCGCGCGCGCCGACGCGGCCGCGCGGCGCCGCGACAATCAGCCCGCCAGGGTCTGAGCGCCCCTCACTGCCAGACGCCGCGCTCCATCGCCGCCAGCGCGGCTTCGGCGGCGGCCGTCGCGACGGCGTCCTGCGCCGCCGCGCGCCGGCGCTCCTCGACGACCGCGAGCTGCAGCGCATAGGCCTCCTCGCACGCGCCCTCCCGCCACAACACGGCGGCGAGGTTGCCCATCGCGGCGAGCGCGTCCGGGTCAGCGGCGCCGACGCTCTCGCAAAGCGCCGCGACGACGGTTTCGAGCAGCGCGCGCGCCGCCGCCAGATCGCCTTCGGCGGCGATCGTGCCGCCGAGATTGTTGAGCGCGCGCAGCGTCTCGCGATGGCCCTCGCCATAGAGCGCGCGCATCGCGGCGACGATGTCTTCCTGCAACGCGCGCGCCTGCGCGAGATGGCCTTGCATGCCGAGCGTCACGGCGAGCTTGCCGAGCGCCTTCAAGGTGTCGGGATGGGTGGCGCCGAGCCGCCGGCGGCGAACCGCGACGACCCGCTCCTCGAGCCCGCGCGCCGCGCCGAGCCGGCCCTCCCGCCACAGCGCCTCGGCGAGGTCGAGCATCGCCGCGAGCGTCTCGTCATGCTCCTCGCCGAGTGTGGCGCGCGTTTGCGCGAGCCGGCGCTCGAGCGCCGCGGTCATCGGCCTCCCGGCTTGACGGCGCCGCAATCGGCGCGCAGCCATTTGGCGCTGATCTCGCGGTGCATGTGCATCGTCCGGGTGCCGTCGCCGACCGTCACGTCGGCGGTGCCGACGATCGTCTGCGGGCTGGTCGCGTGAAAGCGCAGCCTGCCGGTCATGGTCTGCCGGCCGCTCTCGCTGCACACCTCGTTCACGTCGATATCCGTGGCGGTGCTTTTCGCGACAGTTTCCTTGCAGGATTTGTCGCGGCGGCTGGTGAAGGTCGGCCCGCGCCGCAATTGCTCGGCGGTGAGGCAGGACTTCGTGACCTGTTTCGCGTTCTGGCGCGCCATCATCGCCTGCATGGCGGCGAGGAACTTCGCCTTCTGTTCGGGGCTCAACCGGGCGATCGCCTCCGGCGGGATCGGCGGCGCGCCCTGCGTCGTGCCGCTCGTCGTGACCTCCCACAGGCCGGGGCTCGCGCCGAATGGCGCGGCGTTCGCCCGCGCCGTCAGCGCGATCGCGGCGGCGAGAGCGAGAGCAAGGGCGAAGATCCGCCGGTCGCGCATAGCGGCTTCCTGTCGTCGCGCATGCGCCGGGCGGCATGCGGGGGGATGGTTGCGGGGGTAGGATTTGAACCTACGACCTTCAGGTTATGAGCCTGACGAGCTACCGGGCTGCTCCACCCCGCGTCAAAGGGCAAAAGTGTCGGGACGCATGTAGCAAGCGGCCCCCGATAAGGGAAGTGCGCGCGCGCGGATATTTCGCCATACTGTCACAACTCACCCATCCGATTGTCATCCTCGCCCAGCAATTGCCATGCATGGCCCGGTAAACGCGAAAATGGGCAAGAAGTCCGCCCTCAAGAAACCCGCCCTGCAGCCCAGTGAGGCGATCGGACCGGCGGTGCGCGGCGTCGCCGGGCATATTCTCGCCGGCGCACGCGCGGTGATGACCGATCCGGAGCTGTCCAGCCAGGACGCCGTGCACGAATTCCGCCGCGCCATGAAGGAATGGCGGTCGCTGATGCGGCTTTTGGCGCCGTTCATTCC
>DATLKN010000062.1:0-45013 GCA_035538335.1 Allostellaceae bacterium
CCGGCACTACGGCGGCGACCACATCATCTTCATCGGTCATGTCGAGCGCTATGCCTATACCGAGAAGCCGATCCTTCTCTTCTGCCGCGGCAAGTACATGCGCGGCGAGCCGCTGACGCCGCCTTGACTATTCCTTGACTCCGTCCGCAGCGGCAGGCTCGGATAAACTGGCGCGCTGCCAGAATCGATATCTCGTCTTGCGCAAATGACGCCCACCGGCGCTGACGGCGCGCCCCAACTTAAAGGCGGACGGAGCGGGAAGCGGGGATGCATTCCGGGCTGGGGCACCTGGCTCTTGGGGTCTGCGGCGCTGGCGCTGCCGCTGAGCGGCTGCGCGCCGTACCATGCGTACCCGCCCTACTCGGCGGTCGGGGCGCCGCCATACCCGTATGGGTACCCGCACCAAAGCTTCGCGCCGCAGCAGCCCTTTTTCGTGCCGGAGCAAGCGTATCATGAATTGCAAGAGCAACGAGAAGAACGCGAGGAGCACGAAAGCGTCGAGGAAGAGCAACGGGAAACTTCACAGCAGGAACAGCAGGAAGAGCATGAGGAGCATGAATGGGGGAAGCGGTGACGGTTTAGGGCGTTAAGCCGGGCGCGGCTTCCTCACCCTGCAGCCGGCCAGGCTATTTGAGGACGAGCTGCTCGAGGCGCTTCACGCGCGACGAGCTCGTCGAAGTCCAATGTTTGGGGATTATGCACTTGACTGAGCAAGGGTGAGCGACTATCTTCTGTTCCAAGGAGATAGCACGATGACGGCCCTTCCCGCCGATCTCACTCATCCCTGCTACCACGATGACGACGCGGCGCGCGCGATGTTCGAATCGATCCGTTGGCCGGGTGGGTCGTTCTGCCCGTTCTGCGGCTCCTTCGATAGTGTCGCGCCGTTCGGGGGCAAGAGCATGGGGTTGGGCTGGTATTGGTGCTCGGCCTGCCGCGACAAGTTCACGGTGCGCGTCGGGACGGTGCTGGAGCGCTCGCATATCCCGCTCTACAAATGGCTGCTCGGCTTCCGCTTCTATGCATCGTCAAAAAAGGGCTTCTCGGCGCACCAGCTACATCGCACGCTCGGCCTCGCCTATCGTTCGGCTTGGTTCATGGCGCGCCGCATCCGCGAGGCAATGCGCGAGGATGATCCGCTCCGCTCGGCGGCGACAACAGGGTAGTCGAGATCGACGAAACCTACGTCGGGGGGAAGGAAAGCAACCGCTCGACGGCGGCGATTCGCGGCATCGAAGGAAAGCGGCTTACCTATCGATGACCTGACGGCGGACAAAGAGCCGAGTCGGAAGGCCACAAAATCTAGCGGATCAAACGCTGCAGTAAGGATGTATATAGAGCCGGTTCAATTAACGTTCGGATTTATAGACGCCCCCAAGACCGATCCCATATAAGGTTAGCTGGGATAGGACGCAGCCAATGGCTGATGAGGCGCAGCGACCCCAACTCACTCGGAGCGTCCGGTTACCGGGCGGTCAAGAACGCTTGCGGCAACTGATCCTTTACGTCGCGGGGCGGTGCGCTGGCGCAGAGTTCTTTGGGGCCGTAAAACTCAACAAAATCCTGTGGAAGGCGGATTTCGATTCGTATGCAGAGCGCGGCGTGCCTGTTACCGGCCGCGAATACCAACGGCTTGAGTTAGGGCCGGCCCCGAAGGAGATGGCCCCGCTTCATCGTGACATGGTAGAGGCGGGACAAATTCGAGTTGAGGTCCGAAAGTTTACAAATGAAATTGAGGAACATCGCACTATAGCGCTCGCTGAGCCGGATTTATCAAAGTTCAACGACGAAGATCTACGCTTTGTGGAGAACTCTATTAGGTATTATTGGAACCTGACTGGTAGGGAAACCAGCGATGATTCACATGGTGCCGCTTGGAAGACTCACTACAACGGAGATACTCTTTTTTATGAGTTGTCTCGTCTTTCGGACAAGCCGCTAAGCCAGCGGATGTATCGGCGACTGCTCGGAAGGGCGCGCGCTGCTGGTTGGCTTTCCTTCTAAAAAGCCGCTTCGATGCGGGCGCGAGGCCACCGGCGCGTGGTATTTGAAGCAAGTTTCGAGGCCGCCGTCGCTCAGCTTGGTGGATACCAGAGGTTAGATTCCGTTCTTTTCCCAGTTATTGATAGTCTATATGCTGATCCGTTTGGCTTTCCAGTAGTTGAAGATGGTTGGATTCCGTTTTGCCGTTATGCTGTGACGAAGCCAACTCTAGAGTTGCCGGCGTTCATAGTGGTGTTTACTATTGACGAGGAGATGGTTTCTCTGCGCGATATATTTGAAAACGAAGATTATTGAACGGGACGGCAAGGGCGCGGTTTCTTCATTTTTGGTTCTTTCGGCGACCGCCCGTGCGGACGCGGCGGCGTCGAGAGAAACCGCTTAAGGCCGCGTTCCATGCGCCGGCCGATCTCCTCGTCCGATAGGTCCGGATCGCGGTCGAGTTCCGTGACCGGTTGCTGTTCGGTTTTTCGCTTCGCCGCCATGTCTCCCAGATAGGACTTCCGCGCCGGCTTGTCGAGCGGCTGCCGTCAGGCGAGGTGGATCCCAGCGCTCGGAAATGCTCGGTGCAGCTTCCGTGCAACGGCCAAGATTGCGCGCATACGGTAGTTCTGCATCACCATTTTCGGAGTCGTCGGGCGGATATCGCATCGAAAGCGGTCAACTCAATGCAGTTCCCGGCGAGGAAGGTCGCCGTCACAACGGCGCGCTCGATTTCTGTCATCGTGTTTCGGCTCTTGTCGGATCACTGCGATGGAGCGAGCTTATCCAGCCCGGCCCCGCTCAGTCAAGTGCATAATCCCCCAACCTTTCTCAGCGTAAGGTCCGAATATTGGTTGAAAATTTCGGGTAAAAGACCATGTATCGTGTAAGAGGTTCACCTGCCGCGCATAATTCTGTACCACGGAAAGCGTGTGGTATACGCGGTCATGTCCGAGGCGCCGGGCCGCGTAGCAGACCGAGCCCTCTTAACGAGCAGAAGCGTGCCCGCGAGACGTGGCGCGACGCTCGGTAGACCTGAGCAATTCGTTCTTTTTGCGCGAAGCGCGTGTGCCGGATCGATGCGCAATGCAATCCCGGAAATGCCGCGGTGATCACACATCGTCCCATTGAGGAGTGGCGCGCCGAATTCGACGAGGTGGTTCGGCGCTATCGGCTCGGCCTCAGCGATCCGCACGCCCCCGAAAGGCTCTCACGCGAAAAGGCGCTCGCGCTGATGCGGAAGCTCGGCTTCACGACAGGCGAAGCGCTCCGCCTCCTGCGGCCCAAGGAGCGCGGAGAATAAACGATAGCGCGTTCATCGAACATTCCCGGTAAGGTGATCGAATGAAGCAAGCGGTCAAACGTCATTCCCGTACCCGTGCCAGATCGGCCAAACGCAAGGCGAAGCTCCAAGCGAAGCGGCGTCGGCAACGGGCGAGGGCGCAAAGCTAGCACCGGTGGGAGTTCAGGACCGATCATCATGGCGCTTGCCCCGGAACGGCCGGAAAGGCGGACGTAGGCGCTCGCCTTTCCCGCGGACAGCGCGGTCGACCGGCGTCTCGGGGTCAGGGCTTCGATAGGTCCCGAGGACCCTATCCCAGAAGGTATCGATCACCGCGAAATTGGCGTCCGCGTGCCGGTGATGCACGAAATGCAGCGCCCGCTTGCGCCTGAACCAGGCAAAGCGCTCGAGCCGCGACCCCTCGACGTGGTATTCCTTGTCGAAGAAGACGTGCGCGTAGAACGATGCCGCACACGCCACTACCGCGACCGCGAAGAGGTCGAGCGGCAAGACGAAATAGGTACACGCTCCGGCCAGCAACACGGGAATGAAGAAAAAGGGCGTATTGTTGCCTTCGTCACCGAGATATGTCGGCGAGACGAGGTGATCTTTGGCGTAGTAAGTGTGATGGAAGTTGAGGTGGTTTCGGAAGAACGTACCGCCCATCGGATGGTGGCCGAGCTTGTAATGCATCAGCGCTTGCGAGAATGACATCACCAAATGCGTAGCGATAGCGGTGACGGCAAAGAGCGAAACTTGCGCCAGAACCCGAACGACCGTCGGATGCACGACTTCTTCCTCCGTCTCAAGGGAGCCCATCTGCATATATGGGCCGGCGAGAGCGGATTGCGTGGGCGATCGCTGCCGCATGGCCGCTTCGCGGTTCCCCTCCCTCTCGCCCAAATGGGCCGCGAAGGGAAATCATTCAGGAGATCCATTTGATGCCAAAGAAATCCGTGGCGGTGATCGGGCTCGGGATCATGGGCGGGGCGATCGCCCGCAACCTGATCGCGCACGGCTTTGCCGTCAGCGGCTTCGACATCGACGAGGGCCGCCGCGGCGCGCTTGCCGCGGCCGGGGTCGAACTCGCCGGCTCGGCCGCCGAGGCGGCGCGCGGCGCCGACGTCGCCTTGACGAGCCTGCCGAGCGCCGCCGCCCTCGAAGCGACGGCCGCGAGCCTCGTCGTCGCCGAGGCGCGGCGCGGCCTTGTCGTTGCCGAGCTCAGCACCCTGCCGATCGCCGTCAAGGAGAGCGCCCGCGAACGGCTCGCCGCGGCGCACGTCACGCTGCTCGATTGCCCGCTCTCCGGCACCGGCGCACAGGCGAAGACGGGCGACCTCGCGCTGTTCGGCAGCGGCGAGGAGGCCGCCTATCGCGCATGCGAAGATGTGCTCGCCGGCTTCACGCGGGTGCAGCATTACCTCGGCACCTTCGGCAACGGCAGCCGCATGAAGTTCATCGCCAACCTGCTCGTCGCCGTGCACAACGTCGCGACCGCCGAGGCGATCGTGCTCGGCCGCAAGGCGGGGCTCGACCCGGCGACCGTCGCCCGCGTCATCGCGAGCGGCGCCGGCAGCTCGCGCATCTTCGAACTGCGCAGCCCGATGATGGTCGAAGGCGTCTATACGCCGCCGACCGCGACCATCGAGATGTTCCAGAAGGACATCTCGATCATTGCGGCTTTTGCTCGGGAATTGGGGGTGGAGACGCCGGTTTTTTCGGCGAGTGCACCGGTTTATGCCGCTGCGCAACGACAAGGGCGCGGCGGGGAGGACGGTGCCGCGGTATGTGCGGTGCTCGAAGAGTGGTCGAATTCCGCGCGGTGACGGCGGGACGATGCAGCTCCGCGCGCCGAAAGGCGGGTAGCGCCGGCGGCAAGGGCGGCTGCTTCGCCGCGGCGGCAGCGCCCGGGGCGGCCTCCGCGGCGGCGGCAGGCAGGCGGCCGTCCAGCAAAAAGGCGGGGTCGGCAGAGGCGGCCTCGAAGGCGCGGTATTGCGCGACGTTGCGGTTTTGCTCGGCGAGGGTTTTCGAGAACACATGCCGGCCCGTTCCGTCGGCGACGAAATAGAGGTCGCTGCTGTCGGCCGGCTGCGCCGCCGCCAGCAGCGCCGCCCGGCCGGGATTGTCGATCGGCCCCGGCGGCAGGCCCTTCTCGACATAGGTATTGTAGGGCGACGGGGTGGCGAGATCGGCGTGCGTCAGCGGCCGGTCGAGCTTTTTCGTGCCGTCGTCGGAGAGCGCGAAGATCACCGTCGGGTCGGATTGCAGCGGCATGCCGAGCCGCAAGCGGTTGACGAACACAGCGGCGATATGCGCCCGCTCGCTCTCTTCCTTCGCCTCCCTCTCGACGATCGAAGCGAGGATCAGAAGCTGCTGCGGCGAGGCGAGCGGCAGATCGGGCCGGCGGCTCGCCCAGGCCGCGGCGAGCGCCTTCTGCATCGCGCGCCGCATGCGCCCGATCATCGCTGCCCGGCTCTCCCCCCAGCTGTAGAGGTAGGTGTCGGGCATCAGCTGCCCTTCGGCCGGGCTCTTCGCGAGCCGGCCTTCGAGGGCCGGCGCGTTTTCGACGAGGGCGGCGACCTCGGGGCTGGTCAGCCCCTCGGGGACGGTCAGCCGGTGCTCGACCGTCTTGCCGGCCGTCAGGATTTCGATCGCCCCCCTGGCGCTGACATATGCCGGGAAGGCGTATTCACCCGCTTTCAGCCGGTGGTTGCGGCCCGACAGCGCGGCGCCCAGCTCGAAGGTCCAGGGGTGCCGGATAACCCCGTCATGCGCCAGCAAGGCGGCGATGCCGGCGAGCCCGGTATGGCGCGGGACGACGACGTCGCGCGCCGCGGCGAGCGGGCCCGGCGCGGTCATGTCGCGGTAGAGCCAATACAGCACCCCGGCGCCGGCGGCGACGATCAGCGATGCCTCGACGACCGCGCGCCCCAGGATGACGAGGAACGCCTTCACCGGCGGGCGTCCGCCCGGCCTTCAGGGCGGCCCGGCAAAGATCAGCGACGCGTTGGTGCCGCCGAAGCCGAAGGAATTGGAGAGCACGTAGCTCACCTTGCGCTGTTTCGCCTCTTTCGCCACCAGATCGATGTCGCAATCCGGCGACGGGTTGTCGAGATTGAGGGTCGGCGGCACCACGCCGTCGCGCATCGCGAGGATCGAATAGATCGCCTCGACGCTGCCTGCCGCGCCGAGCAAATGCCCGACCGCGGATTTGGTCGAGGACATCGAAAGGCAATAGGCGTGCTCGCCGAACAGCCGCTTTACCGCACCCAGCTCGACCGCGTCGCCGAGCGGGGTCGAGGTGCCGTGGGCGTTGATGTAATCGATTTGCTCGAGCGACAGGCCGGCGGAGCGCAAGGCGTTGCGCATCGAGCGGAAGGCGCCGCTGCCGTCCTCCGAGGGCGCCGTCAGATGATAGGCGTCGCCGGACATGCCGTAGCCGATCACCTGGGCGTAGATCGTCGCGCCGCGGCGCCTGGCATGCTCGTACTCTTCGAGCACGAGGATGCCTGCCCCCTCGCCCATGACGAAGCCGTCGCGGTCGCGGTCCCAGGGACGCGAGGCGCGGGCGGGCTCGTCGTTGAACCCGGTCGACAGCGCGCGCGCCGCGGCGAAACCGCCCACCCCGACCCGGCAAATGGCCGCCTCGGTGCCGCCGCATACCATCACGTCGGCGTCGTCGAGCATGATCAGCCTGGCCGCGTCGCCGATTGCATGCGCCCCCGTCGAGCATGCGGTGACGACCGCGTGGTTCGGGCCCTTGAAGCCCCAGCGGATCGACACATGGCCCGAGGCGAGGTTGATCAGGTTGGCCGGGATGAAGAACGGCGAGAGGCGCCGCGGCCCCTTTTCCTGCACGGTGAGCGTGCCTTCGGCGATGCCGGGCAGGCCGCCGATGCCGGAGCCGATCATGACGCCGGTGCGCTCGCACCCCTCGTCATCCGTCGGGGTCCAGCCGGCGTTCTCGATCGCCTGCGCCGCCGCTGCGAGGGCAAAGACGATGAACCCGTCCATGCGGCGCTGCTCTTTCGGCGGCACCCAATCGTCGGCGTTGAAGAGCCCCGCGGCGGTCTCGCCGAGCGGCACTTGCGCGGCGATCTTGGCCGGCAGGTCGGAGACGTCGAAGGATTGGATCGCGCGCACGCCGGACTGGCCGGCGATCAGGCTCTTCCAATTCCGCTCGACGCCAATGCCGAGGGGCGTCACCAGCCCCATGCCGGTCACGACGACACGGCGCATGGCGCTCACACTCAACTGCTGTGGGATTCGATGAAGTTGACCGCGTCCTTGACCGTGACGATCTTCTCGGCCGCGTCGTCGGGTATCTCGCACCCGAACTCTTCCTCGAAGGCCATCACAAGCTCGACCGTATCGAGACTGTCGGCGCCCAGATCGTCGATGAAGCTCGCGTTCTCGGTTACCTTGGATTCATCGACGCCCAAATGCTCGACGACAATCCTTTTGACCCGCTCGGCGACGTCACTCATCCGTTCTTATCCTCAGTGGCTTCTTTGGAACAGGGATACGGGCCCGACCTCAGCTCCCCGACATCGATCGTCATCCCAGGTCAGGCTCATCGACAATGGATCTTCCGCCCACCATCGCGGACCGCGTCTAAGGCGCGAACCACATAGCACGATTTCCCCGACGGTGCCAATTCGGCTGCACGCGCTCTGCGCACCAGCGATCGAGCGGCGCTTATACCATGACCATCCCGCCGTTCACATGCAAGGTGTGGCCCGTCACATAGGCGGCTTCGGCGCTCGCCAGATAGACGACGGCGGCAGCCACCTCGGCGGGGGCGCCCACTCGCCCGAGCGGGATCGCGCCGGCGAGCCGCTCGCGCTGCTCGGCCGAGAGCTTCTCGGTCATCGCCGTCTGGATCAGCCCCGGCGCGACGCAGTTGACGGTGACGCCGCGGCCGGCGACCTCGGCGGCGATCGACTTCGACATGCCGATCATCGCCGCCTTCGCCGCGGCGTAGTTCGCCTGGCCCGGGTTGCCGGTGACGCCGACCACCGAGGTGACGCCGATGATCCGCCCGTGCCGCCGCCGCACCATGCCGCGCAGCGCGGCGCGCGCCAGGCGGAAAGCGGCGGTCAGATCGATTTCGAGAACCGCGAGCCAATCCTCGTCGCGCATCCTGAGCGCCAGCGCGTCGCGCGTCACGCCGGCATTGTTGACGAGGATGTCGAGACGGCCCATCGCCTTTTCCGCCTCGCCGATCAGACGGTCGGGCGAAGCGGGGTCGGCGAGGTCGGCGACCGCGACATGTGCGCGCGGCCCCAACTCGGCGGCGAGCGCGGCGAGCGCCTCGCCGCGGGTGCCGCACAGCATGATTTCCGCGCCCTGGGCGTGGAGGGCGCGCGCGATGGCGCCGCCGATGCCGCCCGAGGCGCCGGTGACGAGCGCCCGCTGTTCGGTGAGGTCGAACATGGCAGGGGTTCAGACCGCCAGATGCAACACGGCCGCGCGTCCTTCGAGGCCTCGCTGCGCGAGGCGCCTCAGGATGAGGGGCTTTCTTAATGCCATCAAAGGCTTCCTCATGCTGAGGAGCACCCGAAGGGTGCGTCTCGAAGCACGCATGTTCGACATGCATCCATGCCGCGCCTCACAGCGTCTTGGCGAAGGCTTCGAGCTCGTCGGGGGCGCCGACCGAGCGCGCCGCGAGGTCGCGGTCGATGCGCTTGGCGAGCCCCGCGAGGACCCGGCCGGCGCCGATCTCGACGACCTCCTCGACCTCCTGCGAACGCAGATAGAGGACGCTTTCGCGCCAACGCACCATCGCCGTCACCTGCTCGACGAGCTGCCGCTTGATGATTTGCGGATCGCGCACCGCGTCCGCCGAGACATTGGCGACGAGCGGCACGACCGGCGCCACCAGCGCGACCGCCTCGAGCGCTTCGGCCATGACCTCGGCGGCGGGCGCCAGCAGCGGGCAATGAAAGGGCGCGCTGACCGGCAGCATGATCGCACGCTTGCCGCGCTCGGCAGCGAGAACCGCCGCCCGCTCGACCGCCCCGCGGTGACCGCTGACGACGACCTGCCCCGGCGCGTTGTCGTTGGCGACGGCGCAGATCGAGCCCGATTCGCCGCGCTCGGCCTCTTCGGCTATCTCGCGGACCGCCGCCACCTCGATCCCGATCAGCGCCGCCATCGCCCCCTCGCCCGCCGGCACCGCCTTTTGCATCGCCTGGCCGCGGCGCTTCAACAGGCGCGCCGCATCGGCGACCGAGACGGCGCGCGCCGCCGCCAATGCCGAATATTCGCCGAGCGAATGCCCGGCGACATAGGCGACGTGCCGAACCGGATCGAGGCCGCATTCCTGCTCGAGCACGCGAATGACGGCGAGGCTCGCCGCCATCAGAGCCGGCTGCGCGTTCTCGGTCAGCACGAGATCCGATTCGGGACCCTCGAACATTAGCCGCGACAGGCGCTGCGACAACGCGTCGTCGACCTCCTCGAACAACCGCCGCGCCGGCGCGAACGCCTCCGCCAGCGCCCGGCCCATGCCGACCGCCTGCGAACCCTGGCCCGGAAACACGAATGCCCGCTTCATCACCGAAGTGCACCCCCTCAGCCGCGCGCGGACACGGCGCGCGTGGTCATAGCGGGGCCGGCGCGCTTCTTCAAGATTGGATCGCGGCGGTTTCCTCCGCCACCGATTGATGCAATGCTGCCGGCCGCTCGTATGGGAGGAGACTTGCATGCTGCGGATTTTGCGGATTGCCGCACTCGCCGCCTTGGCGGCGGCGGGCTTGCAGCCGGCGCGGGCGGCCGAGCCCTATCACCTGCGCATCGGCTGGGTCGTGGCGCCGGCCGACTTGATCCCGCTGATGTTCCTGAAGCCGGGGCTCGCGGCGCATGCCGGCAAGACTTACATCCCCGAGCTGACGCATTTCACCGGCACCTCGACCGAGATGACGGCGCTGGCGACGGGCGGGCTCGATATCGCCGCGCTCGCCTATTCGACCTTCGCGCTCAGCATCGAGAACGCCGGGATGAGCGATCTGCGCGTCATCGCCGACACCTTCCAGGACGGCGTGCCCGGCTATCACACCAACGAATTCATGGTCAGAAAGGACAGCCCGATCCATTCGGTCGCCGATCTGAAGGGCAAGATCCTGTCGACCAACGAGACCGGCAGCGCCATCGACATAGCGATGCTCGCCATGCTGGCGCAGCACAAGATCCCGCAGCGCAGCGTCACGGTCCTGGAGATCCGTTTCCCCGACATGAAGGCGATGCTGAAGGAGAAGAAGGTCGATTTGATCCCGGCGGTGGCGCCGTTCGGCTTCGACCCGGAACTGCGCGCCATCGCCCGCCCGATCTACACCCAGAAGCAGGCCATCGGCCGCACCCAGATGATCTTCAACGTAGCGCGCGCAGGGTTTCTCGAGAAGCATCGCGCGGTGATGGTCGATTTCCTCGAGGATTACCTCAGCGTGCTGCATTACTTCTATGATCCGGCGCACCGCGACGAGGTGATCCGGATGGTGGCGGAGGCGACGAAGCGGAAGCCCGAATTCTATAAAGACTGGCTCTTCACGAAACGCGACTATTACCGCGACCCGAACGCGCTCCCCGACCTCGCGGCCTTGCAGGAGAACCTCGATTACCAGCACAAGCTGGGGTTCATCCGGCAGAGCCTCGACGTGAAGAAATACGCCGATCTGAGCATCGTCAAGGAAGCCGCCCGGCGCCTATCGCGGCAGGCGGGGAAGTAGCCCCGCTCAATCGGCCTCGCCCATCGCTCGCTGCTCGGGTCTCAGGTTCGCGGGTTGTGTAACTATTCCTCGAACATCTCGCGCAGCGCGGCGAGCGTCAGCTTGAGGGTCTTGCCGGTGACCGCGCCGAGCCGCCGCACGAGGCGTTGCTTGACGAGCGTGCGTAGCTGATCGAGCAGGATCAGCCCCGCCTTGCCGCGGAATCGCAGCGGGATGCGGTAGGGCGCCGGGCGGCTGCCGGTCGTCATCGGCGCCACCGTGACGGTGCGCAGGAAATCGTGCGTCTCCGGCAGCGAAACAATGACGCATGGCCGCGTCTTCCGAATCTCGCTGCCGACAGTTGGGTCGAGAGCGGCGAGCCAAATTTCGCCCCGTCTGACGCCACCGCCCGCCGACGCCGCATCGGGGCGCATCACCACGTCAGGTCTTGATCCTCGGCATTCCCGAACTCGGGCCACACCAGCGCGTCGTCACCGCTCTCGGCGATGCTCGCCGACGCTTCTGCCCAGCCCGAACGAGCAGCCCGCGGCAGCGGCTTCAGCACGATGCGCTTGCCTTCGCAGGTCATATCGACAGCGTCGCCGATCGCGATACCCGTTTCGTCGAGAACCGATCGAGGGATGATGACGCCCGAGGAATTGCCGAGCTTGCGCACCGCCACCCGCACGGACTTGCCTCCGTAATACATTGTTATAATGTGGCGCGGCGCGGATTGACGTCAATCCCTCTGCCCTTCCGCCTCGCTTCTCACCGGCCAAGCCCATTGCGGCCGGCGAGCGGTTTGCCGCAAAGTGCGGCGTTCGGCCGAGCCGTTCTGGGGAGGATGCCATGCCCGCCTATGTCGTCGGCGATATTCGCGTAACCGACCCCGGGAAATTCGGCACCTATGTGCCGCCGGCGCTCGAGGCCGTCGCACGCTACGGCGGGCGGCTCTTGGCGGCGGGCGGCGGCGGCAACATGGAGGCGCTGGACGGTGCGCCGTTGCCGGAGCGCATGGTCGTCATCGAGTTCCCGGACACCGATGCGGTGCGCCGCTGGTACCGCTCGGCCGAGTATCAGGCGGTGCTGTCGATCCGCCTCGCCTCGACGCAGGGCTGCGTGTTTCTGATCGACGGGGCGCGACAGCCGCAATGAACGACGCGAGCGACAACATCGTCGTCGATACGGCGACGCGGATCTTCCGGGATCTCTGCGAACCGGCGACGGTCAACGAGGCCGAGGCCGGCAAATGGCCCGCCGAGCTGTGGGAGGCGCTCGAGGAGGCGGGGCTGCCGCTCGCCTGGGTTGCCGAGGAATTGGGCGGCGCCGGCGCCCGCATCGCCGACGGCTTTGCGGTGCTGCGCGTGGCCGGCCGCTTCGCCGCGCCGGTGCCGTTGGCGGAGACGCTGCTCGCCGGGCGCCTGTTGAGCGCCGCCGGCATCGCGGCGCCGGCGGGGCCGTTGACCATAGCGCCCGCGCTCGGCGAAAGCCGTATCGAGATCGGGCCCGACGGCAGGCTCGGCGGGCGGGCGCGCCGCATCCCCTTCGCGCGCGACGCCGGCCATATCGCGGTGCTGGCGCGGCGCGGCGATGAGAAAGTCGTGGCGCTCGTCGAGCGGACGGGGCTGATGCTGCGCGAAGGCAAGAGCCTCGCGGGCGAGCCCGCCGACGACGTCGCTTTCGACGGCGTCTTGCCGATAGCCGTCGCGGCGAGCCCGATCGACGAGGACGGGCTGCGCGCCTGGGGTGCCGCGGCCCGGATGCAGCAGATGGCGGGAGCGCTCGAACACATCCTCGAGCAATCCGTTGAATGGGCATTGCAGCGCGAGCAGTTCGGCCGCCCGATCGGCAAGTTCCAGGCGGTGCAGCACAACCTCGCGATTCTCGCCGGCGAGACGGCGGCGGCCGGCGCGGCGGCGGACGGCGCCGCCGAAGGTCTGGCCGGCGGTAAGATCGACCTGGCGGCGGTCGCGATCGGCAAGGTGCGGGTCGGCGAAGCGGCTGGCACCGGCGCCGCGATCGCGCACCAGGCGCACGGCGCGATCGGCTTCACCTACGAGCACTCGCTGCACCACGCGACGCGGCGGTTGTGGGCCTGGCGCGAGGAATTCGGCAACGAAGCGTATTGGTCGCGGCGGCTCGGCCGGATGGTCGCGGAATTGGGCGCCGACGAGCTTTGGCATTTCATCACCGCGGGATCTTGACCCCGATGACGACGAGCTTTCATTTCGATCCGATCGACCTGCCGCCCGAGGCGAAGGCCTTGCGGCAGGAAGTGCGCGAGTTCCTGCGCGAGGAAGTCGCCGCCGGCACGTTTTCGCCGGACGCCGCCCCCGACGGCCGCCGCGGCGCCTTCAACCGTGAGTTCAGCCGCAAGATGGGCGCCCGCGGCTGGATCGGCATGACCTGGCCGAAGCAATATGGCGGCCAGGAGCGCTCGCATCTGGAACGCTATGTCGTCGTCGAGGAGGTGCTGGCGGCGCGCGCGCCCACCCGCGCCCATTCGACGGCCGACCGGCAGAGCGGGCCCGTCATCCTGCGCTACGGGCAGGAGGCGGTGAAGCGCGAGATCCTGCCCCGGATCGCCGCCGGCGAATTGTGCTTCTGCATCGGCCTCTCCGAGCCCAATTCCGGCTCCGACGTCTTCGCCGCCTCGACGCGCGCGAAGAAGACCGAGGGCGGCTGGCTCGTCAACGGCCGCAAGATCTGGACGAGCGGCGCGCATCAGGCGGACTACATGATCGCGCTGTTGCGCACCTCGCCGGCGACCAAGGAGAACCGCCGGCACGGGCTGACGCAATTCCTCGTCGATATGAAGACGCCGGGGATCGCGATCCGGCCGATCATCAATTTGACCGGCGGGCACGATTTCAACGAGGTCGTGTTCGACGACGCCTACCTCCCCGATACGCACCTGATCGGGGAGGCCGACATGGCCTGGAAGCAGGCGACCGACGAACTCGCCTATGAGCGCAGCGGCCCCGACCGCTGGATCGAGACCTTCTCGTGCCTCGTCGAGCTGGTGCGCAAGGCGGGCGAGGAACCGGGCGAGCGATTGGCCGAGGGGATTGGGCGCGAGGTCGCGCACCTCGCCACGCTGCGCCGCATGTCGCTGTCGGTCGCGGGTATGCTGCAAGCCGGCAAGACGCCGGCCGTCGAGGCGGCGGTCGTCAAGGACCTCGGCACCAATTTCGAGCAGGCCTTGCCCGACCGGGTGCGGCTCCTGGCGCCGCCGCCGAGCGACGACGAACCCGCCATGAACGACGACCGCTTCGAAGCGGCGCTGCGCTATGCGACGCTGATCGCGCCGAAGCTGACAATCCAGGGCGGCACCCGCGAAGTGCTGCGCGGCATCATCGCCCGCGGCCTCGGGCTCAGGTGAACGGTTGTATTTCACAAAGTTATAAAGTACAACTCCTCCGGAAAAACGGGGGGACACTATGACGGACCAACAGCGGAAAAGCGAACTCGCGTGGATTCGACGGAAGCGATGCAACCTAGCCCACGACATCGACGTAGCATCGCGTGCCGGCAGATCGGAAGAGGCTCTCGGCCTAACCGATCGCGCTTACGCGCTCTGGCGCAAGCAGGTCGAGCACGAGCGGATGCTGGCCGAATAACGAGCTGCCCCCTCTCCGCCCTTCAGGGGGGAAAGGGCTGGGGTGAGGTGGGCGCCGATGCAACGCGCGAGCCTTGCCCACCTCACCCTCCCCATTGCTGCGCAATGGGTCCCCTCCCTCTCCGCCCTCAAGGGCGGAGAGGGCAATTTTGGGCTCTCTCGAATGCCTGATCTGAAACCGCTGTTCGCGCCTGACAGCATCGCGATCCTCGGCGCCTCGGCCGATACGCACAGCCTGCGCGGGCGGCTGACCAATTTCCTCCTCGCGCACGGCTATCCGGGCCGCGTCTACCCGGTGACGCGCAGCGCCGGGGAAGTGCTCGGGCTGAAGAGCTACGCGAACGTCGCGCTGCTGCCGGAGGCGCCCGACCTCGCGGTCGTCCTGGTGCCGGCGGCGCACGTCGTCGCGGCGATCGAGGAATGCGGCAAGCGCGGCATCCGCGCCGCCGTCATCATCAGCTCGGGGTTCGGCGAGGAGAAAAGCGAAGCGGCGGCCTCGCGCGACGGCGAATTGAAGGCGGTCGCCGAGCGCCACCACCTGCTGATCGCCGGCCCCAATTCGGAAGGCCTCGTCAACCCGCTCGCCCGGCTCGTCGCGACCTTCAGCCCGGTCTTCCACGACCCGCAGCGCAGCCTCGTCCCGGCCGCCGGCCGGGCGCGGCCGATCGCGGTCAGCTGTCAGAGCGGTGCCTTGACCTTCTCGTTTCTGTCGCGCGGCCGCGACCGGCAGCTGAACTTCACCTATCAGGTAAGCTCAGGCAACCAGACCGTTCTGGAAGCGCACGATTACATCGATTGGGCGCTCGATGCCGGCGGCGCCGACATCTTCCTCGCCTATCTCGAAGAGATCCGCGACACCGCCCGCTTTCGGGCAGTGGCCGACAGGGCTGCCGATATGGGCAAGCCGCTGATCTTCGCCAAGGTCGGCCGCTCCGAGCCGGCACGGCGCGCCGCCTCCTCGCACACGGGCTCCCTCGCGCATGCGGGCGCCGTCGACGACGCGATCTTTCGTCATCACGGCATCGTGCGCGGCGAGGATCTCGACCACATGCTCGACATCGCCGCCGCCTTCGCGTTCTGCAAATTGCCGCGGGGCCCGCGCGTCGCGGTCATCACCGGCTCAGGCGGCAGCGCGGTGTGGATGGCGGACATCCTCTCGCAATACGGGCTCGAACTACCGGTGCTCGAAGAGGATATCCAGCGCCGCGTGCTGGCGCTCCTGCCCTCCTACGCCTCGGCGCAGAACCCGGTCGACGGCACCGCGCAGGCAATCCACGAGGTCGGCTATGCGAGGCTCGTCGAGATCGTGCGCGAATCGCGGCGGATCGACACGATCCTCCTCATCGGCTCGCTCGCCAACGAGGCGACGGCGAAGGAGCGCGCCGCCGAACTGAAGGCGATCGCGCCCTCGACCGCGCAGCCGATCCTCTTATCGACCTACACGACGGCAACGCCCGGGGCGATGGCCGCCTTCGCCGAGGCCGGCATCCCCTGCTACACCTCGATGCCGAGCTGCGCGCGGGCGATCCGCGCGCTCGCCGATTACGGCGCCTTTCAGGCGCGGCGCAAAAATGCCGGGCCGAGGATGGAGACCGAGCCCGCGGCGCGCCGGCGAGCGGCGGCCGCGCTCGCCGCCGCCGGGCCGGTGCTGACCGAGGCCGCCGCGAAGGCGCTTCTGGCCTCCTATGGAATCCCGCGCCCGCCGGAGAGCCTCGCCGAGAGCGAGGACGAGGCGGTCGCGGCGGCGGCGCGGATCGGCGGCGCGGTCGCCCTCAAGGTGGAATCGCCCGACATCGTGCACAAGACCGAGGCCGGCGCCGTGGCATTGCGCCTGGAAGGCGAGAAGGCGGTGCGGGCGGCCTATGCCGGCGTTCTGGCGCGCGCCAAGGCGGCATATCCGCAGGCGCGGATCGACGGCGTGTTGGTGCAGAAGATGGCGCCGCCCGGCTGCGAGATCATCCTCGGCGTGACGCGCGACCCCGCTTTCGGGCCGATGCTGATGGTCGGGCTCGGCGGCATCCACGTCGAGGTGTTGCGCGACGTCGCCTTCGCGCCGGTGCCGATCGGCGAAGCGGAAGCGCTGTCGCTGCTGCGCGAACTGAAGGGCGCGGCGCTGCTCGACGGCGTGCGCGGCGAGAAGCCGGCCGACCGCGCGGCGTTGGCGCGCCTGATCGCGGCCTTGTCGCGCTTTGCCGCCGACCACGCCGAGGCGATCGCCGAGATCGACCTCAACCCGGTCATCGTGCATGGCGAAGGCGACGGGCTGTCCGTCGTCGATGCGCTGATCGTCAAGGCGCCCCCTCCCCTCCCTCCCCCGCTTGCGGGGGAGGGTTAGAGTGGGGGCCGGCCGAGGGCGATCCCGCCCGGGAGGAACAGCATGAGTTACCGCGATATCGGCGTCAGCCGGGACGGTTTCGTCGCGACCGTCGAGATGCGCCGGCCGCCGCACAATTTCTTCGACAGCGCGCTCGTCGCCGAAATCGGCGACGCCTTCGACGCGCTGGACGCCGAGCCCGATTGCCGCGCAATCGTGCTCGCCGCCGAGGGCCGCTCGTTTTGCGCCGGCGCCGATTTCTCGAAGCGGATGGATACCGGAACCGTCTCGGAAGGCTCGCGCAGCGCTGCCGGCAAGCATCTCTACAAGGAGGCGATTCGCCTCTTCCGCACAAAAAAGCCGATCGTCGCGGCGGTGCACGGCGCGGCGGTCGGCGGCGGGCTCGGCCTCGCGCTGGTCGCCGATTTCCGCGTCACCTGTACCGAAGCCCGCTTCAGCGCCAACTTCAACCGCCTCGGCTTTCATCCCGGGTTCGGGCTGACGACGACCTTGCCGCGGCTCGTCGGTGCGCAGCAGGCGGCGCTCCTTTTCTATACCGGCCGCCGCATCCCGGGCGAGGAGGCGGTGCGCATCGGCCTCGCCGACCTCTTGATGCCGCAGGCCGAAGTGAGGAGCGCGGCGCAGGCGCTCGCTCTCGAGATCGCGCAATCCGCCCCGCTCGCTGTCGTCGCGACGCGCGAGACGTTGCGCCGCGGCTTCGTCGACGCGATCGAGGCGGCGACCGAACGCGAACTGGTGGAGCAGGATTGGCTGCGCCGGACGGAGGATTTCCAGGAAGGCATCAAGGCGATGGCCGACCGCCGGCTGCCCGATTTCAAGGGGCGGTGACGGCGGGGCCGCGGCGCCGCTTCGATTTGCTCCCTTGCATGAGCGTGGTATTGTTGCCCGAAGGCGGTTTGAACAACCCTAGCGCGGGAGGAGACCCCTGACATGTGGGACTGGCTCTTGAAGGGAACGGGCAAGTACGGATGGCCAGCCTATACGATTCTCGCCGGCCTCGTCCTGACCGTGATCGAGATATTGTTGATCCACGCGATCGCCGGATCTTGAGGATAGGGGGCGACGATGGAACTGGTCAGCTTTGAATGGTGGTCGATGATCGTCCGCTGGCTGCACATCTTCAGCGGCATCATGTGGATCGGCCACCTCTACTACTTCAACTTCACGCAAACCCCGATGATGCCGAAGATCCCGGCCGAACAGCGGCCCGCGGTCACCGGCTTCATCGCCCCGACGGCGCTCTTCTGGTTCCGCTGGGGGGCGGCGGCGACGATCGTCTTCGGCCTGATCCTCGCCTGGATGAGCGGCTTTCTCGGCCAGGCGGTCGCCCTCGGCATCGGCAGCCACGACAAGCGCTTCGCGGCGATCGGCATCGGCATGTGGCTCGGCTTCATCATGTTCCTCAACGTGTGGGTGATCATTTGGCCGAACCAGAAGAAGATCCTCGGCCTCGTCACCGCGACTCCGGAGGAACGCACCCGCTCGGCGCGGATCGCCGGGCTCGCCTCGCGCGTCAACGTCATGCTGTCGATCCCGATGCTCTACGGCATGGTGGCGAACCACTTCTACGCCTGACCGCTCAGTAGCGGCGCAACAGCGCCGCTAACCCGAGCGCCCAGATCTGCATCGGGTCGGCGGCGCGCAGCGCCGGGGCGTAGGGGTCGCAGCCGGCCCGCCCGAGGCGGGCGAGCACACGCCCGGCGACGACGGCCGGCAGCAGCGCTGCCTGGGCGGCGCGCGGCACGGCGCGGCGGCGCTCGCGCGCCGCTTCCAGACGGCGCCGCGCCGCCGCCGCGATATCGCCGACCGCTGCGCGCAAGGCGGGCGTGCTCCGCAGCCGTTCGTACTCGCGCGGGGCCAACCCGGCGCGGGCGGCGATATCGTCGGGGATGTAGCGCCGCCCGGCGCGGGCATGCAGCGGCAGCGCCCGGATCAGCCCCGCCAAGGCATAGGCGATGCCGACTTCGCGCGCCGCCGCGGCAACTGCTGCGCCGGGCGCGTCGAGGGCCTCGAGCGCGAGATAGACGAGGCTCGCCGAGCTTGCCTCGGCGTAATCCTCCAGCGCCGCGAGGCTGGCGGGCGGCGGCGCATCGAGATCGGCTTCGCGGGCCGCGATCAGACGCTCGAAATGGGTCCGGCTCAGCGAGCGGCGGCGGACCGTCTCGGCGAGCGCCGCGACGATCTCGTGCCGGCGCACGGGACCGCCGGCGAAGATGTCGGCGATGTTCTCGCGCCACCATTCGAGGCGGATGCGGCCGAGGATCGGCTCGCTGACCCGGTCGCGCACGCGGGCGATCTCGTAATTGAAGGCATAGATCGCAAACAGCCCGGCGCGCCGCGCCGACGGCGCGAAGAGCGCGGTCTGATAGCGGTCGCGGTCGTGGCGGCGCAACAGCGCGGCGATCGGCCACAACCCCGGCATCGCCTCGGAACGGCCCTCCCCTCGGCCCGTTTCCAGTAACGTGGGGCGTTGTCGCCTCGATCCTTCTTCATCAATCGGAGATGTCATGGCTTTCGAATTGTCACGCCTACCCTTTGCCAAGGACGCGCTCGAACCGCATATGTCGGAGCAGACGCTCGATTTCCATCATGGAAAGCACCACCAGGCGTATGTCACCAATCTCAACAACCTGACGAAGGGCCAGCCCTTCGAGAACCAGCCGCTCGAAGAGATCATCAAGGCGACTTACAAGGACGCCTCGAAGAGCGGCATCTTCAACAACGCCGCGCAGGTGTGGAACCACAGCTTTTTCTGGAATTCGCTGAAGCCGCGCGGCGGCGGCATGCCGTCGGGCGATCTCGCCGGGGCGATCGAGCGCGACTGCGGCGGGCTCGACAAGTTCAGGGAAGCCTTCAAGGCAGCCGCCGTCGGCCAGTTCGGCAGCGGCTGGGCCTGGCTCGTCGCCGAGGGCGGCCGGCTGAAGATCCTCGCCACCCCGAACGCGGTCAACCCGCTCGCCGAGGGCCAGCACCCGCTCCTCGCCTGCGATGTCTGGGAGCACGCCTATTACCTCGATTTCCAGAACCGGCGGCCGGATTTCGTGCAGGCTTTCCTCGACCACCTCGTCAACTGGGACTTCGCCGCGCGCAACCTGGCGCGGGCACGCTGACAGAGAAAGCCCCGCTTCGGCGGGGCTTTCCGCTTCAGCGCTAAAAAAATCACTTTGCTGCGAATAAACCCGTTTTCATGCGAGTCTATCGTTTGGCGCGCGCCGGCCGGCGCGGGTCGGGTTTTCGGTTCGGCAGGGGACGTGCCAGCTTCCGCGCGCAACGAGGCGTTCGAGACGACGGTGCTGCCGCATCTCGATGCCGCCCACAATCTGGCGCGGTGGCTGATGCGCGACTCGGCGGCGGCGGAGGATGTTTTGCAGGAAGCTCTGTTGCGCAGCTTGAACTACTTTCCGAGCTTCCGCGGGGTCAACCCGCGCGCCTGGCTTTTGCAGATCGTGCGCAACGCCGCGTACGATTCGATCAACCTGAACCGCGGCGTGCAGCTCGTGCCGCTGGCCGGCTCTCCGGCCGACATCGAGGCGGGCGCGATCGACCTTCCGGCCGAGGCGGACGACCCGGAGGAGAGCCTCATCAGGGCGCGCGACGTCAGCCGGGTGCGCGCGCTCGTCGCCGAGCTGCCGGTCGAGTTGCGCGAGACGCTGATCCTGCGCGAGCTGGAGGAGCTCTCCTACAAGGAAATTTCGGATGTGACGCAGACGCCGATCGGCACGGTGATGTCGCGGCTGTGGCGGGCGCGGCGCCGCCTCATCGAAGCCGCCGGCCAAGCGGAGAAGATGCCATGAGCGAGGCCGACAGCGCCCGCCATTGCGAGATGCTGCTCCTGGTGCAGGCCGAGTTCGACGGCGAGCTCGACGCAGCGCAGGCGGCGCAGCTGAACCTGCATCGCGCCGGCTGCGCGGTCTGCCAGCGGGCGAGCCGAGCGCTCGGGGAGACCCGGGCGATGCTGCGCGAGGGGCTCTACGAACCCGCGCCGCAAGCGCTGCGCGCGCGGCTTCTCGAACGCGCCGCGCCGGCAAGACCGGCGGCGCCGCCGCCGCTCTCGGCGCGCCTTGCCGATTGGCTGCGGCCGGCGCTCGGCTTTGCGCTCGGCGCCGCCTCGGCGGTCGCAGTCTCGCTCGCTCTCTTGGCACCGGGGACGCAGAGCCTGACGCAACAGATCGTCGCGAGCCATATCCGCGCCTTGCAGCCGGGGCATCTCGAGGACGTCGCCTCGACCGACCAGCACACCGTCAAGCCATGGTTCGACGGCCGGATCGACTTCTCCCCGCCGGTCAAGGAATTGCGCGGCGCCGGCTTCCCGCTCGTCGGCGGCCGGCTCGACTACCTCGCCGGCCGGCCGGTGGCGGCGCTCGTCTACCACTACAGGAAGCATGTCATCGACCTCTACGTCTGGCCGACGGCAGGCGTCGCCGCCCGGGCGCAGACCGGCCGGCAAGGCTACAACCTCGTGCACTGGACCGACGGCGGCATGAATTTCTGGGCCGTCTCGGACGCCGAGCCGAAGGCGCTGCTCGACTTCAAAGAAGCCTGGCAGCGCACGCCGTAACACCCTGTCCCGTCGTCACCCCGGCGAAGGCCGGGGTCCGTGAGGAACATCCGCCGGCCACCTCACAGGTGGCGGCCGCGATCGAGCAGGACGGAAGTGTATTCGCGGTAGCTGATGCCGAGCGCCTCGGCACGTGCGAGGCGGGCGAGCGCGATCTCGCGCGGCGGCGTCTTCCAGGCGCGCGCATGCGCCTTTTTCCAGCAGAAATGCTGCCAGCCGATGCCAAGCTCGATCGGCGGTCCGCCGTTGTGACCGAGGCCGATCGGTTGGGCCAACCAGCTCGCGTCGTCGGGCGCCATGGGCGCAGCCTCCGATCCCTTCCGGAGTGCAATCTAGCAAAACCCGCGCCAAGCGCCCGCGGTTTCAGCGGCTGCGCAGCCGCGCCGGGCTTAACCAGCCCAAAAGAGAGCCCAAGATGCCCTGCGGCAGGAAGATGATGAAGAGCACGAGCAGCGTGCCGTAGACGACATTGTCCCAGCCGACCGCCGAGGTGCCGAACCAGATGCGCAGGCTCTCGGTCAGCGAGATCGTCAGCGCCGCGCCGATCGTCGGCCCGAGCAGCACGTAGAGCCCGCCGACAACAACGGCGAACACCATTTGCAAGGACACCGCAACGCCGCTCACCGTATCGGGCGAGATGAACATCTGATATTGGCCGTAAAGCGCCCCCGCCATGGCGGTCATAGCCGCGCTGAGGATCGTGATCTTCAGCTTTTCCGCGGTCACATGGACGCCCGCGGCGGCGGCGGCATCCTCGTCCTCGGCGATCGCCTCGAGCGCGTAGCGCAGCATGCTGCGGTCGACGCGCCAGCGGATCAGCAGGCCCGCCGCCCAGATGCCGAGCGCGATCAGATACCAGGTGTCCTTGCCGGGAAACTGCAAGGCCCAGATCGAATTGCCCTGGTGATAACGCTCGGGCGTATAGCCGAGCGAGCCGCCGGTGTAGGAGCGCGTCGCGGTGACGAGCTGCAGGACGATGACCGAGAGAGCGAGCGTCAGCAGCGCGAAATAATGCCCGGTGATGCGAAAGCGGAAGCAGGGATAGCCGATCAACACCGCCACCGCCGCCGCGGCAAGCATCGCGAGCGGGATGCCGAGCCACGGGGTCAGGTGGAAATTATTCCACAAGAGCGCCGTCACATAGGCGCCGATCCCCATGAACCCGCCATGCCCGAACGAGACGAGGCCGAAGCGGCCCATCACCGACCACGAGGTGTAGACGAAGGACCAGATGAGGACGAGCACCATCAGGTGCAGCGGATAGGGCTGGTGATAGACGAAGGGAAGCGCGACGAGCGCGGCGCCGGCGAGGCAGGCGAGGATCCGGTTCATGAGCGCCGCGCCAGAAGCCCCTGCGGCCGGAAGAACATCAGCACGACGAAGATGCCGAAAGCGAAGACGTAGCCCCATTCGAGATCGAGATAGAGGCCGGAGATCGACAGGATCTCGGCGAAGATGATGGCCGCGACCGAGCCGCCGAGCATATTGCCGAGACCGCCGAGCACGCAGACGAGAAAGGTGATCGGCGCAAACGTGAGGCCGACAAAGGGCTGCACGTCGTACTGCAGCACGAGGATCGTCGCGGCGAGCCCGGCGAGCCCGCCGCCGATCGCCGATGTGACGATATAGACGCGCCGCGTATCGACCCCCATCAACGGCATGATCTGGCGGTCCTGGGCGATCGCGCGGATCGCCGTGCCGATATAGCTCCTCGACAGAAAGAGGTAGAGCCCGGCCATGCCGGCGAGCGCCACGAGAAAGGCGATGAGCCGCGCATAGGAGAGATACATGCCGGCGAAGTCGAGGATCGGCAGGCGAATGCCGAGATTGCGGAAGTCGATGCCGAAGAGGACCGTCGCCGCGCTCTGCAACAGGAAGAGGACGCCGCCCGTCGCGAGCAGCTGGTTGATCGGCGCGGTGCCGAGCAGCGGCGAGATGACGAGCAGATGCAGCAGCACTCCGAGCAGCCCGACGATCGCGATCGAAGCAAGCGCGGCCAGCACGAACGGCAGGTGATAGACGGAATAGAGGTAGTACATGCCGTACATGCCGGCCATCAAGAGTTCGCCATAGCAGATCCACACGACGTCGATGACGCCGAAGATCAGGTTGAGGCCAAGCGCCAAGAGCGCAAAAACGCCGCCCAACAGGACGCCGTCGATGACCGCCTGCAGAAAATAGATGTCGAAGACGCCGAACATTCGCGATGCCTACGCCGTCCGCGACCAATTGCGGGTGTCATTGCGAGGAGCCCGGAGGGCGACGAAGCAATCCCGTGCCAATGGGGCCCGATCCGGCCCGAGATTGCTTCGCTGCGCTCGCAATGACACGCCTTTTCCTCTCACACCCCGAGATAGGCGGCGCGGATCGCCGGGCTGTCGAGCAGCTCGGCGGCCGCCCCGCTCGAGCGGATCGAGCCGGCCTCGAGCAGATAGGCGCGGTCGACGACCTGCAATACCTGCCGGATATTCTGCTCGACGATCAGCACGGCGAGGCCCAATTCGCGGATATGGCGCAAGAGCGCGAACACCTGCTGGACGACGACCGGCGCGAGCCCGGCCGAGGGTTCGTCGAGCAGGAGCAGCTTCGGCTCCGACATCAATGCCCGGCCGATCGCGCACATCTGCTGCTCGCCGCCCGACAGCGTGCCGGCGAGCTGGCGGCGCCGCTCTTTGAGGCGCGGGAAGAGGTCGTAAACGAAGGCGAGACGCTCGCCGAATTTGGGGCGTGCGGCGCGAATGAAGGCGCCGATGCGCAGATTGTCCTCGACGCTCATGCGCGGAAACAGCCGGCGGTTTTCCGGGACATGCGCGATGCCGAGCTCGACGATGCGGTATGCCGGCAGGCGCAACAGATCCTCGCCGTCGAGCGAGATGCTGCCGCGCATCGGGTGGACCAGGCCCGAGATCACCCGCATCAGCGTCGTCTTGCCGGCGCCGTTGGGACCGATCACCGCGACCGCCTCGCCGCGCCCGACCGTAAGCCCGGCGCCGAACAGCGCCTGGAACCCGCCATAGCCGGCATCGACGCCGTCGAGCTCCAGCATCAGGCGGAATGCCGGAGCGCCCCGGCGTCCGTCCCGAGATAAACCTCGATCACGCGCGGATCGGCGGCGATCTCGGCGGTCGCCCCCTCGGCGATCTTTTCGCCGTGGTCGAGCACGATGACGCGGTCGACGACGCGCATCAAGACGCCCATGATGTGCTCGACCCAGATGATCGTGATGCCGAGCTGGGTGCGGATCCGCTGCAGCATGTCGGCGGCCTGCTCGACCTCGCTCTCGTCGAGGCCGCCCAGGCTCTCGTCGGCGAGCAGCAGCGTCGGCCCGGTCGCCAGCGCCTTCGCCAATTCGAGTTTTTTGAGCGCGGCGGCGCCGAGCCCGTCGACCGGCATGCTGCGGTCAGCCGGCAGGCCGACGAGCGCGAGCGCCCGCTCCGCCGCCTCGATCGCGCGGGCGCGGGAATGGCGTCCCTGGCCGTAGAAGCCGGCAAGCACGACATTGTCGAACACCGAGAGCCGGTGGAACGGCCGCGGGATCTGGAACGTGCGGCCGACCCCGTGATTGATGATGCGGTGCGGCGCGTGACCGCCGATCTCGCGACCGTCGAAGCGGATCGAACCGGCGGTCGGCGCAAGCGTCCCCGACAGCATGTTGAACAGCGTCGTCTTGCCCGAGCCGTTCGGGCCGATCAGGCCGAGGATCTCGCCCTGATCGACCGAGAACGACAGACCGTTGACGGCGGTGAACCCGCCGAACCGCTTGACCAGCCCCTCGACCTCGAGCAGCAAGGCGGGGTCACTTCGCCGCGTACGGGGAATTCGCCGGCAGCTTCAGCGCCGGCTCGCGCTGCGCCAGTGCCTTCGGCCAGACGACGTAGCTCTGGTCGTTGACGTACTGCACGACGACCGGATAGGCGTCCTCGTTCTGCCCGGCCATCGGCTGCCCCGGCTTCTCGAACTTGACGCCGAAGCCGAGCATCGTCGAGCCGTCCGGCAGATTGACGTCGAGCGCCGCCTTGCGCAGATCGTCCGAGGTGACGCCGCCGTACTTCTTGATCGCCACCGGCAGCACCTTGGTGAAGAACAGGTAGGTGTTGGAGGCAGCCATGCCGACATGCGCCGATTTGATGACCGTGCCGGGCTTCGCCTTCAGATACTCGTCGCCGACCATCTTGATCATCGGCAACAATTCGGGCTTCAGCGCCTCGGGGTTGGTCTGCCAGATCGAGATCGGATCGACATTGAAGAAATAATTGGCGTCGTTGCCGAGCGTCTCCTTCAACTTCGAATAGACCCCATAGCCGGCGCCGTGGCCGATCAGCGTCGAGAAATGCAGGCCCAACTCGCGCGCCTGGCGCAGGAAGAGCGTGATGTCGGGGTTGTAGCCGGTATGGAAGATGACATCCGGGCGCGCCCGCTTCAGCTTGGTGACGAGCGAGGAGAGATCGGGCGCCGAAGCGGAATAGCCCTCGTTCACCACGACCTGGAAGCCGTATTTCTTCGCGCCCTCGGCGGTTCCCTTGGCGACGTCGGTGCCGTAAGGCCCGTCCTCGTGAATGATCGCGATCCGCAGATCCTTCGGAGCCTTGCCGAGCTGCTTCTTCGCATAGGCGGCCACCATCGCCGTCGAGGTCAGGCCCCATTGCGCGCCGTAGGGCTGCGGCCGGAAGACGTATTTGAGGTTGCGGCCCTCAAGCACCGGCGAGGCGATGCAGGTCGTGATCCACATGAATTTCTTCAACTGCTCGATGCGCGCCGCCGCCGGCACGCATTCGGCCGACGAGTAGAAGCCGAGCAGCATATCGACATGTTCCTGCTCGATCATCCGCACCGCCTCGTTGATCGCGACATCGGGCTTGCTTTGCGCGTCGGCATAGACGGGCACGATCTTGTAGCCGTCGACGCCGCCCTGCTTGATGAAATAGTCGAGCATGATCTTGGCGCCGAGATACTGCAGATCGGAGCCGCCGCCGGCGAACGGGCCGGTCAAATCGTAGATGACGCCGATCTTCAGCGTCTTGTTGGCGGTGTCGGCGCCGGCGGGCGCGGCGAAAAGCGCCGCGGCCGCGAAACCGGCCCACAAAAAGCGGGCAAATCGATGCAGGTTCATGCGATCCTCCCCGTGATCGGCCGGCAGAACCGGCGGCATGTTGCCGCATCATAGGGACGGCGCCGCCAAATCTTGTCAAGCGCTATCGGGTTCCTCTTCGCAGGCGCGCGCGGCATAGTGAAATCGGCGCCGCGCCCGAGAGGAGACCCCGATGCCGCCAGCTCCCGGCTTTCATCACCTGCACCTGAACACGACCGATCCCGAGGCCGCGATCGACTTCTATACGCGGGCCTTTCCGAGCACCCGGAAAGGCAGCTGGGGCGGCCTGCCGGCGCTGTTGTCGCCGAACGAGGCGATGATCCTCTTCGACCGCGTCGAGCGGCAGCCGCCGACCGCGCCGCAGAGCCCGATCTGGCATTTCGGCTGGCATGTGACCGATTCCCGGGCCACACTCGAGGGCTACAAAAAGCGTCGCCGCGAATTCGAGCTATTGCCGCTCTACACCGGCGAGGGCGACGCCGCGGTGCTGATCAGCAGCGACGCGCTACCCGGCTCGGGCGGCGTGCTCGGATTGACGAAGGCGCAGCTCACCGAAGCGCGGGCAGAGGGCGTTCGCCCGACCGGCGTCGGCGGTTTCGCCTATATGCGCGGCCCCGACGGCGCGCTCGTCGAATACGCCGGCAACCATCCGGCCGAGCGCTTCAACCACATCCATTTCTACCAGGAGCAGCCGCTCGCCGCCGAGGCATGGTACGTGCGGCACCTGAACGCACGCCCGCGCCCGGTCGCCGCGCCGGCTGCCGAAGCCGATCGCCGGGTGCCGCGCGGCCCCGACCGCACCTTTCCGGCGCTCGACCGCGACGGCATGTTCCGATCGCCGCGCGGCGGCGTCGAATTCGGCGACGTGGCGCTGATCTGGTACATGAACCAGGGCGAGGCGCCGCTGACGCCGAGCCGCGGCCAGCTCTACGACCATTTCGCGCTCTCGGTCGCCGATCTCGACGGCTGGGCGAGAAAACTCGAAGGCGAAGGCGTGGCGCTCCTCGACGGCCCCTACCCGCTCGGCGACACCCGCGCCCTGATGATCGAAGGCCCGAGCCGCGAAGCGATCGAACTGGTCGAGGTGGGGTAGTTCGCAGGCGAGCGTTCGGCGGGAGACTGAAACTCTAATGGTTTCGTCTTGCCCGGACTTGTTCCGGGCATCCACATTCTATTTTATTTTGTTCTAACCAAGGCGCATCAACTCGTGGATGGCCGGGCCAAGCCCGGCCAAGACGGTTTTCTTATCTCTCGAAAAGCCCAATATTTTCGAGCGAATGACGAACGTCCGAAGCTCAGCGGCTCGGCTGGCTGCTGCCGCCCTCCTGCGGCGGCGCGTGCTTCTGGATGTCCTCGCGGAACACTTTGTCGGCGAGCTTTTTCTGCTTTAGCGGCAGCGCGGCATAGAGCTTCTCGAAGGCCGGGACCAGCCGCTTCAGGCGCTGCGCATGCGCTTCGGCGAGCCGCTCGTAGGATTTGAGGCTGTCGACCGCATTCATCGTGTCCAATTCCCGCATGCGCTTGTTGAAGGCGCGCTCCATGTGACGCGCGTTCTGGCGCATGACCGCGGTGAATTCCCTCCACTCCGCCTTCTCGGCCGCGGTGATGTGCAACTGCGCATGCAGTTTCTTGATGAAGGCGTCGACCCGGGCCTCGACCGAGTTGTCGGCCGGCGTTGACGCCGCAGCCGGTTGGCCGGCGGACTGAGCAGCCGCCGGCCCGCAGGCGAGAGGAGCGGACAACAGCGCCATCGCCGCAACGGCGGCAAAGCAGGTATTCGCGACGATCCTCATGCGAGGTCTCCCTTCCGGATTTGCGCAAGTCGGTGCATCAGTAGCCGCCATAGGCGGGCGGCGGCGGCGGCGCGTAATAGCCGGGCGGCGGGCCGTAGGCGCCGCCCGAGGAGATCGCGGCGCCGATGCCGAGGCCGATCATGCCGCCGATGATCGCGGCCGCGACGCCATTGCCGTGGTGGGGGCCGGGGCGTCCGTCGCCATGCCAACCGGGCCGGGCGACCGGATGCCCGTGGTGCCATTCCCGCGCCTGCGCGCCGGGAGCAATCGCAAGCCCGGCGATCAGCACCGCCGCCGCCGGCAAACTCGTCCGACAAATCATCGGCCGCCCTCCATTCCGTCTGCGCCCAAACGCCTGCCGCGGCGGCTGGTTCCACGCGGCAGGCGGCCGGATCAGTAACGGGCGGCGGCGTAAGGGCCGGCGCCGCGGCGATAGACGAGCAGCGCGCGGCGGTAGCGGCAGACCGTCTCGTCGGTCTCGACGAAGCCGCGAGTCTCGACTTCGGCCACACCTTGGTCGGGGCGCGAGCGCGAACCGCGCACGGAAAGAATCGTCGATTCCGCCCAGATGGTCTCGCCGGGCCGAACCGGCCGCGGCAGCTCTACGCCGGTCCAGCCGAGATTGGCGACGACGCGGCCCAAAGTGCGCGTCGTCAGCGCCGTCACGGCGCTCAGCACCAGCGGCTCCCAGATCGCCGGCTCGATCCCCAGCCGGCGCAGATAGGCGGGATCGCTCCAGCGCGGGCCGATCTCGAGCGAGCGCAGCGCATGCCGGCCGCTTTCGGCGAAATCGAAGCTGCGGCCGGGCCAATGCAGAAAGGTTTCGCCCGGCGCCAAATCCTCGAAAAAGAGCCCCATCTGCTCGACGAGCGCGCCGTCCGCCGCCGGATGGTAGAGGCGGAAGCGCTCCTCCTCGGCCGGCTCGATGCCGGGCTCGTCCTCGGGGTGACGGCCGCGGCGGTAGATCTCGATGCGGCAGGCGATGCGGGCGACCCTTTCGCCGCGCTGGTTGGTGCCCTCGATCGCGAGCCCGACCCGGCCGATATCGGGGTCCTCGCCCGCCTCCAAGGCGCTGACGGTCGACGCCGCGTAAAGCGTGTCGCCGCCGAAGACGGGATGCGTCATCGCGAGCTCGTCGATGCCGATGATGTTGCGGCGGCGATACCAGCTGCGCGAGGTCATGCCGAAGAGCCGCTGCAAGGTCATCGTGCTGACGCCGAGCGGGCGCTTCCATTCGGTCTCGGCCGCGTAGCGGCTGTCGTAGTGCAGCTGCGCGTTGTTCAGGAGGTCGACCGCCTCCTCTCGGTTGTCCTGCTGCGACACGTCGATGCCCGGGCGGTGCAAAATGCGCATGCCGAGGCGCAAATCCTCGAAATCCAGCCCGAACCGCTCGCGATAGCGATGCGGCCCGAGGCGGAGATAGGCGTATTCGCTCATATCGATGCTCGCTTAAGCCGCGCGGTGCATCCGCTGGCGAGCCGCTTCGAGGTCGTGCGCCGTCTGAAGGTTGAGCCAGAATTCGGCCGAGGTGCCGAACCGCTCGCCGAGCAGTATCGCCGTCTCGGCGGTGACGGCGCGCTCGCCGGCGACGATCTCGGTGATGCGGTTCGACGGTACTCCGAGCTCGCGGGCGAGAGCGCGGCCGGACAAGCCGAGCGGCTTCATAAACTCCTCGCGCAACACCTCGCCCGGCGTCACCGCGCCGACGCGGCCAGGATCTGCGACATCCGAGAAGTCCAGCCCGGCAATCTCTTCAGTGCGAATAACCATGGCTTTTACTCGTAACGGTAGTCGACGACCTCCGCCTCGTGCGCATCGCCTTCTCGCCAAACAAAGCAAAGGCGCCATTGATCGTTGATTCGGATGCTGTGCTGCGCTTTTCGGTCACCTGCCAGCGCCTCCAAACGATTGCCAGGCGGACTGCGGAGATCCTCGAGGCTTGTCGCCGCGGCCAACATCCGCAGCTTGCGCCGCCCCGCCTTTGCGAGATCGCCCGGAAATCCCTTCGGCATGCGATCCGCCCAGATCGCCGCCGTGCGCTTATCGGCGAACGATCGGATCAAACGTGATACGTAGCGCGTATCGAGCGCGAGATCAACCGCGCACCGGCCTACACCGGCGCGATCAGGGCGGCGGCGACGCGGCGGCCTTCGGAGAGGAGCAGGTTGTAGGTGCGGCAGGCGGCGCCCGTATCCATCGCCTCGACGGCGATGCCGGCGGCGCGCAGGCGGGCGCGGAGGGCTGGCGGAAGCAGGCCGAAATTGCGGCCGAGGCCGATGAGGAGGATCTCGACCTCGCCCGCCTCGACGACGGGCATCAGCGCCTCGAAGCTGACGCCGGCGGGTTCCGCCGCCTCCCAGGCGAGGACGCGGTCGGGGAAGACGATGACCGAGCCCTTGTGCACGACGCCGCTGACACGGAACCCCGTGGGGCCGTAGCGCTCGATGACCTGCCGCTCGAGTGGGACGATCGGGGTCAGTTCCATGCCGGCTTCCACCGGAGGGTGAGGCGGGCTTCGCCGGACCTCGAACAGCCCCCCTCACCCTGCCCTCTCCCCCCGCATGCGGGGGAGAGGAGGGAAAGAGGGCGCTCTCCGGCATATCTGCCCGTCGCCCCCTCAGAGCTTGTGAAGGAATTGGCAAGACGGTGCGCTGTACGAACATCCTGCATCCTTCGAGACGGCGCTCCGCGCCTCCTCAGGATGAGGTCGTTCTTCGATGGCATTAAGAAAAAACCTCATCCCCGGCCTCCGCCGGGGCAGGCTCTGAGGAAGTCGCGAAACGGCTGTCTCGAAGGACGCACGGTGCCGGTCCCGGCTGCCGACCGAAACATTCACACGCTCTCAGGAGGCGCCGGGCGCGCCCGCCTTGGTGCCGCGCTCGGCGGCGCGGGCGATCGCGGCGCGGTTCGGCTGCACGTAATAGAGGATCGGGGCGGCGATGAAGAGCGAGGAATAGGTGCCGATGACGACGCCCCACAGCATCGCAATCGAAAAGCCGCGCAATACGGGACCGCCGAAGACGAGCAGCGACAAGACGGCGAGCGCCACCGTCGAAACGGTCAGGATCGTGCGCGACAAGGTTTCGTTGAGCGCGAGGTTGATCAGGTCGCGGAACGGCATCGTGCGGTATTTGCGCATCGCTTCGCGCACCCGGTCGTAAATGACGACGGTGTCGTTCACCGAATAGCCGGCGACGGTGAGGATTGCGGCCAAAGTCGTCAGGTTGAATTCGAGATGGAACAGCGCGAAGACGCCGACCGTGGTGACGACATCGTGCAAGGTCGAGATCATGCCGCCGATGCCGAACTGCCACTCGAAGCGGAACCAGATGTAGGCGGCGATGGCGACGAGGGCGAGGATCGTCGCGAGCGTGCCGGCGCGGATCAATTCGCTGCCGACGCTCGGCCCGACCGACTCGACGCTGCGGTAGTCGATGCCGGCGCCGAGCGCCTGGCGCGCCTTCTCGACCGCCTGCGCCTGCGCCGCGTCGCCGCCTGGCTGGCGGGGGATGCGGATCAGCACGTCGGAGGGACTGCCGAAGCCCTGCAGCGACACCGCGCCCAAATGCAGCCCGTCGAGATCGGAGCGCATCTTGGCGAGGTCGGCGGGGCCGTGCGCGACCCGCACCTGCAGCATCGTGCCGCCGATGAAGTCGATGCCGTAGTTGAGCCCGACCGTCAGAAACAGCACGATCGAGGCGAGCAGCAGGAAGCTCGAAACGGCGAAGCCGAGCTTGTGATACCGCATGAAGTCGATCTGCGGCGTTCGCCTTATGACGATGAGCGGTCTCATCGAGGCAATACCGCCGACGAGGTCATTGCGAGGAGCGCAGCGACGCAGCAATCCCGGCGAGATTGCTTCGCTGCGCTCGCAATGTCGGTCGTTTCGGGAGGCGGCGCTCGATCGGGATATCCTGACATCACAGCGGAATTTCCTTGGGCTTCAGCTGGCGCAGCCAGCTGACGATGATCAGCCGCGTCACGAGGATCGCCGAGAACAGCGAGGTCAGCACCCCGATGCTCAAGGTGACGGCGAAGCCTTTCACCGGGCCCGAGCCGAGCCAGTACATCAGGCCGCCGGCGACCAGCGTCGTCACATGGCTGTCGAGGATCGTGCCGAAGGCGCGCTTGAAGCCGGCGTCGAGCGAGGAGAGCATCGTGCGGCCGCTGCGCACCTCTTCCCGGATGCGCTCGTAAATCAGCACGTTGGCGTCGACCGCCATGCCCATCGTCAGCGCGATGCCGGCGATGCCGGGCAAGGTCAAGGTCGCGCCCAACAGCGAGAGCGCCCCGAGCATCAGGCACAAATTGAAGAAGAGCGCGATGTCGGCGAAGATTCCGAAGAGGCCGTAGAATAGGATCATGAAGAGGACGACGAGCGTCACCGCGACGATGCTCGCGACCGCGCCCTCATGGATCGAGTCGGCGCCGAGATCAGGGCCGACGGTGCGCTCTTCGAGGATCGTGATCGGCGCCGGCAAGGCGCCGGCGCGCAGCAAGAGCGCCAGGTCGCTCGCCGAGCGCACCGTGAAGCTGCCGGAGATGATGCCGCTGCCGCCGAGGATCGCCTCGCGGATGACCGGCGCGCTGATCACCTTGTGGTCGAGCACGATCGCGAAGGGCTTGCCGACATTCTCGCGCGTCGCTTCGCCGAAGCGCTTGGCGCCGACCGAATCGAAGCGGAAGCTGACTACCGGCTCGTTGTTCTGAAAGGTCGCCTGCGCGTCGGTCAATTCGCCGCCGTCGACCATGATTCGGCGGCGCACGACAAAGGCGCCCTGCCCGCCTTCGCTCGACTGCGCCGGCAGTATCTGGTCGCCCGGCGGCAGCTGGCCCGCTTGCGCGTCGGCGAGCGAGACATGCGTGTCGACGAGCTGGAAGGTCAGCTTCGCGGTCTTGCCGAGCAGCGCCTTGACATGCTCCGGATTGCCGACGCCGGGCAGCTCGACCAGGACGCGGTCGGAGCCCTGCGCCTCGATCGTCGGCTCCTTGATACCGGTCTCGTCGATGCGCCGGCGGATGATCTCGATCGACTGCTCGACCGCTTGGGCGCGGCGCTGCTGGGTCGCCACAGGGTTGTACTGCATCGCGCCGGTGCCGTCGTCGGCGATCTTGACGACGAGGTCGGGGTCGATCTTGGCGAGCGCGGCGCGCGCGTCCTCGATGCGCCCGGGGTCGCGGATCTTGAAGCGGATCGCGTCGTTGGCGACCTTGAGCCCGGTATAGCCGATATTGCCGTCGCGCAACGCCTTGCGCACGCTGTCGATCGTCGAGTTCAGCTGCTCGCCCTGCGCCGCCGCGAAATCGACCTTGAGCAACAGATAGGAACCGCCGCGCAAATCGAGCCCGAGCGACACCCGCTTGTGCGGTATGTAGTCGGGCAACCCGGCGAGCAGCGACTCGCCGAAGAGGTTCGGCAACGACAGCAGAACGCCGAGCGCGCAAACCGCGACGATCAGAAGGACTTTCCAGTTGGCGAAATAGAGCATCGCGTTACTTGTTCAGGTTCTTGTCGCGTCCTCTTCCGTCGTCCCGGTGAAAGCCGGGACCCACGGCCGGCATGGGTGCCGGCTTTCGCCGGCATGACGAGGCGAGAGGGTGCCCAAACTGTCCATCACACCTTGTCGGTTTCGCGGCGGGCGGCTTCCTCGCGCTCCTTCGCCGCGTCGCGGCGCGGGGTTTCCTCGCGCTCCTTCGCCGCCTCGCGCGCCGCCGCCGGGTCGGGCTTCAACAGCACGCTCGAGATCGTGCTGCGCAGCACGCGCACGCGCACGCCCTCGGCGATCTCGACCTGCACCTCCTCGGCGTTGACGACGCGCGAGACGCTGCCGATGATGCCGCCACCCGTCACCACCCGGTCGCCGCGCCGCAGCGCGTCGAGCATCGCTCTTTGGTCCTTTGCCTTCTTCTGCTGCGGCCGGATCAGCAGAAAATAGAACACGACGAAGATCAGCACCAAGGGCAGGAACTGGACGAGCGCGCCCTGGCTGTCGAGAAATCCCAGCCCCTGCGCGTAGGCGGTGGAAATCAGCATTGGCATCTGCCTCAAATTCGCCGCCTCGAATACGCGATGCCCGAAGAAAGAGCAATCCCCGCCGCCGGCCGCGTGCTAGCTTCCGCCGCCTCGCAATGACCGACAAAACCCTCTTTCCCCTCCTGCAGCGGATCGCCGACAGCCTCGAACGGCTCGCCCCCGCCGCCCCGCCCGCCATCGATCTCGACGCCGCCGACGCCTTCGTGTGGCACGCCGAACGCGAGTGGCTGGAGCCGGTCGCCGAGGTCAACCGGGTCGAGATCGGGCTGCTGCGCGGCATCGACCGGGTGCGCGACATCCTCCTCGACAATACGCGCCGGTTCGCCGCCGCGCTGCCGGCCAACAACGTGCTGCTGTGGGGGGCGCGCGGCACCGGCAAGAGCGCGCTCGTCAAGGCGGTGCACGCCGCGGTCAACGAGGAACGGCCGCGGGCGCTGGTGCTCGTCGAGATCCACCGCGAGGATATCCCGAGCCTGCCGCGGCTGCTCGCGCGCCTGCGACAGAGCGCGCGGCGCTGTGTCCTCTTCTGCGACGATCTGTCCTTCGACCACGAGGATGCCAGCTACAAATCGCTGAAGGCGGTGCTCGAGGGCGGCCTCGAGGGGCGGCCGCAGAACGTCGTCCTCTACGCGACCTCGAACCGCCGCCACCTGATGTCGCGCGACATGATCGAGAACGAGCGGTCGACGGCGATCAACCCGGCCGAGACGGTCGAGGAACGCGTCTCGCTGTCCGACCGCTTCGGCTTGTGGCTCGGCTTTCACAGCGTCGACCAGGAGACTTTTCACGCGATCGTGCGCGGCTACGCCCGGCGCTACGGCCTCGACCTGCCGGAAGACCGGCTGAAGGCCGAGGCGAACGAATGGTCGATCACCCGCGGCTCGCGCTCGGGCCGCGTCGCCTGGCAATTTATTCAGGATATCGCCGGCCGGCTCGGCAAGCCGCTCGCGTGAGCGGCGGCTCAGCCCGAGGGGTTGTCGGCGCGCCGCTCGGCGGTCGACAGCGGCGCGAGAAGGGTGCGCGGATCGACCGGCTTGTCGCCGCGGCGCAGCTCGAAATGCAGTTGCGGCGGGCCGACATTGCCGGTCGAGCCGACGCGCGCGATGATCTGGCCGCGTCCGACATGCTGCCCGCGCTTGACGAGGATCACGTCGCAATGCGCGTAAGCCGAGATCCACCCCCCCGCATGCTTGACGAGGATCAAATTGCCATAGCCGCGCAATTCGTTGCCGGCATAGACGACGACCCCGGGCGCGGTCGCCTGCACCGGAGCGCCGCGCGGCGCGCCGATGTTGATCCCGTCATTGTGGGTGCCGTCGGGGCCGGTGCCGTAGCCGGCGAGGATATGGCCGCGCAGCGGCCACAAGAAGCCGCCGGGGCTCGGCGCCGCCGCCGGTTTCGGCACGGCGAGCGCGGCCATTTGCGGCGGCGGGGCGGCGGCGGTTTTCAGCGGCGGACGGGCCGGCGGGGCGGCGGCGAGGTCCGGCTTTTCCGGCGGCAGCAGCGCCGCGGGCGGAGCGGCGGGCGCCGGCGCGGCGGCTCGTGCCGGCATCGGCCGCGGCATCGGCGGCGGCGGGCGGTGCAGCGCCGCCATTTGCGGCATCGGCCGCGACGGCGGCAGAGCCGCGACGGCCGCTGGCGCGGCGGGTGGCGCCGGCATGCCGCGCTGCGGCACGACGAGCGTCCAGCCTGCTTCGACATGATAGGGCGGGTGCAGATGATTGGCGGCGATCAAGGCGCCCGGCGAGACGTGATAAGCGCGCGCGACGCCATAGAGCGACTGCCCGCGCCGCACGGTGATTTCTGCCGGCGCCGCCGCGCCAGCAGGCGCCAGCGCCACCTCTTCGGGCGCGGGCGCCTGCCCGACCACCACGGGCGCCGGCGGGCCTATCCGGGCGCAGGCAAAGAGCGGCATGCTCAGCGCCAACGCCGCCGCCGCGGCGCGCCGGCCGCGCCGCGCGAGAAAATCCTGTCGCATATCCCCCCCTGCGCGTCCCCCGACGCGCAAGCAACTTCCCCGCCGGCAGTCTACAGCAAAATCAATCCAATTCTCTACCACCTTCCAGAAATCGCGGCCGCGTCATTCCAGATCGGGCCCGGAATGACTTTAGACGCCTTCGCCGACGGTGCGGCGCGGCGCGCCCGAGACGAGCGGCACGAAGCGAACCCAGCCGAGGTCCTCGGTGACGAAGCCGCTCTGCGTCCGCCGCAGGCGCAGGAGCTGCTGATCATGATGCTCCTCGCCGACCGGAGCGACGATAATGCCGTCTTCGGCGAGGCCATCGAGCAGCCTCGCCGGGATTTGCGGCGCGGCGGCGGTCACGATGATGCGGTCGAAAGGCTCCTGCTCCGGCCAGCCCTTGGCGCCGTCGCCGACCCGGCAAACGATGTTGTTCAGCTTCAATTCGGCGAATCGGCGTTCCGCCTCGCGCGCCAGGCCCCGGTGCCGTTCGATCGTGAAAAGGCGGCGGCACAGCCGCGCCAGCACCGCCGCCTGATACCCCGAGCCGGTGCCGATCTCGAGGATCTTGTGGCGCGCGCCGGGTTCGAGCTTCTCGGTCATCAGGGCGACGACATAGGGCTGGCTGACCGTCTGCCCGCTGCCGATCGGCAAGGCGACGTTATCGTAGGCGCGGTCGGCGAAGGCGGCGGGCACGAACAATTCGCGCGGCGTCTTTTCGATCGCGCCGAGGACGCGCGCATCGCCGATCCCGGAACCACGCAACTCCATCAGAAGGCGCAGCTTTTTCGCGACGAGCGCGGGCTCCGGCCGGTTCACGCGAAAGCTTCCTCAAGGTTGCCGAGCGCCCGGTCGTTGGTCAGGTCGAGATAAACGGGGGTGATCGACACCCGGTCCGCGGCGATCGCGGCGAGATCGGTGCCGGGCTGCGCGACGCCCGCTTCGCGGATCGGCCCGATCCAGTAATAGGGCCGGCCGCGCGGGTCGAGCCGCTCGGTCAGATTGTCGGAGAGGGCGCGGCGGCCCTGCCGCGTCACCGCGATGCCGCGCACCTGGTCCGGCGGCACGCCGGGGAAATTGACGTTGACGAGGGTGTCGGCGGGCCAGGCGAGGCGCGCAAGCCGGCGGATGATGTCCGGCGCGAAAGCCGCTGCCGTCTCCCACGGGATCTTGCTCCCGTCGCGATAATGCTGGGAGAGCGCGATCGCCGGGATGCCGAGAAGGCCTGCCTCCATTGCCGCCGCGACGGTCCCCGAATAGGTCAGATCCTCGCCGAGATTGCCGCCGGCGTTGATGCCGGAGAGCACGAGATCCGGAGGCCGGCCGCGGAACAGACGCTTCGAGGCAAGAAGGATGCAGTCGGTCGGCGTGCCGTCGACGACGTAGCGGCGCGGCCCCACTTCGCGCATGCGCAACGGCCGCCGGGTGGTCAGCGAATGGCTCGCCCCGCTCTGTTCCGTCTCCGGGGCCACCATCCAGACATCGCCGGAAAGCTCGGCGGCGATTTTTTCCAACAGCTTTATGCCGGGCGCTTCGCTGCCGTCGTCGTTCGAGACGAGGACGCGCGCGGTCGCGAGATCGAGCCCCGGCTCAGCCATCGCCGCCGATCACCTCAACTCCCCCCATATACGGCCGCAATGCCGGCGGCACCGCGATGGTGCCGTCGGCGCGCTGGAAGTTTTCGAGGATGGCGATCAGCGCCCGCCCGACGGCGAGGCCGGAGCCGTTCAGCGTGTGGACCGGCCGGGTGCCCTTTTCCCCGGCGGGGCGATAGCGGGCGCGCATCCGCAACGCCTGGAACGGCCCGCAATCGGAGCAGCTCGAAATCTCGCGGTAGCGGCCCTGCGAGGGCAGCCATACCTCGATGTCGTAGGTCTTCCTCGCAGCGAACCCCATGTCGCCGGTCGACAGCACGATGACGCGGTAGGCGAGGCCGAGGCGCTTCAGCACCTCTTCGGCGCAGGCCGTCATGCGCTCGTGCTCGGCCTCGGAATCCTCGGGCCGCGTCACGGAGACGAGCTCGACCTTGAAGAACTGGTGCTGGCGGATCATGCCGCGCGTGTCCTTGCCGGCCGCCCCCGCCTCCGAGCGGAAGCAGGCGGTGCCGGCGGTGAAGCGCAGCGGCAACTGGCGCTCGTCCAGGATCTCGCCGGCGACGAGGTTGGTCAGCGGCACCTCGGCGGTCGGGATCAGCCACAGCCCCTCCGCCGTGCGGAACATGTCCTCGGCCGCTTTCGGCAACTGGCCGGTGCCGAAGGGCGCCTCCTCGCGCACCAGCAGCGGCGGCGAGACTTCGAGATAGCCGAAGTCGCGCGTGTGCAGGTCGAGCATGAATTGCGCGAGCGCCCGCTCGAGACGGGCGAGCGCGCCTTTAAGGACGACGAAACGGGCGCCCGACAGCTTTGCCGCGGCCGCAAAGTCCATCAGCTTGAGGCGCTCGCCGAGCGCCTCGTGCGCGAGCGGCGGGAAGTCGAATTCGGGCGGGCTGCCATGGCGGCGCAATTCGCGGTTGGCGGCCTCGTCAGGACCGTCGGGGACTTCGTCGGCCGGCAGGTTCGGCAGCCCGGCGAGAATTTTGTCGATCGCCGACTTGCGGCGGGCCGCCGCCGCGGCGCAGGCGGCCTCCGTCTCCTTCACCTCGGCGCTCTGCCGCAACAGCGCCTCTGCGTCCTCGCCGCGCGCCTTCTTGCCGCCGATTTCCTTCGCCAGCCGGTTAAGCTGCGCCTGCGCCTCCTGCGCCTTGGTCTCGGCGGCGCGCCATTGCCGGTCGAGCGCCAGAATCTCCTCGGCGCGCGGCGGCAATCCTCGGCGCTCGAGGCCACGCTCGAATTCCTCCGCATTCTCGCGGATCCATCTTATGTCGTGCATGATTCGCTCATTCGCCGGCGGCGGGCTTGGTTCCGCCGGCGAGTTCCGCCTCCTCCTCGGCTTCGCGCTTGGCGCGCGCCCTCTCGACCATGCGGCAGGACAGGATCGAGGCTTCAAAGAGCGCGATCAGCGGCAGGGCGAGGCTCGTCTGGCTGACGATGTCGGGCGGCGTCAGGACGGCGGCGATGACGAACATGATGACGATCGCGTAGCGCCGCTTCGAGGCGAGGCCCTTCGAGGTGACGAGCCCGACCCGCGCCATCAGGGTCAACAGCACCGGCATCTGAAAAGCGACGCCGAAGCCGAACAAGAGGGTCATGACGAGCGACAGATATTCGTTGAGCTTGGCATCGAGCACGATCGGCAGGGTGCCGTTGCCGCCCGTCGTCTGATAGCTGGCGAAGAATTTCCAGGCGACCGGGATCACGACGAAATAGGCGAGCGAGGCGCCCATGATGAAGAGCACCGGCGTCGCGAAGAGATAAGGCAGGAACGCCCGCTTTTCGTTCTTGTAGAGCCCGGGCGCGACGAAGCGCCAGATCTGCATCGCGACGATCGGGAAGGCGAGGCAGACGCCGGCCCAGAACGAGACCTTGACGTAGGTGAAGAAGGCCTCGGTGAGGCCGGTATAGATCAGGTGCCGCCCCGGCTCGCCGCCGATCACCCGCGCGAGCGGGCGCACGAGAAAGCCGAAAATCCGCTCCTTGAACTGGTAGCAGACGAGAAAGGCGACGAGGATCGCGCCGATCGCCCAGATGAGCCGATTGCGCAGCTCTACCAGGTGCTCCATCAGCGGCATGCGGCCGGCTTCTAGCTCGGCCTCGTCCTTGTCCGGCATGCGAGTGCTCTAGGGCTCCGCCGGCGCGGCGCCATCGGCCGGCGGCGGCGCCGCGCCGGACGCGGCGTCCTCGTGCCGGCGGGCCGAGCCGCGCACGCGGAAACCGGGGACGCCCCGCCTGCGGTCGGGCGAGGGCGAGGCCTCCTCGGCGGCGGGTTCGGCCGATTCCAGCGAATAATCGGGAACGTGCTCCGCCGCATCCTCGTGCGCGGTATGCGAATAATCGGGCAATTCGGGTGATTTGAGGCTGTCGGCGAGGCTGCCGTCGGCGTCGAAGGTTTTGCCGATCTCGTGCTCGAGGTCGAATTCGGTCGCTTTCTTGAGGCCCTGGCGCATTTCCTCGAGCTCCGATTCGCGCATCAAGTCTTCGACGCTGTTCTGGAACTCGCGCGACAGATCCTTCGCCTTCTTCATCCAGGCGCCGGCCACCCGCATGGCCTTCGGCAAATCCTTGGGGCCGATGACGACAAGCGCCACCACCCCGATCAGCATCAATTCCGACCAGCCCCAATCAAACAGCATCGATGTTCCCGACGCGCCGCGGCGCGTCCCAATCGCTCGACAACACAGTCTCCGCGAAAGCCGTGATCATAGGAGAAAGGGCCAAGGGCGGCAATCGCAGCCCGGCCGGGGCCGATGGCGCCCTTTCTAACCCGCAAGCGGCCCCGGTCAAATATGTTAGACTCGTCGCCTGCCCAATCTAGGAGGAAGGCGATGGATTTCGGCGCGCTGATGTTCTTTACCGATTATGCGATCTCGGCCACCGATCTCGCCCGGGCGCTCGAAGAGCGCGGCTTCGAATCGATCTGGGCGCCCGAGCACTCGCATATCCCGACTTCGCGGCGCTCGCCGTGGCCGGGCGGGGCCGAGCTGCCGAAGGTCTATTACGAGGCGATGGATCCGTTCGTCAGCCTGACCGCGGCGGCGATCGTCACACGCCGGCTGAAAGTCGGCACCGGCGTCTGCCTCGTGCAGCAGCGCGACACGATCCAGACGGCGAAGCTCGTCGCCTCGATCGACCAGGTGTCGCAGGGGCGCTTTCTCTTCGGCGTCGGCGGCGGCTGGAACGCCGAGGAGATGGCCGACCACGGCACCGAGTTCGGCACGCGCTTCAAGCTGTTGCGTGAGCGCATCGAGGCGATGAAGGAGATCTGGACCAAGGAGCGCGCCGAATATCACGGCGAGATGGTCGATTTCCCCGAGATGATGGCGTGGCCGAAGCCGGTGCAGAAGCCCTGGCCGCCGATCCTCGTCGGCGGCGCCTATCCGCACGCCGCCCGGCGTGCCATCCGCTACGGCGACGGCTGGTGCCCGATCGGCGGCCGGCCGGGCGCCGACCCGCTCGAAATGCTGCAGCCGTTCCGCGACATGGCGAAGGAAGCCGGGCGCGACCCCAATTCGCTGCCGGTGACGCTGTTCAACCCGCCCGAGGACGCCGACCAGATGCAGCGCTGGCGCGACCGCGGCGTCGCGCGGGCCGTCGTCATGCTGCGCACCGATGCCGCGGACAAGGTGCTGCCCGTCCTCGACCGCTGGGCCGCGATCATCGGCCGCACCGGGTAAGCCTTCTCCCTCGCCGCCCCGAGGGGCGGCGAGGCCTTTTGCAAAGCGACTACCCCTCCGACCCGCTCTCCTCCCCGGCGGCGCGGGCGAGCGGCTGCAATTCCAACAGGCCGGCGGCGCGCAGTTCGTCGACGCCGGGCAGCTCAGTCAAACTGTCGAGGCCGAAATGCGCGAGGAAGCCTTCGGTCGTGACCCATAACAGCGGCCGGCCGGGGCTGTCGCGGCGGCCGCGGGGACGCACCCAGCCGGCTTCCAGGAGCAGGTCGAGCGTCCCCTTGCCGAGCGCAACGCCGCGGATCTCCTCGATCTCGGCGCGCGTTACCGGCTGGTGATAGGCGATGACGGCCAGGGTCTCGACGGCGGCGCGCGACAATTTCCGCGGCACTTGCCGCTCGACGCGCAAGGCGGTGGCGAGATCGGGCGCGGTGCGGAAGGTCCACCCCCCCGCAAGCCGCACCAGGTTGACGCCGCGCCCGGCGTAGAGCTCGCAGAGTTCGCGCAAGACTTCGCCGAGAGCGGCCGGATCGCCGAGCCGCTCGCCGAGCACATCCTCGCCGAGCGGCTCGCCGGCGGCAAAAATCAGCGCCTCGACCAGGCGCAATTGCTGCGCCCGCCCGCTCACCCCTCCTCCCTCTCGCCAGCCGCCGGCAGCGCGCTGCGCAGATAGATCGGCCCGAATGTGCGCTCCTGGCGCAATTCGGCGCGGCCGATGCGCACCAGTTCGAGACTCGCCGCCAAGGTCGAGGCCAAGAGCGAGCGGCGGAACAGCTCGCCCGTCCCCTCCTCGAGGAAAAAGCTCGTCAGTTCGCGCCATTCCGGGATATGGCCGAGCAGCCGCTCGAAGCGCTTCAGCGCGTCGTCCATTGAAAAGAGCGACGGCGGCTCGATCGTCAGGATTTGCGCGCCGGCACGACGGCGGCCCTCGCCATAGGCGTGCAGGAGATCGTAGAGGCTGACCTCGTAGACCGGGCGGGGAACGACCGCGACCCCTTCCGGCAGGCCGCGCAGGAACACGTCGTGGCCGAGGCGCGGCCGGCTCATCAGCCGCAACCCCGCCTGCTGCATCGCCTCGAGGAGCTTCAAGCGCTGCGCCAGCGCCTCGGCCAATTCCTCGCCCGACGGCTCGTCGTCGCGCGGCGGCTCGGGCAGCAACAGGCGCGATTTGAGGTAGGCGAGCCAAGCCGCCATGACGAGATAATCGGCGGCGATTTCGAGGCGCAGCCGGCGGCGCGCGGAGATGAAGGCGAGATACTGGTCGGCGAGCGCCAGGATCGAGATCTTCGCCAGATCGACCTTCTGCTCGCGCGCCAGCGACAGCAGCATGTCGATCGGCCCTTCATAGCCGTCGAGGTCGAGGACGAGTTCGGCGCTCTCGCTCATTGGTTCTGACCGGTGACCGCCAGCACGAAGCGGATCAGCGCCTCGCTCGGCCCGGTGATGATGCGGGCGACGATGTTGAGATCGAGCCCCAGCTTTTCGCCGACAAAGGGCAGCACGAACAGCAACAGAATGAGGATCAGCATGCCGAAGCGCTCGAGCCGGGCGAGCGGCCGAGCGAGGAAATTCGGCAGCAGCCCGACCGCAACGCGGCCGCCGTCGAGCGGCGGCAGCGGCAGCATGTTGAAGACGCACAATACGACGTTGATCTCGATCGAATGCGCGAGATTGGTCGCCACCCAATCGGCGCTCTGCCCCGGCATCAGCGCGGCCGGCCACAACAGCGCGGCCGAGAGGACCGCGAGCAGCACGTTGGTCGCGGGGCCGGCGAGCGCCACCCAAACCATGTCGCGGCGCGGGTTGCGCAGGCGGCGGAAATCGACGGGCACCGGCTTCGCGTAGCCGAACAGGAACGGCGAGCGCGCGAGCAGCAGGAGAGCCGGCAGCACGATCGTGCCGAAGCGGTCGATGTGCTTCAGCGGATTGGCGGTGACGCGGCCCATGCGCCAAGCGGTGTCGTCGCCGAACTGGTAGGCGACGAGGCCGTGCGAGGCTTCGTGGAGGGTGACCGCAAAGACGACCGGCAGCACCCAGGTGCTGGCCTCGTAGATTATCGCCGCGGCACTCGTCACGAAGCGCGCCTCTCTTCGAGAAGCGCGTCGAAACGCGCCTCGGAAGCCGCCCGGTCGAAGGGTTTGCGCGAGGCAGTTCGCAGCCTCTCGCCGCGCTCGAGCCGCGCCGCGGCGGCTGCGGAGAGAGGTCCGGTCGCAGCGACGACCGCTTCCATCTCGGCCGGGTTGCCGTTGCAGTGCAAGGCGAGGTCGCAGCCGGCGGCGAGCGCCCGCGCGGCCCGCTCGCCGAGCCCGCCGCCGAGCGCCTGCATCGACAGATCGTCGCTCACCAATACGCCAACGAAACCGATCTCGCCGCGGATGATGTCGCCGATGACCCGGGGCGAGAGCGTTGCCGGCATATCGGGATCGAGCGCGCGATAGACGATATGGGCGGTCATCGCCCAGGGCATATGGGCGAGCGCCCGGAACGGCGCAAAATCGCCGCGCGAGAGTTCCTCGTGCAAGGCTTCGACGATTGGACAGGCGAGGTGGCTGTCGACGCGGGCGCGGCCATGCCCGGGAATGTGCTTGATGACGGGCAGCACGCCGCCCTCGAGCAGCCCCGAAGCCGCCGCCTCGCCAAGCGTCGCGGCGCGCGCCGGATCGCTGCCGTAGGCGCGGTCGCCGATCACCGGGTCGGCATCCGCTGCCGGCAGGTCGAGGACCGGCAGGCAATCGACGGTGACGCCGAGGCGGGCGAGATCGTCGGCGATCAGCCGGGCGCCGAGCCGGGCTGCCTCGGCGGCGAGCGGATCGGGCAAGGCGGCGATATGGCCGGCCGCGGGATAGGCGCGCCAATTGGGCGGCCCGAGCCGCGCCACCCGGCCGCCCTCCTGGTCGATCAGCACCGGCGCGTCGGCGCGCTCGACCGTCTCGCGCAATGCCGCGACGAGTTCGCGCACCTGTCCGGACGAGCGGCAGTTGCGCCGGAAAAGAATGAAACCGAGCGGATCGGCGGCGGCGAAGAAGCGCGCTTCCCATTCGCTCAAACGCTCGCCGGCGCAGCCGAAAACGGCGGCGCGCGGCCGCTCTGCGTCAGCGGACAAGGATGCACCCGATTTTGCGCTTCCGCAGTTCGCCGCATAGCTGCGAGGCAGCTTGCGTCGTCGCGAGCGGCCCGACCTCGATGCGGTAGAAGATGCCCTTCTCGCCGAGGTCGGCGCGCACCGGGCTCGCCGACAATTTGCCGAGAACGTCGGAGTTGGCGTGTTTGAGGCGCTGCCATTCGCGCTCGGCGAGGGCCGAGCTGCGCAAGGCCCCGAGCTGCACGCGCAGCCCCGCAACGGCGGCGTTCGATGCCGGCGGCCGGGCGGTTCGGGCCGCCGGCGGCGCCG
>DATLKN010000063.1:0-5502 GCA_035538335.1 Allostellaceae bacterium
CATTTCGACGACCAGGGCTTCAACGATTCCGGCCTGAAGACGCGGCCATCGGAGCTCTTCCAGCGCAATTGCTGGATCTCCTTCGAGCCGGTCGAAGGCAGCCTCAAAGTGCTGGCCGACTATATCGGCCCGCACAAGATCATGTGGGCGACCGACTACCCGCACCGCGACGGCTTTTTCCCCGGCGCTCCGAAAATGGTCGAGGAAAAGCTCGCCGGCGCCTCGCCCGAAACCCGGCACCAGGTGCTCGCCGGCGGCGCGATGGGCTTCTACGGGCTCAATTAGAGCGCACGGTCCTGAGATTGCTTCGTCGCTACGCTCCTCGCAATGACGGCTCTCTTTGCGATGGTCATTGCGAGCGTAGCGAAGCAATCCCGAGGAGGACTCCTTAAGCGCGGGGGGCTCCCCTTATCTTCCCCTCGAAGCGCGGGCTGCTCGTGCGGGTCGGCAAGGACCGGCGGTTCCGACGACCATGTTGCCGTTCAGCATGAAGCAAAGCCCGCCGAACATCTTCACTTCGCGCACCGCGCCGGCCGCGCCGAGAATCGCGCGCATGCGGGCCGCGAGATCGTCGTTCACCGCCATTGGTCTTCCTCCGGCGGGGCCCGCAAAAAAATGTCCGCCGCGCCGCCGCTCGTTCGTCATAGCGCCGTCACTGGACAGAAGCCAAGGAGCACGAGAATGAGCGAATTCACCTTTCTCTATCGCGGCCGGGCGGATACCACCGGGTCGCCCGAGCAGCGCCAGCAGCACATCTCGAAATGGGCGGCCTGGTTCAAGGAGCTCGGCGCGGGCGGCCACCTGAAGGAGATCGGGCATCCGCTCGACCCCGCCGGCATGGTGGCAAGGGGCAGCCGGAAGATCGTCACCGACGGCCCGTTCGCCGAGGCGAAGGACATCGTCGGCGGCTTCAGCGTGGTCGAGGCCGAGAACCTTGCGCACGCCCTCGAACTCGCCAAGGGCTGTCCGATCCTGGAAGTCGAGGGCTCCGTCGAGGTGCGCCCGATCCAGACCATCAACATGTGACATGACAGCGGGCGACCATCTCTTCCGGCGCGAATCGGGGCGCCTGGTCGCCGCGCTGACGCGCATCTTCGGCATCCACAACCTGGCGCTGGCGGAAGACGTCGTGCAAGACGCCTTCTGCCGCGCGCTGGAGGTGTGGCGCATCCGCGGCATGCCGGAGAACCCTTCGGCCTGGCTGATGGCGACGGCAAAGAACCGGGCGCTCGACGTGTTGCGGCGGGAACGCAGGGCGCGCGGCTTCGCCCCCGAACTCGGCCGGCTGCTCGAGAGCGAATGGACGCTCGCTCCCACCGTCGAGGAGCTGTTCGGCGCCAGCGCCATCAAGGACGACATGCTACGCATGATGTTCTCGTGCTGCCAGCCGCGGCTGCCGGAGGCCTCGCGGGTGATGCTGGTGCTGCACATCCTGTGCGGCTTCAGCGTCGACGAGGTGGCGGGCGCCTTCGTCAGCGGCCACGTCGCGGTCGAGAAGCGGATAGCCCGGGCGAAAAAGGTGCTGGCGGGCTCGAAGCGGCTCTTCGACACCGGCGCGCCCGCCGATTTCTCGGCCCGGCTGCCGGCGGTGCAGCGCGCGCTCTATCTGCTGTTCAACGAGGGCTATCATGGTGCCTGCGCCGAGACGGCGGTGCGGGCGGAATTGTGCCGGGAAGCGATGCGCCTCTTGGCGCTGCTCATCGAGCACCCGCTCGGCGCGACGCCGGCGAGCTTTGCGCTCGCCGCGCTGATGTGCCTCGACGCGGCGCGCCTGCCCGGCCGCGTCGGTCCGTCGGGCGACCTCGTGCCGCTCTTCGAGCAGGACCGCACGCAATGGGACCGCAGCCTGATCGCCGAGGGGCTGGAGTTTCTCGAGCGCTCCGCGTCGGGCACGGAACTCACCGAATACCATCTCGAGGCGGCGATCGCCTCGGTCCACGCCCACGCGCGCCGCCCGCAGGAGACCGATTGGGCGACGATCGTTTCTCTCTACGACAGGCTCTTCGCGATGCGGCGCTCGCCGATCGTCGCGCTCAACCGCGCGATCGCCGTAGCGCAGACCGAAGGCCCCGAGCGCGGCCTCGCCGAGATCCGCGCGATCGCCGACCGCGACCGCCTCGCGGCCTATCCGTTCTATGCGGCGGCGCAGGGCGAATTCGAATTGCGCCGCGGCCGGCGCGAGGTGGCAAACGAGCACTTTCGCACCGCGCTTCGCCTGGCGCGCAACCCGATGGAGCGCCGCTTCTACGAGCGAAAGATCCTCAGCGCCCGAGCGGGCGCGCGAAGGACAGTTCGTGCCCGTCGGGGTCGGTGACGTGAAAGAAGCGCTCGCCCCAAGGCGCATCGCGCGGCGGCATCTGCGGCGCAATGCCGGCGGCAACGAGCCGGGCGTAGTACGCGTCGACATCGGCGACGTAGAAGATCGCCCGCCCCCACCAGGCCCATTGCCGCTCTTGCGGCGCGGCAATCAGGTTCAAGTAATTGCCGCCGGCGCGAAAGCTGGTGAAGGACGCGTCCTCGCCGCCATAGAGGAGCTCGAAGCCGAGCGCCCGGTAGAAGCGCACGGCGCGGCGCATGTCGTGGGTCGCGAGGGTGACGGCGCTCAGGCCTTCGATCATCCCGCCGCGCAATCCCTTCCGGGAAACACCGTCATTGCGAGGAGCGGAGCGACGAAGCAATCCTGCCGAGATTGCGTTGCTTCGCCCGCAATGACATCGGAGCTGGACCTAACCGCCTTCGAGCTTGGGGATGAAGAAGATCTCGGAGCCCTGGCGCAGCTTCTGGAAATAGGTCGGCTGGTCGTGGATCTCGCCGTCGATCGCGACCGTCGTCTCTTCCTCGAGATGCTCGCCGAGGCCGGGATACATCTCGTCGAGCGTCTTGATGACCTCGCGCATCGTTTTTGCCTCGATGTCGAACTCCCGCACGCCGCCGGTAAAGCGGCGGCTGAAGCCGCTCGACAACACGACGTGTGCGGGAGTTACCGGCATCTGGGCTATTCCGCCGCGGCGGGCAGCTCTTCGAGCGCCTCGACGATGCGCGGCGGCGACATCGGCAGGCTCGTCAGCCGCCGCCCGATCGCGTTCTCGATGGCGTTCGCGACCGCCGCCATCGGCGGGCAGATGTTGACCTCGCCCACGCCCTTGGCGCCGAAGGGATGCGCCGGGTTCGGCACCTGCACGAGGATCGCCTCGATCATCGGCAGGTCGGAGGCGACCGGGCAGCGATAGTCGAGGAAGCCCGGATTATCCATCCGCCCCTTCGGGTCGTAGATGTACTCCTCGTTGAGGGCCCAGCCGATGCCCTGCACGACGCCGCCCTGGATCTGCCCCTCGACATAGGAGGGGTGGATCGCCTGCCCGACATCCTGCGCCGCGACATAGCGCAGGATCGTCACCTTGCCGGTCTCGGGATCGACCTCGACATCGCAGAACTGCGTCGAGAAGCCGGGCGCCTGGCCGCCGGCATTGACGGAATGCGCGGCGGTCAACGGGCCGCCGGTCAAGGCCGCCTTGCCGGCCAGCTCCTTCAGCGACAGCGGCGCGAAATCGCCGACATTGCTGCTCGCGGGCTTGGCTTGGCCGTCTTCCCAGACGACGCCCTCGGCATCGACACCCCAGATCATCGCGGCGCGGGCGCGCAGATCGTCGACCACCTTCTTGCAGCACTCGACGACCGCCATGCCGGTCGCGAAGGTGACGCGCGAGCCGCCCGTCACATGCGTGTAGCCGATCGAGCCGGTATCAGCGACGATGGCGCGCACGCGGTCGTAATCGACGCCGAAGGTCTCGGCCGCCATCAACGCCATCGAGGCGCGCGAGCCGCCGATATCGGGGCTGCCGGTGGCCACCAGGACCGTGCCGTCGGCGTTGATCTGCACCGTGGCGCTCGATTCGCCGCCGCCGTTGAACCAGTAGCCCGAGGCGACGCCGCGCCCTTGATTCTTGCCCAGCGGCCGCTTGTAGTCGGGGTGGTTGAGGCAGGCCTCGACGGTCTCGCGGTAGCCGCCATGCGCGAGCTTCGGCCCGTAGATCATCGGGGTCCCCGGCCCGGCCGCGTTCTTGCGGCGCAGCTCCAGCGGATCCATGCCGATCTTCTTCGCCAGCATGTCGACGACGCTCTCGACCGCGAAGGCCGAGATCGGCGAGCCGGGCGCGCGGTAGGCGGCCGATTTCGGCCGGTTGCAGACGACGTCGTAGCCGACCGAGCGGGCGTTCTCGACCGCGTAGGGCGAAAACGCGCACAGGCACGCATTCATCACCGGCGATCCGGGGAAGGCGCCCGCCTGGAATTTGAAGATGCCGTCGGCGGCGGTGATCGTGCCGTCCTTCTTGACGCCCATCTTGACCCACATCGAGGAGCCGGAAGTCGGCCCGGTGGCCTTGAAGACCTCGTCGCGCGACATCGTGATCTTCACCGGGCGGCCGGATTTCTGCGACAACAGCGCCGCCACCGGCTCCAGATAGATGACGGTCTTGCCGCCGAAGCCGCCGCCGATCTCGGCCGGCGCGCAGCGCACGTCGCCGACCGGCTTGTTGAGCAATTTCGCGGTCAGCGCGCGGACGACGAAATGCCCCTGGCTCGACGACCACACCTCGGTCTGGCCGTCCGGATCGACGCGCACGCAGCAGGCATGCGGCTCGATGTAGCCCTGGTGCACTGCGGCGGTCTTGAATTCCTTTTCGATCACGACATCGGCCTCGGCAAAGCCATTGTCGAGGTCGCCGATCTTGAATTCGAGCCGCTTCGAGATGTTGGAGCCCTTGGTCGGCGCCGGCTCGACGCCGCGCGTGATCATGTCCTCGAAGAGGAGCGGCGCGTCGGGCCGCATCGCCTCGTCGACATCGATGACGTGCGGCAGCACCTCGTAATCGACCTCGATCAGGGCGAGCGCTTCGTCGGCCGTCGCGGTGTCGATCGCGGCGACGCCGGCGACGGCATGGCCTTCATAGAGGACCTTCTCGCGCGCCATCACGTTGCGCGTCACATGCCAGAAATTGACCGCGACCCGCTCCGGGCCGACATATTCGAATTTCTGCTCGGGAAAATCCTTGGAGGTCACGACCGCCTTGACGCCGGGAAGCGAGGCGGCCTTAGAGGTGTCGATCGAGCGGATGCGCGCATGCGGGTGCGGCGAGCGCAGGATCTTGCCGACGAGCGCCCCCGACATCGTGTAGTCGGCGGCGTACATCGCCTTGCCCGTCACCTTCGGCACGCCGTCCGGACGGATTGGGCGCGTGCCGACCCATTTGAAGCGCGTCGATGCGATATCGTTCACGGTTATGCCTCCGCTTTCCACAGATCGGAATTCAATGCGCTAGCCTTGCAAGAGATGCGCCCAAATGCAAGGCCGCCCTGCGCCGGGTGATGTACGGAGATTTGTGTCAGGGCTGTGAGAGGGGGTACTCCGCGGGTTGCTGAAGTCCGCAAAGAGGAGCACCCCCAATGCCACAGGCTGTGACGATCGCGAGCTTACCGAGGGCCTTCGAGTTGGTGAAGGGC
>DATLKN010000064.1:0-21024 GCA_035538335.1 Allostellaceae bacterium
CGTCGCGTGCATCGACATCCGCGTCTGGATGGGATTGGCCTACCCCGCCTATTTCGTCTCGCTATTGCTGCTTGTCGCCGTCGAGGTCGCCGGGCATGCCGGCCTCGGGGCGCAGCGCTGGATCGAGTTCGGTCCGCTCGAGTTGCAGCCTTCCGAACTGATGAAAATCGCTCTGGTGCTCGCGCTTGCGCGCTACCTGAATGGCCTCGGGCCGGGCGAGATTTCGCGGCCGTTCCAACTTGTTGCCGCTTTGTCCCTGATAGCAGCACCGGTCATGCTGGTATTGATGCAGCCCAATTTGGGCACTGCCGCGCTGCTTTTGATGTGCGGCTGCCTGATGATGTTTCTCGCCGGACTGTCCTGGCTCTGGATCGTGCCGACGGCGATTTCGGTGATGATCGCCGTGCCAATGGTCTGGCGGTTTGCGCTGCACGACTATCAGAAGGCGCGCGTGATGACGTTCCTCGATCCCGGCAGCGACGCGCTCGGCGCCGGCTGGAACATCACCCAGGCGAAGATTGCACTTGGGTCCGGTGGCTTGCTCGGAAAGGGCTTTCTGATGGGCACGCAAAGCCGGCTGAACTTCCTGCCCGAGAAGGAAACCGATTTCATCTTCACCATGGTCGGCGAGGAATTCGGTTTTGTCGGTTCCATCGCACTGCTCGCGCTGTTTGCCGTGGTGCTCTATTACGGCATGCAGATCGCGCTTCGCTCGCGCAGCCAGTTCGGACGATTGCTGGCGTCGGGCATCGTGATCAATTTCTTCCTCTACATCATGATCAATGCGCTGATGGTGATGGGTCTGATTCCCGTGGTGGGAATTCCCATGCCGCTGATTTCCTATGGCGGCAGCGCCATGATGACGGTGATGTTCGGATTTGGGCTGTTGATGAGCGTGCATGTCCATCGCAGCATCGTCGTTCCGCGCTCCGCCTCCGGCATGATCTAAGAAGCGAGAAAATAGGAGCGAGTAGCGAGAGTTTTCTTCCCCCGCCTGCGGGGGAAGTGGATCGCGCCGTCGGCGCGAGACGAAGGGGGGTCTTTCTTCCTCTTTTCCCGCTCCTCGTTCCTCGCTTCTCTTTTCTATCTCCCTTTGCTAAGACCCGCGCTCCCCGCGAACAGGTCGGGGCGCATAGCTCAGGCGGTAGAGCAGCTGACTCTTAATCAGCGGGTCGCAGGTTCGAGTCCTGCTGCACCCACCAGCAAACTCAAATAGCTAGAAGAACAAATAGGGCAGGAGCGCTGCCGCAGACTGCCCATCTTCAATGATTTGGGTAACGAATGGGGTAACATCTCCCGGCGATGGCTTCCCGGCGTTATGGCGTACGGAGCGAGCCGCGAGGAAGCCGTAACGCAGGTAGAGGTGCTGGCGAAACGTGTCACTTCGGATGCGGGATGATACGGATGATCACGTATTCATCTCCGGAAATTTGAAAATAGAAGCGATAGCTGCGATTGACCCTCCCCTGCCACACATCCTGCGCCTCGTCATATTTCTTCGCTTGAAGCGACGGATGGCGCAGGCTCTCAGATAAAAGCGCAAGCTGCTTTCGCACTTGCGCTTTGAGCTGCGGGCCGAGGTCGGTGAAGTCTTTCCGAGCGCGCGCGGTAAATCTGATCTCCATAGCGCGCTATGCTCTGCTGAATTTCTTCCCCTCCGGCGTTTTGAGCCAGGCTTCAAACTCCTTCATGCTGCGAAAGGCGGGTGACACTCGGCCGGCTTGAAGATCTTCGAGTCCTTCGGCGAGCGCCGCGTCGATCTGCGGATGGCGGGGCGCGATCTCCTGCGGGATGAGCACGATCCGGTTCCCCTCGCGGGCGACCTCGACGTAATCGCCGTCGTGGAGCCCCACCTCGTCACGCAGCTTCGCCGGTATCGTGACCTGGCCCTTCTGCTTGACCTTGGCGAGCGGCATGGTCGTTCCCCGACCTGTGGACATGGTGCTAAGTTGGAATTTCCAACTATATCCCCACCGTATAGCGCTGTGTTCTGCGGCGTCAAGCGCGCCGATGGGGTGCGCTGGGCGGGCCTTCGGAAGAGGTCGTGCAGCGTCAAAAGAGCGTCTCGGAAAGCGTCAATCGACGGTCAAAATTGCGCTGCGGCGATTGCCTGCCGGCCGCTCAGCCCTCGCCGCCGTGCTCCTTGCACCACTGCGCCACTTGCGCGTGCGTCGCGAACCAGCATTGGCCCTTCGCCCTCATGTGCGCGATCAGCTGCGCGACGACCGGCAGGCGCGAGCGGTGGCCGCTGACATGCGGGTGCATCGTCAGGAGAAAGAGCCCGCCCTCTTCCCAGGCGCCGTCGAATTCGGCGCGGAAGATCTCCTCGACCGCCGAGGGCGGCGTGTAGGGCCGCAAAGCCGAGAAGCGCACCATGTTGTAATAGACGGCGTCGTCGCGGATCCATTCGGGCGGCAGTTCGACGATGCCGGTCGGCTCGCCATTGTCGAGCAGCTCGTAGGCGTCGTCGTCGGCCATCAGGCTGCTGTCATAGAGGAGGCCCATCTCGCGGATGATGGCGAGCGTGTCGGTCGAGAAATCCCAGCTCGCGGTGCGCATGCCGACCGGCCGGGTGCCGGCGATGCGGGCCAAGGTGTCGGCGGCGCGCAACGTCAGTTCGCGCTCGGCGCCGGGCGGCAATGTGGTATTGGCCTCGTGGATCCAGGAATGGATGCCGATCTCGTGGCCCTCGGCGGCGACGCGCTGCACTTCGTCGGGGTAGAGCAATGCGACGACGGCCGGGTAGAAAAAGCTCGCGGGCACCCCTTCGCGCGAGAGCAGCCGCAAGATGCGCGGCACCGCCTGGCGGTTGCCGTATTGGCCCTGGCTGATGCGCATGGGGCTCTCGTCGCCGTCGCGCAGCGGGATCGAATCATGGTCGGCGTCGAACGACAAGGCAACCGCGCAGCGCGCGCCGCCGGGCCAGGATTTGGGGCGCAGGCTGCGCCCGGCGCGGGCGCGGCCGATGATCTGCCGCCAGGTGCTCTCGGGCCATTGCCAGGGTTCGCCGTCCGGGTGCCGCGGGCGCTTTTCGCTCATCTACCGTCCTCCGTCCACCTGCAATACCTGCCCATTGACGAATGAAGCGAGGTCGGAGGCAAAGAACAGCACCGCGTTGGCGATTTCCTGCGCCGTGCCGAGGCGTTTCAGCGCAATGCCTTCGACCAATGCCTTTTGCCCCGCGGCGCCGTAGCTCGCCCATTGCTTCTCGGTCGCTTCGTTGGTGCGCACGAAGCCGGGCGCGACGCTGTTGACGGTAATGCCGTAGGGCCCCAGCTCGTGCGCCAGCTGGCGCGTCAGGCCGACGACGGCGTGCTTCGCCGAGCAATAGGCCTGGATGCCGGTCAGCGAGGCCGCGAGCCCGGCGCCGGAGCTGATGTTGACGATGCGGCCGCGCCGCGCCCGTTTCATCGCCGGCGCCGCCGCCCGACTCAGCGCGAACGCGGCGCCGATATTGACGGCGAAGATGCGGTCCCAGTCGGCGTCCGGCACCTCTTCGATCGGCCGCGCGGTCTGGCCGGCGACGCCGCCGGCATTGTTGACCAGGACATCGACCGCGCCCTGCGCCGTCTCTTCGATATGCGCGATCCAGCCGGCCGCCGCGGCGCGGCCGCCGAGATCGACGACCTCCGTCATGACGCCCGCCTTCGCGGTCTCGGCGAGTTCCCCGGCCGAGAGGTCGCAGCCGAAGACGCGCGCCCCGAGCCCGGCGAAAGTTTCGGCTATGCAGCGCCCGAAGCCGTGCCCGGCGCCGCTCACCACAACCGTCTTGCCGTCGAACCGGATCTGCATCGGCCGCCTCACATGTTGTACTGGAAGCCGTCGACCTTGAAATCCTGGCCGGTGATGTAGCAGGGCTCGCTCGCCGCCAGAAACACGACGAGCTGCGCCACGTCCTGCGGCGTGCCGATGCGGTGCAGCGCAATGCCGTCGCGCGCGATCGCCGCGCCGCGCTCGACGATGACCGGGTTCTTTGTCGCCAGTTCCGTCTGGATCAGGCCCGGGCAGATCGCATTGACGAGGATCGAGGGGCCCAATTCCTTCGCCAGCGCCCGCGTCATGCCGATGATCCCGGCCTTCGCGGCGGCATAGGAGAAGCGCGAGAGCGCCGCCGTCACGCCGCCCGAATGGGCGTTCAAGGACGACATCGAGGCGATCCGCCCGCCGCCCTCTTCGAGCATGATCGGCGCGACCGCGCGGATGTAGTTGAAGCAGCTCTTCAGGTTGACCGCGATCGTTGCGTCGTACTCGGCCTCGGTGATCTCGAGGATGCCCTTCGGCATCGGCCGGCCGGCATTGTTCAAGAGAAAGCCGATATGGCCGAAATGCTTTTTGACCGCGGCCGCCCCCTCTTGCGCCCGGGCGAAATCCGCGACATCCGCCTTGAGGCACAGCGCCGGCCGGCCGAGCGCCTCGATCTCGGCGGCGGTGCGCGCCATCTCGGGCTCTAGCAGATCGACGAGCGCGATCGCAAAGCCGGCCTCTCCAAGCGCCAGCGCGCAGGCCCGCCCGATGCCGCGCGCGCCACCGGTGACGATCGCGACCTTTTCCTCGGCGTTCGTCATAGGAGCGGCCGATGCGCGGTTTCGGGCATCCGCCAAATCACGATGAAGCTGACGACCGCCGCCGCGATCACGTAATAGGCCGGCGCCAGGGGCGAGCCGGTGACGCCGATCAGCCAGGCCGCGATGAACGGCGCGAAGCCGCCGAAAATCGCGACCGCCAGCGCATAGGCCGGCGTCATCCAGGTGGAGCGCCCGATCGTGTGGAACATCTCCGAGATCGCCGCCGGCCCGGCGCCGGAGAACAGCGCGATCGCCGCGTCGAAGAGGATCTGGATCAGCATCAGCACGGCAAAGCCGGGCTTGCCCAGGATGACGGCGAAGAGCGGCAAGGTCAGCACCGCGAAGAAGGCGCAGGAGGCGAGCAGCAGCGGCTTCCGCCCGACCCTGTCGGAGAGCGCGCCGAAGGGCGGGATGAGGACCATCAGCACGACGACGCCGATCGTGTTCGCGAGCAGCGCCTGCGCCGCCGTCACGCCGGCATGCTGGGCGGTGAAGGTCGGCATGTAGGACAGAAGGATGTAGAACGCGACGGTCCAATAGATCGTGAAGCCGAAGGCGCGCAGGCCCGCGAGAAAGCCGCCCGCCGTTGTCGCCGGGGCGGCTTCGGCGGCGCGGTAGGCCGGCGTTTCCTCGACGTTGCGGCGCAGATAGCCGCCGACGATCGCCAGCAGGATGCCGAGAAGGAACGGGATGCGCCAGCCCCAGCCGGCGAGCGCGGCGGGGCTGAGGACCGCGGCGAAAAGCGCGCCGGTGCCGGAGCCGAGCACCAGCGAGAGCGCGATCGAGGCCTGCTGGAAGCTGCCGTACCAGCCGCGGTGAGCGGCGGGTGCCCATTCCACCATGAAGGCGGTCGAGCCGCCCCATTCGCCGCCGGCCGAGAATCCCTGGATCAGCCGCGCCACGACGAGCAATACCGGCGCCGCGACGCCGATCGAGGCGTAAGGCGGCAGGACCCCGACCATGACCGTGCCGAAGGCCATCGCGAAGATCGTCAATGTCAGCGCCGCGCGGCGTCCGTGCGTGTCGCCGAAGCGGCCGATCAGGATGCCGCCCAAGGGGCGCATCAGAAAGCCGACGCCGAAGACGGCGAAGGAGGACAAGAGCGCCGAGGCGGGATGCCCCGCCGGGAAGAAATTTTGCGCGATCGTGCCGGCGAAGAAGATGTAGACGCCGAAATCGTACCATTCGAGCACGTTGCCGATGGCGGCGGCGACGACCGCCTTGCGGGTCTCGTGCGGGAGGGGCGGCGCGAGGGCCGTCTCGGCTGCTGCTCGGGACATGTTCTTCTTTCCTTTCGCTCGGCCGGATTTGCCGGAACGCTACGCCTGAAGCGGCGGGTCTTTCAACACTCACCGCCCGCGATAGCGCGGCTTCCGCTTTTCCCGGAAGGCGCGGATGCCTTCGGCGGCGTCCTCGCTGTTGCGCACGGCGCCGAGCTGGGCGGCCGCCTGGCCGGCGATCTCCGAGGGGCCGCGCGGCAGGATGTGGCCGGTGACGAAGCGCTTCATCGCCGCGAGCGCCAAGGGCGCGAGATCGACGATCTTGCCGGCGAGCGCGACCGCCTCGGCGATCTCGCTGCCGTCCGGCACGACGCGGTTGGCAAGGCCCGCCTCGTAGGCGCGGCGCGCGTCGATCGGTTCGCCCAACAGCATCAATTCCATCGCGATCTTGTGCGGGATGCGCGCCGCGAGCCCGGCGATCATGCCGCCGGTGATGCCGATCTTGCCCTCGGGATAGGAGAATTTGGCGCTTTCGGCAGCGACCAGCAGGTCGCACATCATCGCCATCACGAGCCCGCCGCCGATGCACCAGCCGGCGACCGCGGCGACGATCGGCTTTTCCGTCGCGATGCCGACGGTGGGCACGCAGCGCCACAATTCCGGCAGGTCGGTCACGTCGGCGCCGGCCGAAAAGGCTTGCCCGCCGGCCCCGGTCAGTACGGCGACGCGCTGTGCCGAGCGGTCGAATTCGGCGAAGGCCCGCTGCAGTTCGACCGCGACGGCCTGGTTGATCGCGTTGCGCTTTTCCGGCCGGTTGATCGTGATCAGCGAAACGGGTCCGCGCTCTTCCGTCGTGACGACGCTCATTTGCCTCGCCCCTTCTCTGTTGGCAGCGCGGCGATCATCGATCAGCATCGGGCCTTCCCGCAACAGGAGGTGCCGGATGGGCAAGGAACAGGGCGGCCGCAGCCTCGAAGAGCGGCTGCGCGCGACCGAGGACCGCTTCGCGATCTACAACCTGATCGCCAGCCACCCGCCGAGCGCCGACACCGGCGCCGGCGCGTTTGTCGCCTCGGCATGGGCCGCGGACGGCGTCTTCGACCGCGGCGCCGAGTTCCCGCGGCCGACGGGCCGGGCGGCGATCGCCGCTGGGTCATCGAGCCCGGAGCACCACCGCGCGATCGAGCAGGGGATCGCGCATTTTGCGGGGCTGCCCTATGTGCGGATCGACGGCGACAGGGCGTTCGCGATCTCCTACTTGCAGATCCTCGTGCCGGACCGCGTCGGCCCCGCCTTCGAGGTGCCGAACCACGGCTCCTCGCGCGGCTTCCACGTGCACCGCGTCTCGGCCAACCGCTGGGAATTCCAGCGCACGGGCGAGGGCTGGAAGATCAGCCGCCGCACCCTGCGCCCGCTCGACGGCAGCCCGCCGGCGCGCGACATCCTGAAAGGCGCGCTCGAGCCCTGAATGCCCTCGCCCGCTGCCGACGACGCCCCTCACCCTCCCGCTGCGCGGGTCCCTCCCTCTCCCCGCAGGCGGGGAGAGGGTTGGGGTGAGGGGCCCATTCGTCTCGAGCTGCGCGCGCTGCTGGCGGTCGCCCTGCCGCTCGCCGGCGCCAACCTCGCGCAGATGGCGATGGCGGTGACGAACACGGTCATGGTCGGGCATCTGGGCGGCGCGGCGCTGTCCGCCGCCGGGCTCGGCGGCGCGCTTTATTTCACGATCTCGATCGCCTGCCAGGGCGTGCTGATCGCGGTCGCCCCGCTCGCCGCCCGCGCTATCGGCGCCGGCGACCGGGCGGCGGCCGGCGAGGTCGCGGCGGCGGGGCTGTTGCTCGCCGCCGCCGCGGCGGTGCCGATCGTCGCGGTCCTGTCGACGGCCGAGCGCTTCCTCGCCGCCCTCGGCTACGACCGCGCGCTTGCCGCCGAGATCGGCCGCTATCTCGCCGCGATCCGCTGGGCGGCGCCCGCCTTTCTGCTGTTCGGCGTGCTGCGCGCCCTGTTGGCGGCAGCCTCTCGGGCCCGCATCGTGATGGCCGTCGTCATCCTCGCGATCCCGGCCAACGCCGCGCTCAACTGGGCCTTGATCTTCGGCCGGCTCGGCATGCCGGCTTTGGGGATCGCCGGCTCGGGCATCGCCACCGCGACGATCCAGTGGCTGATGGCGCTCGGCCTCCTCCTGGTGCTGCTGGCGGCGCCGCTCGGCACGCCGATCTGCTTCCCGCGCCGGGTTTTCTATCGGATCGGCCGGATCCTCGCGCTCGGCTTGCCGATCGGCGGCATGATCGCGCTCGAATCCGGCCTCTTCGTGACGACCGGCGTGCTGATGGGCCTGCTCGGCACCGCTGCGCTCGGCGCGCATCAGCTCGTCATCAATTTCGCCAGCCTCACCTTCATGGTGCCGCTCGGCATCGGCCAGGCGGCGACCGTGCGGGTCGCCTACGAGCTCGGCGCCGGGCGCCCCTCGGCGGCGGGCCGGGCGGCCTTCGTCGCGCTCGTCTGCGGCGCCCTCTTCATGAGCCTGACCGCGAGCCTCATGTGGACGATGCCGCGCGCCATCGCCGGGATCTACCTGCATCTCGACGATCCGGCGAACCGGGCGCTCGTCGCGATCGCGCTGCATCTCTTCGCGATCGCCGCCCTCTTCCAGATCTTCGACGGCGCCCAGACGATCGCCGCCGGCGCCTTGCGCGGCTTTCACGACACGGCCGTGCCGATGGCGATCGCCGCCTTCGGCTATTGGGGCCTCGGCTTCGTCGGCGGCTGGGCCCTGGCCTTCCCGCTCGGCTGGGGCCCGGTCGGGCTGTGGTGCGGGCTCGCACTGGGGCTCGCCGCCGTCGCGCTCGCCTTGACGGCGCGGCTCTACGCCCTCGCCCGCGAGCCGCGTGGACACGGCCCGGATTTGCGATACCTTGATCGCGTCAATTCGAGGAGGGAGTAGCCATGAAGGTCGTCACGCTGAAGGACATCCCGAACATTCCGGTCGACGGCGCCGCCGAGCCGATCAAGGGCTGGACCGGCCCCGTCAAGCGCTACCGCCAGACCATCATCGAGCCCGGCCAGTCGGACAACTACAACTGCAGCGTCGTCAATTTCAGCCAGGGCTGCACGACCGGATGGCACACGCACAGCTGCGACCAGATCCTGATCGTCACCTCCGGCGCCGGCATGGTCGCGAACGAAGAGGAGGAGCGCGAGATCAACCCCGGCGACGTCGTGCATATCAAGGCCGGCGAGCGGCACTGGCACGGCGCCAAGGCCGACAGCACGATGGGGCACATCACGGTGACGCTGGTCGGCGGCCAGGCGAAGTGGGGGTGACCCCCTCCCAGACCCTCCCCCGCCTGCGGGGAAGGGAGGGGTGGAGGTAGAGGCAGGTCGGGAATGGCAGCAGAAACACTGAGCATCCGCGCGGTGCTCGCCGGCAAGGCGCCGCCGGACAGGCCCGTCACGGTCAAAGGGTGGGTGCGCACCAGGCGCGACTCGAAGGCCGGGATCTCGTTCGTGCATCTGTCGGACGGCTCGGCCTTTCACCCGCTGCAGGTGGTCGCGCCGAATACGCTTGCCAATTACGAGAGCGAGGTGTTGCGGCTCTCGGCCGGCTGCGCCGTCGCCGCGACCGGCCGCATCGTGGCGTCGCCGGCGAAGGGCCAGCCCTTCGAGATGCAGGCCGACAGGATCGAAATCGTCGGCTGGGTCGAGGACCCCGAGACCTACCCGATCCAGCCGAAGCCGCACACGCTCGAATACCTGCGCGAGGTCGCGCATCTGCGGCCGCGCACCAACGTCATCGGCGCCGCGACGCGGGTGCGGCACAGCCTCGCGAAGGCGATCCACAACTTCTTCGACGAGGAAGGGTTCTTCTGGGTCAACACGCCGATCATCACCGGCGCGGACGCGGAAGGCGCGGGGGCGCTATTCCGCGTCTCGACATTGGACCTCGCCAACCTGCCGCGGACGCCAGAGGGCCAAGTCGATTACGGCCGAGATTTCTTCGGCCGCGAAGCCTTTCTGACGGTCTCGGGGCAGCTCAATGTCGAAGCCTATTGCCTCGCACTGACGAAGGTCTACACCTTCGGGCCGACCTTCCGGGCGGAGAACTCGAACACGAGCCGCCACCTCGCCGAGTTCTGGATGATCGAGCCGGAGATCGCGTTCGCCGACCTCGACGACAATGCGAGCTTGGCGGAGGCGTTGCTGAAGCGCACGCTCGCGGCATTGCTCGACGAGCGGGCGGAAGACCTCGCCTTTTTCGACGAGCGCATCGAGAAGGGGCTCGTCAAAAAGCTCGAAGGCATTGTCGCCTCGGAATTCGTGCGCATGGATTACGGCGAAGCCATTGCGGTACTGGAGCGGGCGAAAGGCGAGAAGTTCGAGTTCCCCATTCATTGGGGCGTCGACCTGCAATCGGAGCACGAGCGCTACCTGACCGAAAAGCACGCTAAAAAGCCGGTCGTCGTGATGAACTATCCGAAGGACATCAAGGCCTTCTACATGCGCCTCAACGACGACGGCAAAACCGTCGCGGCAATGGACGTATTGGCGCCCGGCATCGGCGAGATCGTCGGCGGCAGCCAGCGCGAAGAGCGGCTCCCAATGCTCGACGCGCGCATGGCCGAGCGCGGCATCGACCGAGAGCATTACGGCTGGTACCGCGATCTCAGACGCTACGGCACCGTGCCGCATGCCGGCTTCGGTCTCGGCTTCGAGCGCACGATCGCCTATTGCACGGGCCTTTCCAATGTGCGCGACGCGATCCCGTTTCCGCGCACGCCGGGGAGCGCGCGGTATTGAGGGGGAGGGGTGGAAGGAAACCGAAGCCCAACCGGAGGATCTGGCGAAGTAACCGCTATCCTCTTTAAAGGAAGATTTGACCCGTGGCATCGGTCAGATAAGACGGGGTTTAGCAAGACGGGGTATGTCACCAAAACAGGCGTGGTAATCCATCCGCGTCGCAGCTGGATTGCACGCACCCCGCTTGCCAAAATCATGCGGCGTTCTCATCACCTTATTGAAATCCCTAGTCATCCCCGCGCAGCTCAAATCGAGACGTTCTTCACACAGAACGCCATTAACAACAGTCTCTATGTCGCAGGGATTACCGCAATCGGAGACGCAACATCGCACTTCTGGAACCACCCTATAAAGATTCCCCTTCTGACCCCCATCTCTTCTGAGGAGCACGAAGGACGGTGGGTTAGAATGCTTGGTGTTTTGCAGAAAGGTGACGCAATATTCACGTTGGACACGCGCAGCATCATCAGTCGGATCATCACATACTTTGATCAGGGCACTTGGAGCCATGTCGCTACCTATTCGGGAGATGGGCAAATCCTTGAAGCCATCGGCTCAGGAGTGGTCGAGCGCAGCATTGAAGCCTATCACGACCCCCGATATCGGCTCGGCGTATATCGCATCCCCAGCGCTACTCCAGAAAAAATAGGTTCTTATGTTGCACTGATGCGATCGAGGGTGGGCGATAGGTATAGCTACCGCAAAGTGTTGCTCGTAGGCATTCGGCTGATACTAGGGATCTGGCCAACCGGCGCGGCGCGGCATACTACACCGAATATGCTGATTACTAGAGCCGGCTACGATTTGATAGAAATAGTGTAGCGCTTTCCATCCGCCCTCCATTCATGGCGAGACCCTGCATCGAGAACAACCTGGGCCCCCGCCAAGACTGGAGGGACTTCGTCTCTCGAATGCCGAAAACACGATAACCTTTGGGCACGAGCGAATTCCGCCTATAACCCAATCATAGTGACTGACACGCCAAACATTCAGGAGTTTGACGGGGGTTTTTGGTAATGGTTGTCACAGAAACAGTCACTCGGTGGGGACTGGAAACCCGGTTGAATTGGCCCGACCATATGCCCACTTGTCGGTACCCGCCCTCACACTCGAAGGAAAGCACATGAGCGACGACGGCCTCGTGTATCCGACCTTCCGCACTCCCGCGCGGCAACTCGCGGGCATGGACGGACTTTCAGAAGATGATGTAAAACATCACGTTAAGAGTTGGCTTGAGGGGCTAGGATGGCAAGTGAGGGTTGCGTGGGGTCAAAGCCGGGGTATCGATATCCTGGCTAAGAAGGGCGACGAGCACTGGATTATCGAGGCGAAGGGAGGCGGATCTTCGCAGCCGATGAGAGTCAACTACTTCCTCGCGGTTTTGGGCACGATACTCCAGCGCATCGAAGATCCTTCAGCGCGCCATAGCATCGCTCTGCCCGATATGACGCAGTTCAGGGGACTGTGGGGGCGATTGCCCAGGCTCGCGAAGGAGCGCGTGGCTTTGACGGCCCTGTTTGTTGACCCCGCCGGGAGTGTCGAGATAGCAGATTAGCCAGGATCGGATGTCTCCGGTTTGGCGGGATTTTCGGATGCTGACTGGTGTTCCGCCGATCTCCGGTGCCGCTTTTCCGTGTCGGAGCGACGACCGAGCTGAGAAATCTTCTATTGCGCTGAGGTTGAAAAGGCGCCAAATGCTCCGGCGAGTCGCGGTTGCCACCCCGGCAGCGCCGCCGCATCATCTACGGCCCCGACCCGGAGAGACCCTGCCGCGTAGCCTCTCGACCCAAGGCCTTTCAGCCCAAAGCGCTTCCCCGAACCTGCCGCCCGAAGTGCAGCTGGAGATGCTGCGGGGGATGCCGTCGATCCGCCGCTTCGAGGAGCGCGCCTCGGCTGATTATCTGGAGAGCAAGATCTACGGCGTCCTGCAATGGTCGCAACGCATCGCGACCGCGCCACGGCCTCGTCGGCCCCGGATTTGACGCTGCGCCGTCACGGGCCTAGATTCCGTGGCCAAGGAGCTGAAGCCATGTCATCGCAAGGCGAAGTGATCGAGACCACAGTGGGCAAGGTGGCGGCCGAGTTGGTCCGGCGGGGGCTCGATCTTGACGACCGGGTCACGGTCACGATCGAAGCCGACGAGCTGATCCCCGGCCGGCGGGAGGCGCGCGCGCGCGTGGTCGCCGCGGGGTTGAGCGATGAAGATATCGACCGGCTGATCGACGAGGCCCGGACGGAAGCGCAACCGCTGCTCAGATGAGGGTCGTTGTCGATACGAACGTCTTTATCAGCGCGGCGCTGAAGGAAAAATCGATACCGGGTATGGCCGCTCATATCGTGGCGGAAAGCGGCCGCCTCCTCAAATCGACGATCACCGAGCGAGAGCTGTTCGTCACCCTGGCCCGCCCGCGTCTTGCGCCGCTGATCCCGCCGCGCTTTCGAGATTGGCTGAGTGAACTCCTGGCGGCGGCCGAGCCGGTCGCGATCATCGACCGAATCACCGCCTGCCGGGATCCGAAGGACGACAAATTTCTGGAGCTGGCCGTCAACGGCCACGCCGATCTGATCATCTCCGGGGACGCCGATCTCCTCGCGCTCGATCCGTTCCGGGAAATCCCTATCGTCACCCCTGCTGCCTTCGTGCAGGCGTGGCGCGATAGATCGCACAGCTGACAGCGCGGAATCGGCCCCGAGGTTCCGGTTGCCACCCCTCCCCCCGGCGGCGCATCATCCTTGGCCCCGACCGGCCCCGGAGGGATGACGCCGATGGCCCAAACCCTGTCGCCCAACCTGCCGCCCGAGAAGCAGCTGGAGATGCTGCGGGCGATGCTGACGATCCGCCGCTTCGAGGAGCGCGCCTCGGCCGATTATTCGGCCGGCAAGATCTTCGGCGTCGTGCATTGCTATATCGGCGAGGAGGCGGTGGCGGTCGGCGTCTGCTCGGCGCTGGCGCCCTCGGACCGCATCATCTCGACGCATCGCGGCCACGGCCATTGCATCGCCAAGGGGGCCGATCTCAACCGCATGATGGCCGAGCTCTACGGCCGGGCCACCGGCTATTGCAAGGGCAAGGGCGGTTCGATGCACATCGCCGATTTTGCGATCGGCATGCTGGGGGCGAACGGCATCGTCGCGGGCGGCATCTCGATCATCACCGGGGCGGGGCTGGCGGCGCAGATGGAGGGGAAGGGCGGCGTCGCGGTCTCGTTCTTCGGCGACGGCGCCTCCAACGCCGGCCCCTTCCACGAATGCCTCAACATCGCGGCGAGCTGGAAATTGCCCGTCGTCTATGTTTGCGAGAACAACCAATGGGCGGCGCAGACCCCGGCGACCGCGACGCACGCGCTCGCCGACGTGGCGGCGCGCGCGGCCGGCTACGGCATTCCGGGCACCACCGTCGACGGCAACGACATCTTCGCGGTCCATCAGGCGGCGAACCGGGCGGTCGAGCGCGCCCGCTCGGGCGGCGGCCCCAGCCTCATCGAATGCAAGACCTACCGCCAGCGCGCCCATACCGAGCGGCGCGGCCAGCCCGACCCGCGCGATCCGGCCGAAATCGAGATGTGGAAGGGGAAGGACCCGATCGCGCTGCTCGCCCGCCGGCTCGAGGCGCAGGGCGACCTCGGCGCGGCGGGGTTCGAGGCGCTCGACCGCGAAATCATGAGCGCGATCGAGGCAGCCGTCGCCTTCGCCGAGGCGAGCCCCTTCCCACGGCCGGACCAGGCGACCGAAGACATGTTCGCCGTTTAAAATGAACGCTTTACCGCGGAGGACCGCTGGGGGTTCGCCGAGGACGCGGTGGCGCAGAGCCCCTCCGCGACCGCCGCGTATCCTCCGCGCCCTCAGCGGTGAATCGTTCTCTTGCCGAGGACCGCAGCCATGCGAGAACTGACCTACAACGAGGCCGCCGTCGAAGCAGTCACCGAGGAGATGCGGCGCGACCCGCGGATCTTCTACATGTCGACCGATCCGATCCCGCCGCTGCTCGCGGAATTCGGGCCGCAGCGCATCCGCGCCACCCCGATCGCGGAAGCGGCATTGACCGGCATGGCGATCGGCGCGGCCGGCTGCGGCTTCCGCCCGATCGTCGATTGGCGGCAAGTGACGTTCTGCTTCGTCGCGATGGACCAGATCGTCAATCAGGCATCGAAGATCCACTACATGTTCGGCGGCCAGGTCAAATTCCCGATCCTCTACCGCGCCGCCGTCGGCGGCGGCACGCAACTGGCGGCGCAGCACTCGCAGTCGCCCTATTCGATGTTCATGAATCTGGCCGGGCTGAAAATGTTTCTGCCCTCGACGCCCTACGATCTGAAGGGCCTCTTGAAGACCGCGATCCGCGACGACAACCCCGTCATCTCGTTCGAATCGAACCGGCTGATGGGCAGACGCGGGCCGGTGCCGGAAGAGGAGTACACGATCCCCTTCGGCAAGGCCGATGTGAAGCGCGAGGGCAGCGACGTGACGGTCGTGGCGCTCGCCTGGCTGGTGCATGAGAGCCTGGCGGCGGCCGAGGAGCTGGCGCGGGAAGGGATCTCGGTCGAGATCGTCGATCCGCGCACGCTGGTGCCGTTGGACGCCGAGACGATCCGCAATTCGGTGCAGAAGACGGGCCGCCTCGTCATCGCCGACGAGGCGGGGCCGACGGCGGGTTTCGCCGCCGAAATCGCCGCCGCCGTCACCGAGGACGCGCCGAGTTTCGCGCGATTGCGGGCGGCGCCGAAGCGGGTCTGCGCGCTTCAAGTGCCGATCCCCTACAGCCCGATCCTCGAAAACGAGGTGTTCCCGGACCGAAAGCGCATCGCCGCCGGCATCCGCGAGGTGCTCGGCGGGCACGGCTCGGCGGCGGCATGAAGGAGGAGCGCGATGTTCGATCTCGAGCGGTTCATCGAGGATTGTTGCGCGGCGCGCGCCGCCGACGCGAGCCACAAAAGCGTGCGCGAGGTGATTGCCCGGGCGGTCTGCGAACCGGGCGCCGTATTGCAGGCGCTGGGTGAGCCGAAGCGGGCCGAGATCACGCGGCTCTATCACTCCGATAGCCTGACGATCCTCAACGTCGTCTGGGCGCCGATGATGACGTTGCGACCGCACAACCATCGCATCTGGGCCGTCATCGGCATCTATTCGGGGCGCGAGGACAACCTCTTCTGGCGCCGCTGCGAGGGGACGCGCATCGAGGCCGCCGGCGCCAAGGCGCTCAGCGAAAGGGACGCCGAGCCGCTCGGCGCCGAAATCATCCATTCGGTGACGAACCCGATCCCGCGTTTGACCGGCGCGATCCATGTCTATGGCGGCGATTTCTACGCCCCCGGCCGCAGCGAGTGGGACCCCGAGACGCTCGTCGAGCGCGAATTCGACTTCGGCACCAGCCGGCGGCTCTTCGAGGATCTGAACCGCCGCTACGGGTTCGCCTGAGCGCGCCTCTCCTTGGCGCCGCCCTCGGTCTCGTCGCGGCTCTTGCGGATGTGGTCTTCGAGCAAGCGCCGGGCGGCGTCGAAGGCGTCGCGCACCGCGACATGCGCGTCCTCGTGCGCGTGGTGCGCCGCGGGGTCGCGCCCGACGACGATCTCGCGGCCGGGCACCTTCAAATCGACACGCACCCGGAAGAGATTGCCTTGCTGGTGCCGCGGATGCCGGGATTCGACGGCGACCCGGCAGGAGACGATGCGGCCGTAGAGCCGCTCCAGCTCCTCGACGCGGCCCTTGATCCGTGCCTCGACGGCAGGCGAGGCGTCCATGTGCCGGAAGCTGATCTGAAGCGGCAGCTGCATTGCCCTCTCCTTGGCCGAACACCGGCAGCATGCCGAGGCGGCAGGCCGCGTGCGTTGATCCAGATCATGCCGGCCTCGCGGATTGAACCGGATTGCTTTGTTGGGCTGTCATTGCGAGGCGCGCAGCGAGGATGCAATCTCAGGCCGCGTGGCCGCCGCCGCCACGCCCGCGACGCGGTACTCGTAGATCGGGATGTCGATCGATGTGCCGCGGACCGTCTCGCGGCCGATCGGGCGGAGCCGGGCCGCAGCCGCGGGGAGCGCTTCGGCGACATCTCCCGAGACGGCGCAGAGGATTGCATGCGCCTTGGCGGCGTCCTCCATGCGGGCGGCGATGTTGATCGTGTTGCCGTAGATGCCGATCGATCGCTTGATGTCGCCCTGCTCGCTGACGACGACCTCGCCGCCATGCACGCCGATGCGGAAGGCGGGCACGAGGCCGAACTCTTCGAGGTAGGCGGCACGCTCGCGCTCGACCGCGGCGAACACGGCATCGATCGCACGCAAGATCCTGCCGCGCGAGACACCCTCCCCCCAGCTCCACAGCGCGATCAGCCCGTCGCCCTTGTAGAGATAAATCTCGCCGCCGTTGTTGGTGATCGGCGCGGAGATGTCGAAGAGAAACTTGCCGACGAGCGATTTCGTTTCGACCGGGCCGAGCCGCGAGGCCAATGCGGTCGAATCGTTGATGTCGAGAAACATCAGCACCTTCTTTTCGACGACCGGGCGGTGGTAGGTCCCGACAATCAGGTGGAAGAGCGTCTCGACCCCGATGAAATGCACCGCCCGCATCACCACGATGCCGATGATCGAATAGGCGATGACGATCGGCAGCACCGGAAGGAACTGCCGGTAGGCGGTCGGAAGCTCGGCGAAATCCCACAGAACGAGGCGGACGAGGTGGATCGCGGCGAAGAAGATTGCGATCACCACCAGGAGGTAGATCAGGATCGATGCAATCGGATGGATGCTGCGCAGCCAGCGGCCGCGTGCGCTCTGTACATAGAATTGCTCGAAGAGGCCGACGCCGGTGCCGACGATGATCGCGTTCAATACGCCGTTCAGCACGGGCCGCCCGCGCGCCAGCGTCGTCAAGGCCGCCAGCATGGCAAAGATCGCAACCGCCAACAGGATCGAGGTCAGCTTCCGGCGGCTGGAGATCGAGAGGCGGTTTATGCGGCCGCCCCCGTGTCGCGAGCCGCGCCGTTGCGGTCGAGCAGATGGCGGATGCGCGGCACGACCTCTTCCCCGAACAGCCGCATCGAGCGCTCGACCATGTCGTAGGGCATCGCGCCGAGCTTGAAAACCAGCGCGAGGCCCATCAGGTCGAGGCGCTCGGCGATGCGCCCGATCGCCTGCGCCACGCGCTGCGGGCTGCCGAGCAACACCATGTCGTTGTCGACGATCTCCTCGAAGCTCATGGCGTGCAGCATCGGCGCCTGCCGGCGCCAGAAATCGTAGCTGTCGGGGAGCCGGCCGCCGCGCGTGAATTGCGTGTAGCGGTTCCACAGCTCCCAGTATTGCAACAGATAGGGCCGCGCCTCGGCGCGGGCGCGCGCGTCATCCTCGCCCACATGGATCTCGCGCATCAGATAGAGCCGCGGCCGAGGCGCGTGGCCGTGCCCGCTCTGCACCTCGCGATACAGCGCCGCGTCGGCGCACGCCTGCTCGACCATCGAATCGATCTGCGCGAACGGAATGTCGTGCTGGGCCGCCCAGCGCAGCGATGCTTCGCTCTGCGCGGTGACGAGGAAGGGCGGGTGCGGGCGCTGCACCAAGGGCGGCGCCAGCGGCGCGTCCTTGCGCACGGTCCAGTATTTGCCGCGATGCACGAAATTCTCGTCGGCCCAGACGCGGCGGATCACCTCGAAGGATTCGAGGAACATCTCGCGCGATTTTTCCTGGTCGACGTCGAAGGCCTCGAATTCCGGCGGCCTGAGGCCGCGGCCGAGCCCCATATCGAGCCGGCCGCCGGTCAAATTGTCGAGCATGGCGGCTTCCTCGGCGACGAGGAGCGGGTTGCGGAACGGCAGGATGTTGACCATGCTCGCGAAGCGGACATGGCGCGTCGCGCGCGCCGCGGCGGCGATCAACAGATTGGGCGAAGGCACCGGCGCCGTCGGCTGCAGGTGGTGCTCGTAGAACCAGATCTGGTCGATGCCGATGCGCTCGGCGAGTTCCACCTCTTCGAGCTGCTTTTGGAACAATTCGACATGCGTCGAATTCTGCCGCGGCGTACTCGTCGACCAGATCGCCAGCCTCATCGTCCCGTCCTCGCGCCGCCTCAATAATTCGAGATCTCGATCAGATTGCGGTCGGGATCGCGGATATAGACTGATTGGATCTCGCCGAGAGCGCCGGCGCGCGGGCCGGGCCCCGCCTCGACCGGCACGCCCAGGGCGGTCAGATGCGCGACGATTTCGGCGAGCGGCGTCGCCGCGACGAAGCACAGATCGGCCGAACCTGGGGTCGGCTTCGCGGCGACAAGCCCCGGCGCGCGGCCGACGGCGTGCAGGTTGATTTTCTGCTGCCCGAAACGCAGCGCCGTGCGCCGCTTATCGGGATCCTCGGGGCCAAAGGTGACGACCGTCATCCCCAGTACCCTCGTATAGAAGGCGCATGTCTCTTCGATGTCGGCGACGGTCAGCACGAGATGATCGAGGCGTTCGATGCGCATTTGAGGCTCTCGTTTTGCTAGCCGCCGGCGAAGGCTATCATTCCTCGATCGCGGAGGAAAACGATGCCGTACGAACTCTATTACTGGCCGGAGATCCAGGGGCGCGGCGAGTTCGTGCGCCTCGCGCTCGAAGAGGCCGGCGCCGAATACGTCGATGTCGCGCGCGGCCGCGGCAAGGGACGCGGCGTCGAGGCGATGCTGCATTTGATGGACGGCGGCGCGGCGCCCCGCCCGCCTTTCGCGCCGCCCTTTCTGCGCGCCGGAAATATCGTCATCGGACAGACCGCCAACATCCTCCTTTTCCTCGGCCGCCGGCACGGGCTCGCTCCGGCCAACGAGTCGGGACGGCTGTGGGCGCACCAGCTGCAGTTGACGATCGCCGATTTCGTCGACGAGGCGCACGACACGCATCATCCGATCGCTTCCAGCCTCTATTACGAGGACCAGAAGCGCGAGGCGAAGCGGCGCACGCGGGATTTCCTCGACCGGCGGGTGCCGAAATATCTCGGCTATTTCGAACGCCTGCTGGAACGCAGCGGCGGCGGTTGGCTGCTCGGCAGGAGGCTCTCTTACTGCGACCTGTCGCTGTTCCAGATCGCCGCCGGGCTCGAATACGCCTTTCCGCGCGCCTATGCCGAGGCGGCGAAGGCGCATCCGCGGGTCGCCGCGCTCGCCGGGCGCGTCAAGGGGCGCCCGCGCATCGCCGCCTATCTCTCCTCGCCCCGGCGCATCCCTTTCAACGAGATGGGCATCTTCCGCCATTACCCGGAGCTCGACCGGTCATGACGACGCCGGAGATTTCGACCGTCATCGGCGGCGCCATGCTGCCGCACGCGCCGCAATTCTTCACATTGCCGCCGACCGAGGACCGCGCCATGGTCGAGCGGGTGCGGGCGAGCGCCGCCGAGATCGGCGCGCGGCTATCGGCGATGAAGCCCGATCTGTGGCTCGTCTTCGCCAACGACCATGCCGAGCAGTTCTTTCTCGACGCGGCGCCGCCCTTCACGATCCATGTCGGGGGCGAAGCAAAGGGCGCCTTCGCCGGGCGCGAATTCCATTGGCGGGTGCCGGGCGACATCGGCTTCGCGCTGGTGCGCGCGCTTTACGCGCAGGGCTTCGACCCGGCCTTTACCAGCACGGCGCGGATCGATTACGCGATCGGCATCCCGTTGTCGCATCTCGGGATCGCCGACCCGGTATTGCCGATTTACGTCAATGCCTACCTGCCGCCGCAACCGCCGATCGAGCGCTGCTGGGCCTTCGGCGAGGCGCTGGCGCGCATTGTCACCGGGCTGGGGCTGCGGACCGCCGTCATCGCTTCCGGCGGCATGTCGCATTTCCCCGGCACCGAGCGCTATGCCGAGCCCGATCTCGCCTTCGACAAGGCGCTGCTCGAGCGGCTCGGGCAGGGCAATCTGCGGGCGCTGCTCGCCTATGACGAGGCGGCGCTCGATAAGAGCGGCAACGTCGAATTGCGCTGCTGGGCGTGCGCCGCCGGCATGCTCGGCGAGCGCAAGCCCGACATCGTCGAACTGGAGCCGAGCTGGCACCACAATTACGCCTCGCTCGGCTTTTTCGGGCCGCCGGCCGAAGCCGCAGAGCCGCATTACCCGGCGACGCGGCCCGACCGCGTCGCCTTGAGCGAAGCCTTGCAGGGCCTCGCGCACGATGCCGAGAGCCGCGCCCGCTATATCGCCGACCCGGCCGGCTATGCCGCCCCGTTTCGATTGTCGGCCGAGGAGGAAGCCGCGCTCCTCGCGCTCGACGGGCGCAGGATGGCCGCACTCGGCATCCACCCGCTCCTCGCCTTTCTCGCCCGCATGGCGGTCGAGCGGCAGCGCGCCACCGGCTAGAGAATGAAGCGCGACAGATCGGCGTTCTTGGCGAGTTCGCCGACCTGCTCGCGGACATAGGCGGCGTCGATCGTCATTTCCGAGCCTTGCGGCCGGTCCGAGGCGGTGAAGCTGATTTCCTCGAGCAGCCGCTCCAAGATCGTG
>DATLKN010000065.1:0-32618 GCA_035538335.1 Allostellaceae bacterium
ACGCCGAACCCGGCCAATGGGCGTCTTCTCCGACCGCACCTCGATGGACCGCATCCTGTTCGCCGTCTTCAACCACGAAAACCAAAACCAGGGCGTCAGCACCCCTCTCCTGCTGACACAAACCTTTTGACGTCACCGGCCGCGCGGCATAAAGCGGTATCCCTTGCCGTGCATGCAGCGGGCGACGACCGCCTCGGCATGCGCGCGGTCGGCGGAGAGCATCATGCCGGCTTCGACGCCGAGCGTGCCGGCGCGCTGCCAATCCTCGGAGCGGGTCGCGAGAATGTCGCCGTCGATCGCCCGATCGGTCTTCACCGCGTCCTGCGCCTCGGCGAGGCATTGCCGGTACTGCCGCTGCACGACCGGCGGGCCGGCCCCGGGCTTCGCCCAGTATCCGGCAGGCGCGGCACATAACGGCGCGAAGAGGCAGGCGGCGAAGCGCAGGCGAGGCGGCGCGATCACCCCTTCGAGCTGGCGATTAGCAGCATGCGGCGCAAGGGAGGATGGCAGCCGCCGGCGGCCCCTCACCCCGACCCTCTCCCCGCACGCGGGGAGAGGGAGGGACCCGCGCAACGGGAGGGTGAGGGGCGCTCTCGCAACGACGAAGGCTATTTCTTCGCCGCCGGCGGCGCGGGCGGCGGCGGCACCAGCAGATCGGCCAGCTTCTTCTTCAGCGGCATGGCCTTGTAGGAGGGGATGCGGTAGCTCCAGCCGGAGACGCGGCCCTCGATCTCTTTCGCTTCGGCCGCCGCCTTGCCGGCGCCCGAGGCGGCAACCGCGATCCACGGCTCCTTGTCGCGATCGAAGAGGGTGAGCTTCACCTCGAGGCCGTCGAAGGTATCGTAGGAGGCAAGCCAGGAGCCCGTTGCGGGCGGCGGCAATTTTGCGGCCGGCGCGACATCCTGCAGGTCGAGCGATTGGAGCGCGCCCGCCGGCGCGGCGATCTCGTCCTGGCTTTTGAATTTGGCGCCCGCCGGGGCATCGACGATGCCGAAGGGCGCGTCCGGCGACGGGCGCGCGATCGCCAGCTTCGTCCCGTCGGGCGCGGTCAGGCTGACGCGGGCGACCTGCGCTTGCCGCACATCGAGGATCTTGCGGTCGAGCCAGTCCGGCAATTTGCCGGAAAGGTCGAGCGAGCCGCGGGCGAGCCAGGACTGAGGGTCGCCCGGCTTTCTGACATAGACGCCGTTCTTGCCGGTGCCGAGGCGGTCGTAGCGCTGCCTGCCGACGATCAGCCGCGCCAGCGTCGCGCCGGATTTGCCCTTGACGGTGACGAGCGTCGCTTTGCCGGCACCGGGCTTTTCGACGTCGAGCCGCGGGTAGCGGTCCGGGCGCCGCGTCTTCGGCTCGACCAGCTGCAGATCGGCGAGCGCCAGGGCGAGCTTGCCGATCTTGCCCGGGTCGGCCGGATAGCCGGCCTTCTCGGCGACGGCCCAGCCCTTGCCGCGGCGCAGGAAATCCGCCTTCAGATCGGCGCGGAAGAGCGCGATCGAGGCGATCTCCGGGAGTTTCTGCGCCAGCCCCGGCAGCGCCCGCGCGCCGGGCGGGGCCGAGCTGACGGCGCGGTCGCCGTGCAGGACGGCATAGCCGGCGAGCGATGCCGAGAAGAATGCGGCGGCGGCGAGAACGACCAGGCCCTTTTGCTGCATCGCCCGCCCCTCACGCCTCGCTCGCGCGCCGGCGGCGGCGCTGCAAGCGCACGATCCCGAGCACGATCGCGACCGCGGCGACGAGCAAGGGCACGAGCGCGATGTCGAAGAATTCGAGCATCCCTTTCAGCCGCGCAATGTTGCCGCGCAAGGCCCGCTGGACGGCGCGCAATTGCCGGCGCGTCTGCAACATGTCGGCGCGGAACTGCGCGATCGCCCGCGTCTGCTCCGGCGACAAGGTCACCGCGGCATCGGCGTTCTGCCCGGCCGTGACGTTCTGCAGTTTCGCCTCGGTCAGTTTCAGTTTCTGCTGCAGCCGCCGCTCTTCGGCGCTGTAGCGTTCGTCGGCGGCGCGGCGGATGCGGTCGACGAGCGCGAAGGGGCGCGCCGAGCTGCCGCGGGTCCGCAGTCCGATCAGATCGTCGCCGCCGGCGAGCACGCCCAAGGCGTTCAAGACGAAATCGCCGTTGTCGGCGAGCGGAACCAGCACCTGGCGCCCGAAGAAATTCTGCGAGCGCACCCAGAAGCGGTCGGCGAGCAGATCGCTGTCGGCGACGACGACGACGTTGATCGGCCGCGCCGATCGCTGCAAGCCGGGCGTCGGCGGCGGGGTTTTCGCGGCGCCGGGTTTCGCCGGCTGCTGCGGCGGCGGACCCTTCGGATACGCCGTCTCGACGTTGCCGGTGACCCGCGCGGCGAGAATGTAGCGGCGGCCGGAGGCCTTGAAATCGTCGAGCAGCGCCGCGACGTCCGGCAGCCCCTCGACCTTGCCGACCGGGATCTGCATCGAATCGGGCGAGGTCGTGACCAGCGGCTCGACCGTCGCCGCCGCCCCCTTGCGTTTTTCCAGGATGCCCGCCGAGGCCAGCGTCAAATGATGCAGATCGGCGGTGATGGGGTCCTTTGGGTTCAGGTTCTCGGGCCCGAGGCCGAGCCAGGCGACGTAGTCGAGGGTCTCCTCGCCGCGCCCGGCGACCGGCACGTTGACGCGCTCGGCGTCGCGCCGGTCGCCCGCGACGAGGCGCGGCAGCAGGCGGATGCCCCAGGATTTGAACAGCGGCTCGAGATCGCTCCCCGTCGGCCCACCCGGCATGTTGGGCCGGTTGCGCAACGCCGATTCGAGTTCGGAATAGGGATCGACGAAGACCAGCGCCTTGCCGCCCTTCAGCACGAACTGATCGATCGCATAGAGGGTCTTCGGCGGCAGCTTTTGCGGATGCACGATCATCAGCACATCGATGCCGGCCGGGATCTGCGCGAGATCGGCCGCGAGCGGCTTCAGCTTGTCGAGCTGCTCGATCTCGCTGACGATCGCCATCGGCTGGCTCGGCCGTCCGCGCATCATCGCCATCACGTCGCCTTGCAGCGGCAATGCCGTGATCAGCCCGACGACCGGCTTTTTCGGGAAGACGAGGTTGTGGACGAGCTTTGTCAGATCGTATTCGAGAAAGCGCTCGCGTTGCGGCGAGAAGAACGGGATCGCCTGCCGGTCGTCGGTCGAGTTGGTGCCGGCGAGGCCGAAATAGACCTGGTCGCCCTGCTGGTCGAGCGGCACCCCTTGCAGGCCGAAGGCGACCGCCTGGTCCTCGACGCGCGAGAAGGGCTGCGGGTGGTAGATTTCGAGGCGCAACTTGCCGTGCGCGGCGGCGGCATATTGCTCGAGCAGCTCGCGCACGCGCTCGGCATAGACGCCATAGGGCGGCAGCCGGTCGCCCAGCTCGGTCGAATAGTAGAGGCGCAGCGTGATCGGCTCGTCGATCTTGGCGAGCGTGCGGCGCGTCCCCGACGACAGCGTATAGAGGCGCCCCTGCGTCAGATCGAGCCGCGCCCCCGGAAACTGCGCGGCGAGGATATTGACCGACACCAGGATGACCGCGATCAGAATGAGCGCCACGGCGGCAACTCTCGGTCGCGAGGCAAAGAAGTTCGAGACCATCTTCGCCTTCGGCCCTCAATCGGCCTTTTTGAGATCGACGAGGATCGCGTTGGCGCCGAGGAACGCGGCGATGATCGACAGGAAATAGACGATGTCGCGCAGCTCGATGACGCCGCGCGTGATCGCCGTGAAATGGTCGAGAAAGCTCGTCGCACCGACCGCGCGCAGCACCCATTCGGGGGCCCAGTCGCGCAGCAGGCCGAGCACGACCGAGGAGCCCGCCGCGATGAACAGAAAGGCGAGTGCGGCGGTGACGACGAAGGCGATGATCTGGTTCTTCGTCGTCGCCGAGACCGCGGCGCCGATCGCCAGCGTCGCGCCGGCCATCAGAAAGCTGCCGATATAGCTCGCCAGGATGACGCCGTTGTCGGGAGCGCCGAGGACGTTGACCGTGATCCAGAAGGGAAACGTCAAGGCGAGCGGGATGCCGGCAAAGCACCAGGCGGCGAGGAATTTTCCGATCACCGCCTCGGTCATGCGGATCGGCAAGGTGAGGAACAGCTCGATCGTGCCGCTCTTGCGCTCTTCCGCCCACAGCCGCATCGACAACGCCGGCACCAGCACGAGGTAGAGCCACGGATGAAAGCCGAAGAACGGAACGAGGTCGGCCTGCCCGCGCTCGAAGAAATTGCCGAGGAAGAACGTCAGAATGCCCGCCATGACGAGAAAAATGACGATGAACACATAGGCGAGCGGGGTGGCGAAATAGCTGCCGAGCTCGCGCCGGAAGATGATCCAGATGGTGCGCATCTAGGCCGCTTCCGCCGTCCAACGGTCGGTCTGATTGGATACGGCTCTGGCTCCGGCGCCCGCCCCGTATGCGTGGATGCCCACGGAACAAGTCCGTGGGCTGAAGGCCCGCGGATCAAGTCCGGCCATGACGGCTGGAAGCGGCGGCGATGTCGGCTCGGCGCCCATCTACGCCGCCTCCGGCACGGGCGCGGCGGTGATCTCGCGGAACACCTCGTCGAGCCGGCCGCGCTCGACGCCGAGGCTCGCGACGCGCCAGCCGCGCGCCCGCGCGAGATCGGCGACCGCGTCTGCGATCGGCTCGCCGCCGCGCGGCAGGGCGATGACGGCCGGCTCCTCGCCCGCGGCCGCAAGCTCGACCGAAGCGACGCCCGGAAGACGGGCCAGCTCGGCCGCGACCTCCGCCTCCGTCCCGGCCGCGACGCCGAGCCGCACCGCGTTGTGGTGGCGCGAGCGCCGCGCCAATTCTGCCGGCGTCGCGTCGGCGAGGATGCGGCCGCGGGCAATGATGACGGCGCGGCTGCACACCGCCTCCACCTCCTCCAACAGATGCGTCGAGATGATGATCGCCTTCTCCGCCCGCATTGCGGTTATGATCTTGCGCATCTCGTATTTCTGGTTCGGGTCGAGCCCGTCGGTCGGCTCGTCGAGGATCACCACCGGCGGGTCGTGCAACAGCGCCTGCGCGACCCCGACGCGGCGCTTGAAGCCCTTCGACAGCGTCTCGATCGGCTGATGCAGCACCTCGGCGATATGGATCAATTCGACGATGCGGGCGATGCGCGCCTTTGCCTCGACGCCGGAAAACCCCCTGATGCGCGCGATGAAGGCGAGAAAATCGGCCGGCGTCATGTCGGGATAGGCGGGCGCGCCTTCCGGCAGATAGCCGATCTCGCGCTTGGCGGCGATCGGCTGCCGGCCGATGTCGTGGCCGCAGACGATCGCCGTTCCCGCGGTCGGCGCGAGAAAGCCGGTGATCATCTTCATCGTCGTCGATTTGCCGGCGCCATTGGGGCCGAGGAAGCCCAGCACCTCGCCGCGCCCGACCTCGAAGGCGACGCCGTCGACCGCCACGAGCGCGCCGAAATGTTTGACGAGATGACGTATCTCCAGCACCGAAGGCCCCTCCCGATGCCGCTATGTTGTGCCTTCTCCGGCCGGTTTACGCACCGCGACAGAGCGGCGCAGTGCGCGGCATGATGCGGGGCCGCCTGACGGCACGGCGTCTGCGCCTCCTCTCGGGGCTGGCGATCTTCGCCTATGTGGCGATGCACCTCGTCAATCATGCGATGGGCCTCGTCTCGATCGCGGCGATGGAGCGGGTGCTGGTCGTCGTCGAGGCGATCTGGTCGACACCGCCGGGCCAGTTTCTGCTCTACGGCGGCTTCGCGGTGCATTACGCGCTCGCGCTGTGGGCGCTGTGGCAGCGGCGCAGCCTCAAACTGCGCGGCGCCGAGCTGGCTCAGCTGGCGCTCGGCTTCGCGATTCCGTTCCTGTTGATCCGCCACGTCGCGGCAACGCGGATCTCGGCCGATTTTCTCGGCACCCACGTCGGCTACTACGGCTATTTCTTGTGGGTCTATTTCGTCAATGCGCCCGGCCGCGGCGCGCTGCAGCTCATTGTCCTCGTCGTCGCCTGGGCGCATGCGATGATCGGGCTGCACTATTGGCTGAAGGTTCGGCCGTGGTACGAGCGGGTGCGCTGGGCGGCCCTCGTCGCCGCGGTGCTCGTCCCCGTCCTGTCGCTGCTCGGCGCCGTCGAGGCGGGCCGCCAGGTCGCGGCTTTGGCGGCACAGCCGGGCTGGACGCGGCAAGCCTTCGCCGCGATGGTGCTGCCCTCGCCCGCCGCCCGGCAGGCGGCCGATACGATCGGCAACGCCGGCATCGCGTTCTTTGCCGCCGCGCTCGCGCTGGTGCTGGCCGCACGCCTCGTGCGGCGGCTGCACCGGCGCGGCCGCGGCCTCGTGCGGATCAGCTACCCCGACGGGCGCTCGATCGAGGTCATGCGCGGCACCAGCGTGCTCGAGGCGAGCCGGCTCGCCGACATTCCGCACGCCTCGGTATGCGGCGGCCGCGGGCGCTGCTCGACCTGCCGCATCCGGGTGCGCGCCGGCGATGGCGCGCTCGATCCGCCGGGCGAGGGCGAGCTGCGCGTGCTGCGCCGCATCCGCGCCGCCCACGATGTCCGGCTCGCCTGCATGCTGCGCCCGCAGGGCCCGATCATGGCGACGCCGCTGCTGCCGCCCTTCGCCGGCGCCGCCGACGGCCGGCGCCGCGCCGACATCGCCGAGGGCAGCGAGCGCGAGATCGCGATCATGTTCGTCGATATCCGCGGCTTCACGGCCTTTTCCGAGGGCCGGCTGCCCTACGATGTCGTGTTCGTCCTCAACCGCTATTTCGCCGCCGTCGGCCAGGCGATCGAGGCGGCCGGCGGGCGGGTCGACAAATTCATCGGCGACGGGGTGATGGCGCTGTTCGGCATCGAGGGCGGCGGAGCGGCCGGCTGCCGCGCATCGCTCGCCGCGGCACGCCTCGTTTCCGAGCGCCTCGGCGCGCTGAACCGCTCGCTGTTGGGCGAGCTCGACCGGCCGATTCGCATCGGCATCGGCATTCACGCCGGCCCCGTCATCGTCGGCGAGATGGGCTACGGCAAGGCGAGCGCGATGACCGCGATCGGCGACGCCGTCAACACGGCGAGCCGGCTCGAAGGCCTGACAAAGGAATATGGCTGCGAGCTGGTGGTCTCCGAAACGGTCGTGGCGCGCGCCGGCATCGATCTCGGCGCAGCGCCGCGGCACGAGATCGAGATCCGCGGCCGGCGCCGGGCGCTCGCAATCCGCGTCGTCGCCGACGCCGCGGGACTGCCGATGCCCGACAGCGCGCCGCCGGCCGCGCGGCTCAGCCCCGCGGCAGCAGCCGTTCGACCTCCGCCGTGATCGGCGGGTCGGTCGGGCCGACGCGCGACGGCCAGCTGCCGGCCAGCTCGCCCTGCGGGCCGATCAGGTATTTGTGGAAATTCCATCGCGGCGCCCCGGCCTCGCCGAGCGATTCGGCGGCCCAGCGGTAGAACGGGTGCGACTCGGCGCCGACCACCGCGCATTTTTGCGCCAGCGGGAAGTCGACGCCGTAATTCGTCGTGCAGAACGCCTTGATCTCGGCGGCCGAGCCCGGCTCCTGCGCGCCGAAATCGTTGGACGGCACGCCGAGCACGACGAGGCCGCGGCCGCGGTAGCGCCGCCACAGTTCTTCCAATCCTTGGTATTGCGGGGTGTAGCCGCAATAGCTCGCGGTGTTGACGACGAGCACCGGCCGGCCGCGCCACTGGGCGAGCGGCAGCTTCTCGCCGTCGATCGAGAGGAAGCTGAAAGCGTGGGCGTTGTCGCTCGCGGTCATCGCCGGCCCTCCTGCGGATCGCCTCGGTTGGCAAGGTTAACAAGTGTAGGGCGGATCGGCGAAGCGCAATCCGCCGATGGGCCGTCTCTATTCGGCGGAGGGCGCTGCGAGGCTGTGAAGGAATTGGCGGAATGGTTGAACTGCCGTGGCGCGTGCTTCGAGACGCGCCCTGCGGGCGCTCCTCAGCATGACGGTACTGCGTTGATGGCAAAAGGGAATATCGTCATCCTGAGGAGGCCGCGGAGCGGCCGTCTCGAAGGACATGCGGCGCTCAGCCGATTCCTTCACAAACTCTACGCTATTCCGACCCGCGGATATGCCTGACGAAGCGGAGGGGGTTGCGCCGCCGCGGCTGTTCACGGACACTGGCCGGGCTGTTGCAGGGGCTGCGGTCGGATGATTTTTGCCTTTTTTCTGAAAGGCATCGTGGTCGGCATCGTGATCGCGGTCCCGGTCGGCCCGGTCGGCATCCTGTGCATGCGGCGGACAATCTTCGACGGCAAGCTGGCGGGCCTCGTCTCGGGGCTCGGGGCGGCGACCGCGGATGCCTGTTTCGGGATTATCGCCGGGTTCGGGCTGACCGTCGTCTCCGACTGGCTGCTCGGCTACCAGGACTGGCTGCGCCTCGCCGGCGCCGGGTTTCTGTTTTACGTCGGCGGCTCCGCACTGTTTGCCGAGCCGCCGCTGAGCGCGCCGCCGCGCACCCGCGAAACCCTCGTCGCCGACTACGCCTCGACCTTCGCGCTGACGATCAGCAACCCGGTGACCCTGCTCGCCTTTCTCGCGATCTTCGCCGGCGTCGGCTTGAGCGGCAAGGAGGCGACCCTCGGCCGCGCCGCAATGCTGGTGGCGGGGGTCTGGGCCGGTTCGCTCGCCTGGTGGCTGGCGCTGTCGCTCGGCGCCGGATCGCTCTTCCACGCCCTCGAGCGCCGCCATCTGTTATGGATCAACCGCGGCTCGGGCGGCATCCTGCTGCTGTCCGGAGCGGCGCTGCTCGGCACCCTCGTGCTCGCCCACATGCGCTGACGAAAGAACATGGTCTATTTGCCCCCACACTTTACCGAAACCGACCGCGACGCGCTGGCGGCGCATATCGAGCGCCACGAATTCGCGCTCGTCATGAGCCACGGCGCGGCCGGACTGGTGGCGAGCCACGTGCCGCTGCTGCTCGACCGCGACGGCGAGGATTGGCGCCTCTTGGGCCATCTCGCGCGGCCGAACCCGCAACTCGCGGCCTTCGCCGAGGGCGGCGAGGCGCTGGCGATCTTTTCCGGCCCGCACGCCTATGTCTCGCCGCGCTGGTACGAAGCGGGGCCGGCGGTGCCGACCTGGAACTACGCCGATGTGCACGCCTACGGCAGCGTCCGCCTCGTCGCGGACGAGGCCTGGCTGCGCGGCTTTTTGCGCCGCCTGTCGCAACGCCACGAAACGCCGGCCGCGGCGCCGTGGCGGATCGAGGACCTGCCCGCTGCCTATCTCGCCGGCATGCTGAAGGGCATCGTCGGGTTCGAGATCGCGGTGACGCGGCTCGAAGGCAAGTTCAAGCTGTCGCAAAACCGCCCGGCCGCCGACCGGCCGCGCATCATCGCCGCGCTCGAAGCGGCCGACGATGTGGACGCCCGCGCGCTCGCCCGGCTGATGCGCGAGCGCGAGCCTTCCTGAGGCGGCTCACTCGCGCCCTTCGCGCAGCATCGCCTCGGCGGCATCGGGATGCTCGCAGGCGAGCACCCTCTCGGCGACGCGGCGCGCGAAGCCGGCGCGCGCAAAGGCGGCCAGCTCCTTCGCCCGCTCGGCGGCGGCGCGGCGGTAAGGGCCGAGCCGGCGCCGCCGGGCAAAGGCGATCGCCGCGGCGAGGTCGAGGTCCAACGCGCCGCTTTCCGCCTTGAGCGCGCCGACCGCGCCGGCGGCGATCTCGGGCGCGACGCCCTTCGCCCGCAGCTTCGCCAGGATCGCCGAGGCGGAGGCGCCGCGGCGCAGCAGCGAGCGCGCCCGCCCCGCCGCATAGGCGCGGTCGTCGATCAGCCCCTTCTGCTGGTATTCGGCGACGAGGCCGTCGATCAGCGCCCGCGCCCGGGCCTGCCACTCCGCCTGCCCCTCGCGCTCGAGCGGCGCCCGGGGCCGCGTCCGCCGCAGCAGCACGCGGCGCAGGTTTTCCGCCGAACTCGAAAAGCGCGCGAGGTAGAAGAGCGCCCAGCGCTCGAGCAATCCGCGGTCGATCTCGCCCTCGCTCATCGCCCGGCGAGTGTCGCAGATTCTCGCGCGCCGCGCTGCGCGGATCTTCGCGCGCCCCGCGAGCGTTAGCGGCGGGACGCAATCCGAGGAGAAGGGCGCGTGATGAGATTCGACGTCGTGATGATCCAGCCGCTCGTCGCGCTGATCGCCGGGATCCTGATCCTGCTCGTTCCGCGCCTCCTCAACATCGTCGTCGCGGTCTATCTGATCCTCGTCGGCGTCGAAGGGCTGTGGCCGCATTTCTTCTCGCGCCTGCTGCACTGAATGCGGCGGCCGTGGGTGACACCGCGGTCATAAAATAACGCCGTATTAATTTGGCGGTGCCAGGCGTTTGTACTTCCTTGCCGCGTCATGTCGGCAACGACGCGCGGACGGGATTTCAGCAGGCGAAGCGACGAAGCGGAATGGCTCGACGGCGGCGATCTCGACGCCGCGGAGCTGGCCGCGGTGCTGCGGGACCTCGCCTCGTTCAACAGGGCGATGCTGGGGCACTACCCGATCCTTCGATGGATCGGCCGTGCAAGCCGCGGGCCTGAACCGCGGCGGCCGCTGCGCCTCATCGACGCGGGCTGCGGCTACGGCGACCTGCTGCGGGCGATCCGCCGCTGGGCGGACCGGCGCGGCCTCGAGATCGCGCTCCTCGGGATCGATTCGAACGAAGAGACGATCCGCATCGCTCGGGCGGCGACGGACGCCCGCGAGCGGATCGATTTCGCGGTGGCCGATGCCTTGACCTTCCGTCCGGCCTCGCCTGTCGACCTGATCGTCAACAGCCTCCTCGCGCACCATCTGCGGAATGCCGCGATCGCCGATCTCTTGCGCTGGATGGAGGCGACGGCGCGGCGCGGCTGGCTCGTCTGCGACCTGCAGCGGCATCCGCTGCCTTATCACGCCATCGGATTGGCCGGAAAACTCGCCCGCCTGCATCGAACGGTCGTTCACGATGGGCAGATTTCGGTCATGCGCGCGCTGAGCCGCGCGGAATGGGAGGACCGGCTCGCCGCGGCCGGCATCCCGCCCGGGACCGCGGCGGTGCGCTCGTTTCTGTTCCGCTGGCTCGTCGGGCGGCTGCGATGAATTCGGTCGAGACCGCAATCGTCGGCGGCGGCCCGGCGGGCGCGGCGACCGCCTGCGCCCTCGCCGCCGCCGGCCGAGAGGTCGTTCTGCTGGAACGCTCGGCCGGGCCGCACCACAAGGTTTGCGGCGAATTTCTCGGGCCCGAGACGCTGGCGCATCTCGGCCGGCTGGGCATCGACCCGAGAGCGCTCGGCGCGGCGGCGATCGACCGCGTCGCGTTTGCCGGCGGGCGCGGAAGCGGCGTCGTCCCGCTGCCCTTTCCCACCCTTTCGCTGTCGCGCTACCGGCTCGACGAGGCGATCCTGCAACGCGCCGCCGAGGCCGGCGCCGAGCTGCGGCGCGGCGTCGCGGTGAGTTTCGCCGAACGGCTGTCGCAAAATTGGCGATTGCGCTGCGGCAACGGCGACGAGATCCGCGCGCGCAACCTCGTCCTCGCGACAGGCAAGTGGCCGCTGCGCGGCGTCGAAGAGCAGCGCGACCGCTCGCTCGTCGGGCTCAAGATGCACCTGCGGCTGTCGCCCGAGAAGACGCGCGCCTTGTCGGGGCGCGTCGAGCTTTTTCTCCTCGCCCCTGGCTACGCCGGTCTCGAACTCGTCGAGGCCGGCGTCGCCAACCTTTGCCTGGTATTGCCGGCGGCTGTCGTCGGGCGCATCGGTCGGGGTTGGCCGGCCCTTCGCGATTACCTGGTTGCGGTCTTCCCACCCCTCGCCGCGCGGCTCGAGGGGGCGACCGCGCTCTGGCAAAAGCCGCTCGCCGCCGTCTGTCCGGCAAGCGGGTTCATGCGTCCCCCGCCGCCGCCGTCCTCGGCGCCGGTCTATCCGGTCGGCGATCGGCTCGCCCACCTGCCGCCTTTCGCCGGCGAGGGCCTGGGCATGGCGCTGCGCTCCGCCGAGCTGGCGGCCCGGCATATTCGCCGCGGCCTGCCGCCCGCCTCCTTTGTCGCGGAAGCGCGACGCGCCGGCGGGCCGGCGATACGGCTTGCCGCGATGGTCTCGCGATTGGCCTCGGGCAGGCTCGGCCGGGCGGTGGTGTGCGGCGCCGCCAGCCACGCGCCGATGCTGCTGCGGATGCTGGCGCTGCAGACCCGAATTGCGCAGTTGGATGCCGCAGAGATGGAGGCCCGATGAGCAAGATCCCGCGTGCCATCGCCTTCGCCGCGGCCCTGTCGCTCGCCGCCTGCGCCGGGGCGGCCGTCAGCTCCACGGCGCCGAGCATTCGGCGAACGGCGCTGGGCCCGGTATTTGCCGACGCGAAAGGCATGACGCTCTACACCTACGACGGCGATCGCCCCGGCCTGTCCAAATGCGACGGTTTGTGCGCGATCGCCTGGCCGCCCGCCGGAGCCGCCGCCGACGCGCGGCCCGCCGGCCGCTTCACCCTCATTACCCGCGCCGACGGATCGCGGCAATGGGCCTACAAGGGCGCTCCGCTCTACGGCTATTTCCGGGATTCGAAGCCGGGCGACACGGCGGGCGACGGCGACGACGGCGTCTGGCGCGTTGCCAAACCGTAGCCCGCCCGGGGCTCGTCCCGGCAGTCGCGGGTTGCCCCTCGAACACACCACATCCGGCCTCGGTCAATTCGTCATGACCGGACTCGACCCATGGCTGTCCGGTTCGGCACAGGCAACCACCAAATCGGCCGAAATTCGTCGCCCATGCCCCTCACCGCCGCCGGCGATAAACCTCGATATTGCGGACCTGAAGTCGAACCTTTGAGTGCAGTGACAACCGAACTCCACGAACCGGACAGCCGTGGGCTCGACCCGGCCATCCACGCCGGTGATTTCCATAGATTCGAGACGCGGATGCCCGGCACGAGGCCGATCCTGGAACTAACATTTTTTTCATTGGTCATCGTCTGGGAGGCGACCCAACTATCTTTTTCCAACTGGCTGGGAGGATTTGATGACCTCGCGCGCAGTTAGCCATCGCTTTCGGCAGGCGGCCGCCGCCGGCGCCGTCTTCTTCGCCCTGCCTTTCGCCGCCCTGCCGCTGCGGTCGGCCATGGCGGCGCCCGTCGCGCTGCATGCGCCGGCGCGCCCGGCCGCTGCGGCCGCGCATCTGGTCCCCGCCGCCTGGGGCCGCGGCAGCGGCTTTCGCGGCGGCTTTCGGGGCGGCTTCGGCCGGCGCTTCGGCGACCGCGACGACCGCTTTTTCCACGGCCGTTTCGCCGATCGGGACGACCGCTTTTTCGGCCGGCGCTTCGGCGACCGGGACGACCGCTTCTTCGGCCGGCGCTTCGGCGACCGCGACGACCGCTTCTTCCGCGGCAGGTTCTTCGGCCGGCCGTTTTTTCATCGGCCGTTCTTCGCCGGCAGGCCCTTCTTCCGGCGGCCGTTTTTCTTCCGCCGCCCGTTCGTTTTTGGGCGCTTCGACGGAGTGCGCTTCGGCTTCTTCCCGTGATCTGCCGATGACTCTCTGACCGCCGCGGGGCCGCGCCATTTCCGTTCCGCAGGCGGCGCCGTCGCTCTCGCCGCGGCGGCTGTGGGTCGGTTTCACCGCCATGAGCATCGGCATGTTCATGGCGGTGCTCGACATTCAGATCGTCGCCAGTTCGCTGCCCGAGATCGAGGCGGCGCTGCGCATCCCGCTCGATCGGCTCGATTGGGTGCAGACGAGCTACCTCTCGGCCGAGATCGTCGCGATACCGCTGACCGGCTGGATCAGCGGCGTGCTGTCGACCCGGGGCGCATTCGTGTCGTGCGTGCTCGGTTTCACCGCGGCGAGCGCGGCCTGCGCCGGCGCGCAGGGCTTCTGGATGCTCGTCGCCGCCCGCGCCGTGCAGGGCTTTTTCGGCGGGTTTCTGATCCCGCTGGTGTTCTCGGCGGTCTTTCAGATGTTCGCGGACGGCCCGGCGCGGATCCGCGCGACGATGCTCGCCGGCGTGCTGGCGATGCTGGCGCCGACCCTCGGGCCGACCGTCGGCGGCTTTGTCGTCGCGCATTATTCGTGGCACTGGCTGTTCCTGATAAACCTGCCGCCGGGGCTCGCCGTTGCTGCCCTCGCCGTGTTCGCACTCTCGGCCGACGCCCGGAAGGGCGGCACTTCGCCGGCATCGACCTCGTCGCCGCGCCGCTCCTCGCGCTCTTTCTGGCCGGCCTGCAGGTTGTCCTCAGCGAAGCGCCGGCGCGCGGCTGGGCGAGCCCCGCCATGCTCGCGCTCTCGGCCCTGAGCCTTGCGAGCGGCGTCCTTCTCCTTGCCCGCTGCGCCCGGCACCGGGCGCCGCTCATCCGCCTCTCGGCCTTTCGCAACCCTGATTTTGCGCTCGGCTGCATACTCAGCTTCACCCTCGGCGTCGGGCTCTACGGCGCGACCTATCTGCTGCCGCTCTTTCTAGGCATCGTGCGCGGCCACGACCCGTTCGAGATCGGCCTCGTCATGATCGTGACCGGCGCCGCCGAGCTGCTGACCGCACCTCTCGCCACCACGCTCGAGCGGCGCATCGATCCGCGCCTGCTCACGGCTTTCGGCTATGCGCTCTTCGCGACGGGGCTGATCGGCAACGGCTTCATGCGCCCGGCGGACGATTTCTGGCAATTGGCCTGGCAGCAGGCGGCGCGCGGCGCCGCCCTGATGCTCTGCCTGTTGCCGACGACCTCGTTCGCGCTCGGCGACTTCCCGCCGGACCGCGTGGCGAATGCGAGCGGGCTGTTCAACCTGATGCGCAATCTCGGCGGCGCGATCGGGCTCGCCGTCGTCAACACGCTGATCGACGAGCGCACGCCCGCTCATGTCGCCAGCCTCGTCGCGCGGCTCGAGGCCGGCGACCGGCAGGCCGCCCGCTTCGTCGGGCTGCCGCTCGACCGCTTCCACGGCCACCCGCTCGGGCCCATCGACGAGGCGACCCGCAGCCTCGTCGCGCCGCTCGTCGAGCACGCCGGGCTGACGCTCTCGCTCAACGAGGCCTGGCTGCTCGTCGGCGGGCTGGTGCTGGCCTCGCTCGCCGTCGTGCCGTTCGTTCGTCCGCGGAGCCGGGCCGGGGCGATCCGAGGCACCTCAGCAAATTTGCGTTGATGTGACGCGCCTCACACTCTGACCTGAATGCCGTCATGTACCGTCGAGGCGGTCCTATCTGTGGTTGCGGCATCGCAGGCGCCGATAGGGCCGGACCTTCGAGACTTGGCCGCTCCCGGTAGCGGGAGCGGCCTTTTTGACCCCATGCTGACGCCTGTCGCGACGTTCCGTTGACGCCGGACATGTACATCGCCTGGGCTTGGCTTGAAAAAAAGGCGCGCCAGTCCGCAGGGGCGTCAAACCGGCGCGCAAGTTTGCTCGTGACCGCGCGGAGGTGTTACCCGCGCGGCATTTTATTCATCGGAGAACGCGAACGAGAAGGCTAGATGGCCGTTCGGCCATGTCCCCAGGATCGCCCGGCCCTGCCGCCTTGCCGCGATGAGGACCATGGGACGGGCAGCGCCGCGGCCGCTGCTCGATTGACAGCCCTCTCGCCCGTCCTCATACTCCGCCGCTTTCCTGCTCGATAGCCGGGGCCGGCCTGCCGGCCTCGCCGCGGCGAGGAGAGTGGCAATGACGCGCGAACCCGGCACCGCGAGCCGGCTTGTGGGAGAGCTGCGGAAAACCGCGCCGCCGGGCGATCGGCGACGACGATAGCGGCGATATTCCGCTTCCGCCTTTCCCATCCTTCTCGCGCAGGAGAGACCCTGTGATTACACCTGTCATGCCGACCTACGGTCGGTGGGATGTCGCCGTCGATCACGGCGAGGGCTGCTGGCTCTATTCGACCGACGGGCGCAAGTTTCTCGACTTCACCAGCGGCATCGCGGTGACCGGGCTCGGCCATTGCCATCCGCATCTCGTCGAAGCCCTGACGAAACAGGCGCACACGCTGTGGCACACCTCCAACCTGTTCCGCATCCCGGGGCAGGAGCGGCTGGCGCAGCGGCTCGTCGACAATTCCTTTGCCGACACCGTGTTCTTCGGCAATTCCGGCGCCGAGGCGTGCGAACTCGCGTTGAAGATCGCCCGCAAATACCAGGCGACCGCCGGCCATCCGGAGCGCTTCCGGGTCATCGGCTGCGAAGGCTCCTTCCACGGCCGCACCTTTGCGACGCTCGCTGCCGCCGGCAACCAGAAATACCTCGAAGGCTTCGGCCCGCCGATGGAGGGCTTCGAGCAGGTCGCCTTCGACAATCTGAACGAGATGCGCGCCAAGGTCGGCGAGCACACGGCGGCGATCTTCGTCGAACCGATCCAGGGCGAGGGCGGCGTGCGCGCCCCTTCGGCCGATTATCTGCGGGGCCTGCGCGAGATCGCCGACGAGTTCGAATTGCTGCTCGTCTTCGACGAGGTGCAGTGCGGCATGGGGCGCAGCGGCAAGCTCTTCGCCTATGAATGGTCGGGCGTCGAGCCCGACGTCATGGCGATCGCCAAAGCCTTGGGCGGCGGCTTCCCGATCGGCGCCTGCCTTGCGACCGAGCGCGCCGCCGCCGGCATGACCGCCGGCACGCACGGCTCGACCTTCGGCGGCAACCCGCTCGCCGTCGCGGCCGGAAACGCGGTCATGGACGTGATGCTGAAGCCGGGGTTCCTCGTCAATGTCGAGCGCATGGGCGCGTTCCTCGCGCAGCGCCTCGGCGAACTCGTCGAAACCTACCCAAAACTCTTCGCCGAGACGCGCGGCGCCGGGCTCTTGCTCGGCATACGCTGCGTCGTGCCGGCCGGCGACATCGTCACCAAGCTGCGGCAAGAGGGTCTCCTGACCCTGACCGCCGGCGACAACGTGCTGCGAATCCTGCCGCCGCTCGTCGTCGGGGAGCGCGAGATCGACGAGGCGGTCGCGGTCATGCACAAGGTGGCGCGCGAATGGCCCGCGTGAGCCCGGCGCTGGTCGCCGGCCGGGCAGCCGGGCGGCAGGTGCCGCCCGCGCCGCCGCGGCATTTTCTCGACCTCGACCAGTTCGACAGCGCGCGGTTGCGCTCGATCCTCGATCTCGGCGCCGCCTACAAGGCGGGGCGCCGCGACCGGCCGCTCGCCGGCAAGACGCTGGCGATGATCTTCGAGAAACCCTCGACGAGGACGCGCGTCTCCTTCGAGGTGGCGATGCGGCAATTGGGCGGCGACACGATCATCCTCAATACGGCCGACAGCCAATTGGGGCGCGGCGAGACGATCGCCGACACCGCGCGGGTCCTCTCGCGCTATGTCGACGCCATCATGATCCGCACCAACCAGCCGCAAAAGCTCGACGATCTGGCGCGGCACGCCACGGTGCCGGTCATCAACGGGCTGACGGACGCCTCGCACCCCTGCCAGATCATGGCCGATGTGATGACCTTGCAGGAAAAGAAGGGCCCGGTCGCCGGCAAGACCGTCGCCTGGAGCGGCGACGGCAACAACGTCGCGGCGAGCTGGGTGCATGCGGCGGTGCGCTTCGACTTCACGCTGCGCGTCGCATCCCCCGCCGAGCTGTCGCTGCCGCAGCGGCTCGTCGATTGGGCGCACGCCGAGGGCGGCCGCGTCGAGGTCACGACCGAGCCGGCCGAGGCGGTCCGGGGTGCCGATTGCGTCGTCACCGACACCTGGCTCTCGATGGGGGTGGAGGCGAGCGTCAACCGGCACAATCTGCTCGCCCCCTACCGCGTCGACGAGCGGCTGATGGCGCAGGCCAAGCCCGACGCGATCTTCATGCACTGCCTGCCCGTCAAGCGCGGCGAGGAGGTGACGGCGGCGGTCGTCGACGGCCCGCAATCGGTGGTCTGGGACGAGGCCGAGAACCGTCTGCACGTGCAGAAGGGCATCCTCGCCTGGTGCCTCGGCTGAGAGGATGATGCCGGAGGACGATCTCGTTCAGCCGTTTCAGATCGACCGCTTCGCGCTGCGCGGCCGGCTCGTCCGGCTCGGGCCGTCGGTCGATCGCATCCTGTCGCAGCACGAGTACCCGGAGCCTGTCGCGGCCTTGCTCGGCGAAGCGATCACGCTCGCCGCCGTGCTCGCCGGCGCCCTCAAATACGACGGCATCTTCACGTTGCAGACGAAGGGCGACGGGCCCATCCGGTTGATGGTCGCGGACGTCTCGAGCGACGGGGCGATGCGCGGCTACGCGCAATACGACGAAGAGAAGCTCGGCCTGGCGCTCGGCCGCGATGCCCCGCCGGTGCCCCGGCTCGTCGGCTCCGGCTATATCGCCTTCACCGTCGATCAGGGCGAGCACACCGACCGCTATCAGGGCATCGTCGAATTGTCGGGCGCGACCCTCGCCGAATGCGCGCAGCATTACTTCCGCCAGTCGGAGCAACTGCAGGCCGGCATCAAGCTGGCGGTCGGGCGCGCCGGCGAAGCCGGCCAATGGCGGGCCGGCGGCATGATGGTGCAGCGCGTGCCGCCGGAGGGCGGCTGGGGCACGATCCCGGACGACGTCGAGGACGGCTGGCGGCGCGCCATGGTGATGATGAGCTCGGCGACGCCGGAGGAATTGGTCGATCCCGGGCTGCCGCCGCACAATTTGCTCTTTCGCCTGTTTCACGAGGACGGGGTCAGGGTCTATGCGACCCATCCCTTGCAGGCGCGCTGCCGCTGCTCGCGCGAGCGCATCGAAGGGATTTTGCGGGCGCTGCCGCAAGCCGAGTTGGAAGACATGAAGAAGGACCGGGTGACGACGGTCACCTGCGAATTCTGCAACACCCGCTATCTCTTCGACGAAGCCGACCTCGACCGGCTCTCCAGGGTGGAGCACTGAGCCCATTGTCATACCGGCGAAAGCCGGTATCCATGGCCGAGGTGGGTCGCGGCCTTCGCCGGGACGACATCGGGAGAACGAGCCGCGATGACCGCGAATTATGACGCCGAGCTTGCCGCCCGCTTCGGCGACGGCACGACGCTTTCGGGCCAGCTTCCGCAATCGCCGACGTTGCGGCATATCCTGTTGCGCCGCACGCACCGCCGCTACAGCGACCGCCCGCTCACGCCGGAATTGTTGCGGCTGCTGCTGGCGGCGGCCTTCTCGGCCTCCTCGAAATCCGATTTTCAGCAGGCGAGCGTCGTCGAGGTCGCCGACCCCGCCCGGCGCCGGGCCATCGCCGAACTCGTGCCGGACATGCCGTGGATCGGCACCGCCCCCGCCTTCCTCCTCTTCTGCGGCGATTCGCGGCGCCTCGAACGGCTCGGGGAATTTTGCGGCCACACGGTCGAAAACGGCGGGCTCGAAGGGTTCTTCAACGCCGCGGTCGACGCCGCGCTGGCGCTTCAGACGATGGTGCTCGCGGCCGAGGAATTGGGGCTCGGCTGCTGCCCGATCAGCGTCGTGCGCAACCATGCCGACGCGCTGGCGCACATCCTCGAGCTGCCGGAAAAGGTGTTTCCGGTCGCCGGGCTGACGCTCGGCTGGCCGGCGCAGGAGGGGTACATCAGCATGCGCCTGCCGCTCGCCGCTACCCTCCACCGCGACCGCTACGACGATGCCGGGCTGCGACAGGCGATCGAGGATTACGACCGCCGGCGCGACGCGCGCCACGCGCTGCCGCGCGACCGGCAGCGCCGGCCGGAGGTCTTCGGCTACCGCGATTTCTACGGCTGGTCTGAGGACAAGGCGCGGCAGGCGACCGAGCCCGAGGGCCGCGGCTTCGCCGCGCATCTGCGCCGCCGCGGTTTCAGCTTCGAGTAGTGCGCCGGCAAAAGGCGTCCGTCATAAGCGAATTCTCCCCTCCGGCCGGCCGATCGTCTAATATCGAACCGGCGGATGGGCCGCCTCTTTCCATCAGAGTTTCGACAATGATTTCCTCGCCCGCCTGTCGTACCGTCGTCAAGGCCGCCGCGATTCTCATTGCCGTCGGGCTGAGCGGCTGCGAGCGCGCGGGCGCCGGCATCAGTGCCGGCGACGACCCTGATCTCGGCCTGCTCAATGTCGTCATGCAGCAGGTCAGGGCGAGCTACGTCAAAAAAGTGACGCAGCGCGAGCTCGTGACCGACGCGCTGCGCGGCATGCTGTCGCGGCTCGACCCGCACTCCGACTATATGGACGAGCGGCAATACAAGGAGATGGTCAGCGTCACGCGCGGCCGCTTCGGCGGCATCGGCATCGAGCTGACCCTCGAGGGCGGCGTGCCGCAGATCATCTCGCCGATCGACGGCACCCCGGCGGCGAGCGCCGGCATCGAGCCCGGCGACCGCATCGTCAAGGTCGACGGGACGCCGACCGCCGGCATGGAATCCGAGGAGGTCGTGAAGCGCCTGCGCGGCGCGGTCGGCACCAAGGTGAAATTGACGATCCTGCGCCGCGGCCGGCCGCCCTTCGATGTCGTGCTGACCCGCGCCATCGTGCGCGTCGTCTCGGTCAAATCGAAGATCCAGCCGGGCAAGATCGGCTATGCCCGCATCACCACCTTTGTCGAGAACACGCCCGGCGAGTTCGCCGAGGCGGTGAGGCGAATGGAGCACCAGGCGGGCGGGCGGCTCAGCGGCTTCATCCTCGATCTGCGCAACGACCCCGGCGGGCTGCTCGACGCGGCGGTCGATGTCTCCGGCGATTTTCTCGACGGCGGCACGGTGGTGACGACGCGCGGCCGCGACAGCGAGGACGACCACGTCTATACCGCCCCGGTGGCGGGCGACCTGCTGCACGGCGCGCCGGTCGTCGTGCTGATCAACAGCGCTTCGGCCTCGGCCGCGGAGATCGTCGCCGGCGCCCTGAAGGACAATCATCGGGCCACCGTGATGGGCACCCGCAGCTTCGGCAAGGGCTCGGTGCAGAGCATCATCCCGCTCGACGGCGAAGGCGCGCTGCGCCTGACGACGGCGCTCTATTACACGCCGTCCGGGCAGTCGATCCAGGACCGCGGCATCGAGCCCGACGTCCTCGTGCAGCTGCCGAAGGACGAAGCGGTCGCCAACACGATCATCGGCCACGAAAGCGACCTCTACGGCGCCTTCAAGAATGCCGGGCCGCTCGGCGGCCGCGGCGCCCCGCTGCCGGAAGCGCCGGCGCGCGCCGAAGAGCACCCGATCAACCCGATGCTGATCGGCACGGCCAGGGATTCTCAATTCGAGAGCGCGCTACGCTACCTGCAGCGGCGCGGCCATCAGGCGAACGCGGCACGCCGGGGTTAAATCTACCGATCGTCGTTGCCGCGAAAGCGGGAACCCGGAGCGAGCGAGGGAACCGCTGCCCCTAGACCCCCGATAGCGCGGGGGCGACGAATTCGTTGGTGGAGTGGGGCGATTTGCCTGCCCCAAAAAGCGAAAGTCCTCGGCAGTGCCGAGGACCCGCTCCGATCCGGAGTCTCCGAAAAGGAAAAGTGCGTCGCTTCGCCGGCCGTCACATACCCCCGAAAGTGCTTCTCGCGCTTGTAACGGCGGCCGGCGAAATGTGGCTCCCGTTGCCTCTGACCGTAACAACTACGCACTCTAGCGTAACAAATTGTATCCGTCAAGCACATATTTTGATCGAATGCGCAGCGCCCTGTTCGCGCAATAAGAGCTTCAGCCGCGCCGCCAACAATCGAGAAGCGGTCCGGCGCGCCCGGTCACCGGGTCGGCCGCCGGCAGCGCCACCGCCGTAATGTCGAAGAGGGAGGCGTCGTGCGCGGCCGCTTCGGCGAGCTGGATATCCGGCCGCTGTCGGTCGGGATAGGCGCCGATGACGAGCAGATCGGGGCTCGCCGCCTCGCGCTTGTGGGCGACGCCCGCCGGGATCGCTACGACGTCGCCCGCCGCCAGCTCGAGCGTGCGGCCGCGCTCGCCGCCCAGCCGCACCCGTACCCAGCCGGCGGCGATCGCCAGCACCTCGTGCGCGTTCGCATGATAGTGGTGATGCGCGTAGATGCCGTTCGCCCAGGCATCGGGCCAGCGATGCGCGGCGAAACGGGCGGCGATCGCGCTGCCGCTCTCGCCGGCGAGCGCGGCGCGGTAGAGAACGACCGGCAGCGCCGGATTGTTGGGCACGACGCCGTCGTCGGCGAAACGATAGGTCTCGACTTTCGCATTCTCAGTCATGGCATGCCTCAAGCAACGCGGGCGACGAGCGGCGCGAGAAAGTCGCGCAACACGGGCGACCATTTCGCATGTTCCGGCCCGCTCGCCAGATGGCCCAATTCGCTGTCGATCTCGAAATAGCGCGCCTCGGCCCCGGCGTCGGCGAGCGCCCGCATGACCTCGGGGGCGAGCGCGGGCGGAAACAGCTTGTCGGTGCGGCACAGAACGTAGAGCACCTTCGCCTTGATCTTCGCGAAATCCCGCATCGCGTCGAAGCCGATCGTGGCGCGGCGCAGGACGACGAGCGAGTTCGCGTCCCAGTTCTTCGCCCAGGCCGCGGCGAGGCCGCGCACCGCCGCGAGCCGCGCCGCCTTGTCCGGGATGCGCGGCGCGAGCTGCTCGTCGATGCCATAGCGCAGCAGCGTCTCGACGCGGATCTCGGTCAGCACCTGTTTGGCGCCGCCCGTGTGGTAATAGCGGCCGCCGTTCCACTCGGGGTCGCCGGCCAGCCGCGCCTCGAGTTCGGCGAGTCGCTCTTCCGCATTGAGCGCACGCGGCGCAGTCACCGCCGCGACGATGCCGTCCATGAAATCGGGATAGCCGACGGCCCAGGCGAAGGCCTGGTAGCCGCCGTAGGAGGGCCCGGCGACGGCGACCAGGTGCTTGACGCCGAGCCCGTCGAGCAGCGCCTTTTGCGCCGCGACGATGTCGGGGAGCGTGATCGCCGGAAAATCCGGGCCGTAGGGCTCGCGGGTCTGCGGGTCGATGCTCGCCGCATTGGTCGAACCGAAGGAGGAGCCGAGCATGTTCGAGGCGACGACGAAGAGCCGGTCCGTGTCGATCGCCTTGCCGGGCCCGATCAGCCCGTCCCAGGAACCCGGCAAATTGCCGTTCGCCGGGTTTCGGCCGGCCATGTGATGGCTGCCGGTATAGCCGTGCGTGAGCAGCAGCGCGTTGCGCCCGTCGGCGGCGAGCCGGCCGTAGGTCTCGTAGGCGATCCGGACGTCGCGCATACAGGTGCCGTCGTGCAGCCGAAGCTCGGGGATCGCGAAGCTGCGGTCCTCGACAGGGCCGATCTCGGCCGCGGGCGCGGCAATGGTGTCGGGCATCTTTTCCCCTCCGGTGGCGCCGCACGATTCTCGCACGCGCCCGCGCGCGCTGTCACGGGCGATGCGCGCGCCCGCTCTTTGCGCTAAAGATGCGTCCAGGAACGCTCAGCATAGGCCCCCGATGCGCGCCGCCGCGATATTTCTCTGTCTTTTCTGTGCCGGCTGCGGCGAGGAGGGACTGCCGCCGCTGCCCGTCATGCATGCGAGCGCGAGCTTTCCGAAGCTCGGGCTCGCCAACGTCATCGTCGTCGATGCGGTGGACCGGCTGGCGCTCACCGACGCCGCGCTCGTCGCCCCGGACGGTGCCGCGACGCCGGCCAGCGACATCGACGTGCGGCAGCAGCCGAGCATGGGCTCGCAGAGCCTGCTCGGCACCGGCGCCTACTCGGGCGAGGTGTTCGCCCCCGGGACGGCGCCCACCACGATCACCGGCTCGCCCACTTTCCTCGGCGGCGCGCCGCAGGCGAGATCGCACCTGCTCGCGGCGATCTCGACGGCCTCGATCCCGGTCCCCGACCCGGTCGCCTACGAGCGCGACTGGCGGGCCTATCGCATCCGCCTTAGCTTCGGCCGCCCGCCGGGCGAGGTCGAACAGCGCGAGATCGCCGCCCCGCCGCCACCGGGCCCGGGAGGGTAAACAGTACATGGTTTGTTCTTGACAATCTATAATCCGACGAAACATAGTTCTTTCAATCGGTGGTCAACGACAAAAAGGGGAATCGGATGCCGGCTGCCGCCCTGCCTGCGAGGTTTCCGCAGTTTGAACATCCCGCGGATCTCGTTGCGGATCGTTCGCCTATTTATCGAACCGATCTGGGAGCGGCGTTTCACGGCAACTCGATCGACGTTTTGCGCGCGCTCCCGGATGCGAGTATCGATCTGGTAATCACATCTCCGCCCTACGCACTACATTTTAAGAAAGAATATGGAAACGTTGACAAATTAGATTATATAAATTGGATTTTGCCATTCACGACAGAAATCAAAAGAATTCTAAAAGATGATGGAAGTTTCATTCTTAATATAGGTGGCAGCTATAATCCGGGACTACCGACTCGCTCCATTTATCATTTTAAATTATTGATTGCTCTCTGCGATCATATCGGTTTTCACCTCGCGCAGGAGTGCTTCTGGTATAACCCGGCCAAGCTTCCTGCCCCCGCAGAGTGGGTCAATGTCCGCCGCAGCCGGATCAAGGACAGCGTGGAGTACGTTTGGTGGCTCGCCCCGACCCCGTGGCCGGCCGCGGACAACCGGCGGGTCTTGGTGCCATACAGCGGCGATATGGTCCGACTGCTGGAAAGGGGCTACAGATCGAAGAAGCGCCCGAGCGGACACAATATAACGCCGAAATTCAGCAGAAATCGGGGTGGCTCGATCCCTACGAACTTAATAATAAGGGGCAACAATGAGAGCAATTCTGATTATATAAAAACCTGCGCCGAATTAGGAGTTAAAGTACATCCGGCAAGATTTCCGTCTGATATTCCGAAATTCTTCCTAAATTTTCTTACGGAACCAGGAAATTTGGTGGTCGATCCATTTTCCGGAAGCAACACAACCGGATCGGTTGCTGAAGCGCTGGGGCGGCGCTGGATCGCCGTTGACGTCGAACACACTTATGTGCGGGCGTCAGCGGTCCGATTCGGGATCGACCCGCACCTCCTGTGAACCAAATCTCGGCCGCTTTGGCGGATCTTCTCAAAGAATTTTTCGCCGATACGGTCCGCTGGCCGAGATGGCGAAAGCCGCTGCATTTGATACAGGGCACGCTGCTCATCGAAAGCGGCGAGACGCTTGAGGACGCCGCGCGTATTGTTGGAACCACTGCGGCCCGCCTCCTCGATGCGGCAACGGCCGCTGATCCGATCGAGAGCGCGCTTCGCGTCAGAGCTGCCGATGTTACCACGGTAGCCGTCGATAAGCTGAAACGCAAGATCGGTGAGTTGGTCCTCGCGAGAGCCGCCGAGATCGCGTTTCAGGACATTTGCACGGAACAGATTGACCGCCGGGAATTCTCGATCGCTGACGTTCGCCTTGGCCGCACCAACACGGACTTCCGGCTGCTTAACGGCGGCAATCGTCCACTTTATCGGTTCAACGTGAAATTTTTCGGATCGATATTCCGTCGCGGCGCGGAAATGGTCAAATTGGACCCCACCGATTGCTTCCCGCTAGCCACGTATAAGATCCTCGCTGCGCTGCAAGAGCAGGAGCGGGAACATTTGCCGTATGTGTTCGCGATAGTCGGGGTTCCCGGTCTTAACGCTCCTGCGGTCGCCAGCATCATTCCCGACGAAGACGCTCGCCCTTTAGCCCTGCTTTGCGAGTCGTCCGCTGTTACTCGTCGTCGTGACTTTGAAGATTGGTTTGTGGATCGGATTGTCGACGCCCGGTCTCCGGCATTTAGGACGGCATACGAGCGGATTCGCGGGGCAAAATGGTACGTTCTCTCTGCCCGCCGAGCTAACCTACTATTGCACAATCTACTCTTTGAGCGGGTATATGCCCTCGCGATTCCGGGGTTTACTCAGAAATTCGGCCGGGCGGAGGTGGATATGCACTTCTCCCTATCGAAGGACCTCGTGACCCTTCAGGATTTCTTGGCTGTCCTGCGGAGCGATGGCCAGGGGAAAGTTACCACGATGCTGGAGCGAGGGACTTATTAGGCGGATCCGGAGGCCCAGTCGAGGAGCCGCTCAAGATAGGCTTCGCCGGCGGCGAACGCTTCGAGGGCGATGAACTCGTCGGGCTGATGCGCCTGCCGGATCGAGCCGGGGCCGCAGACGATCGCCGGGATGCCGGCCCGTTGGAAATGCCCGGCCTCGGTCGCAAAGGCGACCGTCGTCACCCGATCGGCGCCGGTCAGCCTGCGGGCGAGGCGCTGCGCCGGGCAATCCGCGACCGGCACGAGCGGCGGCACGGCGACTACCATCTCGGTCTCGACCCCGGATTGGCTGTGGCGCTCGCGCATCTTCGGCAGCAGCTCGCGCTCGACGAAATCGCGGATCCGCCCTTCGATGGCCGCCGGGTCTTCTTCCGGCAGGTTGCGGAACTCCCAGAGGAACTCGCAGTGCCGCGGGATGATGTTGAAGGCGTTGCCGCCCTCGATCCGGCCGACGTTGAAGCTCGTGAAAGGCGGGTCGAAGCCGCTGTCGGGGCGCGCCCGGCCCCGCGCCTCGCGCGCCGCGCGGCCGATCTCGCCGATGATCTCGGCGGCTGCCGAAATCGCGTTGACGCCGGCGTCGGACAGGCTCGAATGCGCCTCGACCCCGGTAACACGGGTGCGCAGGAAATTGCAGCCCTTCTGCGCATTGGCGACGCCGAGATCGGTCGGCTCGCCGACGATCGCGAGCCGCGGGCGCGCAACCCCCTCGGGCAGGCCGCGGATCAGCACCGGGGCGCCGAGGCAGCCGATCTCTTCGTCGAAGGAGAGCGCCAGATGCAAGGGCGTGGCGAGAGAGCGTTCGAGCGCGCGCGGCACCAGCGCCAGCGCGAGGGCAATGAACCCCTTCATATCGACCGCGCCGCGCCCGTAGAGGCGGTCGGCGCGTTCGCTCAGGCGAAAGGGGTCGCTGTGCCACTCCTGCCCCTCGACCGGCACCACGTCGGTATGGCCGGAGAGGATGACGCCGCCGCGGTCGGGCCGGCCGATCGTCGCGAACAGATTGGCCTTGGCGCCCGACGCGTCGCTGGTGAGGCGGGCCTCAATCCCATAGCCGTCGAGATAGTCGGCGACCCAGTCGATGAGGGCCAGGTTCGACTTCGACGAAACCGTATCGAAGCCGACGAGCCGTTCGAGGATCTGGCGCGGCGTCACAGGGGCGGTTCAGACGTTCTCGTAGCCGGCGCCGCCGGGCGTGCCGATCATCGCCAGCACCTCGCGGCGGGTCAGCGGGTCGTCGCGGAAGGCGCCGAGCATGCGGCTCGTCACCATGCTGATGCCGGGCTTGTGCACGCCGCGCGTCGTCATGCATTGGTGGGCGGCGTCGATCACCACCGCGACGCCTTTCGGGCGCAATACCTCGTCCAATGTGTTGGCGATCTGCGCCGTCATCTTTTCCTGGATCTGCAGGCGCTTCGCATAAACCTCGACGAGCCGGGCGAGCTTCGAGATGCCGACGACGCGGTGGTCCGGCAGATAGGCGATGTGCACCTTGCCGATGATCGGCGCGATATGGTGCTCGCAATGCGATTCGAACCGGATGTCCTTCAGCATGACGATCTCGTCATAGCCGTCGGTCTCCTCGAAGGTGCGCTGCAACAGCGCCACCGGGTCCTCCTCGTAGCCGCTGAAGAATTCCTGGTAGGCGCGGATGACGCGGTCGGGGGTGCCGACGAGGCCCTCGCGCGACGGGTCGTCGCCGGCCCAGCGGATCAGCGTGCGCACCGCCTCTTCGGCCTCGGCGCGGCTCGGCCGCGCGGCGTCGTTCGATTTGCCGGAAGCGATCTGGGACAATGGCAGGGACGTGGCTGCGGCTCGCGGCATCTAGCTCTTCTTTCTTTCGGGTTGGCGGGCGCGCGGCGGCACCGCGGGCGCCCGCAGGTTTCGGTCAGTTGAGCCGCACCGGCTGATGCGGGCTGTCGAGCGAGAAGGCCGGGATCTGCACCCGGAAGCGGTCGCCGCCCGGCGCCTCCATCTCGTAAGTGCCGACCATGATGCCCGAGGGGGTCGGCAACGGCGTGCCGCTCGTATATTCGAAGCTTTGCCCGGGTTTGAGCACCGGCTGCTCGCCGACGACGCCCGGCCCCTCGACCTCCTCGACATGCCCGCGGCTGTCGGTGATCTGCCAATGCCGGCGGCGCAGCTGCACGGTTTCGCCGCCGTGGTTCTCGATGCGGACGTGATAGGCCCACACGTAACGCCCTTCGGCGGGCGAGGATTGCTCGTCGAGATAGAACGGCTTGACCGTGACCTTGATCGAACGCGTCGTTTCCGAATACATCGCCGGCTGCCTTCCCGATCGGCGGCATTGCGACCAACAATGTCGGTCGGCCGCCGGAACCCGTCAAGATCGCCGGCTCGGCGCGAGGCGCGCGAGAAGCTCCTCGTCGGCCGTTCGGCCCGAGCCTTCGGGCGCGATCGTCTGGATGCAGACATGGTCGGCGCCGGCCGCCAAATGCTCTTCGATGCGGGCGCGGATCGCGCCCTCGTCGCCCCAGGCGACCATCGCGTCGATGAAGCGGTCGGAGCCGCCGCCCGCCAGCTCCGCCTCGGCAAACCCCTGGCGCCGCCAGCCGTTCAGGTAGTTTTCGAGCTGCAAATAGCGCGACAGGGCGGCGCGGCCGGCGCGGCGCGCCGCCGCCGGATCGGTTTCGCGCAACACCCACACTTCCGGGCATAAGAGCTTCCCCGGCCCGAGGATTTGCCGCGCCTGTCGCGTATGTTCGGGGCCGGTGTTGTAGGGGTGGGCGCCGTCGGCTAGCTCGGCCGACAGCGCGAGCATCTTGGGGCCCAGCGCCGCGAGGACGACGGGCGGCGTCTCGGCCGGCGGCGGCGCCTGATAGGGCGCGGCGCGCATCGCCTCGAGATAAGCGCGCATCGTCGCCACGGGCTTGCCGTATTCGTGGCCGCGCAGCCCCTCGACCATCGGCCGGTGCGACACGCCGAGGCCCAACAGAAAGCGCCCGCCCGACAGTTCCGCGAGCGCCTTCTGGCCATTCGCCATCGCCATCGCGTCGCGCGCGTAGATGTTGGCGATGCCGGTCGCGACGACGAGCCGCTCGGTATTGGCGAGCAGCCAAGCCGAATGGACGAGCGCGTTGCGGCCGCGGCTTTCCGGCAGCCACAGGGCGCCGTAGCCCCAGGCCTCGACGCGTTTCGCGAACTCCGCCGCGGCGCCGGCCGTCATCCCGTCCATCGACACCCAGACGCCGAGCCTGCCGATATTCATCGCCCTCTCCTCGAATCGAGCATGCCGAGTGTGGAACGCGAGACGACCGCCGTCCAGCCTGGGGATCGGCATGCACGCCGCGAGCGACGGGGATTACGGTGACAGTAGGGATTACGGTGACAGGATTACGAGGATTACGGTGACAGTGCACTTATTTCATTGCCGCGGAGGGCCCTTTGCCGTAGGCAAGCCGGGAAATAAATGCACTGTCCCCGTAATCCCCCGGTCTCGCGACGGAGGAGAGATACAAGGAGCACGCGAAGCGTGCGTCTCGAACCACGCGGCCCTTGCCCCGCGGCGCGCGGCGCGCGATATCAAGCGCCCACATGCCGACCCTTTTCCTCATCGTCTTCATCGACCTCGTCGGCTTCGGCCTCGTCATCCCGCTCTTGCCGTTCTACGCGGTGCGCTTCGCCGCGACGCCGCAGGAGGTGACGGCGCTGATGGCGGTCTATTCGCTGATGCAGCTCTTCGCCGCGCCCTTCTGGGGGCGCATCAGCGACAGGATCGGCCGCCGCCCGGTGCTGATGGTCAGCCTTGCCGCCAATATCGTCGCCTATCTCTGGCTCGGCTTTGCCGATGCGCTCTGGATGCTCTACGCGGCGCGCGCCCTCGCCGGGCTTTGCGCCGGCAATATCGCCGCGGCGCAGGCCTACATTGCCGATGTGACAAAGCCCGAGGACCGGGCGCGCGGCATGGGGATGATCGGCGCCGCCTTCGGCTTCGGCTTCATCATCGGGCCGGCGCTCGGCGGCCTGCTCGCCGGCGGCAACCCGGACACGGCCAACCTGGCGCGCCCAGCCTGGGTCGCGGCCGGGCTGTCGGCGACGGCGCTCGTCGGCGTTCTCTTCCTTCTCAAGGAGAGCCTTGCCGCCGAGCGGCGCGCTGCCGGCGCCCGGCGCGGCCGCGTCGAGGCCGTGCGCCGCGCGCTCAACCGGCCGGTGCTCGCCCGCCTGGTGCTGATCTTTTTCCTCTTGATCCTCGCCTTCGCCGGCATGGAGAGCACCTTTGCGCTCTGGGCGCTCGGGCAATTCGGCTGGGGGCCGCGCCAGGTCGGCTATGTCTTCGCCTATGTCGGGATGCTCTCGGCCGTGCTGCAGGGCGGGCTGATCGGCCGCCTGGCGCAGCGCTTCGGCGAGGAGCGCCTCGTGCTGGCGGGGCTGGCGCTGCTCGGCTTCGGGCTGCTGCTGATGCCGTTCGCCCGCGGGCTCGATTGGCTTCTCCTCGCACTCTCCGCGCTCGCCCTCGGCATGGGCCTGACGCAGCCCTCGCTGACCGCCCTCGTGTCGCGCCGCGCCGGCGGCGAGGAGCAGGGCGAGGTGCTCGGCGTCACGCAATCGGTCGGCAGCCTGTCGCGCGTTCTCGGGCCGATGGCGGCCGGCTGGTTCTTCGCTTCGCTCGGGCGGGCGAGCCCCTTCTGGTGGGAAGCCGCGCTCGTCGCCGCCGCCCTTTGCCTCGCGTTGCCGCTGCTGCGCGGCCTCGAGCAGGCCGGGCTCTGGCGCCAGGAAGGACCGGCCGCATGAGGAGCCCGCACGGCAGGGACATGCCGCCGCCCGGACCGCCGCGCGAGAAAGGCCGGTTCAAATACGAGTTGCGCGCCCTGAAGGCGCTCGGTCCCTATCTATGGCCGCGCGATTCGTTCGAACTGCGGGCCCGCGTCGTGCTGGCGCTCGCGCTGCTGTTCGGCGGCAAGCTCGTCAATATCGCGGTCCCCTTTCTCTATAAGCGCGCGGTCGATGCGCTGTCGCCCGGCAAGGTCGGCTTCGTCGCGGTGCCGATCGCGATCATCCTCGCCTATGGGCTGGCGCGCGTCACGGCGCAGAGCTTCAACGAGCTGCGCAACGCGGTCTTTACCAAGGTCGCGCAGCGCGCCGTGCGGCGCGTCGCGCTCGCCGTCTTCCGGCATGTGCATGCGTTGTCGCTGCGCTTTCACCTGGAGCGCCGCACCGGCGGCCTGGCGCGCGCCATCGAGCGCGGCACGCAGGCGATCGAATTCCTGCTCGCCTTCATGCTGTTCAACATCGTGCCGACCCTGTTCGAGATCACGCTCGTCTGCGCGATCCTGTGGCGGCTCTACGACTGGGAATTCGCGGCGCTCACCTTCGGGACGATCGCTCTCTACATCGCCTTCACCGTCGCGGTCACCGACTGGCGGGTCGGCTTCCGCCGCGAGATGAACGAGAAGAACAGCGAGGCGAGCGGCAAATCCGTCGACAGCCTGCTCAATTTCGAGACGGTCAAGTATTTCGCCAACGAGGCGCACGAGGCCCTTCGCTACGACCGCTCGCTCGCCGGTTACGAACGTGCCGCCGTCAAGAACCAGACGACGCTCGCCGCGCTCAATATCGGCCAGGGCGTCATCATTTCGGCGGGGCTCGTGGCGGTGATGATCCTGGCGGCGCGCGGCATCGGCCGCGGCCGCATGACGGTCGGCGATTTCGTGCTGGTCAACGCCTATCTGATCCAGCTCTACACGCCGCTCAATTTCCTCGGCATGGTGTACCGCAACATCAAGCAGTCGCTGACCGACCTCGAGCAGATGATGGCGCTCAACGACATCCGCCCGGAGATCGAGGACCGGCCCGGCGCGCCCGCTCTCGCGGCCGGGCGTGGCGAGGTTCGCTTTCGCCATGTCGGCTTCGGCTACGACCCGCGCCGCCCGATCCTCTCGGACATCGACTTCACGATCCCGCCCGGCAAGACGCTCGCCATCGTCGGGCCTTCGGGCGCCGGCAAATCGACGATCGCCCGCCTCCTCTTCCGCTTCTACGATATCGAGGAGGGCACGATCGAGATCGACGGCGAGGACATCCGCGGCGTCACCCAGGACAGCCTGCGGCGGGCGATCGGTGTGGTGCCGCAGGACACCGTCCTCTTCAACGACACGATCTTCTACAACATCGCCTACGGCCGGCCGGGGGCGAGCCGGGAGGAAGTCGCGGCGGCGGCGCGGCTCGCGCGCATCGACGATTTCGTCGCGAGCTTGCCCGACGGCTACGACACCATGGTCGGCGAGCGCGGATTGAAGCTCTCGGGCGGCGAAAAGCAGCGCGTCGCGATCGCGCGGGTCATCCTGAAGGCGCCGAAGATCCTCATTTTCGACGAGGCAACCTCGGCCCTCGACACCAAGACCGAGCGCGAGATCCAGGCGAGCCTCGCCGAGGTCTCGGCCGAGCGGACGACGCTCGTCATCGCGCATCGCCTGTCGACGATCGTCGAGGCCGACGAGATCGTCGTCATCGAAGCCGGCCGGGTCGTCGAGCGCGGCCGCCACGCCGAGCTCATCGCCCGGCACGGCGTCTATGCCGCGATGTGGCAGCGCCAGCGGGAAGCGGAAGGGCGCGAAGCGGCGCTCGCCGCCGAATGACGAGGGTGGAGGGCGGGTAGTGTATCACTTTGCCTTGGGCAGCCGTCCCGCGTCCTTCGAGGCCTCGCTGCGCGAGGCACCTCAGAGCCTGCCCCGGCGGAGGCCGAGGATGAGGATTTTTTCTTAATGCCCTCAAAAGCTTCCTCATGCTGAGCGACTGTCTGCGGTGTCAAGCGGGCTGCCATGGTTTGCGGTCTCGCAGGATGGCGTTGAGGATGACGAGGAGTTTTCGCATGCAGGCGGTGAGGGCCTGTTTTGCGGTTTTTCCAGCGGCGCGGAGCTT